>NZ_JBWVZL010000002.1:0-1234131 GCF_056676035.1 Piscinibacter sp. PDB5-1 | reverse complement strand
CCACATGAGCATCATGCGGACTGTCATGTCTGGGCGCTGTACCGCAGTGCGGCCTAACCCTTCCATCGAGCGGATGCCAAGCCGGCTGCGCCGTCTTGCCCCCGCTCATGTCAAACGTTAGACCTCAGTATCGGGTCAGGCAGCGTGCCTTCGAAAGCAGTGCGAGTTATGCAAACGGTGCCTCATCAAACGACTGCGCGTTCCGGCCAAACCCGGCGGTCACGCGCGCCGTGCGCGCATCCACTGGCGGTGGCTTCGCTGGGCAGGTCGCAGCTGCTGGCGCGGGCTGTCCGTCCGTTAGCGGCCAGCGCACATAACGTGGGTTATCGGGCCCGTCGGTTTGTCAGCCGTGCTGGCTCACAGTTCGGCTTGTCTGCGAGCATTCCTCGGTGGCTTCGTCCACAGAGGCCTAACCCCTCCATCGAGCGGATTCGCCTTCGGCGAACCGCTCATGTCAAACGTTAGGCCGCACAAGCAACATATCCATGGATCGAAAGACCGCTGAAGACATATTCGCCGCCTGTGAGCGCGCCTTGGCCAATCTCACCGAGGCAGAAGTAGCGATCGCCCAGATTTCAGATTCCGCAGAGCGACTTGAGCTCATGCACGCGCTATCGAGATCAATCGGTGCGGTCCTGTCTGGCGTACGAGCTCCTGCCGTCATTCAGTACCCTGAGATTCAGCCCCCTCAGCCTCGTGGCGAACCCGACACAAAGCTAGATGACGAAGAGATTGCTGTCGTCGCCAAGCTCACGGTCGATGAAATTTCACTCATCGATGGCGCTCTCTTATCCGAGTGCGCTTCCACTTGGAGAAAAGTTGCTGGTGTCGTGGGGTACGCGTTGAAGTCCCCCGAACTCGAAGATGTTCCCTTGGGCTATTTGGTTCAGCGTGTCATAGCTCTGGTTGAAGCTGGAGACCTCGCGTCCCAGAGTGATGTTCGCTACATCCGCAGCAGCGAAGTCAGACTATCGAGAGGAGCGGATGATGCGGCCTAACCATTCCATCGAGCGAATGACCAACCGGCTGCGCCGGTCGGCCCCCGCTCATGTCAAACGTTAGCTGTCAATTCATGCGAACCGCACTTGCCGCCCTACCTCTCCTCGTCGGAACCGCCGTCAGCGATGCAGCAGTCGCTGGCTGCTCGATTTCGTACTCGGGGCAATCGGCCACGCACTCGGTTGAGATATCGGACAACGCGTGCGAGCACTCGCAGCTGATGTTGGGCATTTCCAAGTTTGACGATGAGGGCGTGTCGAAGGCTGTCACGTCGGTTCGGTTCTCGCAGGAATGCTCCATTCAGGATGACGGTGGTATACGGTGCCGGAAGGGTGGAAGAACCATCCTCGCGGGCGCCGTGTATGCGCCTACGAAGGACACAAATCCGCAGTGCCCAGGTCAACATGCGGGCACGCGTTTGACATGTCTCGCCGGTTGCAGGCCGGCAGCGCCAAAGTACCTCTACATAGAACCGTACGAGTGCTAGGGGTGACAGCTAACCATTCCATCGAGGGGATGCCCAGCCGGCTGCGCCGTCTGGTCACCCCTCATGTCAAACGTTGGGCGTCATGAGGCAACATCTGGCCGCGTCCACGCTCGCTTTAGCGTGCGGTGTCTCTCTTGCGCAAGAGTTCGTCCTAACCACAGGAGGAACGGACGGGAATCTGTACATCAGCCGAACAGACGGAAAGAGTAGGGAGGCCCCGAAGCTCAACGGCCAAACCAGCTACGCGAACCCTCAAGTGTCCGAATCGAGGCGCTACGTTGGCTGGGTGGTCGGCTTCTATCGGCCGCCCGCATCCCATACTCCAGGAATTACGCTCGTGGTGATGAAGGAATCTGGCCAGATTTACAAGTTCGAGGGTGTGCAAGAGGAAGTTAATTCCTGGTGCTTCACCAAGGATGAGAAGTACGTCGTGTTCCGACAAGTAGGTGATCCGAGGCGTGGCTTACCTGTTCACATAGAGCGTCGTCAGTTGTCCGATGGCAAATTGAGCGCGTCTAAGAAGCTCCCTTACTCGGGTACTACCGACGTTGATGCACTCCCCCATCCTTCATGGGCAAGTTGTCTGCTTGAGTAGCTGATGACGCCCAACCATTCCATCGAGGGGATGCCCAGCCGGCTGCGCCGTCTGGTCACCCCTCATGTCAAACGTTAGGCGTCACGAAATTCAAGCCCGGTCGGCACCGAAATATGAAGTCACGCAAGTCAACCCTTTTGCTCGGCGAAGATGCAATTGGCATGCTGGAGGAAGCGGGCTATGACATGCCATGGACTTACGGTGCCTTTTCGCCGCTCCCACTCTTTAAGAAGGTCGCACCACTCTTCCGGCTGGCGGAGGACGCCCTCGGCGCAGACGACGGGGGCAGTGAACTGCGCTGGGAGCTTCTGGAACAGATCAATCTGTTAGGTCTCGTCGTAAGACACTCCAACGGAACGACCGGGCGCATAGAAGACTTCAAGATCCAAGACGGCCAATTCGAATACAAGGCCGCTTCCGATACGCCCGCGTCGGAAGTTACCTCAGTGGTGGCCGCGGATCAAACCAACGAGCTACCTGACCGACTCAAAGCTTTCGTATTCGGCGAGGGAGGTTAGATAACGGAAAAGTCATACGCCGTAGCAGGCTCTCAAGAAATTCTCGTCTACTCGATCGCGCTCTCAGAGGGTTCCGTAGAGGCGGTTCTTGAAACCTACATGGGCATTTCGCTAGGAGGCCCAACGAGCCTCGTAGCCAAAGTAAAAGCAGCTCTGCGTGGCGCCTAACCCTTCCATCGAGCGGAGATCAACCGGCAAGCCGGTTGCTCCTGCTCATGTCAAACGTTGGGCGTCAGCGGAGTCCGAAGTGGTTGTTCGCGCGGTGTTGATCCAACAGCGTGCCGCTGGTGGCAGCGCAGGAAGTCAGAAGGTTGAGGCCGCCGCTATCGCGGGGAGAGGCGATTGAGGTCAATCGCGAGGCATCGGTGTCAGGCGAGCGGGCGGTGGCAAAGGGCCGCGGTGGCTGCTGCCCAGAGCGGTGGCCGTTGGGGGCCGCCGACGCCCAACCATTCCTTCGAGCGGACTTGCCTTCGGCAAGCCGCTCAAGTCAAACGTTAGGCCTCACAGGCTGGCGCATGCGAATGAATCGACGCAAGTCCTACCGGCGAAGTGCGCCAAGTGCGATACAGATCTACAACCCCCTTAAACGGTGTCGCGCCTATTGGCACGCGCTGTCAAAGGCTGAACTTCGACTCTTAATGCATGGCCTGGCCGAATGGGAAGAGCGGTCGAGGGGAACGGTTAGAGCACGAATCAGAAGGAAGCGCGTCGAGGCTGTTGCGTTCTATCGGAATAAGTTCGGCGGGCTGTCATCTGACCGCTACTGGGCGGGGGAGCGGATGCACAAGAAGATCGCAGTTGATGGCCGGCACAATCCGAAGGCAGAGGGCAATCGCGGCGTTCTTTGGCATGAGGCCTAACCCTTCCATCGAGCGGAGATCAACCGGCAAGCCGGTTGCTCCCGCTCATGTCAAACGTTAGGCGTCCAATGAGACAGCTCGCAGGCACTCTTCTGGTATGGCTCGCTTCTTGTGTGGGACCAGCAATGGCAGTTGAACCACTCAAGGTGGGTGACATAGGCCCCTACTCTGTGCAAGTCGCAAAGGCGAACCCAGATAACTTGGTGCTCGTCTACATCCCACCCCTGTTGGCGCTTCTCGGCCGAGCTGCTGAGGTCAAAGGCAAGGCGTTGTCGCCGGCGGAGGTCCAAGCGATCACAGGCGATGCAGAGGTTGTGGCTATGCCGAAACAAGTTGCGGAGTCGGTCATTCGACAGCGAGGCGGCGCCAGATGATGGGGATCGTTCTCAGCAGCAACACGAACGTGGCTCCTGCGTGCAGCCGGACGCCTAACCATTCCATCGAGCGGATGTCGCAAGGGCTGCGCCCTTGCGCCATCGCTCATGTCAAACGTTAGGCCTTGGAGGATTTTCTTGAAGCTTCGTAGAAGCTTGGCGATCGCGTGCTTGTTTTCACTCTCGGCATGCCACACGATGTACGTCCAGCCCACAGCAGGCGAGACCGCAAAGGTGCGGATTCAAATGTCTGATGACTGGTACTTCGTGGGTTTGGGTGTCTGGACAGCCGGCGCTTGCATCCCCCCCGGGGGGCCGCAATCGGCACTATTGGTCAGGTGGGTCTCAAGATCTTTTGCCGAATCTGAAAGAGGTCAGTTGGGAATGCTCGGCGGTGTCACTGAGGTTCAACCGAAACGTGTTGAACGGCTTGTGGCCGCAGGTAAGCCGTTTGCATTTCAGATGATGGCGTACCTATCGGCGAGCAGCTCCGGCGGAGTACTACGTTCCGAATCCTGCAATCAGAACCTGCAGTTCACTCCGGTCGCCGGGAAGGAATACGAAATCAACCACTCCGTGGCCGGCGGCTCCTGCCTCGTGACGATCAGCGAACTCATCCCCACCTCAGCTGGACTGGCACGTCAACCTGTCAAAAATGTTGAGGTGCTGGCATGCAAATGACGGACCGAAGTCTGCTATTCGGAGGTTCTTTCCTGTCAATCGGTTCATCTGTCGGCAAGGTAAGGCCTAACCATTCCATCGAGGGGATGCCCAACCGGCTGCGCCGGTCGGGCACCCCTCATGTCAAACGTTAGGTCTCACAGATGCATTCGGCAATTCGAACCACGACAAGCCCGGGCGAGGCCATTGCCGTCGTTGCGATCTGCTTCGGCTGGGCGATCTGGTCGTCCCTGCAGTCGATTGGTGTCAATGCGCAGGCTGGATCATTCAGTGACGGCTCGCTGATCGGCATGGTGATCATGGAGGTGATCTGCGCATGCGTCGCTCTTGGTCTGCTGCGCGCCCGCAAGTACTCGGTATCTTCGTTTTACCCGCAGCCTTCACTCAAGGCGGCCACGCTCGCGATACCTTTGCTTCTCACCGGCTGGTTGGCCAGCTGGGTTTTTGTCGCGCCGTTCGCTGGACAGGAGCAGCCGATCGACCGGTTGATGCAGGAAGCTTCTGTTTCCTTGCCGGTCCTCATCCGGCTCGCTATGGTCAACGGCACCTATGAAGAGGTGTTTCTGCTGGGCTTCCTGATGAGAGGTTTGCGAGGCTTCGGTCTCTCTATCGCCATTGGGGTGCCATTACTTATCCGGCTTGTGTACCACCTTTACCAGGGTCCAGTCGGGGCTCTTTCCGTAGTCGGGTTTGGTCTTGTGCTGAGCATTTACTACGCCAAGACAGGCTCGCTCTTCACTCCGGTGTTCGCGCACGTGCTGGCCGACATCGTGCCATTCGTATGGTGAGACCTAACCATTTCATCGAGCGGATGCCAAGCCAGCTTCGCTGTCTTGTCACCGCTCATGTCAAACGTTAGGGCTCACAGGTGCAATCGGTTGTCGATCTCTACCGTGAATGCAGGGAGCGCTTCCCAGAAGCTGCTGTGAAAGCCGACTTCGAGCACAGACGGCTGACGTTCGAGGTCGCCCCGGAGTACGCATCTCTATGGTTTGAGAGTTTGGCCAAGGCCGTTAACAGGGACATGAGCCGCGGCGTACCGTTCAAGGCGTATCAACCCCTCTTCCAGTTTCTTGCCCGAGCGGTTTCCGTCGGGGCCGCGGAAGTCAGGGAGTGCGTTGACGTGTCGTTTATTGAAAACCTGTTCTGGGAAGTCCCCACAGAAGAAGCCCAACAGTACTGGCTCGGCATGCAGCCTGAACTGAAGAAACTCTATGTGGCCTTTCATCGCCGTGAGCCCTAACCATTCCATCGAGGGGATGCCCAGCCGGCGACGCCGTCTGGTCACCCCTCATGTCAAACGTTAGACATCGGCCGAGTGAGAGCTGTGCCCATTGGTTCTTGGCTTCGGCGGCGCATTGAAGTTCATCGAGCCAGTGGGTCGGTTCTGCGTGGTTGCAACTTGCGTCCATCGCTGGCCCAGCGTCAGACCGCTGAGCCGAAGAGGTTGGGTTCGGTGAGGCATCGGCCTGCGGCCTATGCCCGGCACGTTCGAGGTGCTTGCCGGCTTCTGGGTGCCATGCCAAGTTCTTCGCGGGCTGTCCGTCCGCTGGCGGCCAGCGCGCCGACTGAGCTGTGGCACCAAGTGCTTTGCAACGAGCGTCACGTCAGCGAAACTGCGCAGCCAGGGCAGCGAAAGAAGGAAGAGGAAGACGTCGCGTCAAAGAAGCAATGTGCTTCGCGAGAGCTCGTGGGTCTTCTGAGCCGGTCGCTGTCTAACCCTTCCATCGAGGGGATGTCTTGCCGGCTACGCCGTCAAGCCACCCCTCATGTCAAACGTTAGACATCGGCCGATTGAAGGCAGTGCCATGCGAGAAGTAGCGTGCCGAGTTCTTCGTGGGCTGTCCGTCCGTTGGCGGCCAGCGCACCGACTGAGCGGGTTCACCGCGCGCTTTGCCGGCAGTCGCGCTTGGGGGAAACTTGGCAGCCGAGGCAGCGAAAGGAAAAGGCCGTTCAATCGGTCTGCGCGGCGCCGATTGTTGCGGTCAAGCGAGCCGGTCGCTGTCTAACCATTCCATCGAGCGGAGATCAACCGGCAAGCCGGTTGCTCCCGCTCATGTCAAACGTTAGGCGTCGCAAATGATCCATCGTTCCTCTCGTGATTCATTGGCCTTGGCGCTGCGGCGGTACGCCGCTCGAAGAATAACCAACGATGATCTTGACGCTGTAGAAGTTGATTGGCGTGATAGAGGTGCCGTTGCGGTCAAAGAAGCGGCGTGGTGCCTCTACGACGACAACTACCAGCACAAGGCCGAGGGGAGAAACGCCATTGACCGTCAAACTCGGCGAGAGATCGCTAGGTGGGTTGTCTTTCTCCACTCGGACCAGGAGTATCTTTGGCCCGAGTACAAGCGAACCGGCGTTGTCAATTGGCCAATGAACGTTCTGACGTTCGGTTGGTGGGAACGCCGCAAGAACCAGCGCTGGTTGCAGTACCAAGAGGCTGGCGACATCGAGGTTTGGCCGTTCAATCGGAGGGCCTCAGCAGAGGCTGCGATTAAGAGACCAAAGTTTCTCCGACGTGTCGACGCCTAACCATTCCATCGAGCGGATGCCGATCCGGCTGCGCCGTCTCGTCCCCGCTCATGTCAAACGTTAGGCGTCACGTGTCAGATCAACAGGGGTCCCCCACGGAGCGCCGCCAGGTGGTCGCGGCAGGCCTTGCTCCGCTGGTTGTTTCGCTGACGCTCGCCGGCGGTGTGTCGTTTTATGCTGGTAGCGAAGCCATCTTCGTATTGGTTTCCCTCTTGCCAGCGTCCTACGCAACCCTGTTCTTCTTCGTACTCCCAACACTCTGGCTTCTGCGGCGCTTCAAGCGAGAAACATGGCTGTCGATGTCAGTGGCCTGCGGCACAGCAGCCCTTGCTCCATGGTTTGCTCTTTACGTCGCATTCTTCCCCGCGGGTACAGGCAAGTATTCCGGAGCACCGATGGTCTCTTGGCGTTGCCGGCGCTGCTCGCTGCTGTCGCAGGGTTCGTGGTGCATAGGCTGGGAACTCCAGGGTTGCGAAAAAATGCCGCCTACCCCTTCCATCGAGGGGATGCCAAGCCGGCTGCGCCGTCTTGTCACCCCTCATGTCAAACGTTAGGCGTCAGGCAGACCATGCGCGTAGTCATTGAAAGTCTGATCAGCGATGAAGTCCGCCTCATTGGATTTATTCCTACGCCTGCCTATCGCATCGTGTTCTCCGCTGGTGCATTGCGAGGCGGAGCGTGGTTTGTTCCTTACTCCGGCAACTCATTCGGCTTGGTCGGGCAAGTATGTGACGTTGAAGTCAATCAAGAACGAGTGAGCTCTCTTGTGCTCATTCTGCCGGGGGAGCCTTGCGATCACGTGTTCGCACCCCTTCCGGAGTTCGGGTGTTTTCAGGTCCGAGGGCAAGTGGTGTCGGCGCATTCGCAGAGCGAAAGCCCGTTTGCCTTCGTCAGGGCTGGTGATGTACACATCGCCTTGGATGCAGCCGACCTCACTGATCTCGTTCTGAATGAAGGGGAACTTGTCTCCTTCTTCATACACGATGCGTCGCTCTGGGACGAAGGGCTGTGAGAAAAATGACGCCTAACCCTGCCATCGAGCGGATGTCTTGCCGGCTGCGCCGTCAAGCCACCGCTCATGTCAAACGTTAGGCGTCGCGGGCTCTGCTAGCCCAAGGAGGAAATTGTGCGCGTAGTGCTTGCTGCCATAGCTCTGCTGATCTCGCATCCCGTGGCTGCCCAGCCGATAAGCATTAACGGGATATACATCAAAGACAGATCCGCCTCTAGTCGAACTTGTGCCCAACGACCCATGGATGAACCCCTACGTTTTCAGGCGACTGGATGACACATCCAGCTACGCGCTCTACTCAACTGGGCTGAACGGCGAGGACGAGGGTGGCCAAGGGGACGACATCACTACCTGGGAAAAGGAGTATCGGTGTGAAGACTATGGGGTCAACTGCCCGTGGACGATCTTGGAGTTCATTGCCGCAATCTCTGCTGGCCTTGCCCTCGTCAGCGTCTTTGCGCTAATCGTGGCTCTTGTGGTGTGCGCAAGGCGTTCTAGGAATCAACGCCATGCCGCCTAACCATTCCATCGAGCGGATGCCGAGTCGGCTGCGCCGTCTCGTCCCCGCTCATGTCAAACGTTAGATCTCAGTTCGGCCCGTGCGCATGCGCCTTCGAGAAGCAACTGAAATGGCTGTCCTTCTGACCCGTGGCTCGGAGTGTTTTGCTGGCGCTCAGCGTCTGCGCAGCTCTGATGGTGTTGCCGCCAGCGGCGCTGCGAGCGGGCAAGTGTCAAGGGCTGAGCGGCAGCAGTCGGGGTTGGGTCAGTGCGGCAACGTGGGTCCGCGGCTTCGGCAGTTCGGGGCGTGCCTTCGGCCTCAGAGATCTAACCACTCCATCGAGCGGACCCGCCTCCGGCGGGCCGCTCATGTCAAACGTTAGAGCTCATGAAGAACGAACCCACTACCTACGCAGAGTGGCGAGAACACACAGAAGAGCGCTTCATGCAGCTCTCTCCTGTGGGAGGTTCTGCTTCAATTCATACCTCGCCCTCCGGTCGCTTTACTCTAGAGGTCTCAGCATACGAAGGCAATGACGGCTCGTGGAACTACAGCCGCGGGATAGTAAAGACTTCAGGATCATCAGAAGTCATTGCCGACATCAAGAGGAACTACGGGGCGTTCTGGTATTCATGGGTAGTGCAAGATCAAGATGAGTATCTTCTGTGCGGAGAGGACTACCAAGGCTACAACGTCATTGATCTGAGCAGCAGGGTCAACTCGTTCACCTTTCCGCCTGAGGCGCTGAAGGGAATGGGCTTTTGCTGGGCAGCAGTCCACCCATCACCAGACGGAAGAATCTTGGCCGTGGAAGGCTGCTACTGGGCGTGCCCGTATGAACTTGTATTTATTGACTTCTCAGATCCCATGCAGTCCCCACTTCCAGAGCTAAACCGCTTCTCATTTGTCCACGAGGTTGGGTCATGGAACGGCAATTCGGAGTTCAACTTCTCTGCGTATGAGGATGAAGAAGAAACACCACCGAGCCGATCCATTGTTTGGCGCCCAGAGTCCGCGCATGAGCTCTAACCATTCCATCCAGGGGATGCCCAACCGGCTGCGCCGGTCGGCCACCGCTCATGTCAAACGTTAGGCATCTAATGATGTTTGCCGCTCGACTGGCCTTGTTTCTCTCGCTGAACGCCGCCGCTCAGGCCGCGGGGTTCGACTGCAAGATGGCGTCTACTCCGGTAGAGCGAATGATCTGTGCAAACGATGAACTATCAAGCCTCGACGATGTTCTCTCGCTGGTCTATCAGTTCGAGCTTAGGCGCGAAGACAGCGCAGCTTTGCGTGCCGCTCAGAAGGCTTGGATTCGCGAACGAGATCGGTGCGGCGACACGAAGTGTCTAGGCTCTCGGTATGAGCAAAGAATCTCTGATCTCTGTGACGAGGGAGAGCACGCGACGGGAGCTGCAATCGGCGTCAATGCGTGTGCGTCTGTGCGCTTACGACTCGCCGAACGAGACCTCACCGCTCTTGAGCGCAAGGAGGAGGATGCGCGTGTGAAGGATTCGGATGATCCGGCTTACCTACGCGACGTTCTTGCCGCCGAGCGTCGGACCTGGAGGGCCTATCGAAATGCGAAGTGCGCTCTTCAAGGCGCATACGAAGGTGGAATGCCAGCGTGGAAAGCTGCGTACGCGAACTTATGCATTGTTGAGGAAACAAAAGCGCGCGCTGCCGTGTTGAGGAAGTAGGCTGGCAAGATACCTAACCATTCCATCGAGGGGATGTCTTGCCGGCTGCGCCGCCAAGCCACCCCTCATGTCAAACGTTAGACCTCATGCGCACACCTGAACTGGACCGGCTTGTCAGTGCTCACCGAGCTTACGCAGCTGCCATCGAGCTGGGCATGGTTGCGTCGTGGGAGCGCGAAATGACCCCGGAAGAGGTAAACACAGTGCGCAGCTACACGCTCTGTGGCTCGTTCATGTCGCTGGAGTCAATTGAAAGAGGGTTGTCTGGCTCGTGCCCAGCACAAAAGGCTTCCTCTCAGTTCGCGTTCATGAAGTCCGAGGTTGACCGACACGCCACTGCCGTAGTCCAACAAGTACAGCGTCGCTACGCGCTTCATAAGAAATCGCCACAGCTTGGCGAGTACCCAAACTTGCTGGCATGGGAAGAGGCAGTACTTGCCAGTAAAAATGAGGTCTAACCATTCCATCGAGCGGATGTCCAACCGGCTGCGCCGGCCGGCCACCGCTCATGTCAAACGTTAGGCGTCTCGGTACACATCGGTAGCGAATACCAGGGCTGCTACGGCTTGATCCATCACCTACGATCACAGCTCCTTCGACACCTAACGGGAAATCCAATGAGTCGGCTTGCCAAGGCACTGGTTTGGTTCGTCATCGCCTTTCACACGATGGCCTTCATGGGGGAGGCATTCCTCTGGATGCGTCCTGGCGTTTATGAGTTTGCGCTCTCGCGGTTCCAAATCGCAGTGCCGCTTGCCCTGCATGAACAGGCGCTGGTTCTGAAGCCGGTTTTCGTGAACCAGGGCTTCTACAACTTGTTCCTCGCCGTGGCAGGCGTGGTCGGGCTCATCCTGGTTCGCCGAGGGAAGGCAGAGGCAGGTCGAGCACTTGCTGGCTACATGTGCGCATCGGCAGTGGGCGCCGGCCTCGTGCTCGCGTTCACAAGCATCGCCTACATCGGTGCATTGCTGCAGGCACTCCCGGCTGCGATTGCTCTCGCCGTGATGTTCCGCCCCTCGTCAACCTGTGCTGTGGCGAGCGCAGCCGCCTAACCATTCCATCGAGGGGATGCCCAACCGGCTGCGCCGGTCGTTCACCCCTCATGTCAAACGTTGGACGTCAGTGAAAGTTAGCTTCTGGCGGCCGGCGAGTTGAGGCGAGAGCAGTAGAACCGAAACCGAGTGCCGAGGCGGGCGAAAGATCTTGGTGTGCGAGGCGAGACCGAGGCGCTTCGCGGCGGCGACTGGCTCTTCACCCGAGCGCCGGTTTCTGCGGTTGGCGCGTTGTGGTGTCAGCGAGGCAGTCAGGTTTTGAAGGGCGCTCCGCGCCGCAGTGCTGCGCCTGGCAGTCAGTTCGGTTGAGGCCGCTTCCCGGCGTGAACGCTTGGTCGAGTTCGGTGCCGGTTCGAAGCAGGGAAAGGCCGCTGTTCGAGAGCAGCGAGGTTGGCCAAGAATGACGCCCAACCATTCCATCGAGCGGACTCGCCTTCGGCGAGCCGCTCATGTCAAACGTTAGACCTCAGTGTTGGTCCAGGCGGCGTGCCTCCGAAAGCAGTGCGAGTTATGCAAACGGTGCTTCATCAAACGACTGCTCGTTTGGTTCAACCCTGGCTGTCACGCGCATCGTGCGCGCATCCACTGGCGGTGGTTTCGCTGAGCAGGTCGCAGCGGTTGGCGCGGGCTGTCCGTCCGTTGGCGGCCAGCGCACGTAACGTGGGTCATCGGGCCTATCGGTTGGTCGGCCGCGCTAGCTCAAACTTCGGCTCGTCTGCGAGCATTCCTCTGTGGCTTCGTCCACAGAGGTCTAACCCCTCCATCGAGCGGATTCGCCTTCGGCGAACCGCTCATGTCAAACGTTAGGCGTCGCAAACCAGTGGACGGTGCACTGTTCTTCCTTTTTCTGGCTCCCGTTGCGTCTGTCTGGGTCAGCATCGTCTATTTCTTCGCAGCGCCGAAAGATGCACCAAGCAGTGAGGCACTGATTGGTGTTCTCCCTGGTTTGGCCTTAGCAGGCCTTACGAGCTTTGGCTTCCTCAACATCGAGAGCTCGCCAGTAAAACCCCAAGTGGGTGTCCCGCTATTCTTTGCTTCACTAGTGCCGCCACCAATACTCGTCATTTTGGCCGTAAAGGTATTTCGCGGTAGCAGTCGAGTTCACACCCTGCAAGTAGTTAATTTCATTTGCTACCTGGAGCTTATTTGGTTCGCGTTCTTTGTATTTCTTCGCCTTCGCATAGGTCACTAATGGTCGTGCCGTTTGCAATGACCAGCCGCTCAAGGGCAACATCGAGGTCGGTGTGGAAGCGCCGCCTAACCCTTCCATCGAGCGGATGCCGCAAAGGCTGCGCCTTTTCGTCACCGCTCATGTCAAACGTTAGGTGTCACCCCACTTACCTACGCCAGTTTCTGGAGAGAATCACTTGGCGCAGGGTCAGGCAGCACATCCTGCGCAGAACTTCCGTGCTGCGACAACCACACAAACCAAATGACATCGACCTTTCGTATTGCTCTCGCCAGTATCGCCATTGCGATCCTGTCCGGCTGTGCCGGCACAAACTTCAAGCGGCCGGACCCGGGCGCACTTGAGCTTGGTCGATCAACATCTGCTCAGATTTCCCAAGCGATGGGCGGTCCTGCGCCGCAGTCGGGTGAAGTCCTGCGTAACGAGCAGAAGTTGAAGTCGGCTCGCTATGCGTATGCCGAAGGAGCCGGCACCGGAAAGTACCCAGGCGTTATTCCCGCCCGAGCAATGGTCTTCCTGACGCACAACGACTTGTTGGTGGCAGACGAATTCGTCAGTTCGTTCCCAAACGACGCGACCGACTTTGATGAGAGCAAGGTCTCGAGCATTGCAAAAGGCAGGACGACAAAGGCTGAGGTGGTAAACCTCCTCGGCACTCCCAACGGCCGAGGCATCTACCCATTCATCAAGAAGCCGGGCGAGACGGCGTACATCTACAGCTACTCGCACGCCAAAGGCAACGCGTTCAACATGAAGTTCTACAGCAAGACCTTGATCGTTTCGTTTGACGCAGCTGGCTTAGTCAGTGATGTCGAGTACGTCTCGAACGGGGAAAAGTGACACCTAGCTGTTCCATCGAGGGGATGGCCAGCCGGTTACGCCGTCTGGCCACCCCTCATGTCAAACGCTAGACGTCCAAACGAGAGGCTTCTTCGTGGCTGCCGCATCAATCTGCTTGACCCTTCTGTCAGTAGTCACACTGTGGCTCGTGCTCCCGATATTTGTTCTGCCGCCAATCGCGTTCTACCTGGGTCTCAGGAGTCATCGGGCCAACCAAGTTAGAAACCCGACGCCAACGAACATGGAAGAGACGCTGTCAATGCTTCCGATGCTCTTGGCTCTCGCAGCGTTTGTGTTTGAGATGTATATCCTCACCACGCAGTACACGCCGTAGCGTAGTGAATCAAGCTTCCAAAAAATGAAGCGATACATCGACATTTCTCTGGATTGAGAACATCGAACTTTGCAGAAAACGTCTAACTATTCATCTGGCGAATGTCAAAACGTTAGGCGCCGCTGAGCGCTTCGGAAATGAAATCAGAGACTTATCGCGTTCGAGCCATTGGCAGCTCCGACATTCAGGCAATGCGGGAAATGCTTGCCGTATTTGGCGAGGCCTTCGAAGACAAGTCGACGTACACCCGGAAGCAACCAACGGACACCTATCTCAAGGAATTGCTCTCAAGCCGGACGTTCATCGCTGTGGCAGCGCTTTCTGAAGCAAAGGTGATCGGCGGTCTTGCGGCATATGTGCTTCCCAAGTTTGAGCAGGCTCGTTCAGAGATATACATCTACGATCTGGCTGTACTAGAAAGCCATCGCCGCCAAGGCATTGCGACAGCAATGATTCAAGAGCTCAAGAAACTGGCAAAAGCCCTAGGTGCGTACGTCATCTTCGTTCAGGCAGATCACGGCGACGATCCGGCAATCAGTCTCTACACGAAGCTCGGAGTCCGAGAGGATGTCCTTCACTTCGACATATTCCCTAGCGATGGCGGCGCCTAACCATTCCATCGGGAGGGCCCACCCCGGCAAGCCGGGTCGGGCCTCTCATGTCAAACGTTAGGCATCACTGTGGATTGGCAGTTGATCGGCAACGCGGAGTGCGCAAAATCGCGAGTGGTGGGCCTCTTGTACATCTGTCGAGAGCGATACAGGCTTGATGCGTTGGAGGCCGGTAGGGCACTTCAGAAGAAGTTTGGAGAGGCCGCATATTGTGAGCAGGTCATCGCAGAAGTGATTGCGGCGCTTGCTTCGGATGATGAGGTGTCAATAGGGCCCGCATGTCCGCCCGAGCAAGCAAGGAAGTACCTTTCTGATTTGGTTCTGGCGTATCGATCGCCGCCGAGCAGGTTGATGGTTGCCGATATGCTGCGGCGAGCTCTACGAAGGCATCAAACGCGCAACTGGGAAGGGTTCTCTCCGGTCAGGCCTTAGAACGGCGTCAATGTGTGTGCGTCCGTGCGTTTACGACTCGCCGAACGAGACCTCGCCGCTCTTGAGCGCAGGGAGGAGGATGCGCGTGTGAAGGCGTCGGGTGATCCTGCTTACATGCGTGACGTTGTTGCCGCCGAGCGTCGGACCTGGAGGGCCTATCGAAGGTGGAGTGCCGGCGTGGAAAGCTGCGTACGCGAATTTGTGCATTGTTGAGGAAACCAAAGCGCGGGCTTCTGCGTTGACGAAGTGGGCTGGAAGATGCCTAACCCTTCCATCGAGGGATGCCGAGCCGGCTGTGCCGGCCGGTCACACTTCATGTCAAACATGAGGCCTTTGTTCCACCGAGGAGAAATGTGAACTTACTGAAGGTTCTTCTATTGCTCGCAGCTCTTGGTGCTGGGTATCACCAGTGGAGCAAGTACACCGATGCGCGCTTCGAAGCCGAGGGGACGCAGAGCGAATCGAACGGCTTTGTTTCAGTGGCCATGCCCCCCGGGTCGAAGCGAAATGTTGTTCTTGTTTTTGCGCCGAAGAACTGCCCCTCCGAAGCGGCCCGGCGCGCAAACAGTCTCGCCGAGAAGCTGGAGCGCCTCGGTGTTCCTGTGCAGCGGTCGGATCACTTTTCGTTGGAATCGGTGAGCCCGAGCAAAGAGGAGCGAGAGCGCCTCAACAGAACCCTCAAAGTTCTCAAAGGTGAAATTCCCGCAGTGTTCATCAACGGGATGGGCACGTCGAACCCGTCAGTCGAGGCTGTTGTTGCGCAGTACGGCGGGACGAGGTAAACCGCTCCTGTCAAACGTCAGGCCACTGAGATCGTGAATCTGCCCAAGACTGTGATCAATGACCGGCGCGGTAGCGACCGGCATACGATTCGAACGTCGGCGGTGCTCGGCCTGTCGGATGGGCGGCTCATTCCCGCGCGCACGCTCGACATTGGAGAAGGAGGCGCTGGTGTCGTCTGCGACCTGAACCTGACAGTGGGAACGGACGTGACCCTCCGAATGAGTCTCCCTGCCAACCCGACCGGAAGCTCCGTCCTCGAGGCATCGGCCACAGTCGCAAACTGCACGTTGGCGGGGAAGGACGGAGGGTTTCGTCTGGGGCTTCAGTTCAAGCCGCTGAGTTCGTTCGCCACCGCTGCGCTGAAAGGATTCGTTCCATGAACGTTACCTTCACCGGTAATGAGGTTTCACATCAAGGAGGACTCACATGAAAAATGCATTGTTCGCTGTCACTGCGTGCTTGTTGGTCGGTGCGGCTGTTGGCGCCGAGGTCACGGTTCCCGTGAACATGGCAGAGAAGACGGGGATGGGCGCTGGGGTGGGCAGTGTGCGAATTGTCGAGACGCCGTATGGGCTGGCGTTCTATCCGGCGTTGAAGGGGCTGCCGCCCGGCCTGCATGGCTTTCACGTTCATGAGAAGCCGTCGTGCGCGGCGGCCGAGAAGGATGGCGCGTTGGTGCCCGCCTTGGCGGCGGGTGGACACCTGGACCCGAAGGGGACCAAGCAGCATGGGGAGCCGTGGGGCGAAGGTCACCTGGGTGACCTGCCGCCGCTGTATGTGGCGGCGGACGGTACGGCCGTGAACCCCGTGCATGCGCCTCGTTTGAAGCTGGCCGATGTCCGGCGTCGCTCGTTGATGATTCACGCGGGCGGCGACAACCATGCCGACCATCCCTTGCCGTTGGGCGGCGGCGGTGCGCGTGTGGCCTGCGGGGTGATCGACGGCTGATGGCGTTGCCTCGCCCGGCTGTGTGACTGGGCCGTGCCGAGGGGCCGGCCAGGCCGCATGCCGGGCGAGTCTTCGAGGGGTGATCAGCTCGGCACGTCGGCCGTGTAGCGGCAGAACATCTCGAGGTATTCGGCCACCGCCTCGCCATTTGGGCCGACCATCGCCACGGCGTGGCAGATCTGCGCTTCGGCGACATCAAGCAGCCAGGCCCAGCGCGCGACCTCCAGCGGGTCGCAGATGTCAACTTCGAGGTGTTTGCGCCGGTCGCGCGAGATCGCGGTGTCGGTTTGCATGGTGAGGCGGCCCCAGAGGTGTGGGTTCGAGCAGATGGGGAACTTATCGGTTTGGCCTGCGCCGACTTGAGGGCCTCGGGCTGACGGGCGTCAATCGGTGGTCAAAATGCCGTTCCACCGCGTTTTTCCACCGATTCTGTGACTGCCGACCTCTCGTTGATGCTCAACTGGCTGCTGCGTGGCGGCGCCATCGGGCTGCCTTTGCTGATGGCAGCGCTGCTGTGGCGCGAGCACCGCACGCGGGTTGCCGGACGCCTGGGCGCGGCTTTCGGCGTGGGGGCGGCGGCGTTCGCGCTGAGCACCGCGCCGGGCCTTGCGAACCCGGTGGCCGCGTGGCAGGCACCGATCACCGGGCTGGCCACCGCCAACACCTTCGTGTTCTGGCTCTTCACCCGTTCTCTGCTGGACGACGGCTTCACGCTGCGGCGCTGGCACGCGTTGGCGTGGGGGGTGATGGCGCTGCTGGGCGCCTTGAACTGCCTGCTCGCCCGCCCCATGGGGCAGGACGTCGCCCAGGCCATCGGCAGCTCGCTCAGCCTGGCCACCGTGGCGCTGGCCGTGCTGGCGGTCGTGCAAGCTCTGGTGCACTGGCGTGGTGACCTGGTCGAAGAGCGCCGCCGCGTGCGGCTCTTCATCGCGGCCGGCGTGGGCGGCCACATCGTCTTGATGCAAGGGATGGCGACGGCAATGGGCGGCGATGTGCGTGCGGCCTTCGCGAGCCTGTTCAACGCCGCCCTGCTGCTGGCCTTGAATGTGTTCATCGCCTGGCGCTTGCTGCACCTGCCGGGGCAGCGGCTGTTCGCGGCCTTCGAGGCGGCACCGGTCGTTCCCGCCGGTGCGCTGTCCGATGGCGCGCCCGCCGCCCCCGAGGCGCCCGTGCCGGGCGAGGCGGCGGACCCCGTCGAGGTCCGGCCCGACCCGGCGCTCGTCTCGGCCCTGAATGAGTTGATGCAGGTCGAATTGGTCTACCGCGAAGAAAACCTCACCATCGGCACGCTCGCGCAGCGCATGGGCCTGGCCGAACACAAGCTGCGGCGTGTCATCAACCAGGGCCTGGGCCACCGCAACTTCAACGCCTTCCTGAACACCTACCGGGTCGAGGACGCCCGCCGCGCGCTGGCCGACAGCGCCTTCGACGCGGTGCCCATCCTCACCCTCGCGATGGACGCCGGCTTCTCGTCGCTCGGCCCCTTCAACCGTGCGTTCAAGGCCGCGACCGGCCTGACACCGAGCGACTACCGCCGGCAATCGCGGATGGGCGCACCCCCGCCGGTCGCCCCCGCCCCCCCGGCCGAGGCGCCGAAGCCCGCGCCTTCGACGATCGGCTAGCCGAAGTTCGAAATCGGCGGGCCGCGCCCGGTGCCGGGCGGCACGCTGGCGGCCTTGTCACTCGAACGAGGTTCGCCATGCTGTCGAAACCCCTGGCCCGGCTCTGGGCCACCCTGTGTGCGGCCGCGTTGCCGGTCGCCCTGTCAACCCTGGTGGCCGGCGGCGCCCACGCCGACACCCCCGCGCGACCCTTTGGCGTCGGCCGCAGCCACATCCCTTACAGCGACCCGGCCCGGCTCGACTGGCCAGGCCTCGGCCCGCGTCCCCTGAACACGACGGTCTGGTACCCGGCCGAGGCCGGCGCTTGCGAAACACCGTGGCGCCTGGGGCCCTTCAACGCCGGCGTTGGCGCGGTCGATGCGCGCTGGGCCGAGGCGCCGGCCCGCTGGCCGCTGGTGCTGCTGTCGCATGGCACGGGCGGTGGCGCGGCCAGCATCGCGTGGCTGGGCGAGGCGCTGGCCCGACAGGGCTACGTGGTGGCGGCGGTCAACCACCACGGCAACACCGGGGCCGAGCCCGAGAAACACCCCGAAGGCTTCGTCGTCTGGTGGGACCGCCCCCGCGACCTGTCGGTGCTGATGGACCGCTTGCTGGCCGATGCGCGCTTCGGCCCGCGCATCGACCCGGCCCGCATCGGCGTGGCGGGGTTCTCGATCGGCGGCTACACGGCGCTGGCCAGCGTGGGCGCGCGGCTCGACTTCGCGCAGTGGCAGCGCTTCTGCGCCGCCCGGCCCGACGACACGGCCTGCAAGCTGCCGCCCGAGGCCGGCGCGTCGGTGGGCGAGTTGAGCCGCCTGATGGGGAGCCACCCGCGCGTGCAGCAGGCGCTGGCGCGCTCGGGCGATGCCTACGACGACCCGCGCATCCGCGCCGCCTTCGTGCTGGCGCCGGCTGTCGGGCCTGTCTACACCGAAGCTAGCTTGCGCGCGATACGCCGGCCGGTGCAGGTGGTCGTCGGCACCCACGACGAGCAGACGCCCGCCGAGCGGCACGCGCAACCGGTGGCGCAGGCGATCCTGGGGGCGCAGTTGCAGGTGCTGCCGGGCGTGGGGCATTACAGCTTCCTCTCGAGCTGCCACTGGTTGGGCCGCTGGATGGCCGGTGCGATCTGCCGCGAGGCCGAAGGGCTCGACCGCAACGCCATCCACCGCAGCGTGGCGGCCGATGCCGCGCGCTTCTTCGACCGGCACCTCGGGGCCGTGCCCGCGGCCGCCGGCCAGGGCGAATGAGCATGCGCCGCGCCCCGCATCGTCTCGCAGTTCAGGGCGGGCGGCTGCTCGCCTTCGGCCTCGCCGCCCTCTGCCTGCACGCGCAGGCCGAGCCCATGCCCACGCCGCTGTGTGGCGTGCCGGTGTTGGTCGGCGACGGCTGGGCACGCACGCCACCTGCCGACGCCGGTTTCGATCCGCAGGCGCTGTGTGCGGTGGTGCATGCCTTTGCCAACGCCGAGACGAACTTTCATGGCCTTGTCATCGAGCGGCGGGGCCAACTCGTCGCCGAGCTGTACCGCCGCCGGCCCGACCGGCCCATCACCACGCTGTGGGGCCTGTTCAACCCCTGGCCCGGCGACACCGACTTCGGCCCGACCACGCGGCACGACGTGCGCTCCATCAGCAAAAGCCTCACCGGCCTGCTGGTCGGTGTGCTGCACCAGCAGGGCACGGCGTTTGACATCCACCGGCCTGCGCTCGATGCCTTCCCCGAGCTGGCCGACCTGCGCACACCCACGCGTGAGGCGGTCACGCTCGAACACCTGTTGACGATGACCAGCGGGCTGGCCTGGGAAGAGGGCACCTTCCCGAACGACGAACACGGCCTGTTCTGGACCGCCGACCTGCCTCGCTGCGTGCTGGGCCGCGCCTTGACCCACCACGCGCCCGGCACCCATTGGAACTACAACGGCGGCGGCACCTGGGCCATCGCCGAAGCGGTGGCACGTGCCAGCGGCCAGCCCTTCACCGAGTTGGCGCGGGTGGGCCTGTTCGAGCCGATGGGCATCACCGACGTCGAATGGGCCACCGACCTGCGCGGCCGGCCCATGCCCTTCAACGGCGCCCGCATGCGGCCCCGCGACCTGGCCAAGATCGGCCGCCTGGTGCTCGATGCCGGCCGCTGGCAGGGCCGCCAGCTGGTGGCCGAAGACTGGATCGCCGAGTCGCTGAAGCCGCGCATCGCCACCGGCGCCCGCCTGCCCAGCGGCGAACCCGTGCACTACGGCTACCAGTGGCGCGTGGGTCAGCTCGACTGGCGCGGCCGCCCCACCCGGTGGGCAGGCGCCTTTGGCCACGGTGGGCAGCGGCTCGTGGTCTTGCCCGAACTCGACGTGACTGTCGTCATCACCGCCGGCGCCTACGACTCGCGCGAGGTCATCGACGCCACCGCACGGCTGGTGCAGCAGGTGGTGGCGTCGGTGCGCGAATGAGCGCCACGCGCCGCGGCGATCATTTGCGCCAGAAGCGCACCGTGAAGAGCGCCATCATCGACAGCATCTCCAGCCGGCCCAGCAGCATGGCGAGCGACAGCACCCAGGTCTGGTAGTCGCTGAGGTGCGCGTAGTTGCCGGCCGGGCCGACGTTGCCCAGGCCCGGGCCCATGCAGTTGACCGAGGCGAACACGGCCGTCGCGGCGGTCACGAGGTCGAGGTCGCTCAGCAACAGCAACAGCGTCAGCCCGATCAGCGTCACGCCGTACATCAGCATGAAGCCCAGCACCGAGAAGATCACCGGCCCATCGACGATGGCGCCGCCGATCGTCAGCGGCTGCACCGCACGCGGGTGCACCATGCGCGTCAGCTCGCGCCGCGCCTGCTTCACCAGGATCAGCAGCCGGATCATCTTGATGCCGCAGCCGGTCGAGCCCGCGCTTGTCGCCACGCCCGACAGCAGCAGCATCAGCACCGGCGGAAAGACCGGCCACTGCGCGTAGTCCACCGTCACGAAGCCCGTGGTCGAAGCGATCGAGATCACGTTGAACATCGCGTGGCGCAGCGCGGTCAGCGGCTCGTAGATGCCGCGCATGGCCAGCAGGCCGGCGATGAACAGCGCGCTGCCGATCATCACTGCCAGCGTCGCACGCGATTCGGGGTCGCCCAGCAGGCCCTTCAGCGACCGCTTGCGCACCGCCACGAAGTACAGCGCGAAGTTGCAGCTCGCGACCAGCATGAAGACGATGCAGATCGCTTCGAGCAGCGGCGAATTGAAGAAGCCGAAACTCGCGTCGTGCGACGACAGGCCGCCCAGGCTGACGGTGGCGAACATGTGCATCCACGCGTCGAGCGGCTCCATGCCCGCGAGCCAGTAAGCCGCCACGCAGGCCAGCGACAGCGACACATACACGCCCCACAGGCCCTTGGCCGTCTGCGTGATGCGCGGCGTGAGCTTGGTGTCTTTCAAGGGGCCGGCCGATTCGGCCTTGAACAGCTGCGCGGCGCCCACGCCCAGCAGCGGCAGCACCGCCACCGCGAGGATCAGGATGCCCATGCCGCCCACCCACTGCAAGAAGGTGCGCCACACGTTGATCGACGCTGGCAGGCCGTCCAGGTTCGACAGCACCGACGAGCCGGTGGTTGTGAGCGCCGACACGGCCTCGAAGTACGCGTCGGTGAAGGTGAGCGGCCGCGCCGAGCTGGCGAAGTGTTCGAGGAAGGGCAGGGCGGCAAAGAGCGGCAGCACCGTCCACGTCAGCGTGACCAGCAGCATGCCGTCGCGCGGCTGCAGCTCGCGGCGGTCGCCGCGCGTGGCGGCCCACAGCACCAGGCCGCTCACCAGCGTGATGCCGAAGGGCCGCGCGAAAGCCGGCAGGCTGCCGTCGTTCGACCACCCGGCCACGCCGGCCGGCACCGCGAACGCGAAGCTGAACACCGCGACGATGGCCCCCAGCACCGACAGCACCGGGAAGTTGTTGTGACGAAGCCGGCGCATCAGAAGAAGGTCGCGCCGACCTGGAACAGCTTCTCGACGTCGCGCACCATGCGCTTGCGCGGAATGAACACGACCACGTGGTCGTTGGCCTCGATCACCGTGTCGTGGTGCGGCATCAGCACCTGCGGCTGCGGGTTGTCGCCCTCGATGCCGCGCACGATGGCGCCGATCTCGGCCCCCTTCGGCAGTGCGAGTTCGTCGATGCGCCGGCCCACCACCCGCGAGCTGCGTTTCTCGCCGCGCGCGACCGCTTCGAGCGCTTCGGCCGCGCCGCGCCGCAGGCTGTGCACGGCCTGCACGTCGCCGCGCCGGATGTGCGCCAGCAACTCGCCGATCACCGTGTGCGAGGGCGACACCGCGATGTCGATCTGCGTGCCCTGCACCAGGTCGGCGTAGGCTCGCCGGTTGATCAGCGCCAGCACGCGCTTGGCGCCCAGCCGCTTGGCCAGCAGGCACGACATGATGTTGTCTTCGTCGTCGCTGGTGAGCGCGATGAACATGTCCATGTCGGCCACGTTCTCGTCTTCGAGCAGGTCTTCGTCGGTCGAGTCGCCGTGCAGCACCAGCACGCTCGACGGCAGCTGCGTGGCCAGCTCGTCGCAGCGAGCGCGGCTGGTCTCGATCAGCTTGATCTGGTGCGTGTCGCTCAGCTCTTGCGCGAGGCGCGAGCCGACCTTGCCGCCGCCGGTGATCATCAAACGCTTGGCGCTGCGTTCGCGCTGGCGCAGCGCGCCCAGCACCGCGCGGATGTTCTGCGTGGCCGCCAGCACGAACACCTCGTCGTCGGGCTCGATCTGCGTGTGGCCGTCCAGCGGCACGCGCTGGTCGCCCCGGTAGATCGCCACGATGCGCATGTCGGTGCCCGGCACGAGCTTCGGGATCTCTTCGAGCCGGTGCTTCACCAGCGGCCCGCCGGCCACCGCCCGCACGGCGGTCAAGCTGACCAGGCCCTGGGCGAATTCGAGCACCTGCAGGGCTTCGGGGTACTCGACCAGCTTGCGCACGTAGCGCGTGATCGACGCCTCGGGGCAGATCACCTCATCGACCGCGAAGCCCCCGTCCTTGCGCAGCATCGCCGGGTCGCCCTCGAACTCGGACGAACGCAGCCGCGCGATGGTGGTCGGCACCTGGAACATGTCGTGCGCGATCTTGCAGGCCACGAGGTTCGACTCGTCGGCATGCGCGCAGGCGATCAGCATGTCGCAGTCGGCGATGCCGGCCTCGCGCAGCACCGAAGGCAGCGTGCCGTTGCCATACACGCCGCGCAGGTCGTAACGGTCTTGCAGGGAGGACAGGCGCTGGCGGTCGGTGTCCACGACGGTGATGTCGTTGTGCTCGGACACCAGGCTCTCGGCGACGCTCTCGCCGACTCGGCCGGCGCCGATGATGAGGATGTTCATGCGGCGATTATTCGCCGGGCTGGCGCCGCCGGGCCCCGGTCGATCACCGGCGGCGCGGCGCGCCTCACACCACCGCGTCCCAGGGCCGTGACAAACGCATCGCGCCGTTGATCACGCCGACCATCGAGTAGGTCTGCGGGAAGTTGCCCCACAGCTCCTTGTCGCCGTGGTGGTAGTCCTCGGACAGCAGGCCCAGGTGGTTGCGGCTGGCGAGCAGGGCTTCGAAGATTTCACGCGCCTGCTGCACCCGGCCGATGCGCGCCAGCGCATCGAGCCGCCAGAACGAGCACACGTTGAAGGCCACCTCGGGGCGGCCGAAGTCGTCGGCGGCCTCGTAGCGGCGCATGTAGGGGCCGTCGCACAGCGAGGACTCCATCGCCGACACGGTGCTCACGAAGCGCGGGTCGCGTGGGTCGATGAAACCCACCTCGGCCATCAGCAGGATGCTCGCGTCGAGGTCGCTGCCGCCGAAGCTCTCGGCGAAGGCCTGGCGCTTCTCGTTCCACGAGGCCTCGAGGATCTTGCTGCGGATGATCTGCGCGCGTTCGGCCCAGTGCGCGGCCGGACGGGTCAGTGACAAGGTGGCGGCGATCTTGGCCAACCGATCGCAGGCGGCCCAGCACATCAGCGACGACGAGGTGTGCACGCGGGCGCGGGTGCGCAGCTCCCACATGCCGGCGTCGGGCTGGTCGTGCAGCTGCCAGGCGCGTTCGCCCACGCCTTCGAGCAAGGCGAAGTCGGTCGCGTCGGCACGTCGGAACAGCCGGTGGTCGTGGAAGGACTGCGCCGCGCCGAGGATGATGTTGCCGTACACGTCGTGCTGGTGGTGCTCATACGCCTGGTTGCCCACGCGCACCGGGCCCATGCCGCGGTAGCCGGCCAGGTGCTCGACAAAGCCCTCGGTGAGATGGCTTTCGAGGCCGATGCCGTAGAGCGGCTGGATGTGCCCGCCGGCGGCGCTGCGCACCACGTCGTGCAGCCAGCGCAGGTAGTCCTCCATCGTGCCCACTTCGGACAGGCTGTTCAGGGCGCGCACCACGAAGAAGGCGTCACGCAGCCAGCAGTAGCGGTAGTCCCAGTTGCGCTGGCTGTGCGGGGCCTCGGGGATGCTCGTGGTCATCGCCGCGACGATGGCGCCGGTCTCTTCGTACTGGCACAGCTTCAAGGTGATGGCCGCGCGGATGACCGCCTCTTGCCATTCGAGCGGCAGTGCGAGCCGGCGTGTCCAGGTGCGCCAGTACAGCGAGGTCTGCTCTTCGAAGTCGCGCGCGGTTTCTTCGATGCCGCCCGACAGCGTTTCGTCGGGGCCGAAGATGAAGCTCGTGGGCTGGTGCAGCGAGAACCAGGTCTCACCGACCACATAGGTCAGCGGCGCGTTGGTGGTCAGGCGCAGCGTGAGGTCGGGCGCGACAAAGCTCAGGTGGTTGCTGCCGCGCGCGGTGACGGGCACCGTGCGGCCCCACTGCGAGCGCGGCCGCACCACGAGGCGGATGCGCGGATGGCCCACCAGCGGACGCACGCGGCGGATGATCTGCGCGGGCCGGAAGGTGCGGTCGCGCATGAAGAAGCGCGGCGCGAAATCGACCACCTCGATGCCCTGGCCTTCGGCGTCGAAAAGCCGGGTGCGCAAGATGGCGGTGCCGTGCTCGTAGCTCTGCTCGCTGCGCACGCAGCCTTCGAGCTCGATGGCAAAGCTGCCGTCGGCCCCGGGCTTGCCTTCGTGCGCATCGAGCAGCGAGTGGAAGACGGGGTCGCCGTCGAAGCGCGGCATGCAGCACCACACGAGGCGTGCATACCGGTCGATGAGCCCGCTGATACTGCAGTTGCCGATCATCCCCAGGTCGAGCGAGTGGCGGGGCGAGGTGCCTTGGGGCACGGGGTCGTTCATCGCGGCTCCTTGCGGTTTTTTTGTTGGGCGAGCCGGGCGAGGATGCCACCGAAGAATTGCCATTGGCAAACGCGGTGTTTGCCAAGCTGGCTACAGTGGGCCGCATGCCCAAGCCTTTGCAGAATCGCGTGCGCCCTGTCGCGCGCCCCACGAACGCATGAGGACGCTGCGTCTTCAGCTTCGCTTTCTGGTGCCGTTGCTGCTCACGTTGGTCGCGGCGGCCTACTTCGTTTTGCCGGTGGTGGACTCGTTCACCTTGCGCTGGTTCGCGCGCGACCTGAGCCAGCGCGGCACGCTGGTGGCCAGCACCTTGTCGGACTCGATCCGCGACGCGCTCGACGAGGGGGGCGGCACGCGGCTGCAGGCCCTGTTCAACCGCGTCATTCAAGACGAACGCCTGGTGGGCCTGGGCCTGTGCCTGCCCAACGGGCAACTGGTGCAGCGAACCTACGGCTTTCCGAAGGGGCTGACCTGCGAGCAGGCGCGCGAGGTGGCGCGCCAGGCCGACCCGCAGATGCAGTTCGGCGGGGGCGCGACGCACGTGGGCCTCTACCCGGTGGACACCGAAAGCGGCCATCTTGCCGACGTGGTCTTGCTGCAGGACATGAGCTTCATCGAGCGCCGCAGCCAGGACACGCAGCGCTACCTGATCATCCTCATCGCCGGCCTGGGCGCGACCATGACGCTGATCACCGTGGTGGTGGCGCAGCTCAGCTGGCGTGGCTGGGTGTCGGGCATGCGCGCCATCTTGCGCGGCGAAGGCGTGTTGCGCCCGTTCGAGTCGCCCCCGCCCGAGCTGGCGCCGTTTGCGGCCGACGTGCGTGCGCGGCTGCGCGACCTCGAAGACGAGTACCGCCGCTCGCAGGGCCCCGAGGCGGAGTGGGACCCGGCCCGCCTGCGCGCGCTGCTGCAGACGCGGCTGCGCGGCGACCAGGTGATCGTGGTGTCGAACCGCGAACCCTACATCCACGAAAAGACCGAGCAAGGCGTCATCGTCAAGCGCCCCGCCAGTGGCCTCGTCACGGCCGTCGAACCGGTGATGCGCGCCTGCTCGGGCACCTGGATCGCCCACGGCAGCGGCAGCGGCGACCGCGAGGTGGTCGATGCGAAAGACCGCGTCAGCGTGCCACCGGGCCGCAACGAATACGCGCTGCGCCGCGTGTGGATGACGAAGGAAGAAGAAGAGGGCTACTACTTCGGCTTCGCCAACGAGGGCCTGTGGCCGCTGTGCCACGTGGCGCATGTGCGGCCGGTGTTCCGCGAGTCCGACTGGCAGGCCTACAAGATGATCAACCAGCGTTTCGCCGACGCCGTGGTTGCCGAGGCGCGCAGCGAAGACCCCATCGTGCTGGTGCAGGACTACCACTTCGCGCTGCTGCCGGCGATGGTGCGCGAGAAGCTGCCGCGCGCGACCATCATCACTTTCTGGCACATCCCTTGGCCCAACCCCGAGTCGTTCGGCATCTGCCCGTGGCGGCGCGAGCTGCTGCACGGCATGTTGGGCAGCACCATCCTCGGTTTCCACACGCGCTTTCACTGCAAGAACTTCATCGAGACGGTCGATCGCTTCCTCGAAGCGCGCATCGAGCACGAGCACTCGATCGTGTCCTTCCATGAGAAAGACACGCTGATCGAGAGCTACCCGATCTCGATCGAATGGCCCAGCGACGAGTTGCTCGCCCGGCTCAAGCCGGCCAACGAGGCGCGCGCTGCCGTGTTCGAGCGCCTGGGCCTGCCCCGCGACCACAAGCTCGGCCTCGGCGTGGACCGCTTCGACTACACCAAGGGCATTCTTGAGCGCCTGCACGCGGTCGAGCGCATGCTCGAAAAGCATCCCGAGTGCGTGGGCCACTTCAGCTTCGTGCAGGTGGCCGCGCCCACGCGCTCGGCGCTCGACGAGTACCGCAGCTTCCAGGAGCGCATCCACCGCGTCACCGAGCGCATCAACGAACGCTTCGGCAAGCCCGGCTACACCCCGGTGCACCTGTTGGCCGAGCACCACGACCACGACCAGCTGGCCGAGCTGTACCGCGCCTGCGACGTGTGCGTGGTGACCAGCCTGCACGACGGCATGAACCTCGTCTGCAAAGAGTTCGTGGCCATGCGCGACGACGAGCACGGCGTACTGGTGCTGAGCCGCTTCGCCGGGGCCGCGCGCGAGATGACCGAGTCGCTGCTGGTCAACCCGTACCACGTGGAAGAAACGGCCGACGCGCTGCACCGCGCCATCACCATGCCCGAGGCCGAACAGCGCGAGCGCATGGCCAGCCTGCGCGCCACGGTGCGCGAGTTCAACGTCTTCCGCTGGGCCGGCCGCATGCTGGCCGACGCGGCCCGGCTGCGCCTGCGCGAGCGCATCGAAGCCCGCGTGCAAAACCACAGTGGTGACTGAGCACCGCCCGATGCAGCATCTCGAATCCCCCGAAGGCGAACGCGCGCTGCGCGACGTGATGGCCTTGCGGCCGCTGCTGGCCTTCGATTTCGACGGCACCTTGGCCCCCATCGTGGACCGGCCCCACGACGCGCAGGTGCCGGTGGGCATCGCTGCCTCGCTGGCCGTGCTGGCGCAGCGCCTGCCGGTGGCCGTGATCACCGGCCGAGCGGTCGGCGACGTGCGCACGCGCCTGGGCTTCGAGCCGGCCTACGTGGTGGGCAACCACGGCGCTGAAGACCCGGCTGGGCTGCTGGGCAGCGGCTCGCTGCACCGCCTGGCCGCATGCCGCAACCTGCTGGCGCGACATGCGGCGGCCCTGCAGGCGGCGGGCGTCACGGTCGAAGACAAGCAGTACTCGCTGGCCTTGCACTACCGCCTGGCGCCCGACCCGGTGGCGGCGCTCGCGTTGCTCGAATCGCTGCTTCCCGAGATGGGCGCGGGGCTCAGCGTCTTTCACGGCAAGTTCGTGCTCAACCTCGCCCCCGACGACGCACCCGACAAAGCCGACGCGGTGCTGGCGCTGCTTGTTCGGTCAGGCGCAGCGGCGGCGGTGTTCCTGGGCGACGACCTGAACGACGAGCCGGTCTTCGAACGCGCCGACGGCCACTGGCTCACCGTGCGCATCGGCCGCGACGGCCCGCCCTCGCGCGCCCGCTTCTTCCTGGACGACCATGTGCAGGTGGGGGCCTTGCTGCAGCGCATGAACGCCTTGCTCGACGCGGGCTAAGCCCGCCCGGCCGCACGCCACCGCATTGGTATCTGTGGGTACCTGCAGATCGGCCGATGCAACGTGCTGCAGGTCACGCCAAGGCTTCGCCCTAGGGGGAAAAAACACCCCACGGGCTGCGCGCAGGGGCGCAGAATGAATCCGTCCTTCTTCTCCCAACCAGGGAAGCGGACGACAGAAGCAAGCACTTTTCAGAGCCTCTCCGGAGGCTCTGTTTTTTTGTCCGGACCGGGTTCGGTGGGGGCCTCCAAGGGCGCCTCGACCGGTGGCAGCCGCAGCAACTGCAGTTGTGCCAGTGCGCTGTACAGCGGCGGGCTCACCATGCGCGAGACCAGGCTGGCGATCAGTGCGCAGGCCATCAGGCTCAGCACCATCGCGTGGCCGGCGACCATCTCCATCACGATGATGAAGGCCGTGAGCGGCGCCTGCGTGACGGCCGCGAGAAAGCCCGCCATGCCCAGCGCGATGAGCGCGTGCGGGTCGGCCTGGCCGAAGAGCACCGCCATGTCCTGGCCCAGGCCCGCGCCGATGGCCAGCGAGGGCGCGAAGACGCCGGCCGGCACGCCGCTCCAACTGGTGAACCAGGTGGCCACGAGCTTGAGCCCGGGGTACAGGCCGGCCTGGCTCGCCTCGCCCGCGAGCAGCCCGCGCGTCTGCTCGTAGCCGCTGCCCAGCGTGGCCCCGCCGGTGGCCAGGCCGATCACCGCGACCATGAAGCCGCAGGCCGCTGCAAAGGCCACCGGCCGTTCGCGGCGCAGGCGGCCCAGCCGGTCGAAGCCCGGCCGCGCCGAGGCGATCAAGAGCCGTGCGAACAGACCGCCCAGCGCGCCGGTCAGCAGCGCGACCAGCAGGCCCGGCGCGAGCAGCGAGAAATCGAGATCGGGCACGCGGATCACGCCGAAGTACGTGGCATTGCCGTACACCGACACCGCCATCAACCCCGCCAGCACGATGGCCGCCATCAAGAGCCCGCTGTTGCGCTGCTCGGGTTTGCGCGACAGCTCTTCGATGGCGAACATGACGCCACCCAGCGGCGTGTTGAAGGCCGCGGCGATGCCGGCCGCGCCGCCCGCCGTCAGCAGCCCGTGGTCGGACACCGTGCTGCGTTGCGGCAGCCAGTGCCGTGCGTTGTGCAGCACGCCGGCGGCGATCTGCACGCTCGGGCCTTCGCGGCCCAGCGACAGGCCGGCCAGCAGGCCCAGCGGCGTGAGCAGCAGCTTGGCCAGCGTGAGCTTGAGCGACACGTACAGGCTGCGCTGGTCGGCAGCGACCGCCGTGTCGAGCGCCGCCATCACCTGCGGGATGCCCGAGCCCGCCGCCCCCGGCGCGAAGCGCCGCGTCAGCCAGACGATCAGCGCGGTCAGCGCCGGCATCCACAGCAGCAGGCCATAGCCCAGCGGGCCGCTGAGCTGCTTGAACAGGTGGAAGGCCTGCTCGGTCAACCAGGTGAAGGCCACCACCGCCAGCCCGGCCGCCACCGCATAGGCCAGCACCACGGCGCGGGTGGCCCAGGGCCGCCAGTCGGTGAGTTCGCTGCGCAGCGCGTGGGCAAGGTCGGGGTCGGGCTTCATCGGGCGGGCCAAGAAGGGGTGAAGCGATGGCTCGGCGAAGCGTCGCAACTATCATGCCGCGTCGGCTTTCAACGAATGTGCCATGCCTGCCCTCAGCTCGCAGCTCAACCCCCGGTCCGAAGACTTCAAGGCCAACCAGGCCGCGATGCGGGCACGGCTCGACGACCTGGCCGACAAGCTGGCCCAGGCCGCGCTGGGCGGTGGCATCGCGGCGCGCACCAAGCACCTCGCACGCGGCAAGCTCTTGCCGCGCGAACGCGTCGAACGCCTGCTGGACCCCGACACGCCCTTCCTCGAAATTGCGCCGCTGGCCGCTTTGGGCCTCTACAACGACGAAGCGCCGGGCGCCGGGCTCATCGCCGGCATCGGCCGGATCTCGGGCGTCGAGTGCATGGTGGTCTGCAACGACGCCACCGTGAAGGGCGGCACCTACTACCCCTTGAGCGTCAAGAAGCATCTGCGCGCGCAAGAGATCGCACAGGCCAACCGCCTGCCCTGCGTCTACCTGGTGGACAGCGGCGGCGCCAACCTGCCGAACCAGGACGAGGTCTTCCCCGACCGCGACCACTTCGGACGCATCTTCTTCAACCAGGCGCGCATGAGCGCCGAGGGCATCGCGCAGATCGCGGTGGTGATGGGCTCGTGCACGGCCGGGGGCGCCTACGTGCCCGCGATGAGCGACGAGACCATCATCGTCAAAGAGCAGGGCACCATCTTTCTCGCGGGCCCGCCGCTCGTGAAGGCCGCCACCGGCGAGGTGGTGAGCGCCGAAGCGCTGGGCGGCGGCGACGTGCACACGCGGCTGTCGGGCGTGGCCGACCACTTGGCCGACAACGACGCGCACGCGCTGCTGCTGGCCCGCGCGGCGGTGGCGCGGCTCAACTGGCGCAAGGCGAACCCGCTGGCCTGCGTGCCGGCGCGCGAGCCGCTGTTCGATGCGCGTGAATTGCACGGGGTGATCCCGACCGACACGCGCAAGCCCTACGACGTGCGCGAGGTCATCGCCCGCATCGTCGATGGCAGCGAGTTCGACGAGTTCAAGCCGCGCTTCGGCGCCACGCTGGTGACCGGCTTCGCGCACATCGAGGGCCAGCCGGTGGGCCTCGTCGCCAACAACGGCGTGCTGTTTTCCGAGTCGGCGCAGAAAGGCGCGCACTTCATCGAGCTGTGCTGCCAGCGCAAGGTGCCGCTGGTCTTTTTGCAGAACATCACCGGCTTCATGGTCGGCAAGAAGGCCGAGAACGAAGGCATCGCCAAACACGGTGCCAAGATGGTGATGGCGGTCGCCAACGCGCAGGTGCCCAAGTTCACGGTCGTCATCGGCGGCAGCTTCGGGGCCGGCAACTACGGCATGTGCGGCCGCGCCTACGACCCGCGCTTCCTGTGGATGTGGCCCAACGCACGCATCGGCGTGATGGGCGGCGAGCAGGCCGCGAGCGTGTTGGCCACCGTGCGCCGCGACGCCTTCGAAGCGCAAGGCAAGAGTTGGAGCGCCGACGACGAGGCCGTCTACAAGGCGCCGATCCAGGCGCAATTCGAAGCGCAATCGAACGCCTACTACGCGACCGCCCGCCTGTGGGACGACGGCCTGATCGACCCGGCCGACACCCGCCGCGTGCTGGCGCTGGCGATCAGCGCGAGCCTGAACGCGCCGATTCCCGACACGCGCTTCGGCGTGTTTCGCATGTGAGGGCCTGCGCGTGAATGCCCAGGCGCACTTCCAGGGGCTCGCGCGCTACCACCGCTGGGCCACGCGGCGCTTGCTCGAGGCCTGCGATGCGCTCGTCGAGACCGACTACCGGCGCGATGTCGGGCTGTTCTTCGGCTCGATCCACCGCACGCTCAACCACCTGGTGGTGGCCGAAGAGCAGGTGTGGCTGCGACGATTTGCCGAAGGTGCGTCACCGCAGGTCGCGCTCGATGCCGAGCTCGAAACCGACCGCGGCGCGCTGCGTGCCCGGCTGATCGCTGGCGCCGAGGCTTGGTCGCCGCTCATCGCCGCTTGGCCCGACGCACGCTTCGACGGCGCGCTCGACTACACCACGATGCGCGGGGCGCGTGTGAGCCTGCCGTTCGCCGGCGCGCTGGCGCATGTGTTCAACCACGCCACGCACCACCGGGGGCAGGTGACCGCCGCCCTCACGGCGCTGGGGCAGCCGGCGCCTGTGCTCGACCTCGTCTACCTGCTGCAAGAAGAGGCCCGCTGAGGCCGCGCCACCCACACGAGACCGCCATGAGCACCACCCTCGACCTCCGCCGCCCGTCGCCCCATGTGGCGGAGGTGTGGCTCAACCGCCCCGATGTTCGCAACGCGTTCAACGAGACCGTGATTGCCGAGATCACGCACGCTTTTCACACCCTCGCGGCCGACGACACGCTGCGTGTCATCGTGCTCGCCGCCCACGGCAAGGCCTTCTGCGCCGGGGCCGACCTGGCCTGGATGCGGCGCATGGCCGGCTACACCTGGGGCGAGAACCACGCCGACGCGAAGCGGCTGGCCGACATGCTGTGGACCATCCACCAATGCCCGGTGCCGGTGATCGCGCGCGTGCAGGGCGATTGCTTCGGCGGTGGCGTGGGCCTGGCGGCGGTGTGCGACGTCGTGGTCGCGGCCGATGCCGCCGGCTTTTGCCTCAGCGAGGCCAGGCTCGGCCTGTTGCCGGGCACGGTCGGTCCATATGTCATCCGCGCGCTGGGTGAGGCGGCGGCGCGGCGCTACTTCGTGACCGCCGAGCGCTTCGACGCGGCCACCGCGCAGCGGCTCGGCTTCGTGCACGAGGTCTGCAAAGCCGAGGCGCTCGACGCCACCGTGCAATCGCTGGTGCAGGCCATCGTCGCCAATGGCCCGCAGGCCGTGCGGGCCTGCAAGCGCCTGGTGCAAGACTTCGCCGACCGGCCCCTCGACGCCGCGCTGCGCGACGACAGCGCCCGGCGCATCGCTGACATCCGCGCCAGCGACGAGGGCCGCGAAGGCGTGCAGGCCTTTCTCGACAAGCGCCCGCCGGGTTGGCGCGTCTGATCTCACATTGACCACAGGCACCAAGCCAATGACCGACGATTGGACTTCTATTACCTTCGCGTGGACGATCAGCCTGCCTCGACGTTCGTCGACTTGGGCGTAGCCGCTCTGGCGCCTGTGCCCACACTGCCCATCATGGCTTGTTTGGGCGTGCGCATGAAGGCTCCACGCAACGATGGCTTGTCCAGCAGAGAAGAGTTCGACACCTTGTGCGCCATCGAAGACCAGCTCACAGCGGCGCTTAGCGGCGAACAATCGACCTATGTCGGCCGCTGCACCACCAACGGTTGGCGAGACTTCTACTTCTACCGCGCGAGCGAAGCCAACAATTGGGACGAACGCGTGGCCGCGTGCATGAAGGGCTTTGACGGGTATGAATTCGACATCAACGAACGTGCCGACCCCGAGTGGAAGACCTACTTCGACTTCTTGGCTCCGGGTGAGTTCGACCACCACAGCATCGCCAACCGTCGCGTGTGCATTTCGCTTGAAAGGCATGGTGACTCGCTGACGCAAGCGCGCAAGGTCGATCACTGCATACGCTTTGCCAATTCCACCGACGCGCAAACCTTCTTGACTGCGGCCCTGGGCATGGGATTTCAGCTCGACGCCGAACACCCCGACGCCGGCACAGGAGGCGTCGTGCTTGAAATCTCGCGAGACGACGTACCCAGCTTCGCCGACATCGACAACATCGTCTTTCCATTGGTCGAGCTTGCAAAGGAGCACGGGGGCGACTACGACGGCTGGGGTGCGCCGGTGCTGGGTGAGGCCACACCGCCGACCCTGCCTGCCTGAAGCTCGCACGCGCCTGCACGCGCCTGCACGCGCCTGCACGCGCGTGCAAAGCCGCGTCATACCAAGTTGTCGACAGATCACGCGCGCGAGTGATCGCTCGCGTTGACCGGCGCTTGACCGGGACCTCAAAATGGTCGTTCTGCCCTACAGGCCTACGCGATGAATTCCACCTTGGCTCAGTCGGCGTCGTTCGCACGTCGATTCACGCGGCAAACCAGCACCTTTCCTTTCGTTTCTCTCCCAGGCCGGGCTGGCGGTGTGCCGGTGGAGGTGTGCCTGGTGGCCCGGCTCACCCATGGCAGCGGCAACAGGCTCTTTTATGACGTGCTTGCCCGCCAAAGCGAGCACAACGAGTTTGTCGATGCACTGGATGAGCCCTCGGCCAAGCTGGGTGGTACCGACTTCGCCAAGGGTGACGCCACGGCGCTGTATTCGTTTGGGGTGGGTCACCGCGGCCATCCGTTTCACCGCCATGAAGGGCATCGGATCTTTACCGCTGTGTCGGGCAGTGGCGGCGCGCAGTTGCGCTTTTCCTCAGCCACACCGGACGAACTGAAGGCCGACCCCGGCAGCTTCGTGCGCGCACTGCGCTACGTGAACATTCCGCCTGATTGTTTGTTCACTGTTCGCTTCTCGGGTGAGACTTGGCATCAGTTCGCGCCCCTCGATGAAGGCTCCGGTCATCCGGCCTTCTTTGCTTTGTCTTGCCACACCAACGAGTTGGGTGGCCAATTGAGCGACGAGTTGCGTCAGCAAGTGCTGTCCGACCGTGGGGACATCCCCTCTCTCACCCAACTGCTGCCAGATGCCGTGGTCAATTTGCTGCGCAGCGAACCCGTGAACCGTGAGAGCGTGCCCACAACCGCGCTTTCTCTAGGCGACAAGCCCGGCAGCCTGCTGGAGTTGGCTTGCAAGCAGTACCGCTCTGTTCTGGGGCACATCTGCGGCAGTTGGGCTCAGCGCCGACAACGCGCGGGCTACGTCAGTGAGGTTCGTCCTGCACGGGTCTACGAACAGCAGGGGCTGCCCGCGCACTCGCTTCTGCGAGCCGAGCTGACGGGCCGCCGCGTCCATCATGAGGATCGATTCACGCTGACTGTGCAGGCCGCTTCGTTGGGACGCTTGCGCGCTGCTTCCGCCGAGTCGCTGTTGGCTGCATTTCTCGACGGATTTTTGGCCAACCGCCCCACGGGTGTCGCGCGATTGATGTCGCTTCGCAACCTTCTGGTTCGTCCGCTCAAACTGCGAACCTCCCCCCTGGGCTGCCCGGTATCGTCTCTGCTGGGCGAACCAACGCACGGCGTGTTCGCGGGTCGCTTCCCTGTACTGCGTCAGGCCGTCACACCGCGAGCCGCACAGGTCATCCTAGGAGCAGACGACAAACATCTGGTGTTCCGCTCCTGCGTCGCAGTGGAGTTTGTGGACGACGATCACGTCGAGTTTTCGCTGTCCAACCGCGTGGCCTGCAAGAACCCGTTCGGACGCTTCTACATGACCGTTATCTCAGCACCGCACCGACGCTACATCGCGCCGACGATGCTCGAATACGCCTTCGACGCTGTCAAAAGGTCCGTCTGAAGGCTCACTCCGGCCAGGCTTTCAACTCCAAACATCCAGCGGCGGGTCGTGGGTGATGGCCCGCAGCAGGTCGCTGCGCGACACGAAGCCGAGCACATGGCCGGCGTTGTCGGTGACGGGCACGCCGGGCAGGCCGGTGTCGAGCAACAAGGCCGCCAGGCGGCGCAGGTCGGTCGTGGGTTCTGCGCTGACGATGGGTGACCACATCACCTGCGCCACGGGCTGCTCGAGCAAGGCCCGCCAGCGGACGGGGTCGATGGCGGGGCCTTCCAGGAAGCCGGCGGGCAGGAGTTCGGCGCGGCCGGCCAGACCGATCAACGTGCCGCTGTCGTCCACCACCGGGGCCTGACCGATGCCGTGGCGCATCAAGGTGTGCCACGCCTCGCGCACGCTCAGGCGCGCCGAGAGCGTGTGCGCGGGCTGGCGCATCACATCGGCCACACGGGTGAGCGGGTGCCGCTCGTGCTCTTGCGACACCGCCCCATAGGCTGCCAGCGCAGCCAGCCCCGGGGGCGAGCCCGACAGCGGGCCCTCGGTCAGCACGGTCGGTGTTGCGTCCTGGCCCGCGGCCACCGGCGGTGCGCGCCGAACGGCGGCCACGGCCCCCAGCGGGGCGGTCGCTTGCCGCAGCTGTTCAAGGGTGCCGGCGAACTCGCGGCCCGTCACGCTGTAGATGTTGAACATCGTTCTTCCCCAGGCTCGGGTCAGTCTACGATCATGCGGCCCGGCCGCGCCACCCTGGCCGCCCAACGGTCCTCGACAAGGAGACTTGTTTGTTCCAGAAGATCCTGATTGCGAACCGCGGCGAGATCGCCTGCCGCGTGGCAGCCACGGCCCGCCGGCTGGGCGTGCGCACCGTGGCCGTCTACTCGGACGCCGATGCCGGCGCCCGGCATGTGGCGATGTGCGACGAGGCCGTGCGCATCGGCCCCGCCGCGCCGCGCGAAAGCTACCTGCGCGGCGACGCGATCATCGAAGCCGCCCGGGCCACGGGCGCGCAGGCCATCCACCCCGGCTACGGCTTTCTGAGCGAGAACGAAGACTTCGCTCAGGCCTGCCTCGACGCCGGGCTGGTGTTCATCGGCCCGCCACCGGCGGCCATCCGCGCGATGGGGCTGAAGGCCGAATCGAAACGCCTGATGGCGCAGGCCGGCGTGCCGCTCGTGCCCGGCTACCACGAGGCCGACCAGGACCCGGCCGTGCTGCAGCGCGCGGCCGACGACATCGGCTACCCGGTGCTCATCAAGGCCAGCGCGGGCGGGGGCGGCAAGGGCATGCGCATCGTGAATGCGCCGGCGGAATTCCCCAACGCACTGGCGGCCTGCAAGCGCGAGGCGATGAATGCCTTCGGCGACGACGCGGTGCTGATTGAGCGCTACGTCACACGGCCGCGCCACATCGAAGTGCAGGTGTTCGGCGATGCGCACGGCGGCCTGGTGCACCTGTTCGAGCGCGATTGTTCGGTGCAGCGTCGCCACCAGAAAGTGCTCGAAGAGGCCCCGGCCCCCGGCCTGAGCGAAGCGCGCCGCCAGTCGATGGGCGAGGCCGCACTGGCCGCCGCGCGGGCGGTGGGCTACGTGGGCGCGGGCACGGTCGAGTTCATCGCCGAGCCCACCGACGATGGCGATTTGCGCTTCTATTTCATGGAGATGAACACGCGGCTGCAGGTCGAGCACCCGGTCACCGAGGCCATCACCGGGCTCGATCTCGTCGAGTGGCAGTTGCGCATCGCCGCGGGCGAAGCCTTGCCCCTGCAGCAGTCCGAATTGGCGATCCACGGCCATGCCATCGAGGCGCGCCTGTGCGCTGAAAACCCCGACAAGCAGTTCTTGCCGGCGACCGGCACGCTGCAGGTCTTTCGCACGCCCGAGGCGGCCGCATTCACGCGCGGCGCGGTGCGGCTCGACGCCGGCGTGCGCGAGGGCGATGCCATCACACCGCACTACGACTCGATGATCGCCAAGCTCGTGGTCTGGGGCGACACGCGGGCGCAGGCGCTGGCGCGGCTCGATGCGGCACTCGCCGAGACGCACATCCTGGGGCTGCACACGAACGTGGCCTTCTTGCGCCGCACGGCGGCCAGCCGCTCGTTCCGCGAGGCCGACCTCGACACGGCCTTGATCGAACGCGAGCGCGAGTCTGTTTTCAACGCGCCGCCGCTGCCCGCCGAACAATCCGTGCCCGCGCTGATCGCGCACGTGCTGGCCGACGAGGCGCAGACGCAGGGCGCCGACCCATGGTCGCGCCGCGATGGCTGGCGCGTGCACGGCATGGCGCGCCGACATTTCGACATCGAACACGCCGGCCAGACCCTCTCGTTGCAACTCGAACGCTCACCCGGCGGCCCCTTGCTGATGGCCATGGGCGGCACGCCGACGCCGTTGGCCGTGCGCGCCCTGGGCCACGGCCGCCATGAGCTGGCGCTTGGCGGCCACCGCTTCACCGCATCGGTCTACGCGCAGGGGGATCGGGTCACCGTCTTCGCAGACGCCGGCCAGGCCAGCCTACGGCGCCTCGACGCTTGGCCGCAAGGCGGTGCGAACGCCACCGCTGGCGGCCTGACGGCCCCGATGCCGGGCAAGGTGATCGCCTTTCTGGTGCAAGCGGGCCAGCCGGTCAAACGCGGCCAGGCCGTGGCGGTGATGGAGGCGATGAAGATGGAGCACACGCTGCACGCCCCGTACGACGGCACCGTGCAAACGCTGCTCTATGCGGCGGGCGATGCGGTCAGCGAGGGCAGCGAACTGCTGCGTGTGACGGCGGGGTGAGAGGCCGGGTGGTGGTGCGCGGCGGGTGAAGCGATCGGTCGGTGAGGCCGGTGAAGCTTTCGCCCGCGTGTCGGCGTCAGTGCGCGAAGCTCAGGCGTCGTTCAAAGCGCTGCGCTCGCGGCGCAGCCACTTGGGGCGCTGAAACCAGCCGGCTCGGTCGCTGGCATCGGCCGCTTTCGGGCGCCGTGTGCCGGGTTCGCGGCCGGGTGCCACGTCGTGGAAGGGCACATCGGTGACGCCGAAGCCCGAGGTGTCACGCGACCAGGCGGTGTCTTGCGGGGGCTCGGCTGCGGCGCGCGAGGCTTTGTCGCTGCGCGCCCGCGGCGCCGCTTTGGCCGGCGCGGGACGCGACGGCAAGGGTGGCATGGGCCGGCCCGCGTTCACGAACTGCTGGGCCAATTGCACCAGCTCGGGCTGGTTGGAGGCTTGACACACGAACAGCACCTCGCGGCACTCGTCCGGATCGGCCAGCATGCGCTCGATGTCGAAGGGCTCGTCGAGCCACGCCTCGATGAGCGTTTGCATGCGGGCGGCAATCTGCAGGTGGGTGGGGTTGAGTGACACGGCGGCCTCCAAACGGTTCGGGTATCTTCATCACCCGTCTGCCGCGTCACCACCCCCAGGAGGGGGGTCGCGGCTGCCCCCATGAGGAAGACCATGCTCCCCACCCAAGTGACGCTCGTCGAGGTCGGCCCGCGCGACGGCCTGCAAAACGAGGCGCAGCCGGTCGGCACCGAACACAAGATCGAACTCGTGCGTCTTTTGCAAGACGCGGGCCTGCGTGAAATCGAGGCCACGAGCTTTGTCAGCCCCAAGTGGGTGCCGCAGATGGCCGACAACGCACAGGTGATGTCCGGCATCGGGCGCCGGCCCGGGGTGCGCTACTCGGTGCTCACGCCCAACCTGCGCGGCCTGGAGTCGGCCCTGCCCACGCGCCCCGACGAGGTGGTGGTGTTCGCCGCCGCGAGCGAGGCCTTCAGCCAGCGCAACATCAACTGCAGCATCGACGAGAGCATCGAGCGCTTTCGACCGGTGGTCGAGGCCGCGCATGCAAACGGCATCAAGGTGCGTGGTGCCATTTCGTGCGCGCTGGGTTGCCCCTACCAGGGCGAGGTGAGTGCCGACGAGGTCGAGCGCGTCGTGCGCCTGATGCACGCCATCGGCGTGGACCACTGCGGCGTGGCCGACACCATCGGCGTCGGCACGCCGCTCCAGGTGCAGCGCGCGATGGAGCGGGCGCTCAAGCACTACCCGCTGCATGAGGTGAGCGGGCATTTCCACGACACCTACGGCCAGGCGCTGGCCAACATCTTCGCGTGCCTGCAACTGGGCGTCGCGACCTTCGACACCAGCATCGCCGGCCTGGGCGGTTGTCCCTACGCCAAGGGGGCGACCGGCAACGTCGCCACCGAAGACGTGCTCTTCATGCTCGACGGCATGGGCATCGCCACGGGCATCGACATGGCGCGACTGCTCGATGCTGCGGCCTACATCGGCGGCGTGCTGGGCCGGCCTTCGGCCTCGCGCGCGGGGCGGGCCTTGCTCACGAAGCGCACGCAGGCCGCGGCATGAGCGAAGCGAACGCCGACGAGCGCCCCGAAGGCTTTCGCCGTGTGGCGCAAGCACTGGCCGAGCGCGGCCACCCGCACGCGCCGCACTGGTTGAGCGCCGCCGTGCGCACCTCGCAAGAAGCCGCCGATCACCTGGGCGTGGACGTGGGGCAGATCGCCAAGAGCGTGGTCTTTCGCCGCCAGCGCGACGACGTGGCCGTGCTGGTCGTCGCCGCCGGCGACCGGCGCGTGGACGAGCACAAGGTGGCCGCCGTCACCGGCCCCTTGCGCCGCGCCGATGCCGAGTTCGTGAAGACGCGCACTGGCTTCTCGATCGGCGGCGTGGCCCCGTTGGCGCACCTGCAGGCCTCGGTCACGCTGCTCGACCGCAGCCTGTGGCGCTTCGATGAAATCTGGGCGGCGGCCGGTCATCCGAACGGCGTCTTTCGCATGACGCCCGACCAGCTCGCCGTGCTCACGCAGGCGTCGGTGCTCGACGTGGCGCAAGAGTGAGCCGTGACGCCTGACGCATCGCCCGTGCCTTCGCCTTGCAACAAGGTCTGCCGCATCGACGCCGCCACCGGCTGGTGCGAAGGCTGTCAGCGCACGCTCGATGAGATCGCGGCGTGGTCCACGATGAGCGACGAACAGAAGCGCCGCGTGTGGGCCTTGTTGCCGGCGCGGCAGGTGGCACGTGACACGCCCCCCACGTCGCCGATGCAGCCTTGAAGCCACCAACATCCTGAACGCCGAGCCCGCCCGCCATGCACCACCTGCGCTTCTTCTTCGACTGCACCCATGCCGATGCGCGCGTGGCCTTCGATGCCCTGCCCGAACTGACGCAAGGCCTGTCCATCGCCTGCGACCACCTGCCGGTGCAGGCGAGCGCGCAGCCCGATGCGTTGCGCGATGGCGAGGCCGCGTTGCGGCATGCGTGGGCCTGCGCACGCGAAGGCTTGAGCCCGGGGCGATGGCCGTGCGAACTGCTGCTGCGCGAGGTCGAAGGCCGTGCCCTCGACCATGTGCCGCCGATGCAGCGCCGCCAGCCCGACGACCCGGGTGTGTTGCAAGCTCTTGCTGCGGCGCGGCATGAAGTGATCGCCTCAGGCCATGACCTCGCCAAGCACGGCGTCATGCTGCAAGTGCACATGCAATGGTGGCTGGGGCTCGATGGCTTGAAGGCCGCTGTCGATACGCTGCGACCTACATAAAAACCCTAGGAAGTTGGCCGATCGTTGCGGGCGGGCGGTTTGCGTCAGTTTCACGTCAGAGCCTCCAAAGAAGATGCGCCCGCCCTTGCCGTCGGCGGGGCATCGATCAACCGGAGACTGCAATGGCAACTGCGATCCATCACGAAGACCGGCCCATGACCGGCGAGGAGAAGAAGGTCATCTTCGCCTCCAGCCTCGGCACCGTGTTCGAGTGGTACGACTTCTACCTCTACGGCTCGCTGGCGGCGATCATCGCCAAGCAGTTCTTCTCGGGGCTGGAGGCCGGCTCGGCCTTCATCTTCGCGCTGCTTGCGTTCGCGGCCGGCTTCATCGTGCGGCCCTTCGGCGCGCTGGTGTTCGGCCGCCTGGGCGACATGATCGGCCGCAAGTACACCTTCCTCGTGACGATCCTGATCATGGGTCTGTCGACCTTCATCGTCGGGGTGCTGCCCTCGTACGCCACCATCGGCATCGCCGCACCGGTCATCCTGATCGTGCTGCGCCTGCTGCAGGGCCTGGCGCTCGGCGGTGAGTACGGCGGTGCTGCCACCTACGTGGCCGAGCACGCCCCGCACGGCAAACGCGGCGCCTACACGGCCTGGATCCAGACCACCGCGACGCTGGGCCTGTTCCTGTCGCTGATGGTCATCCTCGGCACCCGCACGTGGATGGGTGAAGAGAAGTTCGTCGATTGGGGCTGGCGCATCCCGTTCCTCGTGTCCATCCTGCTGCTGGGCATCTCGGTGTGGATTCGCCTGAGCATGAACGAGTCGCCCGCCTTCAAGCGCATGAAGGAAGAAGGCAAGACCTCGAAGGCCCCGCTGAGCGAATCGTTCGGCGAGTGGAAGAACCTGAAGATCGTGATCCTCGCGCTGGTCGGCCTGACGGCGGGCCAGGCCGTGGTTTGGTACACGGGCCAGTTCTATGCGCTGTTCTTCCTGACGCAGGCGCTGAAGGTCGATGCGGCCACGGCCAACATCCTGATCGCGATCGCGCTGCTGATCGGCACGCCGTTCTTCATCGTGTTCGGTTCGCTGTCCGACAAGATCGGTCGCAAGCCGATCATCCTGGCGGGCTGCCTGATCGCCGCGCTGGCGTACTTTCCGCTCTTCAAGGCGCTGACGGTCGCGGCCAACCCCGACCTCGCCAAGGCCCAGGAAACCTCGCCCGTGGTGGTGCGTGTGGACCCGGCACAGTGCTCGTTCCAGGGCAGCCCGATCGCCCGTGAGATCGACTTCCGCAGCTCGTGCGACATCGCCAAGCGCACCCTGGCGCAAGCGGCCGTCAACTACGACGTCGAAGAGGCACCTGCCGGCACCGTGGCCAGCATCAAGCTCGCAGGCAAGGAACTGGTCGCCTTCAACGGCACGCTGACCCCCGACCGGCAGTCGTTCGACGCCGACAGCAAGGCCAAGCTCGCACAGTTCAAGAAAGACGTGGCTGCAGCGACCAAGGAAGCCGGCTACCCGCCCAAGGCCGACCCGGCGAAGATGAACAAGCTGATGATGGTTGCCATCCTCACGCTGCTGGTCATCTTCGTGACCATGGTCTACGGGCCGATTGCCGCGGCGCTGGTCGAGATGTTCCCGACGCGCATCCGCTACACCTCGATGAGCTTGCCGTACCACATCGGCAACGGCTGGTTCGGCGGTCTGCTGCCGACCACGGCCTTCGCCATCGTGGCGCAGACCGGCAACATCTACAACGGCCTGTGGTACCCGATCATCGTCGCGCTCGTCACCTTCGTGGTGGGCCTGCTCTTCGTGAAGGAAACGAAGGACGTGGACATCTACGCCGAAGACTGATGACGCCCGTGGCGTGAACCTGCGACTTCGGGTCCCCTCGCGGGGCCCGGTTCCCGGGGCCGGCGCGTGATGCACGGCCCCGTTCTTTTTGTTCTTCGAGTTCTGGATTGGAGAGTTGCCATGTGGAAGATCGCTCTGGCCTTCGTCGCCTTCGCCGCGCTGGCCTTGTTCGTGTTGAGCCAAGGGGGCGACATCGACCTCAGCGGCGAAAAGCACGGCATCGAGACGCACGATGCCGCACCGGCCTCCTCGCCTACCGCCGCCAGCCCCGCCAGCGCAGCCGCCTCGGCGCAGTGAGCGGGGCGGGCGCCTTCCCGAGCGTTCAGAGTGCGGGCGCTGCCTTGCGCTTCTTGCCCGGCGTGGCCGCAGAGGTCGGCTTCGATGTCGTGGACGTCACCGCCTCGTCCTCGCAGGGCACGTGATCGGCGCCACCGCAGTTGCGCGTCGGGTCGGCGCCGGGGCGCAGCGTCCAATCCTTCGCATCCTTGTCGGTCTTGATCTGCTTTTCGGCGTGCATGGCCGCCGTCGGTGAGATCGGGTCGCTGGCCGGAAAGGTCTGGTCCAAGGCCTCGTCAAGCAGCTCCTGGTAGGTCGGCACTTTCTCTGCCGGCGTGCTCGCCTTGTTTTCCAGGCGTTCGGCTTCGTGCTTGGTCTTGCGCGCGTCTTTCGTGGTCATGGGAGGCTCCCATCAGGTGAAGGTCTTGCCGATGGGGCAAGGCGTGTGCCTTGCGCCGCGTCCACCGCTACCGCGGCACGACGCGCGACGGTCCCCTCAAGCCAACGACAGCGCCTGCATGGCAATGCGCGGCGGGCCTGCCATGGCCACCCCGGGGGGCACCCGCATCAGGTCGAGCGCCGCCTGTGCGACAGCTTGCGGCTCGACGCGCTCGAGGCATGCCGGGTGGGCCTCGGGGCAACGGCCCGTGATGCAGTGCCGGCACGGCACGTCATGGTTCAGCACGCGGGCGCTGACTTTCCACGGCGTGTGTTGCGGTGTGGTCAAGGCATACAGCACGACCACCGGCGTGCCCTGGGCGGCGGCGATGTGGGCCGGGCCGCCGTTGTTGCACACCAGCACTTGCGCACCGGCGATCAGGGCCGCCAGTTCACCCAGGGTCAACTGCCCCGCGAGCGACATGCCGGGGTGGCGCATGCCGGTCTGCGCGCTGCGCACCATCTGTTCTTCGTCGCGTCCGCCGGTGAAGACGATCTGGCAGCCGGTGGATTCGGCCAGCGCGTCGGCCGCTTCCGCGAAGCGCTCGGCCGGGTAGCGCCGCGAGGCCGCCGTCGCGCCCGGGTGCAGCACGATGTAGGGCGTGCGCAGGTCGCCGCCGGCCTGCTCGAACTTGCGGCGCATGCCGAGCGCATCGCTCACGCGGTGCTTGAACTGCAAGCGCTCGTCGCGCGCATGAAAGCCGACCGAACGCACCAGGTCGAGCTGGCGCTTCACCTCGTGTCGCATGCCGCTCTGGCATTCGTCGAGGTCGGGCACCCAGTCGGTCAGCAGATCGTGCGGGTTCTCGCGGCTGTGTGCGAGCCGCAGCGGAATGCCCGCCATGTGGCACAGCATGGCTGCGGGCAGCGCGCTTTGCGTGCACGCGGTGAAGATCACCGCGGCGTCGAACTCGCCTTTGGCAAGTTGCGCGATGAGCCGGCGGTCCACATGCGCGCTGCGCGCCTGGCCTGGCGTGCCATGGCGCCAGGGGGCGTCGTAGACGATGGCATCGTCGAGCGCCGGGATGTGCGCGAGTGCCGCGGCGCCCGACTTCGAGGCCAGCAAGGTCAGGCGTGCGTGCGGCGCAGCCTGCTTGATGGCGGTGAAGGCGGGCGAGGTCATCACCACGTCGCCGAGCTTGTCGAGCCGCACCGCGAGGATGTTGCGCGCCTCTTGCCAGGCGCGCGCACGCGGGCCCGGCACGGCGAGCCCGAGCGGCTGCACCCGGGGACCGGGGCCGATGGTGGGGGACAGGTGGCTCATTGCATGAACTCCGCTGAAGCTGGGCCGGCGTGCAGGTTCCAGCGCGCCGCCAGGGCCTGGGCGGCTTGGCGGGTGCGCTCGACCCAGGGCCGGCGAGGTGGGGTGGGCGCTGGCACGGCGTGGTCGCGTGCCAGTGCGCGCTGGTGATCGTGGGCGAGGATCTGCTGCGCGGCGTCGAGCAGGTTGCCCGCGCGCAGGTGGGGCGTGCGCAGCGGCGAAAGGCGCCAGGCGGTTTCGTTGCCCACATCGAGCAGCGTGGTGCGGCAGCCGGCACGCCGACCGGCTTCGACGTCGTCGAGCAGGTCGCCCACCGCCCAGCTGTCGGCCAAGTCGATGCGGTGCGTGCCCGCGGCCTGGTGCAGCAGGCCGGGCGCCGGTTTGCGGCACAGGCAGCGGGGCACGCCGCCCAGCGAGCTGGACGGCGCATGCGGGCAGGCGAAGAAGTCGTCCACCTGCACGCCTTGCGCCTTCAATTGCGCTGCGAGCGCGGCGTGCAGCTGCTTGAGCGCCGCGCGGTCGAACTGCCCGAGCGCCAGCCCGGGCTGGTTGGTGACAACGATCAGGCGGTAGCCCGCCTGGGCGAGCAGCGCGAGGCCCTCGACGGCGTGCGGTGTGAAGCGCAGCTTGGCGGGGTCCACGTTGTGGGGTGGGTGCTCGACCAGGGTGCCGTCCTGGTCGATGAAGACGGCGCGCGCGCGGGGTGCGACGGGACCGGCGTCATTCATTCGCCGGCTCAAGGGTGCGGGGTGCATCACGTCCTCCTTCCTCCGAAAGACGCGGCCTCGATGCGGGCCGGCGTCGTCAAAACACAAACGCTTCATGGTCTCGGGCACGGCCGCGTCACAGAGCGAGCGCCGACAGGCCGCCCTGCACCAGGCGCAGGCCGGGCCGCACCGGTGCCGGCGCGGGCTCGAAGGCGCTGCGCCGGTGCACCGCGCGGTACACCTGCGCCAGTTCACCGGCCACGTGGGCCCACGTGAACGTCGAACGCACACGGCGCAAGCCGGCGCGGCCCATCGACTCGGCGAGAAAGGGGTTTGCGTGCAGGGTGGCCAGTCGTTGCGCGAGGGCCTGCAGATCGTCGGGCGGCACCAGGAAGCCGGTGACCCCATCGTCCACCGCGTGCCGCAGGCCATCCACCGCGCTGGCGATCACCGGGGTGCCGCAGGCCATGGCTTCGAGCGCGACGAGGCCCAAGGGCGCGTATGAGGGGGTGGCGACGCACACGTCGGCGGCCGCATGGCAGCGACGCAGCTCGTCGCGGCGGCTCGCATGGACCCAGCGGATGCGGCGGGTCAGGCCGCTCGTGTGTGCGATCTGCTCCAGGCGAGCGCCTTCGCTCGACGCCGACGCGTTGGCCTCGTTGCCCACCACGACCAGGCGTGTCGGCACGTGCGCGGGCAAACGTGCCAGTGCCTGCACCACGGTGTCGATGCCCTGTTGCGGCGCCAGCCCCCCGCGCTGCAGGACGATGAATTCATCTGCCGCCAGCCCGAGCTGCTGGCGCGCGAGCAGGCGACTCATGGGGTGGAAGTCCTCCAGGTCGCAGCCACCGGCCACGGTCAGCAGCTTGCTCGGGCGCGCGCCATACAGCTTCATCAGGTCGTCGCGGTCCTGCGGACACACCGCGATCAGCGCATCGGCGCTGCGCACGAGCGCCCGTTCGATCTCGACCCGCGCGGGCGGGAAGGCATCGGTCGCCTGGGGGTGTTGGCGACGCACCAGACCGAGCCCATGAAACGTCATCACGAAGGGCAGCGACAGCACCCGCTGCAGCCGCTGCGCCACCATGCCCGACATGAAGAAGTTCGCATGCGCGACGTCGTAGCGCACGCTGTGGCGCAGCAGCCGTTCGGTGGCCCGGGTGAAGGCCGGCAGGTGCTGCAGCAATTGCGTCCTGGGCATGGCTTCGGCCGGTCCGGCATCGACATGGATCACCCGCAGCTGGGGGCACACGTCCACCACCGGCTGCAGGGCGCGGTGGTCGCGGCGCGTGATCACGTCCACCTGGTGGCCGGCCTGTGCAAGCTGGCGAGCGACCTGCGCCACGTAGACGGCCTGGCCGTCCGCGTCCGCACCGCGCAGGCTGGCGAGGGGCGAGGCGTGCTCGCTGATGAGCGCAATGCGAAGGTGGTCGGGCATGGGGGCTCGCGGCAAAGAGACTTGCGCGAACAGGGGCAATCGCTGTGCCCGCCGGGCCCTGCATGCCGCGAGGGGCATGCAACCCCACCGCCTGCGCGGTCATTGCCGGTTCAATCGTAGGAATTGCCGCAAGCCCTGCCGCCGCCGCTCCGACGATGGCGGGCGCGCGAGAGGGGCGTTCAGCCGCCGGGCGCGGCCGGTTGCGAGGTGAGGTGGGCGAGCGAGGGGCCGGCCGCCAGCGGCAAGGGCTCGACACGGTCGGACTGCATTTCCGCCTGCAGTGCGGCTTCGTCTTCGACCAGCCACTGGGTCGGGTAGCCAGCGAGCAGTTCAGAGTGGGCCTCGATGCCGGTCGCACGCCCCGCCAAGCGCGTCACCAGCCACGCCATCGCGATGAACAGGCCCATGCCCACCACCACGAAGACCACCAGCAGCACGCCGTGGGCCCACGGGTCGGTGCGCACCACGAAAACGCTCGCCGAGGCCGCGGCCACCAGCGCGGCCACGCCTTGCGCGCGGCCATCGAGGAAGCCGCCCAGCAGCATCGCGTAGCTGCCGAGAAACAGCAGGGCCAGCAGCAGCTGCAGGCCGCCCATGTTCTGCAGGGTGTGGTTCAGCTCATTCATGGCGACAAGCCTCCCGAGGTGACCAGCCTAAAGACGTGGTGGGGCAGCGCATGTAGGAAGAAGCCTCGTCTCTCATCGTGACGAGATCATTGCCCGCCGTGCGCGTGCCGTGGGAACGGACCCTAGCGCGGCTCGTGAAGTTCGACGCGCAGCAGGGTTTTGTTGCATTCATTCGAGGGGGGTGGCCGTGAACAACGCCCGGCGCGCGCGTCGCGCGCCGCTGCCGGCGATGCGTGGCGGCAACACCGCGCCGTCATCGCTGCGTCACGCGGTCGATCTGTTCGGCGAGCACCTGCGGTCGCGTGGCCTGTTCGAGCACGGCGATCGTCGGGTCGTCGCTCACGTCGGCGCCCACCCGTTCGGCAATGCGTTCCAGGATGTGCAGCATCTTCGTGTTCTCTTGCTCGGTCAGCAGGTTGATTTGCAGGTCGAGCGCGTTGCGCCGGTCGGTCAGGCGCGCTTCCTCGTTCTGCGTGATGAGGATGAAGGTGGACAGGAAGATCGCCTCCAGCGACACCATCAGCGTCAGAAACGTGAAGGGAAACGGGTCGAGCGGGCGCAGCCCCGGCCAGCTGTTGAGCGCGATCCACCCGCCGAACAGCAGCACGTGCAGCGCGGCGAATTCGATGGTTCCGCAAAAGGCGGTGACACGGCCGACGATCTTCGCGGCCGTGCTGCGCTGCGCCTGGGCTTCGTCTTCGAGCGCGGCAATGGCGCGCACGTTGCGTTCGGTCAGCTCTTCGACCGAACGCGCGTTGCGGTAGGCCTGCGAGGCAGGCGTCGCGTGGTTCGGGGCGATCGAGGCGGTCTTCATGACCCGCCGCAGTGTGAACAGCCCGCGTGCAACGGGCTGTCAGAGCACGCCGCATCGGGCTGTCGGCGGGGGACAGAACTTCAGTTCGAGCGCGGACCAGCCGACGACGCGAGGCGGTAGCGCTGCAGCACGCGCTGCGCGCGCCGGCACAGCTCGCCGTGCACCAGCGACTCGTTGCGCATCAGGTCGAGCGCAATGCCGTTGGCCGCGGCCAGCACCACCAGCTCGGCCCAGTGCCAGCTTTCGAAGCTGGCGCGCGTGGGGGCGCTCAGTCCGTCCACCGCTCGGGCCGTGAAGGCCATCTTCGACAGCGTTTCCGACGCGGCCACCAAGTCCCGGTCGCACAGGTTTTGAACGGTGGGGGGGCGTGGGGCTTTCATGGGGCTATCTCGGGTCAGCAGGTGTTCCTGCCTTTTCGACCGTTGGCCGGCGGACCTGAGGGCGCGGCCCGCCGGCTGGGCCTCAGATGCGGGAAAGTTCGCGCCTCTCGGGCCCGGCCGGCGCGCAGCCCGCGCCCTATGCTGTGTGCATCTTCTGACTCGAACACGCCTGCCATGCCCTCGACCGTTCCGCGCCGCGTGGCGCTTTTTCTTGCCGGCGTGCAGTTTTTCTTCGCGCTGACCTGGGTGATCTACGTGATCTACCTGCCCCAGCTGGCGGCGCAGGCCGGGTTGCCGGCCACGGCGGTGATCTGGCTCTTGATGCTCGACCAGTTGATCTTCGTCATGGTCGATTTCGCCATGGGGGTCGCGGCCGACCGCGCCACGCGCCAACTGCGGCGCCTCGGGCCGGCGATCCTCGGTGTGACGCTGGTGTCGTGCGCGGCCTTCCTGCTTCTGCCCTTCGTGGCCCCGCGGGGCTCGGTGGCGCTTTTCGTCGCGGTGACGGTGCTGTGGTCGGTGACCTCGTCGGTGCTGCGTGCGCCGCCGCTCACGCTGGTCGGCCGGCATGCGGCCAGGCCGACACAGGCGGCTCTGGTGGCCTGGTCGATGCTCGGGCTGGGCGTGGCGGCAGCGTGTGCGCCCTACCTGGGCATGGTGCTCGCCAGCATCGACCCGCGCGTGCCTTTTGTGGCGTCGAGCCTGTCGCTCGCGTTCGCGACGCTGGGCATCGTGGCGGCCGAACGCGCCTTGCTGCGCGCCGCGCCCGGCTCCTCATCAACGCCAGAGGCAAGCGTCGCCTCGCGACCGCTGCGCCTGCCGGCCAGCGGCTTCGTCGTGGCGGCCGTGCTGGCCGCCGGGGCCTTCCAGGTGCACGTGTTCCTCAACAGCGGGCCGCTCTACCTGCGCCAGGCCACGCAAACCGACCTGCCCTGGCTGCTGCCGGTGTTCTGGATTGGCTTCAACCTCGCAATGTGGCCGGCCGGCTGGGCCGCCAAGCGCTTTGGCGGGGTGAGGGTGATGACGGCCTGCGGCGCGGTCGCGGCCGGGGCTGCGCTCAGTGCACAGGTCATGCCCACGCTCGCGGGCCTGGTGTCGATGCAACTCGTCGCGGGGGCGGCCTGGGGCGGGGTGCTGGTCGGCGCCTTCGTGTCGGCGCTGGCGCTCGGGCACACCGGCCGCGAGGGCTGGTTCAGCGGGGCGGTGTCGTCGGTGCTGGCGCTGGCCGCGCTGGCGCGCATGGCCGCCCTGGCCAGCGGCTGGGCGAAGACGCCCGAGGCCTCGCCCTGGCTGGTCTGGGCGCCGGTGCTTGGCTGGCTGGCCGGCGCGGTGCTGCTGGCGGTGCTCTGGAAGCGGCGCGGCGGCACGGTGCACGAGGCACCGGCCGCCGCCTGAGGGGTTGCGAGCCGCGCCTTACTTCGCGTCGCGCAACTCGCGGCGCAGGATCTTGCCGACGTTGGTCTTCGGCAGGTCCTTGCGGAACTCGATCACCTTCGGCCGCTTGTAGGCGGTGAGGTTCTCGCGGCAGTGGGCCAGCACGGCCTCTTCGGTCACGGCGTTGCTGTTGCGCACGACGAAGAGCTTCACCGCCTCGCCTGAGTGCGCATCGGGCACGCCCACGGCCGCGCACTCGACCACGCCGGGCATCATCGAGACGACCTGCTCGATCTCGTTCGGGTACACGTTGAAGCCCGAGACGAGGATCATGTCCTTCTTGCGATCGACGATGGTGGTGTAGCCGCGTTCGTCCATCACGCCGATGTCGCCCGACTTGAAGAAGCCGTCCTTCGTCATGACCTTGGCGGTCTCGTCGGGGCGGTTCCAGTAGCCGGCCATCACCTGCGGGCCGCGGATGCAGATCTCGCCCGGCTGGCCGATCGGCACCTCGTTCTCGTCGTCGTCGCGGATCGAGATCTCAGTCGAGGGCACCGGCAGGCCGATGGCGCCGGTGAACTTGGGTTCGTCGAGGCGGTTCACGGTCACGACCGGCGAGGTCTCCGACAGGCCGTAGCCTTCGATCACGTTGCAGCCGGTGATCTTCTTCCAGCGTTCGGCCGTGGCCTGCTGCACCGAGGTGCCGCCGCCGTTGCTGATCTTCAGGCCCGAGAAGTCGAGCTTCAGGAAGTCGGGGTGCAGCGTCAGCGCGTTGAACAAGGTGTTCACCGCCGGGAACATGTTGATGCGGTAGTTCTGCAGCGTCTTGATGAAGCCCGGGATGTCGCGCGGGTTGGGGATGAGGATGTTCATCGCCCCCACGCGCGAGCCCAGCAGGAAGCAGGCCGTCAGCGCGAAGATGTGATACAGCGGCAGCGCACACACGGCGGTGATGGGCTTGTCGCCCAGCGCGTCGAGCGTGGGCCGGAACCAAGCCTCGGTCTGCAGCACGTTGGCCAGCACGTTGCGGTTGAGCAGCGTGGCGCCCTTCGACACGCCAGTCGTGCCGCCCGTGTACTGCAGGAAGGCCACGTCGTTCGCGCCGATCTGCGGGCGCTTGAGGCTGCGACTGCTGCCCTTCGACAAGGCGCTGTTGAAGCGCGTGACCGTGCGGCCCTTGTCGAGCGGCAACTGGAAGGGCGGCACCATCTTCTTCAGGTTGCGCACCACGAAGTTGACCAGCGCGCCCTTCGCGCCGAGCAGGTCGCCCATCGACGCGAGCAGCACGTGCTTCACGTCGGTCTGGTCGATCACCTGCTGCAAGGTGATGGCGAAGTTCTCGAGCACGATGATGGCTTCGGAGCCCGAGTCCTTGAGCTGGTGCTCCAACTCGCGCGGCGTGTACAGCGGGTTCACGTTGACGACCGTGAAGCCCGCGCGCAGCACGGCGGCGATGGCCACCGGGTACTGCAGCACGTTGGGCATCATCAGCGCAACACGTGCGCCGCGCTGCAGGCCCAGCGATTGCAGCCATGCGCCCAGCGACGACGACATCTCGTCGAGCTGGCGGTAGGTGATGGCCTTGCCCATGCAGGCGAAGGCTTCGCGCTGCGCGTATTTCTTGAACGACTCCTCCAGCAGGTCGACGATGGAGGCGTACTGCGAGGTGTTGATCTCGGTGATGACGCCCGTGGGGTAGCTTTTGAGCCAGGGTTTTTGCATGGCGTGTGTGGAGGCAGACGAAGACAGCGCATGGTCTGAGAGAGACTGTGCTTCGGCTACGGTAATTCTCCTTACGCGAAGTGGCCTCCGGCCGTGATCCACACCACGCTGCACACCTGTGCGAAGAGCAGGGCACGATCTTGAACCGCCGCCTCACGCCGGTCACCTTGTTCACCGCGCGCTGCTACCCTCGGGCGCCATGACTGCCGCCGGGCTCCAGCGATTTCTGACTTTCTGCCTCCTCGGCGGAGCCCTGGCGGCCGTGGGCGTCGGGGCCGCCCAAGGGCAGTGGGCCTGGGGCGTCGCGGTGGCGCTGTTGCTGCTGCTGGGACACGCGCTGGTGCTGGCGGCCGAATTCGCCTGCGTCGCCTGGGTGCAGCGCAGCGACTCGGTGCAAGCCCCGACGCTCCGCCAACTGGTGCAGGCGTGGTGGGCCGAGGTGTGGTGCGCGCCACGCGTCTTTTGCTGGGACCAGCCTTTTCGCGCCCAGCGTTTTGCCGACCACCTGCCTTCGTCGGCCCGTGGCGTGCGCGGCCTGGTGCTCGTGCATGGCTTCTTGTGCAACCGGGGCTTCTGGAATCCGTGGTTCCCGCGGCTGCGTGCGCACGGGGTGCCACACGCCGCGGTGAGCCTGGAGCCGGTTTTCCACTCGATCAGTGGTTATGCGCCGACCATCGAGGCGGCCGTGCGGCAGGTCGAGCAGGCGACCGGGCTCGCGCCGGTGATCGTCGCGCACAGCATGGGCGGGCTCGCGGTGCGGGCCTGGCTGGCCGGCCAACGCGCCAGCGACGCCGATGCGCGGGTGCACCGCGTGATCACCATCGGCTCACCGCACCAGGGCACCTGGCTCGCGCGTTTCGGCCACACGCCCAACGCCCGCGAGATGCGCCGCGGCGCGAGCGACTGGCGACTGGCGCTCGAAGCGGGTGAACCGGCCGAGCGCTTTGCGCGATTCACCTGCTTTTTCAGCCACTGCGACAACGTCGTGTTTCCGGCCACCACCGCCACCCTGCCCGGGGCCGACAACCGGCACGTGCCGGGCGCGGCGCACGTGGACCTGATCGATCAGCCCGAGGTGTTCAACGAGGTGCTGAAGTGGCTGTCGCCTTCGACGGGCAAGGGCGAGGCCACCACGGCAGGGGCACAGCAGGCCCGGTAGGCCGCGTGCGCCAGCCCGGCCAACGTGGCGGCGAACCCCAGGTGCATCAGCGCGTGCCCACCGATCCAGCCGGTGAGGGTCAGCAGTTCGGTGTCAAACAGGTCGAAGGCGCGCGAGCCGAGGTACACGCCCAGCACCAGCGCCCAGGCGCGTCCGCGCGTGTGGCTGCCGACGAGCGACAGCGCCCCGGCCGGGATCAGCAGCGTCGGCAGCATCTGCATCAGCAGCAGCGGGCGCAGGTCGACCTCGCCGTGCTGCCAGAGGCTCCACGCGGTGTAGAGGCCGGCCGCTGCCACCACGGCGAGCACCGCGGCCAGCGCGCGCGGTGTGCCGAAGGCCGGGCTGACGCGCTCGGCCAGAAAGCCCGACAGCAGCAGCATGAACACGGCCGCTGCCGCGATGTTCGACACCACGAAGCGCGGGTGGTCGGGTGCCAGGTGGTAGACCGCCGAGGCGATCGCCATCGCCATGGCGGCAATGAAACTGCCCTTCCAGGGGCGGGTGAGCGTGGCCGGCCAACCGCTGCGGCGCATCGACACCCAGCCGAGCAGGGCCACCAGCAGCATGGGCAGTTGGGCCAGCACGTTGACCGCGTGGCCGAAGGCGCTGCGGTCGCCGGCGTGCTGATGCTCTTGGTCGGGAATGGGCATGGGCCCGAGCGCAATGAGGCCGACGGCGAGCGCCATCGTCATCGCGACGAGCAGAAAAAGGGCGCAGCGGCGGTTGAGGGCGTCGGTCATGGCAGCACAGGGCCTGGGGCACGTGCTCAATTGAAGGTCGAGACTCCCCGGGCGACATCACCCGCTTGGGGGACGTCGCCCGAGGGCAAGCATCAAGGGTGCCCGAGTATGCGGTCGTCGGGCAAGTGGGCTGTGGCGTCCACGTCACCCGCCTGCGCGACACGCGCGTACAGCGGCGTGAAGTCGGGTGCGGTCGCGTCGAAGAGCTGCTGGAAGCTGTCGATCACGAAGTAGGTGGCCTGGAAGCTGTCGATGCGGAAACGCGTGCGCATGATGCGTTCGAGCGCGAAGCCGAGGCGCTGCGGCTCGGGCGAGCGCACGCTGTGGGGCAATTCGCCCGCCGACGAGAGGATGCCCGCCCCATAGGCGCGCAAGCCCTTCGCCGTGGCGATCAGCCCGAACTCGACCGTGTACCAGTACAGCCGCGCCAGGTGCTCGCAGGCCTGCAGCCGGCTGGCCTTCAGGCCGCCCGCGCCATAGGCCTGCATGTAGTCGGCGAACACCGGGTCGAACAGCAGCGGCACGTGGCCGAACAGGTCATGAAAGACATCGGGCTCGACCACGTAGTCGAACTCATCGGGCCGGCGCAGCCAGCGCGTGACCGGAAAGCGCCGCTCGGCCAGCAGCGCGAAGAAGGCCTCTTCGGGGATCAGCCCCGGCACGGCCACCACCTGCCAGCCGGTGGCGCGCTGCAGCCGGGCCGACAACTCGTCGAAGCGCGGGATGCGCTCGGGCGCACCCAGTTGCGGCACCGCGGCGATGAACTCGTCGCAGGCCAGGCCGGGCAGCTGCGCTTCCTGGCGCAGCCGCAGGCGGTGGTAGAGCGCGTGGTCTTCGGTGGTGTAGGCGGCCCAGTCCTGGTCGCAGGTGTAGTCGGCGCGGGCGTGGGCGTAGTCGCCGCGCGGCGGGCGTTCGCCCTGGCCGTACGTGACGGGGGCGACGCCGACGTTGATGCTGCGTTCGTCGTGCATCGCGGCCCCTGGGGTCACGTCACTCTTCGAGGCCCTGCAGGAAGGGCAGGGTGGCGGCGGGCGACATGTTCAGCAGCTCGGCGATCTCGGTCACGTCGTCGGGGATGGCGGGGTTGTCCCAGTCGTTCGCGGTGTGCCGCGCGAGGCGGATGGCCAGCACCACGCTGCGCACGCTTGGGTGCTCGGCGTGCAGGTCGTCGTTGATGCGGATGACCAGGTCTGGCAGCGACCACGCACGCATCAACGCCTGCTGCAACTCGATCAGGCGCACGTTGTAGACCTCTTGCTGCGCCACGGCCGAGCGCAGGGTCGGGTCGGCCTGCTGCATCTGGCGCACCTGCAGCGCGAGCGCGGGCGCGTGGCTCCACATCAGCATGTCGGCGAAGTCGTGCAACAAAGCGGCCTGATGGATGATGGCCGCGTCGTGGTCCATGCGGTGGATGGCGAAGGCGAGCGCGTAGTTCGACGCGCGGTGGGCCCGGCGCAGCACCTCGTGCAGGCCGGCCAGCGCCTCGGGCCGGTCGGCCAGGCGGTCTTCGACGGTGGGCTGCGGCCCGAAGGTGGCGAAGAAGGGCGAAATGCCCAGCAGCACCAGCGCGCCGGTGACGGTTTCGATGTCGGTGATGAGCCGTTCTGGCCGGTGCGTGGACACGTAGGCCATGATCTTCAGCGTCATCAGCGGGTCGCGCGCGACCATCTCGCCGATGAGGTTGGCGTCCACATCGTCTTCGTTCGCCCGCATCGCTTCGAGCGCGTCGGCCGTGTCGGCGAGGATGGGGATGTCCACCCCGCGGTAGTAGGCGACCCAGGCCGACACGTCACGCAGCGGGCGGTCCAGCGGCTGGAACGGCGGTGCGGGGTGGTGTGCGTTGCTCATGGGTTGTGCCTGGAGCGGAGCTTGAATCGTTATCGGCCGGTGCGGGGGCGGACTTGAATTCACCCCTGCTGCCGACACCTCATTTGGCACCCAGCTGTGCCTTGACGTCCAGCCCGACCTTCTGGTTCACGAACTGCAGCGTGGCCACCTTGGCCAGGTCCACCTCGCCCGGCTTGTAGAGACCGGCCTTGAGCATCTGGGCATGGAAGTCGGCGATGCGCGCGGTGTTCATCGCGCCGATGCCCAGCTTGAGCGCCTCGCCCGAATCGACGATGCCCTGCTGCTTCATCAGCGCAACCGAGGCTTCCATCTCGGCCTCGCTCATCTCGGGGTTGTCGCGCTTCATCAGGGCTGCCGCCGCCTTGCGGTCGCCGTAGAGGTAGTTGACCCAGCCGATCGCCGACGCATCGACGAAACGCTGCACGAGCTTGGGGTTCTGCTTCACCGTGTCGGCGTGGGCCTCGATCAGCGTCGAGTAGGTGCTGAAGCCGTGGTCGGCCAGCAGGTGCACCACGGGCTTGAACTTGCCCTGGTTCTCGACGTAGATCGGCTCGGCCACCGAGTAGCCCTGCTGGATGGCCTTCGGGTTGGCGAGGAAGGGCCCGAGGTTGTAGTTGTAGGGCTTGAGCGCCTCGTCCTGGAAGCCGTGCGTCACCTTGAGCCATTGCCACCAGGTGAACTGGCCGTCCTTGGCGATCAAGGCGGTGGGTGCGGTTTTCAGCTTGTCGAACGATTCGTGGCCCTGGCCCGGGTGCGCGATCAGCGCCTGCGGGTCTTTCTGGAACATCGCCGCGACCACGACGGTGGGCACGCCGTTCTTCACGTTGTCGAAGCTGTGCAGCAGGTTGCCGGTCATCAAGAAGGTGATGCGCTTGGCCGGCAGCAGCGGGCGGTTGTTCACCTGCGGCCCGCCCTGCAAGATGGTCACGTCGAGCCCGAACTTCTTGTACGTGCCATCGGCCAGCGCCTGGTAGAAGCCGCCGTGCGCGGCCTGCGCCTTCCAGTTGGTGGCGAAGGTGACTTTGTCTTGGGCATGGCTCGCCAGCGATGTGGCGAGCGCCAGCGCGGTGATGAAAGCTGTTCGCATGAGCACCTCGTCAGGTTGAAATTTCCGCGGCGTGCCAGCGTTTCAGCAAGGCCCGCGACAACAGGTTGAAGCCCCAGAAGATCAGCACGCCCGTGGCCACCAGCAGGGCCAGCGCGGCGAACATCTTCGGCGTCTCGGTGCGAAAGCTCGCCTCCAGGATGCGCGAGGCCAGGCCCGTTTCGCGGCCCGCCGCACCGGCGACCATCTCGGCCGTCACCGCGCCGATCAGGCTCAGGCCGCCCGAGATCTTCAAGCCTGCCACGAAGTACGGCAGCGCCGAGGGCAGCAGCAGGAAGCGCAGCCGCTGCCACGGGCTCGCGCGGTACAGCGTGAACAGCTCGCGCAGCTGCGGGTTGGCCGCGCGCAGGCCGGCCACCGTGTTCGAGAGGATGGGAAAGAAGGCCACGATCCACGCGCACAGCAGCAGCGCGGCGGTGGTGCTTTCGACATAGATCAGGATCAGCGGCGCCACGGCCACCACCGGCGTCACCTGCAGCACCACCGCGAGCGGGAAGAACGCGCGCTCGACCGTGCGCGACAGCGCGAATACCGCCGCCACCGCCACGCCGCCCACCGTGGCGAGCAGCAGCGCACCGAAGGTGACCTGGAGCGTGAACCACCAGCTCGCCGCGAGCGACCCGAAGTGCTCGACGAGTGTGCGTGCCACGAGGCTGGGCGCGGGCAGCGTGTAGTGCGGGATCTGCGCGAGCCGCACGGTCGCCTCCCACGCCCCCAGCAGGGCCAGCAGCACCAGCGCGGGCGCCGCGCGGACCAGCACTGCCGCGCTCATGGGCGTGTCTCGGGCAACGTGGCCTGCAGCGCGTCCGACAGCACCCGGCAGTGCTGCGCATACGCCGCGCTGGTGCGAAACGAAGCGTCGCGCGGATAGGGCGCGTCGATCGCCACCTCGGCCACCACGCGCCCGGGGCGCGCGCCCATCACCAGCACCCGCTGGCTCAGAAACACCGCCTCGAACACGCTGTGCGTGACGAAGAGCGCGCCGAAGCGCTGCGCCTGCCACAGCGCCAGCAGGTCGGCGTTGAGCCGCTGGCGGGTGATCTCGTCGAGCGCGGCGAAGGGCTCGTCCATCAGCAAGAGTCGGGGCTGCGTGACCAGCGCCCGCGCGATCGACACCCGCATGCGCATGCCACCCGACAGCTCGTGCGGGTGGGCCGACGGGAAGCCGCCGAGCCCGAGCCGGTCGAGCACGGGCAGCACCCGTTCGCGCGCCGCCTCGCGGCCCATGCCGGCCAGGCGAAGCGGCAGCCACACGTTGTCGAACACATCGGCCCAGGGCATCAGCGTGGCGTCTTGGAACACGAAGGCCGTGTCCACGGCGCGTGGGTCGCGCAGGGCGGGCGCATCGACGTGGCCGAGGCTCGCTTTCTCAAGCCCGGCGGCCAGGCGCAGCACCGTGCTCTTGCCGCAGCCCGAGGGGCCCAGCAGCGAGACGAACTCGCCCGGCGCGACGCGCAGGTCCAGGCTTTGCAAGGCCCAGGTGCCGGTGGCGAAACGCTTGCCCACGTCGGTGAGCGAGAGCAGGGCAGGGGCCGGGTCGCGGAAGGGCATCGGCCGAGTGTGCCGCAAGCCGCCGGGCGATCTGCCGCGCGCCGCACGACAATCGGCGGGTCGTCATTCCAAGCGCTTCGTCCATGACCACCCTCGGCACCCCGCTCAGCCCCCATGCCACCAAAGTGATGCTGCTCGGCAGCGGCGAACTCGGCAAAGAAGTGCTGATCGCCCTGCAGCGCCTGGGCGTCGAAACCATCGCCGTGGACCGCTACGAAAACGCCCCCGGCCACCAGGTCGCGCACCACGCCCGCACCATCACGATGAGCGACCCCGACCAGCTGAAGGCGCTGATCGAGGCCGAGCGGCCGATGCTCGTCGTGCCCGAGATCGAGGCCATCGCCACGCCCATGCTCGAAGCGCTCGAAGCCGCCGGCACGGTGCGGGTGATCCCCACCGCCCGCGCGGCGCGCCTGACGATGGACCGCGAGGGCATCCGCCGCCTCGCCGCCGAGACGCTTGCGCTGCCGACCAGCCCGTACGTGTTCTGCGATTCGCTGCAAGAGCTGCAGGCCGCCATCGACTCGAAGATCGGCTACCCCTGCATCGTCAAGCCGGTGATGAGCAGCTCGGGCAAGGGCCAGAGCAAGATCGACGGCCCCGCTGACGTGAAAGCGGCGTGGGACTGCGCGATGGCGGGCGGCCGCGTCAGCCACGGCCGCGTCATCGTCGAAGGCTTCATCGACTTCGACTACGAAATCACGCAGCTCACCGTGCGCGCGGTGGGTGCCAGCGGCGACATCGAGACCCACTTCTGCGAGCCCATCGGCCACGTGCAGGTCAGCGGCGACTACGTCGAGAGCTGGCAGCCGCACCCGATGAGCCCGGCCGCGCTGCAGCGCTCGCGAGAGATTGCCAAGGCGGTGACCGACGACCTGGGCGGCCAGGGGCTGTTCGGCGTCGAGCTGTTCGTCAAGGGCGACCAGGTCTGGTTCAGCGAGGTCAGCCCGCGCCCGCACGACACCGGCATGGTGACGATGAGCACGCAGTGGCAGAACGAGTTCGAGCTGCACGCCCGCGCCATCCTCGGCCTGCCGGTCAACACCGCGCTCAAGAGCCCGGGTGCCAGCGCGGTGATCTACGGCGGTGCCGATGCCGTCGGGCTGGTGTTCGACGGTGTGGACGAGGCCCTGCGCGTGCCCAACACCGACCTGCGCCTGTTCGGCAAACCCGAAGGCTTCGTCAAGCGCCGCATGGGCGTGGCACTTGCTTTCGATGCCGACGTGGAAGTGGCGCGTCGGCGCGCCAAAGAAGCGGCTGCGAAGGTGAAGCCGCGCCTGCCGTGAGATCAGCGCCGTTCGGGCTGAGCCTGTCGAAGCCCTTTCGCCCCTGACATCTTGTCTGCCATGACCGTTGACATCACCCGCCTCGACGCCTGCGAGCTGAGCGACAGCCTGCACGCGCGCGAGGTTTCGTGCGTCGAGGCGATGCGCGCCTACCTCGATCGCATCGATGCGCTGAACCCGCGCTTCAACGCCATCGTCAGCCTGCAAGACCGCGACGCGCTGCTTGCGCAATCGCGCGAGCGCGACGCCGAGCTGGCCCGGGGCGCGAGCCGCGGCTGGATGCACGGCTTCCCGATGGCGATCAAGGATTTGAGCGAAACCCTCGGCGTGCCCAGCACCCAGGGCTCGCCGCTGCTCGCGCGTTACCTGCCCAAGCGCGACAGCCCGATGGTTGCGCGCATGAAGGCGGCCGGCGGCATCGTCATCGGCAAGACCAACGTGCCCGAGTTCGGCCTGGGTTCGCACACCGCCAACCCGGTGTTCGGCGTCACCCGCAATGCCTACGACCCGCGCCGCAGCGCTGGTGGCAGCAGCGGCGGCTCGGCGGTCAGCCTCGCCCTGCGCCTGCAGCCGGTGGCCGACGGCAGCGACATGATGGGCTCGCTGCGCAACCCCGCCGCCTGGGCCAATGTGTTCGGCTTTCGGCCGAGCTATGGCCGCGTGCCCAAGGGTCCGCCGGGCGATGCGTTCTTCGCCCAGCTCAGCACCGACGGCCCGATGGGCCGCACCGTGCGCGACCTGGCGATGCTGCTGTCGGTGCAGGCCGGGCGCGACGACCAGGCGCCGCTGTCGCTGCCGGGCGATGGCGGCGAGTTCTCTGCGCTGACACCCGTGCCACTGCGCGGCCTGCGCATCGGCTGGCTCGGCGACCTGGGCGGCCACCTGCCGATGGACGCTGGTGTGCTCGCCACCTGCGAAGCCGGCCTCACCCGCCTGGCGGCCGAAGGCGCTCAAGTCGAGCCGCTGGCGCTGGGCTTCGCGCCCGAACGCGTGTGGTCGGCCTGGTGCACCTTGCGGCACTGGCAGTTGCACGGGGCGCTCGGCGTGTTTCTGGGCAGCGAGGCCCAGCGCGCACAGCTCAAGCCCGACTTGCTGTGGGAGCTGACCCGCGGCGCCGCCCTCACCGGTGCCGAGGTGCAGGCCGCCAGCCAGCAGCGCAGCGCGTTCTACCGTCACCTGCTGACGCTGTTCGAGCGTTTCGACCTGCTGGCCTTGCCCAGCGCCCAGGTCTGGCCCTTTGCCGTGGACCCGACCGACCCCGCGGCGATGCCGCGCGAGATCGCCCGCCGCGAGCTCGACACCTACCACCGCTGGATGGAAGTCACCGTGCCCGCCTCGCTGGCCGGGCTGCCGGCGCTCAACGTGCCGGTCGGCTTCAGCGCCGAGGGCTGGCCGATGGGTCTGCAGTTGATCGGCCCACCGCTGGCCGATGCGCAGGTGCTGCGGGCCGGCCTGGCCTACGAGCCGCTGGCGGCCGACTGGCTGGCGCGGGGGGCCGCCGCATGATCTGGTCGTGGCTGGCCGACGCGTTGGTGCTGGTCCACCTGCTGTTCATCGTCTTCGCCGTGGTGGGCGCGGCCCTGCTGCTGCGCTGGCCGGGCCTCGTGTGGGTGCACGTGCCGGCGATGGCCTGGGCGGCGTATGTCGAGTTCTCGGGCCGCATCTGCCCGCTCACGCCGCTTGAGAACCACCTGCGCGAGCGGGCGGGCGAGGGCGGTTATGCCGGTGGCTTCGTCGAGCACTACCTGATCCCGCTGATCTACCCCGAAGCGCTGACGCGTGACCTGCAACTGGTGCTCGGCGGGGTGGTCGTGGTGCTCAACCTCGTGCTGTACGGCCTGTGGCTCGTGCAAAGGCACCGGCGGCGGCGCTTGGGGACCTCTTAAACCGGCCCGGCCGAGAAACTGTTCACACCCCGCCCTCAAGAAACCACGAGACTTCGAGGGGTGATCTCGATACGCTCAGGGTTTTCCCGGGCGAGTGATCTCGCTAGCAGGCGCGAGGAGCAGGGCATGAACATGGTGTGGCTGGGCATCACGGTGGTGGCGACCGTGGCGGGCATGTTGCTGGGCGCCGGCGCGAGCTGGAGCTACATCAACCGCCATGCCCGTGCGCGCGAGCGGCGGCTGATGGCTGCGGCGCAAGAGCACCACACCAACAGCACGCGCAGCCTGCGCGCGAACGCGACCCGCCTGGTGGTCGAGCTTGAAACCGAGCGAGCCTCGGTGCAGCGCCGCGTGTCGGCTGGCCTGGCCGAGCAACGCGCCGCCACGGCCCGGCTTGAAGAGCAGCTGCGCTTCGCCTACATGGAAATCGACCGCCTGAAAGCCTTCGGTGTTGCCGCGTCGGGGCGGCGAGGCCTCGCGCCCCAAGACGCCTTCGCCCCCACGCAAGACGGTTTTGCCGCCACCCAAGACGGGTACGCCGGTGCGCAGGACGGCTTCGCAATGACGCAGCCTTACGCGCCCTGAGGGGCCGGCCGCGCCCGCGGTCGGTCTTACTGAAAGGCCACCTCGGCGAAGCTGCGCAGCTTGCGGCTGTGCAGTTGATCGACCCCTTGCGAGCGCAGCAGTTCGAGCGCGCGGATGCCGATGCGCAGGTGCTGGTCCACCCGCTCACGGTAGAAGTGGTTGGCCATGCCGGGCAGCTTGATCTCGCCGTGCAGCGGCTTGTCGCTCACGCACAGCAAGGTGCCGTAGGGCACACGAAAGCGAAAGCCATTGGCGGCGATGGTGGCCGATTCCATGTCGAGCGCGATCGCCCGGCTCTGGCTGAAACGCCGCTCGGGTGACGTGGCCGCGTGGTGCGAGGGCAGCAGCTCCCAGTTGCGGTTGTCGGTGCTTGCCACCGTGCCGGTGCGCATGATGCGTTTGAGCTCGTAGCCCTTGAGCTGCGTGATCTCTTCGACCGCCGATTCGAGCGCGACCTGCACCTCGGCCAGCGGCGGAATGGGCACCCACAGCGGCAACTCTTCGTCGAGCACGTGGTCTTCGCGGACGTAGCCGTGGGCCAGCACGTAGTCGCCCAGCGCCTGCGTGTTGCGCAGCCCGGCGCAGTGGCCGAGCATGATCCACGCATGCGGGCGCAGCACCGCGATGTGGTCGGTGATGGTCTTGGCGTTGGCCGGGCCGACGCCGATGTTGACCATGGTGATGCCGGCGCGGTCGCCGCGCATCAGGTGGTAGGCGGGCATCTGCGGCAGGCGCGGCGGCGCCATGCCCATCTCGTCGCCCGGCAGCGGTGCGAGGCCGGTGCGGCGCGTGACCACGTTGCCGGGCTCGACGAAGGCGGTGTACTCGCTGCCCTGGTCCGCCATCGCTTCATGGCCCAGGCGCACGAACTCGTCGATGTAGAACTGGTAGTTCGTGAACAGCACGAAGTTCTGGAAGTGCTCGGGCGCGGTGCCGGTGTAGTGGCGCAAGCGGTGCAGCGAGTAGTCCACCCGCGGCGCGGTGAAGAGCGACAGCGGGTGGCGCAGGTGGCCGTCGGGCCCGCGCGGCGGCTCGTGCGTGCCGTTGGCGATGCCATCGTCCATGGCGGCGAGGTCGGGCAGGTCGAACACGTCGCGCAGCAAGAGGCGGCGTTCGCGGCTCAGGCTGCCCTCGACGTGGTCGTTGTCGGCCAGCGAGAAGTGCACCGGGATCGGTTGCGAGCTCAGGCCCACTTCGAGCGCGACGCCGTGGTTCTTCAGCAGCAGCTCGAATTGCTGCAGGTAGTAGTCGCCGAACAGGTCGGGCCGCGTCAGCGTGGTTTCGTAGGTGCCGGGGCCGGCCACGAAGCCGTAGGCCAGGCGCGAGTCGGCGCGGGCCACGGTGTCGGTGTGCACGCGCAGGTAGGGGTAGCACGCGCGCACGTGCTGGCTGAAGCTGTCGCCGGCGACGAAGCGCTGCAGGCTCTCGCGCAGGTGGGCGATGCCACTGTTGTAGATGGTGGCGGCGTGGGCGAGCGCAGCGCCAGCGTCGGTGAACGATTGGGCGTTGAGAAGGGTGCGTTGGGCCATGGGCGCATTGTGCGTCCATGGCGGCAGGCGAGAGGGTGGCGTGGCTTGCGCGCCGCAGCCGCCAGGCCCGGCACGCGGGCGTGCGCGGCTCAGCCCAGGAAGCCCAGGTTGTGCGATGCGAACCGGCCGATGTTGGGCAGCACGCGCGGCAGGTCGGTCGCGCTCACGCCGAACCAGTTCGCCAGCGTGGCGGCGTATTCGTCCACCGCGGTGGTGGGGATCAGCCGGCCATTGCCTGCGTCGTCGCGGCTGTTGAGCGCCACCGTCGGCCAGCGGCCGAACACGCGGTTGCCCTGCACCGCGCCGCCCAGCACGAGGTGGTGCGCGCCCCAGCCGTGGTCCGAGCCATCGCCATTGAATTGCAGCGCACGGCCGAAGTCGGACGCGGTGAAGGTGGTCACGCTGCTGGCCACGCCCAGGTCCACTGTCGATTGGTAGAACTGCGCCAGTGCCGCATCGACCTCCGCCAGCTTGGCAGCCTGGTCGTTCAGCAGCGTGGCATGGAAGTCGTAGCCGCCGTGCATCACATAGAAGATCTGCCGCGTGTGGCCCAGCGTTTCGCGCGCCGCGATCATGCGGGCGACCATGCGCAGCTGTGCGCCCAGGCCACCGCCGGGGAAGGCCGCCATGCCGGCCGTGCCCTGGATGGCGCTGCTCACCACCGACTCGGCGTCGATCGAGCGCCGGGCGATGCGCGCCAGCTCGCGCTCCATCAGGTTGCTGCGGCTGCCGTCGGTGATGAGCGTGCGCAGCGCCGAGGTGTTCTGGCCGTACAGGTTGTCGAGCGAGCGCACGCGCACCGGGCCCTGCGTGGTCAACTGGTACTGGATGACCGATTCGCCGGCCTGGATGACGTTGTTGCCTGCGATCGACATCGCCATCGACACGCGGTTCGACGAGGACATCATCAGATCGCCCATGCGCCCCATCCAGCCCGTGCGCGAGGGCGCATCGGGCAGGCCGGTCTGCCATTGGTTGGCCTGGTCCGAGTGAGAGAACAGCTGGTACGGCACTGCCAGCGTGGGCACGCCGCGATTCCAGTCGTCTCGCCCCCGCGGCAGTGGCACGGCCAGCGTGCCGACGTTGGCGACCACGGCGCAGCGCTGCTGGTCGAACAAGGTGCGCAGGCGCGTGAGCGAGGGGTGCAGCCCCAGCGCCGGGCCGGTGTACCCGGTCGGGTTGATCGGCAAGAGGTTGGCCGCCGGCAGTGCGAGCGAACCGCGCGCGCTGGCGTAGGCCGCGTGTTCGGTGCTGCTGCGCGGCACCACGGTGTTGGCGTTGTCGTTGCCGCCAGCGAGAAACACGCAGACGAGTGCGCGGTAGCCACTCGCGCTTTGCGCGGCCGCCTCACCGATGGCGGCGAGGTTGAGTGCGAAGGGCGAGACGCCCATGGCGCCGAGTGCCGCGCTGCGACGCAGAAACTGGCGGCGGCCTTCGTGGTGGTGGATGTGGGTCATGGCGCCGGTCCTCATTTCTGCACGATGTATTCGGGGCTGGCCATCAGCAGCCGGATCGCCGCCGCCACGCGGTAGTCGTCGCTGCGCATCACGGTCATGGTGCTGCGCACGGCCGCGCGCGTGCTGCTCGACATCTGGCCCGCCATCAGCAAGAGGTTCAGGCGGTCGAGCAGCGCGTCAGGGTTGCCGGCCAGGGCCAGCTCGGCGCTGTAGTCGGTGGTGAGGAAGTGGCGCGAGCCGTCCGAGAAACGCGGCGTCATGCGCTCGGCCGTCCAGTCGAGGAAGTTGTTGTAGCCCGTGAGCGTGGTCTCGTGCGTGATCTGGAACTCGGGCGCCGTGAGCCCGGCCGAGAGGATGTCGCCCGGCGGTGCGTAGTCGGGCCGGAACCAGTTGAACACCGACGGTGCGCGCAACGGGTTCTGGCCGATGCTGTTGACCGGGTCTTCGAGGTTCCAGATGCGGTACACGCCGCTCGGTGCCGTCACCGAGAACGCCCGCAGGAAGTTGCCGTAGCGCACGATGGGCTCGCGCAGCTTGCCCCACTGCGGGTCGGCGATGCGCGCGGGGTCGCGCGCTTCCGGGTCCATCAGCACCGCACGCAAGGTGGCGAACAGGTCGCCGCGCACGCGTCCGTTGCCGCCGTTGAAGACGGTCGCCACCCGCGCCACATAGGCCGGGCTCGGGTTGCTGGTCACGAAGCGCTTGATCAACTGCGTGGCCATGAAGGGGCCCACGTTGGGGTGGTTGAACAGCGTGTCGAGCGCGATGCGCAGGTCGGCGTCGCCGTCGGGCGTGCTGCTCGCCGGGATGGTGACGCCCAGGAAGCGCTTCTCGCTCGTCGAATGGAAGCGTGGGTAGAACTGCATCGAGCGGTTCCACGTCGTGGACTCGTTGCCCGCGCTGTCGGGCCAGCCATACCAGCGGTGGTCGGCGCGGTCAGGGCCGCCCCAGCTCAGGCCGGTGAGAACGCGCGCCATGCCCATCACGTCGTCGAGCCCGTAGGTTGGGATGTCGCGGCCCTGTGCGTCCTTGCGGCGCGTGCCGTCGAGGTTCAGCTCCCACAGGCCGATGCTGAAGAGCTGCATCACCTCGCGGGCGTAGTTCTCGTCGGGTGTGCGGCCAGTGACGGGGTCTTCCTTCTCGTTGCGGATGTGCGAGAGGTAGTAACCCATCGTCGGGTGCCGTGTCACGTCTTCAAGCAGCGTGCGGTAGTTGCCCAGCGCGTTGCGCGACAGCATGTCGAGGTAGGCCGCATGCGCGTCCGGCAGGCCATCGACGGCGCTGTTGACGGCGCTGACGACGAAGATTTCCGACAGCGCCAGCACCATGCGCTGGCGCAACTGGCCACGGCCTTGCACGGCCTGCTTCCAGAACGATTCCATCGTCGCGTTGATGTACTGCGACTCGCACAAGGTGCAGCCCAAGGGGCCCTGCCGCGCGACATAGGCCCAGTGCGTGTCGAGTTCGGTGGCAGCGAGTTGTTCACCGAACCAGCCGCTGTAGCCGAGGCTGCGCAAGCGGGCGATGTCGGCCATCGTCGGACCGTAGGTCGCCTGGGTGAGAAAGCGTGCCGCTTCGGCGTCGCTGGTCACCGCATCGCCCGCAGCGGGCGGAGGGTTGCTCGGGGGCGGTGGCGTAGGTCCGGCCGGTGGCGGCGCCGGGGTGCCTGCGGCGGGCGGCGGCGCGGGGCTGGTGGTGCTGTCTTCACCGCCGCCGCACGCGACCAGGCTGAACAGCAGGGCGAGCGAGGCCAGGCGCGCGGCGTGGCCGGCCCGTGGCGTCGGGCGGTGACGTGATGGCATGGGTCCCCCGGATGTCTTGTTGGTCTTCGAAAGCCCACCCCTCGCGCGGCCTTCCGCATCGGGTGTGACTCGGCTGGGCGCGTTGTAGGCGGCCGGCGCACCCGCGCTGCAACCAACTGCTACGGCCACGAGGCGCGCGCCTTACAGACACTTGCGCTTTCCGCCCATGCGGGGGTGGTCGCGGGCGCGGCTACAGTGCCGACCCACCACGCCGAGCTACCGCATCGAGCCACCGCGCGCCACGAGGAGACCGCATCCCATGACCCCTGACCCCATCAAGGCCCCGATGGCTGCCACCGTCGTGCAAGTCGAAGTGGCGACCGGCGATGCCGTGCAGGCCGGCCAGTTGTTGCTCGTCATCGAAGCCATGAAGATGGAGCACGAGATCCGCGCGCCTTTCGACGCCCGCGTGCTCGAAGTCGCCGCCCGCGTCGGCGAGCCCGTGGCCGAAGACGACCTGCTGCTGGTGCTGGGCGAGGGCGTGGCGCCGGCCGCGGCGGCCCCGGCCCCCGAGCTGCCTGACGCGGCACCGGCCGAAGCGGCCGCACCGCGCCTGCGCGCCGACCTCGACGAGGTTATTCAGCGCCACGCCTACACGCTCGATGCCGCACGCCCCGAGGCCACGGCCAAGCGCCACGCACTCGGCCTTCGCAGTGCGCGCGAAAACATCGACGACCTCTGCGACGAGCACAGCTTCATCGAATACGGCGCGCTCGCCATCGCCGCGCAGCGCAGCCGCCGCCCGCTGCAAGAGCTGATCGAGAAGACCCCCGCCGACGGCATGGTCACCGGCATCGGCAGCGTCAACGGCCTGATCCACGGCGAAGAGAAAGCGCGCTGCGTCGTCATGAGCTACGACGCCACCGTGCTGGCCGGCACGCAGGGCTTCCGCAACCACGCCAAGACCGACCGCATGCTCGGCGTGGCCCACGCGCAGAAGCTGCCCGTGGTGCTGTTCGCCGAAGGCGGTGGCGGCCGGCCGGGCGACACCGATTCGTCGTCCATCGCCGGCCTGCACCTGCACACCTGGGCCGCGCTCGGCCGCCTGAGCGGCCAGGTGCCGCTGATCGGCATCGCGGCCGGCCGCTGCTTCGCCGGCAACGCGGCCCTGCTCGGCTGCTGCGACGTGATCATTGCGACGAAGTCCAGCAACATCGGCATGGGCGGCCCGGCCATGGTCGAGGGCGGCGGCCTCGGCGTCTACACGCCCGAGCAGATCGGCCCCAGCCCCGTGCAGCACCGCAACGGCGTGATCGACGTGCTGGTCGAAGACGAAGCCGAAGCCGTGCGCGTGGCGCGGCACTACCTGTCGTTCTTCCAGGGCCCGCTGAAAGACTGGCTGGCTCACGATGGGCAGGTGCTGCGCGATGCGCTGCCCGAGAACCGCGTGCGCGCCTACGACATGCGCCGCGTGATGGACGGCGTGGCCGACCGCGACTCGCTGCTCGAACTGCGCAGCGGCTTCGGCCACGGCATCCTCACCGCGCTCGCGCGCATCGAAGGGCGGCCGGTGGGCATCCTCGCCAACAACCCGGCCCACCTGGGCGGTGCCATCGACGCCGATGCCGCCGACAAGGCCGCACGCTTCATGCAGCTGTGCAACGCGCACGGGCTGCCGCTCGTGTCGCTGGTCGATACGCCCGGCTTCATGGTCGGCCCCGAGATCGAAGCCGTCGCCCAGGTGCGCCACGTGAGCCGCATGTTCGTCGTCGCGGCCAACCTGCGCGTGCCCTTCTTCACCGTCGTCGTGCGCAAGGGCTACGGCCTCGGCGCGATGGCCATGGCCGGCGGCGGCTTTCACGCCCCGGCCTTCACCGCGGCGTGGCCCAGCGGCGAATTCGGCGGCATGGGCCTCGAAGGCGCGGTGCGCCTGGGCTACCGCAAAGAACTCGAAGCCGTGCCCGAAGGCCCCGAACGCGAGGCCGTGTTCAACGAACTTGTCGCCAAGCAATACGAAAAGGGCAAGGCCATCAACATGGCCAGTGCCTTGGAGATCGACGCCGTCATCGACCCCGCCGACACCCGCCACTGGCTCGGCCGCGGCCTCGCCGGCGCCAAGGTCGGCGAGGCCACCGCACGCTTCATCGACACCTGGTGAGTGGTGCGCGCGAGCCGCGATAATCCCGCTGCCGCGCCCCACGCGGCATCGCTTTTTCAGGGGGCCGTTAGCTCAGTTGGTTAGAGCAGAGGACTCATAATCCTTTGGTCGTTGGTTCAAGTCCAACACGGCCTACCAGTCAAGTCAAATACTTAGAGTGAACAAGCATCCTGGTCGGATGCTCCACTGTCAACCAACTGTCACCAGTCACGACCCGGTGGACGGAAAGCGCAGTTTGCCGGGTCTGCGGGGCGGTTGGGTTGGTCTGCGTTGCCGATGCAACCTCGTGCCTGGTCCATTTCAATGCGTACGGCTTCTGAGACCGTACGCCGGGCGAGCATTGATCGCCAATTCGAGAGGATCATCGGATGAGGTCAGTGATCGTATGTGCATGCATGCGATCAACCCTCGCCCAGCGGAATCGCGCACTCGGCACATAGTTGGCCGTCAATCGGACCCGGGTGTTGGGTTGAACCGGCGTGCCCTCAGGTGGATCTTGCGTCAGCACGATGTTCAACGGGACGCTCGCCGTACCTTCGGCAACGCTGCTCCATTTCATGTCAGCCACGAGCCCCATGCGTGCGAGTTCTGCCTTCGCTGCATCGACGGTGGAACCGACCAGCTTTGGTATGCGCAGATCGGCAGGAACATTGACACGCTTGAAGTTGACCACTGGTAGATCCAGCGGTGGTTCGATGCTTGACGGGTCGAACACCACAGGCGCGATCTTGCGACCGGCAATCTTCTGAGCGTGCAACTGCACTGCGCCGACGGCACGGGAGTAGCTCTCCCACATCGTCGTGAGTTGGTCGCTCGGGGGCAGGTCTTCGAAGAAGGCCGGGTTCTCACGCGCGAAGTCGATGTCGTTGCGTCGCGTCATGAACTTGAGTCGCAGCTTGGCGCAGTCGGCCAGAGCCATCTCGCGATCGGCGATTTCTTCTTCGTTCACCAGGGGGAGCGCGAGCGTGTTGTAGTCGGCGTACTCGAATTCGTATCCGGCAGGGTTGGCCCGTGCAATGGTAGGAAAGTCCTTCAGGCGCTGGATGATCCCCGGCGCATCGACAACGTAGCTCAGTTGCTCGTCGGCACCGGCACGCTGGTAGGTAAGCACGGTGATCATTGTCTTGTGCGATGAAGACGTCGATGCCTGGTCGAACTTGGCCTTGAAATCACCTGCCGCGACCAGGCCCTGGCAAGAGGTCTGGAACGATGTGCTTAGGGACTTCTGGGTCTCTTGGCTCGTCGATGTGCACTGGAACACGGCAAAGAACTCGCCACCGGTTTGCAGCCCGCGCACGAAAGCGGTTCCGAAGGCAGTCTTGAAGGCCGCCTTGTCGGCGAGGACGGGTTCAGCATCTGGCAGCACCTTCACCTTGTCGATCTGCTCGAAAGCGTTCATGACGCGGCAACTCGCGACGACGAAGGTCGACTGCGCGTTGAAGCTTGATTTCTCAGACAGCGCGAACTTGCCTGTGGCTGAGAAGAGCCCATAGCGCCCGCTCGCCTCGACCGATAGGCCCAGGCTCTCCATCAGCGACTCGTGTGATTCGACGATCTGAACGTCGTAGACCGCTTCGCCGCCGGAGACGGCGCGCTCGGTGGTTTGTACTTCCAGTGCCTTGCCGATGATCTCACCAGTCAACACGTTGATTCCACGCCCCAGAGTGGCAGAGCCACGAAAGGGGATGCGACCTGTTTGTGCCATGAATTGCTCCTTCTTGAATTGGCATGTCAAGACGGACAGCGTAGGAATGGACCCCTCAGGCGTCATCCAAAACTCTGGGGATGCGAGTCGGTTGGTGGAAAGCCAGACTGCGCTCCCGCATTCGAATCTATGGAGAGTGATATGTCAGATGAAGTGACTGAACCGCCGCTGGTGTGTGGCGAGCGAATGGTGATGGCGCCCGATGGCGCTGCCATCCCGGTACCCGTCGGAGAAATCGCCGGCGTCACTGACGCGTACGGCGTGCCGGCCTACATACATCCAGATGCCCCTGTGGACGTCAGCCAGATCGGAGACGGCTATTACGTGGTCATGAATTGCGCGCCGCCAGTCAACGACGAAGCCAGCGCACTGTGGGACGACCTCAAGGGTAAGGCGTTCGACGCGCTCCTTGAGCAGGTCTTGCTCAACGGCGCCCCGAAGTTGTTCAAGTTCGGGTTGTCGGTCACGGGATTGCTCGCTGATGTCCTCACGGCATCACGGCTGACCCGAGAGGTTTTCGTGAAGGGTGACTACCAGGGGGTGCCGTTGAAGATTTGCATCCTTCTGTGATGCTGAAGTGTTCCTGATCAAGCAAAAAAAAGCGCCGGTCGCAAGACCCGGCGCCTTTGTCACTCAAGCGGCCAAAGAATCAGCGCTTGTTGAACACGTCGATCGTCACGCGCCCCAGCCCCGGGGTGATGGTGCCGACGTAGGTGCCCGTGTTGAGTGCGTTGTAAGCCCCGTTGGTGGCGGCTTCGAAGTAGACGTTGGTGTAGTCCGAGTTGGCGTAGTCGCCGCAGTTGCGCACGACGATGTTTTCACCGTTGCTGGCCTTGATCGTGTAGCGGGCTTCGATCTGGATGCTGCCGCCGGTGGGCGTGAGCTGGTAATCGGCGCCGCCCGGGTTCACGTTGCCGTTGGCGGCCGTGCCGCTGAAGCTGCCGCCGGTGATCGGGATGATGTTGCGGCGGCCGTACTTCGACGCACCCACCGATTGCGACGAGCCGATGCTCACGCGGGCGCTCATGACCTGCGAGCCGGTGGCCGTGCCGGTGGGGGCGCCGGTGCAGTTCCATGGCTGCTGCTTGAACTGGCTGTCGGCGGGCACGCGCACGACCGGGGCGCCCGGCTTGGGCGTGGGCGACACGTTGTAGACCGACAGCTGGATGCCTTGCGGCGTGACCTTGCGCGTGCCGATGTAGGTGCCGCTGTTGAGCCCTTGCGACGAACTGCTGCTGGGGGCTTCGAAGTCGGCGACGAAGCGCACGTCGCTGCCGTCGGCCACGCCGCAGTTGCGCATGTAGATCAGCGTGCCGCTGCTGGTGCGCAGCACGTAGCGGCTTTCGAGCTCGATGGCGCCGCTGGGCAGGCGCAGTTCGAAGTCGAGCGCGTTGCCGAGCACGCTGCCGCTGAGCGAGCCCCCCGACATCGTGCCGCCGCTGGTGGGCGTGACACGGCGCGGGCCGTAGGGCGTGTTGGCGATGTTGATCGGCGTGCCGGCCGTGAGCGTGGTGTTGAACACCAGCGTGCCGCCGCTCGGGTCGGGGATGCCGTTCGGGAAGCCGCAGGTCCAGCTCGGGTCGGGCACGATGGTCGCGCCGGGGGTCGGCGTGGGGTTGCAGTCGGCGCTGGTGCAGGCGGCGTCGCCTTCGAGCGTCACGCGGCTCACCGTGCCGGTTTCGAGCACGCTGCTGGCGGCCACGGCGAACTGCAGCGAGACCGAGGTCACGCCGTTGCCGAGGTTGAAGCTGGTGCTCCCCGAGGCGGTGCGCAGCGCTTCGAGCGTGCGCGTCTGGCCGTTGACCACCGCCGTCAGCGTGAGTGTCTCGCCAGTGTCCAGGCCCGAGGTCGCGCGCGCCACGGTGAGCTTGAGGTTCTGGTAGTTGGTGGTCGAGATGACCCGCGAGTTGAGCCGGCCCGGCGTCGAGCCGCCGCGCAGCACCACGCCGCTGCTGCCGGTGGACGTGCTGCCCGCGACGGTGAAGTCGCCCAGGCTGCTGCTGGTGAAGGCCTGGTCGAGGATGACGGCCGCGTCGGCCGAGGCCGCGAAGCCGAGGGCCAGGGCGGCGAAGGCGCAGGCCGTCATCGAATGACGGGCACGGCGGGGCATGGCGGCGCAAGCCGCGGGTGAAAGGTTCATGGGGGCGTCTCCTGCGTGGTTGTCGTTGTGCGGCCCGGGGCAGCGCGGCCGTTGAAACCGCCTGCCTGCTGGGCCGAGCGGCACTGTAGGAAGGCCCTCGCGCCAGGGTCTTTCATGAACGTGCGGTGCACGGGGCATGAACGTGCAGAGCGTTATGGCCTGCGGAACAAATCGCGTTTCGCTGCGTGCATTCACCTAATGAAACGTTTCACCGTTTCGTTAGGATGCGCGTTTCGCAGCGCACATGGCGCTGTGCTGGTCCCACCACCCCCTGCCGCCCGAGGAGGCGCCCGATGGCCCGAATCCCGTACGTCGAACCGGCCGAGCTGCCCGCGTCTTACCTCGACCTGCTGAAGACGCGCCGCCCGCTGAACCTGTACCGCATGCTGCCGCACGCGCGCGCGGCCTGCGAACCGTTTCTCGCGCTAGGCGGTGCGCTGCTGCGCAAGAGCGAGCTGGACCCGCTGCTGCGCGAGGTCGCCATCGTGCGCGTGGGGGTGCTGAGCGGCGCCGCCTACGAGGTGCACCAGCACCGCCGCCTGGCGCGCTCGCTGGGCATGCGCGAGGACACGCTCGCGGCCATCGAACACGGCCCCGACGCGCCGGCCTTCACGCCGCTCGAACGCCTGGTGATGCGCTTCACCGACCAGCTGGTGCACCACGTGAAGGCGCCCGATGCGCTGTTCGACGAAGCGCGCGAGGCCTTGGGTGAACGGCAAGTGGCCGAACTGGTGCTGACCATCGGCTTCTACATGATGGTCAGCCGCTTTCTCGAAAACTTCGAGGTGGACATCGAGCCCGCCGACGCCCCCCCGGCCGCGTGACGCGGCCCCCCCGACCCGGACCTTTGCGATGAACCCGAACGACCTCGACCCCACGCGGCAGATCCACCCCGAAACCCTGGGCATCGCGCCGCGCCACCACCGCCTCACCGGCCGCCGCATCGTCGTGGTCGGTGCGGGGCAACGCCCCATCGACGATGAAGACGCGCCCGTCGGCAACGGCCGCGCCATCGCGATGCTGTGCGCACGCGAGGGTGCGCGGGTGGCCTGCGTGGACATGTCGAGCGCCAGCGTCGAAGAGACCTGCGACCTGATCGCCACCGAAGGCTTCGATGCGCTGGCCGAGGTGGCCGACGTGAGCGACGCGGAGGCGGTGGCGCCGATGATCCAGCGCTGTGCCGAGCGCCTGGGCGGGCTCGACGGCCTGGTGCTCAACGTCGGCATCTCGAAGGGCCTGCCGCTCGCCAAACAAAGCGCCGAGGCCTGGGACTTCGAGTTCGCCGTCAACCTGCGCAGCCACATGCTCGCCAGCCAGGCGGCGATGCCGCTGATGCTGAACGGCGGGTCCATCGTGCTGGTGTCGTCGCTCGCGGCCCTGCGCGCCAACGCGCGCAACCCGGCCTACGAGGCTTCGAAGGCAGCGCAGGTCGCGCTGGCGCGCAGCCTCGCGGTGGCCGGCGAGCCGCAGGGCGTGCGCTGCAACGCGGTGCTGCCGGGCCTGATCGACACGCCCCTCGGCCGGCTGGCCTCACAACGCCGGCCCGGCCGCGCGGCGGCGGTGCCCTGGGGCCGCCAGGGCACCGGCTGGGAGGTGGCCTACGCGACGCTGTTCCTGATCTCGCACGAGTCGAGCTACGTCAACGGCCACGCGCTGCTGATGGACGGCGGCCTGTCGGTCGGCGTTGCGCGGCAGGCGGCATGAAGGCCGTCGTGCTGGGTGAGGCGGGGCCCGCCCTCGCCACCCTCGAAGCGCCCCGGCTGGGCCCGGCCGAGGTTCGCGTGCGGGTGCGCGCCAGTGCGCTCAACCGGGTGGACCTGGCCATGGCCGCAGGCCACGTGCACGGCGGTGCGGGTGGGCGTGGCGGTGTGCTCGGGCTCGAATGGGCCGGCGACGTGACCGAGGTTGGCGCCGAGGTGCGCGCCTGGCGTGTCGGCGACCGCGTGATGTGCTCGGGCCGTGGCGGTTTCGCCGAAGAGGCGGTGTGCGATGGCGGCCGCGTGCTGCCGATGCCCGCTTCGCTCAGCTACGAACAGGCGGCGGGCCTGCCGGTGGCCCTGCAGACCATGCACGACGCGCTGGTCACCAACGGCGCGCTCAAGCTGGGCGATGCGGTGCTGATCCAGGGCGCCTCGACCGGGGTCGGCCTGATGGGCCTGCAGCTCGCGCGGCGGCTCGGCGCGGCGCGCGTGATTGGCAGTTCGACCACCCCCGAGCGCCGCGCGCGGCTGCATGAGTTCGGCTGCGACCTGGCGCTCGACAGCCGCGACCCGCAGTGGGTCGAGCAGGTGCTCGCGGTCACCGGGGGCGCCGGCGTCAACGTGCTGATCGACCAGCTGGCCGGCCCGCTGGTCAACGACAACCTGCGCGCCACGGCCCTCGGCGGGCGCGTCGTCAACGTCGGGCGGCTGGCCGGCATGCGCGGCGAGTTCGACTTCGACCTGCACGCGCTGCGGCGCATCCACTACGTGGGCGTCACCTTTCGCACGCGCTCGGTGCAAGAGGTGCGCGACCTCAACACGCGGCTGCTGGCCGACCTGCGCGAACCCCTGTCGCGCGGTGAACTCACGCTGCCCATCGACCGCGTGTTCGCGCTCGACGACTTCGCGCAGGCGCTGCAGCACCTGCGCGCGAACGCGCATTTCGGCAAGGTGGTGCTGCGGGTGGGCGCGCCGGCCTGAGCCACGCCCACGGCCGGTCAGAACATCGCGGGCTTCGCGTAGCCGCGCGCTTCGACCTCTTGCTGCACGGTGTTGCTGCCACCGGGCACGTCCAGCCCGACCGCCGTGCCCACGCCTTCGCCGCTGGCGAGCGTGTTGTCGGCGTTCACGTCGAACGCGGTGGTGGTCGAGGTGCAGCTCGTCGTCGGTGCGTAGGTGATGAGGCTCGTGCCCAGCGTGAACTGGGTGGCGCTCGCGGCCAGAGTGGCGGCCTGCGACTGGAAGCGCAGCCCCGGCGTGTGGCTGTTGCCCGGGCCGGCCCAGTTGCAGATCATGCCGAGCAGATCGCCGTTGCTGGCCGAGATCTCGCCGGTGAAGGCGAAGTAGCCGCTGAGCGTGCGCACCTCGCTCGCGCTGTTGTAGGTCGCGCGCACGGCCAGCGCCCGCGCGTGGCTGTCGCCAGTGCCGGCCTGCCAGGCCGAGAGAAAGTTGCCTGCCACCGTCTCGCGGTCGAACTCGCCCGCGAAGCGCGTGAAGTTGCCGCGCCAGCCGAGCGTGCCGCCGCGCGTGTTGCCGGTGATCTTGGCTGTGGGGTCGAGTTCGCCGTCGGCCTCGAAGCTCGCCACGTCGGCTGCGTAGTGCGTGGACGACGGGCTCGCCGCGTGGCCGCAGTACTGGCCGTCGCGGCTGCTGAATTGCATCGCGCTGCCCGCGCGGCTGTACTTGATGGTGCTCACGCGCGCCACCTGGTAGAGGCCGCCGCTCAGGTGGTCGGTGCAACCGAAGGCTGCGTCGTTGCTCAGCTCGAAGCCGGCAACCTGCATCACGCCGGTGTAGCTGGTGCGGCTCGACCCGGGCGTGTGCCGCAGCACCACCTCGCCGGTGCGGGCGCTGCTGCCGCTGCCGTGGCTGAGCACGAGGCGGTAGGTGTACTGCGTGCCGCCGCCGTTGAGGGCGACCGTGGCGGCGACGACCGTCACGCCGGGGAAGGGCGTGGCCAGGGCGGTCTGCAGGGCGGTTTGGATGTCGGTCTGCGCGCCGGCGGCCGGCATGCTGAGCGTGCTGCTGCGTGCCACCGTGGCGCGCATCACCGCCATCAGCAGCAGCCCTTGGCGGGCACGGCCCTTGACGCCGGCCACGCGCGCGTTCAGTTGCGCGGCCACGCAGGGCTGGCCGCTGGCTTCGGTGGCCAGCCACAGGCCGACGTCACCGCCCGGCAGCGTGCCGGCGGTGGGCTCGGGGCCGCTCGCGTCCTGGTGGCTGCTGTAGGCGACGTTGGGGCCGTAGCAGGGCGCATTGCCGCCGATGCCGAAGACCGTGCCGAAGTTGAGCAGGCTGGCCAGCGGCACGCCCGCGTCGGCCGCGAGCACGCGTTCGATGGTGGCGGCGCTGGCCTTGAGGTCGGGCTCGACGGCCGGTGCGGCCAGCGCGCGCGGGGCGGGCACCAGGCCGGTGGCGAGCTTGGCAAGCATGTGCGAGTCGCCGGCCTGCAGGGCGGCCCAGGTCGCGCGGGCCCAGTCGGCCGTGTGGTGCAGGCCCGAGGCGGGCTCGAGCGCGGCCACGGTAGTGGCGCTGCTGAGGTCGCTGGGTGAACCCACCGACAGCCCGGCCGGGAAGCTCATGCCCGCGTCGGTGCTGGCCGAGTCGGCGGGCGCATCGCTGCCCCCGCCCCCGCACGCGACCAGCGCGAGGCTGGCGATCACCGCGGCGGCCAAGGGGCGGCGCGGCAGGGGGTGGGGCGGGCACAACGGACGAACGCACGTGGACATGGCATCTCCCTGGTTGACGGGGCCACGACCCACGTGGCCCGCTCAGGGTTTTCGACGCCGGGCCGAAGGGCTTGATGGCCGCGCGGCGCGGGTACGAGCGCGTTCCGTTGCCTGCGTCACGCCGAGGGCGTGGGGGGCAACACCCGGTGGCTCAGTCGTCCACCGCCTTGACCAGGATCGTGCCGCGCGCGATCACCGAGGGCTTGGCGGGCAGCATGGTCGCTGTGCCGTCGAGGTGCGCGAGCAGGCCGCCGAGCTTGCCGTTGTGCTGCACGGCGTTGACGCGCCACACGATTTCGAGGTCGTGGTCGGCGAAGACCGGGTGCTTGTAGGCGAAGTTGAAGTTCAGGCACAGCATCTCGCGCCGGATGCCGTCGTCGCTGCGCGAGAAGTGCGTGGCGACCAGGCCCGACATGATGGCCGAGGTGTGCTGCCCGGCCGCGATGATGTCGTCGAAGCCGGCGTGGCGCGCCGCGTCTACGTCGCGGTGCAACGGGTTCTCGTCGTGTGTGAGGCGCGCAAATTGCGCGATGTCGTCGCGCGAGTAGCGCAGCGTCCTGCGGATCGTCTCGCCGACCGCCACCAGCCGGTCGTTCGACGCGTTCACCTTCATGTCCATGGTCATTCCCTCCGGCCCCGGGCGCGTGTGCGGCCGAAGCGGCGGGCGATCACAAACGCTCGATCGCCATCGCCGTCGCCTCACCGCCGCCGATGCACAAGGCGGCCACGCCCCTCTTTTTGTTGTCCCGGCGCAAGGCACCGAGCAGGGTCGCAACGATACGCGCACCGCTCGCGCCGATCGGATGACCTAAGGCACAGGCCCCCCCGTTCACGTTGACGACCTCGTGCGGCAGCTTGAATTCGTGCATCGCCGCCATCGTGACGGCGGCGAAGGCCTCGTTCACCTCCCACAGGTCTACGTCACCGGCCGACCAGCCGGTTTTGGCCAGCAGCTTGTGGATGGCCCCGACCGGCGCGGTCGTGAACCACTCGGGCGCCTGCGCAAACACCGCATGGCCGACGATGCGTGCCACCGGCGCCAGGCCCAGGCGCGCGGCCGTGCCCTCGCGCATCAGCACCAGCGCGGCGGCACCGTCTGAAATGCTCGACGCGTTGGCGGCGGTGATGGTGCCGTCTTTCTTGAACGCGGGCTTCAGGCCCGGGATCTTGTCGAGCTTGGCCTTGAAGGGCTGCTCGTCGCGGGCGATGACGGTGTCGCCGCCCTTGCCGGCCAGCGTGACCGGGGCCATCTCCCAGTCGAAGCTGCCGTCTTCGTTGGCGCGCCGGCTGCGTTCGGTCGAGGCGATGGCGAAGGCGTCTTGCGCGTCGCGGCTGAAACCGTACTTGGCCACGCACTGTTCGGCGAACACCCCCATGGCCTGGCCGCCCGCGGCCGTGCGTGTGTAGGCGTCTTCGAGCCCGTCGATGGCCATGTGGTCGTAGAGCATCGCCGAGCCGTAGCGCTGGCCCTTGCGCGCAAAGGTCAGGTGCGGCGCGTTGGTCATGCTTTCCATGCCGCCGGCGACCATCACCTCGGCGCTCTCGGCCTTGAGCATGTCGTGCGCGAACATCAGCGCGCGCATGCCCGAGCCGCACATCTTCGACAGCGTCACGGCGCCCGCCGTCTGCGGCAGCCCGGCGCCCAGCGCCGCCTGCCGGGCCGGCGCCTGGCCCTGGCCGGCCATCAGGCAGTTGCCCATCAAGACCTCGTCGATGGCCTCACCGGCCACACCTGCCCGCTCGACCGCCGCACGAATGGCGATGGCGCCCAACTGGTGGGCCGAGAGCGACGACAGGTCGCCCAGCAAACCGCCGATGGGCGTGCGGGCGGCAGACACGATGACGATGGGTTCGGACATGGTCGGTACTCCGAGGTCGAGGGCCGGGTCAGAGGCTGAGAGTATTTCGGGCATGAACGAAAAACTCTCAGCCTCTCAGACGTGCCGTGCCGGCAGGATGCCGGCACGCTCCTCTTTCGCCAGCGCAGCGATGTAGGCCTGGAAGGCCGGGTCTTCGCCGCGCAGCAGCAGCGGCAGGGCGTTGTAGAAGTCGTCGCGGCGGCACCACTCGCGCATGTAGTCGTCCCACGAGTTCCAGCGGCGCTGCTCGGTGGGGGCCATGTCTTCCTTGTAGGCGACGAGGTAGGCGCGTTCGAACAGCGAGATCAGCATGTCGAAGATCACCAGCATGCGCTCGTTCTGCTCGGGCGTGGGGTCGCGCAGGGCTTGCGTGCTGCGCAGTTGCAGGTCGGCGTTGGACAGCACGATCTTGAGGAAGTCGTTGTACGCGTCCGAGAGCAGCTGGTAGGCCTCTTCTTCTTCGTTCTCGCGTTCGCGCCGCTGTTCGAGCAGAAAGACGCCGATGGCGAACGGCAGGCCGATCACCGTGACGGCATAGCTGGCGGCTTCGAGCCATTCCATCATGGTCGGCTCCTGTTCACTTGGCGGGCGTGGTCTGCGCCTGCTGCGTGGCGGCCAGCTTCGCGGCGGCCTCGCGGGCCCGGCGGATGTTCTTGAAGCGACGGCCCGCCTCGTACGGGAACACGTCGTGCACGTGCCCCGCGAGGATGCGGTCCTTGTGCCCTTGCCAGAAGGCCGGGTCGAGCAGGTCGCCATGGTGCTTCATGAAGACCTCGCGCACCGCGTCGTTGCCCAAGAGGAAGGGCCCGAAGGTCTCGGGAAAGACATCGTGCGGCCCCACGTGGTACCAGACCTCGCCCGACATCTCTTCTTCTTCGTTGCGCGGCGTGGGCACCTTGCGGAAATTGCAGTCGGTGAGGTACTCGATCTCGTCGTAGTCGTAGAACACGACCTTGCCGTCGCGCGTGACGCCGAAGTTCTTCCACAGCATGTCGCCGGGGAAGATGTTCGCGGCGACCAGGTCCTTGATCGCGTTGCCGTACTCGATGACCGCGTGCTCGATCTGCTTGGGCGTGGCCTCTTGCAGGTAGATGTTGAGCGGGATCATGCGCCGCTCGATGTAGACGTGGCGAATGATCACGTCGTTGCCGTCTTCTTCGAGCACGCTCGGGCAGAAGTGCTTCAGCTCGGCGATCAGCTCGTCTTCGAAGCGCTTGCGCGGGAAGGCCACGTTCGAGAATTCGAGCGTGTCGGCCATGCGGCCCACGCGGTCGTGCTGCTTGACCAGCAGGTACTTGCTCTTGATCAGCTCGCGCGTGGTCTCTTTGGCGGGCGGGTAGAAGTCCTTGATGACCTTGAACACGTAGGGGAACGAGGGCAGGTCGAACACCAGCATCACCATGCCCTTGATGCCGGGCGCGATGCGGAACTGGTCGCCGCTGTGCCGCAGGTGCGCGAGGAAGTCGCGGTAGAACAGGTTCTTGCCGTGCTTTTGCAGGCCCAGTGTGTTGTACAGCTCGGTGCGCGGCTTGCGCGGCATCATCGAGCGCAAGAACTGCACGTAGGCCGACGGGATCTCCATGTTCACCAGGAAGTAGGCCCGCGCGAAGCTGAACAGCATCTGCAGGTCGGCTTCGCCGAAGAGCACCGTGTCGATCACCAGCAGGCCGCTCGGCGCATGCAGGATCGGCAGCGCGAACGGAATCTCTTTGAAGCCGTTGATGATCTTGCCGACGATGTAGGCGCCCTTGTTGCGGAAGAACAGCGACGACAGCACCTGGAACTGGAAGTTCGCCCGCGGGCGGAAGTCGCCCAGCTGGTGCGTGACGGCCTCGACCACGTGGTCCACGTCGCGCTTGAGGTCTTCGAATTCGAGCTGCAGCTGGAAGTTGTTGACCACCCGCAGGAAGGTTTCGCGCAGCGCGTTCTTCGCCGGGTAGTAGGCGCGGTAGGTCGGCGTGGCGGCGGGTTCGTCGTTCTCGATGTACTCGGTCGAGATCGCGGGCCGCACGAAGATGAAGTCGTTCTTGAAGTAGGCCCGGTGCAGGATCTTGGTCGTCACCGAGTTGAAGAAGGTCTCGGCCAGCTCGGGCTGGTGGTGGTTGGTCAGCAGGCCGATGTAGTGCAGCTTCACCTGCTGCCAGACCTCCATGCTCAGCTCGCTGACCTTGAACTCGCTTTGCAGCCGCTCGGCGCATTCATCGACGCGGATGTCATAGAACTCGATGCGGTCGCGCTGAGCATGCTGCTGGCCGTGCCAGTCGGCCTCTTCGAAGCGCTTCTTCGCGTCGGTGCTGGTCTGGCGGAACAGCTGGTAGTGCCGGTCAAAGCCATCGAGCATGGCCTGCGCGATGTCGAAGGCGCGCAGGTCGGTCAGGGCCTGGGGGAAGACGGCCATGCGTTTCATCGGGGTCTTTCTTGAGCGTCAGAGATGCTGTGGAGTGGTGGGGCCGGGTTTCACCGCCAGGACGCCGAGGGCGCAAAGAAAGACGTGCATTTCCTTGGCGTTCTTTGCGTTCTCGGCGTCTTGGCGGTAGACAGAAGCGTGCCAGGCCACCGTGCCGCCCCCAAAGCAGGAATTGTCCCCGGGCCCGTCACATCGTCTCGGCGAAGAGTTCGCGCCCGATCAACATCCGGCGAATTTCGCTGGTGCCGGCGCCGATCTCGTAGAGCTTGGCGTCGCGCCACAGGCGCCCGAGCGGGTAGTCGTTGATGTAGCCGTTGCCGCCGAACACCTGGATGCCTTCGCCGGCCATCCACGTGGCCTTCTCGGCGCACCACAAGATGACACTCGCGCAGTCTTTGCGCACCTGGCGCACGTGCGCGGGGCCCAGCGCGTCGAGGTTCTTGCCCACCGTGTAGCAAAAGGCGCGTGCCGCTTGCAGCACGGTGTACATGTCGGCCAGCTTGCCCTGAATGAGCTGGAACTCGCCGATGCTCTGCCCGAACTGCTTGCGCTCGTGCACGTAGGGCACCACGTTGTCCATCACCGCCTGCATGATGCCGATCGGCCCGGCGGCCAGCACCGCCCGCTCGTAGTCAAGCCCGCTCATCAGCACCTTGGCGCCGCCGTTCACCGCGCCGAGCACGTTCTCGGCCGGCACCTCGACGTTGTCGAACACCAGCTCGCCGGTCGAGCTGCCGCGCATGCCCAGCTTGTCGAGTTTTTGCGCGACGCTGAAGCCCCGCATGCCCTTCTCGACGAGGAAGGCGGTCACCCCGCCGGCGTTCAGTTCGGGCTCGGTCTTGGCGTAGACCACCAGCACGTCGGCGTCGGGCCCGTTGGTGATCCAGAACTTGGTGCCGTTCAGCACGTAGACGCCGCCGCGCTCTTCGGCGCGCAGCTTCATGCTGATGACGTCGCTGCCGGCGCCGGGCTCGCTCATCGCCAGCGCGCCGACGTGTTCGCCGCTGATGAGCTTGGGCAGGTACTTGCGGCGTTGCACCTCGGTGCCGTTGCGCTTGATCTGGTTCACGCACAGGTTGCTGTGCGCGCCGTAGCTCAGGCCAATGCTGGCGCTGGCACGGCTGATCTCTTCCATCGCCACCATGTGGGCCAGGTAGCCCAGGCCAGCGCCGCCGTACTCGTCGCCCACCGTGATGCCCAGTACGCCGAGCGCGCCGAGCTGGGGCCACAGCTCTCTCGGGAAGCGATCGTCGCGGTCGATCTGCGCGGCGCGCGGCGCGATCTCGGCCTGCGCGAAGGCACGCACCGCGTCGCGCAGCGCGTCGATGTCGGGGCCGAGCTGGAAGTCGAGTCCGGGCAGGTTCATGGCAGGGTCTCCTGTGGCGAATGTCGCGGCGCGGCCGGCACCGCGGGACACTTCGGCGACATCATCGCTTCGCGGGCCGTTGTACCGTCATTCAAGCATGAACGCACTCGAACACGAACTCACCTACCCCCTCGGCGACACCTTGCCCGAGCCTGGCCGCACGATCGAGGTGGCACCCGGCGTGCGTTGGGTGCGCATGGGGCTGCCCTTCGCGCTCGACCACATCAACCTGTGGCTGCTGCGCGACCAGCAAGACGGCGTCGAGGGCTGGACCATCGTCGATTGCGGCATCACCAACGACGCCACGCGCGCCGCCTGGGAAGAGGTCTTCGCGCACGAACTCGGCGGCCTGCCGGTGCTGCGCGTGATCGTCACCCACATGCACCCCGACCACATCGGCCTGGCCGCGTGGCTCACCGAGCGCTGGGGGTGCCGGCTGTGGATCAGCGCGACCGACTACCACGGCGCACGCCTGGCCAGCGGCCACAGCACCACCGGTGTCGGCGGCGATTCGGCGGCGGCCTTCATGGCCAGCCACGGCCTCACCGACCCCGAATCGCTCGACAAGATCCGCGGCCGCACGCGCTACTACGCGTCGATGGTGCCCGAGGTGCCCAGCACCTACCGGCGCCTGTTCGACCAGAAGCTCGTGCGCATCGGCGGGCACGACTGGCGTTGCATGGTCGGCTACGGCCACGCGCCCGAGCACATGTCGCTGTACAGCGAGCGCCTGGGCGTGCTGATCTCGGGCGACATGCTGCTGCCGCGCATCTCGACCAACGTCAGCGTGATCGACATGGAGCCCGAGGCCAACCCGCTCGCGCTGTACCTCGCGTCGCTGGAGCGTTATGCGCCGCTGCCCGAATCGACCCTCGTGCTGCCTTCGCACGGCAAGCCCTTCACCGGCATGCACGCGCGCCTGGCGCAGCTGAAGGCCCACCACGACGAGCGCCTGGCCGACGTGATGACCGCGTGCCGGCGCGAGCCGCAAACGGCGGCCGACCTGCTGATGGTGCTGTTCAAGCGCAAGCTCGACCTGCACCAGACCACCTTCGCGATGGGCGAATCGATCGCCCACCTGCACACGCTGTGGCTGGCTGGCGCGCTGAAACGCGAGTTGGGGCGGGACGGCGTCTACCGGTTCTCACCGACCTGAGTTTTGCCCTGCGCGCCGGGCATCGGCGGGCTTTCACGGGCCCTGCTGGCCGACGCCGGGTGGCGGCGTCGTCTGACACGGGCGGCCGCTGCGCCTTCGAATAATCGTTCACAGCCAGGTCGGGTCTTGCGGCGTCATGCCACCCCGGCCTCCTACCCACGATTTGCCAGGAGAGCACGCATGAACAAGTCCGCACTGATCGTCTCGGCCCTTGCCCTGGGCGCCCTCGGCCTGACCGGCTGCGACGTCAACAAGACGCAAGAGGGCGATGTCACGCTGCCCAAGTTCGAGCAGACCAAGGAAGGCAACGTGACGGTGCCGAAGTACGAGGTCACGCCGCCCGACGTGAACGTCACCACCACCGAGAAGAAGATCGACGTGCCGACCGTCAAGACCGAAGAGCGCACGATCGAAGTGCCGAAGGTCGAGGTCACGCCCGCCAAGGACAAGTGACGGCGGGCGGCGATGGCGCGACGGGGTCGCTGCCCCGTCTGCGGCTCACTTCAGCGATTCGATGAGGTCGATGTAGCCCTGCATGGCGGCCTCTTTCGAGCTGCCTTGCAGCTCGTTCCAGGCGTCCCATTTGGCGCGCTCGATGAAGTTGCTGAAACCCGGGCGCTCGCCGGTCGCGTCGCCTTCGCTGCCTTGCTTGTACAGCGCGTACAGCTTCAGCAGCGTCATGTTGTCGGGCTTTTCCGGCAGGTTCTTGGAATCGGCACGGGCTTGCTCGAAGCGGGCGTTCAGGTCGGACATGGCGGACTCTTTCGTTGGGTGACGGCCAGGGCATCGACCCCGGTTGGGCCGACGAAAGTGCGCATGGTACTAAAACGTACCGGCGCCGAATTCACGCCAGGCCGGGCGTGTCGCCCGCGGCCGACGCCCCTGAGCGGCTGGCCAGCAGCGCGTCGAGGTTTTTTTCGATCTGCGCCTGGATGGCCGGGGCGAACGCGCGCATCAGGAAGCCCAGCGTCAGGTTCAGCTCGAAGTGGTCACCTGCGACGACCAGCGCCCCGTCGGCCCCGCTGCGCTTGAACTCGATGGTGTCGCTGAATTCGCCGGCCACATGGGTGGCACCCATGCCGAACTTGGATTCGGCCTCGCGGGCCCATTCGGCCGCGACTTCGCGGGCGGTGGCAAGCCCGAGCTGGTGCTCGCGGCGGATGTGGATGTCGGCCATGGATGAGGGTGTCGGCGTCGAATGAAGGGAAGCGGGATCTCTCAGGGTTGCGCGAGTGTCGCCCGACGCTCTTCGCGCGGCAACGCGGCGAGCCGGCGCACCTCGGCGTAGAAGCGCACGAAGTCACGGCCCTCGCGCTCGTACAGGCGCTCGAATTGGGGCACGAGTTCGTTGTAGGCCGCCAGCACACCGAGCGAGGCGTTGTTGGCGCGCGCCATCCAGAGGTCGTAGCCCTTGAAGCCGTTCCACTGCGTGGCCTTGAGCTGCTCGTATTCGGCGCGCATCGCGGCCATCAACTCGGCCTTGCGCGCGCGCTTGGCGTCGTCGGGCAGGGCGCTCTTGAACAGGGCGTCCATCGCCTCGCGGGTGCGCATCGTCAGCGCACGAAACTGCTGACGCCGCAGATCGTGGCGCGCGTACTCGTCGCGGGCCTCGGGGCTGGCGTGCCGGTCCAGCCAGCGTTGCCCGCCGATGCGTTCGACGGCGGTGGCGAACGATTCGTTGAACATCGTGTCACCGGGCGCGTAGGCGACCTGGTGCGCCAGCTCATGGAAGATCAGCCGCGCCAGTTCGCCCTCGGGGTAGCCGATGAAGGTGTTGAGCAGCGGGTCGGCAAAGTAGGTGCCAGGCAGCTTGCCGAGCGTCGAATATGCGGGCACACCGTACACCGCGGCTTCGAGGCCTTGCGCGCGCAGGTCGTCGGCCAGACGGTCGGCCGGTGCGCGCTCGAAGTAGCCGCGGTAGCTGACGCAGCCGACCACCGGGAAGCACCAGGTCTTGAGCGACAGGCTCAGCTCGGGCGCGGCCACCACGTTGAAGACGGCGGCCGGCCGTTGCAGGTCGGCATAGCGGCGGTAGCTGGCGTTGTCGGGCAGCTTCAGTTCGCTCACCGCGTAGTCGCGCAGGCGCTGGGTCAGGCGCAGGCGTTCGCGCAGGGCCTCGGGGGTCTCGGCGTCGGCAAGCACCTGCTCGACTGGCCGCGCACGGTTGAGCAAATCCAGGTGGCCGCCGACCGACTGCGCGTAGTAGCCGACGCTTGCGCAGCCCGAGGTGAGGCAGGCCGTGGTGAGGGCGAGCGCGGCAACGCCCAGGGTGCTTGCAAGGCTCATCAGCAGCCAGCGCTTCTTCACGATGCGACGGGGTTCATGTGGCCGCGCATGGTAGCGGCGAGCCCGTGCGGGCGCTCGCCCGAGGCCCGAATGGTCATGGGCGCAGGGGTAAACTGAGCCGCACTTTTTCACGTCGCCGGGCGATGCGCCGCCCGGCCCCCGCGCATGCAACTGATCGAATCCATCCTGGCCGACAGTGCGGCCGTCACGGCGATCCGACGCGACCTTCACGCGCACCCCGAGTTGTGTTTCGAAGAACGCCGCACTGCCGACGTGGTGGCGAAGGCGCTCACCGACTGGGGCATCCCGATCCACCGTGGGCTGGGCACGACGGGCGTGGTCGGCATCGTCCAGGGTACGGCCGGCGAGAGCGCCCGCGCCGTCGGCCTGCGCGCCGACATGGACGCGCTGCCCATCACCGAGCACAACACCTTCGCCCACGCCAGCCGCCACCCCGGCAAGATGCACGCTTGCGGCCACGACGGCCACACCGCGATGCTGCTGGCCGCCGCCAAGCACTTGTCGAAGCACCGCGATTTCGCGGGCACCGTGTACCTGATCTTCCAGCCGGCCGAAGAGGGGGGCGGCGGGGCGCGCGAGATGATCCGCGAGGGCCTGTTCGAGCGCTTTCCGATGGAGGCCATCTTCGGCGCGCACAACTGGCCCGGCATGCAGGCCGGGCAGTTTGCGTTGAAGACGGGCCCGTGCTTCGCGTCGAGCAACGAGTTCAAAATCAGCATTCGCGGCAAGGGCTCCCACGCGGCGATGCCGCACGACGGCATCGACCCGGTGCCGGTGGCCTGCCAGATGGTGCAGGCCTTCCAGACCATCATCACGCGCAACAAGCGGCCCATCGACGCGGGAGTGATCTCGGTGACGATGATCCACACCGGCGAGGCCACCAACGTCGTGCCCGACGTCTGCGTGATCGAAGGCACCGTGCGCACCTTCACGCTCGACGTGCTCGACCTCATCGAGCGCCGCATGCAAGACGTCGCCGAGCACACCTGCGCGGCCTTCGGCGCCACGTGCGAGTTCGAGTTCGTGCGCAACTACCCGCCGACCATCAACCACCCGGCCGAGACCGAGTTCGCACGCGGCGTGATGGCCGAAGTCGTCGGCGCGGACAACGTGCTCGAGTTCGAGCCCACGATGGGCGCCGAAGACTTCAGCTACTTTTTGCTCGAAAAACCGGGCTGCTACTTCTTGATCGGCAACGGCGACGGCACGCACCGTGTCGGTGGGCACGGCCTGGGCCCGTGCATGCTGCACAACCCGAGCTACGACTTCAACGACGAGTTGATCCCGCTCGGCGCGACGCTGTGGGTGCGGCTGGCCGAGCGCTGGCTCGCCACGCCACCGCGCTGACGGCCATGGACGCGACCGCCTGCTTCAGCGACACCTACGCGCAGGCCCGCGCGAAGTTCGCGGTGGCGGCCGATGCGGCGGGGCTCGACGTGCACGCGCATGTGCACCCGATGCGCGGACGCGACGGCGAAGAGCTGGCGCTCGACGTGGTGCGCGACGGCCCGCGCGACGCGGCCTCGCTCTTGATCGTCAGCAGCGGCTGCCATGGCATCGAAGGCTTCGGCGGCTCGGGCGCGCAGGTGGCGCTGCTGGGCGACCGCGCCTTCCAGCGCCAGGCCCACGCGGCCGGCGTGGCCGTGCTGTACCTGCATGCGCTCAACCCCTATGGCTTCTCGTGGTGGCGGCGCGTCACGCACGAGAACGTCGATCTCAACCGCAACTTCGTCGATTTCCACCAGCCGCTGCCCGTGAACCCCGGCTATGACGAACTGCTGCCCCTGCTGCTGCCGCGCGAGTGGCCGCCGTCGCCCGAGAACGTGCAGGCCATCGAGCGCTACATCGCCGAACGCGGCCTGCCGGCCTTGCAGGCCGCCGTTTCGTGCGGGCAGTACACGCACGCCGAGGGCCTGTTCTATGGCGGCGTCAACCCGACCTGGAGCCAGGTGCGCGTGCGCCAGGTGCTGCGCGACGAAGCGCAACACGCCGCGCGCATCGGCTGGATCGACCTGCACACCGGCCTCGGCCCGAGCGGCGTGGGCGAACGCATCCTCGCGGCGCGCGACGATGCCGCGACGCGCGCCCGCGCGAAGGCGTGGTGGGGCGAGGTCACGTCCACCGAAGACGGCAGCTCGACCTCGGCACTCTTGACCGGCGAGATGTGGAACGTGGCCTACGAAGAATGCCCGCAGGCCGAGTACACCGGCATCTCACTCGAATACGGCACCGTGCCGGTGCTGGCGATGATCGACGCCCTGCGTGCCGAGCAGTGGCTCGAAAACCACCCCGAAGCGCCGGCCGACCTGGCGAGTGCGATCAAGCAGCAGATGCGTGACGCCTTCTTCACCGACACCGAGCTGTGGAAGCGGCAGGTCGTCGAGCAGGCGCTCGACGCGGCGCGGCAGGCGGTGGCGGGCTTGGCGCGCTGAAGGCGGGCCTCAGGCTTTCCGCAGCTTCCACAGCCGCCAGCCCAGCAGCACCGCGACGATCGCGGCATACACCGCCACCTCGCCGAAGTCGTTCTTGCCGGCGCGCATCCAGAAGAAGTGCAGCAGCGCCAGCAGCGCAATGGCGTAGACCGCCCGGTGCAGCCCCTGCCAGCGCTTCGCGCCCAGCGCCTTGATCGCGCGGTTGAACGAGGTCAGCGCGAGCGGCGTCATCAGCAGCAAGGCGCTGGTGCCGACCAGGATGAAGGGCCGCTTGGCGATGTCGCGCACGATGTCGTCGAACACGAAGCCCTGGTCGAGCCATGCGTAGCAAAGAAAGTGCAGCAGCGCATAGAAGAAGGTGAACAGGCCCAGCATGCGGCGAAAGCGCGCCAGGGCCGGCGTGTTCGTCCACTGGCGCAGCGGCGTGATGGCGAGCGTGGCGCACAGGAAGCGCAGCGTCCAGTCGCCGGTCGATCGGATCAGCGCCTCGGCCGGGTTCGCCCCCAGCGTGTTGGCCACCGCGCCGTAAACAAGCCACGCGAAGGGCAGCAGCGCCGCAGCGAACAACAAGCCCTTGGCGGCCGGGTGCAGCCAGGGCGAACGCGCGCGCGGCAGGGTAGCCGTGGTGGCGCTCACCTCAGTAGAACTTCTTCAGGTCCATGCCGGCGTAGAGCGAGCCGACCTGCGCTTCGTAGCCGTTGAACATCGCCGTCGGCCGCTTGCGCGAGAAGAGTCCATCTTCGCCGATGCGGCGCTCGGTGGCCTGGCTCCAGCGCGGGTGATCGACCTTCGGGTTCACGTTCGAGAAGAAGCCGTATTCCTGCGGGGCCGAGAGATTCCACGAGGTCTTGGGCTGCTGCGCCGTGAAGCGGATCTTCACGATCGACTTGCCGCTCTTGAAGCCGTACTTCCACGGCGTGACCAGTCGCACCGGCGCGCCGTTCTGCTGCGGCAGCACCTCGCCATACAGGCCGAAGCTCAAGAGCGTCAGCGGGTGCAGGGCTTCGTCCAGGCGCAGGCCTTCGAGGTACGGCCAGTCGAGCACCCCCGAGTTCAGCCCTGGCATCTGCCGCTTGTCGGCCAGCGTCACGAACTCGACGTACTTCGCATTGCCGTTGGGTTCGACGCGCTTGATCAACTCGGCCAGCGAGTAGCCCTGCCACGGCACCACCATCGACCAGCCCTCGACGCAGCGCAGCCGGTAAATGCGCTCTTCCATCGGCGCGAGCTTGAGCAGCTCATCGATGTCGTAGACCTTGGGCTTCTTCACCTCGCCTTCGACGGCGACTGTCCAGGGCCGCGTCTTCAGTGTCTTGGGTGCGCGCCCGGGGTCGGCTTTGTCGGTGCCGAACTCGTAGAAGTTGTTGTAGCTGGTGACGTCGTCGTAGGCGGTGAGCTTTTCCATCGTGACCGCGCCGGCCACCGTGCTGCGGGTGCCGGGCAGGGCGGCGAGCTTGCCCGGCCGGGCGGCTTGGGCGAGTGCGTCGCGGGCCGCCCAGCTGGCCATCGTCGCGCCCGCGGCGCCCAGCGCCAGGTGCTTGAGCAATTCGCGCCGTTGTTCGTAGACGCTGCGCGGCGTGATTTCGCTGGCGACGGGGTGGACGAAGCCACGGTCTTTCAGGAAGTGCATGGACGGAACTCCGGGCGCGCGAAGGCCGCGCCAAACCTGGGAAGACCGGTTGGAGCACCGGCGTGGGCGGCGGTTCCTCGCCGCGGGCCGGCTCGGGCCCGGCGCACGCTCAGCGCAGGTCGCCGAAGTTCGTGTCGTCGATCAGCGAGCCGAAGGCCGACTCGGAGAACAACCGCAGCGAGTTGCGCGACACCCGCTCGCGGAAGCTCTTGCGTGCGAAGAGCTTGGCCTGGGCCTCGCCGGGCAGGTCGGTGATGTTGAGGACGTTCTTGACGATCAGCGTGTCGATCACGTCTTCGATCACCCGCACGAAGTCGGCATCGAGCCGGCTGAACTCGGCGGGGCTGGTGGTGACGGTGTGGCCGAGGAAGCCCATCAACTCGGGGCTGCCGTCGGGCAGGAACTCCATGCCCGGGTCACCGTGGCGGTGCAGGCTTTCGATCTGGCCGTCTGGGCCACGCCGGATGTAGGGCATGCGAACGGGTCCCCGAGTGAACTTGGCCGCACTATAGCCCTGGCTTTTGGCCTTGTGCCATGTAAGTTCTGACACCACGCCGGCGTGGCACGGGCGCAAAAAAGGCCGGTCAGTGACCGGCCTTTTGGGGTTGCGCAGCGCTCGCGATCAGCGCATGCCGGCGATGTAATCGGCCACCGCCTTGATCTCGGCGTCGTTCATCTTCGCGGTGATGGCCGTCATTTGCGGGCTGTTGTCGCGCTTGCCGGCGCGGAAGGCGAGCAGCTGCGCTTCGGTGTAATCGCCGTGCTGGCCGCGCAGGCGCGGGTACTGGGCGGGAATGCCGGCGCCCGACGGGCTGTGGCAGCCCGAACAGGCCGGGATGCTGCGGTCGGCAATGCCGCCACGGTAGATCTTCTCGCCCAGGGCCACGGTGGCCTTGTTCTTGGCGAAGCCGGGCTTGGCGTCCTTGGTGCCGTAGAAGGCGGCCACGTTGCGCATGTCGGCTTCGCTCAGCGCGGTGGCGAAAGCCTTCATCACGGCGCTGGCGCGCTTGCCGGACTTGAACTCGCCCAGCTGCTTGACGATGTACTCAGGGTGCTGGCCCTGGATGATCGGGTTGGCCGGCGCGCCGCGCGACCCATCGGTGGTGTGGCAGGCAGCGCACACGCTGGTCGCGATCGCTTGGCCCTTGGCCAGATCGGGCTTGGCGACGGCTTGGGGATCCGCGGCGTGGGCCGGGGCCAGCGCGGCAGCCAGCATCAGACTCGACAGCAAAGGGGCAAGAGACTTCATGGGCGTGGATTTTCCGGGTGCAAAACCCGGCGATTTTACAATGCCTGTTTCAGGTGCCGCGCATGACCGAACCCAACAAGTCCCGCCCGCCGGTCAGCGAAGCCGCCGCGACCCCCGTCGCCAGCCCCCTCGACCCGCAAAAAATCGCCCTCGGCTGGGCCCACACGGCCCGCTTTCTCACCACCGCGAGCGAGCTGCACCAACTGCCTCCGACCGACCTGCCCGAGATCGCCTTCGTCGGCCGCTCGAATGCCGGCAAGTCCACGGCCATCAACACGCTCACGCAGCAAAAGCGCCTGGCATTCGCATCGAAGACACCCGGCCGCACGCAGCACATCAACCTGTTCGAGCTGGGCCCCAAGCTCGCGGCCGACGCGCTGTTTGCCGACCTGCCCGGCTACGGCTACGCGGCGGTGGCGCGCGGCGCCAAGCTGCGCTGGCAGAAGGTGATGGCCGACTACCTGGAGCTGCGCCGCAGCCTCGCCGGCGTGGTGCTGATGGTCGATCCGCGGCTGGGCTTCACCGACCTCGACCGCCAGCTGCTTGAATTTGTCGCGCCGCGTGTCGGCTCGGGCGCGGTCAAGCTGCTGGTGCTGCTGACCAAGTCGGACAAGCTCAACCGCCGCGAGGCCAACGACGCGCTGGCTTCGGCCCAGGCCGTGCTCGGCGAGATGACCACCGACGAGGCCGACGTGAGCGTGGCGCTCTTCTCGGCGCTCAAGAAGAGCGGCGTGGGCGATGCGGCCGAGGTGCTGCACGCCTGGTGCCACCCCGAGCGTCTGGCATGAGACGCCACGTGGCGAGGCGGGCCGAGCGCCGGGCCGCTCCCAAGCCGGCCCGCATCCCCTCGGGGGATCGGCCGATGTATTCATTGGACGAGGGGCTGACATGAACATTGAGACCTTCTTCGCCGAACTGCCCGGCAGCATTCGCCTGCATTGCCGCGCCAGCGGCCCGAAAGACGCGCCGGTGCTGATGTTCGTGCACGGCTTTCCCGAGGCCGCCTTCGTGTGGGACGAACTGCTCGCGCATTTCGGCACTCGCTATCGCTGCATCGCGCCCAACCTGCGTGGCTATGAAGAGTCGTCCAAGCCTGAAGGCGTCGAGGCCTACCGCGCCAAGCTCGTCATCGGCGACCTGCTGGCGTTGATCGCACAGCAGTCCAGCGGCCCGCTCGAAGCGCTGGTCGCGCACGACTGGGGCGGCGCCTTGGCCTGGGGCCTGGCCATCGCGCGACCGCAGGCCTTGAAGCGCTTGGTGATCGTCAACGCACCGCACCCGGGGCCCTTTCTCAAGGCGCTGCAAAGCGACCCGGCTCAGCAGGCGGCCAGTGCCTACATCAACGCGCTGCGGGCACCCGAGGCGGCGGCGACCCTCAGCGCCGATGACTTTGCCTACCTGTGGGGCCGGCTGGCCGGCTTCGGCAACACGGCCGGCTGGCTGACCGAGGCGGTGAAAGACCAGTACCGCGCCGTCTGGCGGCAGGGACTGGAGGGCATGCTCAACTACTACCGCGCGTCGCCGCTGCGTCCGCCCACGGCCGACGACAAGAGCGTGATGGACCTGCACTACCCCGTCGAGGCGCTGCAGGTGAAGGTGCCCACGCACGTCGTGTGGGCCGAGGCCGACCACGCGCTGCTGCCCTGCCTGCTCGACGGGCTCGACGCCTACGTGCCGCAGCTCCGTGTGACGCGCGTGCCGGGTGGTTCGCACTGGATCGTGCACGAACAGCCCGGTCTTGTGGCTCGCGAGATCGAAGCGGCGCTGGCCCGGTGACGGGGCTGCCGCCGCGCCGTTCTCAGGGCCGGCCGATGACCAGGTAGACCCCGGTCGAGCCCTTGGGTGCATGCGTGATCGCCAGGTGCATCGGCCCGATGCCGGTGTCGGCGCCCACGAAGAGGCTGCTGCCCAGGCGCAGGTCGTTCAGCTTCACGTCGCCGCGGTCTCGCCAGGCGTTGCCCGCCTCGAACGAGGCCCCGGCGAAGAGCCCGCGCGTGAGCGGCGGCACGTAGCCCAGCCGCTGGTAGTAGGCCGCGCGGCCGAACACCAGGTAGTTGCCTTCGACCTGCCCCGGCTCGTAGCCCGACAGGTGCATGAAGCCGCCCAGCGCGTAGCGCCCCAGCCCGTTGGGTGATCGCTGGTCGGCGTGCAGCAGCCGCGTGTGGAAGTTCAGCGTGTGCACGCGGCGGCTCATCACGCCCGTGCCCTGCAGCTCGAAGCGCGTGAACCGCTCGCGCTCGCCGACGTTGAGCGTGTCGCGGCGCAGGCCGTGCATCAACTCGACCTCGGCCCGGTAGCCGCGTTGCGGAAAGTTGGCGAAGTCGAGTTGATCGACCACGCCGCGCACCCGCAGGCCGCTTTCGCGCGTGGTGAAGGGTGCGCGCGGGCCGCTGTAGTCGGTGCCCAGCAGCTCGGGTTCGTTGTGGTACGCGAGGTGCGACAGGCCGATGCGCAGCGCGCCGTACTCGCCCCAGCGCTCGCCCAGGTCCAGGCCGACGCGGCCGCTCGTGCGCGTGAAGCGCCCGCGAGGGGCGCCGGTGGCGTTGTTGTAGACCGAGAAGTCGTGTCGATCGACTTCGGCATGGCCGGCCACGAACCAGTCGTTCCACAGCCCGAGCGTCCAGTTGAGCGGGCGGTAGATCTCGCTGAAGAGGCGTGGCGATTCGCCGATCTGCAACTGGTTGCGCCACTCGGTGCCGTGTTCGTCGAGCCAGTGGCGGTTGTGGCTGAGCTTGATGTTGAAGGCGCTGTCGCCGCTGAAGTCGGTGCGCATCTCCAGCCCGACGCGGATGTAGTTCGGCCCCCAGGGCTTGTCTTCGAGGTCGAAGACCAGCTCGTCGCCATCGGCGGTGGCGACCAGCACATAGTCAGCGCGCAGGTAGTCGTCGGTCGCGGCCAGGCGGCGCGCGTCGCGTTCGGCGCGTTGCGCGTCGAAGGGTTGGCCGGCGGTCGATTCGAGCTGCGAGACCAGGCGTTTCGGGTTGGTCAGCGTGCGGCCTTCGAAACGCACGCGGCGCAGCCACGTGGGCGTCACCGGCTGGCGCGCATGGCGGCGCTGCCACGCGGCGTAGCCCGCTTCGTCGAGCGCCAGCGCCGGCCAGCGGTCGGCCACGGCCTGGGCGGCCTGTTCGCCGCGTGCGATCAACTCGGGCGTGCGCTGGAAGTCGCCCGAACTCAGGCCGTCGAGCTGTGGCAGCACCAGCACGTCGCGTGCGCTCAACGTGGCCAGGCTGCGCTGCACGTTCTGCTCGGTGAGGATGTTGATCATCTGCCCGGTCACGCCGGCCACCGAGCCCAGCGCGTCGCGGCCGGCGAGCGGGGTGCCCACGTTGACGACGATGACCACATCGACACCCATCGCACGCGCCACGTCGATGGGTGTGTTGTTGACCAACCCGCCATCGCCGAGGATGCGTCCGTCAAGCTCGGTCGGCGCGAACACGCCCGGCACGCTCATGCTCGAACGCAGCGCGAGCGCCAGGTCGCCTGAGCGCAGCACCACCGGCTGGCCGCTTTCCATGTCGGTCGCCACCGCGCGAAACGGGATCGGCAGCCGGTCGAAGTCGCTGATGCGCCGCACCGGCAGCGTGTAGCGCCGCAGCAGCGATTCGAGGCCGCGCCCCGACACGGCGCCCAGCGGCAGGCGGAATTCACCGTCGCGCAGGCCGATTTCGAGCAGCGGCGAAATCTCGAAGTCTTCTTCCTTGCGGCGCTGCGCGAGCTGCTGGCGATCGACGCGGTTGGCGAACACTGCGTTCCAGTTCACCTGCAGCAGCTCGGTCTCCATCTCTTGCGCGCGCATCCCGCTCGCGTAGAGCCCGCCGATGATCGAGCCCATCGACGTGCCGGCGATGGCGTCCACCGGGATGCGCTCGCGTTCGAGCACCTTCAGCACGCCCACGTGTGCCAGGCCGCGCGCCCCACCGCCCGACAGCACCAGGCCGACGCGCGGGCGGGCGCCCTCGACGCGTGGGCTCGTCGCGGTGGGCGAGGCCTGCGCCATGGCGAGGCCGACCTGGGCAACGAGGCCCAGCGCCAACAGGCCGCGCCACGCGGTGTGGACGAGCCCGCGCACCTGCAGCCTCATGCCGGGTTCGACAGGCCGCGCAACATGCCGTCCACCGCCCGCTGGATCAGCAGCGGCTGGTCGGCGGTGTGGGCGAGCTTGGCGGCGCGCAGGCGTTCGAGTGCGCGCGCGGTGATCGAATGCGTGTGGCCCGGCACCTCGCTGCTGAACAGGAAGAAGCGCCCCCGGTCGCTGCGCCACAGCAGCATCGCCTGCGTCCAGCGGCCATGCAGAAAGAGGCGGTAGCGCTGGCCCGGGGCCATGCCGGCGACCCACTCCTGCGGGTCGTCGCCGGGGCTTTGCGCGGTGGCGGGCATCCACTCGGCGGGCACGGTTTCCATCGACGACAGGTCGATCAACGAATCGCTGAACGACGAGCCTTCATTCGGCGCGGCGATCACTTCTTCGCGCATGCGCTGCACCAGGTCTTGCGGCGACAGCGCCGCCTCGGGCGTGACCGCGCCGGTGCGCGAGCCGGGGCGCAGCGCCTCGGTGTGCACGGCCATCAGCTCGTCGAAGACCTGCTGGCGTTCGCCCTCGGGCAACTCGATCAGCGCCATGCCTTCGCGCAGCCGCTGCAGCAGCCCAGGCAGGATGCCGATCAGCCGCTGCCGGCTCTGCGGGTGGTCGGGCAGTTGCAGGCTCCACAGCAGTTCGTCCACCGCCTTCATGTAGCCGAGCGCGGTCTCGGACTTGTCGCCGAACTTCAGCATCGCCTGCGCGATCACGCGTGCCCAGGGCCCGGTGACGAAACGGCGCACCGGCGCGCTGGCGCGCACCGGCACCATCTGCTCGACCAGCCGCGCCGAGATCTGCTGCTGCATCTGGTCGATCTGCTCGGCCTCGCGCAGCGCGTCGATGGCGTCTTGGGCCTCGCGTTGCGCGCGGCGCAGGCTGGCGGCGAGAAATTCATCCAGCCGCAGCAGGCTGCGCTGGTACAGCGCGCTGTCTTGCTGCGGCTCGCGCTGCATGTCGTCCACCAGCGCTTCGCAGAAGTGCAGCAGGTTCACCAGCCGCGGGTCGTCGGCCGGACTGCCGGCGCTGGCCGAGGCGATGCGTTCCATCAGCAGCCACACCGGGTGCTCGTGCGACTTGAGCATCACCGTGTCGCGCAGCGCGATGCGCAACGCCGACACCTGCAGCCGCGCGATCACCGCGCGAAAGCCGGGCAGCAGCATCGGGTCGGCGAGGATGGTCTCGAATAGGCGCGACAGCAGCTCGATGATCTGGCGGTCCACCTGCGCGCCGGCCGTGGCCAGCAGTGCGGCGCGGTGCTCGGCCAGGCGCGGCGTCGGGGTCAGCGCCGGGTGGGTGGCCGAGGCGGGGGGCAGGTGCTGCAGCAGCGCCTCGACGCGGCGCAGCGCCTCTTCAAGCGCCGGGGCCGGGTCGCGGCGGCTCGTTCGCGGTGGGGTCGAGGCGATGGCGCCCGAGACGATCACGCCGGCGCCCGGGTCTGGTGCCGGCATGCTGTCGAGCAGGCCGTCGAGCGCGCCGGGACGCGTCACGTCCACGTCGGGCGCGGGGCGAACGGCGTTGGCGGCGTAGACCACCGTGCGGTAGATGCCGGGCTGCACGCCCTGGTCTTCGAGCCGGGTGCTGGCGCCGGCCCAGGCCAGCTTCAGCAGGCCCGCGAGCACCGTGGCCGACACGCGCAGCAAGATGGCCTGCTGCACCGGTGGCACGCCGGGCACCGCGGTGGCCGCCTGCCACAGCGCGCGGGCGTAGGCCTGCGGGCGCAGCGGGTTCGATTCGGCGGTGACGTGCTCTTGCCCGCGCAGCGTGGACGTGAAGGTCTGCAGCTCGCGCAGCTCCCAGTCGGCGGCGTTCTCGATCGCCTGGATGACGCGCGAGATCTCGATGTCGGCCTCGACGCGGGTCTCGTCCATCAACTGCAGGCCGCCTGGGCCCGAGGGGAGGGTGCTGCCCGGTGACAACGCCGCGCCGGCCTGCATTTCGGCTTTCACCAGCTCGCGCAGCGCATCGACGAAACTGCGCTGGAAGACGCCGGCGTGCTGTTGCAGCGCCGAAAGCAGGTCGAAGTGGTGTTGGCGTTCGCTGGCGCTCAGCAGCGCGATGTCGCGGGGCTGGCGCAGCTGGTCAACGGTGCCGGCGAGGGTGCGGGTGATGAGGTCGGTGGCGCGGGCCAGCTCGTCATCCACAAAGTGCTGAAACTGGGGGCTCGTCGGCATGCGGCGGGCGTCCGGTTGGGGTGATGCGGGCCATTATGTGACGCGGGTCGTGCCCCTTGTGGGCCTGGGTGCGGCGCCGGCCGTGTTTACCCTGATGTCGATAATTGTTATGAGGCATAACAATTTGACCTGCCGCAAGATGCGGCTTCTCGAACGAAGGCAGGCACATGAAGGTCGGCATCGCAGGTGCTGGGATTGGCGGACTCACGCTGGCGTTGATGCTGCACCAGCGCGGCATCGCCTGTGAGGTGTGGGAGGCCGCTCCCGAGATCCGCCCGCTCGGCGTGGGCATCAACCTGCTGCCGCACGCGAGCCGCGAACTGTGCGAGCTGGGCCTGGAGTCGCGCCTGGCCGAGATCGCCATCGAGACCTCGTCGCTCTCGTACTACAACATGTTCGGCCAACGCATCTGGCACGAGCCGCGCGGCCGTGCGGCGGGGTATGCGTGGCCGCAGTTCTCGATCCACCGCGGCGAGTTCCAGATGCTGCTGGCCGAGGTGGCCCACGAACGCTTCGGGCAGGGCTTCGTGCAGACCGGCCTGCGCGCCGAACGCTTCGAGAACGCCGGCGACCAGGTCGCCGTGCACCTGCGCTCGCGCGACGGCCGCGAGCTCGAGCGCCGCGTCGATGTGCTGATCGCGGCCGATGGCATCCACTCCGCCCTGCGCAAGCAACTGGTGCCCGGCGGCGACGAGTTGCAGTTCTCGGGCCGCATGCTGTGGCGCGCGGTCAGCGAGGCCGAGCCCTACCTCGATGGGCGCGCGATGTTCATGAGCGGCCACCCCGACCAGAAGTTCGTCGCCTACCCGATCAGCGAGCCGCTGCGCAAGACCGGCCGCTCGCTCATCAACTGGATCGCCGAGCTGCGCGTGTCGCCCGAGGCCATGCACAACGACTGGAACCGCGAGGTGCCCAAGGCGCTGTTCGACCATGCGTTCGCCGACTGGAACTGGGGCTGGGTCAACATCCCGCAGCTCATCCGCGACGCGAAGGCGGTGTACGAATTCCCGATGGTGGACAAGAACCCGCTGCGCCGCTGGGTCGATGCCGAAGGCGGGCGCGTCGCGCTGCTGGGCGACGCCGCGCACCCGATGTACCCGATCGGCAGCAACGGCAGTGCGCAGGCCATCCTCGACGCGCGTTGCCTGGCCGATGCGCTGAAGGGCGCCACCGGCCCGCAGCAGGCCTTGCTCGAATACGAAGCCGAGCGCCTGCCCAAGACCGCCGGCATCGTGCTGCGCAACCGGCTGAACGGCCCCGAGCAGGTGATGCAGATCGCCCACGAGCGCGCGCCGCAAGGCTTTCAGCACGTGAACGACGTGATCCCGCAGGCCGAGCTGGAAGAGATCGCCGCGCGCTACAAGCGCCTCGCGGGCTTCGATCCGCAGTCGCTCAACGCGCCGCGTTGACCGGCGCGCCGCCCCGCACCGATTCACCCACGAAGGAGCAGCACATGGCCTTCCAGACCTGGGACAACCCCATGGGCACCGCCGGGTTCGAGTTCATCGAATTCGCCGCGCCCGACCCCGCCGCGATGGGCGCGACCTTCGAGCGCATGGGCTTCACCGCCATCGCCAAGCACCGCCACAAGAACGTCACGCTGTACCGGCAGGGGCAGATCAACTTCATCATCAACGCCGAGCCCGACTCGTTCGCGCAGCGCTTCGCGCGCCTGCACGGGCCCTCGGTCTGCGCCATTGCCTTTCGGGTGCAAGACGCCGCGCAGGCCTACCAGCGCGCCCTCGAACTCGGCGCCTGGGGCTTCGACAGCCACAGCGGGCCGATGGAACTCAACATCCCGGCCATCAAGGGCGTGGGCGATTCGCTGATCTACCTGGTGGACCGCTGGCGCGGCAAAGACGGCGCCGGTGAAGGCGCCATCGGCGACATCAGCATCTACGACGTCGATTTCGCGCCCTTGGCCGGTGCCGCAGCGGCGACGCAAAACCCGGTGGGCCACGGCCTCGCCGTCATCGACCACCTGACGCACAACGTGCACCGGGGCCGCATGGCCGAGTGGGCCTCGTTCTACGAGCGGTTGTTCAACTTCCGCGAGGTGCGCTACTTCGACATCGAGGGCCAGGTCACGGGTGTGAAGAGCAAGGCGATGACCTCGCCCTGCGGGCTGATCCGCATCCCGATCAACGAAGAAGGCAAAGAGAAGGCCGGGCAGATCCAGGAGTACCTCGACGCGTACCACGGCGAAGGCATCCAGCACATCGCGCTCAGCTCGACCGACCTCTTCCAGACCGTGGACGCGATGCGTGCGCAAGGCATCGGCCTGCTCGACACCATCGACACCTACTACGAGCTGATCGACCAGCGCATCCCGGGCCACGGGCAGTCGGTCGCCGAGCTGCAGAAACGCAAGATCCTCGTCGATGGCACGAAGGAAGCGCTGCTGCTGCAGATCTTCACCGAAAACCAGTTCGGGCCGATCTTCTTCGAGTTCATCCAGCGCCTGGGCAACGAGGGTTTCGGCGAAGGCAATTTCAAAGCCCTGTTCGAGTCGATCGAGCTCGACCAGATGCGGCGCGGCACGCTCGCGGCCACTTGAGTCGATCACGTTCACGTTCCACAAACACACGAGGAGATTCCATGACTGCACCCATCCTGCGACTCGTTGCCGCCTGTGCCCTGGCGGCGCTGGGCGTGGCCGCGCACGCCGACATCACCATCGGCGTGAGCATCGCGCAGACCGGGCCGTCGGCTTCGCTGGGCATCCCGCAGAAGAACAGCATGGCCTTCTGGCCGACCGAGATCGCCGGCCAGAAGCTGCGCGTGGTGGTGGTCGATGACGCCTCCGACCCGACGACGGCGACGAAGAACATGCGCCGCCTCGTGAGCGAAGAGAAGGTCGATGTGATCCTGGGTTCGTCGGCCGTGGCGCCGTCGATCGCCATGTCAGAGGTGGCGACCGAGAGCAAGACGCTGCAGATCGCCTTCTCGCCGATCGAGCTGCCGCCCGGCAAGGGCGAGTGGACCTACCGCATCGCCCAGCCGGTCAGCCTGATGGCCACGGCCATCGTGCAGAAGATGCGCAACGACGGCGTGAAGCGCGTCGCCTTCATCGGCTTCGCCGACGCCTACGGTGAAACGTGGCTGAAGGAAATGCGCCTGCGTGCCGAGTCTTTCGGTATGGAGCTGGTGGCGGTCGAGCGCTACGCCCGCGCCGACACCAGCGTGACCGGACAGGCGATCAAGATCGTGGCCGCCAAACCCGACGCGGTGTTCATCGCCGGCGCCGGCTCGGCCGCCGCGCTGCCGCAGACCACGCTGCGCGAGCGCGGCTACGCCGGCCCGGTGTACCAGACGCACGGCGCGGCCACGAAAGACCTGATCCGCATCGGCGGCAAGCACGTCGAAGGCACGGTGCTGACCGCCGGCCCGGTGCTGGTGGCCGAGCAGTTGGACAAGTCGAATCCGGTGAAGGCGGCCGGCCTCACCTACGTGACGCAGTACGAAAAGCAGTACGGCGCCGACAGCCGCACGCAGTTCGGCGCGCACGCCAACGACGCGATCCTGGTGCTACAACGCATCGTGCCGGCCGCGCTGAAGAAGGCCAAGCCCGGCACGCCCGAGTTCCGCCAGGCGCTGAAGGACGCGATGGAGTCCGAACGCGACATCGTCATCTCGCACGGCGTGCTGAACTACTCCGCCAAAGACCATTTCGGCTTCGACCAACGCGGCTTCGCGCTGGTGAAGATCGAGAAGGGGCAGTGGAAGTTGTTGAAGTGATCGTCGCGTGAGCCGAGCCGCACGCGCGGCTCGGCTCACTGGCGCTCTGTTGTTGTGAGTTCCCGCCCGTCCTCCGCCCTCCGTTCGGGCTGAGGCATCGAAGCCCGGCTCCCTTGGCGCGGGCCCTTCGATGCCTCAGGGCGAACGGGCCCTGTGCCTCGCGTCCCCTCGTCATGTCGCTTCCCACCCCCACCCTTGAGCGCATCGCCGATTGCGTGATCGACGTCGCCCCGGCGATGGACATCGGCGAGACGCCGCTCGGCCGCCGCCGGCTGGTGCCGATCACCGCCGGCCGCATCAACGGCCTGAAGCTCAGCGGCAAGGTGCTGCCGCACGGGGCCGACTTCCAGCTCGTCAGCTCGGCCACGCTGACGCAGATCCATGCGCGCTACATCGTCGAGACCGACGAGGGCGAGCAGGTGTACGTCGAGAACACCGGCCTGCGCGTGGCCGCGCCGGCCGTGATCGCGCAACTGAACGCCGGCCAGCCGGTGAGCCCCTCGCTCGTGTACTTTCGCACCACCCCGCGCTTCGAGACGGCCTCGAAGCGCCTGCAATGGCTGATGGAGTCGATCTTCGTCGGCACCGGCGCGCGTCACCCCGACCGCGTCGAACTGAGCTTCTTTCGCGTGACCTGAATGGATTCCACCATCGCCCTGATGCTCGCGCAGGACGGCATCACCACCGGCGCCATCTACGTGCTGCTCGCGCTCGGCCTGGTGCTGGTGTTCTCGATCACGCGCGTGATCTTCATCCCGCTGGGCGAGCTGATGGCCTTCGCCTCGCTCAGCCTCGTGGCGCTGCAGGCCGGGCAGGTGCCGCAGCCGGTTTGGCTGCTGCTGATCCTGGGGGTGCTGTGTTTCGTGCTCGACGGCATCGACGTGCTGCGCGGGCTGCCGGGGGTGTCGCTCGTGCGCAGCGGGCTGCGCCACCTCGGGGTGCCGGCCGCGCTGTGGGGCCTGTTCACGGGCCTCGAAGGCCACACGCTGCCGCTGCTGCTGCAGGCGCTGCTGGCGGTGCTGCTGGTGCTGCCCTTCGGCGGCATGCTCTACCGCCTGGCCTACCGGCCGGTGGCCGAGGCCTCGGTGCTGGTGCTGCTGATCGTGTCGGTCGGCGTGCACTTCGTGCTGCTGGGCGTGGGCCTGATGCTCTTCGGCGCCGAAGGCTGGCGCGCGCAAGCGCTGTGGGACGCGAGCTTCACGCTCGGCGCGCACATGCTGTCGGGGCAGAGCCTGCTGGTGCTCATCACCACCGTGCTGCTGATCGTGGCGCTGTACCTCTTCTTCAGCCGCTCGCTGCTGGGCAAGGCGCTGCGCGCGGCGGCGGTGTGCCGGCGCGGCGCGCAGCTCGTGGGCATCAGCGCCGAAGAGGCGGGCCGCGCGGCCTTCACGCTGTCGGCCCTGATCGCGGCCCTGTGTGGCGTGTTGATCGCGCCGATGGCGACGGTCTTCTTCGACTCGGGCTTCCTGTTCGGCCTGAAGGGCTTCGTCGGCGCGATCTTCGGCGGCCTGGTCAGCTACCCGGCCGCCGCCGCTGGCGCGCTGCTGGTGGGCTTGCTGGAGTCGTACGCCTCGTTCGAGGCCAGCGCCTTCAAAGAGGTCATCGTGTTCGGGCTGATCGTGCCGGTGCTGCTGTGGCGTTCGCTCACCAGCGGCCACGGCGAGGAGCACTGACATGACGCCGGTGCGCATCCTCTTGATCGTGGCGGCGCTGCTGCTCGCCGGCCTGCCGTGGTGGCCGGTGTCCGACTACGTGATCACCTTGCTGGTGTACGTGGGCCTGTCGAGCCTGGTGGCGATGGGCCTGGTGCTGCTCACCGGCGTGGGCGGCCTCACGTCGTTCGGCCAGGCGGCCTTCGTCGGCATGGGCGCGTACACGGCGGCCTACATGACGACCACGCTCGGCCTGTCGCCCTGGCTCGCGCTGCCGGCGGCGCTGGCGCTCACCGGCGTGAGCGCGCTGCTGCTGGGGGCGATCACCGTGCGCATGTCGGGGCACTTTCTGCCGCTGGCGACGATCGCCTGGGGGCTGTCGTTGTACTTCCTGTTCGGCAACCTCGAATTCCTCGGCAAGTACGACGGCCTGAGCGGCCTGCCGGTGCTGGCGGCCTTCGGCATCTCGTTCGGCGACCAGCGTTCGATGTGCCTGCTGGTGTGGGCCGTGGTGGCGCTCGCCGCGTGGTCGATCGGCAACCTGCTGAACTCGCGGCCGGGGCGGGCCATTCGCGCGCTCAATGGCGCGGCCGGCATGGCCGAGGCCATGGGGGTCAACACCGCGCGCGCCAAGCTGGTGATCTTTGTCTACGCCGCGCTGCTGGCCGGGCTGTCGGGCTGGCTGTACGCCTTCGTGCAGCGCGCGGTGAGCCCGTCGCCCTTCGGGTTGAACCACGGCATCGAGTACCTGTTCATGGCGGTGCTGGGCGGCATCGGCCACGTGATGGGCGCCATCGTCGGATCGGCGCTGGTGATCGGCTTGAAAGAAGTCGCGCAGCACGCGCTGCCGGCCAGCTGGAACACCGGCGGCAGCATCGAGCTGATCGTCTTCGGCGTGCTCTTGGTGCTGGTGCTGCAGCGCGCGCCCGAAGGGTTGTGGGCGTGGGTGGCGAAGTGGTTTGGGCCCAAGGGCGGCGCGGTGCTCGCGGCGGCCGAGCCCCCACCCGTTCGCCCTGAGCCTGTGGAAGGGCAGCGCGAGGCCCCAGGCGGGGCTTCGACCGGCTCAGCACGAACGGAGCCGGGTGCGGTGCCCGTAGCGAAAGCGCTGGCAGCGGGCCCTGTGCTCCTGCAAGTCCAAGCCGCCCGCAAGCAGTTCGGCGGCCTCGTCGCCGTGGACGACATCCACCTCGACGTGCACGCCGGCGAGATCGTTGGCCTGATCGGCCCCAACGGCGCGGGCAAGTCCACCACCTTCAACCTCATCACCGGCGTGTTGCCGCTCACGCGCGGCAGCGTCAGCTTCCGCGGCACGGCACTGGGCGGGCTGCCGCCGCGCCGCATCGTCGCGCGTGGCATTGCGCGCACCTTCCAGCACGTGCAGCTGGTGCCGGGCATGAGTGTGCTCGACAACGTTGCCATCGGCGCGCACCTGCACGGCGATGGCCGGCCCGATGGCGGGGTGCTGCGCAGCGTGCTGCGGCTCAACGGCCGCGAAGAGCGCCGCCTGCTCGACGCGGCCGAGCGCCAGTTACGCCGCGTGGGCCTGGGCCACGACCTGCACCGCGACGCCGGCACGCTGGCACTGGGCCAGCAGCGGCTGGTCGAGATCGCCCGCGCGCTGTGCTGCCAGCCGGCGCTGCTGCTGCTCGACGAACCGGCCGCCGGCCTGCGCCTGCAAGAAAAGCGGCAACTCGCCGACCTGCTGCGCGAACTGCGCGCCGACGGCATGGGCGTGCTGCTGGTCGAGCACGACATGGACTTCGTGATGAACCTGACCGACCGCCTGGTGGTGATGGACTTCGGCACGCGCATCTCGCACGGCACACCGGCCGAGGTGCAGCGCGACCCGAAGGTGCTCGAAGCCTATCTCGGGGGTGTCGAATGAGCGCCGTGCTGTTGGAGGCGAAGGGTTTGAACGTGCGCTACGGCAAGGTCGAGGCCATCCCCTCGGCCGACCTCGCCGTCGCGCCCAACCAGATCGCCACGCTGATCGGCCCCAATGGCGCGGGCAAGTCCACGCTGCTCAACGCCTTGATGGGTGCGCTGCTCAAGCCCGGGCGCAGCAGCGGGCCGGTGGTGTTTGACGGCGAAGACATCTCGGCGCTGCCCGTCACCGAACGCTGCCGCCGCGGCCTGTTGCTGGTGCCCGAGACGCGCGAGCTGTTCGGCACGCTGCCGGTCGAAGACAACCTCGTGCTCGGCGCCTACCTGCACCGCCACCGGCGCGACGGGCGCAGCGCGGCCGACCTCGAGCGCGTCTACGCGCTCTTTCCGCGCCTCAAAGAACGCCGCACGCAAGAGGCGCGCACGCTCTCGGGCGGCGAGCGCCAGATGCTGGCGCTGGGCCGCGCGCTGATGGGCCGGCCCCGCCTCTTGATGCTCGACGAGCCGAGCCTGGGGCTCGCGCCGCGCATCGTGGGGGAAATGTTCGCCGTCATCCAAAAGCTGCCGAGCGAGGGCATCGCGGTGCTGCTGGTCGAGCAGAACGCGCGTGCCGCGCTGCGCGTGGCCCACCATGGCTACGTGCTCGAAAACGGGCGCATCAGCCTGCACGGGCCGGCCGAGCAACTGCGCGACAACCCGCGTGTCATCGAAACTTACCTGGGCCTGGCCGGTGCGTCGGTCGCAGAAGGTGCAGCATGAGCGACAAGGTGATGGAACGAGTCATCGACAAGCCCAAGGGCAAGGCAGGCACGAAGATGAACGACAAGACGAACGCGCGCACGCAGGCCAAGAGCGGCGCCGACAAGGCCGGCGACAAGCCGGGCGACAAGCCCACCGACAAGGCCCGCCCCGTGGTCGGCGAGGTGGGGCAGGGCGACCACTTCGACCCGCACGTGCCGGGCATTCGCTACGGCACGCTCGATGAACTGGTGGGCTACGCGGTGCGCCGCGCGCAGATCGCCATCTACGAAGACTTCGTCGCCTCGCTCGCGCCCTGGAACATCACGCCGCAGCGCTTTTCGGCGCTGACCATCGTGTCGCTGAACCCGCGCCTCAAGCTCACCGAGCTGGCCGACGTGCTGGGCATCGCGCGCTCGGGTGCGGTGATCCTGGTCGATGCGCTGGCCGAGATGGGCTATGTGGAGCGCCACCCCTCGCCCGACGACAAGCGTGCCTATGGCCTCGCACTGACGGCCAAGGGCGAGAAAGACCTCGCCGAGATCACGAAGGCCGTGCGCGCGCACGATGCGCGCATCGCCAAGCGGCTCGATGGCGACGAGGTGAAGGTGCTGATGCATGCGCTGAACCGCATCGCGGGCTTCGATGCGGCGGGTGTTTGAGCCGACGCCGGTTGCGCTGAGCCTGTCGAAGCCCTGCATCGCACCCGTTCTGGAGCTGAGCCCATGACCACGTCGAACCTCAACGATCCTGCCGGCGACCCCAGCGGCGACCACAGCGGCTACCAAAGTGGCTTTGGCAACAGCTTCGCCACCGAGGCCGTGGCCGGCGCCTTGCCCGTGGGCCGCAACTCGCCGCAGCGTTGCGCGCACGGCCTGTACGCCGAGCAGCTGTCGGGCACGGCCTTCACGGCACCGCGCCACAGCAACCGCCGCTCGTGGCTGTACCGCATCCGCCCGGCGGCGGTGCACCAGCCCTTCGAACGCCTCGACGACGGCCGGCTGGTCAGCGACTTCAGCGCCATCGCCGCGCCGCCCAACCCGCTGCGCTGGGACCCGCTGCCGCTGCCCACGGCGCCCGCCGACTTCATCGACGGCCTCGTCACGATGGCCGGCACCGGCTCGGCCGACGCGCAGACGGGCTGCGCCATCCACCTGTACGCGGCCAACCGCTCGATGACGACGCGGCACTTCTACAGCGCCGACGGCGAGCTGCTCATCGTGCCGCAGCAAGGCCGCCTGCGCGTGCCCACCGAGCTGGGGGTGATCGAGGCCGAGCCGCAAGAGATCGTGCTCATCCCACGCGGGCTGCGCTTTCGCGTCGAGCTGCCCGATGGCGCCGCGCGCGGCTACGTCTGCGAGAACTTCGGCGCGCCGTTGCGCCTGCCCGACCTCGGCCCCATCGGCTCGAATGGCCTCGCGCAGCCGCGCGACTTTCTGACGCCGGTCGCGGCGTACGAAGACGTGGAGGGCGCGTTCGAACTCGTCGCCAAGTTCGGTGGCCACCTGTGGCGCGCGGCCATGGGCCATTCGCCGCTCGACGTGGTCGCGTGGCACGGCAACCTCGCGCCGTGCAAGTACGACCTGCGGCGCTTCAACGCCATCGGCTCGATCAGCTTCGACCACCCCGACCCGTCGATCTTCCTGGTGCTGCAGTCGCTGAGCGACACGCCCGGCGTGGACACGATCGACTTCGTCGTCTTCCCGCCGCGCATCCTCGCGATGCGCGACACCTTCCGCCCGCCCTGGTTCCACCGCAACATCGCCAGCGAGTTCATGGGCCTGATCCACGGCCAGTACGACGCCAAGGCCCAGGGCTTCGTGCCAGGCGGCGCGAGCCTGCACAACTGCATGAGCGGCCACGGCCCCGACGCCGAGACCTTCGCCAAGGCCAGCGTGGCCGACACGAGCGTGCCGCACGTCATCGAAGACACGATGGCCTTCATGTTCGAGACCCGCTGCCTGCTGCGGCCCACGGTGCATGCGCTGCAGTCGCCGCAGTTGCAGCGCGACTACTGGCAGTGCTGGCAGGGCTTGAAGAAGCACTTTGTGATGCCGGGTTGAAGCGATGGCCGTGAACCCCACGCACGACCCCTCGCTGCGCAGCTGGATCGAATCTGCCAACGCCGCCGGTGCCGACTTCCCGGTCCAGAACCTGCCGTTCGCCGTGTTTCGCCGCCGGGGTGCGAACGAAGCCTGGCGCGGCGGTGTTGCCATCGGTGACCGCATCGTGGACTTGGCCGTGGTCCACGCCATGAACGCCTTCCAGGGGCTCGCCTCCGAAGCCGTGGCCGCGTGCAACGAGCCCACGCTCAACCGCTTCATGGCGATGGGCCCTGCGGTGTGGAGCGCCCTGCGCCTCGCCTTGTCGCAGGCCCTGAGCACCGGCGCCCCCGAGGCGCTGCGCCCGGCGTTCGTCGCCCAGGCCGAGGCCGAGTACGCGCTGCCCGCGCAGGTCGGCGACTACACCGACTTCTACACCTCGGTGCACCACGCCACGCGCGTGGGCGCGCTGTTCCGGCCCGACGCGCCGCTGCTGCCGAACTACAAGTGGGTGCCCATCGGCTACCACGGGCGCAGCTCGTCCCTCGGCGTCTCGGGGCAGACGTTTCACCGCCCACGTGGCCAGCGCATGCCGCCCGACGCCACCGCACCCGTGGTCGGCCCGAGCGCGCGGCTCGACTACGAGCTCGAACTCGGCGTGTTCATCGGCGCCGGCAACGCGCGCGGCGAGCCCATCGCGCTCGACGACGCCGAGCGCCACGTGTTCGGCCTGTGCCTGCTCAACGACTGGTCCGCACGCGACCTGCAGGGCTGGGAATACCAGCCGCTCGGCCCCTTCCTCGCCAAGAACTTCGCCACCACGATCTCACCGTGGGTCGTGACGATGGAAGCGCTCGAACCCTACCGTCTCGCCTTCACGCGCGACCCCGCCGACCCGCAGCCGCTGCCTTACCTCGACAGCGCGGCCCACCGTGCGCGAGGCACCCTCGACATCCACCTCGAAGCGCGCCTGCAGACCGCCGCGATGCGCGCGCGCGGGCAGGCCGCCCAGCGGCTGTCGCGCAGCAACTTCCGCCACGCCTACTGGAGCGTCGCGCAGATGGTCGCGCACCACACGGTGAACGGCTGCAATCTGCAAGCCGGCGACCTGCTCGGCACCGGCACCCAATCGGGCCCGGCACGCGAAGAGTCCGGCTCGCTGCTGGAGCTGACCGAAGGCGGCCAGCAGCCGCTGGCGGTCGGCGAAGGCGAGGGCGGTGCACGCGAGACCCGCAGCTTCCTCGAAGACGGCGACACGGTCGAGTTCGCGGCCTGGTGCGAACGCGAAGGCGCGGCACGCATCGGCTTCGGCACCGTGGTGGGCACGGTGCTGCCGGCGCGTTGAGCCTGGCGAGAGCCACGTCGGTGACAGGCGCGAGGCAGGAACTGGCTCCACCGTCGGGAAGCAGAAGCGAAGCGACTGCCCCATCCAGCAAGCCCGCGGAACCGGCTTTGCCGGGCCGCCAGGCAGCGCCCCCTCGGGGGGCAGGAGCGACAGCGACGTGGGGGCTCTACTTCACCCAGGTATTGAGCTGAATGATCGGCAGCAGCACCGCCAGCACGATCAGCATCACCACGCCGCCCATGGCGACGATCAGCAGCGGTTCGAGGATGGTCGCCATCTGCATCGCACGGCGCTGCACTTCGGCCGACAGCTGCTTGGCGGCGCGGTCGAGCATGCGGGGCAGTTCGCCCGTCTGCTCGCCCAGGCGCGAGAACATCGACAGCAGCCCCGGGAAGCGCTTCTTGCCCGCCAGCGCCGACGCGAGCGGCGCGCCTTCGCGCACCTGCACCAGCACGTCGAGCGCGTCGGCGCGCATGGCGCGGTTCGACAGCGTCTCGGCGCCCGCCTGCAAGGCCTTGAGGATGGGCACGCCCGCACCTGCCAGCATCGCCAGCGTGCCGGCGAAGCGCGCCGCGTTGTAGCCGCGCGAGAGCTTGCCGATCAGCGGCAGGTTGAGCCACGCGGCGTCGAAGCGCTCGCGGAAAGGTTCGTTCTTCAGCATGAACGACAGCGTCACGCCGCCGCCCACCAGGGCCAGCAGCAGCAGCCAGCCGTAGTTGCGCATGAAGGCGCTGATGGCCAGCATCACGACCGTCAGCGTCGGCAGTGCGCGCTTCGAGCTGGCGAACACCGAGGCGACCTGCGGCACCACGTAGGTGACGAGAAAGATCACGATTACCACCGCGATGATCGACACGATCACCGGGTACAGCGTCGCGCCGACCAGCTTGGCCTTCAGCGCCTGGCGTTCTTCGAGGTCGTCGGCCAGCCGTTCGAGCACCTGCCCGAGCGCACCGCTGGCCTCGCCGGCGGCGATCACGCCGCGGTACACGTCGTCGAACTCGCGTGGGGCGCTGCTCAAGGCGCGGGCGAACGACGAACCGGCGTTGACCTCGGCCCGCAGGCTGGCGACCAGCTCGCGCTGGCGCGGGTCTTCGGCTTCGTCGCTCAGCGCGGTGAGCGCCCGTTCGAGGGGCAGGCCCGAGACCACCAGGCCCGACAGCTGGCGTGTCCACACCGCCAATGCGGTCGAGCTGAACACCTTGCGCTTGAGGCTGATGCCGCCCGCGTATTCGGGCTGCGCCGCGACCTGCGTGACCTGCAGCGGCACCAGCGACTGCGCACGCAACTGGGCGCGCGCGGCCTTGAGGTTGTCGGCTTCCAGCAGGCCCGAGCTGGCCTTGCCGGATGCGTTGAGGGCTTCGAACTTGAAGGCGGGCATGGAACCCTCAGCCAGTCAGCAAATGCCTGTTCGCCCTGAGGTACCGAAGGGCCGGCGCGAACCGACGCCGGGCTTCGATGCCTCAGCCCGAACGGGCCAACAAGAGGTCAGCGCGGGCATTGCGCCATGGCCGCGATACGCGGCACGCAGAGCCAGACTATTCACGGGTCACCCGCATCACTTCTTCAGCCGAGGTGACACCTTCGTTCACCAGGCGCTCGCCGTCTTCGCGCATCGAGCGCATGCCGCCGGCTTCGGCCGCGGCGATGAGTTCGGACTCGGCCGCGCGGCTGTGGATCAGCCCGCGCACCGTGTCGTCGGCCACCATCAGCTCGTACACCCCGCGACGGCCCTTGTAGCCCGAGTTGCCGCACTCGGGGCAACCCACCGGGTGCCAGCGGCCCTTGGCGTCTTGCTTCTTGCAATGCACGCACAGCTTGCGCACGAGGCGCTGGGCCAGCACGCCCAGCAGCGACGACGACAGCAGGAAGGGCTCGATGCCCATGTCGGTCAAGCGCGTGACGGCCGAGGGCGCGTCGTTGGTGTGCAGCGTGGCCAGCACCAAGTGGCCCGTCAGCGAGGCCTGCACGGCGATCTGCGCGGTTTCGAAGTCGCGGATTTCACCAATCATGATGACGTCCGGGTCTTGCCGCAGGATGGCGCGCAGCGCCTTGGCGAAGGTGAGGTCGATCTTCGGGTTGACCTGCGTCTGGCCGATGCCGGGCAACTCGTATTCGACCGGGTCTTCGACGGTCAGCACGTTGGTGGTCGAGGCATCGACCTGCGCGAGGCCGGCGTACAGCGTGGTCGTCTTGCCCGAGCCGGTGGGGCCGGTGACGAGCACGATGCCGTGCGGCTGCTGCAGCAAGTTCTCGAAGCGTTCGAGCGTGTCGCCGCCCATGCCCAAGCCTTCGAGCGAGAACTTCGCGTCGCCCTTGTCCAGGATCCGCAGCACCGCGCGTTCGCCGTGAGCCGAGGGCAGGGTCGAGACGCGCACGTCCACCGCGCGACCGCCGATGCGCAGCGAGATGCGGCCGTCCTGCGGCAGGCGTTTCTCAGAGATGTCGAGCTCGGCCATGATCTTCAGGCGCGAGATCAGCGCGGCGTGCAGTGCCTTGTTGGGCTGCACCACCTCGCGCAAGGTGCCATCGACGCGGAAGCGCACCGACGAGCTGCGCTCATACGGTTCGATGTGGATGTCGCTCGCGCCGTCTTTCGCGGCCTGCGTCAGCAGCGCGTTGAGCATGCGGATGATGGGCGCGTCGTTGGCCGCTTCGAGCAGGTCTTCGACCGCCGGCAGGTCTTGCATCATGCGCGACAGATCGACCTTGCTCTCGACCTCGCCGATCACGGTGGCGGCGCTCGACTCACCGCCGGCATAGGCCGCGGCGATGCGGTTGATGAGCGTGGACGAAGGCTCGCGCTCCAGCTGATCGACTTCGAACAGCCGCAGCACTTCGCTCAGCGCGGGCAGCGACACCGTCTCGGGCGCCCACAGCGTCAGGCGCTCGCCGTCGTCTTCGAGCAGCAGCGTGTTCGCCTTGGCGTAGGCGTAGGGCAGCGGGTGGCGGGCCATCGCGGCGACCTCAGAAGGTGTGAATGAATCCGGCGTGGCCGAGCGGCCTGCCGAAAGGTCGTGAATCAAGGCGCCACGCACAGCCGTAGCTTGCGCTACGGCGCGCATTTGCAACGCAGAGTCGCGGGCTTTGGGCGGGTCGAGCGGTCATGGCGGATCCGTTCACGCCTTCTTAGTTCGACGACGGGGTTGGTGCGGGCGCGGCGGCAGGCGGCGTCGAGCCCGCAGGCGGTGCCGACAGCGGCGCCGGCACGGGTTGCGCCTCGGGTTGCGGCGGCAGTGTCAACGGGGCCGACTGGCGCAGGCGCAGCGAGCGTTCGGTTTCTTCAGGCGTGCGCAGGGGCGGCACCACCGGCGATTCGTTGATCGGAAGCAGGAAGTTGCGCGGGGGCTGCGAGTCCTTCTGCTGCGCGCGGATCATGTCGTAGCGGTCGAGCGAGAAGTTGTTGACGCTCGCGGCGTCGCGCATGACGATGGGCCGCAGGAAGACCATCAGGTTCGAGCGCCGCTTCGTGCGCGACTCGCTGCGGAACAGCGCGCCCAAGATGGGGATGTCGCCCAGCAGCGGCACCTTCGACTTCTCATCGACGAAGCGGTCTTGCACCAAGCCACCGAGCACGATGATCTGGCCGTCGTCCACCATCACGGTCGATTCGATCGAGCGCTTGGTGGTCGAAGGGCCGGTGTTGGCGGTGCCGGCCACCTGGTTGATGACGTCCGACGATTCTTGGTAGATCACCATGCGCACCGTGCCGTTCTCGCCGATCTGCGGCTTGATGCGCAGCGTGAGGCCGACGTCTTTTCGTTCGATGGTCTGGAAGGGGTTTTGCGCCGCGGTGCCCGTGCTCGTGAAGCTGCCGGTGATGAAGGGCACGTTGGTGCCGACAACGATCTTGGCTTCTTCGTTGTCGAGCGTGATCAGGTTTGGCGTCGAGACGATGTTGGTGTTCGACTGCGACTGCATCAGCTTGGCGATGGCCGCCAGGCCATAGACGCCGTTGAAGTCGCGGATCAGCCCGATGTTCATGCCGTTGGGCGGGTTCTGGGCGATGGCCGCCAGACCGGCCGCACCGCCGGCCGCGGCCGCGCTCAGGCCGAGGATGTTGCTGGTGCCCGACCCGAAGTTGGTGCCGATCACGCCGATGTTCTTGTCGCCATCGCGGCCCACGAGCCCTTGCCACTGCAGGCCGAAGTCGGCCGCGTTGTCGCCCTGGATCTCGACGATCATGCTTTCGATGTAGACCTGCGCGCGGCGCGAGTCGAGCTTGTCGATCACGGCGCGCAGCTGGCGATACACCGGTTCGGGCGCCGTGATGATCAGCGAGTTGGTCGCCGGGTCGGCCTGGATCATGCCGCCGGTCGAAGGCGCGGCCGCCTGGCTCACCGGGGCCGTGGCCTGCGGGCTCGCACCCGAGGCGTTGCCGCCGGCTGCGCCCGAGTTCATCGCCGAGGTGCCGCCCAGGCCGCCTTGCGATTGCTGGGCCCCACCGCCCCCCAGGGCGCCGGCCTGGCTGGTGTTGCCGGCCGTGTAGGCCGCGCGCAGCACGGTGGCCAGGCGCACCGCGTCAGAGTTCTTGAGGTAGACGACGTAGATGTTGCCGGTGGCGGCGCTGCCTTCCATCGGCCGGTCGAGCTTTTCGACCAGTGAGCGGATGTGCTGCATGCGCGCGGCGTTCGGCGCACGCACGATCAGCGCGTTCGCGCGCGGATCGACGATCACCGAGGGCCCACCCGCCCCGCCCGGCATGGCCGGCGCGCCCGGCACGGCGCCCGCGCCGTCGGACAGTCGCTGCACCATCGCTGCCACGTCGGCCGCGACCGCGTGCTTGAGCGGGATGACCTCGACGTCGCTGACGCCGGGGGTGTCCATCGCCGAGATGATCTTGCCGATGCGCACCAGGTTGTCGGCGTAGTCGGTGATGACCAGGGTGTTGTTGCCTGGGTTCGCGTTGATCGTGTTGTTGGGGCTGATCAGCGGGCGCAGCACTGGCACGAGGTTGTTCGCGTTCTCGTGGTTGATCTTGAAGATCTGCGTGACGATCTGGTCGCCCCGGCGCGTGACGGCACCGGTCGAGACGGTGTCGGACTGCAGCTTCGCGTCGGCCTCGGGCACCACCTTGAACAGGCCGCCCGACTCGACCACCGTGAAGCCCAGGCCGCGCAGCGCGGCCAGGTAGTTGAGGTAGGCCTCGCGCGGCGAGAGCGGCTCGTCGCTGTACAGCGTGACTGTGCCCTTCACACGCGGATCGACGATGAACTGCTGCTTGAGGATGGCCCCCATCGCGCGCGACACGCCTTCGATGTCGGCGTTGACGAAGTTCAGCGTGACCGGCTCGCCCTTGAAGCGTTTCGCGTTGGCGGCGGCTTGCGCGTTGGCGGGCGGCGTCTGCGCCTGGGCGACCATTGGCACCGGGGCGAGCGACAGGCACAGCAGGGATGCCGCCACGGCGGAAACCAGCGGGCGCGGCGGCTGCGGGAGGGTGGGTCGGTTCTTCATGCTTGTCCGATCGAAATGACGGATCGGGCACCGTCGCGCCGTCCGATGATGTTCAGCAAATTGGTCAGTGCCGAGGCGTCGGCGTCGGCGGCACGTGCCTCGCCGCGGAAGCGCACGCCGGTGCCCGACAGCGTGCCATCGCCCGACAGTTGCAAGGGCCCGTTCAGTGTGCTCAGCGACAGCTGCGAGGGCTGGCCACTCGCAAGCCCGCCCCCCAGCACCGAGAGCCGGTACGTGCCCAGCGTGTCGAGCGTGGACAGGCGCGAGGAGACGCCGATCAACTCCAGGTCGGCCTGGCCTTCCATCGTCCAGCGGCCTTGCACCAGTTGGACGTTCAGGCCGGTCGGCGAGTTCAGGCGCAGCGCACCGCCCAGTTGCAGCGTGTTCCATGGCGTGCCCAGGCCGCCAAGGAAGGCCGCCGGCCACTGGCCCACCCAGCCCGGCTGCGGCGTGAGCTTCAAGCCGACCTGGCCGAAGCCCGGCGTCACCTGCATGCGGACCTTGCCGTTCAGGCAGCAGGCGTGCTCGGCGCTCAGCGCGAGGCTGCGGCCCGACAGGCCCAGCGACCAGCTCAGGCGCCCCGGCAGCGCGCTCGCATCGCGGCTGTCCGGCCCGCCGGTCAGCACGACCACCGCGCTGCCCGACCACACCGTGCCGCGCGCGTCGGCCAGTTGCAGGCGCTGTTCGGTCGCCTTGCTCACCGCGTTGGCCACCCAGGCGGCCGGCGCAAACGCCACCAGCGCGACCACGCCGCCCAGCACCGCGCCACCGATCGCCCAGCGCGACGCGGCCTTGCGTGACTGCTCCCAGGCCAGTTCGGCGAAGGTTGATTCCTGCCACTGGCTGGGCACCACGCTGCCGGCGAAGCGGCTCTTGCGGCCGCGGCGAAGAAAGTTGCGGGCCATCAGACGCCTCCCCCAAGCGAGACGATGATGAGGCCGGTGTAGCCCTCGGGGCTGCGGGTCAGGCGCATCTCGACCGGGCGGGCGCGGGCCGCGCTGCGGGCTTCGGCCAGCCAGCCGCGCAACTGTTCGCCGGTCAGCCCGCCGTTGATCGTGAGCGTGGCGCGGTCGCCCTGCAGCGACAGCTGCGCGCGGTTGTCGAGTCGTTCGGTGGCTGACTGCAGCGCCTGCGTCATCTGCGAGGCCACCACCGGCGGCGTGGCGCGCAGCTCGCGCGCTTCGCTGGCCATGCGCTGCATGCGCTGCCACTGCGCGTCGAGCGCGTCCATCTTCTTCGGGGCTTCGCGCAGCGTGCGCAGCGCGGGTTGCACCGCGACCATCCAGAGCAGCAGCAGGCCGACGACGCCGGCCGCGATGGCCACGCCCCGGCGCTCGTTCGGGGCCATGGCCTCCCAGCGGCGGGCCAACTTGCCGCGCAGGCTGTTGTCGGGCAGCGGCAGGACTTTTTCTTCGTCGGCGTTCACAGCGAGCCTCCCAGGCCGCCGGTCGGGCGGCGGCTCAGCACGAGCCGGTTGTCTTGCACCTCGACCTGCCAGCCAGCGGGGGCCACCTGGCTGCGGAACTGCTCGATCTGTTCGGGCGCCCAGCCCGGCGTGGCGAGCGACAGCTTGCCGGGTTGTTCGTAGCGGATGTCATCGACCGGCGGCCGGTCGGCCGGCCAGGCCGAGGCGGCCACCTGCAGCATGGGTTCGAGGTCGCTGTCGCCCGGCTTGCCGGCGGCGGCGCGCAGCGAATCCGTTTCGCGCTGCATCTGGGCCGGTGCATCGAGCACGGCCGTGACATGCGGGTGGGTGGTCTGCAGCAGCTTCACGATGGCCTGCTGCTTGTTCTGCAAGGCGCTGCGCTGCTGCCAGGCCCAGACGTTGAGTCCGACCAGTTGGACCACGGCCAGCGTGGCCAGGCCGATGCGCACCGGCCGCCACGTGGGCGAGAGAAACTGCCGCCACGTGTCGCGCAGGGCGCGCAGGCCGCGGTTCTTGCGCGCGAGCGAGAACTGCCGCAGGTTCCACAGCGAGCGCGACGCCTGCAGCGCGCGCTGGGCGGGCGTCAGCACCTGCACCGGAAAGCCCAGCCACTGCTCGGCTTCGACGGCGACGCCGGGGGTGGCGCTCCAGCGCACACCGGGCGGCGGGGGCGAGGGCAGCAGCGCGCGGGCCAGGCTGCCGTTCAGCCGGACCAGCGCCAGGCCGTCGGCATGGGACCAGCACACGGTGGCGTTCTGCAGGCTGGCGTCGCCGCTCGGGCCTTCGGAGAAATGGCCGCTCGGCGGCTCATCAGGCCAAGCCAGCGGCACGACGCGATCGACGAAGACGTTGGCCTTTTCGAGCAGCGCCAGTTCGGTGGCGAGCCATGCGCGGTCACAGGCGGCGACCCAGGTCAGCTCGCCGGCCGACGCCTGCGGCGCCACGGCCAGGTGCAGGTTGTCGGCGTCTTCGAGCAGGGCCTCTTCCAGGATGCCGCCCAGCGCCGCCCGCAAGCGGTTGGCCGGGGACTTGGGCAGGGTGATGCGGTGCCAGCTGAGGTCCGCCTCGGAGACGATGGCGGTGACGGTGTCGGCCTTGGGCAACTGCGCAGCACTCGCGCGGCCTTGCGAGGTGATGGCCATGCCGTCGGGGCTGAGCACGTAGGCGTACTCGGCGGCCGCTTCGTCAGCCCCCGGGCCTTCCGGCGGGGCGGCGCGCAGCCGCGGCCGTTGCGGCAAAAAGACGACGAGCATGTTCATGAGAGGGTGCGTAGGCTACCGCAATTGGGTGGTCGAAGCAAAACAAACCTTCGAAAATCAATGACTTACAGCGGTTTTGTGTCGTGTTGGTTGCACAAGGGTTTGTCGCTATTTCGCGTTCGATTCGTCGCGCGTGGTGATCCATTCGCGCGTCAGCGGAACGATGTCGCTGCTTCGCGGGCCCCGCCGTTCGACCAAGGACCGCTGCTCGAGCGCGGCCTCGCCGACCCTCAGGCGACCGCGCACGACAAAGAAATTGGACTTGAAATCGATGTTGGCCTGGTTCAGGGTCAGCCCGGGGAGCTGGCTTTCGAGGTCGCTCATGGCCTTGAACGGCGACCGCTGGCGGATCTGCAGCAGCCGTTCCGCACCGGCAATGTCCAGCCCGGGGACCACCGCGGCAAGCACTTCGCGCGGCGCGGTGTTGGCGTTCACTGCGGTGGGATTCGGCAGAATCGTGACGTAGGGTTCGAGACGGCGCACGACCTCGGGCGAGACGCCCAGCCAGGACAGCTGATTGACGCGCTGCGGCATCAGCGGGCCGTCGGGCAACTCGCCATTGCCGGCCGACACCCCGGCTTGAGGGGGAGGGGTCGGGGCACTGCCGCCCGGTTGCGGCGGCGTGACCGTCGCTGAGGCGTCGCGCATGCCCGTGGCGATGGTCATCGCGGCATCGGGCGTCACCCCCACCAGGTTGCACAGACGCTGCAGCACCTTGAGCTGGTCTGGCTCGATGGCGCCGTTGGACAGCAGGTTGCGCAGGTTGTAGCGGGCCTGCGCATCGGTGATCGCGCCCGAGAGGAACGCCTCGGGGCCGCCGTCGGTGTTGTTCTTGTCGGCCGCGAGGAAGGTGGACAGCCGCGCCTCGGCCAGCGGCACCGCCCACGGCTCGCCCAGGTGGTCGGGCCCGCCGGTGCGGAAGTCTTCTTTCAAGATGATGCGCGACCAGTCGAGCGCCCCGGCCAGCACCCAGGCCGACTGGGCCCGCGCCCGCTCGGCGCTTTCGACCTGCACCGCGCGCCACTGCTGCCAGACCATCGACACCGACAGCGTGGCGACCAGCGCCACGATGATCATCGCCATCAGCAACGCAGCGCCACGTTGTCGATGGCGGTGCGCCAGGCGGGCGGTGGTGCTCATGGCGTCAGCGCGACGTCGCGCGTCACGGTGCCCGAAAAGCCGCTGCCTTCGGTGAAGGCCAGCACCAGGCGCACGCCGTCGGGCACCGGTTGCCCCGCGTTGCCGGTCGATTGGCAGTTGCTCCAGGCGTTGCTGCGAAAACAGTACTGCTGCCAATCCGACACGCCGGTGAGTGCGCGCAGTTGCCCGCTGTCCTGGCCGAGCAATTGTTCGGCCTGCGACCAGGCGTTCTTCAGCGCCATGGTGTTGGTGGTCGCAGGGCTCGCCCACCGCAGCACATGGCCGTCGCGCATCGACCAGACCACGACCTGCAGGCCGTCCGGCGCATGGCGCGTCATCAAGGTGGCCACGCCGGTGAAGAGGATCGGTGGCACCACGCCCACGTCTTGCACGGCGAGCAGGTCTTGTTCCCACTGCGCCAGCACGGTGCTGATGCGCAGCGTCTTTTCGAGCCGTTCTTCGCTGGCGGTGCGCGTGCGCACGATGCCATCGACGCCCTGCCACGACATCATCGCGATGATGGACATGATCATCATCGCCACCAGCACTTCAACCAGCGTGAAGCCGCGCGCTGCTGCGCGTCGTGGCCAGAAGCGGCGTGCGGTGTTCATCGCGGCCGCACCGTGGAGAGCGTGAGGATGTGCTGGCCCGATTCGGTCATGACCTCGGCATCGACGCGGCGGAAGTTCGGGTTCGGCGTCGGCCGCACGATCAGCTTGCCCCGGTAGACGGTACCCAGCTGTTCGCAGCCGAAATCGGCATCGCCCACGTCCGGAAAGTAGGCCGCGAGCTTGAAGCCGACCAACTGGTTTTCGGCGCACCACTGGGCGGCGGTCACCTCGACCATGCGCTGGGCGTTGTTGGTCAGGGCGCCAGCGGCCTTGATGCCGGCGCTCAAGGTGACGGCAACGATCACCATCGCCACCAGCACCTCAATGAGCGTGAAGCCGCTGGCGCGCAGCCTGCGCAAGGGGCGGCTCACTTGACGACCTCGGTGCTGCCGTCGCTCGACACGACAAAGGGGCCCAGGCCATCGGTGGCGAGCATCAGACTTTTTTCGTTCAGGCGCAACACGATGCGTTGCTCGCCAATCAAGGGCTCGGGGCCGAGCACCACGGCGCGCGCGCCCATGATCTCGGCCGACACGCCTTCGCTGAGCCACTTGGTGGGCAGCGGGTTCACGCCCGACAGGCCGACGAAGCGGAAGTTGCCGCCTTCGCGTTCGCTGCCCTGGGCTTCCCAGCGCACGGCCAGGCCCGAGGCGCGCGACTCGGCGCGGGCCGACTCCAACAGCGCGGCCAGGCGGGCCGCTTCATGTTCGAGCTGCGTGCTCGACGGGTCGCGCAAGGCGAACGTGGCCAAGCCGCTGGCGATGGCGATCAGCGCCACCACCAGCAGCAGTTCGATCATCGTGAAGCCGGCGCTGCGGCGCACGGCGGGGCTCGACGGCTTACTGCCAGGAGCCGACTTCGGCGTCGTTGCCTTCGCCGCCGACCTGTCCGTCGGCGCCCAGACTGTAGACATCGATCTCGCCTTTCACGCCCGGGTTGGCGTACTGGTACGGACGGCCCCAGGGGTCGTTCGGCAGCTTGTCGAGGTAAGGCTTCCAGTTGGGAGGAATCACACCGACCGTGGGCTTGGCCACCAGGGCCTTCAAGCCTTGTTCGGTGGAGGGGTAGCGCTGGTTGTCGAGCTTGTACAGCTTGAGCGCTTGAACGACGTTGTTCACGTCGGTGCGGGCGGCCGTGACGCGGGCGTCACCGGCGCGGTCGAGCACGTTGGGCACGATCAGCGCGGCCAGCACGCCGATGATCACCAGCACCACCATCAGTTCGATGAGGGTGAAACCGCGCGAGCGGCGGCGCTGAGCAAGCAGGGAAAGGGGAGCGTTCATCTTGTCTCGGGATGTTTGGAATGAGGGCCCGGAGGTGTGTCTGCCTCTAGCTTGCCGCTTTGCTGCGGCCGAATCCACTAGGGTGTGCCCAGCCTTCTATGAGGGGGATCATCAATCATAATTCCTCCATGCCTTCTCGATTGTCAGCTTTCGTGATCTGGGCCCTGGTGGCGGCAGCAGCCGTTTTCTGGGGTTTGCGCCTCGTGGTGAGCCCCGTCGCGGCCCCTGCGGGCGCCTTGGCCGTCGATGAGTCGGTCAGCCTCGGCAGCGACCTGACGCGACTTTTCGGGGCGGCGCCGGTGGCCACGGACACGGTCGCCGCCGCCCCCGTCAACAACCGCTTCAAACTCATCGGTGTGATGGCCGGTCGCACCACCGCCGAAGGCACGGCGCCCGGGGTCGCGCTCATTGCCATCGACGACAAGCCCGCACGTCCCTTCATTGCCGGCTCGCGCATTGAAGATCAGTTGTACCTGAAGACCGTGAGCCAGCGCAGTGCCTCGATCGGGCCGCTGGAAGGGCCGGCGACCATCGTGCTCGAGGTGCCGGCCCTGCCCATGCCTGCGACGGGCACCTTGCCCACGGCGCCGGGCATCGAGATGCCCAGCGTGAATGCCCCCGCTGTGCCGGCCCTGGATCCGGGGGAACTGCGGGTGAACATTCCGCCCGAGCAAATGCAGCAATTCGCGCCGCCGCCCAACCCGGGCGCGCCACGCTGACGCGGCGATCCGATCCGCAGGCTCAGAGCGGCGTGGCGGCCGACAGCGGCGGCATCATTTCTGCCGGCTGAGACGGGCCCGGGTCTTCACCTTCGGCCACCTCGGTCAACAAGGCCGCCGCGCTGCGGGCCAGAGGGAAGGCCAGCGTCGCGCCGGTACCGTCGGTGCTTTCCATGCCCAGTTCGAGCAGTGCCGCGGCGTGAAAGAGCGACAGCGCCCGGGTGAGCCCGCCGTGGCCATGGCTGCGGCAGAAGATGCAGTAGTCGGTGACGGTCGGGGCAATGCGCGCGGCCACCATCAAGGCGGCGCAGGCCGACATGCCATCGACCATGATCAGGTGCCGCTTGCTGGCCGCGACCAGCATCATGCCGACCATCATCGCGATCTCGAAACCGCCGTAGGCCGCCAGCACCTCAACCGGGTCGTTCAACTCCCGGTGCCGGTTCTTCGCGGCCTGCAAGACCATCAGCAGGTGGTTGTGCTGCTCGGAGTCACCCTCGGCCCGCGGCTCGGTGTGGGGCGACACCAACTCGCGCACCGGTTCGCCGGTCAGGCCCGACAGCACCAGCGCCGCGCTCTCGTGCGCGCCGACGCCGATGCCGGCGCAGGCGACCACGTTGCCGGGCAGCGCGTCGCCGATTTCCATGCCGGCGCGGATGGCTGCGTGCGCCTGGTCCAGCGTCATCGCGACGTTGACGCGTGCGTTGCGGGTGCCATGGGCGATCTTGCGGGCCATCAGCCGCGCATGCGGCGTGACGAGTTCGGCCACGCCGCAATCGACCACGCTCAGGTGCATGCCCTGGATGTGCGCGAACACCGACACCGGCAGTCGCGACGTGAGCAGGTTGTTCACCAGCCGGGCGGTGGAAGGCTGCCCCGCCGGGCTGATGCCATCGACCGCGAGGCCGTGGTCGGCTGCGAACATCACGATCTGCGGCGACTTGAAGCGCGGCTTCAGAGTGTTCTGAATCAGGCCCAGGCGCACGGCCAGCGGCTCGAGTTCGCCCAGGTTGCCCGTGACTTCACTGCGCCGGGCGAGCTTGTCCCGGATGGCCTGTTCGAGAACCGGGTTGGCCGTGGGTGAAATGAGCGAACGGTTGACGGGCATGTCGGGCGAAGGTCGGGCAAGGGCCGATCAGCAAGAATGACACCCGATTGTCGGGGCCCAATCGGCCCCGGGCAACGCCAGGTTCAACGAAGAAACAGTCGATACACGGGATTGTCGGTTTCATCGACGCAGGGGTAGGCCAGCCCGTCGAGGAACTGCTTGAACGCCTTTTTGTCGCCCTTGGGCACCTGGATGCCCACCAGGATGCGCCCGTAGTCGGCGCCCTGGTTGCGGTAGTGGAAGAGGCTGATGTTCCAGCTCGGGTGCATGCTCGACAAGAAGCGCATCAGCGCCCCGGGCCGCTCGGGGAAGGTGAATCGGTACAGGCGCTCGTCGCGCGCCAGCTCGCTGCGCCCGCCCACCATGTGGCGCACGTGCTCCTTGGCGAGTTCGTCGTCGGTCAGGTTCACGGTCGCAAAGCCGTGCTTGACGAAGCTGCGCGCGATCTTGTCCGGCTCGCCGCGGTTGCTGGTCGAGAGGCCGACAAAGACATGGGCCTGGCGGTCGTCCGAGATGCGGTAGTTGAATTCGGTGACGCTGCGTGGTCCGATCAGCTCACAGAAGCGCTTGAAGCTGCCGCGCTCTTCGGGAATCGTCACCGCGAACAGCGCCTCGCGCTCTTCACCGACCTCGGCGCGCTCGGCCACGAAACGCAGGCGGTCGAAGTTCATGTTCGCGCCGCAGGTGATGGCCACGAGCGTCTGGCCCTTGGCCTTTTCGCGTTCGACGTACTGCTTGATCGCAGCGACACCCAGCGCACCGGCGGGCTCCAGCACGCTGCGGGTGTCCTGGAAGACGTCTTTGATCGCGGCGCAGACGGCGTCGGTGTCCACCACGATGAAATCGTCCACCAACTCGCGCGTGATCCGGAAGGTTTCTTCGCCCACAAGCTTCACCGCCGTGCCGTCTGAAAAGAGGCCGACATCGTGCAGCTGCACGCGCTTGCCGGCCTTCACGGAGCGCACCATGGCGTCGGAGTCCGTGGTTTGCACGCCGATCACCTTGATCTCGGGCCGCACCGCCTTGATGTAGGCCGCAACACCCGAGATCAACCCGCCGCCGCCGATGGCGACGAACACGGCGTCGATCGGGCCCTGGTGCTGGCGCAGGATCTCCATCGCAATCGTGCCTTGGCCGGCGATCACGTCGGGGTCATCGAACGGGTGCACGAAGGTGAGGCCGCCGCTGCGTTCGAGCTGGAGCGCGTGCTGGTAGGCGTCCGAGTAGCTTTCACCTTCGAGCACCACCTCGCCGCCGAGGGCGCGCACCGCGTCGATCTTGAGCTGGGGGGTCGTCACCGGCATCACGATGACCGCCCGGCAGCCCATGCGCTGCGCACTCAGCGCCACGCCCTGCGCATGGTTGCCGGCCGAAGCGCAGATGACGCCGCGCTTGAGCTGCAGCGGCGTCAGGTGCGCCATCTTGTTGTAGGCGCCGCGCAGCTTGAAGCTGAACACGGGCTGCGTGTCTTCACGCTTGAGCAGCACGCGGTTGTTCAGCCGCGCGGACAGGTTCTTGGCAGGGTCGAGAGAGGTCTCGATCGCCACGTCGTAGACGCGTGCGTTGAGGATGCGCTGCAGGTAGTCCGCCACACCGGTTTTTGTGCGCTTGCGCGGGGTGTGGTCGGTGGCGCGGCCGGCCATGCGGTCTCCTCTCGGCGTGTCGGATCAAAGGGCGTCGGATGATATGTCAGGGCCCGACGCCGTCCGCTGGCAAGCGCTTCAAGGAGATCGCGCAACCGACGCACAAAGAAAAGAGCCCAAGACATTGCTGCCTTGGGCTGAATCCACCAATGGAGGAGGTGGAGGAGACAAACGGTAGACGTCACACAGCGAGTTGATGGGCGACGTCAGCAAAAGAAGTGTAGCGGCTGCATTCTGGGGTCGCAACATCCCGTGGCCCACCCGCTCGGGGGTGCCGGGCACAATGCGCCTCTTTTCATGAAATTCGACGGTTTCTGGGGCAAAAAATGGAATGCACGATCAATTGGCTGGCCGCGAGCGGAATGGGATTTGTCGCTGAAACCGGCAGCGGGCATGTGTTGATGATGGACGGCGCCCCCGATGGTGGCGGCCGCAACCTCGCGCCTCGCCCGATGGAAACCGTGCTCGCCGGCACCGGCGGCTGCACCGCCTACGACGTGGTCCTGATCCTCAAGCGCGGCCGGCATGACGTGCGAGGTTGCCAGCTCAAGATGACATCCGAACGTGCGCCGACCGATCCGAAAGTCTTCACGCGCATCCACATGCACTTCATCGTGAGCGGCAAGTCGCTGCCCGAAGCGGCGGTGCAGCGTGCCATCCAGATGTCGCACGAAAAGTATTGTTCGGCCAGCATCATGCTGGGCAAAACCGCCGAAATCACGACCAGTCACGAGGTAGTCGAAGTCTGACGGCGGCGTTCAGATGTGGTGGGCCGTGGAGGTCATGACCTTTGCCGCCAAACGCATCGCGAGACGCACGGGGGCGGGCAAGGGCATGCCGCCAGCCTCCTCGGCCTCTTGCGCGTGGCGTGCTTCGTCCTCGCGCATCTGCTGAACGATGGCGCGTGAGGCGTGGTCGTTGACGGGCAGGCGGTCGAGGTGGCTGGTGAGGTGGTGCTCGACTTGGCGCTCGGTTTCCGACACGAACCCGAGGCTCACGCGGTCTCCGAGCCGCCCCGCCACCCAGCCGATGCCGAAGGCGCCTGCGTACCAGAGCGGGTTCAACCAGCTGGCATGGGCGTTCAGTTCGCGCAAGCGCTGTTGTGTCCAGGCCAGATGGTCCAGTTCGTCCCGCGCGGCTTGTTCCAACGATTCGCGCAACGCCGGGTCGCGGGCCGCGAGCATCTGCGAGGTGTAGAGCGCCTGCGCGCACACTTCGCCGACGTGGTTGACCCGCATCAAGCGGCCGGAAAGTTGCTTGTCGCTTTCCGTCAGGTCTTCGCTGGCGACGATGTGCTGGGCGGGCAGCGGGCGGGCACTGCCATGCGAACCCGACAGGGTCTTCAAGACCCCGTCTGCGGCCGAGATCCAGCGGTCAAAGGGGGAAATCGACGCTCTACGCGGTGCGGCGGTCATGTCAATACGAGGATGCATGGGGCGGGGCTGCAGCGTATCCCGAAAGCCGACATCGAAGGCGCCACCCCCGGGCATGGCGCGCGAATTTGCGCCTGTGTCGCCGGCCGGTCACGTTGTTCCTGGGCAACAGGCCTTGCACGATTCGGACTGCCATCCTTGGCAATCGCTCGATGCCTCTGGTGGAATACGCCAACTTCCGATGAGGAGTTTCGGCCTGATGGGCGCAAGAGCGCCACTCTCGATCAGGACCTCGTGTTCAACTTAGGAGATAGTCGCAATGAAAAAATCTCTTCTCGCTCTCGCCGTTCTGGGCGCTTTCGCAGGTTCTGCTTTCGCCCAAGCTTCGTCGGTGACGATCTTCGGCAAGATCGATGCCGCCGTCGGCAAGCAAATCGCCAGCAACAACAAGGAAGTTCTGGACAACGCCGGTGGCCCGAACGGCAGCCGCATTGGCTTCCGTGGCTACGAAGACCTGGGCGGTGGCCTGGGTGCCGTGTTCGCGATCGAACACCGCTTCAACGTGGACGACGGCACGCTGTCGACCCCGTTCTGGAATGGCTTCTCTTTCGTGGGTCTGCGCAGCGCCTCGCTGGGCACCGTGACCCTCGGCCGCCACTACACCTCGGCGTTCGCGAACGTGCAGTCTGTGATCGATCCGTTCGCTGGTGAGACCGTCGCTGCTCTGCGCAACATCGGCGCTGGCATCAACGCTGGTGTGCCCCCGGTTCGCCACAACAACTCCGTGCAGTACAGCAGCCCCCTGCTGTCGGGTTTCGCCGTGTCGGCCACGGTTGCTGAAGCCACTGGCGCTGACCGCCCGCTCTCGCTGTCGGCCACGTACACGGCTGGTCCTCTGTTCGTTGGTATCGGTCATGATGATCCCACGGGCGTCAACGACGACATCACCAACATCGGTGCGCGCTACAAGTTCGGCCCTGTGCTGCTGAGCGGCATGGTTTCGAACGGCACCACCAACACGAACGCCAAGGTCAAGGGTTCGCTGATCGGTGCCAACATCACCGTCGGCGCCGGCGACATCAAGGTGGGCTACGCCACCCTGAAGGTTGGCTCGACCACGGTGAACAGCCGCATGGGCCTCGGCTACCACCACAACCTGTCGAAGCGCACGAAGCTCTACGCTGACTTCGCACGCGACAGCAAGGTCACGACGCCGGTTGGCGACGTGCAGAAGACCGGCTACGACTTCGGCATTCAGCACAACTTCTGATCGAACGCTGCTTCGCAGCTTCGTTCAACCAAAAGCCACCTCCGGGTGGCTTTTTTCTTTTCATGGGGGCGGTAGCAGCGCGGGGTGATGGTGAGGCGATGGACATGGATCGTGGCGAGTGCATCGCTGGTGGCGTGCGCGTCCGGGGATGGCGTTCCGGCGACCCAGGCGGATGCGCAAGCCATCACCGCCCCGGCTGCGGCCGCCTGGAGTGACTTCGCCTTTCCGGGCAAGCGCAAGACCCGCTATGCCGCCGCGTGGATCGACGGGAAGTCCGTGATCCGGGCGGATGCCGACCGTTCGGCCAGCATGTGGCGGCGGCCGGTGCACCTGCCGCCGGGTGACATCGGCGCGGTGTCGTTTTCGTGGCTGGTGCCGCAGTTGATCGAGTCGGCGAATTTGAGTGATGGTGATGCGGCCGACTCGCCGGTGCGGGTGCTGCTGGCCTTCGAGGGGGACCGCTCGCGGCTGTCGGCCAAGGACCGCTTGCTGTTCGACCTGGCGCACACGCTCTCGGGCGAAGCGCCGCCCTATGCCACCCTGATGTACGTGTGGGACACCAAGGCCGAGCCGGGCACAGTGATCCACGGCAACCGCTCGTCGCGCATCCGCAAGATCGTGCTCGATTCGGGGCCGATGCACGTGAAGCGTTGGCGCAGCCACACGCGGTCGATCACCGCCGACTTTCGCCAGGCCTTCGGTGAGGACCCAGGCGCCCTGGTCGGTGTGGCGGTCATGACCGACAGCGACAACACGCAGACGCGGGTGCGCGCCTACTACGGCGACATCGTGCTGACCCGCGCCGACGGCAAGCCACTCTGAGCGCTTCGCCGCAAGGCATCGCCGACAATCGCGCGCGATGCTGGCCTTCGTCCTTCGACGTCTTCTTCAAGCTGCGGCCGTTCTGCTGACGGTGGCGTTCATCGCCTTTCTGCTGTTCCAGCACGTCGGCGACCCGGTGGCGAACCTGGTCGGGCAGGAAGCCACCCCGCAACTACGCGAGCAATTGCGTGCCGAGCTGGGGCTGGACCGACCCGCGGCGGTGCAGTTCGCGCAGTTCATCGGGCAGGCCGCGCAAGGCGAGTTCGGCGTCAGCCTGCGGCAGGGCCGCAAGGTGTCCGAACTGATGGCGGAGCGCCTGCCGGCCACGCTGGAGCTGGCCGCGGTCGCCGCGCTGCTCTCGCTGGCGATCGGCGTGCCGGTCGGCGTCTATGCCGCACTGCGCCGCCACGGGTGGTTCGCCCGCGCCTTGATGGCGACTTCGCTGCTCGGCGTGTCGATGCCGACCTTCCTTGTCGGCATCGGGCTCATCCTGGTGTTTTCGGTGCACCTGGCCTGGCTGCCGAGCTTCGGGCGCGGCGAGGTGGTCGCGCTGGGCGCGTGGACGACCGGCCTGCTGTCGCTGGATGGCTGGCGGCACTTGCTGCTCCCGGCCGTCACGCTGGCGGTGTTTCAAATCGCGCTGATCGTGCGCCTCGTGCGTGCCGAGATGCTCGACGTGATGCGCGCCGATTTCATCCGCTTCGCGCGGGCGCGGGGGCTGTCGGACCGGGCCGTGCACTTCGGCCATGCGCTGCGCAACACCTGGGTGCCGGTGCTCACGGTGGCCGGCTTGCAGCTCGGCTCGCTGATCGCGTTTTCGATCATCACCGAGACGGTGTTCCAGTGGCCGGGCCTCGGGCTGCTGTTCATCCAGGCGGTGACGCATGCGGACGTGCCGGTGATGGCGGCCTACCTGTGCCTCGTGTCGCTGATCTTCGTGTCGATCAACCTGGTGGTTGATCTGCTGTACTGGGTGGTGGACCCACGCCTGCGGGCGGCGGCGGCATGAGCGAGACCAGCGGGTCGCTCCGGGCCGCGCTGACGCAGGCCGTGTTCGCATCACCGGCCGTGACGGCGGCCGCCTGCGTTGCGCTCGCCTGCGTGCTCGGCGCGGCCTTCGCGCCCTGGCTGGCGACGCAAGACCCCTTCGATCTGGCCGCGTTGAACCTGATGGATGCCCGCCTGCCGCCTGCGTGGATGGCCGAGGGCAGCCGTGCGCACTGGTTGGGCACCGACGACCAGGGCCGTGACCTGTGGTCGGCCATCCTGCATGGCGCGCGCCTGTCGGTGATGGTGGGGGCCGCGTCGGTGCTGCTGTCGCTGGCCATCGGCGTGCCGCTGGGGCTGGTCGCGGGTTATGTGGGCGGGCGGGTCGATGCGGTGCTGATGCGCATTTGCGACGTGATGCTGTCCTTCCCGGCGATCTTGCTGGCGCTGTTGATCGACGGCATCGGCCGTGCGCTCTTGCCGCGCGCGCACGCCGAACTGGCCCCGCTGGTGCTGATCGCCGCCATCTCGCTCAGCGGCTGGGTGCCCTATGCGCGCACCGTGCGCGGTGGCGCGATGGTCGAGCGCGGCAAAGACTACGTGCAGGCCGCCCGCGTGATCGGCGTGCCCGCCCTGCGCATCATGCGGCGGCACGTGCTGCCCAACGTGATGGGCCCGGTGTGGGTGCTGGCCACGCTGCAACTCGCGGCGGCCATCCTCATCGAGGCGACGTTGTCTTTCCTGGGTGTGGGCATGCCGGTCACCTCGCCGTCGCTGGGCACGCTGGTGCGCATCGGCAACGACTTTCTGTTCTCGGGCGAGTGGTGGATCGCCCTGTGGCCGGGGCTCGCGCTGGTGCTCATTGCGGTCAGCGTCAACCTGCTGGGTGATGCCTTGCGCGATGCGCTCGACCCGCGCCTGCGCTGACCGATGCGAGCGCCCATGCCGTACCCGCTGCTGCACGTCCGCCAACTGAGCGTCGAGTTTCCGGCGCGCGGCGGGGCGCTGCGCGCGCTCGATGCGGTGTCGTTCGACATCGCACCCGGCGAGGTGCTGGGCGTGGTCGGCGAATCGGGGGCCGGCAAGTCGCTGACGGGCGCGGCGATCATCGGCCTGCTGCCGCCCCCCGGCCGCGTGGTCGGCGGCGAGGTCGTGTTCGACGGCCAACGCATCGACGACCTGTCACCCGAGGCCCTGCGCCGGCTGCGCGGGCGGCAGATCGGCGCGGTGTTCCAGGACCCGATGACCGCGCTCAACCCCTTGCGCACCATCGGTCAGCAACTGGTCGAGACGCTGCGCACGCACCTGCCGCTGGACTCGGCCCAGGCCCGTGCGCGGGCCATCGCGCTGCTGCAAGACACCGGCATCGCCGGCGCCGCCGAGCGCATCGACCAGTACCCGCACCAGTTCTCGGGCGGCATGCGCCAGCGGGTGGTGATTGCGTTGGCGCTGGCCGGCGAGCCGCGCCTGCTGATCGCCGACGAGCCGACCACGGCGCTCGACGTGTCGGTGCAGGCGCAGGTGATGGCGCTGCTCAAGCGCCTGTGCCGCGAACGTGGCACGGCGGTGATGCTCATCACGCACGACATGGGCGTGATCGCCGAAACCTGCGACCGCGTGGCGGTGATGTACGCCGGCCGCATCGTCGAGATCGGCCCGGTGCAGGCCATCGTGCACGCGCCGGCGCACCCGTACACGGTGGGCCTGATGGCCTCGATACCGAGACTCGACGCGCCCATCGGTCGCCTGCGGCAGATCGACGGCAGCATGCCGCGCCTCGATGCCTTGCCCACCGGCTGCGCCTTTCACCCGCGCTGCCCGCAGGCCTTCGAGCGCTGCCGGCAAGAGCGCCCGGCGCTGCTGGCCGCTGGTGCATCGCAGGCCGCCTGCTGGTTGCACGATGGCTCGACAGCGGGGCGACATGAGCCAGCCTGAACATCCGCTGCCAGATGCCAGCACACCGCGTGAGGTGCTGGTCGAGGTGCGCGACCTCGCCAAGCACTTCGATGTGCGCATCCCCTGGCTGCAGCGTGTGCTGGCGCGCCAGCCGCGGCGCCGCGTGCAGGCGGTCGAGGGCGTCAGCTTCGACATCGAACGGGGCCGCACGCTGGGCCTGGTCGGCGAATCGGGTTGCGGCAAGAGCACGGTCGCGCGCTTGCTGGTCGGCCTGTACCGACCCGACGCCGGCCATGTGCGGCTCGACGGCCACGACCTCGGCACGGCGCTGCACGGCCCGCAGGCACGCGCGCTGCGCCGACGTTTGCAGATGGTCTTCCAAGACCCGTACGCGAGCCTCAACCCACGCTGGTCGGTGCGCGACATCGTCGCCGAACCCTTGCTCGAACACGGGCTGGTGCAGACCCGTGCCGAGACCGACGCGCGCGTGGCAGCCCTGCTCGAAGACGTCGGCCTGGCCGCCAGCGACCGCACCCGCCACGCGCACCAGTTCTCGGGCGGGCAAAGGCAGCGCATCGCCATCGCGCGGGCGCTGGCCGCGTCGCCCGACTTCATCGTCTGCGACGAGCCGACCTCGGCGCTCGATGTCTCGGTGCAGGCGCAGGTGCTGAACCTCATGCGCGACCTGCAGGCCGCACGTGGCCTCAGCTACCTCTTCATCTCGCACAACCTGGCCGTGGTGCGCCAGGTCAGCCACGCGGTGGCGGTGATGTACCTCGGGCGCATCGTCGAGCAAGGCCCGACGGCCGAGGTGTATGCCCAGCCGCGTCACCCCTACACGCGCTTGCTGCTCGATGCCGTGCCCGATGTGTCGCGCGTCGGCACCGTGCGCGAGGGCGTGGCCGGCGAGGCGCCCGACCCGATGGCGCCGCCCCCCGGCTGCGCTTTTCACCCGCGCTGCCCGCACGCCAACGCGCGCTGCCGCCGCGAGCGGCCCGCGCTGTTGCCGGCGGGGGCGATCCGCGTCGCGTGCCACGCGGTGGAAGAAGGGCGCTTGTAGTTGCCCTTGCGAGGCGGCGGCGCTCGAAGCGCGCCACCCCGGCGCGATCAACCCGGCAGCAGGTGCTCGCCGGCAAACAGCTGGCGCGGCGTCTCGCGGTCGCGGATCAGGAAGGCCTGCTCGCCCGACACCAGCACCTCGGCGGCGCGGCCGCGCGTGTTGTAGTTGCTGGCCATGCTCATGCCGTAGGCGCCGGCCGACAGCACCGCCAGCCGGTCGCCGGCCTGCACGGCGAAGCTGCGGTCGCGGCCCAGCCAGTCGCCCGACTCGCACACCGGGCCGACCACGTCCCAGGTCTGCGCCGGCGTGTCGCGCTCGGCGCAGGGCACGATGCCCATCCAGGCTTCGTACATCGCGGGGCGCATCAGGTCGTTCATCGCCGCATCGACGATGCAGAAGTTCTTGGCCTCGCCCGGCTTCAGGTACAGTACCTCGGTGACCAGCACGCCGGCGTTGCCGACCAGCGAACGGCCCGGCTCGAAGACGATCTTGCGGTGCCCGTGGCCACGCGCGTCGATGCGCGCCAGCAGGGCACGCACCAGCGCCTCGGCCGTCGGCGGCACCTCGTCGGTGTAGGTGATGCCCAGGCCTCCGCCCAAGTCGAGGTGGTGGATGGGAATGCCTTGTGCTTCGATCGCCTCGACCAGGTCGAGCACGCGGTCGAGTGCGTCGAGGTAGGGCGTGGCCTCGGTGATCTGCGAGCCGATGTGGCAGTCGATGCCGACCACCTTCAGCCCCGGCAGGCGGGCCGCACGCTGGTAGCTCGCCACCGCGCGCTCGTGCGCCACGCCGAACTTGTTGCCCTTCAGGCCGGTCGAGATGTACGGGTGCGTGCCGGCATCCACGTCGGGGTTCACGCGCAGGCTGACGTGGGCGGTGCGGCCGGTTTGCTGGGCGACCTGCGAGAGCTGCTCCAGCTCGGCCTCGCTCTCGACGTTGAAGCACATCACGCCGGCTTCGAGCGCCTGGCGCATCTCGGTGCGCGTCTTGCCAACGCCCGAGAACACCGCCTTGGCCGGGTCGCCGCCGGCGGCGAGCACACGTTCGAGCTCACCGGCCGAAACGATGTCGAAGCCGCAACCGGCCTGCGCGAACAGCTGCAGCACGGCGAGGTTCGAGTTCGCCTTCATGGCGTAGCAGATCAGGTGATCGCGCCCGGCGAGCGCCCGCTGGTACGAGGCCAGCGCCTCCAGCATCGAGGCCTTCGAATACACGTACAGCGGCGAGCCGAAGCGGTCGGCCAGCGCATTCACGGCACAGCCTTCGACGAAGAGTTCGCGGCCACGACGGGCCACGTGAGGAGAACCGGGGAGCGTCATGGGTCAGCGCGGCGCCGAGGCCGCAGATGCAGGTGAAGAGGGGTTGGGCGGGGCGTTCGTGGCCGAGGGGGATGCCGGTGGTGACGATGGCGCGGCGACCGACGAAGCTTTCTTCGGCGCTTCGGTCCCCGGCAGGCGCAGCGGCCCTTTTTGCCCGCAGGCGGCCAAGGCCGCGAGCACCAGCGCAGCGCCCGCGAGGCGTGTGATGGAAAGGGGGGCCGCTACACTCGAACGCTGTTGCCTCATCCCTCGAAGTTTACCGGCCATGACCGCTGACCTTGCCGCCACGCCCCTCACCGACGCCCAGTACGACGCAATCACCAGCGCGGTGCTCGGCTGCATCGAGGCGACGGTCGATCAGTGGCTGCAAGACGACGTGATCGACATCGACACGCACCGCACCGGTGGCCTGCTGGAACTGAGCTTTCCGAATGGCAGCAAGCTGATCCTCAACACCCAGCCGCCGCTGCACGAGCTGTGGCTCGCGGCACGCTCGGGGGGCTTCCACTACAAGCACGTGAACGGCCGCTGGCTTGACACCCGCGACGGGCGCGAGTTCTTCGAGGCGGTGTCGGCCTGCGCCAGCGAACAGGCGGGCAAGCCGCTGAAGTTCGTCCCACCCGCCTGATGCGCGCCGGCCGGCCACCCGCGGTGGCCGAGAGGGTGGGGGATTTCGTCGCGAGCGGGCTCGGCTTGCGCTGAGAAGCGCTGCAGTACGGGTGTACGGCGACGCGTCTTCAAAGATCGGCAGGCGCCAGATGTGCCCGCGCGGCAGGAGGCGCGCCCGCCGTCTCAGCGCGTGAAGAGGTCGAGGATGCCCTTTTTCTCTTCTTCGGTCGGCGCTGCCGGCAGCTTGTCGTCCAGGCCGACCGCGCTGACGCCCTGGCCGTGGGCGTACTCCTCGTAGTACCACTCGCCGCCCAGGTTCAGCAGGCCGTCCGGCGGGCTGGGCTCGTCGGGCGGCACGCCCTTGAGCGCATAGCCCATGTAGTCGATCCACACCGGCAGCGACAGGCCGCCGCCGGTTTCGCGGTCGCCCAGCTTGCGCGGGTTGTCGTAGCCGATCCACACCACCGCCACCAGGCTGCGCTGGTAGCCGGCGAACCAGGTGTCTTTCGCGTCGTTGGTCGTGCCGGTCTTGCCGGCGATGTCGCTGCGCTTGAGCGCCCCCGGCGCGCGGGCGGCCGTGCCCGAGCGCGTCACCTCTTGCAGCAGGCTGTTGGTGACGAAGGCATTGCGTGCGTCGATCACGCGGTTGCCTTCGTCCAGGCCCTGCGGCTTGGCTTCGCTCAGAAGCCTGCCTTTGCTGTCGGTCACGCGGCTGATGAGGTACGGGTTCAGCCGGTGCCCGCCGTTGGCGAACACGCCATAAGCCGAGGCCATCTGCAGGGGGGTCACCGAGCCGGCACCGAGCGCCATCGTCAGATACGGCGGGTGCTTCTCGGCGTCGAAACCGAAGCGCGAGACCCAGGCCTGGGCTTCTTGCGGCCCGACGGCCTGCAGGATGCGGATCGACACCATGTTCTTCGACTTGGCCAGTGCGCGCCGCATCGACATCGGGCCGTCGAAGGTGCCGTCGTAGTTCTTCGGCTCCCAGGGCTGGCTGCCGGTGGTGCCGGCATCGAAGAACAGCGGCGCGTCGTTGATCACCGTCGCCGGCGTGAAGCCCTTTTCGAGCGACGCCGAGTAGATGAAAGGCTTGAAGCTCGACCCGGGCTGCCGCCAAGCCTGCGTGGCGTGGTTGAACTTGTTCTTGGCGTAGTCGAAGCCGCCGACCATCGCGCGCAGGGCGCCGGTGCGCGGGTCGAGCGACACGAACGCGCCCTCGACCTCGGGCAGCTGGGTGATGAACCAGTCGCCCTTGGCGTTCTTGATCAGCCGGATGACCGCGCCCGGGCGGACCTGCACCTTCGGGCTCGCCTTGGCCGACAGGCCCGAGGCGGCCGGCTTCAGGCCCTCGCCCTTGACGGTGATCGACTCGCCGCTCTGCAGCACCGCGACCACCTGGCGCGGGTCGGCCTGCAGCACCACGCCGGCGCGCAACTCGTCGTTGTCGGGGTGATCGACCAGGGCTTCGGCGATGCGTGCGTCCAGGTCCTTGGCGTCTTTGGGCAAGTCGATGTAGGCCTCGGGGCCGCGGTACACCTGCCGGCGCTCGTAATCCATGATGCCCTTGCGCAGCGCGCGGTAGGCGGCGGTCTGCTCGCCCGACTGCAACGTCAGGTGGACGTTGAGGCCGCGGCTGTAGGCGTCTTCGCCGTACTGCGTGAAGATCATCTGCCGCGCGGTCTCGGCCGCGAACTCGGCGTGCACCGCTGCCTGGGTGGGCGTGCGGTACTTCAGCACCTGGGCCTTCGCGGCTTCTTGCTCTTCGGCGCTGATGAAGCCGTTGTCGCGCATGCGGTCGATGATGTACTGCTGCCGCACCGTCGCCCGCTTCGGGTTGACGATGGGGTTGTAGGCCGAGGGCGCCTTCGGCAGGCCGGCCAGCATCGCCGCCTCGGCGATCGAGATGTCTTTCAGCGGCTTGCCGAAGTAGATCTCGCTCGCCGCCGCGAACCCGTGCGCGCGCTGGCCGAGGAAGATCTGGTTCATGTAGACCTCGAGGATCTGGTCCTTGCTCAGCAGGCTCTCGATCTTGAGTGCCAGCAGGATCTCGTAGATCTTGCGGGTGAAGGTCTTCTCGCTCGACAGGTAGAAATTGCGCGCCACCTGCATCGTGATGGTCGAGGCGCCCTGGCTGCGCGACTCGTTCAACTGCGCGATGCCCGCGCGCAGCACGCCGACGTAGTCGACCCCGCTGTGCTGGTAGAACCGTGAATCCTCGATCGCCAGCACGGCGTCACGCATGACCTTCGGGATTTCTTGGATCGGCACGAAGTTGCGGCGCTCTTCGCCGAACTCGGCCAGCAGCACGCCATCGGCCGAGTACACGCGCATCGGCAGCTTGGGGCGGTAGTCGGCCAAGCCGCTGATTTCAGGCAGGCCCGGGTAGGCCACCGCCAGCGCCAGCGCGATCAGCAGCAGCCCCGCCAGTGCCGCGGCGGCGCCCAGGCCCACGACCCAGCCCAACACCCGCATCGGCCCGCGCGCCCAGGTCGGCAAGGCCGTCGTCCGTCGCGATTCGGAAGAGGACGGACGCTCGTTTTCGCTCATGACATTCCCGTTGAAGTGGCGGCGATTATAGGAATCGACCCTCGGGGCTCGCCGAAGTGTGAACTGGTTGGCAAATACTTACCAACATCTCAGGGAGAACCCTGGACGGCGGTTTATCACGTCCGTTTACGTCTTGGTTTTGCAACGGGAGACGGATGTTAAAAAGGGAAAAATCTTTTTTGCACAAAGGCTTTACTGCTAGCATTGAAGTAACTTCTTAACAGTCCGGCGCCTGCTGTCGCGCGTTGGGGGAAAGCCGTCGTGAGCCTCTTAGACATGTTGTTGGGTCGCAAGCATCCACCGATGATCGGCTTGGACATCAGCTCTTCCAGCGTCAAGCTGGTCGAATTGCGACAAACAGCCACCGGTGAATATGTGCTGGAGCGGTTTGCCTCCGAAGGTTTCGAAAAAGGCTGGATCGCCGACGGCCAAATCGAGAAATTCGACGAAGTGGCCGACGCAGTCCGTCGTGTGGTCACAAAAAGCGGCACCAAGACCAAGCAGGTCGTGATGGCGATGCCGCAGTCGGCGGTCATCACCAAGAAGATCATGCTGCCGGCCGGCCTGCGCGAGGAAGAACTCGAAATGCAGGTCGAGACCGAAGCCAACCAGTACATCCCCTTCTCGCTCGACGAAGTCAGCCTCGACTTCTCGGTGATCGGCCCCAGCCCCACTTCGGTGGGTGACGTCGAGGTGCTGATCGCTGCGTCGCGTAAAGACCGTGTGCAAGACCGCCAGGGTTTGGCTGAAGCGGCCGGTCTGAAGCCTGTGGTGCTCGACATCGAGTCGCACGCGTCTCGTCTGGCCATGGGGCGCATCATCAGTTCGCTGCCCAACGAGGGCAAAGACGCCTTGGTGGCGCTGTTTGAAATCGGCGCGGACACTACCAGCCTCAAGGTGCTGCGCGACGAAGAGATGTTGTACGACCGCGACCAGGCCTTCGGGGGCTCGCAGCTCACGCAACTCATTTCGCGGCAGTACGGGTTTTCGTTCGAAGAGGCCGAGCAGAAGAAGCTCGCCGCCGACCTGCCCGAAGACTACGAGAGCTCCATCCTCGTGCCCTTCGTGGACAGCCTCTCGCAAGAGATCGGCCGGGCCCTGCAGTATTTCTTCACCAGCACGCCGCACCACAAGGTGCACTATGTGATGCTGGCCGGGGGCACCGCGACCTTGCCGGGTCTGAAGGACCGCGTCACCGAACTCACCGGCTTCGCCTCGATGGTCGTGAATCCGTTCGAAAACATGAAGCTCGGCTCTGCGGTGCGAGAAAGCAAGCTGCGCCGTGAAGCGCCCTCGTACCTCACCGCTTGCGGGCTGGCCATGCGGAGGTTCCTGCAGTGATCTTGATCAACCTGCTCCCCCATCGGGAAGAAAAGCGCAAGCGCCGCCGCGCGGCCTTCTTCCTGGGTCTGGGTCTCGCCGCCGCCAGCGGTGCGCTGGTCGTGGCGATGTGGTTCCTCGTGTTGCAGCAGATGACGTCGACGCAACAAGGGCGCAACGAGTTCCTCAAGTCCGAAATTCGCAAGCTCGAAACGCAGATCAAGGACATCGCCACCCTTCGCGCTGAAATCGACGCCCTCAAGGCGCGCCAGAAAGCGGTCGAAGACCTGCAGGTCGATCGCAACGTCCCGGTGCACGTGCTCAATGAACTCGTGAAGCAAACGCCCGAGGGCGTCTACTACACCAGCATCAAGCAGGATGGCCAGATCTTGACCCTTGCCGGTTTGGCTCAAACCAACGAACGGGTGTCCGAGTTGCTGCGCAACACCGCCAACAACTCCGAGTGGTTGACCAAGCCGGAGTTGGTCGAGATCAAGGTGGCGACGCCTCAGGGCCAAGGTGCCGCCGCTCGCAGTGATCAAAGGCGTTTGTCGGACTTCTCGGTACGGGTCAGCATCAAGCTGCCTGCTGCAGCCGAGGCCGCGTCGGCCGCAAGTGCGCCGGGCAAAGTGCCGGCCAAGGCCGCCGTGAAGGCTTCTTGAATCTGGACCCGCCATGGCGACGCAATCGAAATCCGTCAACATCGACCTGAACTCGGTCTTCGAAGCTGCCGCAGGGCAGTTTCGCGGGCTCAATCCGAACGAGCCGGGCCAATGGCCCCTGCTGCCCAAGTTGGCCACCTGGGTGGCCGTGGCGGCGGGCGCCGTGCTCCTGGGGTGGTTTCTTCTCCTGTCCGGGGTTAACGACGAACTGGAGGCCGAGCGCGCCAAGGAGCCTAGCCTCAAGCAGGACTATCGCGGCAAGCTGGCGCAGGCGGTCAACCTCGAAGAGCTGCGAAAGCAGAAGACCCAGGTTGAAGAGTACGTGACCCAGCTTGAGAAGCAGTTGCCGGGCAAGGCCGAGATGGATGCCTTGCTGTCGGACATCAACCAGGCCGGGTTGGGGCGCGGGCTGCAGTTCGAGTTGTTCCGCCCGGGGCAGGGGGTGGTGAAGGACTACTACGCTGAGTTGCCAATCTCGATCAAGGTTTCGGGCCGGTACCACGACATCGGCTCTTTCGCGGCCGACGTGGCCAACCTGTCGCGCATCGTGACCTTGCACAACCTGAACATCACGGCCAGCAAGGACAGCAAGGATGTGTCCGGCGTGCTCTCGATGGAGGCCATGGCGCGTACATACCGCTACCTGGACTCTGCGGAGCTCAGCGAGCAGCAGGCCGCGAAGGCCAAGGCCAAGAACGCAGGGGCCAAGAAATGAAGCTTCGACACATGTCCTGTCGAGGAGCGCTTTTTCTGATCGTCGGTGCATCGCTGGGTTTGAGCGCGTGCACCAGCGGAGAAGAAGAGCTCCAGCAGTGGATCGAGCAGGAAAAGCGTGAGGCCAAGCCGAACGTCTCTCCGCTGTCGCCGCCGAAAAAATTCGACCCCCAGCCGTATATCGCCGCGAACGGTGTCGAACCTTTCAGTGACCGCAAGCTGACGGTGGCCCTCAAGCAAGAGGCCCGTCAGCCGAACTCCCTGTTGGCGGCTGAAATCAACCGCCGCAAGGAACCGCTTGAAGCCTATCCGCTGGACAGCATGGGCATGGTCGGCAGCGTCGTGAAGCAAGGGCGGCAGTACGCCTTGCTGCGAGTCGACAAGCTGCTCTACCAAGTCAAGACGGGTGACTATCTTGGCCAGAACTACGGACGGATCACAAAGATCACCGAGACTGAAGTCTCCCTTCGGGAGGTCGTTCAGGACGCGGCGGGTGAATGGACGGAGCGCACCAGCTCTCTTCAGCTTCAGGAGGCTGCGCGATGAACGGAATGCAGGAGAAAAACATGATGGGTAAGTGGCCGGCTCGTGTCCTGGCTCTCGCGTTGTTCATCGGGGCCAGCGTGTCGGCTCAGGCACAGAACGCCATCCAGTCGATCAACGCGACGCAGCAGTCCGGTTCGGACATCGTGCGCATCGAACTGTCCGAGCCGCTCACCGCGTTGCCCGCGGGGTTCACCATCCAGGCGCCTCCGCGCATTGCGCTTGACCTGCCGGGTGTCGGCAACGCGATGGGACGTTCGACGCAGGAGTTGAACCAGGGCAACGTGCGATCTGTCACCGTGGCGCAGGCCGGTGAACGCACCCGTGTCGTCCTCAACCTCAAGCAGGCGGTCAATTACAAGGCACAGTTGCAAGGCAAGGTGCTGCTGGTGATCTTGGACGGCGCCGTGGCGGCTTCGACCAGTTCGGCATCGACCGAGCCGACGCACTTTGCGGACAGCCTCAACAGCGCGCCGCAGTCGTTGCGTGGCATCGACTTCCGTCGCGGCCCCGATGGCGCGGGCCGCGTCGTGGTGGACCTGCCCAGCACGCAAGTCGGGGTGGACATCCGCCAGCAAGGCCAGAGCCTGGTGGTCGAGTTTCTGCGTTCCACGTTGCCAGAAAGCATGCGGCGCCGGCTCGACGTGACCGACTTCGGCACACCGGTTCAATCCGTGGCCACCTTCCAGAGTGGCGACCGGGTCCGCATGGTCGTGGAACCACGGGGCAACTGGGAACACAGTGCCTACCAGACCGACACGCAGTTCGTGCTGGAGGTGCGCACGCAAAAAATCGATCCGAACAAGCTGGTGCAAGGGCCGGGCTATGCCGGCGAGAAGCTCTCGCTGAACTTCCAGAACATCGAAGTTCGCGCCTTGCTGCAGGTGATTGCCGATTTCACGAACTTCAACATCGTGACGAGCGATACCGTCACCGGCAACGTGACGCTGCGACTCAAGGACGTTCCTTGGGACCAGGCGCTCGACGTCATTCTCCAGGCCAAGGGTCTGGGCATGCGCAAGGCCGGGAACGTCATCTGGATTGCGCCGAAAGACGAGATCACGGCACGCGAGAAGGTCGAGTTCGAGCAGCGGGCCGCCATTGCGAATCTGGAGCCAGTGCGCACGCAATCGTTCCAGCTGAACTACACCCGGGTGGACTCGGTCGCCAAGGGCCTGACGGGTGAGGGGCAGAGTGGCGGCGGTGGCGGCTCCGGGAGCAACAAGTCGAACCGCATCCTCACAGACCGCGGCAGCGTGATCTACGAGACCCGCACAAATCAGTTGTTTGTGACTGACATTCCATCGAAGCTCGAGGAAATTCAGGCGCTCATTGCGAAGATCGACGTGCCGGTGCGGCAGGTGTTGATCGAGGCGCGCATCGTCGAGGCGGGCGACACCTTTGGTCGCTCGCTGGGCGCGAAGATCGGTGCCACCGATTTGCGAGGCTTGCGCGGTGGGCTGCCGGGCTACGGCACGACCGGTGACAGCCGCGTGGCCATCGGCGGCAATATGAACGCGATCGGGGCGCAGACTCTGCAAACAACGACGACCAGCCTCCCGTTCAATGACAGCCAGTTCGTCAACTTGCCAGCTCAGTCGCAGAACAACTACAACGCGGCCACGTTCGCGCTGTCGCTGTTCAGTGCCTCGGCCAACCGGTTCCTGAATCTGGAACTGTCGGCCCTGGAAGCCGACGGCAAGGGCAAGATCATCTCCAGCCCGCGGGTGGTGACGGCCGACCAGGTCAAGGCCTTGATCGAGCAGGGTGAAGAATTGCCCTATCAGACGGCGACCTCGAGTGGCGCCACCGCGCTGCAATTCCGCAAGGCCAACCTCAAGCTGGAAGTCACACCGCAGATCACGCCTGAGGGCAACATCATCCTCGACGTCGATGTCAACAAGGACAGCGTTGGGCGTAGCACCTCGGCGGGTTTCGCCATCGACACCAAGCATGTGCGTACCGTGGTGCTCGTCGAGAACGGCGGCACCGTCGTCATCGGCGGCATCTACACGCAAAGTGAGCGTGAAGACGTGACCAAGGTGCCGTACCTGGGTGACATCCCGGTGCTGGGCAATCTGTTCAAAACCCGCTCGAAGACATCGAGCAAGACCGAACTGCTGGTGTTCATCACGCCGAAGGTGATCAGCGACCGATCTGCCGCTCGCTGAGTTGACGGGCAGTGCTCCGGCTGAGTGTCGGTCAGAGATGAAGCTTGCGTTGGTCGGGTTGCCCGGGTCGGGCAAAAGCACCGTCGGCAAGCACCTGGCCAAGCGCATGGGCGTGCCCTTTCTCGACTCTGATGAAGAAATCGAGAAGCGGGCGGGCATGAGCGTCCGGCACATGTTTGAGCAGCAGGGCGAGGCGGTCTTTCGTGACCTCGAGGCGCAGGTCATCGCAGAACTCTGCGACCAGCGTGCCTTTGTGCTGTCCACGGGCGGGGGGGCGGTTCTTCGCCCCGACACCCGCGAAGTACTGCGCAACCAGTGCACCGTCGTCTACCTGAAGTCCGAGATCGAAGTGCTGTGGCGACGGCTCAAGAACGACACCCGTCGTCCCTTACTGCAAGGAGGGGACGCGCGCCAACGGCTGCAGGAACTGGCCGCCGTTCGCGGTCCGATTTATGAATCGGTTGCGCACTTTGTGGTTGAAACGGGGCACGCGAGCGTCCAGCACACTGTCAACATGGTGGCGATGCAAGTCGATCTAGCGGCCATTCACGGCCAGTCAACAAATGCCGGTCGCCAGGGCGACCACCAGCGAGAACTTTGAGGGGATGGCGATGCGAGGGAAACACGTGCGGCCCGGGCGTCTTGCGGCATGGATTTCAGCTGCGTTGCTGGTGGTTTCCTGCGGCGGCGGCGGCAGCGAAAGCGGCACCGCACCGTTCCAGTCGGATGGCGCAGGGGCACCCGCGTTTGGTCCAGGATCGGGCGCGCCAGGCTTCGGCGGCGGTTCGGGTGGCGGAAGCGGTTCGAGTGGTGATGGTCCGCTGCCCACCCCGGACGCCACCATCCAGGTCAGCACCGCCGACGTGCAGGGCACTGTCGTGAATGCCCAGACCGGTACCCCGCTGGGTGGGTCGACCGGGACCCTTGGCAGTCTCGTGATGACGGCCGACAGCAGCGGCTTCTTCTCAACCGAGACGTACGCAGCGACCAGCCGCACCGTGATTCGCGCAGCAGCTGCGGGCTATGAATCTCTCTACCGGCCGATCGAGATCCTCGGCGACCCGCCGTCGAGCCATCTCTTCAAGCTGGTGCCTCAGGGCACCCCCTCCTCGGTGGACCCCGCTGCGGGCGGCTCGGTGGTTGCGGCTGGAACGCCGGCGCAGGTGACTTTCCCTGCATCTTCTGTCACCGACCAGAGCAATGCCGTGCTGACAACGAACTTCGACGCGCGGGTCACACCGATTTCGCCCGGGGCCGACCCCTACCTGCTGTCCGGTGACTACGCGGCCGGGGCGGGCGTGCCCCTCGAAAGCTTTGGCGGTGCCAACATCATTGCGACGCAAGACATCCGGATGGCGGTGGGCAGCACGGTCACGGCGCGCATTCCGGTCAGTTCGCGCAACGATTCGCCGCCGGCATCGGCGCGTATGTACCGACTGGACACTGGCACCGGCTATTGGGCCGATGCGGGTGCCGCAACGCTGTCGGGCGATGGCACCTACTACCAGGGCGTGATCGACGCCTTCGGCCTATGGATGGTGGGTGCGCCCTTGGTCAGTCCCGTCCAGGTGACTGGCTGCGTCGTCGACGAAGCCCAGAACCCGGCGGCCAGCACGCGTGTCGCCATCGAAGGCATCGACTACAGCGGCGTCAACTACGCAACGACGGATTCGAACGGGCGTTTCGTCGTGTCGGCGAAGCCGGGGTCCACGGTGATCATTCAAGGACAGCGCGGGGTGTTCCTCAGCAACGCGATCAGCACGGTCGTGGGTTCGAGCAACATGACTCTCCCGACCTGCCTGTCGGTGCCCAGCGGCAACGGCATCACGATGCGCCTGACCTGGGGCCCGACGCCCTTCGACATCGACTCGCACCTGCGGGTGCCGGGCGGAACGCACGTGTACTACGGCGGGTCGGGCTCACTCTCGGCCGAACCGTATGCCAGCCTCGATGTCGACGACACCAGCGGAAACGGACCAGAGGTCACCACCATCCGCCGTCCGAAGGCAGGGGTGTACCGGTTCTATCTGCACAACTTCAGTGGCACGTTCAACCCCGGGATGACGGGCTCGCCGACGCGAGTCGAACTCAACTACGGTGGGCGCACCGTGGTGTTCACGCCGCCTGCCGGCGAAGGTTCGGCTCGCTATTGGCACCTCTTCGACCTGCAGATCGGTTCGAACTGCGCGATGACGCTCTACCGCTACAACCGTTGGCGCATTGATCAGCCGGCCGATGCCAATCAGAATGGAGCCAATGGACAGGCCTGCGTACCGAACTGATGAGGCCCAACCCGGCACCGAGCGCTCGGTGCCGGTGCATCTGGGTGAACGAAGCTATGACATTCACATCGGCATTGGTCTGATCGACCAGATGCCCCGGTGGCGGGCGCCGAAGCCCACAGCCGATGCGGTGATCGTCACCAACTCGACCGTGGGGCCGCTGTACGCAGAGCGCTTGGCCGCCTCGCTGGCGGGGCTGCACCGCAAGGTCTCGGTGCTCGCCTTGCCCGATGGCGAGCAGTACAAGACGCTCGACACGCTGAACCTGATCTTCAACCACCTGCTGTCGGGTGGCTGTGATCGACGCACCACGCTCTATGCGCTGGGCGGGGGCGTGGTGGGGGACATCACTGGGTTCGCGGCAGCGACCTACATGCGTGGCGTGCCCTTCGTGCAGGTGCCGACGACCTTGCTGTCTCAGGTGGATTCATCGGTCGGTGGCAAGACCGCCGTCAACCACCCACTCGGCAAGAACATGGTCGGCGCGTTCTACCAGCCCGAGCTGGTCCTGATCGACCTCGACGTGCTGGACACCCTGCCGCAGCGTGAGCTGATTGCCGGCATCGCCGAGGTCATCAAGTACGGACCCATCGCTGACGACGACTTTCTTGCGTGGCTTGAAGAAAATCTCTCAAAGCTGCTGGCCCGTGACAGGCAGGCGCTGGCCCATGCGGTGCAGCGCAGCTGCGAGATCAAGGCGCGCGTGGTGGGGGCCGATGAGCGCGAGTCTGGCCTGCGGGCCATCTTGAACTTCGGTCACACCTTCGGCCACGCCATCGAGGCGGGCCTGGGCTACGGCGAGTGGCTGCACGGTGAGGCGGTGGGCTGCGGCATGGTGATGGCCAGCACCTTGTCCGAACGGCTGGGGCTGATCACGCCTGCATATGCGGACCGTATCCGTCACCTGGTTGAACGCGCCGGCCTGCCGACACATGGGCCTGCCCTGGGTGTCGAGCGCTATGTCGAGCTGATGCGCTTAGACAAGAAGTCAGAAGCGGGTGACATCCGCTTCGTTGTCATCGAATCGCCGGGCAAGGCCGCCGTGCGGGGAGCACCCGACGCCTTGGTGCGCGAGGTGATCGCCGCCCACGTGGCCTGACCCGTGAGGCCGTGATGCAACTGGCGGTCCATGCCAGCCACCCGCAGCGAAGTCGCGGCCGGCGGCACGCAGAACCAGGCGCGCCCACGCGCAACGACCACCAACGCGACCGCGACCGCATCGTCCATAGCACAGCCTTTCGGCGGCTGGTCTACAAGACGCAGGTCTTTCTCAACCACGAGGGCGATCTCTTTCGCACGCGCTTGACGCATTCGCTCGAGGTCGCCCAACTCGGCCGTTCGATCGCCCGGACGCTGGCGCTGAACGAGGACCTCGTCGAGGCGATTGCATTGGCGCATGACCTCGGGCACACCCCCTTCGGGCACGCCGGACAAGACGCGCTCAACGAATGCCTGCGAGCCGCCGACCCGAACAGCGGTGGCTTCGAGCACAACCTGCAGAGCTTGCGGGTTGTCGATGCCTTGGAGCAGCGTTACCCCGACTTCGACGGCCTCAACCTCACCTACGAAACGCGCGAGGGGGTGCTGAAGCATTGTTCGCTCGCCCGCGCGCAGCGCCTGGAGGCCCAGGAGCCCGGTGGCGTGGCCAACCGTTTCATCACACGCGGCCAGCCGTCGCTGGAAGCGCAGCTGTGCAACCTCGCCGACGAGATTGCCTACAACGCGCACGACGTGGACGATGGGGTGCGCTCGGGCCTCTTGAGCCTTGACCAGATCGGTGACGTGCCACTCTTCGCGCGCTACCGGCGCGAAGCGCTCGAGGCCCACCCGCAGTTGCAGGGCCGTCGCCTGCTGTTCGAGAGCATCCGCCGGATGCTCTCGGCGCAGGTCTACGACGTGCTCGACGCGTCGGCCCGTCGCCTGCGCGAACACGCACCCCGCGACGTGGACGAGGTGCGCGCGGCGCCGCCGCTGATCTGCTTCAGCGAGGGCATGGCGCAGGAAAGCCGCGAACTCAAACGCTTTCTGCGCGACAACCTCTACCGCCATCCGCAAGTGATGGAGACCACCTCGCGCGCCAAGGATGTCGTGCGCGAGTTGTTCGCCGCCTACACCGCCGACCCGTTGGCCTGGCCGCCCTCGGCGGACGAGGCCTTCAGCCTGCGCGCCGTGGCCGACTACATCGCCGGCATGACCGACCGCTTCGCGTTGCGCGAACACGAGCGCCTCACCGGACGCCGACTGTTCGCCAGCTGAGCCATGGCGCGTCTCCCGCGACTCAGCGTGGCCGGGTGGCCGCATGTGCTCATCCACCGCGGGCACAACCGGCAGGCGGTCTTCTTGGACGACGCCGACCGGCGGACTTTTCGCGACATGCTCGGCGAGGCGGCCCGGGCACACGGCGTCGCCATCCATGCCTATGGGTTGGGTGACAACGAACTGCGCCTGCTTGCAACGCCGGTGTCGCACGACAGCCTCAGTCGCCTGATGCAAGCGCTTGGCCGGCGCTACGGTGCTTACTTCAACCGGCGCCATGCGCGCACCGGCGGATTGTGGGAAGGCCGATTCCGCGCAACGGTCATCGACCCGGAACAGCACTTGCTTGACAGCATGCGATTCGTCGAATCGGTGGCTCGGCCGCCCGGTGACGAGGCCGGGGCAGGAGCCGAATCGTCCAGCACCGCCCACCACCTCGGTCAGTCGCAAGATGCGATTGTGAGCGATCACTCTCTATACTGGTCTCTTGGCAACACGCCCTTCGACCGAGAGATTGCCTATCGGCGCTTGTGTGAGCGCCCGCTGGCGGCACCGCTGCAGCGAGCCCTCGAAGAGGCGACGCTGAGGGGTTGGCCCCTCGGGGGGCAGCCCATGCTCGGTGCATTGCAAGACCGTACCGACCGTCCCCTCGTGCCGCGTCCGCGCGGCCGACCGCCCAAAGCCACAAAGAAGACTGTCCCCAATTAATTCCGGCAGAAATTGGGTTTGCTCTATATAGGTGTCTGACCCCATTTTTTTTCGTTGAACCCAGGGGTTCTACGAAGTATTCTTCGCCATCCCCAGTTTTTGATCGGAGTGCGCCATGAACCAGGCCGCCCAGGGCGTTGCTGCCCCCGCAGAAATCCAAGACGCTGTCGAACACGGCTTGTACAACCCGGCCAATGAGCACGATGCGTGCGGCGTCGGTTTCGTGGCGCACATCAAAGGCCACAAGGCGCACAGCATCGTCGAGCAGGGTCTGAAGATCCTCGAAAACCTCGACCACCGGGGCGCGGTCGGTGCCGACCCGTTGATGGGCGACGGCGCGGGCATCCTGATCCAGATCCCCGACGAGTTCTACCGGGCCGAAATGGCCAAGCAAGGCGTCGAGCTGCCTCCGCCGGGCGAGTACGGCATGGGCATGATCTTCCTGCCCAAAGAGCACGCCTCGCGCCTCGCCTGCGAGCAAGAGATGGAGCGCGCGATCAAGGCCGAAGGCCAGGTGTTGCTTGGCTGGCGCGACGTGCCGGTGGACCGCGACATGCCCATGTCGCCCACCGTGCGCGAAAAAGAGCCGGTGATCCGCCAAGTGTTCATCGGCCGCGGCCCCGACGTGATCGTGCCCGACGCGCTGGAGCGCAAGCTGTACGTGATCCGCAAGACGGCCTCCAGCGCCATCCAGCGCCTGAAGCTCACGCACAGCGCCGAGTACTACGTGCCCAGCATGAGCTGCCGCACCGTCATCTACAAAGGCCTGCTGCTGGCCGACCAGGTGGGCAAGTACTACCTCGACCTGCAAGACCCGCTGTGCACCTCGGCGCTCGCGCTCGTGCACCAGCGCTTCTCGACCAACACCTTCCCCGAATGGCCGCTGGCGCACCCGTACCGCATGGTCGCGCACAACGGCGAAATCAACACCGTCAAGGGCAACTTCAACTGGATGCGCGCCCGCGAAGGCGTGATGAAGTCGCCCGTGCTGGGCGACGACCTGCAAAAGCTCTACCCGATCAGCTTCGAAGGCCAGTCCGACACGGCCACCTTCGACAACGCGCTCGAGCTGCTGACGATGAGCGGCTACTCGCTCGCGCATGCCGCGATGATGATGATCCCGGAAGCCTGGGAACAGCACGCGACGATGGACGAGCGCCGCCGCGCGTTCTACGAGTACCACGCCGCCATGCTGGAGCCGTGGGACGGCCCCGCGTCGATGGTGTTCACCGACGGCCGCCAGATCGGTGCGACGCTCGACCGCAACGGCCTGCGCCCCTCGCGCTACATCGTCACCGACGACGACCTGGTGGTGATGGCGTCCGAGTCAGGCGTGCTGCCGATGATCCCCGAGAACAAGATCGTTCGGAAGTGGCGCCTGCAGCCGGGCAAGATGTTCCTGATCGACTTCGAGCAGGGCCGCATCATCGACGACGAAGAACTGAAGAACCAGTTCGCGCTCGCCAAGCCCTACCGCCAGTGGATCGAGAACGTGCGCATCAAGCTCGACTCGATCGAAGGCGAAGCGCCCGCGCCGGCCAAGTTCAGCGAATCGCTGCTCGACCGCCAGCAGGCCTTCGGCTTCACGCAGGAAGACATCAAATTCCTGATGAGCCCGATGGCGCAGGCCGGCGAAGAAGGCACCGGCTCGATGGGCAACGACTCGCCCCTCGCCGTGCTGTCGGACAAAAACAAGCCGCTCTACAACTACTTCAAGCAGTTGTTCGCGCAGGTCACCAACCCGCCGATCGACCCGATCCGCGAAGCGGTGGTGATGTCGCTGGTGTCGTTCATCGGCCCGAAGCCCAACCTGCTCGACATCAACGCGGTCAACCCGCCGATGCGCCTCGAAGTGAGCCAGCCCGTGCTCGACTTCGCCGACATGGCGCGCCTGCGTCAGATCGAGAAGCACTCGAACGGCAAGTTCAAGAGCTACGAACTGAACATCACCTACCCGTTCGCGTGGGGTGACGAAGGCGTCGAAGCCAAGCTGGCCTCGCTGTGTGCCGAGAGCGTGGACGCGATCAAGGGCGGTCACAACATCCTCGTCATCAGCGACCGCCTGATGGACCGCAACAACGTGGCGATTCCCGCCGCGCTGGCGCTGTCGGCCATCCACCAGCACCTGGTGCGTGAAGGCCTGCGCACGACGGCCGGCCTGGTGGTCGAGACCGGCTCGGCGCGCGAGGTGCACCACTTCGCCGTGCTCGCGGGCTATGGCGCCGAGGCGGTGCACCCGTACCTCGCGCTCGAAACCCTGACCGACATGGCGCGCGACCTGCCGGGCGACCTGTCGGCCGAGAAGGCGATCTACAACTACATCAAGGCCATCGGCAAGGGTCTCTCGAAGATCATGTCGAAGATGGGCGTGTCCACGTACATGTCGTACTGCGGTGCGCAGCTCTTCGAGGCCATCGGCCTCAACAAGGGGCTGATCGACAAGTACTTCCGCGGCACGGCCACGCAGGTCGGCGGCATCGGCGTGTTCGAGGTGGCGCAAGAAGCCATCCGCATGCACAAGGCCGCGTTCGGTGACGACCCGGTGCTCGCCAACATGCTCGACGCTGGCGGCGAGTACGCCTGGCGCGCCCGTGGCGAAGAGCACATGTGGACGCCCGACGCGATCGCCAAGCTGCAGCACAGCACCCGCGCGAACAAGTTTGACACCTACAAGGAATACGCGCAGATCATCAACGACCAGTCGCGTCGCCACCTGACGCTGCGCGGACTGTTCGAGTTCAAGGTCGACCCGGCCAAGGCCATTCCGCTCGATGAAGTCGAACCGGCGGCCGAGATCGTCAAGCGCTTCGCCACCGGCGCGATGTCGCTGGGCTCGATCTCGACCGAAGCCCACGCCACGCTGGCCGTCGCGATGAACCGCATCGGCGGCAAGTCGAACACCGGCGAAGGCGGCGAAGACCCGGCGCGATACCGCAACGAGCTGAAGGGCATCCCCATCACCGACGGCACCAAGCTGTCGGACGTGGTGGGCACCAAGGTTGTCGAAGCCGACTACGAACTCAAGGGCGGCGACTCGCTGCGCTCGAAGATCAAGCAGGTCGCGTCGGGCCGCTTCGGCGTCACGGCCGAGTACCTGTCGTCGGCCGACCAGATCCAGATCAAGATGGCCCAGGGCGCGAAGCCGGGCGAGGGCGGCCAGCTGCCGGGCGGCAAGGTGTCCGACTACATCGGCTTCCTGCGCTACTCGGTGCCGGGCGTGGGCCTCATCAGCCCGCCGCCGCACCACGACATCTACTCGATCGAAGACCTGGCGCAGCTCATTCACGACCTGAAGAACGCGAACAAGCGCGCCGACATCAGCGTGAAGCTGGTCTCTGAAGTGGGCGTGGGCACCATCGCCACCGGCGTGGCCAAGGCCAAGGCCGACCACATCGTGATCGCCGGCCACGATGGCGGCACGGGCGCCTCGCCCTGGTCGTCCATCAAGCACGCGGGCACGCCGTGGGAGTTGGGTCTCGCCGAGACGCAGCAGACCCTGGTGCTGAACCGCCTGCGCGGCCGCATCCGCCTGCAGGCGGACGGCCAGATGAAGACCGGCCGCGACGTGGTCATCGGCGCGCTGCTGGGCGCTGACGAGTTCGGCTTCGCCACCGCGCCGCTGGTGGTCGAGGGCTGCATCATGATGCGCAAGTGCCACCTCAACACCTGCCCGGTGGGCGTGGCCACGCAAGACCCGGTGCTGCGCAAGAAATTCCAGGGCCGCCCCGAGCACGTGGTGAACTACTTCTTCTTCGTCGCCGAAGAGGCGCGTCAGATCATGGCGCAGCTGGGCATCCGCAAGTTCGACGACCTGGTCGGCCGCGCCGACCTGCTCGACACCAAGAAGGGCATCGAGCACTGGAAGGCGCGCGGCCTCGACTTCAGCCGCATCTTCCACCTGCCCAACGTGCCGGCCGACGTGGCCCGCCGCCAGGTCGACACGCAAGACCACGGCCTGGACAAGGCCCTGGACATGAAGTTGATCGAGAAGTGCATGCCCGCGCTCGAGCGCGGCGAGAAGGTGCAGTTCATCGCCGAGACGCGCAACGTCAACCGCACGGTCGGCGCGATGTTGTCGGGCGAGTTGGTGCGTCGTCATCCCGAGGGACTCCCCGACCACACGATCTTCATGCAGCTCGAAGGCACGGGTGGCCAGTCGTTTGGTGCGTTCCTGGCCAAGGGCATCACGCTGTACCTGATCGGGGACGCCAACGACTACACCGGCAAGGGCCTGTCGGGTGGCCGCGTGGTCGTGCGCCCGAGCATCGACTTCCGCGGTGACGCCACGCGCAACATCATCGTCGGCAACACGGTGCTGTACGGCGCGACCAGTGGCGAGGCCTTCTTCCGCGGCGTGGGCGGCGAACGCTTCGCGGTGCGCCTGTCGGGTGCGAGCGCGGTCGTTGAAGGCACGGGCGACCACGGTTGCGAATACATGACCGGCGGCACGGTGGTCGTTCTCGGTAAGACCGGCCGCAACTTCGCCGCCGGCATGAGCGGTGGCATTGCCTACGTGTACGACGAGGATGGCCAGTTCGCCAAGCGCTGCAACACCGCGATGGTGTCGCTCGACAAGGTGCTGACCACCGCCGAGCAAGAAGCGAACAGCGACAAGTCGAGCTGGCACCTGGGCCAGTCCGACGAAGGGCTGCTCAAGAAGATGCTCGACGACCACCACCGCTGGACCGGCAGCCTGCGCGCCCGCGAGATCCTCGACCACTGGGCCGAAGCCCGCGCCAAGTTCGTGAAGGTCTTCCCGAACGAATACAAGCGCGCGCTGAGCGAGATGAACGCCGCCAAGCAGGCCGGTGACACCATCGCCAAGGCCAAGGCAACCGACAAGCCCGCGGGCGGCAAAAGCCGCGCGAAGGCCTGAGGTTCACACACGACGTCCACCTCTCGTCAGCGAGAGGGCAGGGGTGAGGGCTGCGGCCCTCGCCTCGATCTTCCCCGGTGAGGGGAAGGTGCCAAGAAAGAAGGAAGCACCATCATGGGAAAAGTCACCGGCTTCATGGAATACGAGCGTCTGGAAGAGGGCTACGAGCCCGTTCCGACCCGCCTGAAGAACTACAAGGAATTCGTCATCGGCCTGAAGGATGACGAAGCCAAGGTGCAGAGCGCGCGTTGCATGGACTGCGGCACGCCCTTCTGCAACAGCGGTTGCCCGGTCAACAACATCATCCCGGACTTCAACGACCTCGTGTACCGGGGCGACTGGAAGAACGCCTGGGCCACGCTCGACTCGACCAACAACTTCCCCGAGTTCACCGGCCGCATCTGCCCCGCCCCCTGCGAGGCGGCCTGCACGCTGAACGTGAACGACGACGCCGTCGGCATCAAGAGCATCGAGCACGCGATCATCGACCGCGCCTGGGCCGAAGGCTGGGTCACGCCGCGCGTGGCCAAGGTCAAGACCGGCAAGAAGGTTGCCGTCGTTGGCTCTGGCCCCGCCGGCCTGGCTGCGGCACAGCAACTGGCCCGTGCCGGCCACGACGTCACTGTCTTCGAGAAGAACGATCGCGTGGGCGGCCTGCTGCGCTACGGCATCCCCGACTTCAAGATGGAGAAGACGCACATCGATCGCCGCGTCGAACAGATGAAGAAGGAAGGCGTGACCTTCCGGACCGGCGTGTTGATCGGCAAGCTGCCCGAAGGCAGCAAGGTCACCAACTGGGCCAAAGAGACGATCTCGGCCGAGCAGCTGAACAAAGACTTCGATGCCGTCGTGCTGGCCGGCGGCGCCGAGCAGTCGCGCGACCTGCCCGTGCCCGGCCGTGAGCTCGATGGCGTGCACTTCGCGATGGAGTTCCTGCCGCAGCAGAACAAGGTCAACGCCGGCGACAAGCTGAAAGACCAACTGCGCGCCGATGGCAAGCACGTCGTCGTGATCGGCGGCGGCGACACCGGCAGCGACTGCGTGGGCACCAGCAACCGCCACGGCGCCGCCAGCGTCACGCAGTTCGAGCTGATGCCCATGCCGCCCGAAGAAGAGAACAAGCCGCTGGTGTGGCCCTATTGGCCCATCAAGCTGCGCACGAGTTCGAGCCACGAAGAAGGCTGCACCCGCGAGTTCGCCATCGCCACGAAAGAGTTCATCGGCGGCGAAGGCAAGGACAAGGGCAAGGTCAAGGCGCTCAAGTCCGTTCGCGTCGAATGGCAGGGCGGCAAGATGGTCGAAGTGGCCGGCAGCGAGCAAACCATCCCGGCCGACCTCGTGCTGCTGGCGATGGGCTTCGTGAGCCCGGTGGCCACCGTGATCGAAGCCTTCGGTGTCGAGAAAGACAACCGCGGCAACGCCGTCGCCACCACCGATTTCACCGGCGGCTACGCGACCAACGTGCCCAAGGTGTTCGCCGCCGGCGACATCCGCCGTGGCCAGTCGCTCGTGGTCTGGGCCATCCGCGAAGGCCGCCAGGCCGCGCGGGCGGTCGATGAGTTCCTGATGGGCGTGAGCGACCTGCCGCGCTGATCACCGAGGCCGGCCGGGTGCCCGTTGTGCCGGGCCTGTGAAGCCTCGGCCTCGCAGTTCTGTTGAAAGTTCGGCCGCGTGGAACGCCCTGTTCCACGCGGCCGAATCGTTTTTGGCGAGGGTTGAGGCCTTGCGTCAGCGGCGCAGTTCGAGCCGTTCTTCTTCGGCCTGAAACTCGACGGCCACCCGAAGCCGTGTCTTCACGGGCTGGCCGTTCAGCAGCCCCGGGGTGAACCGGGCCTGGGCAAACGCGGCACGCGCCGCGGCGGCGAAAGCCACGGGGATGTCGGCGTCTTCCACCAGCACCGCTTCGACACGCCCCTGTTCGTCGAGCTGCAGCGTGACCAGCACCTCGACCACCGGGTTCACCGAAGGGACGTCGCCGGGGTAGGGCACGACGATGTCCTCCAGCGGCTGGGGGCGGTCCGTCAGCTGAGAGGCAGGGATGTATTCGACCGGGGCGCCCAGACGCAGTGGCATCGGGCCGGTCAAGGCGGAAGCCGCCGAATCGGGGGGCAGGGCGCCAAGCTCGGCGCTGCTGGTGGACGGATCGACTTCATCCACCGCAGGCGTGGGTGGCTTGACCCTGAGGTTGGCGGCACCCGGGTTGTCTGGGCTGATCGTTCGCACCAGCACCGACCGGGCGGGCGACGCATGCACCGGTGAGGGCGCCAGCGCCGAGGACATCAGGGTCACCAGGCTGAGGTGCAGGCCGCCCGCCAGGACCATGCTGGCCACGAGCGGCCAGGTGGCCTGGGGCGGGGTGAGGCGAGGCCCCACCGCGTCCTCAGTCAGTGACAAGCTCGCGCCAAGCGGTCCGTCGAACCCCGGCCGGGCTGGCACCCCGTGGGGTGATTCGGTTTTCCCAGGTGTTGTTGGACATGCGGATCAGGCTTCGCATGTTGCCGCCCGCACCGCTGGCCCCGCGTTGGGTGCGGATCACCTCGGGGCGCGTGGCCAAGGCGTTGCCCAAGGACACGCTGACCATGCCGTTGGCAGAAGACACGGCAGAGCCGGTGCGGTAGTCGAAGAAATTGATGAAGCTGCTGCCGCCCACCGTGCAGGCTGAGGGGTCGAGCACGTTGGTGGTGAAGACCAGCGTGCCAAGGGCCAGTTGCGGGTCGGTGGTTGCGCGCTCGCCGAGGCGGGCCGGTGTGGAGCCCGCGGCGGGGATGCCGGGCAGGTCCACGTACCAGCCGTTGTCGAGGGCGAAGTTGACCGGATTGCTCGACGAAGTCCGAATGGTCTCTCCGGCCGCGCAGCTGAGTTGGTTCGCACCGCAGGTGCCGGTGGCGAGGGTCTGACGCACGAAGGTCGAGCTGGCGCGGGGGTTGCCTACGCCGGTGCTGGTCAGCGAGTCTTTGATCGCGTACAGCGACTGGGCGCTCGTGTTCGACAGGTCGGCGGCGCCCAGGTAACGGCCGGTGCCGACATAGACCACGGCGTGCGCGCCCACCTCGCCCAGCTCGGGCTTGGCCATCATGGGCTGGCGGTTGCCGTCGACATCTTGCAGTGTGGCGAGCAGCGTGGCCTCGTAACCCGAAGCGCCGATGTCGTTGTTGACGTCAAAACGCCAGAGGTTGCCGTACAGGTCGCCGCCGTAGACGCGTTGCACCGTGTTGTCGAAGCGCGTGTTGTCCACCCAGGTGCGGATCTGGCCCAGACCACTCGGGCATGGCGCCGTGGCGCACACACCCGTGATCGCGGTGTCGTGGCTGCCGACGCCGGTGCTGATGGAACGGATCAAGGCGCCGGTGTAAGCGTCGAGCACGAAGAGGCGGCCGGCGCCGTCACCCGGGTTCACGTTGTTGTAGCCCGAGGTCACGAGCACCACCCAGGTGCCGTCCTTGAGCTTGGTGATTTCTGGGCGGCCGAACGAGAAGCCGAGGTTGTCGTTGGTGAACTCCCACAGGGCCGCGGGATTGGCCGGGTCGGTCACGTCGAGAGCGTAGTAGCCGCGGCCACCCTTGTTCAAGCCCCCGACGAGGATGGTGCGCCAAGCCCCACCGGCGTAGATGTCACCCTGGGTCGGCGAGCCATCGACGAAGAACTGGTGACGTGTCGAGTAGTACTTGTCGGCCAGCTTGTACAGGTTGGGAATCAGCATCGACGGGATGTAGGCCCAGGCCTCTGCGCCCGTGGTTGCATCGAACGCATGCAGCATGCCGTCGTTGCCGCCCACATAGACCATGGCGGTGCGATCGGCTTCGTCGGCCTTGTAGTCGGCGTAGCCGGTGTCGGTGTAGTCAAAGCGCGGGGCCTTCACGTAGACGGCTTCCGAATTGACGATGTCCCCCAGCACGTGGGCCCGAGCCCGGAAGTACCGGCTCAACTGGGCGGTAGAGCCTTCGTTCGTGCGGTCGCCGCGCACGAAGTTAACCAGCGGTTCGCCGCTGGCCGCGGTCTGGTTCGCAGCGGTGAGGCAAATCTCACCGGCGGCACAGAACTGGGCCAGGGGTGGGCTGGCCGTCGAAGAGATGTAGGGCGTGGTGAAGTAGGCCTGCTCGGCGGTCGTCAGGTTGCCCCAAGTGAAGTCGCGCAGCTTGTTGGCCGCCGCCGCACTGAAGGTCACGATGCGCCGGCCGGTGTAGGGACGGGCATCCAACAACTCGCGGGCCAACCAGTCATGGGTGGCGGCCTCTTCCCCGGTGACCGGGTCGATTTGGCGGCGTTCGAGCTGTCCGGACCACTCTTCCGAGCGGAACGTGGAGCTGAACATGTAGTTGTCGTTCGCGGTGATGTTCGGGTTGCTGGTCGTGGCAGCTGCCGAGTCGCTGGTCATCGCGTTGATGCCTTGCAGTGCGGCTTGCAGGCCCGTGGTGAGCGAGGCTGGGTCGGTGGCGCTGAAGAACGAGCCGCGCCCGTTGACCGCGGCGTGCCACAGGTCGTCGATGGTTTCGGGGTTGTCTTCGGTCGGCACCGGCCAATTGCAGAGGTTGCCACTGGTTTCCCAGGTGCACTGCGTGCTGCTGGCCGTCAGCCCTTCCTTGACCGCCACGAAATCTCCGGTGGTGTCGGTCTTGTACGTGGGCGAGAAGACCATGCGCCCGCGAGCACCCAGGCCGAGGGTGAAAGTCGTCATGTGCTGCCAAGTGGCGTCGTCATCCCCGCTGGGCAGGACGTTGTTCGGAGCCAAGGCGTTCGACGTGCCGGTTCTCAGGTCCGTCTCGTAGTAATAGGCCGCCACGTCTGCCAGAGATCCCGTCGCGCCCCCGGCGGAGATGGGCACGTAGGTGAACGCGGTGACGGTGGTCGTCATGCTGCCCGTTCGCGTGACAGATGGCGTTGCCGAGCTGGCGCTGGGCGCTGTGATGGTCACCGTGCTGCCCGAGCGCACCGCGGAATAACCCGTGATCGTGCAGTTGCCCTGCTGCGTGGTCGTGCAGTTGTTGATGGCGGCGGTGACGCGGTTTGCCACCGTGTCGCGGTTGTTCGAGTTGCTGGTGGGGCCCGACATGATCTGCCGACCGTCCACCGTGATGCCGGTGATGCTCGTGGTGTTGTTGCCCGAGATTTGCACCGTGGCGCGGTAGTACGGCGTCACCGTGCCGCCGTCGTAGAAGGGGCGAGGGTCGTCGGCGTCCTCGTTGCCGATGGCTGTGCCGTCGATGCGCTCGCCGCCCGATCCGTTCCAGTAGCCGTCGGTGGACAGCAGGGTGAAGTTCTTCTGGCACGAGTACTGAACGGGGTCACTCAGGGTGACGTTGCCGGACGCAATCGACGTGCCGGCGTACATCCGTCCCGCGCGTGACAGCGCATACCGGATCGGCGTGCCGCCGCTCGGGTACGAAGCATAGAGCCGGCTGTACCAGGTCGTCTTCTGCGTAGACCCGAAGTCACTGACCGAAATGGCCTGGGGAATGCCGCTGCCCGTGACATTGCTGTGCAGGGACATGAAGCCGACGCGGTAGCGGTCGCCCACCGTGCTGAAGGCCCGGCCGGTGGCCGTCTTCATCATCAGCATACGCGTGCGGTAGTAGCTGAACCAGTTGGCGAAGTTTGTTCGCTCGTCAGGACGGGTGCTGGGCCCGCTGGTGCCGTTCACGGTGACTCGCGTGAAGACCGCAGATCCAGGCGCGGAGCCGATGGTGCTGGCGCACTCTTGGTAGAACGTGCTCGAAGAGCTGAGGTAGTTCTGCTGGCGCGACGTCGTCTGGGAACCCGAGTATGTGAAGTAGTAGGCCGCTTGCAGGGTGTCGCGGTTGCCGTTCAGGCCGCTGTACTGCGTGGTGTCGTCCGTGCCATCCTCGCCGTTGCCATAGGCGTAGAAACTGGTGCTCAGATTGACCGTTCCGGCGCTCTGGTTGTAGCCGTTCTTCCAGGCCGCGGTGAAGCTCGAATCGGGATAGGCGACCCCGCTGGCATTCAGCGGTGGCAAGTAAGTGATCTGAGGGTTGTAGTAGACGCCGTTGCACTGCGAGCTTCTGTAGCCATAGCGAGGCGAAGAGGAACTGCCGGCAAAGTTGGTGACCGTGTCGGGCATGTGCGACCACGCCATGGACCCGGAGTCGTCCAGGATGAACATCAGATTGGGCAACACCGACAGCGGCGCCGAGGTCACCAAGGGCGATGGCGCCAGTTCGGTTTCTGCCGCGCGGCCGCTCGGGATGACGATCCCCAGCAGCGTCAGGGCCAACACAAGGTGGCGACTGGTATAGGAAGTCATGGCTACCTCTCGGTATGAAGCCACGCGCTGTTGCACGCGTGACGTGTAGAAGATGTCCGGGGTGACGTGGCTGGATGCGTTGCCGACTACAGTGAGATCACCGCTTGAACGAAGCTGATCGTGTCTCTCGGGCCTGTGATGCGTGCGGTGATGCGGTAGTACACCTGCGGGTCGGGTGTGATTTTTGGAGTGCCGCCACCCTTGCTGTTACCGACGTTCTCGGCTTCGACGGGCGAGACCGAGCAACCGGAGCTGGCCGGCTCACCCGCCGACGCACACAGCCGCTGGATCACGTATGACACGGTGTTGCCGGTCGAGGCGTTTTGCGGGAGGGCGTTGATGGCGGTGGCAGGCAGCGTGTCCCAGTACGCAGCCCAGCTTTGGTTCGATGCCGGGTCAGAGCGGGTTGCCAGGTACTTGCGCGTCCCTGATGTCACGTTGTCGTTGAGCACCGTCGGGTCAACCGACATCAGCCAGGTGATGGCGTCTTCAATGCCAACGTCTCCCGCGTGGGTGGCCGATTGTTTGAAGGACAGGTTGCCCGCAATCATCGTGTTGGTAGAGACCGAGCGGACGAGGGCCAACCCGGCCAGGGTCAGCACCACGAGAAGAATGAGGGCCAGCAGCAGCACCACACCGCGCTGGTGTCGGTTGTCGCGGGCGTGCATGACGGATTTTTTTCTCAGATGCATGAGCCGACTCCGTTAAACCGCTGCGGCCGGCCAGGACGTGCACGTCGACTGCACATCACTGGACGTGTTGAGCCACGACATGTTCTTGAGCGGCGATGTGGTCTCGAACACCCGGTAGCGGTACCTCTGCCAGTTCGCGTCGCCGGACACGTCGATGGTTCGCAAGTCGGCATTGGCGGCACTCGCCGAACTGGCCCACTGAGGCGCCGCGGTGGTAACTGCCTCTTTCTCGAACTGGCTGCTGCGCGCCGTAAGGGCCAACCGCAGCGAATTCACGCGCGCCCAACCGCAGCGATTCGTGGGTGTGGCGGTGTCGAAGTAGTCTGCCGAGCCATTCACCGTGGGCGTCTGGTCGTGGCCGTACTGGGCTCGGAGGCTGACGATGTTGCTGGAGACAGGCACCCAGATGGCGCGATCGGCCACGCTGGCGGTCGCACGGCAGTCCTGCGCCATGAAATCGCAACGGGTGAGGTCTCCGTTGCGAATGGCGTAGGCAATCACGCGGGGCTGCGTGCCCAGGCTGTACAACTGGCCGCCGACGACGCCAGCGGTGCCGCTCACGACCTGTACGTTGAGGCCGGTGATTGCGGAGACTGTGGTCAGGGTGAGGGTGCAAGTCGCCGGCCGAGGGGTAGGGATGACCACCACATGGTCATTGACGCGGAATGCCCCCGGCGTGGTCATCGTGAAGACGTTGGCGGCGGGCTGGGCAGACACCCGATCGCCTTCGGGCGCACCGTTGGTGTTGCTGTACGTGATCAACAACGTGTCGGTGTTGGCGTCGCCCGGGGGGATGTCGGCGTGGTTGATGGTGACGGGCGCCATCTGGTTCAGCGTCACGCCACCACGCAACTGCAGATTGCAACCAATGATGGGCAGTGCATTCATGCCGTGGCCGCTTTGTCGCAAGTCGCGCTGAAGGCCGTACAGGGCGATGGCGCCGGCGGTTTGCGCGTCGGCGCCGCCGGTCGTGGTGCGTTTGAACCCCTCTGAGGTCGAGAAGACCTGCATCATCACGACGACGGCGATCATGCCGATCAGGAGGCCGATCATGACCTCGACCAGGCTGAAGCCTGCGCCTCGTCGGGCTCTTGTGACTCGGTTCGAATTCAAGCTGTGCTCCTGTGCTGCTCAGCGAATCTGGGTGACGACCGTGTAGCGGTGGGCCGGTTCGGCCGCAGGCTCGCTGGGGGCCTTCCAGAAGAGGGTGATCGTGACGAGCGAGTCTGCGCCGACCACGACCGTGGGCGCGTTGGCGGCCGTGGCCCCGGGCAGCGCCGCCTGCACCCGGGCAGCCCAGGTGTTGTAGTTCGCCCCACCGGTGTTGAAGTTGGTCTGCAAGGTCGTGACCACGCGCTCGCTGGCCCACATTTGACCGATGAGTTCTTCTGCGAACAGGCTGGCTTCGGACCGGTACTTCGAGACGCTGGTCTGTTGAATCGACGCCGCCTGCAAGCCGACGAGGGCCAGCACGCCGATCGAAAAGATCAGCAATGCGACGAGGGCCTCCAGGATGGTGAAGCCGCGCAGCCGTGCCGGGCGCGTGCGAAGACGGGTGGGGTTCATTGCATGCATCCTTGGGGATCGGGCGGATCGGTCACGGCAATGCGCGGGTCGCACATGCGGACCTGGCCGGCAGGGGTGACCTCGATGCGCAGGCAGCGAATTTCGCCGCCATCGGCCACGCAGGTGCCGGTCGAGTTGCTGATGGCGATGTTGGTCGGGGCGGGGGTGGCCGCGCCGAGGCTGTTGAACGTGATGGCGCTTTGTCCGGCGGTGACCTGAACACCGGAGGAGCCATCGGCGCCGGCACGGGCCTGGATGATGCGAGGTGCAGGGTCCGAGGCCTGGGCGCCAGGCGTGGCGCCGCAACTCCCGGTGGCGTCGTCGAGGCTGACGACCCAGTTCGTGCCGCTGGTGGACAGCGTGCAGCCGCTGGCCAAACTGGTCACCAATTGGAACCGCACGGTTGTGTTGCGCCGAACGGCTTCTGCCCGGGCGATCTGCAAGCCGTTCTGCACGGCTTCGGCGGCGTTTCTGACGCGGGTGTTCTGGATCCACGTTCCCAGGTTGGGGGCACCCACCATCAGCAGGACGGACAGAATCACCAGCGCCACCATCAATTCGATGATGTTGAACCCGCGCGCGTGAGGCGTGTTCAACATACACCTCCCTTTTTGATCACCCAGCAGTTGTTCGGGCTGGGGGCGGTCCAACCTGATGGCACCGCACTAGTCGCTTTTGCGTTGGCCTGGGTGATGGTGTACCCGAATCCCGTCATCGAGCCTTTGCCCGTTGCCGTTGCAGTGAAAGCCGTTGCGGTGGTCACGCACGCAAAATCGAAGTACCGGTTGGTGGTGTCGGCGGCGCACGCGGGGCCCCCGACGTAGGTGCGGTTGTCCAGGAAAAACTGCTCCATCCGCACCTGTATCGTCGCCAGCCGACTCGTGGCCTGCGGAATGTTTCCCCGAATGACGTAGTCGCTGTACGCCGGTATCGCCACCGCCGCAAGAATGCCCACGATCGCCACCGTGATCATCACTTCGATCAGCGTGAAGCCGGCGGCGCTCTTGGGCCGGGGCGTGAACTTCCAGGGGGTGGGCAGTCGGTTCATGGGCGGTTCCTTTTCCGTTGGGGGGAATTTTCGTGAAGCCCGGTTGGAATTCGCCGCCGCTCGTCCGGGGTGGGTCGCCGCCCGTCGCCCCATCGGGGGTGTCGGTGGGGCGGCGCAGGGGCTTGTGCCAGCCCTTATGATTTCGGGTTACCCCTTTGCGGCGCCCGGCTCCCGCACCCATGTCCGTCCCCACCCCTTCCCCCGCCACGCCAGAGAATCTCATCGAACTGCGCCAAGTCACGTGCGGTTACGGTGACCGTGTGATCCTCGAAAACATCGATCTGGTCGTTCCTCGCGGCAAGGTGATGGCCTTGATGGGCACCTCGGGCGGCGGCAAGACGACGGTGCTGCGCCTGATCGGCCGCCAACTGGCGCCGATGAAGGGACAGGTGATTTTCGACGGCATCGACCTCGGCACGCTCGACACGACGGGGCTCTACGCGGCGCGGCGTCGCATGGGCATGCTGTTCCAGTTCGGGGCCTTGTTCACCGACCTGTCGGTGTTCGACAACGTGGCCTTCCCCTTGCGCGAACACACGAACCTCAGCGAGGCCATGGTCCGCGATTTGGTGCTGATGAAGCTCAACGCGGTGGGCCTGCGCGGTGCGCGCGACCTGCTGCCTTCACAGGTGTCGGGCGGCATGGCGCGGCGCGTGGCGCTGGCGCGGGCGATCGCGCTCGACCCCGACCTCATCATGTACGACGAGCCCTTCGCAGGCCTGGACCCGATCTCGATGAGCGTGGCCGCGTCGCTGATCCGCGAGTTGAACAACGCGCTTGGCGTCACCAGCATCGTGGTGTCGCACGACGTGGACGAGACCTTCCTGATCGCCGACCACGTGGTTTTCATCGCCAACGGCCGCATTGCGGCGCAGGGCACCCCCGCTGAAATGCGCGCCAGTGAAGACCCGCTGGTGCAGCAGTTCGTGGGCGGTCAGTCCGACGGCCCGGTGCGTTTTCATTACCCGGCGGTGCCGGTGGCCGACGACTTCGGCGTGGGGGCGGTGCGATGAGCGGCTGGGGCCCGTCCGCGATCGGCTTCGCGGTGCGCAGCAAGCTGGCCGACATCGGCAGTGCCGCGAAGCTGTTCGTTCAACTGGTGATGCTGGTGGGCGCGAGCTTCGCGCGGGCCCGGCTGGTGGCCGACCAGGTGTTCTTCCTGGGCAACCGCTCGCTGTCGATCATCACCGTGTCGGGCTTGTTCGTCGGCTTCGTGCTGGCGCTGCAGGGCTACTACACCTTGCAACGCTACGGTTCGTCCGAGGCGGTGGGCTTGCTGGTCGCGCTGTCGCTCGTTCGCGAGCTCGGGCCCGTGGTCACCGCACTGCTCTTCGCCGGCCGCGCGGGCACCTCGCTCACTGCCGAGATCGGCCTGATGAAAGCTGGTGAGCAACTCGCGGCGATGGAAATGATGGCGGTGGACCCGGTCAAGCGCGTGCTCGCGCCGCGCTTCTGGGGGGGCGTGATCGCCATGCCCTTTCTCGCCGCGGTGTTCAGTGCGGTCGGCGTGATGGGCGGCTGGCTGGTGGCCGTGCAACTGATCGGCGTGGACGCTGGCGCGTTCTGGTCGCAGATGCAAGGCGGGGTCGATGTGTGGTCCGACGTGGGCAACGGCGTCATCAAGAGCCTGGTCTTCGGCTTCACCGTCACCTTCGTGGCGCTCTTGCAGGGCTTCACCTGCAAGCCGACGCCCGAGGGCGTGTCGGCCGCGACCACCCGCACCGTCGTCATGGCTTCGTTGGCGGTGCTGGGGCTCGACTTCGTGCTGACGGCGATGATGTTCTCGATTTGATCGACAAGTGGTTTGACGGAGTAAGCGATGCAGAAATCGCGTCATGACGTGTGGGTGGGGCTGTTCGTGCTGATCGGCGCGGCCGCCATCCTCTTTTTGGCCCTCAAGGCGGGCAACCTCCTGAGTCTGAATTTCGCGGAGACCTACAAGGTCACGTTTGTGTTCGACAACATCGGCGGGCTCAAACCGCGCGCAGCCGTCAAGAGCGCGGGTGTGGTCGTGGGCCGGGTCGAGTCGATCACGTTCGATCCGCAAAGCTTCCAGGCGAAGGTCGTGGTGCAGATGGAAAAGCGCTACCCCTTCCCGAAAGACAGCTCGGCCAAGATCCTCACGGCGGGCCTCCTGGGTGAGCAGTACCTGGGTCTCGAACCCGGCGGCGCCACCGTCAACATCGCGGCTGACGATGTCATCACCAACACGCAATCGGCGGTGGTGCTTGAAAACCTGATCAGCCAGTTCCTGTTCAACAAAGCGGCAGAGACTCCGGCCCCTGCCGACAAGAAGTGAACGCGCTGCGCTTCTTCGGGCGCCTGGGCAGTCGCCTGGCGGTCCTGGGCTTCGCCGTGTTGATGACGGCCTGCGCGACCACCGGTGGTGCTGGCGCGCCGCCGACCGCCGCCCAGCGCGCCGACCCGTGGGAAAACTGGAACCGCAAGGTCTTCGCCTTCAACGACGCAGTCGATGAGGCCGTGCTCAAGCCCGTGGCCACCGGCTACACGAAGGCTGTGCCGCAACCCGTGCGCACTGGCGTGACCAACTTCTTCGGCAACTTCAGCGACGCGTGGTCAGCCGTCAACAACTTCCTGCAAGGCAAGGTGACGAACGGCTTCCAGGACGTCATCCGCGTCGGCACCAACACAGTGTTCGGCCTGGGCGGCATCTTCGATGTGGCCTCGAGCTTCGGGCTCGACCGGCAGAGTGAAGACCTGGGCCAGACGCTCGGCCGCTGGGGCGTGGCCTCGGGCCCCTACGTGGTGTGGCCGATCTTCGGCCCCTCGACGCTGCGTGACTCGTTCGCCCTGCCGATCGACCGCTCGATCTCGCCCACGCTGGCGATCAGCGCCGATGGCGCGCGTGCCTTCACGGTGGGGCTCGGCGCGGTCAACGAGCGCGCCAACCTGCTGGGCGCGACGCGCATGCTCGACGACATCGCGCTCGATAAATACGTGTTCACGCGCGACGCCTACCTGCAACGCCGCAAGAACCTGGTGTACGACGGCGACGTGCCCGAAGAGCCCGAAGAAGAATGGGACGAAGAAGGGACCGACGCCCCACCGCCTGCCGCCCCACCGCCGGCTTCTGCGCCACCCGCTGCGGCCCCTGCCAGCGCACCCGCGAGCGCGCCCGCGAGCGCGCCCGCAGCGCCGAAGCCGCGATGAAAACCCTGGTTGGTCGAGCGGTCATGGCAAGCTGGGACAACCGTTTCGGCGCGTGCCGCGTTGTCACCGCCAGCCGGGTGCTGATGTCAGCCACGGCCTGAACTCACGACGACCACCGGCGCCGAACTCTTTGCCCTCCGGTCACTCCAACGCTGGCCCTTCGGGGCCGTGAGCAGAAGAAAGGATTTCTCAATGTTTCGCCAACGTGTTTTTTCTTGGATTTCCGCGGTTGCGCTGATGGCCTTTGCCTCGGTGGCGCAGGCCGCGCAGGCGCCCGACGCGCTGGTCAAGCAGGTCTCGCAAGAGGTGCTCGACGCCGCCAAGGCTGACAAGTCGATCCAGGCCGGTGACGTCAACAAGGTGATGGCCCTGGTCGAGACCAAGGTCATGCCGCACGTGAACTTTCAGCGCATGACGGCTTCGGCGGTCGGCCGCCACTGGCGCCAGGCCACACCCGAGCAGCAAAAGCGCCTGCAAGAAGAGTTCAAGACCCTGCTGGTGCGTACCTACGCCGGGGCCCTGGCGCAGGTGAAAGACCAGACCGTGCAGCTCAAGCCCTTCCGTGGCACGGCCGACGCGAACGAGGTGCTGGTGCGCACCGAAATCCGTGGCAAGGGCGAGCCCATCCAGCTGGACTACCGCCTCGAAAAGTCGGGCGACGCGTGGAAGATCTACGACGTGAACGTGGTCGGCGTGTGGCTGGTCGAGAACTACAAGGGCACCTTCCAGCAAGAGATCACCGCGGGCGGCATCGACGGCCTGATCGCCAAGCTGACCGAGCGCAACAAGGCCTCGGCGGCCGGGCGCAGCTGAAGCCCGGCACCGCCGCACGCGACATGCTGGTCCTGCCCACCACCATCACCACGCGCGAGGCCCGCGACACGCAGCGCATGCTGTCGCAGGCCATGCAGCAGGAGCTGAAAACCGACGCCGAGGCGGTGGTCACCGTCGATGCCTCGGGCCTGCAGCAGTTCGATTCGGCGGCGCTGGCCGTGCTGATCGAATGCCAGCGCCGGGCGCAAGCCTTCGGCAAGCGGCTGGCGGTGCGGCAGGCGCCGCCCAAGCTGGTGTCGCTGGCCCGCTTGTACGGCATCGACGGGCTGCTGATGGCGGAAGAGACCGTGCCAGACGCGCCCAGCGCCTGAGTTTTCGCTGTCCCTGCGCCCTCGGGCCTGCCGTTCAGCGACAACCGCTGCACGCAGGCCCGTGGCCTTTCAGGCGCTCATTCTTCTTCGGACCAGATGAAGCCTTCGCGTGCCACCAGCGCGCTGGCGGCCGCCGGGCCCCAGGTGCCCGCGGCATAGGGTCGGGGGCCGGAGCTGTCGCGCGCCCAGGCCCGCAAAATGGGCTCGACCCAGCGCCAGGCTTGCTCTTGTTCGTCGCTGCGCACGAAGAGGTTGAGCCGCCCTGCGATGGCCTCCAGCAGCAGCCGCTCGTAGGCCCCGACGCGGTTCTCGGCGAAGGCCTTGTCGAAGTCCAGGTCCAAGAAGACGGGCGACAGCGCCTCGCCCTGGCTGGCGCCTTTCGTGGCCAGCAGGTGCAGTTCCAGCCCGTCTTCGGGTTGCAGCTTGATCACCAGCTTGTTGGGCCGGTTCACGCCCGGAAAGATGCTGTGCGGCGTCGGCCGGAAGTTGACGACGATCTCGGCGTTGCGCTCGGCCAGCCGCTTGCCGGTGCGCAGGTAGAAGGGCACGCCCGCCCAGCGCCAGTTCTGCACCTCGGTGCGCAGCGCGACGAAGGTCTCGCAGTGGCTGCCCGCCGGCACCTTGTCTTCCTGCAGGTAGCCCACTGCTGGGCCGCCCGCCGCGTTGCCGGCGCGGTACTGTCCGCGCACCACGTCGCGCGCCACGCTCTCTTCGGTGAAGGGCTTCAGCGAGCGCAGCACTTTGAGCTTTTCGTCGCGGATCGCGTCGGCGTCGTTGGCCGGCGGCGGCTCCATCGCCACCATCGTCAGCAACTGCAGCGCATGGTTCTGGATCATGTCGCGCAGCGCGCCGGTGCGGTCATAGAAGTCGCCGCGCGTGCCCACGCCCAGGCCTTCGGCCAGCGTGATCTGGATGTTGGCGATGCTCTCGCGCCGCCACAGCGGCTCGAACAGCGCGTTGCCGAAGCGCAGCGCCATGAGGTTCTGCACCGAGGGCTTGCCCAGGTAGTGGTCGATGCGGAAGGCCTGCGTTTCGCTGAACACCGAGCGCACGACGCGGTTGATTTCTTGCGCGCTCTGCAGGTCGTGGCCGAGCGGTTTTTCGAGCACCACACGCACCTGCGGGCCGTTGAGCCCGGCCGCGCCCAGCTGCTCGCAGATCACTGGAAAGAGGTGCGGCGCCGTGGCCAGGTACAGCACCGCGGTGTCGGCCTGGCGCTCGGCAAGCCAGTTCTTCAGCTTGGCGTAGTCGGCCGGCTGCGACAAGTCCATGCGCCGGTAGTGCAGCAACTCGGCGAAGCGGGCGAACTCGTCGTCGGTGGGGCGCTTGGCGCCTTCGACGTCCTGGAAGCGCGCCTTGAGCCACGCGCGGTATTGCGTGTCGGTCTGGGTGTCGCGGGCGACGGCGAGAATGCGTCCGCCATCGGGCAGCTTGCCGTGGCGAAAGGCCTGGAAGAGCGCGGGCATCAGTTTGCGCCAGGTCAGGTCGCCGGTACCGCCGAAGAACACGAGGTCGAAGGACATGGGGGACGGGTCAACGAAGGTGCCCGTATTCTGAACCGGCCCTCTCGACCCGCGTTCTAATGGCACTTGCAACGGAGGGATCACGCCACATGAACCAACTCGACCAGCTCAAGCAGCACACCACCGTCGTTGCCGACACCGGCAACTTCAAGCAGCTCGCCGCCTTCGCCCCGCGCGACGCGACGACCAACCCGTCACTGATCCTCAAGGCCGTGCAGCAGCCTGACTACGCGCCGCTGCTGGCCGAGACGGTGGCGGCTCACAAGGCGCTGCCGCTCGAAGGCATCGTCGACCAGGTGCTGGTGCGCTTTGGCGTCGAAATATTGAAGGTGGTGCCGGGACGTGTCTCGACCGAGGTCGATGCGCGGCTGAGCTTCGATACCGCCTGCACCGTGGCCCGCGCGCGCCGCCTGATCGCGCTGTACGAAGAGCAGGGCATCGGCCGAGAGCGGGTGCTGATCAAGGTCGCCGCTACGTGGGAAGGCATCCAGGCCGCCCGCACGCTCGAGCGCGAAGGCATCCATACCAACCTCACGCTGCTGTTCGCCTTCTGCCAGGCCGTGGCCTGCGGCGAAGCCGGCGTGCAGCTCATCTCGCCCTTCGTCGGACGCATCTACGACTGGTACAAGAAATCGGCCGGATCGTCGTGGGACGAAGCCGCCAACGCCGGCGCCAACGACCCCGGCGTGAAGTCGGTGCGGCAGATCTACACCTACTACAAGAAGTTCGACATCTCGACCGAGGTCATGGGCGCGAGCTTCCGCAACGTTGGTCAGATCGTCGCGCTGGCCGGCTGCGACCTGCTGACCATCAGCCCGGAGTTGATGGCGCAACTGCAGGCGAGCGACGCGCCGGTGCCGCGCGTGCTCGACCCGGTGGCCGCCAAGGCCGAGGCGATCCACGCCGTCACTTACAACGAAGCCAGCTTCCGCTACGCGCTCAACGCCGATGCGATGGCGACCGAGAAGCTGGCCGAGGGCATCCGCGCGTTTGCGGCCGATGCGGCCAAGCTCGATCAACTCATCAACGACCTGAAGAAGTGAATCACGAAGCAGGCCGAGCGCCAGGCCGCGCTGAAGCCGACCCGCATCCCTGCAGGGGGCGGGCAATGTACTCATCGACCGAGGGGTGTGAATGACATTGCGTTGCGATCGAACCGAAGCGTGGGCGGCCCTGCGCGGCCACTACGAAGCGCACGGGCGTGACTTCGACCTGCGCGATGCCTTCGAGCGCGACCCGGGGCGTTTCGCGTCGCTGAGCGTCGAGGCCCCCGAGGTTTTCGCCGACCTGTCGAAGAACCGCATCGACACGGCGACGCTGCACTTCCTGCTCGACCTCGCGCGCGAGTGCGGCCTCGAAGCGCGGCGCGACGCCATGTTCGCGGGCGCGCCGATCAACGGCACCGAGGGCCGCGCCGTGCTGCACACCGCCTTGCGCGCACCACGGGGGCAGGGCCCGTTCAGCAGCGAGGTGCACGAGGTGCTGGACGCGATGCTCGCCTACGTCGAGACCATCCGCGACACGGCAGCCAGCGGCATCCGCCATGTCGTCAACATCGGCATCGGTGGCAGCGACCTCGGGCCGCAGATGGTGGTGCCCGCGCTCGACGCCTTCGTGCATCCGGGCATCCAGTTCCACTTCGTCTCGAACGTCGATGGCCACGACCTCGCGCCCGTGCTGCGCAAGCTGAAGGCCCGTGAGACGCTCTTCATCGTCGCCAGCAAGACCTTCACGACGCAAGAGACCATGGCCAACGCGCACGCCGCGAAGGCCTGGTTCGAAGCGAGCGGCGGCACCGACATCGCCAAGCACTTCGTCGCCACCACCACCAATGTGACCGCGGCGGCCGCGTTTGGCATCACGACCACCTTCGGCTTCTGGGACTGGGTCGGCGGCCGCTACTCGATGTGGTCGGCCATCGGCCTGCCCATCGCGCTGGCCATCGGCGCCGAGAACTTCCGCGCGCTGCTGGCCGGCGCGCACGCGATGGACCGGCACTTCGCCGAAGCCCCGCTGGCGAAGAACCTGCCCGTGCTGCTGGGCTTGATCGACGTCTGGTACCGCAACTTCCATGGCTTCACGAGCCGCAGCGTCGCGCCCTACCACCAGGGCTTGCGGCGCCTGCCGGCCTACCTGCAGCAGTTGGAGATGGAAAGCAACGGCAAGTGCGTCGATGCCGGCGGCGCGAGCCTGCCCTTCGCCACCAGCCCGGTCGTGTGGGGCGAGCCCGGCACCAACGGCCAGCACGCCTACTTCCAGATGCTGCACCAGGGCACGGACGTGGTGCCGGTCGAGTTCATCCTCGTCAAGCAGCCCACGCACGCCTGGCCCGTCCTGCACCAGAAGCTGCTCGCCAACGGCCTGGCCCAGGCCCAGGCACTGATGCTGGGCAAGCACACGGCGCAGGCGCTCCATGAGAAGGCCCCGACGGCGGCCCCCGACCTCGACCCGAACACGCTGGCCCGGCACCGCAGCTTCCCCGGCAACCGGCCGAGCACCACGCTGTTGCTCGACCAGCTCAACCCGCGCAGCCTCGGCGCGCTGGTGGCGATGTACGAGCACCGGGTGTTCACCAGCGGTGCGCTGTGGGGCATCAACAGCTTCGACCAGTGGGGCGTCGAACTCGGCAAGGCGCTGTGCAACGACCTGCTGCCGCGCTTGGCGAGCGGTGACGCCCAAGGGCTCGACGGCTCGACGGCCGGGCTGCTGGCACGGCTGCGCGCATGAAGAACATCGTCTTCGACTTCGGCGGCGTGCTCTTCCGCTGGCGCCCCGAGGTGTTGCTGCAGCAGGTGCTGCCGCGGCACGCGCACGACGAGTTCACGGCGCGTGAACTGGCGGCACAGGTCTTCGGCGCGCACTGGAGCGAGTTCGACCGTGGCACCGTGAGCATCGACGAACTTGCCGCGCGCATTGCGCAGGGCTCTGCGCTCTCTCCAGATGAGGTGCGGACGGTCGTCGAGGCCGTGCCCGAAGAGCTGGTGCTGCAAGCCGGCACCGCCAGACTGATCGAGCGACTGCACGCCCAAGGCCACGCGCTGTACTTTCTGTCGAACATGCCCGAGCCCTACATCGCGCACGTGAGCCGTCCGCCCGTCTTCGCGCGCTTCAAGGGCGGCATCTTCTCTGCGCACGACAAGCTCGTGAAACCCGAGCCGGCGATCTACCAGTTGATGGACAGGCGCTTCGGCACGCGCCCCGGCGACACCGTCTTCATCGACGACATGCCGGCGAACGTCGCTGCCGCGAAGGCGCACGGCTGGCACGCGATCCAGTTCGATGCTGCAAGTCAGGTAGACGCAGAACTGGAAGCCTGGATCAGGCACAGAGCCGCTGCGTAGCAGCGCGAACGATCAAGCAACGCCAGCGGAGCCGGCTTTGCCTGGCCGCCAGGCGGCGCCCCTCGGGGGGCAGGAGCGGAGCGACTGGGGGGCCAACTAAGTCCGCAATCGGCTGTGCTTCGGCACGCTGGCCAGCAGAAAGTCCATCTGGTCGGCCAGGATGCGTCGGCCGCGCAGGATCATGTCCTCGTGCAGGCTCGGCACGTAGGGCAGGTACAGCAGCGACATGTTGGCCTCTTCGGGCATGCGGTTGCCCTTGTGGCCGTTGCAGGCGCGGCAAGCCGTGATGCAGTTCATCCAGGTGTCGTGGCCGCCGCGCGAGGTGGGGGTGATGTGTTCGCGCGTCAGGTCATCGGCCGGGAAGCGTCCGCCGCAGTAGGCGCAGAGCTGCCGGTCACGGGCGAAGAGCTTCGGGTTCGACAGCGCCGGCGTCTGCCGCCAGGCCCGCGTGGGCACCGCGCCGCGCACCGCGACGATGGGGTGCACCTCGATGCGCGACTGCAGGCCCGTGCGCCGTTGGGTGCCGCCGCGCATCACGACAAAGGCGTCGCCCAGCGTCCACGCCACACCATCGCTGGCGTAGATGACCGCGGCTTCCTTGGCCGAAATCCACGATTGCGGGCGACCCGAGACGTCCAGTTGCAGCACTTCCACGGATGTTGTCTCCTTGCGAGCGAAGCGTAATCCAATCCACGGGCTTCCTCCAACTTTCGTGCCTGCCCGCGCAGGGCCTCCGCAACGGGCCGGCCCTTGTCACGCGCAGATCACGAAACCATGATCGAAGACCGAGGCATTCAAGGCCAACGTGCAGCCGGTCACGAACGGCGACAGCGAAATCCCTTGCCCGGCCGCGAAATCTGTTTGCATTGCGCGCGCAAAGTCTGCAAAAATAGAACGATCGTTCGTTTCATCCTGTCCTGCGCCATGGGTGCACCCGCCGCCAAATCCCGCGAAGCCAGAAGCCTGCAGAAGGGTCAGCAGACGCGCGCCCACATCCTGGAGGCCGCGCTGAGCTTGGCGTCGAACATGGGCCTCGAAGGCCTGTCGATCGGGGCGCTGGCCGAGGTGACGGGCATGAGCAAGTCGGGCGTGTTCGCGCACTTCGGGTCGCGCGAAGAGCTGCAGATCTCGGTCATCCGCGAGTACCACCGCAAGTTCGAGGAAGAGGTGTTCTTTCCAGCGCTGCGCGAGCCGCGCGGCATGTTGCGCCTGAAGGCCATGCTCGAACGCTGGTTCAAGCGCGTGTCGGTCGAGGTCGATTCGGGCTGCATCTACATCAGTGGCGCGGTCGAGTTCGACGACCGCCCCGGCCCCGTGCGCGAGGCGCTGGTGGGCATGGTGCGCGACTGGCAATCGGCGCTGCAACGCGCCATCCACATCGCCATCGAAGAAAAGCATTTCCCTGAAGACTGCGACGCCAAGCAGGTGCTCTTCGAGATCCATGGCTTGATCCTCTCGCTGCACCACGACGCGCGTTTTCTGTGCAACCCCGGCGCGCTCGAACGGGCGCGCGCCGCGCTCAACCGCATCATCAGCCACTACGCCACGCCTGCGGGCCAGGCCTTGATGCAGGGCACCAAGCCGGCCCCGCGCAATTCGGCCGTGGCCGAGCTCGGCTGAGCCGGGCGACGTTTTCCCTCCCGCCCCTTTCCGTTTTCCCTCTTCGACACACAACACTTCAAGGAGTCCACGATGGCCCAGTACAACCCGCCCCTGCGCGACATGCAGTTCCTGATGCACGAAGTGCTGAACGTCGTCGATGAGCTGAAGGCGCTGCCGCCGCATGCTGACATTGATGCCGACACCATCAACGCCGTGCTCGAAGAAGGTGGCAAGTTCGCCTCGCAGGTGATCTTCCCGATCAACCAGAGCGGCGACGAAGAAGGCTGCACGCTGAACAAAGAGACGCACGAGGTCACCGCGCCCAAGGGCTTCAAAGAAGCCTATGCGCAGTACGTCGAAGGCGGCTGGCCTGCGCTGAGCTGCGACCCGGCCTACGGTGGCCAGGGCCTGCCGCATGTGGTGAACCAGTGCTTCTATGAAATGCTCAACTCGGCCAACCAGGCTTGGACGATGTACCCCGGCCTGTCGCACGGCGCCTATGAAGCCCTGCACGCGCACGGCACCGACGAGCAGAAGAAGACCTACCTGCCCAAGCTGACCAGCGGCGAGTGGACCGGCACCATGTGTCTGACCGAACCGCATTGCGGCACCGACCTGGGCCTGCTGCGCACCAAGGCCGAACCGCAGGCCGACGGCACCTACAAGATCACCGGCGCCAAGATCTTCATCTCGGCCGGCGAACACGACCTCGCGCCGAACATCATCCACCTGGTGCTGGCCCGCCTGCCGGGCGCGCCCGAGGGCTCGAAGGGCATCTCGCTCTTCGTGGTGCCGAAGTACCACGTCAACGCCGACGGCAGCCTGGGTGGCCGCAACCCGATCTTCTGCGCCGGCCTCGAACACAAGATGGGCATCCACGGCAACGCCACGGCGCAGCTGGTGCTCGAAGGCGCCACCGGCACGCTGGTGGGCCAACCCAACAAGGGCCTGGCAGCCATGTTCGTGATGATGAACGCGGCGCGCCTGGGCGTGGGCAACCAGGGCCTGGGCCTGACCGAGATCGCGTACCAGAACGCCGTCGTCTACGCGAAAGACCGCATCCAGATGCGCGCGCTGTCGGGCCCGAAGGCGCTCGACAAGCCGGCCGACCCGATCATCGTGCACCCCGACGTGCGCAAGATGCTGCTGACCGCGCGTGCCTACGCCGAAGGCGGCCGCGCGCTGGGCATGTGGACCTCGCTGCAGCTCGACAAGGAGCTGACCTCGGCCGACGCCGACGAGGCCAAGGCCGCCGGCGAGCTGGTCGCGCTGATCACGCCGATCATCAAGGCCTTCCTGACCGACAACGCCTGGACGGCCACCTCGGCCTGCATGCAGGTCTTCGGCGGCCACGGTTACATCAAAGAGTGGGGCATGGAGCAGTACGTGCGCGATGCCCGCATCAACATGATCTACGAGGGCACGAACACGATCCAGTCGCTCGACCTGCTGGGCCGCAAGGTGCTGGCCGACAACGGCGCGAAGCTGCGCAAGTTCGGCAAGATCGTGCAAGAGTTCGTTGAGGAAGAAGGCACCAACGAAGCCATGCAGGAGTTCGTGAACCCGCTGGCCGACCTGGGCGAGAAGGTCGTGAAGCTCACCACCGAGATCGGCATGAAGGCCTTCGGCAACCAGGACGAAGTGGGCGCCGCCGCCGTTGATTACCTGCGCGTCGTCGGCCACCTGGTGATGGGCTACTTCTGGGCCCGCATGGCCAAGGTCGCGCTCGAAAAGCAAGACAGCGGCGACAGCTTCTACAAGGCCAAGGTCATCACTGCGCGCTTCTACTTCGCCAAGCTCTTCCCCGAGACGGCGACGCTGATCCGCACGGCGCGCGCCGGCCTCAAGCCCCTGATGGAAATGGACGAGGCGCTGTTCTAAGCTGCACCGCCCGCATCCACCGGAGCCGCCATGAAACGCATGCTGATCGCTGCCGCGCTCGTGGCGGCCGCCGGACTCGCTGCTGCGCAGACCACGCCCGTCGGGGTGTGGCGCACGGTGGACGAGAAGACCAAGAAAGACCGCTCGCTCGTGCGCATCACCGAAACCGGTGGTGTGCTCAGCGGCAAGATCGAAAAGTACCTCGACCCGAGCATTGCCGCCGACGCGGTGTGCGACGAATGCACCGACGCCCGCAAGGGCCAGCCCATCCTGGGCATGACCATCCTGCAAGGCATTCGCAAGAACGCCGACAAGGAGGGCGTGTGGGACGGCGGCCACGTGCTCGACCCCGAGAACGGCAAGGTCTACAAGGTGCTGCTGAAGCCGCAGGATGGCGGCAAGAAGCTCGAAGTGCGCGGCTACGTCGGCGCGCCGATGTTCGGGCGCAGCCAGACCTGGGTCCGAACCGAATGACCGCCCCCCAGTCGCGGTGCTCCTGCCCCCAAGGGGCGCCGTTCGGCTTGGGACGGCCCGGCGCCGAACAGGTCTTCGCTAACTAAACACATTCCTCCTTTGGAGAACTTCCCATGAGTCGTTTCAATGTCCGCAAGGTCGCCGTGCTCGGCGCCGGTGTGATGGGCGCGCAGATCGCGGCCCATCTGGTCAACTGCAAGGTGCCGGTGGTCTTGTTCGACCTGCCGGCCAAAGAAGGCCCGAAGAACGGCATCGTCAGCAAGGCGGTCGAGGGCTTGAAGAAGCTCAAGCCGGCGCCGCTGGGCGTGCCCGAAGACGCCGCGCTGATCCAGCAGGCCAACTACGAAGAGCACAGCGAACTGCTGCGTGGCTGCGACCTCATCATCGAGGCCATCGCCGAGCGCATGGACTGGAAGCTCGACCTGTACACGAAGATCGCGCCCTTCCTGAACGAGCACGCCATCGTGGCGAGCAACACCTCGGGCCTGTCGATCACCAAGCTGTCCGAAGTGCTGCCCGAGGCGATCCGCCCGCGCTTCTGCGGCATCCACTTCTTCAACCCGCCGCGCTACATGGCGCTGCTGGAGCTGATCCCCACGCCGACGACGCGCCCCGAGATCCTCGACCAACTCGAGACCTTCGTGACCACGGCGCTCGGCAAGAGCGTGGTGCGCGCCAAGGACACGCCCAACTTCGTCGCCAACCGCATCGGCATTGCCGGCATGTTGTCCACGATGCTCGAGGCCGAGAAGTTCGGCCTGACCTATGAGGTGGTCGATGACCTGACCGGCAAGAAGCTCGGCCGCGCGAGTTCGGGCACCTTCCGTACCACCGACGTGGTGGGCCTGGACACGATGGTCCACGTCGCCAAGACCATGCAGGACAACCTGCAGGCCGACCCGTTCTACCCGACCTACGCCACGCCGGCCGCGGCCACGGCGCTGATCGCCAAAGGCGCGCTCGGCCAGAAGAGCGGCGGCGGTTTCTTCAAGAAGGTCGGCAAGGACATCCTGCGCTTCGACCTGGCCACCGGCGACTACGTGCCCGCCACCGGCAAGGCCGACGAGATCGTCGCGCGCATGCTCAAGAAGGCCCCGGCCGAGCGCCTGAAACTGCTGCGCGAATCGACCAACCCGCAGGCGCAGTTCCTGTGGGCCGTGCTGCGCAACGGCTTCCACTACGCCGCCGTGCACCTGGGCGACATCGCCGAGTCGGCACGCGACATCGACTTCGCCTTGCGCTGGGGCTTCGGCGCCAACCAGGGGCCGTTCGAGCTGTGGCAGCAAGCCGGCTGGAAGCAGGTCGCCGAATGGGTGAAGGCCGACATCGACGCGGGCAAGGCGCTCACCAACGCGCCCCTGCCCGACTGGGTGTTCGACGGCCGCGACGGTGTGCACACGCCCGAAGGCTCGTGGAGCGCCACGACGAAGAGCTACGTGCCCACCAGCAAGCTCGACGTCTACAAGCGTCAGCACTTCCCCGAGGCCGTGCTGGGCTCGGGCGCAACGGACCCGCTGAAGTCGGGCACCGAGGTCTTCAAGAACGACGAGATCCGCCTGTGGACGCTCGACGGCGAGGTGCTGATCGCCAGCATCACCGCCAAGCTGCACCTCATCAGCCCGAACGTGATCGAGGGCCTCGACAAGGCCGTGACCTTGGCCGAAGCCAACTACAAGGGCCTGGTGATCTGGTCGCCCGACGACGTGTTCTCGGCCGGCGCCAACCTCGAATCGATGATGCCGGTGTTCATGTCCAAGGGCGCCAAGGGCATCGCGCCGATCGTCAAGCAGCTGCAAGACACGATGCTGCGCCTGCGCTACGCCAACGTGCCGGTCGTCGCCGCGATGCGCGGCATCGCGCTGGGCGGTGGCTGCGAACTCGCGGTGTACTGCGACAAGCGCGTGGCCGCGATGGAAAGCTACATGGGCCTGGTCGAAGTCGGCGTGGGCCTGATCCCGGCCGGCGGCGGCCTGACCTACATCTCGCGCCGCGCGTCCGAGATGGCCAACGCGGCTGGCGCCAACGCCGATCAACTCAAGTTCATGACCGAAGGCCTGATGGCCGCGGCCATGGCCAAGGTGGGCACCAGCGCCATCGAGAACCGCAAGCTCGGCTACCTGCTGTGGAGCGACGTGGTCGTGCCGCACAAGGACGAGCTGCTGTACGTGGCCACGCAGCAGGCCAAGGCGATGTTCGAGAGCGGCTACCGCGCCCCGGCCCGGGCGCTGTTCCCGGTGGCCGGCCGCAACGGCATCGCCACCATCAAGGCCCAGCTCGCCAACATGCGCGACGGCAACTTCATCAGCGCGCACGACTTCCACCTCGGTGCGCTGATCGCCGACACGCTGTGCGGGGGTGACGTCGATGCCGGTTCGCTGGTCACCGAGGAATACCTGATGACGCTGGAACGCAAGCACTTCGTGAGCTTGCTCGAACACCCCAAGACGCAAGAGCGAATCATGGGGATGCTTTCAACCGGCAAGCCCGTCCGCAACTGAGCTGGCTACTGCGCGAACTCATGGCGTCGTTGCAGCCCACGAACAATCCTCACGACCAGGAAGGTCGTTCCGGTTGTTCGCGGGCACCCGCGCCTCGCCCTGAGTCCGCTCGCTACGCCAGCCGTGCCTCCGATCAAGATCGAATCACTCCGACAGGAGACTGACATGAGCAAGCAAGTTCAAGACGCCTACATCGTCGCCGCCACCCGCACCCCGATCGGCCGTTCGGGCCGGGGCTATTTCAAGAACACGCGCCCGGACGACCTCTTGGTCGCCGCGATCAAGAGCGCGATGAAGCAGGTGCCCGACCTCGACCCGGGCGCCATCGAAGACGCCATCATCGGCTGCTCGTTCCCCGAGGGCGAGCAGGGCATGAACATGGCCCGCATCGCGGTCGCGCTGTGCGGCTTCCCGAAGCCGGTGGGCGGTGTCACTGTCAACCGCTTCTGCGCCTCGGGCGTCACGGCCATCCAGATGGCGGCCGACCGCATCCGCGTCGGTGAGGCCGACGTGCTGATCGCCGGCGGTGCCGAGTCGATGAGCCTCGTGCCCATGGGCGGCGGCAAGCCCTCGTTCAACCCCGAGATCTTCGCCAAGGACGAGAACATCGGCATCGCCTACGGCATGGGCCTGACGGCCGAGAAGGTCGCGCAGCAGTGGAAGGTCTCGCGCGAAGCGCAAGACGCGTTCGCGCTCGAATCGCACCTGCGCGCGCTGAAGGCGCAGCAGGCCGGTGAGTTCGCCGATGAGATCACGCCGATCGACGTTGTCTCGCGTTTCCCCAACCTGGACACCGGCGAGTCCATCGTCAAGACGCGCACGGTGAGCCTCGACGAAGGCCCGCGCCCCGACACCTCGCTCGAAGGCCTGGCCAAGCTGCGCCCGGTGTTCGCCGCCAAGGGCAGCGTCACGGCCGGCAACAGCTCGCAGACGAGCGATGGCGCGGGCGCGCTGATCCTCGCCAGCGAAAAGGCAGTGAAGCAGTTCGGCCTGAAGCCGCTGGCGCGCTTCGTCAGCTTCGCGGCGCGCGGCGTGCCGCCCGAGATCATGGGCATCGGCCCGATCGAGGCGATCCCGGCGGCGCTCAAGTACGCCGGCCTGCAGCACGGCGACATCGACTGGTTCGAGCTGAACGAAGCCTTCGCGGCCCAGTCGCTCGCCGTGATGAACACGCTCGGCCTCGACCCGGCCAAGGTCAACCCGATGGGCGGCGCGATTGCGCTGGGCCACCCGCTGGGCGCCACCGGTGCCATCCGCGCCGCGACCGTGGTGCATGCGCTGCGTCGCCACAACCTGAAGTACGGCATGGTCACGATGTGCGTGGGCACGGGCCAGGGCGCCGCCGGCATCTTCGAACGCGTCTGACGCCTCGGGCGCGTTGACCGATGGCCGCCGGGCGTCGTTCACTGCTGCGTCGCACCGTGCTCGGTGCGGCGGTGGTGGGCGTGCCCGCCGCGTGGTGGCTGGGGGCGCCGGCGGCGATCCATGCGCCCGCCTTCGACTCGCTGGCGAATGCGCTGCGCACGCTCGACGCGCTGAAGACCCAGCCTGCGCGCAGCACCGGCGCGTGGGACCTGGCGCAGGTGCTGCACCACGCGGCGCAAAGCGTCGAGTTTTCGATGAGCGGCTTTCCCGAGCCGAAGCCCGCGTGGTTTCGCGCCAGCGTCGGGCCGCTCGCGGCCACGGCGTTCTCTGCGGCCGGGCGCATGACCCATGGGCTGGACGAGCCCATTCCGGGCGCCCCTGCACTGGCGCAAGGCCAGCCGCTGACCCCGGCCATCGACCGCGCGGTCGAGGCCTTGCAGGCCTTTGCCCGCCACACCGGCCCGCTGGCCCCCCATTTCGCTTACGGCGCGCTCGACAAGAACGACTACCTGCGCGCCCACCTGATGCATTTCGCCAACCATTGGCAAGAGGTCGTCGCCGCCTGAACGGCACGCGGCGGCACACCGCAGCCATGGCCCAACGGCCAACCCAGGGAGCAAACAATGGAATCGATCGAGTTCAAAGCAACCGACGGCTTCGCACTGCAAGGCCGCGTGTTCGGTGATCCCGCGCGCTGCACCTCGGCCTTGCTGATCGTGCCGGCGATGGGCGTGCCGCAGCGCTTCTACGCCGACTTCGCTCAGTGGCTGGCGACGCAGGGCATGGCGGTGTTCACCTTCGACTACCGCGGCATCGGGGCGTCGCGCCCTGCCGAGATGAAGCAGTCGCTGAAGGGGCTGCGCGCCGACGTGAACGTCTGGGCCGAACAAGACACCGCCGCCGCGCTCGCCTGGCTGAATGCGCGCGTGACGCCGGCCACCCCCATCCACTGGCTGGGCCACAGCCTGGGCGGGCAGATCTTCGCGATGGTGCCGGGCCGCGAGCGCGTTTCGCGCGTCGTCACCATCGGCGTGGGCACCGGCTACTGGCTGCACCAGACGCTGAAGGTGCGCAGCTACGTGTGGTGGATGTGGTTCGTCGTCGCGCCGCTCGCCCTCAAGCTGTGCGGCTACTTCCCCGGCAAGCGGCTGCGCAAGGTCGGCGACCTGCCGCTCGGCGTGATGGATCAGTGGCGGCGCGCCTGTCTCAGCCGTGACTACCTGGTGGGGCAGGGTGGCGAGAAGATGCGTGCCGCGTACGCGGCCGTGACGGCGCCGATCCTGTCGCTCTCGTTCACCGACGACGAGTACATGTCGGCGCGCAACACCGCCGAGATGCATGCGTTCTATGCCAGCGCGCCGCGCGAGATGCGCCGCTTCACCCCGCGTGAAGTGGGTGCCAAGCGCATCGGCCACTTCGGGTTCTTCCGGGCCCGTTTTGCCCCCACACTGTGGCCCCAGGTGTCGCAGTGGCTGGCGTCTTGACCTGCCCCAAAACCGACTGATTCGTTCCCTGAGGAGAAGACATGAGCATCAAGACCGCTGTCCTGAACGGCGTGTACACCATCGAGATCGCGCGCCCTGAAAAGAAGAACGCGATCACCGGCGAGATGTACACGCAGATGGCCGAGGCCCTGCGCGCCGCCGCCGCCGAACCGAGCGTGCGCGCCGTGCTGCTGGTCGGCCAGCCGGGCATCTTCACGTCGGGCAACGACCTCGAAGACTTCATGAAGCGCGCCGGCGGGCTGACCGAGTCGCCGTCGTTCCAGTTCATGCGGGGCATGATCGAGTGCGACAAGCCCATCGTTGCCGCCGTCACCGGCGCGGCCATCGGCATCGGCGTGACGATGCTGCTGCACTGCGACCTGGTCTACGTGTCCGACGAAGCCCGCCTGGCCATGCCCTTTGTGAGCCTGGGCCTGGTGCCCGAGTTCGCGTCGAGCCTGCTGGTGCCGCAGCTGATGGGCCCGCGCAAGGCGGCCGAAAAGCTGCTGCTGGGCGACCCGTTCAACGGCGAAGAGGCCGTCGATTGCGGCATCGCCAACGCGGTGCTGCCGGCCGGCGAGGTGGTGAACCACGCGCGCCGCATGGCCGAGCGCTTCAACGCGCTGCCGCCGGCCGCCGTGCGCGAGGCCAAGAAGCTGCTCAAGCGCGCCAACACCCAGCAGGTGCTCGACGCCATCCAGAAAGAAGGCGAAGTCTTCAGCGCCCGCCTGCAAAGTCCCGAGGCGAAAGAGTCGTTCAGCGCCTTCTTCCAGAAACGCAAGCCCGACTTCACCCAGTTCTCTTGAACCGGCAACCGCCCGGCCGCGTGGCGGTCGCGGCCATCAAGCTTTCGCTGCTGCCCCTGCTGATCGCACAGGGGCGCTTCGTGCGCCGACGGGCCTTGCGCCTGCCCGAAGCGGCGGGCGCACGCGAGGGCGTGTCGGGCACGGGCCGTGTCAAGCTGCGGGTGTTGATCGTTGGCGACTCGTCGGCCGCCGGCGTCGGCGCGCCGACCCAGGCGCAGGCCTTGGGCGGGCGCCTCGGCGAAGCGCTGGCGCAGCGGCTCGAAGGCTCGGTGGTGTGGCAGGTGGTGGCCCGCACGGGCGACACCACCGAAGACGCGCTGAAGGCCGTTCGCAGCATGAAGCTGCACCCGGCCGACGTGATGGTCACGGCGCTGGGCCTGAACGACATGCTGGCCCAGGTGCCGCCGGCCGACTGGCTGGCTCGCATGGACAAGCTCAACCGCCTGGCCGCCAAGCGCGCCGGGGTGCGGCACGTGGTGCACAGCGGCATTCCGCCGGTGCATTCGTTTCCGCTGCTGCCCAACCCGCTGCGCTGGGTGCTGGGGCTCGATGCGCAGCGCTACAACCATGAGCTGGCCCAGTGGGTGCAGCGCTGGCCCGATCGCTGGTGGCTGCCGCTGCCCTTCGAGAATGCCCTCGGCACCGACAGCGTGCTGCTCGCCGAAGACGGCTTTCACCCGGGGCCGGCGGTGTACGCGCTCTGGGCCGAACAACTCGCCGGCATGATTGCCAACGAGATCGTTCCGCGCGTGCCGGAGACGAAGCCGACGCGGCGCTTGTGAGGGGCGTTGTGGTGAGTGTGGCGAGTGGGGTGGTGGGCGAAGGCGTTTTCACCGCCAAGACGCCAAGACGCCAAGGAAATACCAAGAACGCAAAAGAGACAAGAAGTCTTTCTCTTGGCGACCTTGGTATTTTCTTGGCGTCTTGGCGGTAAGAAATCGGCGCCCCACCACCGAGCGCCGCCAAAGCCGGAGCGAGCGGTTTACCGAGGAATTTCTCGCGGCCGCCCGTCCATGTCGATGGCCACATAGGTGAGGCTGGCTTCGGTCACCTTCACCACCTGCAGGTCGGCCGGGTTGCGTTCGGCGTAGACCTCGACGTGCACCGTGATCGAGGTGCGGCCGATCTTCTCGACCCGCGCATAGAGGCTCAGCAGGTCGCCCATCGACACCGCCTGCTTGAACACGAACTGGTTCACCGCCACGGTGGCGATGCGGCCCTTGGCGATGCGGTTCGGCAGCACCGAGCCGGCCAGATCGACCTGCGCCATGATCCAGCCGCCGAAGATGTCGCCGTTGCCATTGGCGTCGGCGGGCATGGGCATGACGCGCATCACCAGGTCCATGTCGGTGGGCAGGGTGACGGGGGTGGGGGTGGCAGGTGCGTTCATGGCGGCGCGGGCTGAAGCGGGTGACGCCCCATTCTGAACCAGGCTGCTGCGTTGCAACATCCCCGGTGACCACGTTCTGGCGGGTGGCGAGACGAATCACCGATGCGGGCGGGGGGCCTGGGCGCGCCCCGCCTGCTGCACAGGGCATGCATGCAAGGGACAATCACGCCCCATGCGCCGAACCCTCGCCCTGCCCGCCGACGAATCCCGCACCGCGCCCGCCGCCGAACGCTCTGACTGGGCCACGCTGCGCAAGCTCTTCCCGTACCTGTGGCAATACCGCTGGCGCGTGGTGATCGCGCTGAGCTTCATGGTCGCGGCCAAGGTCGCCAACGTGGGCGTGCCAGTGCTGCTGAAGCAACTGGTGGACAACCTGACGATCCCGCCCGGCGACGTGCGCGCGGTGCTGGTCGTGCCCATCGGGCTGTTGTTGGCCTACGGGGGGCTGCGGCTCTCGACTGCGTTTTTCACCGAACTGCGCGAGCTGATCTTCGCCAAGGCGACCGAGGGCGCGGCACGCAGCATCTCGCTGCGCACCTTCACCCACCTGCACGACCTGAGCCTGCGCTTTCACCTCGAACGCCAGACCGGCGGCATGACGCGCGACATCGAGCGCGGCACCCGCGCCGTGCACTCGTTGATCTCGTACTCGCTCTACAGCATCCTGCCGACCATCATCGAAGTCGGCATGGTGCTCACGCTGCTGGCGGTGAAGTTCGACGCCGGCTTCGCGTGGATCACGCTGGGCGCGCTGGTCATCTACGTGACCTTCACCATCACCATCACCAACTGGCGCACCAAATACCGCCAGTTGATGAACGAGTTCGATTCGAAGGCGCACACCAAGGCGGTCGATTCGCTGCTCAACTACGAGACAGTCAAGTACTTCAACAACGAGCAGTTCGAGGCCAAGCGTTACGACGAAAGCCTCGACCGCCTGCGCCGTGCCACGCTGAAGTCGCAGACCACGCTGTCGCTGCTCAACACCGGGCAGCAGCTCATCATCGCCATCGGCCTGGTGCTGATGCTGTGGCGCGCGACCGAGGGCGTGGTCAACGGCAGCATGACGCTCGGTGACCTGGTGATGATCAACGCGTTCATGATCCAGCTGTACATCCCGCTCAACTTCCTGGGCGTGCTGTACCGCGAGATCAAGCAGAGCCTCACCGACCTCGACAAGATGTTCCGCCTGCTCGAACGCGAGCGCGAGGTGGCCGACTCGCCCGGCGCCTCGCCGCTGCACGTGGGGGCGGGCGGCGTGAGCTTCGAGCATGTGGATTTCGGCTACGACGCGAACCGGCCCATCCTCAAAGACCTGAGCTTTGAGATTCCACCCGGCAAGACGGTGGCGGTGGTCGGCCCCTCGGGGGCGGGCAAGAGCACGCTGGCGCGGCTGATGTACCGCTTCTACGACGTGAACGCCGGGCGCATCGCCATCGACGGGCAGGACATCCGGCAGGTCACGCAGTCGAGCCTGCGCCAGGCCATCGGCATCGTCCCGCAGGACACGGTGCTCTTCAACGACACGGTCGCCTACAACATCGCCTACGGCCGCACGGACGCGAGTCGCGAAGAGGTCGAGGCGGTGGCCAAGGCCGCGCGCATCCACGACTTCATCGCCTCGACGCCGCTGGGCTACGAGACCGTGGTCGGCGAACGCGGCCTCAAGCTCTCGGGCGGCGAGAAGCAGCGCGTGGCCATCGCGCGCACGCTGCTGAAAGACCCGCCGATCCTGATCTTCGACGAGGCCACCTCGGCGCTCGACTCGGCCAACGAGCGTGCCATCCAGGCCGAGCTGCAGGGCGTGGCGCGCAACAAGACGGCGCTGGTGATCGCACACCGGCTCTCGACCGTGGTCGATGCGCACCAGATCCTGGTGATGGACGCGGGCCGCATCGTCGAGCGCGGCACCCACACCGAACTGCTGGCGATGGAGGGGCGCTATGCTGAGATGTGGCGCCTGCAGCAGAGCGGGCAAGACGAAGGGGTTGCGGTGGAGATGTGAGGGGAACCTCTCGTCCGGCCGTTCCTCGCATGCCACCGAACGGGAGTGGGAAGCATGAGCAGGTGTTTCTGACCCATGGAAACCAAGTGGCTTGAAGACTTCGTGAGCCTGGCCGAGACGCGCAGCTTCTCGCGCTCGGCCCAGTTGCGGCACATCACGCAGCCGGCGTTCTCGCGCCGCATCCAGGCGCTCGAAGCCTGGGCCGGCATCGACCTCGTCGATCGTTCGTCCTACCCCACGCGCCTCACCCCCGCCGGCGAAAGCCTGCATGCGCAGTCGCTCGAAATCCTCGGCGCGCTGCAGGCGGCGCGCAACATGATGCGCAGCCACCAGTCGGCGGCGCAAGACGTGATCGAGTTCGCGGTGCCGCATTCGCTGGCGGTGACGTTCTTTCCGCACTGGGTGATGGACGTGCGCTCGCGTTTCGGCGCGCTCAAGAGCCGGCTGGTGGCATTGAACGTGCATGACGCGGTGATGCACCTCACCGAAGGCAACTGCGACCTGCTGATCGCCTATCACCACACCTCGCAGCCCCTGCAGCTCAACCCCGAGCGCTACGAGATGCTGAGCCTCGGTGACGAGACCCTGGCGCCGTATGCCAAGGCCGATTCGCTCGGGCAGCCGCTGTTTCGCCTGCCGGCGTCGGCGCGCGCGGCGGTGCCTTTTCTGAGCTATGCCTCGGGCGCCTACCTGGGCCGGCTGGTCGAATTGATCGACAAGCTCTCGCCGGTGCCGCTGCACCTGGAGCCCATCTACGAGACCGACATGGCCGAGGGCCTGAAGGCCATGGCCATCGAAGGCCACGGCCTCGCCTTTCTGCCCAGCAGCTCGGTCACGCAAGAACTCAAGAGCCGCCGGCTCGTGCGCGCCAGTGACCCCGGCGTGTGCGAGTTGGCCATCGACATCCGCATCTACCGCGAGCGCCCCGAGCTGGCGCGCCACACCAAGCCCGGTGCGCAGGCGCTGTGGGACTTTCTTCGTCGCTCGCCGCAGCCGGGTGCACCGGCCGAAGCCGTGCCCGACGCGTCCGAGCTGCCAGCCCCGTGAAAGCCCCGGTCGTCATCATCCCCGGCGCCCGTGTGCCTACCATCGGGCGACGCGACACCTGGTTCTTGTCCTCCCCCGTTCGTTCACCGTTGAAGGAGTCCCCATGAAAGTTTCATTGCTGGCCGTGGCTGCGCTGATCTGCACCGGCCCTGCGTTGGCCCAGGCGACCGACACGCTGGCCAAGATCAAAAGCAGCGGCACGGTGACGATGGGCGTGCGCGAGTCCTCGGGGCTGTCGTTCACGCTCGGCAACGGCGTGTACACCGGCTTTCACGTCGAGGCCTGCCAGAAGGTGCTGGCCGACATTCAGAAGCGGCTGGGCCTGGCCAAGCTCAACATCGTCTACCAGCCGGTGACCTCACAGAACCGCATCCCGCTGGTGCAGAACGGCACGGTCGACATCGAGTGTGGCTCCACCACCAACAACGTCGCGCGCCAGAAAGACGTGGCCTTCGCCGTCACCACCTACGTCGAAGAAGTGCGCATCGCGGTGAAGGCCAACTCGGGCATCAACAGCATTGCCCAGTTGAGCGGCAAGACCATCGCCACCACGACCGGCACAACCTCGGTGCAGACGCTGCGAAAGCACGAGCGCGCCACCGGCGTCGATTTCAAAGAGGTCTACGGCAAGGACCACGCCGACAGCTTTCTGCTGCTCGAATCGGGCCGGGCCGACGCCTTCGTGATGGACGGCTCCATCGTCGCGGCCAACATCGCCAAGGCCAAGAAGCCGAGCGACTTCAAGATCGTCGGCGAGGTCTTGTCGGTCGAGCCGATCGGGATCATGCTGCGCAAAGGCGATCCCGCGTTCAAGAAGGCGGTGGACGACAGCCTGATCGCGATGATGAAGAACGGCGAGATGAACAAGCTCTGGGACAAGTGGTTCCTGAAGCCCATCCCGCCGGCGAACACGACCGTGGGGCTGGCCCTGTCCGACACGACCAAGCAGGCCTGGGCCAACCCCAACGACAAGCCGATGGAAGAGTACGCCGCGAAGAAGTGACCCATGAGCGACGACAGCCGCTGGGACTGGCAGGTCTTCTGCAAGGACACCATCGACGGTGAGGTGCGCGCCAGCTGCTTCGGCACTGGCGGCGACATCACCTACCTCGACTGGATGCTCTCGGCCTGGGGCTGGACGCTCTCGGTCTCGCTGCTGGCGCTGGTGGTCGCGCTGCTGAGCGGCACGCTGATGGGCATCTTGCGCACGGTGCCCAACCGGGGGCTGGCCTTGCTCGGCAACGCGTGGACCGAGCTTTTCCGCAACGTGCCGCTGCTGGTGCAGATCTTCCTCTGGTACCACGTGGTGCCGGCGCTCGTCACGCCGCTGCGCGAGGTGCCGAGCTTCGTGCTGGTGGTGCTGGCCCTGGGTTTCTTCACCTCGGCGCGTATTTCCGAATCGGTGAAGGCCGGCATCGAATCGCTGCCGCGCGGCCAGCGCTATGCCGGCCTCGCACTCGGGCTCACGCTGCCGCAGACCTACCGCTTCGTGCTGCTGCCCTCGGCCTTTCGCATCGTCATCCCGCCGATCACGAGCGAGGCGATGAGCATCGTCAAGAACTCGGCCGTGGCGTTTGCGGTGAGCATTGCTGAGCTGACGATGTTCGCCATGCAGGCGCAAGAAGAAACCTCGCGCGGCATCGAGATCTACCTTGCGGTGACGGGGCTGTACTTCGTCTCGGCCTTCGCGCTCAACCGCATCGCGGCCTTCATCGAAGCGCGGGTGCGTGTGCCCGGCACGCTGGGGGTGCAGCGATGAACCTCGACTTCGGCTTTCTCACCTGGGACGTCTTTGTCGCCTTCGTCGCCAAGGGGTTGATGTTCTCGGTGCAGCTCACGCTGGTGGCCATGCTGGGCGGCATCGCGCTGGGCACCCTGCTCGCGCTGATGCGCCTGTCGGGCCGCAAGTGGCTCGAACTGCCCGCCACCGTCTACGTGGACACGCTGCGCTCGATTCCCCTCGTGATGGTGATCTTGTGGGTGTTCTTGCTGGTGCCGTTGATCATCGGCCGATCGATCGGTGCCGAGTGGTCGGCGGTGGTCACCTTCACGCTCTTCGAGGCGGCCTATTACGCCGAGATCATGCGCGCGGGCATCCAGAGCGTGCCGCGCGGGCAGGTGCACGCGGGCTATGCGATGGGCATGAGCTACCGCCAGACCATGCAGCTCGTCGTGTTGCCGCAGGCCTTTCGCAACATGCTGCCGGTGCTGCTGGCGCAGACGATCATCCTCTTTCAAGACACCTCGCTCGTGTACGCGATCGGCGCCTACGACCTGTTGAAAGGCTTCCAGGTGGCGGGCCGCAACTTCAACCGCCCGGTCGAGGCCTACCTGGTCGCGGCGGTGCTCTACTTCGTGATCTGCTTTGGCTTGTCGATGCTGGTGCGGCGCTTGCAGAAGAAGATCCAGATCATTCGCTGAACGGGGTGCGGGGCACGCCGAAAGACTTCAAGAAGAAAGGCAAGACTCGTGGAACGAGACGTCGAGAAAACCTACCCGAACGCCGACTTCGTGGCCAAGCTGCGCCGCCTGGCCGACGCCATCGAGAACGGTGAACGCTTCGAGATCCAGATCGCCGGCGAGCGCGTCTACGTGCCGGTGCGTGCGACCTTCTCGGTCGAGCACGAGAAGTCGGCCACCGAAGAAGAAGTCGAGTTCCAGATCAAGTGGACGCGCGAGGCGTGAGCCGCACCGCGCCAGAGCAAGGGTTGTGACCGCCATGATCGACATCCAGAACGTTTCCAAGTGGTACGGCAGCTTCCAGGTGCTGACCGACTGCACGACGCGCATCAACAAGGGCGAGGTGGTCGTCGTGTGCGGGCCCTCGGGCTCGGGCAAGTCCACGCTGATCAAGACGGTGAACGCGCTGGAGCCCTTCCAGAAGGGCGACATCGTGGTCGATGGCATCAGCATCGCCAACCCCAAGACCGACCTGCCGCGGCTGCGCGCGCGCGTGGGCATGGTGTTTCAGCACTTCGAACTCTTTCCGCACCTGAGCGTGACCGAGAACCTCACGCTCGCGCAGGTGAAGGTGCTCAAGCGCAGCGTCGATGACGCCAAGGCCCGTGGCCTGAAGATGCTCGACCGCGTGGGCCTGATGGCGCACAAGGACAAGTTCCCAGGCCAGCTCTCGGGCGGTCAGCAGCAGCGTGTGGCGATTGCGCGCGCGCTCAGCATGGACCCGATCGTGATGCTGTTCGACGAGCCGACCTCGGCGCTCGACCCCGAGATGGTCGGCGAGGTGCTCGACGTGATGGTGCAGCTCGCGCACGAAGGCATGACCATGATGGTCGTGACGCACGAGATGGGCTTCGCCCGCAAGGTGAGCCACCGCGTGATCTTCATGGACGCTGGCAAGATCGTCGAAGACTGCTCGAAGGACGAGTTCTTCGGCAACCCCGATGCGCGCGCGCCGCGGGCGAAAGAGTTCCTGTCGAAGATCCTCGCGCACTGAGCGGGCGATAACGAGCCCGCCATGAAAAAAGCCCGCAGCACCGAAGTGCGGCGGGCCGGGCTCAGCGCTTGAAGCTGATTACGAGCAGCGGGCGACGCGGAAGTCCGAGACCTGGGTGGTGTTGTTCGGGTTGGCGCAAGCGGACGACGTGAAGCGGGTGTCGCCGTCCATGTAGCGCTTCATCCAGGCCACGCCCTTGGCACCGATGATCTGCTTGTCGGTGCTGGATGCGCCGGAGTTGCCGCACGAGTGGCTCTCACCGCGCAGTTCGACGAACACCTTCGGCGGGACGCTCAGGCTGTTATAGAACGGCGACGCGTGCGAACCGACCGGCGCGATCGCATCGTTTCCGCAGGCGATGATGAAGGTCGGGGTCGTGACCGACGAGAAGTTCTCGTAGCTGTTCCACGGCGCGAACGGGATCGAGGCCTTGATCGACTTGCGATTCTGGGTAGAGATCAGCGAACCGCCGCCGCCCATCGACCAACCCATCACGCCCTGGCGGCTGCCATCGACCTTGTTGTAGATCGGGCTGCTGCTGGTGTTGCCCAGTGCGACCACTTGGTCGAGCGCAGCCAGTTGCTGGCGCGAACGCGAGTCGGGTTGGTCGCTCGTGGTGTTGGTGTCGATGGTGACGACCACGAAGCCCCACGAGGCCAGGCGCGGGCCCCACCAGTTGATGCTGCTCTGGTAGGCGGTGAAGCCCGGCACCACGGCGATGACGCCGAGCTTGGCGCCCGAGGGCGAGTTGCTGGGGTAGTACACGGTGCCGGCGCGGTAGCCGCTCGGGCGGCTGACGGAGAAGTTGCGGACCGTGTACGGGCCGGCCGTGGCGGCCAGCGAGCTGGCGGTCGGGTTCGGGCCGATCTGCTGGGCCTGGGCCGAGGTCGCGGCAACGACGAGTGTGCTGGCGGCCAGCGCGAGTTGGGCGATGAGGTGGGTCTTCTTCATGGTTTGTCTCCTGTGCTTTGATGTTGGACCAGCGGCTGGCGCGACGGAACCCGCAGTCGCCAGCGCTGGCGCGCGGATCAGTCGAGGAAGTTGATCCGCCTGTGCATCGTTGCGCCAGTTCGGGCGCGACTCCATCCGAGCATTCCAGGGGCAGATTCGGGCAAGTCAACACAAGTGCAACGAGGCCGTCCGTGCTAGGGCCTGCTCATACGAGAAGACACTCGCGCACGAGGGCTGCGCCAGGCGCGGCTGGTACCCCGCGGCACCGCAGCCTTTGCGTGTGTGCGGACCCGGGCATGAACCGGTTCGAACACCCCAAACAAAAACGCCGCCGAGCCCGAGGGCTTGGCGGCGTGAGCCGTTGGGCAGGCTGCAGGCAGCCCGCCGAAGGCTGGATTACGAGCAGCGGGCGACGCGGAAGTCCGAGACGCGGGTGCTGTTGTTGGGGTTCGAGCAGGCGAACGACGTGAAGCGGGTGTCGCCGTCCATGAAGCGCTTCATCCAGGCCACGCCCTTGGCGCCGATGATCGCCTTGTCGGCGCTGGCGGCGCTGGAGTTCGCGCAGTAGTGGCTGCCACCGCGCAGTTCCAGGAACAGCTTCGGGTTGCGGGTCATGCTGTTGTAGAACGGCGAGGCGTGCGAGCCGACCGGCGCGATGGCGTCGTTCTGGCAAGCGATGATGAAGGTCGGGGTGACGACGCTGCCGAAGCTCGTCGTGCTGTTCCACGGGGCGAACGGGATCGAAGCCTTCAGCGAAGGACGGTCTTCGGTCGAGATCAGCGAACCGCCGCCGCCCATCGACCAGCCCATCACGCCCATGCGGGCGGTATCGACCTTGTTGTAGATCGGGCTGCTGCTGGTGCGGCTCAGCGTGGCGACTTGGTCCAGTGCGGCCAGTTGCTGGCGCGAACGCGAAGCCGGCTGGTCGAGCGTGGTGTTCGTGTCGATGGTGATGACGACGAAGCCCCACGAGGCCAGACGGGGGCCCCACCAGTTGATGTCACGCTGGTAGGCGGTGAAACCCGGCACCACGGCGATCGCGCCGAGCTTGGCGCCAGCGGGGGCGTTGCTGGGGTAGTACACCGTGCCGCCGCCGTAGCCGCTGGGGCGGCTGACGGTGAAGTTGCGCACCGTGAACGAGCCGGCGGTGGCAGCCAGCGAGCTGGCGGTCGGGTTCGGGCCGATGGCTTGGGCGTTGGCCGAGGTGGCGGCAGCCGCGAGTGCGCCGGCAGCCAGCAAGGTCTTGGCGATTTGGGTCAGCTTCATGTCGTCTCCTATGGTGTGGATTGGCCCGGCTGGGTCTCACCACAAGGGCGGCTCAGCCGGTGCACTCTCTGTCGGGCGGGCCGCTGCTGGAGTGCAGGGCGGTGCTTGATCGACAGCGCAATGTTCGCCGCCGGAGCGAATTCAGCGCATCGGATCATTCCCCCGACGCTCAGGAACAAGCTTTTTTCGGCCATCTGTGCTAAGAGCTGCGCGCCGTGTCGGAGGCGTTCAATCCGGGCGCAAAAAAGCCGCCGAACCCCTGGGGGCGCGGCGGCCAACGTTTCAACGCAACGGAGATTGGCGGGTGGGCCCGTCAGGTGACGGGCCCATTCCATGGGGTCAGGTCACGAGCAGCGGGCGACGCGGAAGTCCGAGACGTCCAGGCTGCTTTCCTGGTTGGTGCAGGCGAAGCTGGTGAAGCGGGTGTCGTTGTCCATGAAGCGCTTCATCCAGGCCACGCCCTTCTTGCCCAGGATGTCCTGGTCGGAGTTGCCGCTGTTGGCGCACGAGTGGCTGCCACCGCGGATTTCCAGGAAGGTCTTCGGGTTGCGCGACATGCTGTTGTAGAACGGCGAGGCGTGCGAACCGACCGGCGCGATCGAGTCGTTCTGGCAGGCGATGATGAAGGTCGGCGTGGTGACCGACGAGAAGTTCGTCGAGCCGTTCCACGGGGCGAACGGGATCGAAGCCTTCAGCGACGGGCGCGATTGCGTCGAGATCAGCGAACCGCCGCCGCCCATCGACCAGCCCATCACGCCCATGCGGGACGTGTCCACCAGGTTGTAGATCGCGTTGCCGCTGGTGCGGCTCAGCGAGGCGACCTGATCGAGCGCGGCCAGTTGCTGGCGCGAACGCGAAGCCGGCTGGTCGAGCGTGCTGTTCGTGTCGATGGTGATCACGACGAAGCCCCACGAGGCCAGGCGCGGGCCCCACCAGTTGATGCTGCTCTGACGGGCGGTGAAGCCGGGCACCACGGCGATGGCGCCGACCGTGCCGCCGGGGCTGACCGGGTAGTACACCGTGCCGCCACCGTAGCCGCTGGGGCGGCTGACGGTGAAGTTGCGCACCGTGAACGGGCCACGGCTGGCTTCGAGGGACGACTCGGTCGGGGCCGGGCCGCGTTGGAACTGGGCGTGGGCCGAGGTGGCGGCCACGACGAGGGCGCTGACGGCCAGGATGGCCTTGGCGATTTGGGGCATTTTCATGCTGTCTCCTGTGAGGGTGAGGGTGAGCACGCGCCATACCGGCAACTGCGTTTGCCGTGTTGGCGTCGTGCATCGAGGGGTCGATTGGCCGCAGCCGAGGATCACTCGATGACTGAATGGTGTGATCTGAAGCACTCGCGCAACATCGGAGCATTCCCTCGACGAACAAACACAAGCAATTAGCTTTTGTTTGTGGTATCCGGCGAATCGAGAGGTGCGTCTGCGTTGCCCGGCATGAACAGGCGCACCTTCTTCGGGTTGCGCGCATGCGAAGGCGACTGCCCGTACCAGCGATGAAAGGTCCGCGAGAACTGCGGCGAATCGCCGAATCCCGAGGCGAGCGCCACGTCGGTGAGCGAGCGCTGCGTGTAGAGCAGGTCGTACACGCGGCGCTGCTTGAGCCAGGTCTGGTAGTCGCGCAGCGACATGCCCACGGCCGACGAGAACATGCGCGACATCCACGCCGGTGTGCAGCCGAGTTCGCGCGCTAGGTCATCGACCGACAGGTGCGGGTTCTCGTCGAGCAGTCGAATCATTTCGAGCGCACGGGCGTCGGGCGGTGTGGTGGGCGGCAGTTGCTGCTGGGTGATGTCGAGCGCGGCCTCGAACACGGCCTCGGCCTCTTCGACGCTGCCGCGCGCTTCGCACAGGCGCAAGAAGGCCTCGTCGAGTTCGTCATACAGGTGGCGCGCCAGCGGCATCACGCCCGGGCGGGGCAGGGCGCGAAATGCGTAGAAGCGGTTGTACGAGGGCAGCACGTTGAAGCTGAGCAGTTGGCAATGCTCGGCCTGCAGGCTGCGCGCCACCAGGGGGCCCACCAGCATGGCGTTGCCCGTGAAGCTCGGGCCGTCGCGCACGCTCAGCGTGAACGGGGTGCGGTCGGCGGTGAGCAGCAGCACGGCAGCGTGTCGCACCGTGGGGCCGCTGACGATGTGCCGGGTCGTGAACACGAAGCCGTGGTAACCCAGCACATAGGAGTTGTCTCTGACCGAAGGGGCGGCGGCCATGGGGTCGGGGAGAAGAGAAGACGGCGATGTCATGGGCATGACCGCGGCCTTTCTGTGTTGTTCGCCCGAGCCGACCCCGGGCTGGGGCCGGCCTCTGAGGCGTTGTCTCTTCCGGGCTCTGCGGCCTGGTGAAGAAATGATACGAAGCGTTTCCGCAGATCGACTTGGGGATTGCCCGCGCCGCCTTGTCTCACGTGGGACAAGGCCCATTGGGGGCGACCCGGGTGCGAAAATCTGCGGATGACTTCCGCCGCTTCTTCGTCCGCCTCGTCGTCGGCGCCGCCTTCGACGATCACCCTGATCCGCCCCGACGACTGGCACCTGCACGTGCGCGACGGGGCCGCGATGGCCGCCGTGGTGCCCGACACCGCTCGCCAGTTCGGCCGCGCGATCATCATGCCCAACCTCAAGCCGCCGGTGACCACCGCGGAGCAGGCGCTGGCCTACAAGGCACGCATCCAGGCGGCCGTGCCCGCGGGCGTGTCGTTCGAGCCGCTGATGACGCTGTACCTCACCGACAAGCTGCCGCCCGACGAGATCGTTCGGGCCAAGGCCGCCGGTGTCGTCGCCCTCAAGCTCTACCCGGCGGGGGCCACCACCAACAGCGATGCCGGCGTCACCGACCTGCGCAAGACCTACCCGACGCTCGAAGCCATGCAGCGCGAAGGCCTGCCGCTGCTGGTGCACGGTGAAGTGACCGATGCGCAGATCGACATCTTCGACCGCGAGCGCGCCTTCATTGACACGCAGCTCATCCCGCTGCGGGCGGACTTTCCCGAGCTGAAGATCGTCTTCGAACACATCACCACGCGCGAGGCGGCGCAGTACGTCGCCGAAGCCGGGCCGCACACCGCCGCGACCCTCACCGCGCATCACCTGCTCTACAACCGCAACGCGATCTTCACCGGCGGCATCCGCCCGCACTACTACTGCCTGCCGGTGCTCAAGCGCGAAGAGCACCGCCGCGCCCTCGTCGCGGCCGCCACCTCGGGCAGCGAGAAGTTCTTCCTCGGCACCGACAGCGCGCCGCATGCCTCGCACCTGAAAGAGCATGCCAGCGGGTGCGCCGGCTGCTACACGGCGCTCAGCGCGCTGGAGCTGTACGCCGAAGCCTTCGACGCCGCCGGCGCGCTCGACCGGCTCGAAGCCTTTGCCAGCTTCAACGGTCCGGCCTTCTACGGCCTGCCGCGCAACACGGGCACCGTGACGCTCAAGCGCGAAGCCTGGACGCTGCCCGAGACCCTGCCCTTCGGCGAAGCCCAACTGAAGCCGCTGCGCGGCGGTGAAGCCCTGCACTGGAGGCAAGTCGCATGATGACCGCCGGACCCTTTCGCCGCGTGATGCTGCTGGTCGATGCCGACAACGTGTCGCCCGACGTCATGACGCAGGCCTTCGAGCACGTGATGGCCAAGTACGGCGCGGTGCACGTGCGGCGTGCCTACTGCACCGCCGAATCGGCGGCCAAGCACCTGCCCCTGCTGAAGCGCCTGTCGATGCGGCCCATCGTCAACATCTCGACCGGCAAGAATTCGACCGACATCGCTTTGGCGGTGGACGCGATCAGCCTCGTCGAAGCCGAGCGGCCCGACCTGGTGGTCATCGTCTCGTCCGACTCCGACTTCGCGCCGCTGGTGATCCGCCTGCGCGAGAAGGGCTGCCGCGTCGAAGGCATCGGCCAGAAGGGCAAGACCGGCGAAGACTCGGTGGGCGTCTACGACGACTTCATCGACATCGAGCATCGCAAGGCCCCGGCGCGTGGCCGCACGCCCGAGAAGGCGCCGGCCCGCCGCGGCCGTTCGCGCAGCGCACCGCCAGAGATCGCGCCCGAGCCCCCGCCGGCACCCGCCCCGGCACCCGAGCCGACCCCGGCGCCGCGCGCCGCGGCCAAGCGCAGCAAGGCGAGCGCCAAACCGCGCGCGGCCGAGGCGGCCGACCTGGCCCGGCCGGTCGATGCCGCACCGGCGCCGGTCACCGCGCCGGCACGGGCCCTGGCCGCCCGAGCACCCGACGCGAGGCCCGCACCGCCACCGGCCGCCCGGCTGGCCGAAGAGGTGCTGCACATCCTCGAAGCCGTGCCTGAACTGGTGGGCGGCGACAAGGTCGAACTCGGCCTGGCGACCGAGCGGCTGCGTACGGTGCAGATGCTGGCCCGCAACGCGCCCTCGACCAAGCTCTTCCGCAAGCACCCCGAACACTTCGTGCTGAGCCCCGAGAAGCAGCCGAACAAGGTGCAGTACCGGGGCCCCGCACCCTGGTGACCCGGCAGGGCCGATGAATCCGGCGCTCACCCCGCTGGCCGAGTTGCCGGCCGGCGATGCGGCCCCGCCCTGGTTCGCCCCCTACGACGCGTGGTTGCGCCGCCTGCTCGACGGCGCCCGTGACGAGCCGCTGGCCGACACCTTGAACCGCGCCGCCGAGGCCGGTCGCCCGGTGCTCGCGGCCGGTGCGCTGCGCTTCGTGCCGCAGGCCGCGCTGCCGCCCGGCGAAGCCTACGAAGCCTTCATCGCCCGCACGGCCTGCGTGCCCACGCGCGACAACCTGCACGACGCCTTGAACGGCCTCGTGTGGCTGCGCTTCCCGGCCCTCAAGCGGCGGCTCAACGAACTGCAGGCCGAGGCCATCGCGCGCGACGGCGTCGGCGCCCAGCGTGGGGCCGTGCGCGACGCGCTGACGCTGTTCGACGAGAACGCGGCCTGGCTGCAGGCCGACGCGCCCCTGGTGGCGGCCTTGCGTCGCCACGACTGGCGCGAGGCCTTCGTGCAGCAACGCCCGGCGTGGGCGCAGGTGGGCGTCGTGTGCTTCGGCCACGCGCTGCTCGAAAAGCTGGTCCGCCCGCGCAAGGCCATCACCGCCCACGCTTGGCCGGTGCCGCCGGGCGCCGAGCCGTCGGACTGGCTGGCCGCGCACCTGACGCCCGGGCGCCTGGCGGCCAAGCCGCACCTCGCGCTGCCGGTGCTGGGCGTGCCCGGCTGGTGGCCGGCCAACGCCGCGCCCGGGTTCTATGACGACGCGGAGGTGTTCCGTCCGGCACGCCCGGGGCGCATGTCACAGCTGTCAACGTCCTGATACAGGCGCGGGCGGGCGGGGTGCCAATCCTTGCCCGCCGGCCAGCCCGGGTGGACAAATTCCGGCCACGCGGCGGGCCGATCGGGTCACAAGTTGCCAAGCCCATCACGAATCGACGGGCCGGCGCGGTGGGGCGACCCCGGGCGCGCGTCTTGCGCCTGAAAGCCTCGGGCATCCAAGCCCGGGAGCGGTGGTTACATGCGGGGATGGCGTCGTTGCGTGGGGGTGAGCCTGGTCGTCGGCAGTCTGCTGTCGATGACCGGGTGCACGACGACCAGCGCGCTGCTCTCGATGGCCGGCGTGGCCACCGACACCAGCATCCCCTGGCAGATCGCCAAGCACGTGCACGAGAAGCTGACCGAAGGCGACCCCGTGCCCTGCCACAAGATGGACAGCGTCGAGCGCGCCCTCACCGAGCGCTGCGGCGCCTTCGTGCCCGGCAGCATCGCCGCCAAAGACCTCGCCTCGACGGCGCTGCAAGACTGCCCGCTCACCGTGGCTGCCCGCTTGGCGGTGCGCGAGCCGAGCCGCTGGGCCGCGCTGCCTGAGCTGATCGACAAGGGGGCCTCGCCCGCCACCTGCCCGATGCCGCCGCTGGTGGCCATGGCGCACGCCAACGAGTGCCCCGATTTCGCGGCTGCGTCGCCCGAGGCGCTCGAAGCCGTCCGGCGGCTTGCCTTCAGCGACGCGCGCAGCGTGCACCACGACACCCTGCGCATGCTGAGCTGCCCGAACGCGCGCCGCGCCGGCCTCGACCCGGTGCTGGGCGACTGGCTGGCCCAGGGCCGCCTGCCCGCGCAAGGCCTCAACTTCAGCCCGCTCGGCGCGCTGCACCCCGACCACCTGTATTCCGATTTCGCCCAGGCGCTCGAAGCGCGTGGGCACGTGGCGCAAGCCGGGCAGGGCGCTTTCGAAGGCCGCTTGCCCAGCGGCTTCGAAGTGGCGCTGCGCGGCGGCCACTGGTCGGCCCTCGACTGGTGGATTGCCCGCGTGCCCGGCCTCGTCAACCAGGTGCCGCCGATGCAGGGCAACCAGGTTGCCTGGGTGCCGCTGGCGCAGGTGTTGGTGCCGAGCTTCATGCCCGACGCCGAGCAGCGCCTGCGCACCGCCGAGTTCTTGCTGTCGCGCGGCGCCGACCCGTGGCGCCGCCTGCCGGGCCAGCCGCACCACACGGTCGTGAGCTACGCGCAGTGGATGAACAGCCCGCTCGCGCCGGTGCTGCAGCGCCCGCCTCGCACGGTCGAGATCGGCCCCGCGACGGTGGCCACCGCGCCGGGCAATCCGCTCGAATAGTCGTCGGCGCGAAGCGTCACCCATAATCCCGCCCCGTGAAGCGGGCCAGACCGCCGCTGGTGCGATCTTCGAAAGAAGGCACTGGAGGAAGGTCCGGACTGCACAGGGCGGCGTAGCAGCTAACGGCTGTCCACCGTGAGGTGAGGATCAGAGCAACAGAAACGAATCACGGCGCCCGCAAGGGCGTGCGGTGAATGAAACGGGCAATCTCTACGCGCAGCAACACCAAATAGGCCAGCGTTGATGTGGCTCCGCGGAGCTGGCGGGTAGGTGGCACCGAGCCGTGCAGTGATGCACGGCCCAGATGAATGGCGGTCACGTCGTTGCCTTCTCACGAAGGCGGCGATGCACAGAATCCGGCCTATCGGCTCGCTTCACACTTTTCTTTCTTGAGCGGCGGTGCGCGATGCACCGCTACGCGTCCTGCGCCTTCCTGGCCTGCGCCAGCCGATCGCGCCAATGGCGCGCCTTGGACGCGTCGTACCAACGCGGCTTCCTGCTGAAGAAGCCAGGCTTGTCGTACAGGCGCGTGGCGAGCACGTGCATTGCATCGAGGTCACCCAGCTCGGCCGCCCGCTCGTACCAGTGCGGCGCGAGGTCGGGGTCGCCGCAACCCGGCTTGCCCGACTCGGCCAGCAGGCCCAGCACCTTGCAGGCGTGCTGGGCGTGCGAGTCTTGGCCGTGCTCGGCCACGTGGGTGCACAGCGCGACCACGGCCGCGAAGTCGGCCTCGCGGTCGGCCGGCTCGGGGGCCTCGGCGGCGCGGGTCAGCAGCAACTGGCTGGCGCAGACGGCGGCGGCCACGTGGTCGGCATCGGCCGCCTGCCGGTAGCACTGGATCGCGCGGTCGCGGTCGATGCCGGTGCCGCGCCCCAGCTCGTAGGCGATGGCTTCGTTGTGCATGCACAGCGCGTCGCCGAGCTTGGCCCCGGCCTTGAACAGGCGGTAGCCGCGCGCTTCGTCGATCGGGCCGGCGGCCTCGTCCCACAGCAGCTCGCCCAGTTCGAGCAGCACGCGCGCGTCGTGCTTGCCGACGATCTTGTGCGCCTGTTCAAGCCATTGCCGGGCCCCGGCCGGGTCGGCCTCGCCACCCACACCGCGCCGCAGCCGCCACGCGTACTGGAACATCGCTTCGGGCAGGCCCTGCTTGCGGTTGGCCGGCAGGCCGCCCACGCCGGCCGCGCGGCCGAACCAGTGCCGCGCGAGTGCCACGTCGTGCGCCGGGTCGTGTTCGTCGGCGAGCGCGAAGCCCAGCGCCAGGGCCGCGTCGAGGTCGCCGGCCGCGTACTCGCGCGACAGCCGCTCGGCACGCGATTCGACGCGTCCATCGGGCAGCAGCGAGACCTCGACGCCGTCTTCGCGCAGCGCGGGCAGGCCCTTGCCACTGCCCCAGTGCTGGTAGAGGTCGTTGCCGCAGTGGTACACGCCGACCTGTCCCTGGATGACCAGCCGGCCCCCGGGGCCGAAGCCGAGGTACTCGGGCTTGAACAGCTCGGAGCCATCGGCCCGCAGCACGCCCAGGCGCAGGTCGTCGTTGTCGCCCTCGGGCTGCACCGCCACGACGAAGCCGAACGCATCGCCCACGCCGAGCTTGGCCAGCGTGATGTGCTGGTAGCGGCAGGGCACGAGCAGGCGCTGGGTGTCGATGTCCCACACACCCAGGTGCTGGCCGTCGTCGCTCGCGCGGATGAAGCGCGGCGACCAGCACACCGCATCGGTGGCGGTGCCGTACATGTGAGGCTCGAACTCCTGCAAGGCGATGAAGTGCTCGGGGACGAGCACGCGGCCGTGTTCGTCGAGCACCGACTGCCGGCCCTCGCGCGCGGTCACCAAGTGCACGGGTGCAGGCTGGGCGGCCGACCGCTTGTGCGCGTGCGGCGGCTCGCCGTGCGTGAAGCGCAGGGCGATGTCGTCGTACAGGCAGTCGATGCGCAGCGCACCCGAGGCGTCGATCACGCCGAAGCGCCCGTCGCGCTTCACGCGCATCAGCCGCTGGGGCAGAAGCGCGCCGATGTCTTCCCATTGCGGCGGGAGCCAGTCGCGGCCGTCGGCATGCAGCAGGCCGGTGCGGCCGTCGGCCTCGAACACCCAGGCGTCGAGGTCTTCGTCATGCCACAGCGCCTCATGGGTGGGTGGCAGGACCTCGGCGCCCTCGCGGTCGATCAGCCCCCAGCGATCGCCGGTGCACACGGCCGCCAGGCCGGCCGTCGTGAAGTCGGTGACGTCGTCGTAGCGGCACGCGATGCCCAAGTGCCCGGTCTCGTCGATGAAGCCGAACCGGCCCTCGGCGTTGCGCACCGGGCCGCGCCCGTTGACCAGCGGGTGGGCGTCGTCCCATTGCGGCTCGCTCAGCCAGGTGCCGTCTTCTCGCAGGTACCCGAAGTGGCCGTCGCGCCGCACGATGGCGACGCCGTCGAGCAGGTGCTGCACCTCGTCCAACTGCGGCGGCAGCACGAGGTCGAACGCGCCGTCTTCGCGCAGCAGCCCGTAGCCGATGCGCCCCTGCGCGTCGGTGAGCCACAGGCCCGGGTCGCCATAGCCGCCCGCCTCGCGCAGGCCGTGCCAGGTGGCGGGTGCGACCACGCGTTTCACCCCCTCGTCGTCTTCGTGCGCGATGCCGAACAGCCCGTCTTCTTTGAAGCGCGTGCAGCCGTGCATCAGGTAGACCGGCTCGGCTTCGGGGTCGTAGTCGGCAAAGGTCGCGGCCGGGGGTGGCTCGCTGTCCACATGGTGAAAGTACGAGTGGTTCAGGCCCGCCAGACCGAAGGTGTAGGCCCAGCCCTGCAGGTCGTCGGGCCGCAGCCGCTGGTGGCCCGCCCCGAGCAGGTCGCCGAGCGTGTCGAGGTCGTTGTCGGCGATGGCCGCCTCGATGCGGCCCCAGGTGTCGCGCATCTCGTCGGCGACTTGCGTGGCGAAGTCGTCGGCGTCGTCGCTGAGCCACGAGAGTTCGTCGAGGTCGGCCGACCACACGGGGCCGGGTGCGTCGCTGTCGCCTTGCCAGTCGGCCAGGCACTCGCGCAGGTAATCGATGGCCGCGTGCAGGTAATCGCTCAGGCCCGCGACGGCCTGCACCTGCGGGTGCGCGGTCAGGCAGGCGACCAGCCGCTCCAGGCGCGCAAGACCCTCGTCGGCTGGGCACGCCAGGTTGTCGGTGCCAGCGTTGCCGAACACGCGCTGGTGGTCGATGGCTTCGGCGCGCTGCCCGCTGGCCAGCAGCACCTGCCACATCGAGGGCAGGTGGTTGTTGGCTTCGGCGATTTGCGCGAAGGGGGCGTCGTCGCCAGGGCGGCTGAGGTACAGGTAGCTGCGGTTTCCCATGGGGCAGTCAAAAGCGAAGGCCGCGCATCGTGAACGCGCGGCCGGGCGTCGGCAATCCCTCTCGCAGGCGAAGACCGGTGAACCCCGCGTGCCCGCAGCGGTGCAATGCCAGGTTTGACGCACGTCAAATCGATGTGGGCCTGGCGCACCGCCCGGTTTGTCATGCCCCCGCGCGCGGTGATAGCGTCCCCAGACGACCGGCGCGCAGTCGCGCCATGGGGGTCCCGAAGGGAGGCGCCTTGCCACAACGGGCGACACGAATCGCGTGGGCGTATGCGCTGAGTTGCTTGCTCGCCGTGGCCGGCATGGTGGCGTTGATGAGCGTGCCGGCGAGCTCGGCATCGACCTACCTCGCGCCACGCATGCTCAGCGTGCACCTGGTGCTCGAGCTGTTTGCCATCGTCATCGCGGTGATGGTGGTGACCGTCACCTTCCACACCTTCGACACCCGCACCAGCCCGATGGCCAACACCCTCGGCGCGGGCTTTCTGGTCGTGGCGGTGTGCGACCTGATGCACGCGATCACCTACGACGGCATGCCGCTGTTCCTCGCCGAAGCCAGCACGCCGCGGGCGATCTTCTTCTGGTTGATGGGGCGCAGCTTCGAAGTCGGCACGATGGCGCTCATCGGCCTGAACCTCGCGCCGCGGTGGCGCCGGCGCACCACGCTCGGCCTGGGGGTCGCGGCGGCGCTGGCGCTGGTGGGGTTCGGGCACTGGCGCCTCGACGACTTCCCGCTGACCTTCGTGCCCGGTCTCGGCGTGACACGCTTCAAGGCGGCCTATGAACTGGCGCTGTGCGCGCTCAACCTCGGCATGGCGGGCCTGCTGGGCTGGCGCGCCTGGCAGTGCAAGGACGCCCAGTTCCGGCTGCTGGCCATGTCGAGCTTCATGATGGGGGTGGGCGAGCTGGCCTTCACGTCCTACCTGCAGCCGGCGGACTTCCAGAACATCGCGGGCCACCTCTACAAGCTGGTTGCGTACGCGTTGCTGTACCGCGCGGTGTTTCTCGAACGCATCCTCGCGCCCTACGTCGCGGTGCGAACCTCCGAGGCTCGGCTGCGCGAGAGCGAAGCCCGTGCTCGTACGCTGAGCGACAACCTGCCGCACAGCTTCGTTTTCCAGTTCGCGTTCGACCCGCAGGGCCAGGGCATGTTCTTGCACGCAGGCCGGGCGGTCGAGCGCGTGCTGGGCCTGCAGGCCGATGCACTGGTGCACAACCCGGCGCTTTTCTATGCGCGCGTCGAGCCCGACGACATGCCCCTGTTGAACGCGGCGTCGCAGCAGGCGCTGGAAGCGATGCACATCTTTCGCGTGCAACTGCGCATGCGTCACACCGATGGCGGCTTGCGCCACATCGAGATCACGTCAGCCCCGCGTCGCCTGGACGATGGCCGGCTGGTCTGGGACGGCCTGGCCACCGACGTGACCGACCGGGTCGACGCCGAAGCAGCCCGCCGCGGCCTCGAAGCGCAGTTGCGCGAGGCGCAAAAGATGGAGTCCATCGGCACGCTGGCCAGCGGCATTGCGCACGACTTCAACCACCTCATCGGGGCGATCATGGGCAACGTGGCCCTCGCGCGCGACGACCTGCGCCAAGGGCGCCATGAAGCGGTGGAGGGCGGGCTCGAACAGATCGAACGCGCCGGCCTGCGCGCCCGCGAGCTGGTGCGGCAGATCCTCACCTTCGGGCGCCGTCAGACGACCGAGAAACGCCGCCTCGCGCTGTTTCCGGTGGTCGAAGAAAGCCTCGACCTGCTGCGCACCAGCCTGCCACGGCAGGTGCTGTTGACCTGCGAAGCCGACGAGCGGTCGCTCGATGTGCTGGCCGATCCCACGCAGATCGGCCAGGTGGTGCTCAACCTCTGCACCAACGCCTGGCACGCGCTCGGCCCCGAGGGCGGTCGGATCGCGGTGCGGGTGTCGCGTACGGAGCTGGTCCGCGAAGCCGCGCTCAAGCTCGGTCTCATGCCCGGACCCTACGTGCGACTGAGCATCAGCGACACCGGGTCGGGCATGAGCGAGGACACCCGCCAGCGCCTGTTCGAACCCTTCTTCACCACCAAGCCGGCGGGCGAGGGCACGGGCCTGGGTTTGTCGGTGGTGCACGGCATCGTGCGCTCGCACGACGGGGCCGTGACTGTCGAATCGGCGCCCGGCCAAGGCACGCGCTTCGATGTCTACCTGCCGCAGGCAGCGTCGGCCACGCCGCAGCCCTTGCCTGCTCGCGTGAACCCGCTGCGAGAGGTGGTGGCCGGCACCGGCGCCTCGGCACCCGCCCACGTGATGTTCATCGACGACGATGAGCTGATGTCCTTGATGGTCGAGCGCCTGCTCGCCCAAGCGGGCTACCGCGTGAGCACGTATCACCACCCGGCCGACGCCCTGGCCGCGGCCGCCCGCGACCCGCAGGCCTTCGATCTGGTCGTGAGCGACTACAACATGCCCACACAGTCGGGGCTGGACGTGCTGCGTGCGCTGGGTGCGCTGCGCCCCGGGTTGCCCAGCATCCTGACCAGCGGCCACGTCACCGACGAACTGCGCGCACGTGCCTCGGCGCTTGGCGTCAGCGCGGTGCTCGAAAAACAGAACACGCTCGAAGAGCTGCCCACGGCCGTGCACCGCGCGCTGACCGCCTCGGCCGCACGCCGCACCGAAGCCCGCCGGCAGCCCGAAGTGGCCTGAGCGGCTGATCCGCCCGGCGGGTGCGATGCACCCGCGACAGCGCCGACATCGCCCCCCGCCTACACTCGGCCCCCTTCATGAATCCCGATGCCTCGACCCTCTGGCGCGCGCCGCGCTGGGCCCTTGCGTTCTTGCTGGCGTGTCTGGGCATGGTCGGCCCGTTCTCGATCGACACCTACCTGCCGGCCTTCACGGGCATCGCGCAGTCCATCGGGGCCACGCCGGTCGAGATGCAGCAGACGCTGTCGGCCTACCTCTTCGGCTTCGCGGTGATGAACCTCTTCCACGGTGCGCTGTCGGACAGCTTCGGCCGCCGGCCCGTGGTGCTGACCGGGGTGGCACTGTTCACCATCGCCTCGGCCGGCTGCGCGATGGCCGACCACATCGGCACGCTGGTGTTCTGGCGCGCGGTGCAGGGCATGTCGGCCGGCGCGGGCATCGTGGTGTCGCGCGCGGTGATCCGCGACATGTTTCCGCCCGACGACGCGCAGCGCGTGATGTCGCAAGTCACCATCTACTTCGGCATCGCCCCGGCCATCGCGCCGCTGATCGGCGGGTTTCTGTTCGTGCACGTCAGCTGGCAGGCGATCTTCTGGTTTCTGGCACTGGTGGGCGGCGCGCTGTGGCTCGCCAACTGGCGTTTGCTGCCCGAGACGCTGCACCTGTCGCAGCGCCAGCCCTTCAACGTGCGCCACCTGATGCGCGGCTACTGGGCGCTGGGCTCGAACCCGCGCTTCATCACGCTGGCGCTGGCGAGCGGCATTCCGTTCAACGGCATGTTCTTGTACGTGCTGTCGGCGCCGGTGTTCCTCGGTGAGCACCTGAAGCTCGGGCCGGCGCAGTTCTTCTGGTTCTTCGTGCTGACCATCGGCGGGATCATGGGCGGCGCCTGGGTCTCGGGCCGGCTCGCCGGGCGCGTGACACCGGCACGGCAGATCCGCTACGGCTTCACGGTGATGCTGCTGGTGTCGCTCGCCAACCTCGGGCTCAACCTCGCGTTCGAGGCGAACGTGTGGTGGGCGCTGGCGCCGATCGCCATCTTCGCCTTCGGCTGGGCGCTGATGGTGCCGGTGATCACGCTGCTGGTGCTCGACCTCGTGCCCGAACGGCGCGGCATGGCCTCGTCGCTGCAGACCTTCGTCGGCAGTTCAGCCAACGGCGTGGTGGCCGGCGTGCTGGCCCCGCTGGTGATGCATTCGACGGTGGCGCTGGCGGTGGCCTCGCTGCTGATGATGGGCGTCGGCCTCGTGGCCTGGCTGTGGGTCAAGCCGCGGCTCGCGGCGGCCTGAGCGCACCCTCAAGCGCCGCCGCCCGGCGCCGATATCTCCGCACAGGCCCGCCTTCGCCGAGAGGCGGTCGGGTCCGTTCGGAGACCTCTCGATGCGCCTCAAGTCCTTTTCTTCGTGTTTCGCCGTGGGTGTTCTGGCGGCCGGCCTGACCGTGCCCGCTCTGGTGGTGGCCCAGGCCGGCCCCGCCGGTGCCCCGATGTCGCTGCGCCCGGCCTCGGGCGTGACGGGTGCCCGCGCGGTGCGCGGTGAGGTCGAGCCGCTCAAGAAAGAGGCTGCCGAACCGGCGACCCTGGCAGCGCCCGCCCCCGTGGCGGACAAAACCGGCAAGGCCGCACCGGGTGCCGCTGCGGCTTCGGCGCCTGCCGCCGAAGACCCGATGGACCGCCTGCGCCGCCGGCTGGCCGAGCGCTTGGCCGCCGAAGACGCACGCGCGCAGCCGAACGTGCTGCGTGTGGTCACGCGGCCGTCGGTGCCCGAGCCGGTGCCCGGGGTGTTGCAGCCCCGCCCCCGCGTGCGCGTGAACACCCAGGGCCCGGGTCCGGCCAGCGGCCTGGCCGGCAAGAAGGGCGCGGCCGACGCGCACCGCCACGCGCACTGGTCGTACGAAGGCGAGGGCGGCCCCGACCGCTGGGCCCAGCTCAAGCCCGAGTTCTCGGCCTGCGCCAAGGGCACGCGGCAAAGCCCGATCGACATCCGCGACAGCATTGGCGTGCAGCTCGACCCGGTGCTGTTCGACTACCGGCCCAGCAGCTTCAAGGTCATCGACAACGGCCACACGGTGCAGGTCAACGTCGCGCCGGGCAACTCGATCGAAGTGATCGGCCGGCGCTACGAGCTGGTGCAGTTCCACTTCCACCGCCCGTCCGAAGAGCGCATCAATGGCCGGCAGTACGACATGGTCGCCCACCTCGTGCACAAAGACTCGGAAGGCCGCCTCGCGGTGGTCGCCGTGCTGCTCGACCGCGGCAGCCCGCAGCCGGTGGTGCAGACCGTCTGGAACAACCTGCCGCTCGAAAAGCACGAGGAAGTGCCGGCCCGGGTCGAGATCGACCTCAATGCCTTGCTGCCCACCGAGCGCGGCTACTACACCTACATGGGCTCGCTCACCACGCCACCCTGCAGCGAAGGCGTGCTGTGGATGGTGATGAAGCAGCCGGTGGGCGTGGCACCCGACCAGATCGGCGTGTTCTCGCGCCTGTACCCGATGAACGCCCGGCCGGTCCAGGCCTCGGCGGGGCGCCTGATCAAAGGCTCGAAGTAGGCGCACGGTCGTGTCGCCACCGGGAGGTGGCTGACCGCTTGGCACCGAGTGGGTGCATGTTGCGGCGCGACATGCGCTGAATGGGTGCGCTCGCGTGCGCAAAGTGCGCGTCCACAGCGCCCCAAAAAGGCACGAAAAATGCTTTCGAGTGGTGCTTCAAGGCGTCTCTTGGGGACATTTCGCGCCGAGGTGGTGCGAACAGGGCGACGCAGAACCCACTGAGAAGGTTTTCATGGAGCAGGTCAAACAGGGCACCGATGCCCTTTTCATTCTTCTGGGCGCCATCATGGTGCTCGCCATGCACGCGGGCTTTGCCTTCCTCGAACTGGGCACCGTGCGCAAGAAGAACCAGGTCAACGCGCTGGTGAAGATCCTGGTCGATTTCAGCGTCTCGACCATTGCCTACTTCTTCGTGGGCTACAGCGTCGCCTACGGCGTGCAGTTCTTCAGTGGCGCCGAAACGCTGGCGGCGAAGAACGGCTACGAGCTGGTGAAGTTCTTCTTCCTGCTGACCTTCGCGGCGGCCATCCCGGCCATCATCTCGGGCGGCATCGCCGAGCGAGCGCGCTTCTACCCGCAGCTCGCCGCCACCGCCGTGATCGTCGGTGTCGTCTACCCGCTGTTCGAAGGCGTGGTGTGGGGCGGCAAGTTCGGCATCCAGGGCTGGATCGAATCGGTCGCCGGCGCGCCCTTCCGCGACTTCGCCGGCTCGGTCGTCGTGCACGCCGTGGGCGGCTGGCTCGCCCTGCCGGCCGTGCTGCTGCTGGGCGCACGCAGCAACCGCTACCGCAAAGACGGCGCGATCTCGGCCCATCCGCCGTCGAGCATCCCGTTTCTCGCGCTGGGCGCGTGGATCCTGGCCGTGGGCTGGTTCGGGTTCAACGTGATGAGCGCGCAGACCATCGACAAGATCTCGGGCCTCGTGGCCGTGAACTCGCTGATGGCGATGGTGGGCGGCACCCTGGTGGCCGTGCTGCTCGGCCGCAACGACCCCGGCTTTGCCTACAACGGGCCGCTCGCCGGGCTGGTGGCGGTGTGCGCCGGCTCGGACCTGATGCACCCGGCCGGCGCCCTGGCGACCGGGGCGGTGGCGGGCGCGATCTTCGTCGTGACCTTCACGCTCACGCAGAACAAATGGAAGATCGACGACGTGCTCGGCGTTTGGCCGCTGCACGGGCTCTGCGGGGCCTGGGGTGGGCTGGCGGCCGGCATCTTCGGCTCGGTGTCGCTGGGCGGGCTGGGTGGGGTCAGCTTTCTGGCGCAGTTGATCGGCACCCTGATGGGCGTGAGCTGGGCGCTTGTCGGTGGCTTCGTCGTCTACGGCGTGCTGAAGGCCGTGGTCGGGCTGCGGCTGACGCAAGAGCAGGAGTTCGATGGCGCCGACCTGACGATCCATCGGATCACGGCGACGCCGGAGCGGGAGGCGAATTGGTGAGGGTGGGGTGATGCGCTGGCGCGTGCTGGGCATCCTCCACTGAGCGCAGCCCTCGGTCTTTGGCCTGCGGTTCCACGGCGCTGTCTCCCCGTTCGCCCTGAGGTGCGTGCTGGTCACGCTGACACGCCACAGTCCCCGCTCGCACTGAGACTGTCGAAGTGCAGCTCCGGCATTCGCCGGCCACTCTTTCGCTGCACGAATGTCCGCGCCGGTTTCGCCCGGCAGGCGAGTCACTTTCATTTGCTGGCCCAAATGAAAGTAACCAAAGCAAAGGGCCCGACACTCGTTCTGCGCGCTTCGGCTGCAAGGGTTCGGTTGTTCACCAGCCGTGCCTCGCCATCCGCCGCGCGTCCGTCCACCTTCTGTGCCTCGTCTTTCGGCCCTTCGCTTCGCTCGGGCCATGGGCTGCCGTCGAGGCAGTGGGCGGTCTTGTCCGCGTAACCAGCCCACCTCGTTCGGGCTGAGGTCTTTTGCCTTGCACCGTTCGCGGTGTGCAGGCTGCCATCGGCGCGGTCGCGCTTTGCGGTCTGTCCCCACGTCCCCCAACCCGTCCCTGCAGGTTTCGAAGCCCGCTGCGCCGTGCCTGGCGAGGGATCCATGTCCCCGCCCCGCGCTGGTGCCCATTCCCCACGCGGGTCGGGTTGCCATTCGTGGCACACCCATTGCTTGTATACAAGAAGGTGTCCGCAAGCGCCCCGAGAACGGGCATGCCTCCAGGCACAGCTTGTGCGAACGCCCTCACAACCAGCAAATCCACAGGAGCGGAGCGATGGCAGGAGCAGATTTCAAGCGGCGTGACGTACTCAAGGGCCTGGGCGCGGCCGGGGCCACCGCGGCTTTGGGTGGCGTGGGCACGCTGGCGCAGGCGCAGGCGCCGATCACCGTGGGCGTGATCTACGTCGGCCCGCGCGACGACTACGGCTACAACCAGGCGCAGGCCGAATCGGTGGCGCTGCTGAAGAAGATGCCGGGCATCAAGGTCGTCGAGGAAGAGAACGTCCCCGAGACCACCGCCGTGCAAAAGACCATGCAGGGCATGATTTCGCAAGACGGCGCGACGCTGCTCTTCCCCACGTCCTTCGGCTACTTCGACCCGCACATGCTGGCCATCGCGGGCAAGAACCCGACGGTGCGTTTCGCCCACTGCGGCGGGCTGTGGAGCGAAGCCAAGCACCCCAAGAACACCGGTTCGTTCTTCGGCTACATCGACGAGGCGCAGTACCTCAACGGCGTCGTCGCCGGCCACACCACCAAGAGCAAGAAGATCGGCTTCGTCGCGGCCAAGCCCATTCCGCAGGTGCTGCGCAACATCAACGCCTTCACGATGGGCGCGCGCTCGGTGGACCCGTCGATCACCTGCACCGTCATCTTCACCGGCGACTGGTCGATGGCCGTCAAAGAGGCCGAGGCCACCAACAGCCTGGCCGACCAAGGTGTGGACGTGTTCACCATGCACGTCGATGGCCCGAAGGTCATCGTCGAGACCGCGGCCAAGCGCGGCAAGTTCGTCTGCGGCTACCACGCGAGCCAGGCCAAGCTCGCGCCGCAGGCCTACCTGACCGGCGCCGAGTGGAACTGGGTCACCGCCTACAAGACCATCATCGACGCGGCCCGCAGCGGCAAGCCGCACCCGAACTTCGTGCGCGGTGGCTTGAAAGACGGCTTCGTGAAGCCCTCGCCCTACGGCCCGGCCGTCAGCGCCGCCGGCAAGAAGAACGCCGACGAGGTGAAGGCCAAGATGCTGGCCGGCAGCTTCGACATCTTCAAGGGCCCGCTGAAGGACAACACCGGCAAGACGGTCATCGCCGCCGGCACCACGCTGAAGCAGACCGACCTGGCGCTCGAAGGCATGAACTACCTCGTCGAAGGCGTGGTGGGCAAGGCCTAGTCATGTGGGCCCCCCAGGCGCTTTGCTCCTGCCCCCAAGGGGCGCCGGCCGTCCCTCGGGGCGGCCCGGCGGGAGGTCGTTGCTTGATCCCGCCTGCGTTGTCGCTGGGCGTTTGATATCCGAGGTCGTCCATGGCACTTTCGACCCGCAGCGCCGAAGCGCTCGAATCCGTGCTCCTGCTGGTGCTGGCCATGGCCGGCGCCCTGCTCTTGTTCGGTGCCTTCATCGCGGCCGGAGGCAAGAGCCCCATCGAGGCCTGGACCCTGCTCTTCAAGGGCGCGTTCGGCGATTGGTTCTCGTGGCAGAACAGCTTGCAGCGCGCTGCGCCGCTGATGTTGACGGCGCTGTGCGTGGCCATTCCGGCGCGTGCGGGCCTGGTGGTGATTGGGGGCGAGGGGGCCCTGGTGTTGGGGGGGCTGGCGTGTGCCGGCCTCCCCTACATCTTCATGCCGCCTGACAACGCCTTCGGCACGGCGCTGGTGCTGGCCGCAGCCGCGGCGATGGGCGCCTTGTGGATCGCGCTGGTCGGGTGGCTGCGCCAGTACCGCGGCGTCAACGAGACCATCAGCAGCCTGCTGCTGGCCTACACCGCCATCGCGCTGTTCAAGCACTTCGTCGAAGGGCCGATGCGCGACCCGGCCAGCCTGAACAAGCCCTCGACGCGGCCGCTGGCCGAGCCGCTGCTGATCGGCGGCATGGCGGGCAGCGACATCCACTGGGGCCTGGCCTTCGGCATCGTGGCCTGCGTGCTGCTCGGGCTGTGGCTCTTCTTCACGACCTCGGGCTTTGCGACGCGCATCGTCGGCGGCAACGCGCGCTCGGCGCTGCTGGTGGGCCTGCCCAGCCCGAAGATCATCATCGCGGCCTGCGCCATCGGCGGCGCGTGCGCGGGGCTGGCGGGCGGCATCGAGGTGGTGGCGGTGCACACCAGCGCCAACGCGTCGCTGATCGCGGGGCTGGGTTACACGGGCATCCTCGTGGCCTTCGTGGCGCGCCACAACCCGTGGCTGGTGATGCCGGTGGCGGTGCTCTTCGGTGGCTTCGGTGCGGCGGGCAGCCTGCTGCAACGGCGCATGGACGTGCCCGACGCCTCGGTGCTGGTGCTGCAGGGCTTTGCGTTCTTGCTGATCCTGGCGAGCGAGGCGCTGCGGGGCAAGCTGATCAAGCCGGGCGTGGCGCCGGCGGCCCTGGCGCCGGTCGCGCCGACACCGACAAGCCCCGCGACACCGCCTGAGCCCATCGCCGTTGCGGTGGCCCCGCCTGCTGCGGCGCCCGTCAGCGCAGCGGCCAACCCGACGCGGCCCAACGTCGGCGGCGCCATCCCCGGGGGCGCGACATGACCAGCACCGAAATCTTCCTCAACGTGCTGGTGGCCGTGCTCGGCGGGGCGATCCGCGTGGGCACGCCCTTCCTGCTGGTGAGCCTGGGCGAGTGCATCACCGAGAAAGCCGGCCGCATCAACCTCGGGCTCGAAGGCGTGCTGGTTTTTTCGGCCATGGCCGGCTTCGGGGGCTCGTACCTCACGGGCAACGTGTGGCTGGGCGTCGTGCTCGCCGGCCTGTGCGGCGCCTTGCTGGCGCTCTTGCATGGCCTCGTGTGCTCGCTGCCGCGGGTGAACGACATCGCCACAGGCATCGCCTTGATGCTGCTCGGCACCGGGCTCGCGTTCTACCTGGGCAAGGGGCTGATCCAGCCGCAGGCGCCGCAGATCCCGTCGATCAACCTCGGCGACTGGAGCGACTCGGCGCAGATCCGCTCGGCGCTGCAGATCAACGCGCTGTTTCCGCTGGGCGTGCTGCTGGCGGCTTTGCTCGCCTGGGGCTTCAAGGCCACGCGCTTCGGCCTGGTGCTGCGCATGGCCGGTGATTCGAGCGACGCGGCCAAGGCGCTGGGCTATTCGGTCAATGGCATCCGCATCGTGGCGACCGTCGTCGGCGGCTTCATCGCCGGGCTGGGCGGCGCCTCGCTGTCGCTGCACTACCCCGGCAGCTGGAACGAAGGCCTCAGCAGCGGCCAGGGCCTGATCGCCGTGGCCCTGGTGATCTTTGCGCGCTGGAGCCCCTGGCGCTGCCTGGGCGCGGCGCTGCTGTTCGGCGGCGCCGGGGCGCTGGGCCCCGCGTTGCAGTCGGTGGGCATCAGCAGCGGCTACTACCTTTTCAATGCCGTGCCCTACGTGCTGACGCTGGCCATCTTGCTGTGGACCTGCTCGCCCACGCGCAGCCTCAAGGGCATGCCGACCGAGCTGGGCGTCACGCGCTGACCTCGCGCGCATCGGCCGACCCTTTCGCGGAGACCCTGCATGTCCAAGCGCTACATCGCTGCCGAACCGTACCGCTGGCCCTTCGACGGCGAGATGTCGCCCGCCAACACCGCGCTGGTCGTCATCGACATGCAGATCGACTTCTGCGGCATCGGCGGCTACGTGGACAAGATGGGCTACGACATCTCGCTCACGCGCGCACCCATCGAGCCGCTGAAGCGGCTGTTCGCCGCGATGCGCCAGGCAGGCTACCCGCTCATCCACACGCGTGAAGGCCACAAGCCCGACCTGTCGGACCTGCCGGCCAACAAGCGCTGGCGCTCGCGGCAGATCGGCACCGACGGCATCGGCATCGGCGACATGGGGCCCTGCGGGCGCATCCTGACGCGCGGTGAGCCGGGCTGGGAAATCATTCCCGAGCTGGCGCCTTTGCCCGGCGAAGCGGTGATCGACAAGCCGGGCAAGGGCAGCTTCTACGCGACCGACTTCGACCTGGTGCTGAAGACGCGGGGCATCCGCAACCTGATCCTCACCGGCATCACGACCGACGTGTGCGTGCACACGACGATGCGCGATGCGAACGACCGGGGCTACGAGTGCCTGATCCTGTCGGACTGCACGGCGGCGACCGACATCGGCAACCACCATGCGGCGCTGAAGATGGTGACGATGCAGGGTGGGGTGTTCGGCGCGGTGTCGGATTCGCGGGCGGTGATCGAGGGGGTGGCGGGATGAGTGGCTGGGGTCGTTGCCTTGCAGTGCGTGCCGGCGGTGCTCGTGACTGCGCGCGGATTCCGTTCGGACTGGGCTTGTCGAAGTGCTGGCACCGCTGTTGGCTTGTGGGTTCTTTCTTCCGCACGCGGGAGTCGGCGCCGGGTTGTGCGCCCGGCAGCGCACTTCCTTTCTTTGTCTCGCCAAAGAAAGGAAGCAAAGAAAGGCGACCCGGCTCCGGCGGTCCCGCTGCGCGGGACTGCTCTGCGATGCTCGGTCTTGAGGGCGAGTCGCAGACAACTCGCTCCGTTCCCTCCGGTCACTGCGACTCGGACAGTCTGCGAAGTCAGAAGTTGATGCGCGCTCACGCGCGCCGCCCTCAAGCCCTGCGCTTCTCGACGCCTCCGACGGGGCCCACACTTTCGCCTCGCTTCGCGTCGGCTGGGTTTTGCGGAGGATTTGCATGACCGCCCCCCTCGACCCCGTCCCCCGCCTCGAAGGCGCGCTGGCCCTCAGCACCTACCAACTCACCAAGCGCTTCGGGGCGTTCACCGCGCTCGACGGCGTGTCGCTGCATGTGCGACCGGGCACCGTGCATGCGCTGCTGGGTGAAAACGGGGCGGGCAAGAGCACGTTGGTCAAGTGCGTGGTCGGCTATCAAAAGGCCGAAGAGGGCAGCGTGCTGATCGACGAGCGCGAGCATGACATCGCCACGCCGGTGATCGCGCGTGACCTGGGCATCGGCATGGTCTACCAGCACTTCACCGTGGTGCCGGGCATGACGGTGGCCGAGAACCTGCTGCTAGCGCGCGGCCACCTGCCGGCGGTGATCGACTGGAAGGCGGCACGCGCCGAGCTGGCGGCGTTCATGCAGACCACGCCGTTCCGGCTGGACCTCGACGCCACGCCGCAAGACCTGTCGGCGGGGCAGAAGCAGAAGCTCGAAATCCTCAAGCAGTTGCTGCTGAAGCCGCGCCTTTTGATCCTCGACGAGCCGACCTCGGTGCTCACGCCGCAAGAGGCCGACGAGGTGCTGGGCCTGCTGCGCGACCGGGCGCATGCGGGCGACTGCACCATCATCCTCATCACCCACAAGTTCCGCGAAGTGACGGCCTATGCCGACGACGTGAGCGTGCTGCGCAAGGGCCGGCTCGTGGCCTCGCATGCGGTGAAAGACACCGACCCGCAGCAGCTCGCCACCGAGATGGTCGGCGGCGCCGACGACGCGCAGCGCGAGTTCGCCGCGCCGCAACGCAGCGAGCGCGTGCCGGGGCCGATCCGGCTCGAAGTGAATGCGCTGACGGCCGATGGCGACCGCGGCTCGGTGGCCGTCGATGCGCTCAGCCTCACCGTGCGCGCGGGCGAGATCGTCGGCGTGGCCGGCGTCTCGGGCAACGGCCAGCGCGAGTTCGCCGAGTCGCTGGTGGGCCAGCGCCGGCGCGTGTCGGGCGAGGTCTGGGTCGGCCTGGGCGAGCGGCGCGAGCGCTACACCGGCACCCGCACGCAGAACCGGCGGCTCAAGGTGCGCGCGCTGCCCGAAGAACCGCTGCGCAACGCCTGCGTTGGCGACATGAGCGTGGCCGACAACATCGGCCTGCGCAGCTTCGACACCGCCCCCGCGTCGCGCCTGGGCTGGCTGCGCGGACGCGTGCTGCGCGAGCGCGCCCGCCAGCTGATCGCCGAGTTCGGCGTGAAGACACGCGGCGAGCTGGCGCCGATCCGATCGCTCAGCGGCGGCAACGTGCAGCGCGCGGTGCTGGCGCGTGAGCTGAGCGACGAGGCCGAGGTGCTGATCGTGTCGAACCCGGTCTTCGGGCTCGACTTCGCCGCGGTCGCCGAGATTCACCAACGGTTGATGGACGTGCGCAACCGCGGCGGCGCGGTGCTGCTCATCAGCGAAGACCTCGACGAGCTGCTCGCCCTGTCGGACCGCATCGCGGTGATGAGCGAAGGCCGCGTCGTGCACGAGGCCGATGCACGCACGGCCGACCGCAATGCGCTGGGGGCGTTCATGGGCGGCAGTGGGCATTGACGGGTGGCACCTCGGCCGTCGAATGAGGTCGGGGGTGTGGGACGAGATTCAACGCAAAGGCGCCAAGAACGCAAAGACGCCAAGAAACACCCACAGCTTTTCTTTCTTTGCGTACTTTGCGTTCTTGGCGCCTTTGCGTTGAAAACACCGACGCATGCCACCGACCCCTCGCACCGAGACCCCACCATGATCACCCTCGACGCCCAACCCAACGCCTTCGAGTTCGAACCACGCCGCACCGCGCTCGTGATGATCGACATGCAGCGCGACTTCATCGAGCACGGGGGCTTCGGGGCGACGCTCGGCAACGACGTGTCGCTGCTCGAACCGGTGGTGCCCGCAGCCGCCGAGCTGATCGCAATGTGCCGGGACGCTGGCGTGCTGATCGTGCACACGAAGGAATGTCACCGGCCCGACCTGAGCGACTGCCCGCCCGCGAAGCTGCAGCGGGGCAAGCCCAGCTTGCGCATCGGCGACCCGGGGGCGATGGGGCGCATCCTGATCGACGGCGAACCGGGTGCCGACTTCGTGCCCGCGCTGCAGCCGCAGGCTGGCGACGTGGTGATCGCCAAGCCGGGCAAGGGCGCGTTCTATGCGACCGAACTGGGCGACGTGCTCCAGGCCAAGGGCATCACGCATCTGGTCTTCGGCGGCGTGACCACCGAAGTCTGCGTGCAAACGACCATGCGCGAGGCCAACGACCGGGGCTACGAATGCCTGATCGTCGAAGAGGCCACGGGCTCGTACTTCCCCGAGTTCAAGGAATCGGCGCTGGCGATGATCCGCGCGCAGGGCGGCATCGTCGGTTGGACGACCACGCTGGCCGCTTTTCGCGAAGCCGTGTCATCGCGCTGACCCGGCGCAGGCCCGTACACTGCCGCGCGCCTCGACCCGGGGCAGGCAGACAACGAGGTGACACATGACGTGGTTGGTGCTGGGGCTGGTTCTGTTTCTCGGCGTGCATTCGGTGTCCATCGTGGCACCGGCCTGGCGCGACGCGCGGGCGGCGCGCAACGAGAAGGCGTGGAAGGGGCTGTACTCGGTCATCGCGGCCATCGGCCTGGTGCTGATCGTCGTCGGCTACGGCCAGGCGCGCGAGCAGCCGCTGTGGCTGTGGGCCTCGCCCATGTGGATGCGCCATGTGGCGTGGCTGCTGTTGCTGCCGGTGTTTCCGCTGCTGCTGGCGGCGTACCTGCCAGGGCGCATCAAGACCGCGACCAAGCACCCGATGCTGATCGCCGTGAAGCTGTGGGCGCTGGCGCACTTGCTGGTCAATGGCAGCCTGGCCGATGTGCTGCTCTTCGGCGGCTTTTTCGCGTGGGCCGTGGCCGACCGCATCTCGCTCAAGCGCCGCACGCCGCGGCCGGTGCCAGGTGCACCGGCGTCGAAGCTGAACGATGTGATCGTCGTCGTCGGCGGGCTCGCGCTCTATGTCGTCACGCTGCTGTGGTTGCACCAGGTGTTGATCGGCGTCTCGCCGCGCTGACTTCCTCGCCAGGTGCGCAACGACGAAGCCGCCACTGGCGAGTGGCCAGCGGCGGCGCGTCGAACAGCGCGAACCGGATGGGCACGCGCTGCATCGCTACAGGTCGAGCCTGTCAGAGGCTCGGGTCCGTCCAAGCGATGGGTCGATGAGCCTCAATCGGTGAAGCCCTTGAGGAAGTTCACCGAGGCCTTGACGCCCCATTGGTTGTTGCCGAGCACGTAGTTGGCGTCGCTCAGCGCGATGCCAGCGCATTGCGCGATGGCCGTGCCGCCGTAGCCCATGAAGCAGTGGTCGGCGAACAGGTCCAGCACCTCGTAGTGCTTGACGATGTACCAGCCCGAGCCGTTGCTGCGGAAGCACGACTGGCGACCGGTGCAGTTGAGGCCGGTCACGCGCTCGGCCGAGGCGCGTGCGATGGACTCGCTGCCGCCCACGAACAGGTCGCCCTCGCCGTTGATGATGCGCACGCGGTCGGGCGACTGCGTGTAGCGGCCGGCGGTCATGCAGCTCGAGAGGTTGTAGGCCACCGTGTAGCCGGTGCCCGTGCCTTGGCCGAACGAGGCGCGCACGCGGCTGTCGTAGTTGCGCGAAAGCACCGAGATGATCGAGCCCTGGCTCAGGCCGCCGGTCACCACGCCCTTGGAACAGTCGGCCTTGGCGCGGGCGCACAGCTTGGCCACGGCTGAGTTGCTGTTGGCCGCATTGAAGATGCAGCGGGCGCGCGAGCTGATGGTTGAGCAGCTGCCGAAGCTGGCGTTGGCGTATTCGACAGTCGCGGCCACATAGCCGCGCGACACGGCCTCGTCGATGGCCGACTGTGCCCAGGCGCTGGTGTAGGGCTCGCCGGTGCCGCCGATGTAGACGAACACCGGGTAGCGGCCCGCGCCGACGGGCTCCTTGCCCTGGATGCTGTAGGTGGTGCCGCAGGTCGAGCTGCTGCCGCCGCGGTAGGTGGTGGTGAAGCTGGTCTGGGCCGAGGCCCAGGTGGCCGCAGCGGTGAGGGCGAGCGCGAGTGCGGCGCGTGCGAGGGATCGGATGCGCATGGTGCGTGTCTCCTGAGGGTTCATGGATGGGATGAAGCGCCGTTCTCGTCGAACGGGCACGGAAGCGCCCGGCCGGCAGCGAGGCCGGCCGGGCCGCGTCCGTCAGTAGAAGTAGCGGTGCACGCCGCCCTGGAAGAAGCTCGTCGCGATGAACGCGCCCGGCGTGCCGAAGGTGCCGGGGTCCACCTGCAGGCCGCTCAGTTGCGTCATGCCCGTCCACAGCCTCACCGGCACGCCCGCGCCGGTCTTGTGAACCAGCGTGATCGCGTTCAGGCCCAGGCCGTTGACGATGCCAAGCTCGCACACCGCGACGAAGTCGCCGCGCACGGTGAGGTCGTCCAGCACCTGGTTGACCGTGGTCTGGAACAGCAGCACGGGCAGGGCCGGCGTGCCGTCGCTCTTGATGTGGATGCGCCACAGGTTCTGGCCGCCCACGAAGTACAGGTGGCCGTCGCTGAGCTTGATGCCGTTCGGGAAGAGGTACAGCGGCGAGCCCGGCAGCCATTCGGCCAGCGTGTGGTCGAGCGTGCTGTGGTTGGTGATGCGCAGCTTGACGATGGCCGACTGGCCCAGCAGCACCGAGGGCGTCATCAAGATCGTGTTGCTGTCGAGCATGGCCATGCCGTTGTAGAAGACCGGCGTGGCGAAGGGCTTGACCTTCACCTCGGCGGCGGCACTGGTCCCGGGCCTGATTCGGAACAGCGCCGCCTTCTTGGGCGGCAGCGCGGCGCCGAGCAGCGGCGTCGGGTCGGCCACCAGGCACACGGCGTAGAGGTAGGTGTTGTCGGTCGTCATGCCCGAGAAGGTGCAGGTCTCGGTGCCGATCTTGGGCAGGGCCAGGCGGCAGGCCGTGTAGCCCGAACTGGGGTCGAGCTTGCAATGCGTGCCGTTGTCGGCCGTGCGCTTGACCTCGAACACGCCGTCGGCCCCAGCCGTGAAGTAGCGGCCGTTGGTCATGAACAGGCCGCGCTCGGTCGATTTGAGGACGGTGGGCGACACGAGGGTGTCGGCGTGGGCGCTGGCCGCCGCGGCCAGCGCGAAAGCGCAGGCCCACAGTTTCGACAGGAACTTCTGCATGGTGAGTCTCCGGTAATCGTTGTTGATGCCTCGGGTTGGGGCCAGTCTTTGTAGGTGAGCCGGTGCGCGGTCCCAATACCGAAATCGGGTTAAGGGATCGCACGCTTGCCAAGGGGCCAGCACGCGGCCTCGCCCCGGCCGATCCGTTTGTGCGGCGCCCATCCGTGACCGCAAAAACGACGAAGCCGCCCGGGCCCTTGGGGCCCGAGCGGCTTCGTCTGCGACACCGACCGCCTTCGGCGTCGCGGGGGTCACCAGCGCGTCGCCGAGCGACGCTGCGGTTCAGTTCACTTGTAGAAGCCGACCGCGCAGACCTGATCGCCCACCTTGGTCACGTAGCTGACCTTGGTGACCGGGTCCTTGCTGCCGGGCTTCGGCCACTTGTATTCGATCTCGTTGATCTCGCCTTCCTTGGCCGACTCGTACAGGCGCATGCCGAGGGGCTCGCCGTCGTTGCCCTTGATCGTCTTCATGCTCTTGCCGGCCAGTTGCGGGTGGGCGGTGAAGTTGCCGTCGGGGCCGCCGCAGAACGGATACAGGTCGCGGTCACGGAAGCCGTTTTCGCCCAGCGAGATCTGACCCAGCGTCTTCGACTTGTCGGCCTTCAGCGAGCTGACCACCTTCTGCAGCATGGCCTTGGCTTCGGCCGCGCTGCCTTGCGTGCTGGCGAATGCGGGCACTGCCATGACGGCGGACAAGACAGCAGCAGCGATCAAATTCTTCTTCATATTCATTACCTCCTATCACCTTTTGAATATCGCCGAGCAAATCGGCGAACGAAACCCGGTATTTCCGGATGGAAACAAGGGTTATATGACGGGGTTTCGATGATCTCCATGAAACCCCATGCTCGGGTGCAGCACGGGTCGGGTAGGTGCATGTCGATGACATGCCACCTTGCTTTCAAAACATCGAAGAGACGATGTTTTTCGTGAGAGGAAGCGAACACTCCTCGTGAGCCGGGACCGCGCCGCAAAGAAACTCATGTTGCAGTGCGGCGCGCATGGTATCCGCCAGATTTCGCATAACCGATCACTCTTGCGTGTGGAAACACTTGAAACCCTCGCGACACGGCACCGAGAGGACGCCGTGGTTATTGCCACCGGGTACCCCTTGCGCGGCAAGGGAGGCACTTTGACGCGCTGCCGCATGACGCCTACTGTTGTGACCCCGCGCTTCGGAGTCCCCCATGCTCACGCCGACCTCCCGCTGGTTGAGCCGATGCCTGCTGCTGCTGCTGGCCGTGCTGGCGAGCCAGCCATCCGCGTGGGCCGTGGTCGTGCGGGGAGAGTTCACCGGCCTGGCCTCGGGTCGCCAGTACGACTGGACGCAGGAGCGCTATGAGGTCTTCGACAACGTGGCCACTTCGGGCCGGTTTGCTTTCGACACGTCGCTGTTCGAACCGACGCAGGGTGAGGCGACCGGGCTCTATTGGCCGCTCTCGGAGGAGGCGGCCTTTCTCGACCTGACCGTGGGCGATCGGCGCTTCGAACTGCCAGGTCTGGCCGCCTCGCTGTCGTTCTCGCAGAACGGTGACGACGAGACGATCTTCTTGAACATGGGCAGCTACTACGGGGCCTTCCTCGCGCTCGTCGGCGACTTCTTTCCCGGCCGTCCCGTGGTGGACGAAGAAACCGGCGCCTGGCGCGAACTGAACCTCGACACGCTGCGCCTGGCGCCCGTCGATCTGCTGCGCTCGCGTGGCAATGCGCGCTCGGCCAGCCCCCATGGGCCAACCGACTTCTACGCCGACTTCCGCTTCACGCAGGTGCGGCTCGACACCCCCCCGGTCACGGCCGTGCCAGAGGCGCCCGTGTGGCTGGCGCTGCTGGTCGGTCTGGGGGCCGTGCTGGGCCGCCGTGTGGCGGCGTCCCGCGCCACACGGCCAACGGTGTGACGCACCCCGACTGAAGCACCCCACGCACGCGGAGGTCCCATGAACAACACCATCCTCCGCCGCGTCGTCCGCGCCGCGCTGCTGCTTTGCGGGCTCGCTGGCGCCTTGCCGGCGTGGGCGCTGCCCGTGCACGGCAGCTTCATCGGCACCGCGCACAACGTGCGCATGTATGGCAGCGACCCGTCGGTGTGGGAAGGCTCGCCGGTGCACGGCCGCTTCACGGTGGACGTGGCCGTGCAGCCGCAAGACAGCTATGTCGAAGAGTCGGGTGCCATCCGCTACCTGGCGCCGGGCGGTGTCGTGATCTCGCTGAACGTGTTCGGGCGCGACATGCGCTTCGGTGATGACGATTCCTGGTCGTTCATCACCCTCTCGAACGGCCCGGACCGCCAGGAGGTGGTGCTCGCCGCCAATGGCGCGTACCACCCGTACTACAACGCGACCCTGTCGCTGGTCGGTGCGCCGGGCGCCTTCGCCTTTGGCAATGACCTCGACAGCTTCCATGCCGGCCCGGTGGACGTGGCGGGTTCGTCCTTCGGCTATTTCGCCGACCGCTACAGCGGCGCCGACGTCCGCCTGGCGAGCGTGCGCTTCGATGCCGTGACCACGCCCGTGCCGGAGCCGGCGGTGTGGATCACCACCCTGGTCGGCCTGGGCGGACTGATCGTGCACCTGCGCCGCCGCCACGCGAAACCGGACGACGTGGCGCCCCCGGCGGCGCCGTCACGGCCGCGGCCGTACCTGTTGCATGCGCGGTCACGCCGGCAGCGGGCCTCGGTCGCCCGGCACATGCGCCGCATCGAGACCGAGCCCATGCCGCTGGAGCTCGGCATGAGCGGCTGGCGCGGCCCGCCCCAGGCGTGACGGGAAGCGAAGTGCGCGGCCGCCATGGCGCTGGCTCATCTGGATGCGACCTTGACGAGGTGCTGTCATGAACAAGCTTGTTTCTCAAGGGCAGGGGGCGCGTTGCTGGCGCGCGTTCGCGGGCGTCTTGCTCGCTGTGGCGCTGCTCACACCGTCGCCACGCGCCGAAGCGGTGGTGGTCAGCGGCAGCTTTTCGGGCCTGGCGAGCGGCCACAACTGGGCACTGACCTTCAACAACGCGCCGTTCACCGGCGGTTTTTCGTTCGAGGTGGACGACCTGGTGCCTGACGTGGAAAGCATCTTCAGCAGCCCGGACCGGACCGCGTGGGTCGCGCCGCAGGTGGGGGCCTTGTGGCTGGAGGTGGACCATGGCACCTACCGCGCCCGCTTCGGTCAGGACCTGTCGATGTGGGTCTTGCTCACCGACCGGCCCGATCGACAGCTGGTCCATCTCATCGCCTCGGACATGGCCTTCACCTCGGTGTCGTTGACGATCGCCGGCGCAGCGGGCGCGTTTGCCGACGGCGAAGACCCCCTCAGCCTGCACCCGGGCGATGTGGTGCTGCGGCGGTCCAGCCTGAACTTCGGCTCCAACCGCTACGGCGCTGTCGGGCGCCTGCACGAGTTGCGCTTCGATCCCATCGCCACGCCCGTGCCCGAGCCCGCCGTGGGCCTGTTGCTGATCGCCGGCCTGGCTGCGGTGTACTGGCGGCGCCAGCACGAGGGCCATGGGCGCGGCTCCGAGCGCGAAGAGGACGCCGCATGAACGCCGCGCGCCGCCTCGCGGTGCTGCTCGGTGGCCTGCTGGTGCTGGCCCTGAGTGGCCTGCGCGCCGAGGCCATCGTGGTCTCGGGCAGCTTCGCCGGCTTCGCCAGCGGCGCGAGTGCGGGCGGCAGCTACGACCACCGGCCGTTCGACGGCATCTTCAGCATCGACCTCGATGCCACGCCCGACCCTGCGTACACCGATGTCGGCCCCCACCACACTGAGTGGTGGATGCCCGTGGGGAGTGCCTCGCTCCAGTTTCGCCACGGCAGCACCGCCTGGCCGTTCTATCCGAGCGAAGAGCCGCACCGCTTCGCCGTCTACAACCATGCCGACCGGCAAGAGGTGCGCATCACCTCCGGCGTGTGGTTCGGTGGCAGCCTGACCCTCGTGAGCACGCCCGGCGGCTTGGTGGACGGGCTGGACTTCCGCACCTTCCACCCCGGTCCGGTGAACATCGCGGCTTCGACCTTCAGCTTCGGAGGTCACCAGGAAACCGGCGCCGGCCCCTTGTCCACGCTGCGCTTCGATGCCCCCTCGACGCCCGCACCGGAGCCCGGCACCTGGGCCTTGCTGTTGGGAGGCCTGGCCGCGCTGGGCGGTGAGCGGCGGATGCGGGCGCGACGCCGCTCAGCCGTGTGAACGCAAGGCTTTCAGCAGCGCATCGCGCTCGGCCGGGTCCACTTCGGCGGCCAGCAGCTGGAAAAACTGCTCTTGGCCGGTGGCGCGGCTTGCGGTCTTCTTGACGATCACGCCCGCGATGGGCCCGAGGCGCGACACCAGCACCTGCCGCGCATGCGCCAGCGTGGCCTCGTCGATCGGGCGGTCACCGGGTGCGGGTGCGCCCGTGCGGCCGGCCGAGCCCGCCGTGGGCGTCGGCGCGCTGGACGGGTGCGTGCGGCCGCTGCTCGTCATGCCCGTCTTCACCACCGAGAGCTTGGTCTCGAAGGCATGGCGGTCGCGGTCATTGCCCAGCTGCTGGCCGAGCGCGTGGGCGAGCGTGTTGAAGTCGAGGCAGGTCTTGGCGGCCTGGCGCACCATCACGCGGGCCATCGGGCCGACGAACGAGGCGAGGGCGCGCTCGATCTGCGTGAGCGTGTTCGCGTCCCAGCCCGTGGGCAGCGTCGAGGGGTGCGTCGGCGCGGTGGCCGGCGATGCGCCCGGGGCCGCCTCGCCCGGTTTCACCGGCGCGGCGATGATGGTCGTCTGCGCCTCGTCGTCGGTCAGTGCCGAACTGCGCTGCACCAGCGCCGCACGGAACTGCGCCGCGCTGGCGAACCGGTGTTCGGGCCGCTTGGCCAGCGCCTTGGCGACGATGCTGTCGTAGAAGGCCGGGCGCCCGCTCATCGCCTGGCTCGGCGGCACCGGCTCTTTGTTGAGGATCTGGTACATCACCGACTCGACCGAGCCCGCGAAGGGCTGCTCGCCGGTGAGCATGCGGTACAGCAGCACGCCGGCCGCGAAGATGTCGATGCGGTGGTCGAGCCCTTCGCCCACGTACTGCTCGGGCGCCATGTAGCCCGGCGTGCCGATGGTCGAGGTGACCCGCGTCAGCGCCACCGACTCGATGCGCGCGATGCCGAAGTCGGTGACCTTCAACTGCCCCGAGGGCGTGACGATCAGGTTGGCTGGCTTGATGTCGCGGTGCCACACGCCGTGGTGGTGCGCGCAGTCGAGCGCGGCCAGCAGCTGGTCCATGATCGACAGGATGTCGGCCTCGGGCAGCTTCGGGCTGGTGTTGAGGATTTCGCCCAGTGTGCGGCCCTGCACGAGCTCCATCGCGATGTAGGCGGTGGTGTCGTCTTCGCCGTACTCGTAGATGTTGACGATGCCCGGGTGCGACAGCCGCCCCACGGCCTGCGCCTCGTTGCGAAAGCGCGCCGCAGCCGAGGTGCCCGAGCGGTCGTCGCCGATCAGCTGCTTGTGGATGGTCTTGATCGCCACCGGCCGCTGGATGACCGGGTCCACCGACTTGTAGACGACCCCCATCGCACCCTCGCCGAGGATGCCGGTGATCGGGTACTTGCCGAGTTGCGTGGGGTGGGCCATGGGCGCGGTCGAAGTCGGTGTCACGCACGGGGGGCGGCGTGGGCGGTGCAACGAATTGTCGCTGCGCCCAGCCGGCTGCGGCGCGCCTTGTCACCTGGGCGCGACGCGTAGCAACCCGCCTTGTGCGCGGTTTTGCACGCTGCGCCGCCCTCGTGGGGCCGCCTCACCCCTTTGACGCACCGGGCGCCGTCTTGGATGCAGCGCGGTCCGCCCGGCTTCAGCGCTTCGAGCTGCCTTGCCGTTCGGCTTCGGCCTTCATCTCGCGCTCGATCTCTTTCATGCGACCCATCATCGCCTCCATGCGGCCCATGACCAGCTCCTGCGTCACGCGCATCAGCTCGGGCGTCTTGGCGATCATCTTCTGCCCCACGGGCGAGGCATAGAAGGCGGTGAGCTGGTCGATCTCTTCCTGCGAATACACCCGCGAGTAGGCGTCGATGATGGGCTGCTTCAACGCGTCCCAGCCCAGTTCTTCGCGCACCACGACCTGCATGCGGTCGAAGTGCCGTCGGAACTGCTCGCGCTGCTCAGGCGGCACTTCGTTGGCCATCTTCTGCACCATCGGCTCGGTTTGCGCGTAGGCCGCGTCCATCATCTTCTTCATGTCGAGCAGCGAGAACAGCCGCTCGATGGACGCACGCGAGGCCGGCTCGGCGGCTGCCGGCCCGTGGACGCACAGCGCCAGCAGGCACAGCGCGGTGGCGGCGATCTTCTTCAGCATGGCCGTCCTCAAGCGTCGAGCATCTTCATCGCATGCACCAGGCTCTTGCGCATGCGGCTGAACGACTCGGCCAGGGTGCCGATCTCGTCTTTCGAGCGGGTGGCGAACTCGGGCGCGTCCAGCTCGCCCAGGCTCACGCGGTCGGCCAGGCCCGAGAGCTTGCTCACCGGCTGGATCACCAGCTTCCACAGCATCAGGTTGAGCGCCAGGCCGATCAGCAAGAACACGCCGGCCAGCAGGCCCATCACCACGGTGAAGGCCTTGTCTGCGCGTTCCAGCGGCACCGACATCGGCACCGACACGACCTGCGCGCCGAGCACCTCGTTCAGCTGCCAGCCGAAGCCGTTGGCCGGGCCGTACTTCTCGACCAGCGGCTTGGGTGCGGCCTCGACCGTGCTGTGGCAGCGCAGGCAGGCGCCGTTGGTCAGGCTGATCGGGCGGGCGATGTAGAGCGAGGGGCCGGCCGGCGTGCTGCGCTGGCCGATGAACTCTTTGCTGTCGGGCGACTGGCGGAACTGCGAAATGATGTCTTCCTCCCAGTCCTGCGCGCGGTCGCGCGGGTTGGTCGGGTTCAGCATCGCCGGCTTGTAGGCGTACTCGGGGTGCTTGGCGCGCAGCGCGTTCAGCACCTCGGAGGCCGAATACGCCGGCACCGACTGTGGCAGGAAGGTGTAGGTCATCTGCGTCTGCAGCAACGGCGCGACCTGCGTCGCGGTGTACGAGCTGACCGCCAGTGCGTTGTCCATCAGGATGCGGGCGCGGTCCACGACTTCGTCGCGCGCGCCCTGCTGCAGCAGCGTGCGGGCCACGTAGCCCGAAATGCCGAGCCCGATGGCGAACACGACGAGAAACACGAGGTTGAACTTCAGCAACAGCTTCATGCGGGCCTTCTTTCGGTGGCGGTGATCGGGTTCTCAGTAGCCGGAGGCCGGCCGGGGCTTGGGTTCGTACTTCTCGGGGTGCAGCACGCGGTCCCACTCGGGGTGGGCCGGCAGATTGGCCAGCAGGCCCTTGCGGAAGTCCGCCTGCTTGGCCTGTGCGCGCCACCGTGTCACGAAGACGGGTCGAAGGGCCGGTTCGGATGCAAGCCAAGCTTTCACGTCGGCATAAGCGATGTCGGCCAGGCGCTTGGGCGCCACGTCCTTGCCCTTGAACAGCTCGGCGCGCGCCGGCAGGGTGTCGAGAAACGGCCGCGGTAGCCGCTGGATGAACGCCGCCGTCGGCCGCGAGGCCACGCTGGCCTTGTCGCTGCCCACGGCCGCGAAGAACTGCTCGTTCTTCACCGTCACCGCCGCCTGCGGCTTGCCGCCGCGCCGGTCGATCAGCGTGGCCTCGCCCTGTTCGACGAAGACATGGCTGCCGTCGGGCTGCACCGCCATGACCGTGCGGCCGGTCAGCGCGGTGGCGTCGAGCTGCGGCGACAGCAGCGCGCCGGGCGTGCCGGGCTTGAGCGCCGACCACTTGGCCCAGCCCTGCAGCAGGTAGGCGGTGGGGGCGGTCTTGCTGCGCGCGGTGGGCAGCTTGGGGGCGAGCAGGGCGCGCGAGTCGGGCCCGAGGTCGAGCACGTGCCCGTCGTTGAATTCGATGCGCAGCAGCCGGTCTTGCGGCCCGGTCTCGACGATGTCGTCGGCTGCCAGGCGCACGCCTTCGGCCAGCGCGTGCTTGCCGGCGTCGCGCACCAGCAGCGCCTGGCCATCGACGATGGTGACCACCGCGACCGGGGGCGCGGCGCGGCTGGCCGCGGCCGGCAGCAGCACGCCGGCGACCGTGCCCAGCAGCGCGCCGACCAGCGTGAAACCCCAGCGCCAGGGTGTCAGGGCCGGGGCGGGCGTCGCTGTGGGGGCCGCGGTTCGACCCGCTGTCGTTCGACTCATGGCTGCCTTCTCACGCGGTGGTGGGGCCGGATCGGCCCGCGTTGGGTCGCTGGGTTCGCACGCGGGCGGTGGCCCGTCACGCGAGGCGCGAAGGATAGCGGCTGGCACCGCCGCGTTGGCCCCCCAAGATGACCTTTGACACCGGGGCAGGGCGCTGCATCGGCGGTGCCGCGCGTCGCCTAAAGCTCGGCGGCGACCGGCTTGGCGCTGTGCAGCTTGTGGATGGTGATCTTGCGCACCTCGGCCTTGCTGGCCTCGATGTGCGTGCGCAGCAGCAGCTTGGCCGGGTCGGCGCGGCGTGCGAGCACGGCCCGCAGGATCTTCGCGTGCTCGTCGTAGGTGGCCGACACGCGCGGTGGCTGCGTGAAGTCGAGCCGGCGCACGATGCGGATGCCGTCGGTCACGTCGGCGTGCACGCGCGCCATTTCGAGGTTGCCGGTGGCTGCCACCAGCGTCGAATGGAAGGCCTCGTCGAGCGCAGCGACCTCGGTCGCGTCGGTCTTTCGCTCTTTGTCGGGCACCAGCCAAATGGCCTTCAGCAGGCCCAGGTCGGGCATCGGCTCGGCGGTGCACAGGCGATCGACGGCGGCGCATTCGAGCAGCACGCGCAGGTCGTACAGCTCTTCGAGGCGGCGGAAGTCGAAGGGCGCGACGCTCCAGCCGCTGCGAAAGGCCACCTTCACATAGCCTTCGAGTTCGAGCCGGAACAGCGCCTCGCGCACCGGCGTGCGCGACATGCCCAGGCGGTCGGCGATGTCGCTCTCGGTGAAGCCCTCGCCGGGCAGCAGCACGAAGTCGAAGATGGCGGCCTTGATGCGCCGGTAGGCCTCTTCGGCGCGCGTCAGCGAGCGGGGGTCGGCGGCGGGTGTCACGCGGGTCTTCGCGCCGGGCGCGCGGGTGGCTTTCTTCGCCTGGGGTTTCATCCCATCAAGCTTACATGTGCGGCCACGACGCGCCAGCCGTCGGCGGTGCGCATCCAGGTCTGCGACTGGCGACCCACGCGCTCGCTGCCGTGGCGTTGGAACTCGACGTTCGCGGTGGCGAAGTCTTCACCGTAGGTCGTGATCTGTGTGCGCAACAGCGTGCGCGCCAGGCCAGTGGCGGGGCGGGCCGCCCGAAAGTCGCGGATCGCGCCGTAGCCGTACAGGTTCTCGGTCGCGCCATAACGCAGCGTGTGCGGGCTGTCCCAGAACAGTTCGTCGAGCGTGGCGACGTCGTTGCTCACCAGCGCCTGCTCGTAGCGCTGGAAGGCGACGGTGACTTCTTCGAGGATGTGGGGAAGGTTGATGTGCATGGTGCGATGAGCGGGCGGGGCTTCGACCGGCTCAGGCCGAACGGGGTGGAACATGCGAAGGTCTTTTCAACGCAAAGACGCAAGGAAAGACGGGATTCCTTTGCGTCTTTGCGCCTTTGCGACCTTGGCGTTGAATCTCGGGCCCGACCCACGAATCCGTTCGGGCTGAGCCTGTCGAAGCCCCGCCACGCAGAGGGCACGATTCATATCGTCGCCACCGGCGCCACGGCCACGCCGCTGGCTTCCAGCGCGCGCGCCACGCGCAGCGCGAGGTCTTCGCGCCACGGGGCGGCGATCACCTGCACGCCCAGCGGCAGCCGGTTGGCGCCGTCGGGCCACAGCGGGGCGGCCACCACCGGGCAGCCGGCGTACGAGATCGGCTGCGTCAGCAAGCCCACCGAGGGCCGCGCGGGCACCTCGACGCCGTTCAGCTCGAAGGTCTCGGCGCCGATCACATGCGCCGGCGCCGGCGTGGCGGGTGCGAGCAGCACGTCCCATTGGCCGAAGAGCGCCAGCACCCGGTCGCGGTAGAGGCGCCGGAAGCGCTGCGCCCGCACGTACCACTCGGCCGGCTGCAGGGCGCCGGCGATGAAGCGGTCCACCGACAGCGGCTCGAAGTCGCCCATGCGCTCGCGCAGCGTGGGCAGGTGCAGCGCGCCGCCTTCGCTGGCGGTGGTGATGAAGGCGGCGGCGCGCGCGAGCTTCGCGTCGGGCCACTCGACGCCCGGCGTCGCGCGCAGCACCTCGGCGGCAATCGCCAGCGCCTTGCGGGCCGACGGACCCGCGTGCTCGTCGAAGTAGCCGCCCAGCGCCCCGATGCGCAAGCCGGCGATCCCCTGGCCGATGTGCCCCAGCGTGGGCTGCACCCGCGTGGCAAAACAACCCGGGTCCAGCGGGTCGGGCCCTTGCAGGGCGTCGTAGCTCGCCGCCAGGTCTTCGACCGTGCGCGCGAAGGGGCCGAGGTGGTCGATGCTCGCCACGAAGGGAAAACTGCCGCGCCGCGACAGCCGCCCGAAGGTCGGCTTCAGGCCCCACACGCCGCACAGCGACGAGGGCACGCGGATGGAGCCGTTGGTGTCGGACCCCAGCGTCACCGGCACCTGGCCCGCCGCCACGGCCGCGCCGCAACCGCCCGATGATCCCCCCGCCGTGCGCCGCATGTCGCGTGGGTTGCGGCAGGGGCCGACGTGCGAGTTCTCGGTGGTGAAGCCGTACGCGAACTCGTCCATGTTGAGCGCGCCCACCAGCACGGCGCCGGCGGCGCGCATGCGCTGCACCAGCACCGCGTCTTCGCGCGCGGCGGGCTGGCCCACGCGCAGCTTGCTGCCGGCCCGGGTGGTGAGGCCCTCGATGTCGAACAGGTTCTTCACCGCGTACGGCAGGCCGGCCAGCGGCGGCAGGGCCTCGCCGCGGGCGCGCCGCTGGTCGATGGCCTGCGCCTCGCGGATGGCGCGCTCGAAGCAGCCGTCGGTGAAGGCGTTGACGCGCGGGTCGGTCACCTCGATGCGCGCGATGCAATGTTCGAGCGCCTCTTCGGCCAGCAACTCGCCGCTGTGCACTGCGCGAACGATGTTGAGGCCGGTGATCATGTTCGCTGCTTCCTTGACGTTCATGCCGCGGGCGGGGTGCCGGGGTCGTCGGCCGGGAAGGGGGCGGGCCGGAAGATCTCTGCCGGCTCGGCGTCGGCCGCCATCGGCACGGCCTGCAACAGCGCCGCGAGCGCGCGCGTGCGCGCCAGGTGTTCGGCGACGCGCCCGGCGCGTTCGTCTGACAAGGGCAGGTTCAAGAACGCCGCCGCCCCGCGCACGTAGGCGAGGGTGACGGCGCGTTCGGCGGACTCTGAAGACTCGGCGGTCATCTGGCAACGGCTCCCTGCTTGTCGCGCCCCACATCCCGTCGGGCTGCGGCGCGCGCAACGTTCTAGCGCCGCACCTCCCGCTGGAAGATCTCGAGGCTCAGCTTCTTGGTGTCGACGAAGCTGGGCTCCGAGAGCGTCGCCACGGTACGGGGGCGGGCATCGGCGTAATGCAAGATTTCGGCCACCTTGGTCGGCCGCTTGGTCAACAACAGCACCTGGTCGGCGAGGTAGACCGCCTCTTCGAGGTCGTGCGACACCAGCAGCATCGTGGTGCCGGTCTGCATGAACACCTCTTGCAGCTTCTCGCGGATGAACAGTGTCATCTCGAAATCGAGCGCCGAGAAGGGCTCGTCGAGAAACAGCACTTCGGGCCGGGGTGCCAGCGCCCGCATGATCGAGGCCGTCTGCTGCTGGCCGCCCGACAGCTCGTAGGGGTAACGCTTGAGGTCGAACTTCACGTCGAACGAGGCGACGAGTTCTTCCACGCGGCGGTCCACCTCGGCCTTGCTCTTGCCTTCGAGCTTGAGCGGGTAGGCGATGTTGTCGATGGTGCGCAGCCACGGAAACATCGCCTCGCGGTAGTTCTGGAAGACGTAGCCGATCTTGGTGTCTTTGAGCGACTTGCCATCGAACAGGATCTCGCCCGCGTCGATCGGGATCAGCCCCGCGATCATGTTGATCAGCGTGGACTTGCCGCAGCCGTTGGGGCCGAACACCGAGACGATCTTGCCCTTGGGGATGTCGAGGTCGAAGTTCTCGTACAGCGGCCAGCCCGCGAAGTACTTCGTCAGCCCGCGGATCGTGATGTGCGTGCCGGCCGGGCCAGGTTCGAACTTCGGGGTGGGCACATCGGCGTAGACAGGGCCGTTCAAGACTGCACTCATCTGCCACTCCAGTGAACGATGCGCCGTTCCAGCAAAAGGAAGAGCACGTTGAGGGCATAGCCCAGGGCGCCGGCGGCGAGGATGGACGCGTACATGTCGCGCACGTTCATCACCTGCTGCGCATTGATGATGCGGTTGCCCAGGCCGCTGTCGGCGCCGATGAACATCTCGGCCACGATGACGATCACCAGCGCCATCGACACCGCCGAGCGCAGCCCCACGAAGCTCGGCTGCAGGCTTTCCCACAGCAGCACGTCCTTGAAGACCTGCCAGCGCGAGGCGCCCATCACCTTGGCCGCCATCACGCGCTGCTTGCGTGCGTTGATGACCCCGTAGGCGCTGTTGAACACCACGATCAGCATCGCGCCGAAAGCGGCGATGGCGACCTTGTTGATGTCCGACACGCCGAAGATCATCAGGAACAAGGGAATCAGCGCCGACGAAGGCGTGGACCGGAAGAAGTCGATCAGGAACTCGACGCTGCGGTAGGCCTTCTCTGAACTGCCCAGCAGCACGCCCAGCGGCATGCCCACCGCCGCGGCGATCACGAAGGCCTGCACCGTGCGCCACACCGTCACCGCGAAGTCGGTCAGCAGCGGCCCGCCGGCCAGGCCGCTCAGCAGCGCCCCCAGCGCCGCCGAGGGCGGTGGCAGCAAGATCGCCTTGATGAAGCCCAGGCGCACGACCAGGTCCCACACGATGAACAGGACGACCGGCCCGACGAAGGGCAGCGCCCGGCCCCAGTTCGCCTTGCGGCTCGCGGCGACGGGCGGCTGGCCCGCGCTCGGCGACCAGGGTTTGGGCGGTGCGGCCGGGGCGGCCACCGCAGACGGGGTGGTCGTCATCGCGCTCACCCCTTGTAGAGCATCGAATCGACCATCAGCCGCGACGAGAAGATGCCCTTCTCGGCGAACAGGTCGAAGAACTTCTGGAAGTGCGCCACGTCGGCCGGCTTGAACTCGTTGTAGAGCATGTAGGCCGGCAGCGGCACCTCGCCGGTCAGCGGGCCTTCGATGGCGGTGTAGCCCTTCATGAACTTGCGCGCCTCGTCGGGCTTGCTGCGGATGAGCGCAATGCCCTTGGCATAGGCCGCGATGTACTTCTTGGCTTCGGCCGGGTACTTCTTGATGAACTCGGCACTGAGCGAGGCCGAGCCGCCGAACCACGGCGCCAGCGGATCGCCGAGGATGTACTTGGCGATCACACCGCCTTCGAGCATGCGCGTGCTGCCGTTCAGGCGGCCCACGGTGCCGGTGGGTTCGAGCGTGTAGCAGGCGTCGAGCTGCCCGGCCGCGAGCGCCGCCACGTGCTGCGCGATCGGCAGCTCGACCACCGTGTTGCCGGTGGCGCCCGCGCGTTCGAGAACGGTCTTGCACAGCGTGACGTTCTGGATGCCCGGGCCCGAACCGATGCGCTTGCCCTTCAGCTCGCTGATGGCCTTGATGGGGCTGGCCGCCGGCACCAGGAACTGGTCGAGCACGTTCTTCGCGTTGCTCGGGTTCGACGCGAAGATCTTGAAGGTGCCCGGCGCCGCGATCTCGCCGATGGCGATGTTGGCCGACCCCGTGCCGTTGGCCGTGCCATCGGCGCGGCCCGACAGCACGGCCTCCATCACCTGCTGCGCGCCGGCGAACTTGAGCGGCTCCACGTCGAGGCCGGCTTCCTTGAAGTAGCCCAGTTCGATGGCCGCGTAGAAGGGCAGGCCCGCCGCGATGGGCCAGTAGCCGATGCGGATCTTCGGCCCGGCCTGCGCCCGCACGAAGGCCGGTGCGCCCAGTGCGGCGAAGGCACCGCCTGCGGCGGCAGCGGTGACGATGCGGCGACGCCGGGCGTCGGGCAAGGGGGCGGTCGGCGAGGTGTGGGGACGGGTGCTCATCGAAAGACTCCAGGGTGAAACACGTCGGGTGACGAAGGGGTTGAGGGGTGGCCGCGCTCAGGCCGGCGTGGCCGCGCGCATCGCCGCGAGGTAGTTGCGCCAGCCGCCGTACATCGAGATGTCTTCGGCGGCGCCCAGCGCGATGGCTTCGCACACGAAGCCGTGCACCGAGCGGCCGTCGGCCAGCGTCAGGCTGCCCAGGCCCAGCGGCGCGGGGATCAGCGCGAGAAACGACCCGACCTGCGACAGCGGCATCGCCCACACCTCGACGGCGATCGACACGCCGCCGGTCTCGACCCGTTGCAGGCCCGGCTTGGGCGGCACGGTGCCGGGCAGGGCGAAGAGCTTGTAGTTCGGGCCGGTGAACGTGGCCTCGACGAAGGTTGCGCCGCGTTCGGTGAGCTGGCCGTTGAGTGGCAGCCCGCTCAGGTGCGCGCCCACCACGACCAGCGGCAGCGTCGGCTCGCTCGCCGGCGAGCGGCGGGGGGCGGGTGCGACCGGGGGCACGGCGGTGGCCGGCGCCAGCGCACCCAGCGGCAGCGCGAGGCTGTGTTGCCACGCGAGCCCGAAGCGCACCAGCGCCGCGTCGGCCCCGCCCGGGGCGATGAAGCTCACGCCGAAGGGCAGGCCGCCGTCCACGAAGCCGAAGGGCAGCGCCAGCGCGGCCCAGCCCAGCAGGTTGACGAAGTTGGTGTACTGCCCGAGCTGCGCATTGGCGCCGATGGGGTCGGCCTCGACCTCGGCGAAGCTCGGGTGCGTGGGTGCGGTGGGCACGAGCAGCACATCGACCTCGTCCCACAGCCGAGCGGCCTGGCGCTGCGCCGCGCGCAGGCGGTACTGGCCGCGAAACGCCTCGGTCGCGCTCATGTGCGTGGCCGGCTCGATGACGCGCCGCACGGTCGGGTCGAGCCGCTCGGGCGCTTCGTCCATCAGCGCTTGCACGACCGCATGGCGCTCGGCCACCCACGGGCCGCCGTACAGCAGCTCGGCGGTGGCGTGCAGCGGCGCGAAGTCGATGGGCACCAGCGTGTGGTCGAGCCCGCGCGCATGTGCCAGTGCACGCTCGAAGGCCGCCGCGTAGGCCGCGTTGCCGTGGAACACCGGTTGCGCCGGCACGCCGATGCGCAAGGTGCGCGGCCAGTGGGCGGGGCCGGGGCGGAAGTCGCTGTAGTCGTCGGCCTCGTCCGGCCCTTCGACGACGGCCAGCAGCTCGGCCGCGTCTTCGACCGTCAACGCGAAGATCGACACGCAATCGATGCTGCGGCAGGCCGGCAGCACGCCCGTGGTGCCCACGCGCCCCGGCGTCGGCTTCAGCCCGACGATGTGGTTGAAGCCGGCCGGCACGCGGCCCGAGCCGGCGGTGTCGGTGCCCAGCGCGAAGGGCACCTGGCCGGTCGCCACCACGTAGGCCGAGCCCGAGCTGGAGCCGCCGCTGACGTGCGCATCGCTGAAGGCGCAGGGCACGCGGCCGTAGGGCGAACGCGTGCCGACCAGGCCGGTGGCGAACTGGTCGAGGTTGGTCTTGCCGATGGGCACGGCGCCGGCGTCCACCAGCTTCTGCACCGCGTGCGCATGCGCGGTGGCCGGGCCGTGCGCCCAGCCCGCGCAGGCAGCCGTGGTGGGCAGGCCGGCGACGTCGATGTTGTCCTTCACGGCAAAGGGCACGCCGTACAGCGGCTGCGCGGCCAGCAGCGCGGCGGCATCGCCAGCCCGCAGGCGCGCGTCGAGCTGATCGGCGGTGGCGAGCAGTTGCGATGCAGGGAACTGGCTGATCCACGCGCCCGGTGCGAGCGAGCCGGGGTCGAGCGCACGCGCCACCAAGGTGCGCACCGTGGTGGTGCCGTTCAGCAAGGCTTGGCGGATTTCCCCCAGCGTACGCAGCTCGTTGACCATGTGTTTCGCCCTGACGTTGTGCATGCGATCTTGTATGCAAGATGCGTTGCAGTATGCGTGCCAGGCGATCGGGGCGCGACTGGAAGACGGGTGACCGGCGTCACCGGTCGCCGGGTACCGAGTGCTGGGGCGAGGCGGGGCATGCCGGTCGTCCGGCTGCCTTCTGTGCCTCGTCTTTCGGCCCTTCGCGGGCTCGGTCAGGCTACTTCGCGGGGGTCTTCAGCAGCTCTGCGGTGTCGCCCTGGTTGGCGAAACGCGCACGCTTGGGGTCGGGGTGCACGCGGCGAATCCACACGGCCTCGACGTTTTGCGGGTACTTGGCCTGCAGCGCGGCGAAGCTTTCGGGGTCGCGTTCGCCGTCGTCGCCGAACAGCACGAAGCGCACGTTCGGGAAGGCTTCGAAGATGGCGCCGATGCGTTGCGTCTTGTAGCCCTGCTGGTCGGTCAGCGAGTCGCCGCCTTCGATGTTGACTTCTTTCAACTGCAGCACGCCGCGCGGAAACTGGTTGCCGCGCAGGAAGCGGCGGATGCTGTCGCTCAACTGCCGGGGCGAGGCCGACAGGTAGAACACCGGTGTCGCCTCAGGGTTCGGGTTGCGCGCGAGCAGCGAGCGGTACAGCGCGGCCATGCCGGCGACGGCTTCGCGCGACTCGGGCGGGCGCAGAAGGCTGTTGGCGAGCAGGCGGCGCTTGCTGGTGACCTCGCTCACGAGCACGGTGTCGTCGATGTCCGAGACGATGCCGAAGCCGTTGCGCGGGTCGTGCACCAAGAGGCTGGCCGGGCCGCTGGCGGCGGGGGTGGTCTTGATGTCGTGCCAGCCGGGCGCGAGCGTGTCGCCGGGCAGCGCGGCGCTCGACCACAGCTCCCAGTAGCCGTGGTCGTCGGCGCGCGAGCGCCAGCGCAGGCCGCCGACCGACCACTCGACGCGGCCTTCTTCGCCGCTCGTGAACAGCAGTCGCGTGTTGCGGTACAGCGTGTCGAGCCGGCCGCTGTCGGCGCTGGCCACGGGGCGCACGTCGGTCAGCCGGCCCGAGAAGCGGTGGCCGTGCGGGCCGGCCCAGGCGTCGTCCACGATGTTGTGCAGCGGGCCGGCGGCTGCGCCGGGCGCGCTGAGGGTGGCGCTGAATGCAAAGCAGAGGGCGATCGTTGCGAGCTTCATGCGGTGTCTTTCTGCAGGGTGGCGACCAGGCGCCGGGCGATGTCGGCGGCGGCCTGGGGTTTGGCGATGCGGCGGGCGGCGTTGCGCATCGCGTTCATCTGTTCGGCGTTGCCGAGCCAGCGGCGCAGGTGCCAGGCGGCGTCGGGCACGTCGTGCAGGCGCACGGCGGCGCCTTCTTCGAGCAGGTACTCGCAGTTGCGCTGCTCTTGGCCCGGGATGGGCGCGACCAGCGCCATCGGTTTGCCCTTGGCGAGGATCTCGTTGGTGGTCAGCCCGCCGGGTTTGGTGACGACCAGGTCGGCGGCGTCCATCCATTCGTGCATGTTGCTGACGAAGCCGTTCACCTGCACCGGGATCGGCAGCGTCGCGGCGCGCGCGCGGCACGCGGCTTCGAGCTCGGCGTTGCGGCCCGCGACGACGACGACGCTCAGCCCGCAGTCTTCACCCGCGAACGAATCGAGCATCGCCACCAGCGGCCCGACGCCGAAGCCGCCCGACAGCAACAGCACCGTCGGCCGCTCGGGCAGGCCGAGCGCGGCGCGGGCCTCGGCCGCCGGGCGCGTGTGCGCGAACACCGGGTCGATCGGGATGCCGCTGCTCGTGATGCGCGCGGCGTCGATGCCCTTGCGCTGCAGCTCGCGCGCGCCAGCGTCCGACGCCACGTGGTAGTGGTCGATGTGCGGGTAGACCCAGAACGCATGCGGGCTCACGTCGGTGACGACGGCGTGCACCGGCACGTCGAGCCGGCCCTTGCGCTTCATGTCGGACAGCAGTTCGAGCGGCAGGAAGTGCGTGCACAGGATGGCGCCCGGCTGGGTCTCTTCGAGCAGGCGCGTGAAGGCTCGGCTGTTGACCTTGTCGAAGGCCAGCCGCGCGCGCATCGACTTGCTGCTGCGCGGCTTGACCACGTCGTAGCGTTCGTAGAGGTGGCCCCAGACCTCGGGCGCGCGCTGCACCAGGTCGATGTAGGCCTGCGCGTACATCTTGCGAAAGAAGGCGGTGGTGCAGTCGAGGATGTCCACCACCGCATGGCCGGGGTCTTGCGATTGTTTGAGCGCGGCCGACACGGCCTGCGCGGCGCGGGAGTGGCCGGCACCGGCGGTGGCGTGCAGCAGCAGCAAGGGGGCGGTGGGCATGCGGGCGTGGACGGGTGGCTAAACGAAGGCCCGAGGTTAGCCGCAACGCCAGCGCATCAAGGCCGGCGAAAGCCCGCACGTGCCGCCGCCGCCGCCTCGCGCGTGACGCAGCCCTCGGCGTGGTCGTTGATGAGGCCCATGGCCTGCATGAAGGCGTAGACCGTCGTCGGGCCGACGAACTTCCAGCCGCGCTTCTTGAGGTCTTTCGACAGCGCCACCGACGCGGCCGAAGTCGAGGCCGTCTGCGGTGCCGCGCAGTCGGCCGCTGCCGGCTCGAAGCGCCAGAAGTAGGCCGCCAGCGAGCCTTCGCGGCGCACCGTGTCGCGGGCGCATTGCGCGTTGTGGATCACCGCTTCGATCTTGCCGCGGTGGCGCACGATGCCGGCGTCGCCGAGCAGGCGTTCGACATCGTGCGGTGTGTACGACGCGACCCGGTCGAAGTCGAAGCCGTCGAAGGCCGCGCGGAAGTTCTCGCGCTTGGCCAGGATGGTTCGCCAGCTCAGCCCCGACTGAAAGCCTTCGAGGCACAGCTTCTCGAACAGCCGCCGGTCGTCGGCCACCGGGAAGCCCCACTCGGCGTCGTGGTACGCGAAGAACTCGGGCGCGGCCGCGCACCAGCCGCAACGTGGTCGCCCGTCGGGGCCGGCAACGGTGGTGGCCATGGTCAGCGCGGCGCCGAGGTCGGGTGGGTCGTGAAACGCAAACGTGAGATGAACATCGGGAGGTCTCCTTGAATTCAGGGCTGCGTGGCCAAGGTCCACAGCGCCTCGGTCCACAGGCGCAGCCGGGCGGCGGCGTCGGCCCCGGCGTCGGTGGGTGTGTCGGGCGCCGACAGCAGTTCGCGCAGGGCCTGGGCCAGCGGGGCGGCCACGTCACCGCCCGCCGCGCAGCGCACCACGCGGTGGCGCACGCCCAGCGCCTGCGCCCGCGCGACGTTGGCCTGCTGCTCGGGTTGGTCGGTCACCAGCAGCGCGATGGGTTTGCGATAGACCTGCGCGGCCGACAGCGCCGCCATGCCCGGGGCCGAAACGATGACGCGCGCGTGCGCGGCCTTGGCGACCCAGTGCGCGTCGAACGCGTGCCAGCCCGTGCGGCCCGGCAGCCCTTCTGCCACGCCATGCCAGCGCAGGCCGGCCTGCTGCAGGCCCTGTTCGATGGACGCGGCGAAGGCCGGGTCGGTGAAGTGCGGGTTCAGGTACACGGCCGCGCCCTCGGGCGCAGCGCCTTCGGGGGGCGTGGCCGGCGCGGGCGCCACCGGGGTCGGCAGCACGTGGGTGCGCGGGCGGGGCGTCTGCGCCGCGGTGTGCGCGAAGTCGTGTTCGATGCGGCCGTGCGCGCGGTCGATCAGCGCACCGACGACCCCGCTGAAGCCGCGCGCGAGGGGTGCCGGCCAGCGCCCGGCGAAGTTGTCTTGCAGCGCGCGCCGCAGGCTGCCGCCGTAGACGTGCACGACGCGCCGGCCCAGGCCCAGCGCCCCGAGGCTCAGCAGCGCGGGGTGGAAGGAGTCGTTGACCAGCAGGTCGGCCCCGCGCGACAGGCGGTGCAGCCGCCACAGGTCGCGCCCCATGTGCTGGGGCAGCAGGGTGTAGGCGGCGATGGTGCGGTCGGTGCGGCCGCGCTGCATGTTCTGGTGGCCATCGAATTGCACCGCGTACAGGCGCGAGAGCACCGGCGCGTCGATGCCGAAGCCGGCGAGAAACGTGGCGCCGGCGTCCGAGGTGGTGAGCACATCGACCTGCGCGCCGCGTGCGCGCAGCGCGTGCGTGAGCAGCTGCGCGCGCATCAGGTGGCCGCGCGCGTCGGCCGTGGCGAGGTAGACGATGCGTGGCGCGGGCATCAGGTCCGGTTCAGCAGCCGCAGGCCAAGCCCGGCGCCGAGCATCGCGAGCGCGGTGCTGATGCCGAAGGCGCGGTCGATGGCGCGGGCCTCGGCCAGCAGCGCGTCGAGCCGGGCTTGTTCGTGCGGGGCGACCAGGCGCTGCAAGGTGTGGGCGCACAGGCGCACGTGCCGGGCTTCGTCGGCCAGCACGCCGTCGATCAGCAGGCGCATCGGGTGGCCGGGGTGGCGCGCGTCGAGCACCGCGCGGTGGCGCACGAGCACGCGTTGCGCCATCTGCTCGGCGCACAGGCCGATGGCGAAGGCGGGCACCAACGCACCGTGCGCGAAGTGCGGTGCGTGGTGCTCGGCCAGCGTGCGCCATTGGCGGATCTTGCGGCGGCTGATGGCGTCGGGCCGCTGGCCGCGCCGCGGCACGCCGCCACGCGCCACCAGCGCCTGCGAGAAGCGCTGGCTGTGGGTTTCTTCTTCGGCGAGGTGTTGCGCGACCTGGCGTTGCAGCCACGCGGGCGCGCCGTGCAACTGCTCGTCGCGCAGCGTGAGTTCGGTGGCCTCTTCGCCGGCGAGGTACATGCGCAGCAGCAGGCGTTCGCCGGCCGGCGTGGCGTGCAGCTGCGCGAGCGCGGCGCGCTTGAGCGCATCAACCGCGCGCGCCTGGGCGCGTGCCCAGCCGCGCAAGGCCGGCGCCTCGGGCGAGACGCACGCGGGCGCGGCGGCGTGCAGGGTGCCGGTGCTCAAGGCCGGGTGACCTGCCAGGCCAGCACCAGGCCCAAGAAGCTGTCTTGCAGGAAGGCCTGGCCCGAGCGGGCGGCGGAGTCGAGCTCGACCTCTTTGCCGTTCAGGCGCAGGAAGCCGCGCTGGTCTTTCACGCCGAGCACGAGCTTGCTGCCCTTGGCGAAGCCCTGCTCGCGCAGCGGGCGCAGCATCGGTTCGCGGTCGAGGCCGAAGAGGAAGAGGTCGCGTCGGATCACCTCCAGCGGCAACTGGCCGCTCAGCGCTTCGATCTCGGCCACCCAGTTGCCGCGCATCAGCGTGTCCACCATGCCCTCGGCCGTGGTGTTTCCCTCGACCGTGAGCCTGGCGCGCACGACCGGCTTGGCCACCTGGCCGACCCCCAGCGCCACGGTGACGTCGGCCGCGCGCTTGCCCGCGGTGCGGGGCTTGCCGGCGAGGTTGTCGCGCACCTGCACGAGGTCTTGCGCGAGGCGCGCTGTGAGCGCCGGGTCGGCCAGCGCCTTGAGGCCCTGCTCGGGCGTGAACAGCAGCCGGGTGGTGTCGCCCTCGCGGGCGCTGACGTGGTACAGGTCCACCTTCACGTCGCTGAGCTTGCCTTCGACCGGCGCGTGCGCGTGGGCGCTGGCGTTCCACTTGCCCTGGGCCGATTCGAGCTTGACGTGCAGGGCCACGGGCACGGTCTGCCCGTTTTCGGCGCGGGCGGTGCCGTGCACCACCAGGTCCGCGGCGAGGCGCTTCTTGGGGTCGGCGCCGGGCTTGTTCGAGAACAGCACCGTGCGTTGCGCTGAGAAGAGGTCGGCGCGCACGAAGTCGTCGTCGAGCGCGAGGCGGTTGCATTGCACCGAGGCGTCGTCGGTGCCGTGGCCGAGTGGGCAGCCGCTCTGGCTGGCAAAGCGGTGGATGCCGCGCTCGGTGTACTCGACCGCACCGGCGTGCGTGGCCGCGAGCAGCGGCAGCAGGGCGGCGGCGCGCAGCGCCAGGGCAAGGGGAAGGGCAAAGCGTCGGGTCATCGCAGAACAAGACTCCAAGGGGTTGAACACGAACGGCGGCAACTCGGCGGCTTCAGGCCGCGCGGTGGTACGACAAGGCCTGCGCGTCGGCGCGGTCCGAGACGGTGCGAAGCCCCAGTCCCCGGGCCAGCGCGCCCAGCAGGTCGATCAGTGAAAAGCCGGTGATCAGCGCCAGCGCCGCCAGCCACCGCCCGCCGCGCACGCGCGGCAGGTGCTGGTGGTTGAGCGCGCGCAGGCTGCTGCCGAAGCGAACCAGCTGCACCAGCACCGGGGCGACCGGCCCGCTGCGGGCCAGCCCCTGCGCCCAGCGCGGCGCGTAGGCGCGCACCAGGTGGGGCACCAGGCCCTGGGTGTCCTGCCCGCGCATCCAGCGCAGTTGCAGGGCCTCGGTCCAGTGGTCGGGCAGGCGGTGCACGGTGTGGGCGTCGGGCGCGAAGCGCACCGCCACGCCGGCGGCCTGCAGGCGCAGGCCCAGCACCTGGCAGTGCGCGCGGTACACGCCGGGCAGCGCCCGGTAAGCGTGCTGGGCGAACACCTCGCGGCGAAAGGCGATGTTGTTCGCGTAGAAGTTGCGCGTCGCCCCGGCGGCCAGCGGGCTCGGGAAGTACATGAAGTCGATCGTCGTGAGCGCGGTGCCCACCACGCCGGCCGGGTAGCTGGTGCGGCCGGCCACGGCGGCGGGCGCGTCGGCCTCGGTGAAGGGCTGCAGCAGCGCGGCCAGCCAACCGGCTGCGGGCAGGCAGTCGGCGTCGGCGAAGGCCACGTGGGTGATGCGGGCCGGGTCGGTGGCGGCGAAGCCGGCGTTCTTGGCGTCGTAGTAGCCGGTGCGGTCGTCGATGGCGACGAAGTCGATCGGTCGGCCGGCGGCCGCCTGCAGCGCCTCGCACGCCGTGGCGTCGAGCCCGTCGTGCGTCACCACCAGTTGGCCGAGTGCCGTGAGCCCCAGCGTCTGGGCCTGCAGCCGTTCAAGCAGCCGGGCCAGGCTGCGTGTGGCGACGTCGAGGCCGCCGGCGCCGCCGCGCAGGTTGTTGGTCTCGAGCACGAGGGCGGTCGAGGCCGCGAGGCGCTTCAGATCCAGGGGCGCGTGGGGCATGCGGTGGGGCAGCGAGTCCATGAAGCCGACGAGCTTAGCGCCGCGCGAGGCCCCTCTGAGGAGGGGACAGCCCGGGGTGCCGGGCGTCGTCCCGCGGCCCCAGCTTCTCACCCAAAGCTTTCAGTGGCGATTGCAAGTCCTTATTTCTTCACACTTTTTGCGTTTGCATCATTTGAAAACACAGGTGTAAGTTCTTGATTTCATTGATTTTTTCTTTTGTGGCGCGTTGATTTCACCCAGGTCATCCGCTAAAGTGCCGGAAAGTGCACTTTGGTGGGTTTTTGTGGCAGATTTTGGCTTTCAGGGAACGTCGGCGCTGACGTTGGACGCGAAGGGACGGATTACCGTCCCTGCGCGTCAGCGCGACGTTTTGCTGGCCGATGCCGGGCCGCAGCTCACCCTGACCAAGCACCCGGCCGGCTGCCTGCTGGTCTTTCCCCGCCCGGTGTGGCTGGCCTTCCGCGAGCGCCTGGTCGCGCTGCCGATGTCGGCCGACGGCTGGAAGCGCATCTTCATGGGCAGCGCGATGGACGTGGACATCGACGCCTCGTCGCGCGTGCTGGTTTCGCCCGAACTGCGCGCCGCCGCCCGTCTGACCAAGGACGTGCTGCTGATGGGCATGGGCAGCCGCCTCGAACTCTGGGACCCGGTCGCCTACGCTGAACACGAGGCAAAGGTGCTGGAGTCCGAGATGCCCGATTCCTTGAAAGACTTCCAGGGGTAAGGCGGCGTGAGCACCACCAACGCTTTCGCCCATGAAACCGTCTTGCTGCGCGAGGCGGTGGAGCAACTCGTCACGAGTGCCGACGGCGTCTACGTCGATGGCACCTTCGGGCGCGGCGGTCACACCCGCCTGCTGCTGAGCCAGTTGGCGCCGAACGGGAGGGTGGTCGCATTCGACCGCGACCCCGACGCCGTGGCCGCAGCGGGTGCAGGCACCACGCGGGTCGATGACCCGCGTTTTTCCATCTATCACACGAACTTCGCCGGCATGCAGGGCGCGCTGGCGGCTCAGGGCATCGACCGTGTCGATGGCGTGTTGCTCGACCTCGGGGTCTCGTCCCCGCAGATCGACAACCCCGAGCGGGGATTCAGCTTCCGTTTCGACGGGCCGCTGGACATGCGCATGGACACAACCCGAGGCGAGAGCGCCGCGGACTTTCTGGCCCGCGCCGATGAGCGCCACATTGCGGAGGTGATACGTGACTATGGGGAAGAACGGTTTGCTGTATCGGTTGCAAAGGCGCTTGTTGCTCGGCGCGAAAGCGGGCGTCCTGTTCGCACCACCGCCGAGCTTTCCGAAGTCGTGGCTGGTGCGGTCAAAACCCGCGAACCGGGCCAGAACCCTGCAACGCGCACATTTCAAGCTCTTCGGATTTTCGTCAACGCCGAGCTTGAGGCACTCGAACAGGGACTGAGCGCCGCGCTCGACCTGATCGCCCCGGGCGGTCGCCTCGTGGTGATCAGTTTTCATTCGCTCGAAGACCGCATCGTCAAGACCTTCATCGCCCGCGAAAGCAAGAGCGTGTTCGACCGGCGTGCGCCGTTTGCCGAGCCCAAGCCCTGCCGCTTGCGGTCGATCGGCCGCGTCAAACCTTCCGAGGCGGAAATTGCCGCCAACCCCCGTTCGCGTTCGGCCGTGATGCGGGTGGCCGAACGCACGGACGTCTCTGCATGACGAGGATCAATCTCGTGCTGCTGATCGCCCTCATCGCCAGCGCCGTGTACCTGGTGCGCGTGTCGTACGACTCGCGCCGCCTGTTCACGGCGCTCGACCGCGCGCAAAGCGAGTCGCGGCAGCTGGAGATCGAGCACGAGCGCCTGAAGGCCGAGAAGCAGTCGCAGGCCAACCCGCTGCGCGTCGAGCGCGTGGCGCGCGACAAGCTCGCGATGCGCACCGCCACGCCGGCGGTCACGCAGTACGTGACGCCGCCCGCGCCGGCGGCTTCTCAGGCGGAGGCCCGCTGATGCTGCGCAAGCCCTCGTCGCCCAAGGCCGGCGCCACCAGCGTGCGTTCGGTGATGTATTCGACCAGCCCGCTGCTGGCCTCGAAGACGCCGCCGTGGCGCAGCAAGTTCCTGGTCGGGCTGATCGGCCTGGGCTTTTGCGTGCTGGTCGGCCGCGCGGTCTATGTGCAGATCGTCGGCAACGACTTCTTCCTGCGGCAAGGCGAGATCCGCTACGCGCGCACGCTCGAACTCAGCGCCAGCCGCGGCCGCATCGTCGATCGCAACGGGCAGTTGCTCGCGTCGAGCGTGCCGGCGCCTTCGCTGTGGGTCATCCCCAAAGACTTCGAGGCCGACAAGAAGCAGCGCCAGCAGTTGGCCAAGCTCGTCGGCATGACGCCCAAAGAGCTGAACAACCGCCTCGACGACAGCCCCAACTTCGTGTGGCTGCGCCGGCAGATGGACGAAGACGCGGTGAAGGCCTCGCTCGACCTGGGCATCAAGGGCCTGTACCAGGTGCGCGAATTTCGCCGCCAGTACCCGCAGGGCGAGGCAGCGGCGCACGTGGTCGGCTTCACCAACGTCGAAGAGCGCGGGCAGGAAGGCGTCGAACTCGCCTTCCAGAACGAGCTGCAGGGCCGCAAGGGCTCGCGCCGCGTGGTGAAAGACCGACTGGGCCGCGTGGTCGAAGACATCGGCGACAGCGTGGCGCCGGTCGATGGCAAGGACATCCAGCTGTCGATCGACTCGCGCGTGCAGTTCTTCGCCTACCAGCGCATCCGCGACGCGGTGGCGCAGCACAAGGCCAAGGCCGGCAGCGTGGTGGTGCTCGATGCGCTGAACGGCGAGATCCTCGCGCTGGCCAACTACCCGAGCTTCACGCCGGCCGACCGCCGCAACCTGAGCGGCGCGCAACTGCGCAACCGCGCGCTGACCGACACCTTCGAGCCCGGCTCGACGATGAAGCCCTTCATCGCCGCCTTGGCGATGGAAAGCGGGCGCGTGCGCCCCACGACCGTGATCTCGACCGCGCCGGGCCGCATGACGATCACCGGCTCGACCATCAGCGACGCGCACCCGCACGGCGACCTGACGGTGGCCGAGGTGATCCAGAAATCGAGCAACGTCGGCACCGTGAAGATGGCGATGCAGATGCCCGCCCGCGAGATGCACGAGATGTTCACGCAGATCGGGCTGGGGCAGCGGCCGCAGATTCAGTTTCCGGGCGCGGTGACCGGGCGGCTGCGGCCCTACAAGAGCTGGCGGCCCATCGAGCAGGCGACCATGAGCTACGGCTACGGCCTGTCGGCCAGCCTCTTTCAGCTGGCACGCGCTTACACCGTGTTTGCGCACGACGGCGAACTGATGCCCGCGTCGATCTTGAAGAACCAGGACCTCGCCGAAGGCCAGCGCGCCAGCGGCGTGCGCGTCATCTCGCCCAAGACGGCCGAGGCCGTGCGCAAGATGCTGGCGCTGGCCGCCGGCCCCGGCGGCACCGCGCCCAAGGCGCAGGTCATCGGCTACTCGGTGGGTGGCAAGACCGGCACCGCGCACAAGCAAGAAGGCAAGGGCTACGCCGACAAGAAGTACCGCTCGTGGTTCGTGGGCCTGGCGCCCGCAAGCAACCCGCGCATCGTGGTGGCCGTGATGGTCGATGAGCCCAACAACGGCAAGTACTTCGGCGGCGACGTGGCCGCGCCCGTGTTCAGCGAAGTCGTGTCGCAGACCCTGCGTTCGATGAGCGTGCCGCCCGACCTCGAAGTCAAGCCGCAGATCGTGTCGAACGAACTGCCCGCCGTGGAGGAAAGCTTCTGATGGCCGCGCTGACACAGCACGCCTCCGTCGGCGCGGCCATCGCCTGGCTGCGCTCGCAGGGCGCGACCGGCCTCGTCACCGACAGCCGCCGCGTGCGCCCCGGCGATGCCTTCGTCGCGTGGCCGGGCTACGGCAACGACGGCCGCCAGTTCGTGCCGGGCGCGCTGCAAGCCGGCGCACGCGCCTGCCTGGTCGAGGCCGATGGCGCCGAGCACTTCAGCTTCGACACCGCCCATGTGTCGTCGCTCGCAGGTCTGAAGGCCGCGACCGGCGAACTGGCCGACGCCTTCTACGGCCGCCCGAGCGAGGCCCTGCACGTCGTGGCCACCACCGGCACCAACGGCAAGACCTCGACCGCGTGGTGGACGGCCCAGGCGCTGAGCCTGCTCGGCCGGCGCTGCGGTGTGGTCGGCACGCTGGGCGTGGGCGAGCCGCCCTCGGCCGTGTCGCCCAACGCGCAGGTGCGCTACACGGGCCTGACGACGCCCGACCCGGTGACGCTGCACGGCGCCTTCCGCGACTTTCTCGACGCGGGCTTCGACGCCTGCGCGATCGAGGCCTCGTCCATCGGCATCGACGAACAACGCCTCGCGGCCGTGCGCATCGAAGTTGCGCTCTTCACCAACTTCACGCGCGACCACCTCGACTACCACGGCGACATGGCCGCCTACTGGCAAGCCAAGCGCAAGCTCTTCGCCTGGCGCGGCCTGCGCGCCGCCTCGGTGAACCTCGACGACCCGCAAGGGGCCGCCCTGGCCGACGAGCTGAAGCACACCGCGCTCGACCTCTGGACCTACAGCCTCAACGCCCCCGCGCGCCTGCGCGCCGAAGACTTGGGCTACCGCCACGGCGGGCTCGCGTTCACGCTGCACGAAGGGTCTTCGACCGTGCCGGTGCAAACGCAGCTGATCGGCGACTACAACGCCGCGAACCTGCTGGCGGTGATCGGCGGGCTGCGTGCGCTGGGGGTGTCGCTGGCCGATGCGGCGCGTGTCAGCGCCGACCTGACGTCGGTGCCCGGTCGCATGCAGCGTGTGGGCGACGCGGCCCGGGGCCCCGCCGTGGTGGTGGACTACGCGCACACGCCCGACGCGCTCGACAAGGCCTTGCAGGCGCTGCGCCCCTTCGCGCAAGAACGCGGCGGCCAGCTCTGGGTGGTGTTCGGCTGCGGCGGCAACCGCGACGCGAGCAAGCGCCCGCTGATGGGAGGCATTGCCGAACGGCTCGCCGACCGCGTGGTCGTCACCAGCGACAACCCGCGCCTCGAAGTGCCGGGCGACATCCTGAAGCAGATCGCCGCCGGCATGACGACAAGCGCCGAACTGATCGAAGACCGTCGTGCTGCCATCGCACAGGCCGTGCGGGGCGCCTCGGCGAACGACGTGCTGCTGATCGCCGGCAAGGGCCACGAGGACTACCAAGACATCGCCGGCCAGAAGCTGCCTTTCTCGGACATCGAAGAAGCCCAGGCCGCACTCAACGGGAGGGCCGCATGAGCCAGCCCATGATGACCTTGGCCGACGCGCACGCACTGCTGCCCGGCTCGACGCTGGTGGGCGACGGCGCGACCCCGCTGCTGCGCGTGCACAGCGACACCCGCACGCTGCAGGCCGGCGACTTCTTCGTTGCGCTGCGCGGCGAGCGCTTCGACGCGAACGACTTCCTCGTGCAGGCCAAACAGTCCGGCGCGGTCGCTGCGCTGGCCGAACGCGGCCTCGCCGAAGCCGGCCTGCCGGGCCTGATCGTGCAAGACAGCAAGCAGGCCCTCGGCCAGCTCGCCGCCGCGTGGCGCGCACAGCTGCAGCTGCCGCTGATCGCCGTGACCGGCAGCAACGGCAAGACCACCGTCACACAGATGCTCGCCAGCGTGGTGCGTGCCTGGCACGGTGCCGGCGCCTTCTGGACCGAAGGCAACTTCAACAACGACATCGGCGTGCCGCTCACGCTGCTGCGCCTGCGCCAGAACGGCGACGTGCAGCACCGCGCCGGCGTGGTCGAGCTGGGCATGAACCACCCGGGCGAGATCGCCGCGCTGGCCGCAATGACCGCGCCCGCCGTGGCCCTGGTCAACAACGCCCAGCGCGAGCACCAGGAATTCATGGCCAGCGTCGAGGCCGTGGCGCGAGAGAACGGCACGGTCATTTCTGCCCTTGCGCCGAACGGCACCGCCGTGTACCCGGCCGACGACGCGTACGCGCCGGTCTGGCACGAACTCGCGGGCACGCGACCGCAGCTGACGTTCGCGCTGCAAGGCCCGGCCGACGTGACGGCCGATGCCGAGTGGGTCGCCGATGCGGATTCGAAAGAGCGGCCCCACTGGTCGGTGATGCTGCACACGCCGGCCGGCTTCCAGACCGTGCGCCTGCATGTGGCCGGCCTGCACAACGTGAAGAACGCGCTGGCCGTCACCGCCTGCGCGCTCGCGGCCGGTTGCCCGCTCGACGCCATCGCGCGCGGCCTCGAAGCCTTCGAGCCGGTCAAGGGCCGTTCGCAGATCAAGGCCGCCACGCTGCACGGCCGCGCCATCACGCTGGTGGACGACAGCTACAACGCCAACCCCGACTCGGTGCGCGCGGCCATCGACGTGCTCGCCGCCTTGCCCGGCCCGCGCTGGCTGGTGCTGGGCGACATGGGCGAGGTCGGCGACCAGGGCCCGGCCTTCCACCGCGAGGTCGGTGCCTACGCGCAGCAGCGCGGCATCGACACGCTGTGGACCGCCGGCACGCTGTGTCGCCACGCGGCCGAAGCTTTCGCGGGTGCGCGCCACTTCGACACGGTGGCCGACGTGCTGGCCGTGATGGGCGAAGCGCCCCACGCCGCCTCGGTGCTCGTCAAGGGCTCGCGCTTCATGAAGACCGAACAAGTCGTCGCCGCCCTGCAGGCCGGCGGCGCCAAGAACTGAGAGAGACCCGACCATGCTGCTTCATCTCGCTCAATGGTTGCAGGGGACCTACCCCGACCAACTGGGCTTTCTGCGCGTCTTCCAGTACCTCACCTTCCGTGCGGTGCTGGCGGCACTGACCTCGCTGCTGATCGGCCTGGCCTTCGGGCCCTGGGTGATCCGCCGGCTGGCGGCGCTGAAGATCGGCCAGCCCATCCGCGAGTACGGCGTGCAGGCGCACATCGCCAAGAGCGGCACGCCCACGATGGGCGGCGTGCTCATCCTGATCGGCATCGGCGTCTCGACGCTGCTGTGGTTCGACTGGAGCAACCGCTTCGTCTGGATCGTGATGATCGTGACCATGGGCTTCGGCGCCATCGGCTGGGTGGACGACTGGCGCAAGGTCGTCAAGAAAGACCCCGAAGGCATGCGCTCGCGCGAGAAGTACTTCTGGCAGTCGATGATCGGCCTGATCGCGGCGCTGTACCTCGCCTTCGCCATCTCGGAAAGCTCGAACGTGCGCGTGCTCGAACTCTTTCTGCGCTGGGTGCAGAGCGGCTTCTCGAACGACCTGCCGCCCAACGCCGACCTGATGGTGCCCTTCTTCAAGACGGTCAGCTACCCGCTGGGCGTCTTCGGTTTCATCATCCTCACCTACTTCGTGATCGTCGGGGCGAGCAACGCGGTCAACCTGACCGACGGGCTCGATGGCCTGGCCATCATGCCGGTGGTGATGGTGGCCTCGGCGCTGGGCGTGTTCGCCTACGTGGTGGGCTCGTCGGTGTACTCGAAGTACCTGATCTTTCCGTACATCCCCGGCGCGGGCGAGCTGCTGATCTTCTGCGCGGCCATGGCCGGCGCGGGCCTCGCCTTCCTGTGGTTCAACACGCACCCGGCGCAGGTCTTCATGGGCGACGTGGGCGCGCTCGCGCTCGGCGGGGCGCTCGGCACCATCGCCGTCATCACGCGCCAAGAGATCGTGCTCGGGATCATGGGCGGCATCTTCGTCGTCGAGGCGCTGTCGGTGATGCTGCAGGTCACCTGGTTCAAGTACACGAAGAAGACCACGGGCGAAGGCCGGCGCATCTTCAAGATGGCGCCGCTGCACCACCACTTCGAGAAGTCAGGCTGGCGCGAGACGCAGGTCGTCGTGCGCTTCTGGATCATCACCATGCTGCTGTGCCTGATCGGGCTGGCGAGTCTCAAGCTCCGGTAATGAAGCATCTCAAGGACCTCTCGGTGCTGGTGCTCGGGCTCGGTGATTCGGGCCTGACGATGGCGCGTTGGTGCGCCGACCATGGGGCGCGCGTGCAGGTCTGGGACTCGCGCGCGCAGGCGCCGCAAGACGCCGCGCTCGCGGCCGAGGTGCCCACGGCAGTGCGCTTGAGCGGCGTGCTGCCGGCCGAGGCCTTGAACGGCGTGCAACTGATTCTGAAGAGCCCCGGCCTCGCGCCGAACGACGAGCGCATCGCGCCGCTGCTGCAGGCGGCGGTGGCGACCGGTGTGCCGGTGCAGGGCGAGCTGGACCTGTTCGCGCGCGCCTTGGCCGACCTGAAGGCGGCGCACGGCTATGCGCCCAAGGTGGTGGCCATCACCGGCACCAACGGCAAGACCACGACCACGTCGATGACGGGTCAACTGATCGAACGCACCGGCAAGCGTGTCGCGGTGGCCGGCAACATCGGGCCGACCTTGTTGAAGACGCTGGCGGACGCGTTGGCGGCGGAGACCCTGGCCGAAGTGACCGAGGCCGGGGGGAACGTCGATGCCCCAGTCCCAACGGAAACCGAGTTGAGCGACGAGGGGCTTCGGCAGGCCCAGCCCGAACGGGGGGCGGGTGATGTCGCCTCGGTGAGCACCGGGTTCGACGCGTCTGCCCCGAATTCAAGCGCCGTTCACTCTGAGCCGGTCGAAGGGCCCGAAGACGCGCCCGCCGCTGCCAGTGCTGAGCCTGACGAAGCGCCCGCACCGACCGCCGCCCCCGACGACGCCAAGGACGCCGACGCCGACGCCGACATCGGCGGCGGTGGCCCGCCGCCGCACCTGATCCCGCCGCCCCCGCCGGGCCCCGTCTTCGCGCACCTGCCCGAGGTCTGGGTGTTGGAGTTGTCCAGCTTCCAGCTCGACAACGTGCAGGGCTTCGAGCCCAGCGCGGCCACGGTGCTCAACGTCACGCAAGACCACCTCGACTGGCACGGCTCGATGCAGGCTTATGCCGCCGCCAAGGCACGCATCTTCGGCAACCACGCCGTGATGGTCATCAACCGCGACGACGAACTGGTCGAGCAGATGATCCCGGCGCCGATCTCGGGCAAGGCCGCCGGCAAGGGCCGCTTCGCCAAGCCGGTGCACCGCCACGTCGTGCGCTTCGGGCTCGAAGCACCGATGCGCCCGGGCGACTTCGGCCTGGTCCACGAGAACGGCATCGCGTGGCTGGTGCGTGCGATGGAACTCGACGAAACCATCAAGCGCAGCAACAAGCGCGGCGCGGCGGCCGAAGAAGACGAGCTGATCATCCAGCGCCTGATGCCGGCCGACGCGATGCGCATCCGCGGTCGCCACAACGCCTCGAACGCACTCGCCGCCCTGGCCCTGGCGACGGCCATCGGCTGCCCGCTCGCACCCATGCTGCACGGCCTGCGCGAGTACGCGGGCGAGCCGCACCGCGTCGAGTACGTCACCACGGTCAACGGCGTCGAAGCCTACGACGACAGCAAGGGCACCAACGTCGGCGCGACCGTCGCCGCGCTGAAGGGCCTGGGTGAAGACAAGGCACCGTCGCAGCTGGTGGTCATCCTCGGCGGCGACGGCAAGGGGCAAGACTTCGCGCCGCTCTTCGGCCCGGTGCAGCGCCACGTGCGGGCGGTGGCCACCATCGGCCGCGATGCGCCGGCGCTCGAAGACGTGCTGCGTGGCACCGGTGTGCCGATGCAGCGCCACGACAGCCTGGAGGCCGCCACGCGCTGGGCCTTCGCGCAGGCGCAGTCGGGCGATGCCGTGCTGCTGAGCCCGGCGTGCGCCAGCCTCGACATGTTCCGCAACTACGCGCACCGCGCCGAGGTCTTCGTGGCCGAGGTGCAGGCGCTGGCGGCTGAAACGGGGGGCATCGGCGCATGAACCTCGCCCTGCGCGGCTGGACCGAGATGACCCAGGGTCTGAAGGACCGCCTGCGTGCCTTGCTCAAGCGCGACGGTGCGGCCTCGGTGCCCATCCGCAACTGGGACGGCAGCTCGGGCCAGCCCGTCAAGCTGCAAGGCTTCGACCAGCAACTCGTGTGGCTGGTCGTGGCCCTGCTCGCCTTCGGCCTGGTGATGGTGTATTCGGCCTCGGTCGCGCTGCCCGACAACCCGAAGTTCGCACGCTACGCGTCCACGCACTTTTTGACGCGGCATGCGCTGTCGATGGGTGTCGGCCTGACCTTCGCGCTCATCGTGGTGCAGGTGCCCATCAACGTGTGGGAGCGCCACGCCCCGTGGATCTTCGTGCTGGCGCTGCTGCTGCTGGTGGCGGTGCTGATCCCGGGCATCGGCAAGGGCGTGAACGGCGCGCGCCGGTGGATCCCGCTGGGCTTCACGAACTTCCAGCCGTCCGAGCTGGCCAAGCTGGCCATCGCCATGTACGCGGCCAACTACATGGTGCGCAAGATGGAGGTGAAAGAGAACTTCTTCCGCGCCGTCTTCCCGATGGCGATCTCGGTCGCGGTGGTGGGCGTGCTGCTGCTGGCCGAGCCCGACATGGGCGCCTTCCTCGTGATCGCGGCGATCGCGATGGGCATCCTCTTCCTCGGTGGCGTGAACGGCCGCATGTTCTTCCTGATCACAGCGGTGCTGGTCGCGGCCTTCGTGATGATGATCAGCTTCAGCGAGTGGCGCCGCGAGCGCATCTTTGCGTACCTGAACCCCTGGGACGAGAAGTACGCGCTGGGCAAGGCCTACCAGCTGTCGCACTCGCTGATCGCCTTCGGCCGCGGCGAGATCTTCGGCCAGGGCCTGGGCGGCAGCGTCGAGAAGCTGCACTACCTGCCCGAGGCGCACACCGACTTCTTGCTCGCGGTGATCGGCGAAGAGCTGGGTTTCATCGGCGTGGCCTGCGTGATCTTTGCGTTCTTCTGGCTGTCGCGCCGCATCTTCCACATCGGCCGCCAGGCGGTGGCCCTCGACCGGGTGTTCGCCGGGCTGTTCGCGCAAGGCGTGGGCATCTGGATGGGCGGCCAGGCCTTCATCAACATGGGCGTGAACCTGGGCGTGCTGCCGACCAAGGGGCTCACCTTGCCGCTGATGAGTTTCGGCGGCTCGGCGGTACTGATGAACCTCGTCGCGCTGGCGATCGTGCTGCGGATCGACATTGAAAACAGACAACTCATGCGCGGAGGCCGCGCATGAGGGCCTTGACGCATGGCGGCGAGGTCGGGATGCGTGCAACGCAGCCCCGAGCTGTTTCGGCGCAACCAAAACAGACAACTCATGCGCGGAGGCCGCGCATGAGGGCCTTGACGCATGGCGGCGAGGTCGGGATGCGTGCAACGCAGCCCCGAGCTGTTTCGGCGCAGCCGAAAATCCCCTCGGGGGATCGACTGACGTACTCGTCGGGCGAGGGGCTGTCATGACCTCCAAGCACCTCATCATCATGGCCGCTGGCACCGGGGGGCACGTGATCCCGGGCCTCGCCGTGGCCAAAGAGATGCAGTCGCGCGGCTGGTCCGTCAGCTGGCTGGGCACCACGCACGGCATGGAGAACAAGCTCGTGCCGCCATCGGGCATCCCGATGAACAACATCACGTTCAGCGGCTTGCGGGGCAAGGGCCTGCTGCACACGCTGACCGGCGGCCTGCGCCTGCTCGCGGCTTTCGGGTCGTGCCTGCAAATCATCCGCAAGCAGAAAGCCTCGGCCGTGCTGGGTATGGGCGGCTACGTGTGCTTCCCGGGCGGCTTGATGGCCTCGCTGCTGAACAAGCCGCTGATGCTGGTGAACGCCGACGCGGCGCTGCTGATGAGCAACAAGGCGCTGCTGCCGGTGGCCGACCGCGTGGGCTTCGGCTTCGACGGCCCGGCCACGCACAAGATCAAGCAGGCGGTGGTGACCGGCAACCCGGTGCGCGCCGAGATCGAAGCGCTGCCGGCGCCCGAGCAACGCTTCGCCGGCCGCAGCGGCCCGCTGAAGCTGCTGGTGGTGGGCGGCAGCCTGGGCGCGAAGGTCTTGAACGACACGGTGCCGCAGGCGCTGATGCTGATGGACCCGGACCTGCGCCCGCAGGTCACGCACCAGACCGGCCAGGCCCAGCACGGCGCGGTGACGGCGGCGTACGGCGATGCCGCCATCGAGGCCGAGGTGCTGCCTTTCATCGACAACATGGCCCAGCGCCTGGCCGACTGCGACCTGATCGTCTGCCGGGCCGGTGCGGTGACGGTCAGCGAGTTGTGCGCGGCCGGTGTGGCGGCCGTGCTGGTGCCGCTGGTCGTCAGCACCACCAGCCACCAGCGCGACAACGCGAAGTGGATCGCCGGGCACGGCGCCGGCCTCCACCTGCCGCAAACCGAACTTTCACCGCGTCAACTGGCCGACCTGCTGTCGGGCCTGACGCGCGAGAAGCTGTTGAACATGGCCGTGAAGGCGCGAGCCCTGGCCCGGCCGCACGCCGCTGCACGTGTGGCCGATGAAATCGAAAGGCTGGCGGCATGAAGCACGCAGTCAAGCACATTCACTTCGTCGGCATCGGTGGTGCCGGCATGAGCGGCATCGCCGAGATCCTGCACAACCTGGGCTACGCCGTTTCGGGCTCTGACCAAGCGGACAGCGTCACGTCGCGTCGCTTGGCGTCGCTCGGCATCCAAGTCTTCACGGGCCACGACGCGCAGCACATCGCGGGTGCGGAAGCGGTCGTCACCTCCACCGCCGTGAAGAGCGACAACCCCGAGGTCATCGCCGCGCGCGCCAAGCGGGTGCCGGTGGTGCCGCGCGCGGTGATGCTGGCCGAGCTGATGCGCCTGAAGCAGGGCATCGCCATCGCCGGCACGCACGGCAAGACGACGACGACCTCGCTGGTCACCAGCGTGCTGGCCGAAGCCGGCGTGGACCCGACCTTCGTGATCGGCGGCAAGCTCAACGCGGCCGGCGCCAACTCGCGGCTCGGCTCGGGCGACTACATCGTGGTCGAGGCCGACGAGTCGGACGCGTCGTTCCTGAACCTGATGCCGGTGCTGTCGGTCGTGACCAACATCGACGCCGACCACATGGACACCTACGGCCACGACCTCACAAAGCTGAAGGGTGCGTTCGTGGAGTTTTTGCACCGCATGCCGTTCTACGGCGCGGCCATCCTGTGCGGCGACGACCCCGGCGTGCGCTCGATCATCCCGATGGTTTCGCGCCCGGTCATCACCTACGGCTTCGACGAAGACGCGCAGGTGCGCGCCGTCAACGTGCAGGCGCTTGAAGGCGGGCAGATGCGCTTCACCGCGCAGCGCCGCAACGGCGTCACCATGCCCGACCTCGACATCACGCTGAACCTGCCGGGCCGCCACAACGTGCTGAACGCGCTGGCGACGATCGCCGTGGCGACCGAACTCGAACTGCCCGACGCGCCGATCCAGAAGGCGCTGGCCGAGTTCCACGGCGTGGGCCGGCGCTTCCAGCGCTATGGCGAGTTGGCCTGCCCGCAAGGCGGCCGCTTCACGCTGATCGACGACTACGGCCACCACCCGGTCGAGATGGCCGCGGTGATCTCGGCCGCGCGCGGGGCCTTCCCGGGGCGGCGCCTGGTGATCGCCTTCCAGCCGCACCGCTACACCCGCACGCGCGACTGCTTCGAAGACTTTGTGAAGGTCATGGGCTCGGCCGACTCGGTGCTGCTGGGCGAGGTGTACGCCGCCGGCGAAGCGCCCATCGTCGCCGCCGACGGCCGCTCGCTGGCACGCGCGCTGCGCGTGGCGGGCAAGGTCGATCCGATCTTCGTGGACGACATCGCGCAGATGCCGACGGCCATCGCCGAGCACGCCCGCGATGGCGACGTGGTGATCTCGATGGGCGCGGGCTCGATCGGCGCTGTGCCGGCGCAGGTGGTCGAGTTGTTGAAGGGGGGCGCATGAACGCGAACCCGACCTCGGTGGCATGCGCTGGTCTTTTCACCGCCAAGGCGCCAAGAACGCAAAGCACGCAAAGGAAATGCCCGAGCCCTTCTTGGCGACCTTTGCGTTCTTTGCGGCTTTGCGTTGAACCTCTCACGAGTGGCACCCCATGACGAACATCGATCCGAAATCCCTGGGCAAGGTGGCCGTCCTGATGGGCGGCACCAGCGCCGAACGCGAGGTCTCGCTGATGTCGGGCGAGGGCGTGTTGAAGGCTCTGCAGTCGCAGGGTGTCGATGCGCATGCGTTCGACCCGTCCACGCAAGACCTTGGCGCGCTCAAGCAGCAGGGCTACGACCGCTGCTTCATCGCGCTGCACGGTCGCCATGGCGAAGACGGCACGGTGCAGGGTGCGCTCGAATTGCTGGGCATCCCGTACACCGGTTCGGGCGTGATGGCCTCGGCCATCGCGATGGACAAGGTGATGACCAAGCGCGTGTGGCTGGCCGAGGGCCTGCCGACGCCGCAGTACGTGTGGCTCGCGCCCGACCAGCAGACCCCCGAAGCCGTGGCCGCCGTGCCGGGGCAGGTCGGCCTGCCGCTGATCGTGAAGCCACCGCGCGAGGGTTCGTCGATCGGCGTCACCAAGGTCAAGACCGAAGGCGAGATGGCCCAAGCCGTGGCCGAAGCCACGAAGTACGACCCCGACCTGCTGTGCGAAGCCTTCATCGACGGCGAAGAAGTGACCTGCCCGGTGCTGGGCAACGGCGCCGACGCGAAGGCGCTGCCGGTGATCCGCATCGCCGCTCCCGATGGCGCCTACGACTACCAGAACAAGTACTTCACCGACGTCGTGCAGTACCACTGCCCGAGCGGCCTGCCCGAAGCCGAAGAGCGCGAGATCCAGCGCATCGTCGTCGCGGCCTACCGCACGCTGGGTTGCCGTGGCTGGGGCCGGGCCGACCTGATGATCCGCAAGAGCGACCGCAAGCCCTTCCTGCTGGAGATCAACACCTCGCCCGGCATGACCTCGCATTCGCTGGTGCCCATGTCGGCCAAGGCGGCGGGCGTCAGCTACGAACAGCTGTGCCTGCTGCTGCTGGCGAGCGCCAGCCTCGACACCTCGGCCCACGCCTGACGCCACGCACGCCTGAACCTACATGCCCCGCCAACCCAGCTTCGCCACCAACGCCATGAGCCCGCAGCCCGATGCGCTGCCGGCCGACGTGCGCTGGCTGCACGTGACGGCCAGCGCGCTGTTCGTCGCGGGCGGCGTGCTGCTGCTGTGCGTGCTGGTGATGTGGGCGGTGCGCCAGCCGGTGTTCAGCATCCAGCGGGTCAAGGTCGAGGGCGAGGTGTCGCACAACAGCGTGTCCACCATCCGCGCCAACGCACTGCCGCAGCTGGCGGGCAACTTCTTCACGATGAACCTCGCGCGTGGGCAGCAGGCCTTCCAGTCGGTGCCCTGGGTGCGGCAGGCGGTCGTCAAGCGCGTGTGGCCTAACCGGCTGGTGGTGCAGCTCGAAGAGCACCGCGCCGCCGCGCTGTGGGTCGGTGAAGACAAGAGCGAGCGCCTGGTCAACAGCTTCGGCGAAGTGTTCGACGCCAACCTCGGCGACGTGGAAGACGAGGCCCTGCCGACCTTCAAGGGCCCCGAGGGCGCCTCGGCGCAGATGCTGTCGGCCCACCGCCGCCTGGCGCCGCTGTTCGAGCGGCTCGACCTGCGTGTCGAGACGCTGGTGCAGAGCGGCCGCGGCTCGTGGCGCGTCGAATGCGAAGGCGGCGCCGAGGTCGAGCTGGGCCGCGGCACCGAAGATGAATTGATCGCCCGCACCGAGCGGTTCGTGCACACGGTGACGCAGGTCATCGCGCGTTACCAGCGTCCGCTGGTCTACGCCGACCTGCGCCACAACGAAGGTTATGCGCTGCGGCTGAAGGGGGTGACGACCACGCTCACCCCCGCCAACGCAGCCAGGAGTTGAGGGAACGAGATGCCCAAGGAATACAAGGATCTGGTCGTCGGCCTGGACATCGGCACCGCCAAGGTGATGGCGGTGGTGGCCGAGGTCTTGCCGAATGGCGAACTGCGCGTGGCCGGGCTCGGCATCGCGTCGGCGCATGGTTTGAAGCGCGGCGTGGTGGTCAACATCGACGCCACGGTGCAGAGCATCCAGCAGGCGCTGAAAGAGGCCGAGATGATGGCCGACTGCAAGATCACGCGCGTCTACACCGGCATCACCGGCAGCCACATCCGCGGACAAAACAGCACCGGCATGGTCATCGTGCGCGACAAAGAGGTCACGCCGGTGGACGTGGCCCGCGTGGTCGAGACCGCCAAGGCGATCAACATCCCCAACGACCAGCGGCTGCTGCTGGTCGAGCCGCAAGAGTTCGTGATCGACGGGCACGAGGTCAAAGAGCCCATCGGCATGAGCGGTGGCCGGCTCGAGGTGAAGGTGCACATCGTGACCGGCGCGCAGAGCGCGGCCGAGAACATCGTGAAGTGCGTGCGCCGCTGCGGGCTCGAAGTCGATCAGCTGGTGCTGAACCCGAGCGCGTCGAGCCACGCGGTGCTGACCGAAGACGAGAAGGACCTGGGCGTCGCCATCGTGGACATCGGCGCCGGCACCACCGACGTGGCCATCTTCACCGACGGGGCGATCCGCCACACGGCCGTGATCCCCATCGCCGGCGACCTCATCACCAGCGACATCGCAATGGCGCTGCGCACGCCGACGAAAGACGCCGAAGAGATCAAGGTCGAGTACGGCGTGGCCAAGCAGTTGCTGGCCGACCCGAGCGACCAGCTCGAAGTGCCGGGCCTGGGCGACCGCGCGCCGCGCATGTTGTCGCGCCAAGCCTTGGCCGGCGTGATCGAGCCGCGCGTCGAAGAGATCTTCTCGCTCGTGCACCAGGTGATCCGCGAGAGCGGCTACGAAGAGCTGCTCTCGAGCGGCATCGTGCTGACCGGCGGCGCGGCGGTGATGCCGGGCATGGTCGAGCTGGCCGAAGACATCTTCCTGAAGCCGGTGCGCAAGGGCCTGCCCACGTACCACGGCCCGCTGCACGACATGGTGGCGAGCCCGCGTTCGGCGACCGTGATGGGCCTGCTCGAAGAAGCCCGCCTCGGCCGTGCGCGCGGCCTGAAGGCGGCGCAGCAGGCCGGCTCGGTCAAAACCCTATTCGGTCGCCTGAAGGACTGGTTCCTCGGCAACTTCTGATCACCACAGGACGGACCCATGACCCCTTACGCACAAGACGTGATTGGCAAGCCCGCCTGCGGTGCCTGCGGACCACCTGGCGCACAAGCTCCCCCCAAGACCGTGGGCCACCACGGCAAAAGATCAGAGGGAACTTTCAAACATCAAACGGCAACTGCAAGGATTGGAGAAACAGCATGGCAATTGAAATGATCGAAGAATTCGACCTGGGCACGCAGATCAAGGTGATCGGTGTCGGTGGCGGCGGCGGCAACGCGGTCGATCACATGATTGCGCAAGGCGTTCAAGGCGTGGAGTTCGTTTGCGCGAACACCGACGCGCAAGCGCTCAACCGCTCGACGGCGCACCACCTGATCCAGCTCGGCACCACCGGCCTGGGCGCGGGTGCCAAGCCCGAAGCCGGCCGTGCCGCCGCTGAAGAAGCCGTCGATCGCATCCGCGAATCGATCAAGGGCTCGAACATGCTCTTCATCACCGCCGGCATGGGCGGCGGCACCGGCACGGGCGCGGCCCCGGTGATCGCCCGCGTGGCGAAAGAGATGGGCATCCTGACCGTGGGCGTGGTCACCAAGCCCTTCGACTTCGAAGGCAACCGCCGCTTGAAGGCGGCCGACGCGGGCCTGGCCGAACTCGAAGCCAACGTCGATTCGCTGATCGTCATCCTGAACGACAAGCTGCTCGACGTGCTGGGCGACGACGTGACGCAAGAGCAGGCCTTCGCGCACGCCAACGACGTGCTGAAGAACGCCGTCGGTGGCATCAGCGACATCATCCACATCCCGGGCCTGGTGAACGTGGACTTCGAAGACGTGAAGACGGTGATGAGCGAGCCCGGCAAGGCCATGATGGGCACGGCGATCGCCGGCGGCCCGGACCGCGCCACCAAGGCGGCCGAAGGTGCGGTGGCTTGCCCGCTGCTCGAAGGCATCGACCTGTCGGGCGCGCGCGGCGTGCTGGTGCTGATCGCTGCGGGCAAGAGCAGCTTCAAGCTGAGCGAGAGCCGCAACGCGATGAACACCATCCGCCGTTACGCGGCCGACGATGCGCATGTGATCTACGGCACCGCCTACGACGAATCGCTGGGCGACCAGCTGCGCGTCACGGTGATCGCCACGGGCCTCAGCTCGCAGAAGCAGCGCCAGGCCGCGCCGATCAGCGTCGTGCACAGCAACCACACGCACGCGGTGGCCCAGCGCACGGGCACGGACAACATCCCTATCCTGACCCAGCCGGTGCACGCCCCGACCGCCCACGACTACAGCAGCCTGTCGGTGCCGAGCGTGTGGCGCAACGGCCGCACGGCGGCGGCGAAGGTGGATGCGCTGGCGAGCAACGGCATGGACGAGATCGAGATTCCGGCGTTCCTGCGCAAGCAAGCCGACTGATCTCGACGGGCCGGAGGGCCCCATCGCTTCATTCCGTTCGGGCTGAGCGCGAACGGACTGGGGCGGTGGGGCGCGGTCTTTTCACCGCCAAGGCGCCAAGGGCGCAAAGGGCGCCAAGAACAGCCCTCTGTATTCCTTTGCGTTCTTGGCGTCCTTGGCGCCTTGGCGGTGAAGAAACCTTGCCATGTCACCCGACTTTGTCGAAGCCTCGGGCCTGACCCAATCCCCCCCATAGCCAACGGCAACCCCGCGTCGCACCCCGCCTTCCTACAATCGCCCGATGCTCCAGCAACGCACCCTCAAGTCCCTGACCCGCGCCGTCGGCGTGGGCGTGCACGGCGGGCAGCGTGTCGAGATGACGTTGCGGCCGGCGGCGCCTGACACGGGCATCGTGTTCCGGCGCGTGGACCTGCCGGCGCCAGTGGACATCCCGGTCAACGCCGACGCGGTGTGCGACACGCGCATGGCGACCACCGTGTCGCCGGGGGGTGACCCCGGTGCGCCCAAGGTCAACACCATCGAGCACCTGCTGTCGGCCTGCGCGGGCCTGGGGCTCGACAACCTGATCGTGGACATCACCGCCGAAGAGGTGCCCATCCTCGACGGCTCGGCGGCGTCGTTCGTGTTCTTGCTGCAGAGCGCGGGCATCGAACTGCAGAACGCGCCCAAGCGCTTTCTGCGCCTCAAGAAACCGGTCGAGATCCGCGAAGGCGAGGGGCGCACGCTCAAGTGGGCCCGGCTCGAACCCTACGCGGGCTACAAGCTGACCTTCGAGATCGACTTCGATCACCCGGCGGTCGATCAGACCGGCCAGTACGTCAGCTTCGACATGGGCTCGGGCCTCTACAAGCGCGACATCGCGCGGGCCCGCACCTTCGGCTTCACCAAAGACGTCGAAGCGATGCGCGCGCGCGGCCTGGGCCTCGGTGGCAGCATGGACAACGCCATCGTCATCGACGACTACCGCGTGCTCAATGCCGGCGGCCTGCGCTACGACGACGAGTTCGTGAAGCACAAGATCCTCGACGCCATCGGCGACCTCTACGTCGCCGGACACCCGATCATCGGCGCCTACACCGCGTTCAAGTCGGGCCATGCGCTCAACAACAAGCTGCTGCGCGCCGTGCTGGCCGATGCCAGCGCCTTCGAGATCGTCACCTTCGACAACGAGCGCGACGCGCCGGCCGGCATCGCCGACCTGGCCCCGGCGTGGTGACGCGCGCCGATGGCGATCGCACGCGGGCTCTTTCTCTTTCTGTGCGCCGCCGCGGTGGCGCTGTTTCTTCTGTACGTGGTGACCGGCCAGGTGCGTTATCGCCATTGGGGCGTGCGCGTGCTGGCGGTGACCGTGGGCACCGGCCTGGCGTTCTTCGTGGTGCTCGCGGTGTTGAGGGTGGCCGGACTGGCCTGACGAGACCCTAAGATTCGCGCATGGTCATCTTCAGTTGGATCGTCCTCAGCATCGTCGCCCTGCTCATGGTCTTGAGCGGCGTCGCCTGGCTGATGTTCATCGTGCTCGACGACTCGGACTGGAAGAAGCTCGGCGTGCGCATCTTCCGCTGGGCGCTCGCCGCCGTGCTCGTCTACATCAACGGTGTGGTCTGGGGCCACCTCTTCGCCGCAGGCTTTGCCTGACGGCCCCGGCTGGAACAGACCCTACTCGCCCCCCACGCCGTGGTGCGGCCGGCGCCGCTCCAGCGCGTACTTCAGCAGCGCCGCCCCGCGGTACAGCCCGTGCACGAACTTGCCGTAGGGCAGGCTCACGAAGAGCGCGAGCACGACACCGAGGTGCAGCACCAGCAGCGCGCCCATCGCGGCGGTCTCTCGGCCCGCGAGCAAGGCCAGGCCGGTGGCGCTGGTCAGCAGCAGCAAGACGATGAAGGCGACGTCCATCGGGTTCTGCGTGCGGTCCACCGTGGCCGCGTCGCGTGCGCGTTTGAGGCGCAGCAGGCCGATCGGGCCGATCAACAGGCCGAGGCCACCCAGCGTGCCCAGCACGACCGGCACGCTGAAGTAGCCATAAGGCGCGGGCCAGCCGAAGCCATAGTGGTAGACCGTCGCGACGCTGGTCGCCGCGAAGCACAGCAGAAAGCCGTACATCGTGAAGTGGTGGAAGAGGCGCCGTTGCCCGTTGGACGCGGGCGCCTCGGACGATGCGCACTGCGTGCCCGCGCCGTGCAGGTAGCGCAGGCTCGCCATGTCGCGCAAGGCCTCGCGCCACGCAGCCCATGACGACACCAGGGCCGAGAGCGGCTCACCGCTCGCCCGCCAGAAGCGCAGCACGCCGGCAGCCATTGCCAGCAGCACGAAGACACCCACCGCGCCGAAGGCCCCGGCCATCACGCCATGCGGCATCACGCGGTAAAAGTCACCGCCGGGCACGGCGGTGAAGAGCGCCGCCACGCCGCCGTTGAGTGCGATGGCGAGCGTGAGCAGGGCGACCCACCCGAGCGCGAGCGACACGGCCGTGAAGGCCCCGCTGCGGGCGAACAGGGGACCCAGCGGCGCGGGCCACGCATGCGCCTCGTACGACGCGCGGCGCACCCGCGCGAGCGACTGCGGCACGTTGACCTGAAAGGCGTGCGGCGGGGCGTACTGGCAGGCATGGAAACACTCGCCACATTGGTGGCACAGGTTGGCCAGGTAGTCGAGGTCGGCACCGGTGAAGACGAGGCGGCGCTCCATCGCTGGAAACACCGCGCAATAGCCCTCGCAGTAGCGGCAGGCGTTGCAGATGCCCATGTCCTTGCGGGCTTCGTCGATGAGGGCTTCAAGCGCTTGCATGGCGGGTTTCTGCTGCGGCTTCGGCGATGGCCGTGTGGCGTGGATTCATGGCGAGTTGCGCCGCCTCGGCGCCCGCGATGCGGCCAAACACCGTGCCGATGGCCATGCCGATGCCGGCCACGTAGCCCTGCCCGAGGATGTTGCCCGCCATGATCTCGCCGGCCGCGAAGAGGTTGGGCGTGAAGCGGCCATCGGCCCGGCGGATGCGTGCCTTCGCATCGACCTGCACGCCGAGGTAGGTGAAGGTGATGCCCGGGCGCAGCGGGTAGCCGTGGAAGGGCGGCGTGTCGATCTTCTGCGCCCAGTGGGTCTTGTCGATGGCCAGGCCGCGCGTGCGGCAGTCGTCGAGCACCGCGTGGTCGAAGTGGCCGGGCTGCACGGCGGCGTTGTAGTCGGCCACGGTCTTCAGCACGGCCGCGACCGGCAGTTCGAGCTGGTGGGCCAGCTCTTCGAGGCTGTTCGCCGTGAGGGCCGGAAAGACCGACGGCATGAAGCGCCCGATGGCCTTCTGGTCGATGAGCGAATAGGCGATCTGCCCCGGCTGCTGGGCGACCAGCCGGCCCCAAATGGCGTAGCGCTTGGGCCAGAAGTCTTCGCCTTCGTCGTAGAAGCGCTGGCCTTCGCGGTTGAGCACGAGGCCGAGCGAGACGCAGTCGAGCCTTGTTGCGATGCCGCCGTCGAACTTGGGCGCGCGCGCGTCGATGGCCACGCAATGGCCTTGCGTGGGGTCGCCGATGGACGCCATGCCGAGGTCGATCAAGCGCCGCAGCACCTTGCCCAGGTTGTAGGGCGTGCCGCGCACGATGAAGTTGTCGGCCGCTTCGCCCCAGGCTTCACGCAGCCAGTCGAGGTTGGACTCGAAACCGCCCGAGGCGATGACGACGGCGCGCGCCGCCACGGTGGCGGGGCCTTGCGGCGTCTGCACCACCGCGTGGCGAAAGCGGCCGTCGGTGGCGTCAAGCACGAGGTCGGTCACCTCGGCCTCGTAGCGAATGTCCACCCCGAGCCGTTCGGCCGCCGCGTAGTACGCGTTGACCAGCGCCTTGCCCCCGCCGAGGAAGAACGCGTTCGTGCGCCCCAGGTGCAGCGTGCCGCCCAGCGAGGGCTGAAAGCGCACGCCGTGCCGCTTCATCCAGTCGGTCGCGGTGGCGGTCGCGCGGATCACCAGGCGCGCCAGCGCCTCGTCGGTTTGCCCCTTCGTCACGCGCAGCAGGTCGGCGAAGTACTCGTCTTCGGGGTAGGCCTCGGTCAGCACCTCGGTGGGCGCGTTGTGCATGCAGCGCAGGTTGCGCGTGTGGCGGCTGTTGCCCCCGCGCCAGACGCGCGGCGCGCTCTCCAGCATCACCACCGAGGCGCCAGCCTCGCGTGCGGTTAGGGCGGCGCACAGCGCGGCGTTGCCTCCGCCGATGACGAGCACGTCGCAGGTCGGCGGGGTGTCGGGTCGGGTCATGCGGTGGGGTGACGCGCAGCCGCGCTCAGGCGGGCGTGTGGGCGCGGGCCGCTGTCGGCGCCTGCCAGGGCGTGGCGTCGCCGGTGGCCAGCGGCCAGGTGCCGCCGAGCGATCGCGTCGCCCGCTCGGCGGCCGTTTGCAGCAGGCCGCTCATGCGTTGCACCGCGAGTTCAGAAAAACGCTCGAGCGGGCCGGACAGCGACAGGGCCCCGAGCAAGATGCCCGCCGGCCCGAACACCGGGGCCGAGATGGCGCCGCACAGCGGGTCGCGTTCGCCGAACGAGGCATAGACCAGCGGCGGCAGCGTGGCCAGATCGACCCCCGACCCGATGCCCCCCGCATGCGCCAGCAGCGCCTTGCCGGGAGCGCCGCGCGTGAGCGGCAGCACGTCGCCGGCGCGCACGCGGTCGAGCGTCGAGTGCGCCGAGTCGATGCGGAACAGGCACAGCCGCGCGTCCTTGCCATGGCGCACGTGGAACGACGGGCTTTCGGTGCCGTGTTCGACCAGCCATTCGAGCACCGGCTGGATGCCTTCTTTCAGGCCGTAGGTCAGCTCGAAGCTGCGGCCGAACAGAAAGGCCAGCGGCCCCAGCGCATAACGCTTATCGCTGCGGTGCACGACCAGGCCGGCGCGTTGCAGCGAGGCCAGCAGCCGCAGCAGCGTGCTCTTGTACATGCCGGTGTGGCGCGCCAGCTCGGCCAGCGTCAGCGGGCTGGCCGACTGCGCCAGCACGGTGGCGATGGTCAGCGCGCGATCGACGGCGGCCACGCCATCGGGCGGTGCGGCTGGGGCGTTGGGGGCGGTCTTGGGCATGGATCTTTGCCTCTGGTGGAGCGAGGTGGGCCGGGCGAGCGCTCAACCGCCGATCAGGCGGCTGATGACCGGGTGGTACTGCGCGCCCAGCCCGTCGGCAATGGCCTGTGCGTACCAGCCATCGACGCTGCGGGCGCCGCGCGCATCGACGCCGGTGTCTTGCGCGAGTTGCAGGGCGTAAGCGAGGTCTTTGCGGGCGTACTCGACCGAGAACGCGCGCTCGGGAAAGTCGCCTGGCAACACCGACTTCATGCCGTGGTTGCGCAGCGCGAAGCTGTCGGCCGAGCCCTTGGCGAGCGTGTCGAAGAGCAGCGCCGCATCGACGCCCGCGCGTTCGCCGATGGCCTTGGCCTCGCACAGCGCGGCCACCGTCTCGAACAGCACCATGTTGTTGAGGATCTTCACCACCTGACCGCAGCCGACCGGGCCGCACCGGCTGATGTCGCTGGCGAAGGTGGCGAGCAGCGGCTTGACGCGCTCGAACAGCGCGTCAGACGCGCCGACCATCACCGACAGCGTGCCGGCCTCGGCCGCCGCACGCGTGCGCGCCACTGGCGCGTCGATGAAGTGCGCACCGCGTTCGGCAAAGGCTTCGGCGAGGGCACGCGTGGTCTGCACGGGCGAGGTGCTCAGGTCCACCACGAGCTGGCCTGCGGCGATGTGCGCGAGCAGGCCGTCGGCTTGCGTGGCGAGCTGCTGCACCACCTCGCCCGAAGGCAGCGACAGAAACACCACCTGCGCCCCGTCGATGGCCTCGCGCACGCTGGCCGCGTGGGCCACGCCGTGCGTGGCGATGCGTGCGAGCGGTGCCGGGTCGCGGTCGAGTGCGCGCACCGGCAGGCCCGATTTGGCGTGCAGGTTGCGACAGATGGGCTCGCCCATCACGCCCAGGCCGATGAAGGCCAATTGCTGGAAGGTGTTCACGCGGGTCGTTGCCGGAAGGTGGGTGTGCAGGGCGCGTCACAGGCCCCAGTAGACGGCCTTGAGCTGCTGGTACAGCCGCATGCCGCCGATGCCTTTCTCGCGGCCGAGGCCGCTTTGCTTGAAGCCGCCGAAGGGCGTGGCGATCGACAGCTGCTTGTAGGTGTTGATCCACACCGTGCCGGCGTCGAGCGCGCGCGCCACACGCCACGCGCGGGCGCTGTCGGCCGTCCACACGCCGGCGGCCAGGCCGTAGGCCGAGTCGTTGGCCTGGGCGATCAGGTCGTCTTCGTCGTCGAAGGGCAGGGCGCAGAGCACCGGGCCGAAGATTTCTTGCTGCGCGATGGGGTCGGCGTTGCACACGCCGTCGATCACGGTCGGCAGGTAGAAGGCGCCGCGCTGCAGGTGATCGGCGTCGGGTGCGCGGCCCCCGCACAGCACCTGTGCGCCGGCGCTGCGCGCCGCATCGACCGTGCGCGCGACGAAGTCGCGGTGCGCGAACGAGGCCAGCGGCCCCATCTGCGCGCCGGGCGCGTCGGGCAGGCCGACCTTCAAGCCCTGCGCGCGGGCGACGAGCTGCGACACCACGCGCTCGTAGACGCCGCGTTGCACGAACAGCCGCGAGCCGGCCACGCACGACTGGCCGCTGCCCTCGAAGATGCCGCCCGCAACGGCTTCGACCGCCGCGTCGAGGTCGGCATCGGCGAACACGATGTGCGGCGACTTGCCGCCGAGTTCGAGCGCCACCGGCAGCAGCCGCTGCGCGGCCAGGGTGGCGATGCGCCGGCCGCTGGCCGTGCCGCCGGTGAACGACACCATCTTCACGCCCGGGTGTTCGACCAGGGCCGCGCCGGCCACCGCGCCGCTGCCGGGCAGCACGTTCAGCAGGCCCGCCGGCAGGCCGGCGTCGTGGGCGATGCGGGCCAGCGCGAGCGCGCACGACGGTGTGAGTTCGCTGGGCTTGAGCAGCACCGCGTTGCCGGCCGCGAGCGCAGGCGCGACCTTTTGCGCCTCCATCGTCAGCGGCGAATTCCATGGCGTGATGGCCGCCACCACGCCGTAGGGCTCGTGCAGGGCCATCGAGACGTAATCACCGCGCGCGGGGGTGAGCTCCGACGTGGCCGTCTCGCACACCGCCGCGAAGTAGCGAAACACCGCCGCCGCGCCCTTGGCCTGGGCGACGCATTCGGCCTGCACCTTGCCGTTGTCCTGACGCTGCAGCGTGGCCAGCGTGTCGGCCTGGGCCAGCACGCCGTCTGCAATTCGATGCAAGACTGCCGCGCGCTGCGCAGGCAGCATGCCGCGCCAGGCGGGCCGAGCGGCGGCTTGCGTGGCGGCTTCGACGGCGCGCTGCACGTCGGCCGCGCTGGCGCCGCTGACGCAGAACGAGGGCTCGCCGGTGGCCGGGTCGACGCCACGCAGCACCTCGCCGGTGCCGGGCACCGGCTCGCCGGCGATCCACAGCGGCTGGGGGGTGCCGGTCACGCGCGGCCTCGCACGTCGCTGTGGGGCGTTCTGCTGGAAAAAATCTTCGGCATCAAATTTGAGAACGTGCACGGTCGAAAAAGAGGACCGTCGGGAATCCTAGCGCCCGACAAAGGGGCCGCCATCAGGGTTCTCGCCCATGAAATTCGAGGCTCTGCGCTCATCGACGACCGCAAGCGGTGCAATCGGTGCGGCAGAACGCTCATTCCGTTGAATGAAACATTTCAACGCGTACCCACCATCGTCGGCCCGCTCCTACAGCGCAAGCCGTGCCGGTCCGATTCGCCCCGGGCGGCTTCGCGGTTCGAATCCACGGACGCTTCGGCGCTGCTCGACGAGCCGCCCGAAATCCGAGAACGGGACCGAGCCAGCGTTCGCCAGCCGATCCCCACAACCGAAGGAGCAGACATGAACAAGGACAAGCCTCTCGCCAAGGGTGAACCGCGCACCCCCAAGGGCATGGACGCCAACCGTGACCCGATCACCGGCGCGCCGGGTTCGCACCCGGTAGGCACCGGCCTGGGCGCCGCCGCCGGTGGCCTGGCGGCCGGTGCGGCCGTGGGCACGGTGGCTGGCCCCATCGGCACGGCCGTGGGCGCGGCCGTCGGTGCCGTGGTCGGCGGTCTCGCCGGCAAGGGCATCGCCGAGCGCATCGACCCGACGGTCGAAGACGCCTACTGGCGCGACAACTACAGCGACCGTCCCTACGTGAATGAGGGCGCCCTGTACGACGACTACCAACCGGCCTACCGCTACGGCGTCGATTCGTACAGCACGCGCTACGCGGTCGGCAGCGGCCTGGGCTTCGACGAGGTCGAGCCCGAGCTCGCCACCGGCTGGGACAAGGCGCGCGGCTCGTCAAGCCTCAAGTGGGACCAGGCCAAGCACGCCGCCCGCGACTCGTGGCAACGCGTGAGCGACGCGATCGAACGCGCCACTCCGGGCGACTCGGACCGCGACGGCAAGTGACGCCCAGCGGTGCGCGCCGGGCTTGCCGCGTGCAGGCCCGGCGCGCCCGCGTTCAACGCCCCTCGTTTCAACCCCCAAGGAGCCCGCATGTCATTCGCCATCTACCTGGTCGGCTTCGTGATCTTCATCGCCGGCGTGGCCTGGGCCTTGATCCTGGCCGGCGTGCCTTCGCAGTTCGTCGCCATCGGGGCGGTCATCCTGCTGGGCATCGGCATCTTCACTGGCGTGTCGAAGACCCGCACCAAGGACATCTCGACCGGGCCCTGAGCGTCGACCCCGGTGCGCGCACCGGGTGATGCGGTCAGGCAGCGGGTGGGTCACACCGGCTTCCTACAATCGCCGCTTTTCACCCGCCGCCCCCGAGGTCGCCCATGCCCGTCAACCTGCAAGCCCCCGATCCGAAGTCTCTGCACCCTGTGCCCGGCGTGAAGCTGGGCATTGCCATGGCCGGGGTGCGCAAGGCCAACCGACGGGACCTCACGGTGGTCGAGATCGCCGATGGCTCGCAGGTCGCGGCGGTGTTCACCAACAACCGCTTCTGCGCCGCGCCCGTGCAGTTGTGCCGCAAGCACCTTGAGGTCGGGCTCGACATCCGCGCGCTCGTCATCAACACCGGCAACGCCAACGCCGGCACCGGCGAAGACGGTCTGGTGCGCGCCTTCAGCACCTGCGTGGCCATGGCCCGCCACCTCGAAGTGACGCCCGAGCAGGTGCTGCCGTTTTCGACCGGCGTGATCATGGAACCGCTGCCCAACGACCGCATCGAAGCCGGCCTGCCGGCCGCGCTGGCCGACCTGAAAGAGGACAACTGGGCCGCCGCCGCCGAAGCCATCATGACCACCGACACGCTGCCCAAGGCCGCGTCGCGCCAGGTCAAGATCGGTGGGCAGACGGTCACCGTCACCGGCATCAGCAAGGGCGCCGGGATGATTCGCCCGAACATGGCGACGATGCTGAGCTTCATCGCCACCGACGCGGCGATCTCGCCTGAGCAGGTGCGCATCCTCACCAAGCACGCGGCCGACCGCTCGTTCAACCGCATCACCATCGACGGTGACACGTCCACCAACGACTCGTTCGTGTTCATTGCCACCGGCGAAGCGCGCAACGAACCCATCGACGACTTGATGCAAGGCGACGGCGCGCTGATCGCCGAGGCGGTGATCGCGGTCGCCACCGAACTGGCCCAGGCCATCGTGCGCGACGGCGAAGGCGCCACCAAGTTCATCACCGTGCAGGTCGAGGGCGGCAAGACCGAAAAAGAGTGCAAGCAGGTGGCCTACGCCATCGCGCATTCGCCGCTGGTCAAGACGGCCTTCTTCGCCAGCGACCCCAACCTCGGGCGCATCCTCGCGGCGGTCGGTTATGCCGGCATCAACGACCTCGACCAGACGCTGATCGACCTGTTCCTCGACGACGTGCACGTGGCCGTCAACGGCGGGCGCAACCCCGACTACCGCGAAGAAGACGGCGCCCGCGTGATGAAGCAGAGCGAGATCACGGTGCGCGTCAACCTCAAGCGCGGCGACGCCAGCGCCACGGTGTGGACCTGCGACCTGAGCTACGACTACGTCAAGATTAACGCCGACTACCGCAGCTAAGACGGTGCGAACGGCTCCAGCATGCCCGCTCATCCCGCCCAGCGCCCGCGATTCGGCGTGGCAAACGCGCGCCGTGGCCCGAGCCACGGCGGTGCTGTGCGCCTTGACTCGCAGGCTCTGAGCGGGCGGCTTGGCCACGCCGGCACCGTTCCCACCTCCTAGACGTTTGCCTCCTCGCATTTCGCGCGGAAACCAAGGACCCGGCATGGACGCGTTGCAGACCCTCACCCCGCACGTCAAGAACCTCGGCGGCGGCTTCGTCGTGCGGCGCAGCCTGCCCGCTGCGCAGCGCCAAGCGGTCGGGCCGTTTCTCTTCTTCGACCACTTCGGGCCGCTCACTGCCGAGCCGGGCGCTAACCACGATGTGCGGCCGCACCCGCACATCGGGCTGGCGACGGTGACCTACCTGTTCGAGGGCGCGATGATGCACCGCGACAGCACCGGCGTCGTGCAGCGCATCGAGCCCGGCGCCATCAACTGGATGACCGCGGGGCGCGGCATCGTGCATTCCGAGCGCATGCCCGACGACCTGCGCGAGCAGGCCCACACGCGCCACGGCCTGCAGCTGTGGGCGGCGCTGCCGGCCGACCGCGAAGAAGACGCCCCGGCCTTCTCGCACACGCCGGCCGAGGCCATCCCTGTGCTCGACCTCGACGGCGCGACCGTGCGGGTGCTGATCGGCGAGGCCTTCGGCCAACGTTCGCCGGTGCCCACCGCGTCGCCCACCCTGTACCTCGACATCGACCTGCCCGGGCACGTGAGCTTCACGCTGCCGCCGCTGGCCGAAGAACTGGCGCTCTACGGCGTGGACCGGCCGTTCACGGTCGATGGCCGTGGCGTGCCGGCGCACACCCTGGCCGTGCTGCCCCGCTCCGGCGCGGCCGTGCAGGTGCAGGCCGACGAAGGCGCGCGTCTGGTGCTGGTGGGCGGCGCGCCGCTCGGCCATCGCTTCATGTGGTGGAACTTCATCTCCAGCCGCAAAGAGCGCATCGCGCAAGCCGCCGACGATTGGGCCGCGATGCGCTTCGACGCGGTGCCCGGCGAGACCGAGTTCATTCCGCTGCCCGAGCGCCGGCCCTGACGGCGGCCCGCAGCAGCACCCAAGCCGCGCCCGCGGCCAGCAGGTGCTTGAGCGTGTGGCCGCTCAAGAGGCCCAGGACATCGAGCAGCGGTGCGTCGAGCACCTCGGCGCCCTTGGCGGCGGCGTACAGGCCGAGCGCCCACCACCAGCTCGCGTTGCCGGTGCGGGCCAGGGCCCCCGGCCGGTTCACGCGCAGCAGCAGGGCGATGGGCACCAGCACCATCGGCAGCAACTGCACCGCGAGGTAGGCGCGCAGGTCGCCGGGCTGGCCGGTTCGCTCGGTCCACCACCACACGAGCGTGGCCACGGTGGCGAGCCCGAGGCCCGCGACCAGCATGCGCAGGTCGCCCCAGCGGGCGTGCACGCGTTCGGCCAGGAAGGCGCACAACAGGCTGGCGCAGGCCCAGGCGATGGGCAGGCGGTCGAGCGTGATGGTGTCGGTGTTGGGCGTCGCGTGGAACACCGACGAGCCGAAGGCCGTCAGCGCGATGCACACCGCGAACACGCGCCATGCGCGGCGCTGGGCGGGCTCGAAGGCCGCGTTCTCGCCGGCCAGTCGCCGCATGCCCCACAGGCCCGCCACGAGGAAGGGCAGGTTGCTCAGCACGTCGGCCGCGTTCGGCAGGCCGAACAGGCCCCGTGTGTCGGCGAAGTGGATGTACAGCGGCGGCTGGTGGATGGGGCCGGCGGCGATCAGCGCGGCCAGCAGCGGCGCGGTGGCCACCGCCAGCCAGAGGGCACGTGAGCCGGTGCGAGACGGGGCATTCGCATCGCGCCGCAGCGCAGAGGGGATCGGGGGCGTGGTGGGCATCGGGGCGGGGTGTCGTGGTGAGAAGGCGGCATGCTGACCCGCCACCCCGTGGGCGACAAGCCCCGGCAGTGTGGGGCGCGGCGCCGGCCACGCCGGGTATCGCGCGATGCGCCTCGTCGGCAGCGCGCGACGGCCCCGCCTCGTGCGCCTCAGTGGCCCAGCACCGCCGCCAGACCCTCGTTGACATCGCCCACGTCGTTGAGCTTGTCACACAGCCAGTCGATGTCGAGGTGCAGGTGGGCCAGCAACTCCGGCACGGCGGCCGGCAGCGCAACGCGGGCCGGTTGGTTCAGTTCGTTCGCGTCGGCCAGCACCTCGGCCATGCGCAGCACGGCCGCCAGCAGCGAGAAGGGCTTGGCCGCCAACGGGTCGGCCGCATCGCGGAAGGCCGCAATCAGCACCGGCGGGAATTGCCAGCGCCGGGCGAGCTCGGCCGTCACGTCGGAATGGGTGCAGCCGAAACGCGTCATCTCGAGCGAGAGACGGCAGCCGGCTTCGGTGGCGTGCGCTTCTTCGTCGGCCACCAACTGAGGCTCGTGCATGGCGATGAGGATCTGCCCGGTGCGCAGCATCAGGCCGGCGAGGTAGGTGACCTCGCTGTCGAGCATCAACAGCCGGCCCAGCAGCTTGGCGTAGGCGGCGGTGGTCATGCTGTGGCGCCAGAAGCGCAGGCGGTCGAGGCCTTGCACCTGCGGAAAGGCCCCCGACAGGCAGGCCGACATCGCCAGGTCGCGCAGCGTGTGCATGCCCAGCACGGCCGACGCGTCGTTCAGCGTGGCGATGTCGTGCGCGGGGCGGTAGTGGGCCGAGTTGGCCAGGCGCAGCACCTTGGCGGCGAGCGTGGCGTCTTTGCCGATCAGCGCGGCGAGGGTGTCCAGGCGGGCGTTCTCGTCGTCGAAGGTGCGCAGCAGGCGCGAGGCCACTTCGGGCATCGCGGGCAGGGCGCTGACGTTCTGGAAGAACTTCTGGGTGTCGGGCATGGGCGAATGTCTCCGGGGGAACTCGCCTTGCCGGCCACCCGTCCGCCGTCAGGCAGCGGCAAAGGTGGCGCACGACGGCGAAGGCGCGAAGCCGCAAGATACGCGGCACGCCCGCCGCCATGGGGTGGATTCGCGTGCGAATTGGCACACCCGAGGGCTGGTCCGGCGGCCCAAGCGCGCCGTGGGCGCGCCGCCCGGTCGGCGGCTCAGAACTTGTAGGTCGCCGAACCGCGTTGGCCGACACGCAGCTCGCAGTCGATGCCCTCGAGGATGACCGCGTTCATGCCGAAGGCGATCGCGCCGTCGAGCAGCTCGCTGGCGCGGTAGGTCGAGAGCGTGTCGCCGGGCTCGTGGCCGGGCACGCCGGTGGCCGGGTCCACGTTGGGAATGGGGCAGCGCGGGCAGGGCTTGACCAGGCGCAGGCGCACGGGGCCTTGCGGCGTGTCGATGCGGATCTCGTCGAGGTGGTCTTCGTCGTTCGCGCTCAGGCCGCTCAACACGAGGTTGGGGCGGAAGCGTTCCATGCCCACCGCCGGCTTGCCCTGGTCGGCGAGGCGACGGTTCAGTTCGGCCAGCGAGTCTTCGGACAGCACCAGCAACGGGTAGCCGTCCGAGAACGCGTTCTCGGCCTCGACCTCGCCCGTCCACTGTCGGCTCGACAGGCGCTTCTGCTCGGGGTCGAAGCGCACCAGGCGCAGCGGCTGGCCGAGGAAGTCGCTGAACCACTGTGCGGCGAGCGCGCCCATGTCGTAGGCCGCGACCTCGTCTTTCCACACCGTCACCCGTGTGGGCGCTTCGACCGTGTCGAGTGCGAGGTGCAGGGCCAGCATGCCCGGCGCACGCAGCACCAGTTCGGTCTGCTTGAGCGTCGTGTGGACCAAGGCCATGCGCGGCAGTTCGCGCTGGGTGACGAAGTGGCCTTGGGCATCGACCACCATCCACGCGCGGTCGAATTCGAGGCCGGTTTCGATCAGCAGCGCCTCGTTGAGCGAGACGCCGGCGCAGCTTTTCACTGGGTGCACGTGGATCGCGACGAGGGTCACGCTGACGTCGCCGGTGGTTTCTTCCATCTCGTCAATGGCATAGCTCATTTGCCCGGTCATTTCAGCAGTCCCTTCAAACGGTCCTTGAGTTGTTCCTTGACCTGCTCGCGCGGTGACGCAGCCGGCGCGCTGGCGCCGCTGGCCGGGGTCGCCGGCACGCCCAGCTTGTCGCGCAACTTATCGCCGAGCCGGTCTTTGAGCTTGTCTTTGGCCGCATCGACCTTGGCATCGACCGCTGCGCCGGCGAGGGCCGACCATTGGATCTTCCAGCTCAGTGCGTCGAAGTGGCCGGTCAGGCGCACCGGCACCGTCAGGCCCTTCAGCGCCGCCAGCTCCGCGCCGTCCTGCCCCTTGGCGGTGGCGGCCACCGTGGCGCGCGCGGTGTAGTCGAGCTGGCCACGCCCGATGTCGGCGCTGCCGCTGCCGCCCAGGCGCAGGAAGGGGCTCTTCATGTCGAGGTCCTGGTTGCGGGCCACGCCGTTCTCGACCACGAAGCTGGCGGTCAGCTCCGAGAAGTCGGTCTTCTCGGTCTCGCGCGCCTGTTCGACCGCGTCCTTGCGCAGCGTGAGCGCAGCGCGTGCCTGGCGCAGGCTGCGCGCGAGGTTCACGCCCTTGACCGAGCCGTCGCGCAGCTGCAGCGCGGCCGTGCCGTCGAGTTGCGACTTCATCGCGCCGACCGTGGCGCCGTGCGTGCGCAGGTCGGCGCTGACGCGGCCGGTGCCTTCGAGCATGTCTTGCTGGGCGACGGTGTTGAGCAGCGCGTTGACGTTCACCCCCGCGGCCACCGCCTTCAGCGCCACGCGGTTGTCGCGCGCGTTCACCGAGCCGGTGGCGTCGAGCGTGCCGCCCCAGGCCTTGCCGGCGAGCTTGCCGATGCGCATCAGCCCTTCGTCGAGCGTGGCGTCGAACTGCAGCTCGTCGATGCGGTAGTCGCGGTAGGCGAAGCGGCCCACGCGCAGCGCGAACTGGCCGTCGAAGGCGCGCAGGGCCGACAGGTCGATCGGCGCCTCGGGCGCGGCGGGCTTGTCGCCGCCCGCGGGCGCCGGCGCGGTGGCCTCGGGCGGCAGCAAGAGCCGGTTGAGGTCGAGCGCGGCGAAGCGGGCGTCGAGCTTCAGGTGCATCGGCTTCTTGGCGAGCGCGGCCGTGCCGTCGATGTTGAACGGGTTGGCGTTGATCTGCCCCTTCAGCGCCCACTGCGCAGCTTCGGCCGAGGCGCGCGCGCTGCCTTGCAGGGCGATGTCCATCGGCTGCAGCGAGGGCTCTTGCAGCTTGACCTGACCGCCCAGGCCTTCGAGCGCCAGGCTCTTGTCGGCCGGACGCAGGCGCAGGTCGGCGCGCAGGCTGCCAGCGATCTGGCGCGAGCCCTGGCGGCCTTTCAGCGTGGTCTCGAACTGCGGCACCGTCACGAGGTCGAAGCTGCCCTGCGGCGCCCCCGACTTGAAGCTCGCGTCGAGCGAGGTCGGCCCGCCCAGCGTGACGCGCCCGGTGAGCGCGCTGCCGTTCAACGACGCCGGGTTGACGGTCAGCTCGGGCCAGTCGAGCGCGAGCGACAGCGGGTGCGTGTCCTGCGTGCCGGCGAGCTTCACCTGCAGCTGCGTCAGCGCGAGGTTCTTCTTGGCCGGGTCGAACAAAAACACCTTCACCGCCACACGCGAGTCGGCGAACTTCAGGCCGCCGAGCGTGGCACCGAAGCCGAGGTCGAGTTCATCCATTTGCAAGAGGCCGCCGCCGCTGGCGAGCGTGCCCTTCAGCGTGGCGTCGATGGCCTGCACGCCGAGCGCGTCGCCCTGCCAGCGGAGGTTCATGTCGCGCAGGCGCACCGACTTGTCGGCGAGGTTGAGCGTGAGCTGCGTCGCGCCCGTCAACGTGCCCTGCACGGCGGGCGACTTCAGCGCGAGCTGTGCATCGAGCTTCACCGGCGACTCGACCCCATCGGCCAGGCGCCCGGTGCTGAGCGAGCGCAGGGTGACGTCGCCCGCGAACTTGCCGAAGTCGTCTTGCACACGCAGCGACACGTCGTCGAGGCGGATCGCGCTCACGTCGAAGCGCAGCGGCTTGCTGGCGGTGGTGTCGGCGGGTTCGTTGGGGTCGGCGGCGGCGAGGTCGTCGATGTTGCCCTTGCCGTCTTTGTCGCGTGAATAAACGACGGTCACGCCGCGCGCGCTGATGCGGTCGACCACCAGTTGGCGGCGCAAGAGCGGCCACACGTCCACCGCCAGTGCGGCCTGCTTGAGCGACAGAAAGGTCTCGGGGCGGCCCTTCTCGCTGAGGCTCACGTCGCTGAGCTCGACTTCGAGGCGCGGAAAGACCGAGAGCTTGATGGGGCCATCGATGACCAGCGTGCGGTCGCGTTTCGCTTTCATCCAGTCGATGGCCACACCCTTGTAGGCGTTGGCGTCGAAGGTGGCGACCAGCCACACGAGGGCGGCCGCGAGCAGCGCGAACAGGCCGCCTGCGGTCCACAGCGCGTAACGAACCCAGGGTGTTTTCATGCGATGGCGACTCCGTTGTCCAAGCCCGGTGCCTTGGGGAAAACCTTGGATTCTGCATGCCGGTCGGCACCGGGGGCGATACCTACAATCCGCCGGATGAAGCGATTCGATGTGTGCGTGCGTGGCGCGGGGGCCGTGGGCCGAAGCCTGGCTTTGTCGCTGGCGCGGCAGGGCCTGCAGGTGGCCTTGGTGCGCGACGCCGCGCAGGCCCACGGGCCCGACCTGCGTGCCTATGCCCTCAACGCCGGCTCGGTGAAGCTGCTGCGCGAGCTGAAGGTCTGGGACGCGATGCCGCCCCATGCCGCCACCGCCGTGCACGACATGCACATCGAAGGCGACGCGCAGGGCGTGCTCGAGTTTTCGTCCTGGCAGCAGCAGGTGAGCGAGCTGGCCTGGATCGTCGATGCAGGTGTGCTCGACGAAGCCCTGGCCGCCGCGGTGCGCTTCGCGCCGCACGTGACCGAGGTCGCCGAGCCGGTCGAAGCCGATCTGCAGGCGCTGTGCGAAGGCAAAGAATCGGCCGGGCGCGACGCGCTGGGCGTGGCCTTCGAGCGCCAGCCCTACGGCCACCGCGCCATCGCCGCGCGCCTGGTGGCGAGCGAGCCGCACCGCCACACCGCGCGCCAGTGGTTTCGCCACCCCGACGTGCTGGCGCTGCTGCCCTTCGACAGCCCTGAGCCCGGCCGTTCGTACGGCCTGGTGTGGTCGCTGCCTGAAGACCGTGCGCAAGAACTGCTCGCGCTCGACGGGCCGGCCTTCGAGGCCGCGCTGAACGAAGCCACGCAACAGCAGGCCGGCACGCTGACGCTCGGCAGCGAGCGTGCGAGCTGGCCGCTGATGCTGGCGCGCGCCGAACGCTGGTCGGGCCCGGGCTGGGTGCTGCTGGGCGACGCCGCTCACGTGGTGCACCCGCTCGCCGGCCAGGGCCTGAACCTCGGCCTGGCCGACGTGCAGGCCCTGTCGCGCGTGATCGCCGCGCGCGAAAGCTGGCGGTCGGCCGGTGACGAACGCCTGCTGCGCCGCTACGAACGCGAACGGCTCGGTGCCGTGCGCGCGATGGCGCAGCTCACCGACGGCTTGTTGCAACTCTTTGCCCACGACCACGCCGCGCTGCGGGAACTCCGCAACCGGGGCATGGGTCTTGTCAATCACCTCTCGCCTCTGAAGCGCTGGCTCACGTCGCGCGCCCTGGGTGCTTGAGAGCCCCCCTTTCCCCACCCTGAGGCCCACCATGCCCACCCCCATCACCCGACCCCTGCTCGCCCTCGCGGCGGGCCTGCTGATGCTGCAATCGGCCTCGGCCGACGACGCGGCGATCCGCAAGAACCTGGCCGAACGCCTGCCCAACCTGCCCGCCATCGACGAGATCAACCCGACGCCGATCCCGGGCCTGTTCGAGGTGCGCCTGGGCACCGAAATCGTCTACAGCGACGACAAGGGCCACTACGTCTTCCAGGGCAACCTGATCGACACCAAGACCCGCGCCAGCCTGACCGAAGCCCGCATCAACAAGCTGACGGCCATCGACTTCGCCAGCCTGCCGCTGAAAGACGCCATCGTGCTGAAGCTCGGCACCGGCGAGCGCAAGCTGGTCGTGTTCTCGGACCCGAACTGCGGCTATTGCAAGAAGCTCGAAACCGACATCCAGAAGCTCAAGAACGTCACGGTCTACACCTTCCTGTACCCCATCCTCGGGGCCGACTCGACCGTCAAGGCCAAGAACATTTGGTGCGCGAAAGACCAGACCAAGGCCTGGCTCGACTGGATGCTCGCCAACAAGGCGCCGCCCAAGGCCATGGGCGAATGTGCCAACCCGCTGGAGCGCAACGTGGCCATGGGCCAGAAGTACCGCGTGCAAGGCACGCCGGCGCTGGTGTTCGTGGACGGTACGCGCGTGCCGGGTGCGCTGGGCAGCGAGCAGATCGAAAAGCAGCTGGTCGCCAGCGCAAGCGCCAAGCCCGACAAGAAGTGACGCATGGCGCGGTGGCGCGCCCTGTGGATGAGAGCCGGGCCCTGCGCCCGGCTTTTTTCATGGCGCACCGCCGTTTGACCCGGCCCCCTGCACCCCCGTCGCCTTCGGGTGAGGGCGACAATCGCGGCTTCGTGTCACCGCCTCCTGGAGCATCTGCTTGAGCGCCGAGTCCCTTCCTGTCCTCGCTCCGAATCCCGTCGCCCACCGGCTCGGGTATGCGGGCCTGCTGCCCTTCGTGCTGGGGGCTGCGCTCGTGTGGATCGTGCGGCCCGACGTGGTGGGCTATGTGTCGGCCGCGCTGTCGGCCTACGCGGCCGTCACCATCTCGCTGCTGGGTGGCATCCACTGGGGCCTGGGCTTTCGCCAGCGCGTGCCCTCGCCGAGTCTTTTCGCCTGGGGCGTGGCCCCGCCGCTCTTTGCGTGGATCGCCGTCGTGATGCCGCCCCACGCGGGCCTGGTGCTGCACGGCCTGATGCTGGCCGTGGCGTATCTCGTGGACCGCCGCATCTACCCCGCGCAAGGTGCCGGCGCCTGGCTCACGCTGCGCTTTCGCCTGAGCGTCGTGGCCAGCCTGTGCTGCTTTCTCGGCGCAGCCGGCAGCTGAACCCAGCACCCGCCCACACACCCCGCTGAACGACTTCACCCGCACCGCATGATTGCCTACCGAATCGACATCGCCGACGCGCACGCGCACCTGTTTCGCGTCACCCTCACCGTGGCACGGCCCGAGGCGCAGCAGCGCCTGAGCCTGCCGGCGTGGATCCCCGGCAGCTACCTGGTGCGCGAGTTCGCGCGCCACCTGTCGCAGCTGCAGGCGAAGCAGGGCACGCGCGCGGTGCCGCTGCGCCAGCTCGACAAGGCCAGCTGGGAGGCCACCTGCACCGGCGACACCGCGCTCGTGGTCAGCTACCTCGTCTATGCCTTCGACACCTCGGTGCGCGCGGCCTTTCTCGACGCGAACCGGGGCTTCTTCAACGGCACCGGCGTCTTCCTGCGCGTGCATGGCCGCGAAGCCGAGCCGCACAGCGTCGAGTTGAAGACCGTGCCCAAGGGCTGGCAGGTGGCCACCGCGCTGCCGGCGGTGCAGGTCAACAAGGCCGGCCTCGGGCGCTACCAGGCGGGCGGCTACGACGAACTGGTCGATCACCCGGTCGAGCTGGGCCGCGTCTGGCGCGGCAGCTTCACGGCCTGCGGCGTGCCGCACGAGTTCGTCGTCGCCGGTGCACTGCCCGATTTCGACGGCGAACGCCTGCTGGCCGATGCCACGCGCATCTGCGAAGCCAACATTCGCTTCTGGGTGGGCAAGAAGAAACCGCACTTCGACCGCTACGTCTTCCTGCTCAACGCGGTGGACGACGGTTACGGCGGGCTCGAACACCGCGCCAGCACCGCCCTCATCTGCGGCCGACGCGACCTGCCGCAGCAGGGCAAGGCCGACCTCACCGACGGCTACGTGACGCTGATGGGCCTGATCAGCCACGAGTACTTCCACACCTGGAACGTCAAGCGCCTGCGTCCGGCCGAGTTCGCCACCTACGACTACACGCAGGAGAACTACACCGAGCTGCTGTGGTTCTTCGAGGGCTTCACGTCTTACTACGACGACCTGCTGCTGCTGCGCGCCGGGCGCATCGACGAGGCGCGTTACCTCAAGCTCGTCGGCAAGACCGTGACCAACGTGCTCGCGATGCCGGGCCGCCGGGTGCAAAGCGTCGCGCAGGCGAGCTTCGACGCCTGGGTCAAGTACTACCGCACCGACGAGAACACGCCCAACAGCACGATCAGCTACTACACCAAGGGCTCGCTGGTGGCGCTGTGCCTCGACCTGACGCTGCGCGCCGAAGGGCAGGGCACGCTCGACGACGTGATGCGCGGCCTGTGGGCCCGCAGCAAGGGCGGGCCGATCGGCGAGGCCGACATCGCCGCCGTGCTGCGCGAGGTGGGCGGCCGTTCGTACAAGAAAGAGCTGACCGCCTGGGTGCATGGCACGGGCGAGCTGCCGGTGCGCGAGCTGCTCGGCCGCGTGGGCGTGAAGTGGCTCGCGCAGGCGCCCACGATGGCGCAGCGCCTGGGCGTGCGGGCGGCCGAAAGCGCGCTCACCGGCATCAAGCTCACCGCCGTGCTGCGCGGCGGTGCGGCCGAGGCGGCGGGCCTGTCGGCCGGCGACGAGGTGCTGGCCGTGAACGACTGGCGCGTGCGCCGGCTCGACGACGCGGTGCGCCTGCTGCCGGCCAGCGGCCGCGCGACCCTGCTGGTGGCGCGCGACGGGCGCATCGCCTCGCTGCCGGTGCGCATCGGCGCGGCGACTGATGCGGGCGCCGTGGCGCTCGGGGCGGACGCGGCGGCGCCGAGCGATGCGCAGTCCCTGCGGCGCGCATGGCTGAAGGCGGGGTGATCGACCGGCGGCGCGCCATCGCCCTGGGTCTGCTGGCGGGGGCGGTGGCCGCGCTGCATGGGGGTGTCGGCGAGGCGGTGGGCCGGCACGCGTTCGACCTGCGCCAGCAGGCCCAGGCGCCGCCCCGCATGGCGGTGACCTATGTGCGCGAGCTGTCGCTCGAAGCGCCGCCAGCGCGCGGGAGGCCCGCAGCGCCACCTGGTGCAGCCACGAGCGTTCGGCGCGCCGAGCCGAGGTCTGCGCCGGCGACGGCCGCTTCGGTGCCCGCCGAACCTGCGGCCGACGCGCCCGAGGTGGCGGCGGTCGAGCCGCAGCCCACGGCCTCAGCGCCCGAAGCCCCGGCGGCACCAGAGCCCGCGCCACCCGTCGCCACTGCCAGCGCGGCTGCTGCCAACGCCAGCGCATCCGCCGCCGGCCCGGTGCCCTTCGACTGGCCCGTGTCCACCAAGCTCAGCTACGTGCTCACCGGCCACTACCAGGGCGAGATCCACGGCAGCGGCCAGGTCGAGTGGATCCGCATCGGCGACCGCTACCAGGTGCATGTGGACGTCACCGTCGGCCTGAGCTTCGCGCCGCTGATGGTGCGCCGCATGAGCAGCGAGGGCACCATCGGCGCGCGCGGCCTGGTGCCGGCGCGCTACGACCAGTTCACCAAGCAGGCCTTCAGCGAGGCGCGTGCGCTGAGCATGCCCTTCGAGCCCGGCCGGGTGAAGATCGCCAACGGCCAGTGGCGCCCCGCGTGGCCGGGCGTGCAAGACACGGCCAGCCAGTTCGTGCAGATGGTGTGGTGGTTCGGCCTGCAGCCCGAGCGGCTGCGGCCGGGCCAGCAGGTCGAGGTGCCGCTGGCGCTGCCGCGCGGGGTGGACCTGTGGACCTACGAGGTGGGCGAAGAAGAGACCCTGCACACGCCCTTCGGCGCGGTGCAGGCCGTGCCGGTGAAGACGCGCCGCCAGGCAAGGCCTGGGGGCGATCTGGTGCCGCAGATGTGGTTTGCGCCGGGCCTGCGTTACCTGCCCGCTCGCATCCGCATCCACCAGGACGCGGAGACCTTCATCGACCTGATGATCGCGCGCAAGCCGCAGCTCGCGGCCGAATGAGCGCCGCGCAGCAGGCGGGGCGCGAGCCGATCAAGCCGCGTCGGCCAGCGTGGGCAGGGCGGTGTAGCGCGACGGTGGGGCGGCGGTGAGCTCGATGTACCCGGCTTCGAGCAGCGTCAGCAGGGCTTCTTCGCCCTGGCCGGGGATCAGCTTGCACAGCTCGTCGTCGCTTCGGCGCCCATCCACCAGGATGAGCGCAGCGCGCAGCCGTGGCACGAGCCGGTTGACCCGTGTGGCGATTTCGGCCGCGCCTTTTTCGGTCTTTCGGTACAGCGTTGGCATGGCATTCCCTGCAAAGTGAACACCGCTATGAGACGGCCGACCGAGCTTAGTGCGCCATGGGAAAAACGAGCAATCGCTGTTGCGCTCGCTGACAACCATGTCCAAATTGCGGCGGAATGCACGAATTTGTGACTTGGGGTTTTCACGCCTCCTTGCGCAGCGACGGAAAAAGGATCACGTCGCGGATGCTCGGGCTGTCGGTGATCAGCATCATCAGCCGGTCCAAGCCGATGCCGCAGCCGCCGGTCGGGGGCATTCCGTATTCGAGAGCGCGGATGAAGTCGGCGTCGTAGTACATCGCCTCTTCGTCGCCGGCTTCCTTGTTGGCGGCCTGCGCCAGAAAGCGCGCGGCCTGGTCTTCGGCGTCGTTCAGCTCCGAGAAGCCGTTGGCGTACTCGCGGCCGGTGATGAACAGCTCGAAGCGTTCGGTGATCGACGGGTCGGTGTCAGACGCGCGGGCCAGCGGCGACACCTCGACCGGGTAGTCGATGATGAAGGTCGGGTCCCACAGCTGCTCTTCGACGGCAGCCTCGAACAGGCCGAACTGCAGCTCGGGCAGCTTCCAGTGGGCGGGGGCCTTTTCGCCGCGCTTGACGATCTCGGCGCGCAGCACCTCGGGGTCGCTCGCCTGGGCTTCGGTCAGACCGGCGTAGGCCACCAGCGAGTCGCGCACCGTGAGGCGCTTGAAGGGCTTGTCGAGATCGACCGTCTTCTCGTTGTAGGTCAGCACCGCCGAGCCCGTGGCCTGGCGCGCCGCGTGGCGCAGCACCTGCTCGGTGAAGTCCATCAGGTCGTGGTGGTTCCAGTAGGCCGCGTAGAACTCCATCATCGTGAATTCGGGGTTGTGCCGAACCGAGATGCCTTCGTTGCGGAAGCTGCGGTTGATCTCGAACACGCGCTCGAAGCCGCCGACGATCAGGCGCTTGAGATACAGCTCGGGCGCGATGCGCAGAAACATCTGCTGGTCGAGCGCGTTGTGGTGCGTGACGAAGGGCTTGGCGTTCGCGCCACCCGGGATGGGGTGCAGCATCGGCGTTTCCACTTCCATGAAGTGGTGCTCGGTCATGAACTGGCGGATCGAGCTGATGGCCTTGCTGCGCGCCGCGAAGCGCACGCGGGCGTCTTCGTCGGTGATGAGGTCCACGTAGCGCTGGCGGTACTTCTGTTCCTGGTCGGTCATGCCGTGGAACTTGTCCGGCAGCGGGCGCAGGCTCTTGGTCAAAAGGCGCAGCGTCGTGACGCGCACCGAGAGTTCGCCGGTCTTGGTCTTGAACAGCGTGCCCTCGGCCCCGAGGATGTCGCCCAGGTCCCAGTGCTTGAAGGCGGCGTAGACCTCTTCGCCCAGCACGTCCTTCGCGGCGAAGAGCTGGATGCGGTCGGTCGCGTCTTGCAGCGTGCCGAAGCTCGCCTTGCCCATCACGCGCTTGAGCATCAGCCGGCCGGCGATGCTGACGGTGACGTTCATCGGCTCCAGCTCTTCGTTCGGCAGTTGGCCGTACTTCTGCGCGATGTCGCGTGTGTGGTGCTTGGGCTTGAAGTCGTTCGGAAAGGCCACGCCCTGCTTGCGGATGGCGGCGAGTTTTTCGCGGCGTTCGGCGATGAGCTGGTTGGTGTCTTGGTCCATGGCGGGCAGAGGGCAGGGGTGTTGAACGGGGGTGAACAAGGAGCGAGGCGAACCGCGAATTGTAGGTGGGGGCTCCTAGAATCCGGGCCTTCGTTGCACCGTCCGAGGCCCGACCCGCGTGATCGATCAGCTTTATTTCATCGCGCTGGCGTTGATCAACACCGTGCACGGCTGGCTGCCCTTCGTGCTGCGGCCGCTGCTCTACCGGCTGTGCGGCTTTCGCATCCACCGCAGCGCCACGCTGCAGGGCGGGGTGCGCTTCTTCCATGTGGGCCGGCTCGCGGTGGGCGAGGGCACGGTGGTCAACCGGGGCGTCTACCTCGACAACCGGGGCGGCATCACGATCGGCCAGAACGTGTCGATCGCCCATGACAGCCGCATCTACACGATGGGCCACGACGTCAACGACCCGGGCTTCGCCACCAAGGCGAGCCCCGTGCGCATCGACGACCACGCGGTGGTCTTCGCCGGCGCGATGCTGATGCCCGGCGTGCACCTGGGCCGTGGCGCGGTGGTGATGGCGGGCGCGGTGGTCACGAAAGACGTGCCGGCGATGCGCATCGTCGGTGGCAACCCGGCGCGCGAGATCGGCGAGCGCCAGACCGAGCCGAGCTACCAGCTGAAGCGCCGGTTCTGGTTCGCGCATTGACGGGCTTGCATTGAATCGCCACGTGGGCACCCGCATCGCCATCCTCGACCCGGGCTCCTTCGTGCTGCCCTACGACTTCCAGCTCGTGCAGGCGCTGGCCGCACGCGGCGACGCGGTCACCTTCTACGGCTCGACCACGCGCTACAACGGCGAGCTGCTCGATGCCATGCGTGCGCTGCCTGGCGTGCGGGTGGTGGCGCGGGGCATCTCCAGCTCGGTTGCCACGCGCTGGCGCGCGGCGCTGGCCTTCGTGGCACTGCTGGCCCGCCTGTGGGCCGAGGCGGTGCTGCGGCGCCGTTTCGACCTGGTCAACCTGCAGTTCGGCAGCTTTCGCTGGGCCGAATGGGCGGTCTGCGCGCTGCTGCGCCGGCGGCTGGTCTACACGGTGCACAACGCCGTGCCGCACCGCTTCACCGGCACGCAGCACGCGCCCACGCGCCGGCTGGCCCGGCTGGCGATGCGGCTCGTGTTTCTGAGCGAAGCCACGCGCGAAGACTTCATGGCCCGCTATGGCGAGGGCTTCCGGGCCAAGTCGGTGCTGCTGCCGCACGGGCTGGTGCCGGCCTCGCCCGAGCTGGCTGCCACGCCCTACGCCGCGAAAGGCCCCGAGCGCGCGCTCGTGTTCTGGAGCCGCGTGCAGCCCTACAAGGGCGTGGAGCTGTTCGCCGACCTGGCCGCCTCGCCCGCACTGCGTGAGCGCGGGCTGTCGCTGGCCGTGCACGGCATCTGGTCGCCCGAGCTGCTGCCCTTGCAGCAGACCCTGCGTGAGCGTGGCGTGGCCGTGCACGACCGCTACCTCGACACCCCCGAGCTGCTGGCCCTGTTGCGCGAGGACGCGGTCTTCGTGCTTCCCTACCAGCACGCCTCGCAGTCGGGCGCGCTCTACACGCTGCTGAACCACGGCCGCATCTTCATCTGCACCGACGTGGGCGACCTTGGCGCCTTCATGCGCCGCTTCGGCCTGCAGGGCTTGCTGCTGAAGTCGCGCAGCGCCGAGGCGTTGATCGATTGCTTGAACCACCTCGACGCCCAACGCGACGAGCTCATCGCCGCCTTCCGGCGCGCGCAGCAAAGCCTGGGCTGGCAGCAGTTGCTCGCCGATGCGCCCGAGGCGTACGCGGCCCCGCGTGGGTGAGACAATCCGCAGCCTTTCGGGGGCTGCACACCTCGAAGCTCTTTGCACCGCGCATGAAAAAAATCGTCAAAGCCGCGCTGGCCGGCGCGGGTTGGGAACTGGCCCGCACCGCCGATCGCCAATCGCAGGCCCTGGCCGATCTGTCGGACGCCGACCGCGCCATCGTCGCCCGCGTCGAGCCCTTCACCATGACGAGCCTGGAGCGCCGCGCCAGCCTGCTGGGCGCCGTCGATCACCTCGTCAAGCACCGCCTCGCGGGCGACATCGTCGAGTGCGGCGTGTGGCGCGGCGGCAGCATGATGGCCGTGGCGCTGGCGCTCATCGCCCGTGGTGACACCTCGCGCCACCTGTACCTGTACGACACCTTCGAGGGCATGAGCGAGCCCACCGAGCACGACCGCGCGTTGAGCGGCGAATCGGCCCAGGCCCAGCTCGACCGCACCGACCGCGAACACCCGCTGTGGGCCGTCGCAAGCCTCGACGACGTGCGCGCCAACCTCGCCTCGACGGGTTACCCGGCCGAGCGCATCCACTACGTCAAGGGCAAGGTCGAAGACACCATCCCGGCCACCTTGCCCGCCGGCCCCATCGCCCTGCTGCGGCTGGACACGGACTGGTACGAATCGACCCAGCACGAGCTGAAGCACCTGTACCCGCGGCTCGTGCGGCATGGCCTCTTGATCATCGACGACTACGGCCACTGGCAAGGCGCGCGCCGTGCGGTGGACGAGTACTTCGCCGCCAGCGCCGAGCCCGTGTTCATGCACCGGGTGGACTACACCGCGCGGCTCGTCGTCAAGCACACCGACGCATGACGAGCCCCGGCCCGCGGCTGCTGCACACCTTGCCGGCGGTGTATGCCGCCGGTGCGGTGCGCCTGCTGCTGCCGTTGCTGGTGCTGCCGCTGATGGCCTCGCGCCTGGGGGCCGACGAGTTCGGCCGCCTGAGCTTCGTGCTCGTGTGGGCGAGCCTCTTGTCGATGCTGGTCGAAGGCGGCTTCCTGGCCGCGGCCACGCGCCTGGCCGTGAGCGCCGACGCCGCAGCGCGCTGGCGCATCGCCCGCCAGGTGTTCAGCGCGCGCTGCGTGCTGTGCGTGCCGGCGGTGGTCTTGTCGGGCGTGGCGGCGGCCTGGGCCGGCGAGGGCACGGGCCACCGGCTGGCCGATGCCGCCGCCATCGCGGCGCTGGCCTGCGCGCTCGGCTGGCCGGCCACCTGGTACCTGCAGGCCACGCAGCAGCTCGCCGCCTGGGCGCGGGTGGAGCTGCTGGTCTACGGCCTGCTGATCGCCGCCTGCTGGGCCTTCGCGCACGGGCTGGTGGCCTATGTGCTGCTGCAGCTGCTGGCCTCGGGCGTGCTCGCCGCGTTGGGCTGGCTGTGGCTGCGGCGCGACCTGCACGCGGTGCGCGATGGCCCCTTGTGGTCGCCCGCCCAGCTCGGCCCGGGCCTGCGCCTGGGCTGGACGATGATGCCCGTCTCGCTGGCCGGCGCGGCCTATTCGTTCGCGCTGCCGGCCGCGGCCTCGGTGCAGATGAGCAAGCCCGAGCTGGGCACCTATTTCATGGCCGACCGCCTCGTGCGCGCCGTGCTCAACGCCGCCGAGCCGGTGTTCGCCGTGGTCTACCCGCGCATCGTGTCGCGCTTCGCGGCCGGGGCGCGGGCAGCCTTGCGTTACGCCGCGGCCTGGGCCGTGGGTGGCGCGGCTGTGGGGCTGCTGCTGGCGGCGGCCGGTGCCGTCGCGTGGCCGTGGCTCGAACCCTGGGTGCTGCGCGACGTGTCGCAGTTCGACCTGCCGGCCCTGCGCGGCACGATGGCCGTGCTCGCGCTCTTGCTGCCGCTGCTGCTGGGCTGGAAGTTCATCGGCTACTGGATGCTCGGCAGCCGCCACTACGACGTGGCCTACCGCGCCTGCGTGGTGGCCGGTGGCATCGCCGGCGTGCTGGGCGCCGCCACCTTCGGCGGTGCGGCCGGCGCGGCGGGCCTGGCCTGGGTGGCGGTCGGCGTCGAGCTGCTGGTGATCGCCGTGGCGGTGGCGGGCATGCTGCTCACGCGCACGCCGCGCATCGCACCGGTCCCCTGACGAAAGAAGGCTGCGCTTGGGCATCGACATCCACAACCTGAACTTCCTCGCGCACGCGCAAGACCTCGGCGTGCGCTTCGACCGCACGCTGGCCATCGGCCGCCAGGCGCTGTTCATCGAAGCCTACGAACTCGACGCGTTTCGGCGCCGCCGGCAACTCGCCCCCTTGCGCGAGCCCGCGCGTGCGGCCGGTGCGGCGCGCTACTTCGAGCCGCTGATGCAGCAGTGGCTGGGCTGTGAAGACGCCGAGTCGGTGGACGCTTCGTCCTACGAGCACGCCACGCACATCCACGACATGAACCTGCCGTGGCCGGCCGGCGCGCCGCAGCGCGGCCACTACGACGCGGTGCTCGACTTCGGCTGCCTCGAACACGTCTTCAACTTTCCCGTCGCGTGGCGCAACTGCGTGGACCTGTGCCGCGTCGGCGGCCACGTGCTGCACGCACTGCCGGCCAACAACCTGTCGGGGCACGGCTTCTACCAGTTCTCGCCCGAGCTGTTCTTCAACCTGTACCAGGCGCAACACGGCTTCGAGCTGCGCGGCCTGTGGTTCGCCGTGATGGGCGAGAACCGCCACTGGTGGCGCGTGGCCAACCCGATGGACGTGAAGCGCCGCGTCAACCTGCGCAACAGCCACGAGGTCTACATGCTGGTGCTGGCGCGCAAGCTGCGCGAGCCGGGCGTGTTGCCGGCGCCGCAGCAGTCCGACTACGCGCAGGCCGAGTGGGTGACCGGCCCGGCCGCCGGCAGTGCCACGACCCGCGCCAGCACGCGCCAGGCGCTGGTGCGCCGCCTCGCCGACGTGGGCGCGCTCGACGCGCTGCGCGCCCTGCGCGAACGCATCCGCGCCGTGCGCCACAGCGGCCTCGGCCTGCCCGCGCCCGACTACCAGCGTGTGGACGTGCACGCCCTCACCACGCGCCGCGCCTGAGCCGATGAACCGCCCCCTGCGCGTGCTGCTGCTGTGCGACCGCCTCGACCTGTCGGGCGGGGTCGAGCGCTTCGTCTGCACGCTGGCCAACCACCTCGCCGCCGAGGGCGTGGACGTGGCGGTGGGCAGCGTGGCGACGCGGCGCGAGCAACTGCGCTATGCCGTGGTCCCGGCGGTGCGGGTGGTCGCGGGCATGTCCTCGTCCGTGGAGCAGCCCCGCGCACCCGGCGGCCGCATCGCGCGTGCCTGGCAGATGCTGCAAACGCAGTGGCGCATTGGCCGCGCGCTGAACCGGCTGATCCGCCAAGAGCGGCCCGACGTGGTGGTGCTCAACGGCCTCACCACGGCCTGCTCGGTGCTGCTGCTGAGCCGTCGTTTCGCCGGCCGCACGGTCTGCTGCGACCACAACCACTTCACTGCGCGCTCGGCCCTGTGGCAAGGCCTGCGGCAGCGCCTGTACCCGCAGGTCGCCGCGCTGGTCAGCCTGACCGAGGCCGATGCGCCGCGCTTTCGTGCGCTGAACGCCCGCACCCAGGTCATCTACAACGCCGCTTTCTTGCGTGCCGCAGCCCCGGTGTTGCCGTCGCAGCCGATCGTGCTGGCGGTCGGGCGCCACGTCGCGCAAAAGGGCTTCGACCTGCTGCTGAGCGCGTGGGCCGAAGTCGCCCGTGCGATGCCCGAGGCCCGCCTGCGTGTGGTCGGCGATGGCCCGTTGCGCGCCACGCATGAAGCGCAAGCCCGTGCGCTGGGCCTCGACGTGGCCTGGCTGGACCCGATCCGCGACATCGAGCGCCTCTACCAAGAGGCCGCCGTCTTCGTGCTGCCCTCGCGCTACGAAGGCATGCCGCTGGCGTTGCTCGAAGCGCAGGCGCTGGGTGTGCCGGCGGTGGCCTTCGACTGCCCCACCGGCCCGAGCGAGATCCTCACGCCTGAGACCGGCCGCCTGGTGCCGCTGGGCGACGTGCCCGCGCTCGCACGCGCCTTGACCGAGCTGCTGCAATCCGCCGACCTGCGTGGGCGGATGGCGCAGGCTGCCATCGCGCGCAGCGAAGCCGTCTTCAGCCCGCAGCGCCACCTGCAGGCCTGGGCGACGCTGATCCGCGAGGTGGCCGTGAAGAGCGCCTACGCACCCGAGGGGGCGACCGCATGAAGCGCGTCTCGGTCATCGTGCCCTGCCGCAACGAGCGCCAGCACATCGCGGCCTTCTGCGCGAGCGTGCTGCGCCAAGCGCTGCCTGCGGGTTGGGACATGGAGCTGCTGATCGCCGACGGCATCAGCGACGACGGCACGCGCGAAACGCTGATGCGCCTGGCCGAGCACGAACCCCGCCTCGTGTGGCTCGACAACCCCGGGCGCATCGTCTCGACCGGCCTCAACCGCGCGCTGGCACGGTCCAGCGGCGAGGTCATCGTGCGCATGGACGTGCACACCGAGTACGCCCCCGACTACATCGCGCAATGCCTCGCGGCTCTGCAAGAAACCGGCGCCGACAACGTCGGTGGCCCCTGGCACGCCGTGCCCGATGCTGACGCCGGCCCCACGCAGGTGGCCGTGGCGGCGGCCTTCCAATCGCGCTGGGTCGCGGGCGGTGCGGCCTCGCGCGCACTCGACCACAGCGGCTGGGTGGACACCGTCTACCTCGGTTGCTGGCCGCGCCCGACCTTCGAGCGCTTCGGCGGCTTCGACGAGCAGCTCGTGCGCAACCAGGACGACGAACACAACCTGCGCCTCACGAAAGGCGGCGGCAAGGTCTGGCAGTCCGCGCGCATCCGCAGCGTGTACCGCCCCCGCGCCCGGCTCGGCCAGGTCGCTCGCCAGTACCTGCAATACGGCTACTGGAAGCCCTTCGTGATGAAGAAGCACGGCCAAGCGGCCTCGGCACGGCAGGCCGTGCCCGGCGCCTTCGTGCTGGCCTTGGGTGTGACTGCGCTGGCGGCCCTGATCGGCCTCGCGGTGTGGCCGCTGGCGACCCTGCTGCTGGCCTACACGGCCGCGGTCGGCGCGATGACCGGTGCCGTCGTCAAAGAGGCGCGCGGCCGTCCCGGCTTCGGCAGCGCCGCTGCCCTGCGCGTGCCGCTGGCCATCGCCACTTACCACCTCAGCTACGGCTGCGGCTCGCTGCTCGGCGCGTGGGACGCCTTCGTGCGCGGCGAGAGCCGACCCAGCTTTGCGCTGCTGACCCGATGAGCACCGAGCGCCCCCCCATCGACCCGCCCCGCGACGAGCCCGAGGCCGTGCGCCAGCGCTATGCGCGCCGCAGCGCCGACGACTGGCGCTACTCGCTGCTCAACCCCGCCGCGCTGGCCCCGATGCAAGAACGCCAGTGCGCGCTGCTGCGCCTGTTCGGCCACACGCTCGGCTGGCAGGGCCTGGCCGACAAGACGCTGATCGAAATCGGCAGCGGCGGGGCCGGCAACCTGCTCGAACTGCTGCGCATGGGCTTCGCCCCCGAGCACCTGTGCGGCCTCGAACTGCTGCCCGAGCGCCACGAGACGGCGCAAGCCCTGATGCCCCGCGCCGCACGCCTGCGCCAGGGCGACGCCGTGGCCCTGCTCGCCGACGAAGCGCCGGCCGACATCGTGTACCAGGCCACCGTGTTCTCATCGCTGCTCGACGACCGCTTTCAGCAGGCCATGGCCGACGCGATGTGGCGCGCCGTCAAACCCGGCGGCGGCGTGCTCTGGTACGACTTCACCGTCAACAACCCCCGAAACCCCGACGTGCGCGGCGTGCCGCTCGCCCGCGTGCGCGAACTCTTCCCCGCCGGGCGCATCACGCTGGCGCGCAAACTGACCCTCGCACCGCCCATCGCCCGCGCCGTGGTCCGCCTGCACCCGTCGCTCTACACTTTCTTCAACGCGATGCCAATGCTGCGCACGCACCTGCTGTGCTGGATCGCCAAACCCTGACCATGTCCTCCCCCGCTCAACCGTTTTTGCCCTTTGCACTGCCCGACATCGGCGAAGAAGAAATCGCCGAAGTCGTGGACACGCTGCGCAGCGGCTGGATCACCACCGGCCCGAAAACCAAGCGCTTCGAAGAGGCCTTCACCGAATTCCTCGGCGACCCGAGCCTGCATTCGTTGGCCGTCAATTCCGCCACCGCTGGCTTGCACCTCGCGCTCGAAGCCCTGGGCATCGGCCCCGGCGACGAAGTCATCACGACCACGCACACCTTCACGGCGACCGCCGAAGTCGTGCGCTACCTCGGCGCCGACGTGAAACTGGTGGACATCGACCCGCACACGATGTGCATCGACCCCGATGGCATCGAAGCCGCCATCGGCCCCAAGACCAAGGCCATCATCCCTGTGCACTTCGGCGGCCTGGCCTGCGACATGGGCCGCATCCTCGCCATCGCCAAACAGCACGGCCTGAAAGTCGTCGAAGACGCGGCGCATGCCCTGCCCACGACGTATGGCGGCAAGCTCATCGGCACGCTCGACAGCGACGCGACGGTCTTCAGCTTCTACGCCAACAAGACCATCACCACCGGCGAAGGTGGCATGGTCGTCGTGCGCGACCCGGCGGTGGCCGACCGCATCAAGGTCATGCGCCTGCACGGGATCAACCGCGACGCGTTCGACCGGTTCACCGCCAAGGTGCCGAGCTGGTACTACGAGGTCGTGGCGCCGGGGTTCAAGTACAACCTGACGGACGTGGCGGCGGCGATGGGCCTGCATCAATTGAAGCGGGCGCATGGGTTCGTCGAGCAGCGCCTGCACGTCGCGCGCAGCTTCGACGCGGCCTTCCAACATCTGCCCGTTGTCACCCCGGCCCATGCGCCACAGGGCGATGTGCACCCCTGGCACCTGTACGTGCTGCGCCTGAACGACGGCTGCCCGCGCTCGCGCGACGACGTCATCGAGCAGTTGTTTGCAGCCGGCATCGGATGTAGCGTGCACTACATCCCGCTGCACCTGCAGCCGTATTGGCGCGACCGCTACGGGCTCAAGCCCGAAGCCTTCCCGCATTCGCAGAAGGCCTACGAGCGCATGCTCAGCCTGCCCATCTACACGCGCATGGGCGATGCCGAGGTGCACCGCGTGACCGATGCGGTGCGCACCGCGCTGACTTGATCTGCGCACATGGGCAAACGGCTGTTCGACCTTGTGTTCTCGGCCTTCGGGCTGGTGATGTTGGCGCCGCTGCTGCTCAGCATCGCCGTGTGGATCAAATTCGATTCACCGGGCCCGGTGTTCTTTCGACAAGAACGCGTGGGCCGCAACGGGCGCCACTTCCACATTCACAAGTTCCGCACCATGCGGGCGGTGGCAGGTGGTCTGCAGCTCACCGTGGGCGACGACCCCCGCATCACGCGCAGCGGCCGCTTCTTGCGCCGCCACAAGCTCGACGAGTTGCCGCAACTGATCGACGTGCTGACGGGCCGCATGAGCCTCGTCGGCCCGCGCCCCGAAGTGCCGCGCTACGTGGCGCAATACCCCGATGACGTGCGCCGCAAGGTGCTGAGCGTGCGCCCGGGCATCACTGACCCGGCGTCGATCGAGTACCGGCGCGAGGCCGAGTTGCTGGCTGCATCGACCGACCCCGAACGCACCTACGTCGAAGTCGTGATGCCGCAGAAGCTGAAGCTCGCGATGCGCTACGTCGATGAAGCCGGCCTGCGCGCTGACTTCCGTCTCATCCTGCGAACCCTGAAGGTGCTGGCGCGCGGTTGATCCATCCGACCCGCGCTGCAGGCCTTTGCTCACCGAGAACCCACCATGTTCTGGCCCACGCTTGAACGATTTCTCAGCCGCATTCGTCCCCGGCGCGAGCCGCTGTCTCTGCTGATCGACGCCGGCGTCATCGCGCTCGCATGGCAGTTCACTTACCTGTTCCGCCTCGGCTTCGAACGGTGGTGGAGCGCGCGGGCTTGGTACGACGGCTGGGTGCTGCTGGGCGTGATCGCCGTCTACCTCGGCTGCTTCGTCGCCCTCAAAGTACCCAAGGCGATGTGGCGCTTTGCAGGCTTCGGCGAGATCAAGCGCCTGGCTTGGGCGTGCCTGCTCGCCGGACTCATCTGTGCCGTTTGGGTGCAGATGGCGCAACTCGTGAAGACCCCCCGCGCCGTGCTCGCGCTGCACCCCGTGGTCGTGCTGATGGGCTTGACCCTCGTGCGCATCGGCTACCGCATGCTCTACGAACACATGCGCGGGCGCATCGTGGGCGCTGCGGGTGATGTGCGCCGCACGCTGGTGCTGGGCGCCGGCCAAGCTGCGCGATGGCTTATCGCCGGCGTGCAGCACGAATCGGGCTGGGTGATCGCCGGCCTGCTCGACGACGATCCCGCCAAGCGTGGCGCCCGCGTGGCCGGTGTGCCCGTACTCGGCCCCATCGACAAAGTGGCCGTGATCGCCAAACGCCAAAGCGTCACGCACCTCGTGCTCGCCATCCCTAGTCTCAAGCCGGAGCAACGCCGCCGCGTGATCGACCTCGCCGCGGAAGCCAGCCTGCCGTTGCTCACCGTACCAACCGCGCAAGAGCTGGAGCAGGGCGTGCGCGAACGCGTGCGCGACATTCGCCCCGAGGACCTGCTGGGCCGCGAGCCCGTGAAGCTCGACGAAGCCGGCATCAGCGAATGCCTCAACGGCAAGGTGGTGCTCATCACCGGCGGCGGCGGCAGCATCGGCAGCGAGCTGTGCCGCCAGGTGGCGCTGTACGGCCCCAAACAACTGGTGCTGTTCGAACTGAGCGAGTTCAACCTGTACACCATCGAGCAGGAACTGAGCGAGCGTTTTCCCCACCTGCCGCTCGTGCGCCTGATAGGCGACGTGAAAGACGAAGCCCACATCCACCACGTGTGCGCCACGTACAAACCGCAGGTCGTTTTCCATGCGGCGGCGTACAAGCACGTGCCGCTGATGGAAGAAGAAAACGCGTGGATGGCCTTGCAGAACAACACGCTGGGCACGTACCACGCCGCCATGGCCGCCGCCAGATCAGGCGCCGAACGTTTCGTGCTGATCTCGACCGACAAGGCCGTGAATCCGACCAACGTGATGGGGGCCAGCAAGCGCGCGGCCGAGATGGTGCTTTCGCATCTTGCCGCACAAGGTCACGCCACGGTGTTCTCTGCGGTGCGCTTTGGCAATGTGCTGGGGTCGAGCGGCAGCGTGATTCCGAAGTTCAAAGAGCAGATCGCCAAGGGTGGCCCCATCACCATCACGCATCCGGACATCACGCGGTACTTCATGACCATCCCCGAAGCCGCAGGCTTGGTGCTGCAAGCGGCGGCGCTGGCCAAGACAGGCGAGGTGTATGTGCTCGACATGGGCGAGCCGGTCCGCATCGTCGACCTAGCCCGCGACCTGGTGCGCTTGTCAGGCCACAAAGAAGGCGAGATCGGTGTCGTGTTCAGCGGCTTGCGGGCGGGTGAGAAGCTGTACGAAGAACTGCTGGCTTCCGCCGACGACACGCTGCCATCGGCGCATGCGCGGCTGCGCATTGCCAAGCTTCAGTCCGCAGACAGCAGCGATCAATGGTTGGTGAGGTTGTTGGCCTGGCTGCCGACCGTCGAAGTGGGTGCCAGGCCCGAGGACTGCCGCGAATCGCTGCGCAGCTTCGTCGCCGAGTACGCCGCTGAGCGCCGACCTACTGCGTCTTTCTGAACACCATCCAGCGCGGTGTTCTGAAGCGCACGATGCGCGAATAGATCCAGACGTAGACCACGACGAACGCCAGGATGAAGATCGCCAGCATCACCGTGTTGTTCCACCACAGCAGGCTGGGGATCACCGAAGTGAGGCACAGGAACCACAGGTAAGGGGAGGTCATCGAATTTCGCCTGCGCAAGCGGCGACGCTCGACGTTGCTCTGCAGCGTCCATCGAATCAACCGTCGGTAGATGAGCGAGTGCAAGTGAATGCCGTCGGGCGCCGCAGTGGCCACCCCACGAACGAACTTGCGCCGATAGACCGTGAAGATCGTTTCGAAGATCGGATAAGCGCACAGCAGCACCGGAAAGAGCGCCGACACCTCGGCATTGCGATGCACGAGCAAGATGCCAAGCTCAGCGAGCAAAAAGCCGAGCAGATACGCCCCCCCATCGCCGAGGAAGATCAAGCCGGCAGGGAAGTTCCACACGAAGAAGCCGAGGATGGCGCCTGCCGTGATCAACGCGGCGGTGAAGACAAATGTGTCGCCGACCTGGAAGGCCACGTACGCCAATGCGAGCACCATCAGCGTGACGCACATCGAGGCCAAGCCGTTGAAGCCATCAATGAGGTTGACGGCATTGGCCACGGCGGCGACCACCAGGACGGTGAATGCCACAGCGAACGGGTACCACTGCACGAGGTACTCCAACCCCGGCACATCGGTGCGTTCAATCAGCCCATCCAAGAGCCAGATAGCCAGGACCGCAGACACCGCCGTCGCGAACAAGCGATCACGCGGGCGGACCGTCTTCGTTAGGTCCTCGACGAGGCCGGTAAGGAATGCGGGCGCCCCGCAAGCCAGCAGCACCCACATCGACACTGCGGCCGTGTGCGACGAGAGCGCCAGCATTGCGGCGCCAACGGTCATTGCCAGCGCGATGCTTAGGCCGCCAATCCGCGGCACCGGGCGTCCGTGAAACTTTTGTGGGCCGCCGAGGTCATGGTCGGCCGATAGCCGACCATGCTTCATTGAAGTACGCACAATGAAGAGTGTGATGACGAGCGCCACTACGAAGCAGCCTATGAAGAAGTTCACTGGTATTTCAGGGTCTAACGAAGCGTGAAGCTAACGATCGATCAATCAGTGAATCGGTCAACACTCAGACTGCCGCACATCTGTTAAGCGAAGAACTGGGTGATGGTGGTGTGGATGCTTTTTACATGAGAAGCGTCCGCCGGAGCAAAACGGGCGACCTCGCCTTGGCAGCAGATGTAGCCATGTGCGGCATGCATGCCATTCTTCACCGCCACGAACACCACCTTGTCGTGAAGGCGAATCGGCATCGGCCCACCATTCACGACTAAGTCCTTACCCACCTCGTTCGGGTAGGTAAGGGTTACAAAAAGACTGCGTCCGCGGTTATCGATCTCGAAGAGATGCACGCCGTCCGCTGAAGCGGTGAGTCTTGCAAGCACGAGCGCCGCGGCCTGGGCGTGTTCTGCATTGTTGAATTCGACGAGGAAATCACGTGTCATACGTGGTGTGACCGACGCTGCCTCGATGCCGACCTCACGTAGAAACGCTGCGTGGTCCTTCAGGCGGTAGTAAAAAGTTACGTGAGGGTATGGCTGTTGTGTGAGGCCCGTGGCAACGATCAGGCTGAGTGTCGGATCATCTAAATAATCGCCAAGGATCTTGTCATAGACCTGCAGCATCTCGGCCATTGGGTCTTCCGCAGAAGAGACGTACCACTCAGGGTTGCGTCGCCGGCTGGCCTCTACCGTCTGGCTGTTGAGGAAGTAGTGGTGTTGGATGTGTGCCCCGGCGTTGAGGAAGAGGGTGGAGAAGTTGGGCTTGTGCGTCGTGAGCAGCCGGCTATGCAGGTCGTTAAGAAAGAGGTCGAGAAAGAGTGCCTTGCGCCATGGCGCACCGCGGTAACGCAGCAACAGCTGCAGGTATACGCGGTAGTTCCGGGGTCGAGCAAACCGCATCACACCGGCCAGAAGCACAAGTGCGTTGCGCGGGGTGATCTTGCTCGAGGCGTTGTCGTTAACAGACTGAGACACGGCCTGGGCGAGCCGGCGGCTCCACCACGACGGGTCGCTTTCGGTTTGGGTCCAGGGGTCTGGAATGAAGTAAGCCGGCCGGGCCAAGCGGTTCTCGGCATTCATTGGCGAAACTGCGCCCACACGCAAGCCCTTGGCTTCGAGTTGCTCGAACACTTGTGGGATCTGCGGGTGCCCCACTATGTCCCCAAGGCGGAACACACCGTGCTCGGCTGCGGTCATGCCAGAGTGCGCTGAGACCCATTGAATCCAGGGTTCGAGCTGTTCGTAGTTGGCCTCAGAGGTGGTGCGGCGCATCCCGCTCTTCAAGAGACGCGCGAAGTTGCGTAGGCCTAAGCGATCCACGTACTCGGCGGCGACGTCGAAGTTGACCTCGTTAAGCTCTAAAAGAACAAGCCTGCGACGATCATTCATGCTGGTTTAGATACGTCATTGCTGAGGGGCGTGCCATGAACTGGCTCAGGCGGCTCACCATCTTTCGGGTGATGAAGCGGGCACCCCCGGGGAAGCCATGACTCTTGCAGGCGCGTGAGGCTTCGAGGTTGCCGCGGATGATGTTGCGCAGACTTCCGGTGGTAGCGCCCCCCATCCGCATACGGATCAGCACTTCGGGCAGGTAGTGCGCACGAATCTTCTGTAATTCAAAGAGGCGAAGGATCAGGTCGAAGTCTGCCTGCAGGCGGTAAGCGAGGTTGAATCCGCCGCTCTGACGCAGCGTTTCCATGCGGACATAGAGCGTCGGATGGGGCGGCATCCAGCCTCGCGCGCAAGCACCGGTCTGGTATGGTCCCGGCTGCCAGAAGCGCATCACGCGCTGCGTGTCTTTCGGGTGGACAAAGACAAGATCACCATAGACGGCTTCGACTGGCCCACTCTCGAAAGCCCGCGCTAGGTGCGCAACGCTATTCGCGTTTGCGAACATGTCATCAGAGTTTAGGAACCCGACAACGTCCCCGGTAGCCAGTGCGAGTCCCTTGTTCATCGCATCGTATATCCCGCGGTCACGTTCACACACCAGGGTGGCAACTCGCTTGCCATGCGCTTGAACCAGTTGGACAGTGCTGTCTTGTGAGGCACCATCGATCACGATGTGCTCGATGGTGTCGTGCGTCTGACCTGACACCGACTGCAACGTGTCGACAATCGTTGCCGAGCTGTTGAAAGAGACAGTGATGATGCTGATCTTCACGAGTGTCAGAGAGCGTTGTTCAGGGGGCGAGTGTAGTGGCCTACTTGCGGACCGGCTGGCCTGTACCGTCAGTCTCAATCAGCGTCAATGGCTCTTGGAGCCTACGAAGCTACGTCTTTGATCGGCGGAGACTCTTGTCGGCGCCTGCGACGTGCAAGTTCGGCCCTCGCCTATCCAGGGGTTAGATCGCAGGTGACCACACTGCGTGGCGAGCTTGAGCGCTCGCCACCTCGTCGAGGGCGCTGCCCGGCTTAGGGGTGGCGGTGGCAACGTGAAAGCCGGACGGCTGAGCCGCTTACGATGCAGTCGCGAGAAGACCTTTAGTTTCCCCTCATGTGGCGAGTTCTTAGGCTGATACCCCGAAGAAGTCTAAGATGGCGTCACTGATTCGATGGACGTCGTCCAATGAAAGTTCGTTGTATAGCGGTAGCCGAACCAGGCAGTCGGTGTAGCGATCTGCATGAGGCAGGGCTCTGCCGTCATGCAGAGACTCAAAGTACCTGCTCTTGTGCAGCGACTGGTAATGAAACACGGCCATCACGCCGGCCTGCTTCAGTGCAGTGATGAGCGCGCTGCGTGTTTCTAGTGAATCGCACACGAGGTAGAACATGTGTGCGTTGTTTGTGGCGTGCTGCGGAACTCGCGGCAGCGCGGCTATTCCCAAGGTCTCGAGTGGCTGCAGCCTCGCGGCGTAGAGGTCCCACAGTCTGCGCCGGCGGGCCTGGATGTCGACCAAGCTTTCCAGCTGCGCATAAAGGAAAGCCGCTGTGATGTCGGAGGCAAGGAAGGAGGAGCCAATGTCCACCCAACCGTACTTGTCGATCTCGCCGCGGAAAAACGATGATCGGTTCGTGCCTTTTTCGCGCACGATTTCGGCACGGGCAACCAGGGCCGGGTCATTCACGTGCAGAGCCCCCCCTTCGCCGCTAATGATGTTCTTTGTCTCATGGAACGAGAACGCGGCAGCGTCGCCAAAGGTGCCGAGCGCACGCCCTCGGAAGTAGGAGTCAATGGCCTGAGCCGCGTCTTCAACCACCCTTAACCGATAGCGTTCGGCAACGCCGAGGATCGTATCCATGTCGCATGCCATGCCGGCGTAGTGCACCGGCACGATCACTCGGGTCTTGGGTGTGACCAATGCTTCCAACTCGCCAGCGTCCATGTTGGGGTGGCCGGGCAAGCTGTCGATGAAGCGTAACCTCGCACCACGCAGAGCGAACGCATTCGCCGTCGACACGAAGGTGTAACTGGGCAGGATCACCTCGTCGCCTGGCGTGAGCTCGCACAACAAGGCGGCTGCCTCCAAGGCGTCTGTGCACGAAGACGTGAGAAACGAGCGGCCCTGACCAAGAAGCTGCTCCAGCAAGATGTGGCACTTTTTCGTGAACACCCCGTCGCCAGAGATCTTCCCGCTTGCTACAGCGGCGGCGATGTACTCCAGTTCCTTGCCGGTCATGTACGGTTTGTTAAACGGAATCATGTGAGTCACAACCAGAAGTGATAAGTGTGCACCAGGCTACGCCGGTGGAATCCAGCGCGTTCATACGAGCGACACGCCGCGACGTTGTCTCCCTGGGTGACGACGGCAAGGCTCTGGCAACCGGCGGCAGCCGCTTGGCACATAACGGCCTGCAACAGGCGCGCTCCCACGTTCTTGCGCCGGTACTGCTCATCGACGGCCAGCAAGCCAATCTTGGCTTCGGTGCCCAGGCTGAAAGTCGCCATTCCCGCCAGGCGGCCCTCGCAACGCTCAACGGCCACTCCGTCCGCCATCTCTCCCGAGATGCTCTTCGCCATCCAAGTCTCAAAAAGTTGGCGCCACGCATTGGGTGGCATCGTCGGATCACGTTTGAAGCGCGAGTAGCCAGCGCTCTGAAGTGCGAGTGATATCAAGGCCGGGCCGTCTGTCGTGCCGTCCAACAGCAGTTGGACCTCTTCGGGCCAGACACAAACGTCATTGCGATTGATCTGCAGCGCGTAAGTCAGCTTGAGATCGGCCAACCACCCACCAAGCGACGCGGCGGCCGCATTGGCGTTGCGATCGTCGGCGGCGCAGTTCCAGTAAACGAGCCGAACCCCATGACGGCGCAAATCCACCAGGGTCGCCGCCAACTCGTCCCGGCCACCCACTGCCCCACTGATCGATGCGACCGGGAAGCCAAAGAACTCCGTGTCCCAAGCCAGGAGTCGGTATTCGGTCGTGGTCATGTCAAGTTCGACATTCCTGGCTGAAGCGTTCACAGATTTCGACAAAGCGTGAGGTCTGTCGTTCGGGGGTGCAACGTGCAAGCGCCACCTCCCGACATCGAAGGCTCATTGCATCTGCCGCTGCGTCGTCTTTGCTGAGGACCTGCAGCAGACCGGCGGCAAAAGCCGTCGTGTCAACCAGTGGCGCGATGTGACCAGTCTCGCCTGCAAGAATCAAGTCGCGCGCCACGCCCATGTCGAATGCCACGATGGGCGTGCCACACATCAGGGCTTCGTTGATCATCATCGGCCCCGAGTCCTCAACCGAGGGGCAGGCGAACACGTCAGCGGCGGCATAAGCGCGTGCCAGTGTTTCGGCGTTCACGAAGCCCAGGTTGCGGTGCTCGAAGCCGAGCCCGGCGATCGGCTCAAAATCGGTGGCATCACCCGCCGACAGGATGCTCGGCAGTGGCCGTGACGCCGGCCACCGAGCGCGCAAGTGCTGCAGCGCTTCCAGCAACTTGTCCATTCCCTTACGCCTTTGGTTAAAACGCTGCGCGCCGAAGAAGATCAGTTTGCCTGCCCCGCTGATGCCGAACGACTCGCGCTCGGCCTGACGGTCGAGCGGCTGCAGTTGATCGGGCGAGACGCCGAGCAGGACCGTCTCAATGGGTGAGTTCCTGAATAGTGAAGATGCGCGAGCCTGTCGCGCGAGCAAGCTGGAGCCGGCCACCACGATGCCCGGCGTGTTGGCGATCGCACGGTCCTTGAGCTTCCATACCCGCGCCGAGGTGTCTTGGGCATGGCGCACTCGCAAGGCGGGACAGTTGCCGCACTGTGATTCATAGCCGCGGCAGTCCCAGGCGTAGTGGCAGCCTCCCGTCATCAGGGCCATGTCGAGTAAGTTCCAGACTACCAATGCGCCCGTGGCTTCATGCAAGGCGCGAACGTCGCTTACCGAAAGAAAGTGCGAAATGAAGTGAACGATGATGATCTCTGGCGACGAGCGAGCCGCATCAAGCAACTTGCGAGCAGTCCAATTCGGTGTGAGTGCTTGATCCTGAAAATAGTAGTCAGAATATGAGAGGCCCTTGAGGAGGGCCTTTTTCATCACGCGGACGGCACGAAACGGCGAGAGCGAACCTGGCACAACCGCGACGTCCTTGTCGGCGCCGCGGCTGTCGAGCACCAGCATGCGCGACTCATGGCCATGCGCGCGGAGTGCATCGTGGAGCCGCCAGGCGGCGATGCCCGCACCCCCATGGTCAGCGGCAGCGAGATGAAGAAACTTCATGTGCCAGGCTTGACCAGGTAAAAGCAGCCGCTGTCAACGCGATGCAGATAGGGGGCGGAGCCGCGCGTGGCAAAGAACTCGTCCGTGGCCTTGCGACATCCGTCATACGTGCCGTAGTCGTCGAGGATGACAAATCCGCCCGGAACGACCCGGTCGTAGAGATGGTCTAGGCATACCTTCGTTGAGGCATACCAGTCGCCATCGAGGCGCAAGAGTGCGATCGGACCAATGTCGTGTGCTTGCGGCACCGTGTCCTGGAACCAGCCTACGTGGTAGTGGACTAGTGCCGATGGATAGGCTATTTGCTGTTCGATCAGCGTCTTGCAATCGGCAAGCGTGCCATGGCCCCCCACTGCGTCGTAGAAGCCCTTTACGGGTTTGATCACGCCCGTTCCAAGGTCGGGCCTGTAGCCGACTTCCTCAATAGCTTTGTTGCCATCGAGCGCAGGGTCGGGCTCGCAGATGTCCTGGAAACTGTCAAACAAATGCAGATGCCGATGGGGGCTTCCGGTTCGCTTGAGCGCGATTGCCATGAGGCCGACTGCACCTCCCTTCCACACACCGCACTCCACGAGACTTCCTGGCAAGCCAGTGGACTCGCAATACGCGACTTGGTCGTACAAGCTCACCAAGCGACTGCGCGGCAGCATGGTGGCGTGTGATACCTCGGCCACCGATGACTCGAACGTCTGTGGGTCACAGTAGCGAGGGTGGCTCCGGGCGGTGATGTCGTAACCGAGTTTGGCCGCTGCGTTCCGGATGACGTTCTTCATAGGGTGAGAGGCGCGTGTGAATCAAAGAGTGGCGACGATTGTCTCGAAAGCCAACCATTGTCTACTCTTGGAGTAGACCGCTGCGATCATGTCGTGACCCCGCTTTGCGACGGTTCGCGCGTGACTGATGTCTTCCAATGCAGCACGAATCCGCGAGGCGATTTCTTCTGTCCCACCGTAGGTAAGCATGGTTTCACCGTTGCGCATTCCCTCTGGGTAATGGCCGTCATCGGTTAACAGTAGCGAGCCTGCGCCCATCGCCTCAAAGCACCTCATGTTGCCGCGGTCGTCACCGGCCATGTCAATCGCGGCATTGAGAACCAGCTTGGCGCGCGAAAGCGTTTCGTAGAGGTCGCGCCCGAAGACCGATGGTTGAGCCACCTGACGCACGTTGTGGGGACGGCGATGCTTAGCCAGGGGCAGTAAACGCCCCAGTGGGCTCTCCGCCCAACTAACTAGGCGTGAGGGCTCGAGATGGAATGCGATCTGATACTTGTCATGAAGACGTGCGACCGCTTCCAAAATGCTAGCTCGTCGCGTGTGATGTCGGGTGTAGCCCCCCACGAACACGATGTCGATGGGTCGGTTTTCGTTTCTTGCGTATGGGGTCATCTCGGGATCAAACGCGGGGGCGAAGTACGCCGTGCCGAGGCCTTGGCGGCGGTAACCCTCGAGGATGCTCGGAAAATTGCAGACCATCGCGTCATAGCCAGTGAAGTCGGCCCCGGGCGAAGGCGCTGCACGCCAGGCGATCGAGTGCTTGACGCACCCCGGTAGGCGCTTGAGGAACGTGCTTCCGAAGCGTAAGGGGTCCAGGTTGTAAAAGACCTCCGTGCGGTGGCTTTCGATCTGCGCAAGCAGGATGTCCGAGGGCGTCGCGTTGGCCGGCATGCCGTTCTCTTGGGCCCACGCCTGCTGCGCAACGACGTTGTCGCCATTGGTGAGGAACGCCTCAGGGTCACGTTTGAGTACGGGTTCCAGGAGATGGAGGCCACCATAGCAATCCTCGAGGAACGTGTTCATCTGCTGTGCAAATGTCGCGCCTTCCCCCGTCAAGCGGCGCAGACGGGACAGATAGGCTGGATAAAGACCTGAGTTCTGGAACAGCCTCATTTCGGGTTCGTTGAAAGTTTCATTGTTTGTGTTCTATGCTTTAGACGTGCAAACGGTTGAGTCGGAGCGTTGCATACGGCAATCAGAACCCATAGTGAAGATGCCCCCCACAGCGAGCCTGAAACCTGCGCCGCCAGCAGGTACTGGAGCAGCAACAGGCCGCAGAGCACCTGACCGCGGCGGCCCAATCGCCATGCGCGTACAAATGACCAGGCCAGCACCATGAACAGCGCGGCAAGTCCAGCGATGCCAAGCGCCATAGCTGTCTCGATGAACAGGTTGTGCGGATACGCCAGTGATTGGAGTTCGACAAAAGCGCTGCCCCACAAGGGACTTTCGAAGAACTGATTGATCGCGCCACCCTGGATCAGCAGTCGTTCCACCGAGGATTCGTCCTCTACCCCGCCAGCGAAGCGCTCAAAAATCGTGCTGTCACTGCTCAGCAGCAAGGGCACCAGCACCGTGGCCATGAGCGCCATCCAGCGCCAACGCCTTGTGATCGTGCCAAACACCAGAAGTGTCACCACGAGGGCGAGGAACGGGCCGCGTGAGGCGGACAGAGACAGTGTTGCCAAGGACGCCGAGCCCATGATCGTCAAGGCCATCCTGTGCTTCATTCCCATCCGGTACCTCGTCAGGCAAAGCAAAGCGATGAGCGTGGTTACGGCGGTATGCCCCAGCGTGATCGGATTGACGGCTTCGAAGTACAGGCGCCCCCCGGTTGCCTCGAGATCAAGCATCTTGCTCCTGCCGAGTTCGAAGAACTGCATCCCTGTCGTCAGGAGGCAGGCAGTTCCTCCGACGAGAGCAGTCCGCCAAGCAAGGGCTTGTTCTGAAATTCCGCTGTTCCACGCCTGTGCAAGCGCCAAGCTTGGGAGCAAGACAATTGCTAAGAAGAAGAATAATGCTTCCCCTGCCCCTGGTACGCCAACGCCCACCACGTCCCAAACGAGACGCGAGACATACATGGCCCAAAAGCCCGCAAGCCAGCCGTAGTGACGCCAGAAGGACAGGCCCCGCAGGGGCATCCTGGCAAAGAGCATGAGGGTCATGAACAATACGCCGGCGCGAAGCGGGACGGAGGTCGTCGTTGTCTCCAAGTCCATCAGGGTCGCAAGCAATCCAGCGACTGGATATCCGACGATGCTGAGCGTCAACAACCATTCCGCCAGGGCAGAAGCCTTGGCCCTACGCCAACGAGTCTTCTGCGTTTGCATCTATCTCCCGACACTGACGGCAGTCCGTCGCAGCGCGTTCTTCAAAGTTGTCAGGTGCTTGTGCAGGGCCATCTGATTTGGATAGGCTAGGTGGCTGACCGGTGCACTGTCGATCAACTGCTCAAGCACTTCGGGACTGAGCCCGATCTTCTTGGCAACGAAGCGAATGTCGCGTTGCTGCTGCTTCGGTGTAGCAATCGGCATTTCGAGTTCGGCAAGCGCTTCGGCGCGCGTAATCTGGCCCGATACGATCAGGCTGGAAAGGTGCAATCTGCGCTTGTCGAAATGAAACTTTCGAGGGAGGTAGATCTCCTGATAGAACTTGGTGAAACGCGATTCGCAGTGCTTGCCGCCGTAGTCGCGCCAGCCATACAGGCGGGTCAATTCGTCGCGGGCTTGCTCCTTGTCATAGCGAAGGTAGTTGAGCGGGCGATGCACCATTAGCTGCTTGCGCAACCTTGTCATCCAGATAAATTCTGGAAGGCCCATGACCGGGAAAGTCTGGAGCGGAATGCTACCGAAGCGCTTGTGGATGGCTCGCAGGTGCTTGCCGTCCATCGAGGGGTGGCCCCATTGCGGCGGCACGATGTTCTCAGAGGCGTAGTTCACACCGCTCAAGAAATGTCGCAGGCCAAACTTGGCCGCGGTGCGATACAGCGTCGCAAAGAAGGCGTGGTCTTGCGGAATGTCCTGGTTGAGCACTGACGAGCGCAAAAAGGCGAGCTGTACGTCACGCATCTCCTGCCACTCGACCACATAGGTGTGCAGGTCGAGGTCGAGTTTGCGCACGAGAGTCTCGATGTTGCGTACGGCTGGCTCGCTGTTCCAGCCGCCGTCGACGTGAACTGCGAGCACACGCAAGCCGAGCTCGCGCACCGCCAAGTGGGCAAGGTATGCGCTGTCGATGCCGCCGCTCAGCCCCACCATCACGTCGTACGACTTGCCTTCGCCGTGGCGGCGCAATTCCGCGACCATTGACTGCATTCGGCGGGAGCCTTCTTTGCCGGGCCACCACTCATGGGCCAGGCGCTTCTGTGCGTCGCGACAGCAGTTGCATTGCCCCTGCGCGTCGAAGTTGATGGCGGGGTTGCTCGAATCCATCACGCACACCGAGCAGACCTGTCCGGTGTTCACAGCGGCGCTGCTCATGCGTGGGCCTCCCGGGTGATGAGGTCCATTTCAGAGCGATCGGGATAGGTGATGAGCACCGCGCGCAGTCGGCCAATGAAAGCGAAGGCGCTGCCAGACGCCGCCGCTGAGGCGCCGGCCGCCAAGACGGCAGCAAGGTGGTGGGTGTCGCCAGCACCGCCCAGCGCGATGAGTGGTACGCAAAGTTCTTGCGCGATTCGCCCAACCAGGTCGAGGTCGTAGCCACTTCGTTGACCATCGCGGTCGACCGACTGCAGGATGATTTCGCCGGCACCGGCCTCCTGGAGCGAGAGGCACAGTTCGCGTGGTCCCATGGGAACTGGCCCGCGCCTGGTCACGCAGCGAGCCTGCCCCTCGTGGGTTTGCACGTCGACGCAGCCGACGACGGCCTGCGAGCCCACAGCGGCACACAACTGGCGCACCAGGTCGTCGCGCAAGGCGCCGTGGCCAAGGACGAACTTTTCTACACCGTCACGGTTGAGCCGCTCGCAGTGGTGTAGGTCGGCAATGCCACCGCCGTACGACAGCGGCATGAAGCACTCGCTAGCGAGTGCCTTGATGAAGTCGAAATCGGGTGAACGCCCGTCACGCGTGGCGTCTATGTCGAGCACGCACAGCTCGTCGACTTCCTTCTCGTTGAAGAGTCGTACGACGTTGAACGGATCGCCGATGTATGTGCGCTTTCCGAACTGAACGGTCTTGACCAACCGTCTGTGCCGGTCAAGCAGGAGGACCGGGATGAGCCGGCTGCGTTTTGGCAGCGCGAGTGGCGAGGTGGCGTGCATGGTCGCGTTTGGGTCGGCGTGGTGATCGGGCCGAAACTAGCGGGCGGAGTACTGCCAGACATCGTCGTGCAGGTAACCGTCTGCGCTGCCACCCATGACCCAGATTCGGTCAGCGTGGACGGTTACATATGCTGCGTGACGGGCCTCCGGTCGGACAGTAGGCGACAGTTGTGTCCAACGCTGGCCGTCAGGGCTCGTCCAGATCTCGTCTACCGTCCTAATTGGATCGAACAGACGCCCGCCGATGACCCACATTAGCCCTGCGTAGGACACGCAACCGTGCCAGATGCGGCCCTCCCAGGACGGTGTTGGGTGCGGCTGCCAGACGGCACCATCGACCGAGCTCCACACGTCCGCGCGGCCGACGCGAGAGTCCCAGTCTCCCCCGCCAATTACCCACATGCGACCGTTGTGACTGAGCGCGCAGTGGAAGGCGCGGGGCTGCCAACCGGCGCTCGTGGTCACAGGTGTCCACGTCGTGCCGTTGCCTGAGCGCCAAACATCGGCGCGGAAGACGGCCGGGTCACCGCTGTTGCGCACCTTGCCGCCGAGCAGCCAAAGCGCACCTGCATGCTCAATGAGCGCCGATCCAATGCGCGGCTCCCATTCGGCGTGGGCCCGCAGTAGGCTCCAGCTTGTACCGTCTTCAGTGCCCCAGATCTCGTTTGACAGTTCTTCGATGGGCAGGCGGCTGTTCTTCAGCCCAGCCATCAACAGCAGCCGCCCCTGGAAGGACGCAGCCAGGGTGTACATGCCAAAGCTCCACGGTGGGCTTGTGCGCCACCAACGCGTTCCATCGCTGGTGCTCCACGCGTCGGTGTAGACCTCTGTCCTGCCGTCGATGTAATTCCAACCGCCGAGCAGCCACAATGCACCGTCGTGTGCGGCGATCGCGCCGGCATCGCGCGTACCCCAGGGGGCCATGTCCGTGACTTGAGACCATCCCTCGGGCGCAGGTGGGAAGCTGCTCTCATTCGACGTACCTCCGCCGCAGCTGACCAGCGCAAGCATGAGCGAGAGCCAACCTATCCAGCGCGACGCAAAGCAGCAAGTATTCACGGACGCTCCAAGGCGGCAAACGCCGACAGCAGCTTCATGCCATGCATGTGGCTCTTTTCCGGATGGAACTGGACGCCCCAAATGTTGTCTTTGTGCACTGCGCAGCAGAGTGGGCTACCGTAGTCGACGGTAGCGAGCACATCCGCCGGATCGTCGCAGACGAGGTGGTACCCATGGACGAAATAGAAGCGCGACGCCTCGCCGTCGGGGATCAAGGGCGAAGGGCGCAGCGGCTGAACCTCGCTCCAACCGATGTGCGGCACTTTCAGTGCCGAGCCAGGGGGAATTGGGATGCGTTGAACTTCTCCGGCGATCCACCCTAGGCCGTGCTCCTGACCCTCGCTGCTGCGGCGGGCCAACAGTTGCATGCCTAGGCAAACACCTAGCACAGGAGCGCGGTTGTCGAGAGCGGCAGCGGTCAGGGCGTCCAACAACCCGTCAGGGGCGCGAAGGGCAGTCATTGCCTTGTCAAAGGCCCCCACACCTGGCAGCACCAGTCGCTTAGCTTTTGCGATCTTGTCGGGATGACTCGCCGGCTCGGCTTCCAGGCCCAGATAGTCGAACATGTTGACCAGGGCCCCGATGTTGCCGACCCCATAGTCGACGATCGTGATCATGTTTTGAGACCTCGAGTTCGAGTAGACGAAATCTGCTCGCGCAACTTGGATTCCACCAGGATTAGGTGTGCCAGATAGCATGCTGCACTGACCGCGCAGTGGATCCAGAGCGCTTGTTCTACCGGTATGCCCAAGTGCCAAATGCTCAGCCAGGCGAAGCTCACGGCTGCAAGGCGCAGCACGTCCCAGGCCAGCTGGAATTTGTGTTGGCCCAGCACAGTGAGCGTCATGTTCACAGGGCCGGCTACGTAGGAAAACAGATAGAGCAGCGCCATTGGCCGTACGAAGCTGGCGATCTCTGCCCAACTGTTCCCAAGCACAAACACGAGTACTTTCGGGCCAAGCAAGTAAACCGAGGCGAAGAGCGGAACCCCCGTTGCAACCTGGATCGAAACCAAGCGGTGAAATGCTTGACGAGGGCTCGTTGCTTCGGGGGCAGCTAGTTCGGCCCCGAGCCGTGCCATGAAGACTTGGGATAGCGTTCCAACCAGCAGTGCGACGGGCATGCCGACCGTGCGCTCAACCATTGCATATTGACCGGCGTCCGCTGCACTGAATACCCAGAAGATCACGGCCGATATGAATGTGGAGCCCACTGCATTTATTAGGGCTGCAGAGAGCCCGACAGTGACGAGCTCGCGATTTGAGGCGAGAACACGGCGCAGCCTGTGAACACCTGGCCACTTCAAATGCTGCTTACCGAGTTGCAGAGACCGCACCATGTACCCGCTGGCGATGGCACGGCCCATTGCTTCGGCTGAGAGCAGCGTAATCGAATTCGGCGAGATGGCGCCGAGCCAGATAGCGCTCGACGTATAACCGCCGACCTGAACGATTTTGGCGTTCGATGCCGTATCGAAGCGCTCTCGCCGCAGCGAGACATAGTTTAGAAGCTGGTTCCACCCGGCGAACAGGCTGATCAAGGGCAGGATCCACACCATCGTGCGATGGGACGCAGACCAGTCGTCGCGAGTGAACGAGAAGCATGCCACCACGACAAGCACAGCGAGCGTCATGGTGACGCACAGCCACCACGCGGTACGGAGCAAATCTTCGAACGCGGCCTCCGGGGCGGAGAGCAGCGCCACCTCTAATCGCAGCGACGAGGCGATGAGCACCAGGGTGAGGATGGCGATCATCGCCTGCGCGATGCCGAAGTCCTCGGGGCTGTAAAGACGCGACAGCACGGGCAGTGCGGCGAACGCAAGCAGTTGGCCAGCGAGCGAGCCTCGGAGCAGTTTGAGGACGTTGGCGAAGAAAGAGGTGGTCATCCGCGAAATCGGCTGCGCACCTGTGCGATGAACTGCGGATCGAGATCGCGCGGATGCTCACATTCAGGTTCCAATTCGAGCCCAACTGCATCCGGTAGCACGCGGCAAAAGCGTTGGCCAGGGAAGCACACGCGAGGTGCGTCGGCAAGATAGGCGCCCCACATGCTGAAGCCTGAGCCCGACGACACGACCACCTGCGCCTGAGCAATAGAAAGCAAGTCGGTCACCGAGGGCTGATGGGGTGAGCGCCGCGTTCCGGGAATGGCGAGCAGTGGCGCGAGCGCTTCGTCGGTGCCGTCGGAATAGACGCGTACTTCAATTGGGCCGAGTGCCTCACGCAAGGCGCCGACCATGCTGGTATACCACTCGATGGGTATGCGGCTGTTCTTTGCGCCCTGTCGGAGCGCTTCTAGCGACACCGGTGCGCCGAAGTCGCCCATGCGCACATGCACAGCGACGTGCGGTTCGGGGTCGGGCAGCGGTCGGTATTCCGGCTTCGTCATCGCGAGCAGCGATGCATGTACCAGTCGGCCGTGGCCGACGATTTCGTGGAAGTGCGTCTCCTCGTTCAGTTTCATGCGATTGCTGAAAACAACGAGCGAGCGTCGCGGAATGCTCTCTAATTTGGCGAGATCGATCGCTTCAGCCGCAACCCGTTGCCGAGATGCTAGAGCCATCAACCGCCGCAGGCCGGTCACGTGTTGCCCGCCGAAGCTGAACAGTCGGTGATATTGCCGGTTGTCATGCTCGCGACGCAGCAACGGGCCGATACGATGTTGAACATGGAGCCAACTGGGGGCGAGCATGGGAATGCTGACGCGATCGCACCAGAGGCGGCATCGGGCCCACGCCAGCAGGCTGTGGGCCAGGCCATAGGTGCCAACTTCCGCGTACCCGAGCGGGCCGGAACCACCTGCCTGCAATGTGACGACCTCAGGCATCGCGCTGCGGCTTGCGTGCCTCTAGATTGAGACTGATCAGCACGCCGTTGTCCTTGTCCATATGCGGGATGTAGGCCTGCGAGTAGTCGTCGACGTTCGCGTGCTCGGTGTTCCGCCAGTCGTAGCGTCTCGGACTCTCGTAACCGCATTCGATCAGGAGTGCACTTAGGCTGGCTTCGTCAAAGACGTTGTAGTGAATGTTGTAGAGGTAGTCCTGCCGGCCGAAGATCGGGCCAATCACGAGGTTGATGTCCCGGTACTTCTGATACACGTCGGAAAGCCTGGCGAAGTCTGGTACGGAGACCCTTAGCACACCGCCTGGCTTGAGGACGCGGAACCACTCCCTCAGTACGCGACCTACGTCCTTGCGTCGGAAGTGCTCCAGTACATGGCAGGTGTAGATTAGATCTACCGTGTCAGAACCGATGAAGCCAAGGTTATCAATCGTTGCGACGTGATCCACGTGCGGATACTCGACCGCATCGATGTGGATGAACCCGGGGATGTGTCGTTTGCCGCAGCCGAGATGGAGCTTGGTTTGCATGGATTTCGTTGTGTGGACGGTAGGGGCGGTCAGCGCGTGCAGAAGTCGGTGATGGAGCGCACGACGTGGTCAATCTGCTCAGCGGTCATTTCGGGGAAGATGGGCAGCGAGAGAATGCGCGACTGATGGCGGTGGGCATTGGGAAAGTCGCCCGGGCGGTGCCCTAGCCTTTGGTATGCGGGCAGGAACGGCAGCGCCACGGGGTAATTGACCACGGTCTGAATGCCCTGGTTGGCCAGGTGCCGCGCGAGTTGGTCACGCGCTTCGTGCTCGATCACGTAGAGGTGAAAGACGTGCTCGCGGTTATCCGCAGTGTGCGGCGTCTGGACGCCGACAACTTGGCGCAGCAGGTGATCGTAGGTGCGGGCGACTTCCTGGCGGCGCTGTGTCCACGTAGCCAGATGCGGCAGTTTGACCGAGAGGATGGCTGCCTGGAGCCCGTCAAGGCGGCTGTTGATTCCTTCAATTTGGTGATCGCCCTTGGTAAGGCCACCATGCCGTGCGAGCATCGCCATGCGCTCGGCAAGAGCGCCATCATTGGTCACCAGCGCGCCTGCGTCCCCCATCGCGCCAAGGTTCTTGCCGGGATAGAAAGAGAATGATGCGGCGTTGCCAAACGTGCCCACCATGCGACCGTTGTATCGGGCAAGGTGCGCTTGGGCGCAGTCTTCGAGCACCCACAACTTGTGTCGATGCGCGATCTCCATGATGGCGCCCATATCTGCAGGCTGACCGTTGAGGTGTACGGGGATGATGCCGACAGTGCGGGGGGTAATCGTCGCTTCGATCTGTGCTGGGTCGATCGTGTAGGTCAAGCGATCCGTATCGCAGAACACCACTTTGCCGCCGGCTTGTGTGATTGTTTCGGTCGTTGAAATCCACGAGTGCGCCGGTGCGAGCACCTCATCACCCGGCTGCACTCCGAGTGCCCGCATGGCGATGTAAAGCGAGTCGGTGCCATTGGCGCATGAAACGCAGTGGGTAGTTCCGACCACCTTTGCGAAGGCCTCCTCGAACTGCTGAACATGGGGTCCACGGATAAAGGCCGAGTTGCGGATGACTTCGCCAATTGCCGAGTCAATCTCAGGCTTGAGTGTTAGGTATTGCGCGTACAGGTCAGCAAATGGGACATTCATTAGTTCAAGACTCGGCAGACTGTTAAGGGTTGGGGCGCAGCAGGCGCGCCGGGTTGCCTACATAGGTGCCCGGCATATGGATATCCTTGGTGACCACTGCTCCGGCACCAATGACCACGTCGTCGCATATTGAGACCGGCAGGATCGTCGCATTGGAGCCAATTGACACCCGGTTCCCTATGCGGGTGGCCTTCCAGAGTTCACGTCGGCCACGAGCCGGGCCGCCGATTGCGAAAGTGTCATTTACGAACATGACGCCATGGCCGACGAAACAATCGTCGCCGATGCTCACGAGCTCGCACACGAACGAGTGAGATTGGATCCTCGTGCGGGCACCGATGCGCACCCCTCTTTGGACTTCGACGAACGGCCCGACGAACACGTCATCTGCAAGCGAGCATTCGTACAAATTCGATTGCTCCGCGATACGCACTCGCGCACCACACGAGACGTCGCGCACCGCCACATCGATACGTGCGGGATCGGCCATGGTCAGGGGCGGCCGAGCCGACTCCGTTCGGTCCGCAGGGGAAGGATCACTTCACGCCCACTCGCCATAGACTCATACAGGGCAGCGACAAGCTCAAGGCTGTCGCGTCCTACATTCCCGTCAACCAGTGCCGACGTGGTGTTGTTGAGGCACTCGACGACGTGCTCGTAGTAAGCCTGATGTCCGAATCCGTAGACATTGGGCGGATTCACTGAGTATCGATCCATGACCTGAGCATCGTCGTCGCTCGGGTGCACGAACTTCCAGTGGCGGATCTTGTTGACAGCAAAGCCGCCGATTTCGACCGACCCACCGGAGCCGAGGATGGATAGCGAGCCTTCGAGGTCGTTGGGACGAGTTGCACCAGTGGCTTCTATGACACCTAATGCACCGTTGCGGAACTTTACGGTCGCTACTGCGGTGTCTTCGGCCTCGATGTTCACGAGTGCGGTAATGCCTCGGGCGTGTACGCTTTCCACCGGCCCCATGAACCACGCAAGCATGTCGACGTGGTGGCTGGCCTGATTCGCGATTACGCCACCATCCTGCGCATAGGTGCCGCGCCACGCGTCCTGGTTGTAGTAAGCCTGATCGCGACACCAACGCACGCGCACCGTTCCAAGTACGAGTTGGCCGAATCTGCCGGCATCGAGCGCCTCGCGGGCTTTGACCACCGGAACGTTGAAGCGATTTTGTTTGACAACAAAAAGACGCTTGCCAGCGCGCTCTGCGGCGCCAATCATCTCGTCTGCATCCTCGACGGTCAGCGCCATCGGCTTCTCGACAACGACATGTCGACCGGACTTCGACACCTCCACCGCATGCGCGGCATGCATCCCGCTGGGTGTTAGTACCGACACGACATCGATGTCGGGCTGCTTGAGCATGTCGCTGAGCGTTGCGTAGCCTCGCACGCCATAGCTCGTGGCGAACGCGTCCACTCGTGCGGCGTCGGTGTCGCACACGGCGACCAGACGCGCGCCGGCAATTTGCCCGGTACCCAGAAGTTCAGCATGGCGCTTGGCAATGCGGCCGCATCCAACGATAGCGAAGTTGATCATTGCTTGTGGGGGGCTTAGAGGTCGCAGAGGAAACTCGTCGGTCATTCGTGGTAGTCGTATGCTCGGAACCCAGCTTGCTTAACCATGTGATCACGCTTGGCTGATTGGTAGTCCGCCTCCACCATCTCGCTCACCAGTTCGTCAAAGGTGGTCTTAGGCTGCCATCCGAGCTTGGCTTTTGCCTTGCTCGGATCGCCAAGCAGCGTTTCTACTTCTGTGGGACGGAAGTAGCGTGGATCGATCCTCACCACCACGTCACCGGCTTTGCACAAGCTGCGATTGCCTTCAACGTGGGCTACCACGCCTATCTCGGAAGCGCCAGCGCCTTCAAAGCGCAGAGTGATGCCGAGATGGCGCGCCGCCTGCTCGACAAATGTTCGGACGCTGTATTGCACGCCGGTGGCGATGACGAAATCTTCGGGGCTGCCCTGCTGCAGCATCAGCCACTGCATTTCCACGTAGTCCTTTGCGTGGCCCCAATCGCGCAGAGCGCTCAAATTTCCCAGATAAAGGCAGTCTTGCAAGCCGAGTGCAATGCGCGCGATCGCGCGCGTGATTTTGCGGGTCACGAAAGTCTCTCCGCGCAGCGGACTTTCGTGGTTAAAGAGGATGCCGTTGCAGGCGTACATGCCGTACGCCTCACGGTAGTTCACCGTAATCCAGTAGGCGTACAGCTTCGCGACGGCATACGGGCTGCGCGGGTAGAACGGCGTTGTCTCTTTTTGAGGAATCTCTTGCACCAAGCCATACAGCTCGCTGGTGCTGGCTTGGTAGAAGCGCGTCTTCTTTTCGAGCCCCAGAATGCGAATGGCTTCAAGGATGCGCAGCGTGCCAATGCCGTCAGCATTGGCCGTGTACTCGGGCGTCTCAAACGAGACAGCCACATGGCTCATTGCAGCGAGGTTGTAGATCTCATCAGGTTGCACCTGCTGAATGATGCGAATGAGATTGGTGCTGTCGGTCAGGTCGCCGTAGTGCAGCACAAAGCGCTGGTTATCAACATGAGGATCTTGGTAAAGGTGGTCGATCCGGTCTGTGTTGAACAGAGAGGCACGGCGCTTGATGCCGTGCACCTCATAGCCCTTCGACAGCAGCAGTTCGGCAAGGTACGCGCCATCTTGACCGGTGACGCCGGTGATGAGGGCAACTTTGTTCTTGGACATGGGTATTCGATCCGGATTAGGGGGCACGAAACGGTGCGTGGTCATAGGCCAAGCGAATTCCCTCCCTCAGCCCAGTAACGGCTTTCCAGCCGAGTTGGCTCAGTCGGCTCACGTCAAGCAGCTTGCGCGGCGTGCCGTCGGGTTTGCTTGCGTCATAGACGATGCGGCCCTTGAAGCCCACGACGTCCATGACCGTCTCCGCGAGCTCGCGGATGGTGATGTCTGCGCCGGTGCCGACGTTGACGAGTGGCCCTTGGTAGCCCGCTTCCATGAGGTGGACGCAGGCATCTGCCAGGTCGTCCACATACAGGAACTCGCGACGCGGATTGCCGCTGCCCCACACGACGTACTCCGCGTCGCCGCGGTCGCGCGCCTCATGCGCCTTTCGGATCAACGCCGGCAGCACGTGGCTGTTGGCCAGGTCGTAGTTGTCGTTGGGGCCATAGAGGTTGGTGGGCATCACGCTGATGTATTGCCGACCATATTGCTGGTTGTAGCTCTCGCACAGCTTGATTCCTGCGATCTTGGCAATGGCGTAGGGCTCGTTTGTCGTCTCCAAGGGGCCGGTCAGAAGGTATTCCTCCTGAATAGGCTGAGGACAGTCGCGAGGGTAAATGCAACTGGAGCCCAAGAACATCAACCGCTGAACGCCTGCCATGTGCGCGCCGTGGATCAAGTTGCACTCGATCTGCAGGTTTTCGTAGAGGAACTGCCCGCGGTAGATGTTGTTGGCGTGAATGCCGCCCACCTTGGCCGCTGCGATGAAGATGTAGTCGGGTTGCAGCTCGGCGAGAAAGGCGTGGACGTCACGCTGACTGAGCAAGTCGAGTTGCTCGCGTGTGCGCACGATCAGGTTGGTGTAGCCCGCGGACTGAAGGCGGCGCACAAGCGCCGAGCCGACCATGCCCCGGTGCCCCGTGATGAATAGCCGTGATTGCTTGTTGATAGATGAGGTCATGGACGATTCAGCGGGTCGTGGGATGAATGATGCTCGCGTGAATCGGCCTCTTTCCGCAGGCTTTCAATCTCCGTGCGCAGGGCATCGAACTCCCGTTGTTTGCGTTCAAGAAAGGCACGGGTCAAACGAAGCTTCTCGGTCATCCCTGCGGGTGTCAGGAGGTAGGTGTAAGCCACCTTGTTGTCACTGCGGCGAAAGTTTTGCGCCTTGACCCAACCTTTCACGAGCAGTGCACGCACGAGGTGGTTGGCTTTGCCCAAGCTCAGCCCCAAGCGCTCAGATATCTCGCGCTGTGATGACGAGGGCTGCTCGGTCAACAACCGCATCAGCCGCAGTTCCTCGGCGTCTGGTGGCTGAATCTCGTCGTGGGTAGCCTTCCGTGATGTCATGTGTTCAATCGATGAACACATGACTCTAACGCAACGGCGAGCTAGGAGAAGTCCCTAGCTAACAAGAATTCAAAACTACTTCAAATCGCGAAGCAGAGGGGCCGCCGCATCCTTGTTTGAAAGCAGGGGCTGGTTGTCGCTCGACACTGGCCATGCGATCGCGATGTCCGGGTCGTTCCAAAGCAGCGAGCCTTCGGCTTCGGGGGCGTAGTAATCGGTGGTCTTGTAAAGAAAGTCTGCACTGTCGCTGGTGACAAGAAAGCCGTGTGCCAAGCCGGCCGGGACCCACATCTGTCGGTGGTTGGTTTCGGACAGTTCCGCGCCGACCCATTGCCCGAAGGTTGGACTGCCGGGGCGGATGTCGACCGCAACGTCAAACACGCTACCCTTCACCGCGCGCACCAGCTTGCCTTGCGCATGTGGCGTCCTCTGAAAATGAAGGCCGCGCAGCACGCCTTTGCTCGACCGCGAATGGTTGTCCTGCACGAATTTCACGTGACGCCCTACCGCTTCATCGAAGACCTTCTGGCTGAAGCTCTCCATGAAAAAGCCTCGCGCATCGCCGAACACTTTGGGTTCGAGGATGAGCACGCCTTCAACGGCAGTCGCGATGACGTTCATGCTCAAAACACCTGGCTTTTCACGACCTGCAGCAGATACTGCCCGTATCCGTTTTTCAGCATGGGCTGCGCCATTGCCTCGACTTGTTCGGCTGTAATCCACCCCGACCGGAAGGCGATCTCCTCGGGGCAGGCCACCTTCAGGCCTTGACGCTTTTCCAGCACAGAGATGAAGTGCCCAGCCTCTAGCAAGCTGTCATGTGTGCCCGTGTCGAGCCACGCATAACCGCGCCCCATGATCTCGACGCTGAGTTGCTGCTGCGCGAGGTACCGCGCGTTCACATCGGTGATCTCCAACTCGCCACGCGGCGAGGGCTTGATGCTGGCGGCGATGTCGCACACCTGCTCGTCATAGAAGTACAGGCCTGTCACCGCGTAGTTGCTCTTCGGTACCTTGGGCTTTTCTTCGATGCTCAGTGCGCGCTTGTGGTCGTCGAACGCGACGACGCCGTAGCGCTCAGGGTCGTGCACGTGGTACGCGAAGACGGAGGCCCCGCTGCTGCGGTCGGCGGCCGAATGCAGCAGGCCTTGCAGGTCGTGGCCGTAGAAGATGTTGTCGCCAAGCACCAGCGCGCTCGGTTTCCCATCGACAAACTTCTTGCCCAGGATGAAGGCCTGCGCCAGGCCGTCCGGGCTTGGCTGCACGCAATAGTTGATGTTGATGCCCCACTTGGCGCCGTCACCCAGCAGCGCTTCGAAGCGCGGGGTGTCTTGCGGGGTGCTGATCAGCAGGATGTCGCGGATGCCCGCGAGCATCAGCGTGCTCAGCGGGTAGTACACCATTGGCTTGTCGTACACCGGCAGCAACTGCTTGCTGATGGCGAGCGTGGCCGGGTGCAGGCGAGTGCCTGAGCCGCCAGCGAGGATGATGCCTTTGCGGGTGGATGTGCTCATGGGGTCTCCCTCGTTCTCGTGCCGCGTCGGTGTCGTTCAACCGATCACTTCGGTGAGCATGCGCTCGACCCCTGTCTGCCAGGTCGGCAGGTTGAGGCCGAAAGCGCGGCGCAGCTTGTCGGTGTTCATGCGCGAATTGCCCGGGCGCTTGGCCGGCGTCGGGAAGGCGCTGGTGGGCACCGGCTCGACGGCATCGGCAGCCACCTGGATGGGCTGGCCCGCTGTGCGCGCGAATTCGATGACGTGCCGCGCGTACCCGTGCCAGCTGGTCTCGCCGGCGGCCACCGCGTGGTAGGTGCCGCCGAGCGCCGGTTGTTGCTGAACGCTGCGCAGCGCATGCGCCGTGATGTCGGCCAGCAGGTCGGCGCCGGTGGGCGCGCCGATCTGGTCGTCGATGACGGTGAGCTTGTCGCGCTCTTTGGCCAACCGCAGCATGGTCTTGGCGAAGTTGCCGCCGCGTGCTGCGTAGACCCAGCTGGTGCGGAAGATCAGGTGCTGGCAGCCGCTGGCGCGAATCGCGTTCTCGCCTTCGAGCTTGGTGCGGCCGTACACGCTCAGCGGGCCGGTCGGCGACTCTTCGAGCCAGGGGGTGTGGCCGCTGCCGTCGAAGACGTAGTCGGTGCTGTAGTGCACGAGCCAGGCGCCCAGGTTCGCGGCCTCGCGGGCGACGACGCCGGGGGTGGTGGCATTGAGGGTGCGGGCGAACTCGGTTTCGCTCTCGGCCTTGTCCACGGCCGTGTGCGCCGCGGCATTGACGATGATCTGCGGGGCGATGGCGCGCACGGTGGCGGCCACGGCGTCGGGCTTCGAGAAGTCTGCGCTCAGCGGACCGGGGCTGTCGAAGTCGAGTGCGATCAGCTCGCCCAGCGGGGCCAGCGCGCGTTGCAGTTCCCAGCCGACCTGGCCGTTCTTGCCGAGTAGCAGGATCTTCATCGTCATGCGCCCGAGCGGTCGGCGTAGTTGCGGTTGACCCACTCGCGGTACGAGCCACTCTGCACGCCTTGCACCCACTCGGTGTTGTCGAGGTACCAGCGCACGGTCTTGCGGATGCCGGTCTCGAAGGTCTCGGCTGGCTTCCAACCGAGTTCGCGTTCGAGCTTGCGGGCGTCGATGGCGTAGCGGCGGTCGTGGCCGGGGCGGTCGGTCACGTAGGTGATGAGGCGGGCGTAGCTGCCGGCCGGGTCAGGCTTCATCTCGTCGAGCAGCGCGCAGACGGTCTTGACGATCTCGATGTTGGGCTTCTCGTTCCAGCCGCCGACGTTGTAGGTCTCGCCGAGCCGGCCGCGCGCCAGCACTTCGCGGATCGCGCTGGCATGGTCTTTCACGTAGAGCCAGTCGCGCACCTGCTGGCCGTCGCCGTACACCGGCAGCGGCTTGCCAGCCAGGGCGTTGACGATCATCAGCGGGATCAGCTTCTCGGGGAAGTGGTACGGCCCGTAGTTGTTGCTGCAGTTGGTGGTGACCACCGGCAGCCCGTAGGTGTGGTGCCAGGCGCGCACGAGGTGGTCGCTCGCAGCCTTGCTCGCCGAGTACGGGCTGTTGGGCTCGTAGGGGTGGGTTTCGGTGAACGCCGGGTCGGTGGGGCCGAGCGAGCCGTAGACCTCGTCGGTCGAGACGTGGTGGAAGCGGAAGCCCGCCTTGCGGTCGCCTTCGAGCTGCGACCAGTAGGCGCGCGCCGCTTCGAGCAGGGTGAAGGTGCCGTTGACGTTGGTCTGCACGAAGGTGCCCGGGCCGTGGATGCTGCGGTCCACGTGGCTCTCGGCGGCAAAGTGGACGATGGCGCGGGGCTGGTGCGTGGCGAGCAGCGAGTCCACCAGGGCTCGGTCGCAGATGTCGCCCTTGACGAAGGTGTGGCGCGCGTCGCCGGCCAGCGATTTCAGGCTTTCCAGGTTGCCGGCGTAGGTGAGGGCGTCGAGGTTGACGACCGGCTCGCCGGTGACCGCAATCCAGTCCAACACGAAATTCGCGCCGATGAAGCCGGCGCCGCCAGTGACAAGAATCATGGACAAGCTGCGGTAGGGAAGGGGCTGCGTTCGCGAGGGCCCGGGCGGGCCCCCAAAAGCCGAATGATTCTAGTGTCGTGGTGGGCGGTTTCCAGCCCCACAGGCACAAGGAAGATAATTCGAGGATGAATGACCCGCTGATGCCCGACACCCACGCGCCCGCCGCGCCGGTGTCCGAGACCGTCGCCGCCCCCGCGGTGATGGAGTTTTCTGCCCTGAATCTCGCGCCCGTGCTCGAACGTGCGATCGCCGATTCGGGCTACACGACGATGACCCCGATCCAGGCGAAAGCCATCCCGATCGTGTTGGCGGGGCGCGACGTGATGGGCGCCGCGCAGACGGGTACCGGCAAGACGGCGGCGTTCTCGTTGCCGCTCTTGCAAAAGATGCTCAAGCACGAAAACAGCAGCGCCTCGCCGGCTCGCCACCCGGTGCGCGCCCTGGTGCTGGCGCCGACGCGTGAGCTGGCCGACCAGGTGTCGAACAACGTGAAGGCCTACGCCAAGCACAGCAAGCTGCGTGTGGCCTGCGTGTTCGGTGGCATCGACATGAAGCCGCAGACGCTTGAGCTGAAGGCCGGCGTCGAGGTGCTGATCGCCACGCCGGGCCGCCTGCTGGACCACATCGAGGCGAAGAACGCGGTGCTCAACCAGGTCGAGTACGTGGTGCTCGACGAGGCCGACCGCATGCTGGACATCGGCTTTCTGCCCGACCTGCAGCGCATCCTGAACTACCTGCCCAAGCAGCGGCAGACGCTGTTGTTCTCGGCCACGTTCTCGCCCGAAATCAAGCGACTCGCCGAAAGCTACCTGCAAGACCCGGTGCTGGTCGAGGTGGCGCGGCCCAACGCCACGGCCTCGACGGTCGAGCAGCGCTTCTACAGTGTCACCTCTGACGACAAGCGTGGCGCCGTGGTGCGCCTGCTGAAAGACCGCGACATCAAGCAGGCCATCGTCTTCGTCAATTCAAAGCTGGGCTGTGCCCGCCTGGCCCGCTCGTTCGAGCGTGACGGCTTGCGCACCAACGCCTTGCACGGCGACAAGTCGCAAGACGAGCGCCTGAAGGCCTTGGATGCGTTCAAGAAGGGCGAGGTCGATGTGCTGGTTTGCACCGACGTGGCCGCGCGCGGGCTCGACATCGCCGACCTGCCGGCGGTCTTCAACTTCGATGTGCCCTTCAATGCCGAAGACTATGTGCACCGCATCGGCCGCACCGGCCGGGCGGGGGCTTCGGGTCTGGCCGTGACCCTGGTGACGCGCGACGACGCGCGCCTGGTGGCCGACATCGAAAAGCTCATCAAGAAGAAGATCGACCTCGAAGCGCTGGAGCTGGACGACACCCGCCCGCCGCGCCGTGACGACCGCGTCGAGGCGCGCCGCGAGCGCCCGGTGCGTGCGCCCCGCGACGAGGCCGCCAGCGCGACGCGCACGCGCCCGTATGCCCCGCCGGCCGCGCCGCGCGACCCCTTCTTCGACAAGCCCTACGAAGCGGCGCATGACGCCGACCCGTCGTGGGAGCACAAGGCCCCGGCGTCGTCTACCGCCACCCCGGCGCGCAGCATGTCGCCGAACATCAAGCCGAAGAAGCGGGTGGCGGCGCTGTTTGGCGCCAAGCCGCCGAGCGCCGAGTAAGGCGAGGGCGCGGCCCCGCGGCCGGCCCTGCTCAGCCCGCGAGGAAGGCGAACACCGCCGGCACGTCCTTCGGAAGAGCGAGCGGCGTGCTGCGCCACGCCGACACCCGGCGCGTGCGGGTCCAGCCGTCCGGCAGCGTCAGCCCGCAGCTGACCGACAGCCAGGTGTCGGGCCGCAACTGCCCGAGCAGGGCGCCCCACAGCGCCTCGTTGCGGTAGGGCGTTTCGATCATCAACTGCGTCTGACCGAACCGCTGTGAATGCGCCTCGAGTTCTTTCAGGCGCTTGCTGCGCTCGTGGGCCTCGACGGGCAGGTAGCCCACGAAGGCAAAACTCTGGCCGTTGAGCCCGCTGGCAGCCAGCGCCAGCACCAGCGAGCTGGGGCCGGACAGCGGCATCACCTCCACACCGAGCGCATGCGCGGCCTGCACCAGTGCGGCGCCCGGGTCGGCCACGGCCGGCAGCCCGGCTTCGGACAGCAGCCCGATGTCGTGCCCATCGAGTGCGGCTTGCAGCAGCGGCTTCAGGTCGGCGACCGGCGCCGTTTTGGCGCCCTTGGGTGCACGGGGCAGTTCGACGATGGACAGGCTTTGCAGAGGTTGGGCCAGCGGCACCACCGCGTCCACGCGTTTCAGAAAAGCGCGCGTCGTCTTCGCGTTTTCGACCACCCAGTGCGTCAGGCGCGCGGCCGTGCGGATGGCGCCCATCGGCAGCACCGCCTGCACATCCCCGTCGGTGGATGCGGTGCCGAAGTCCAGCGTGTTCGGCACCAGCCACAAGCGCCCGGGCGTGGTCATGACGCGAGCGGGTCCAGGCCGGCTTCTCGCAGCATCTCGCAGGTGCGGATGAGCGGCAGGCCGACGAGCGCCGTGGGGTCGTCCGACTCGATGGCGCTCAAGAGCGCGATGCCCAGGGTTTCTGACTTCGCGCTGCCGGCGCAGTCGTAGGGCTGTTCGGTGCGCAGGTAGTGCTCGATCTCGGCGTCGCCGAGCTGGCGAAAGCGCACCGTCACGGGCGCGAGTTGTACCTGGGCGAAGCCGGTGTCCTGGCGCACCACGGCGACGGCCGTCTGAAAAACCACCGCCCGGCCGCGCATCGACTGCAACTGGCGCACCGCGTTCTCGTGCGTGCCTGGTTTGCCGATGGGTGTGCCGTCGAGGTCAGCGACCTGGTCCGAGCCGATCACGACGGCGTTCGGGTGTTGCGCGGCGACGGCCTGGGCTTTGGCAAGCGCGAGGCGTAAGGCCAGGTCGGCGGGGCGTTCGCCGGGGTGCGGGGTTTCGTCCACATGGGGCGACTGCACGGTGAAGGGCAGTCGCAGACGCTCCAGCAATTCGCGGCGGTAGCGCGAAGTGGAACCGAGGATGAGGGGCGGTTGAGAGGGCATGCGGGAATTGTCCCATCGGGCCCCGCGAGGCCGGCTCGTAAACTTGCGCGCATGAAAAGCTTTGACCCCCATCACCTCGACGTGGCGGCCTTCGCCAAGGCCGGGGAACCGTTGGAAGGCACCTGGCCCATGGCCCGCCTGGAGCGGCTGGCCGAGTCGTTTGCGTCCGAATCCCCCGCCGGCGAGGCCGACCTCGTCCAGTGGCGCATCGCGGGTGAACTGCGCGCGCTGCGTGGCGGCGAAACGCAGACCTGGCTGCACCTGCGCGCCCAAACTACCGTGCGCCTGCAGTGCCAGCGTTGCTTGAAACCGGTGGAGGCGCCGATCGAGGTTGAGCGGTCCTTCCTCTTTGTGGCGGGCGAAGACGCCGCCGAGGCGCTCGACGCCGAAAGCGAAGACGACGTGCTCGCGCTGACCCGCGCACTCGACGTGCCCGAACTGATCGAAGACGAATTGCTGCTCGAACTGCCCCTGGTGCCCCGCCATGAGGTCTGCCCCGAGCCCTTGCCGGTGCCAGAGGATCTGCCCGTCGAAGAGGCGGCTCCGCATCCGTTCGCGGCGCTGGCAGCGCTCAAGCGCGGGAATCTGCCGAACTGAAATCCCCAATTGGCATCGGCTGTGTGCCGACGGGGCCTGTCGCCGTGCTAGAATCGCCGGCTTTCCGTCCGAGTGCCCCTGCGTCCTGCGGGCACGCCCCTGGCTCCTGAGCACGTTGTTTCAGAGGTTCAGGACCTTAGGAGATTCCTCATGGCCGTCCAGCAAAACAAGAAGTCGCCCTCCAAGCGTGGCATGCATCGCTCGCACAACGCCCTGAACACCCCGGGCACCGCGATCGAACCCACCACCGGCGAAACGCATCTGCGTCACCACATCAGCCCGAACGGTTTCTACCGTGGGCGCAAGGTTCTCAAGACCAAGGCCGACGCCTGATCGGCCTTCCGGCCGAACCGGGCCTTGTGCGCGATGCTTCGCGTCCACGGCATGGCACTTGAAATCCTGACATCACCCGGCTTGGGTTGCTCCCAGTGCCGGGTGTTCGTTTTTCTGGTGTGCCCCGTGGTTCACAGCTTGCGCAGCCTCGTTTGATCTCCACTCGGTTTTCATGAGCGTTCTTGAGCCTGCCTCGGGCGTGATCCGTGTCGCCGTCGATGCCATGGGTGGCGACCACGGTCCCGCGGTCATCGTGCCGGCGGTGCGCGCCTTCCTCGAATCGCATCCTCAGGCCGAAGTCGTGCTGGTCGGCCGTGCCGATGCGCTGATTCCCGCGCGGGGCATCGCCCGTTGCCGCGTCGTCGAGGCCACCGAGGTGGTCGAGATGGACGACACCGTCGAAGTGGCGATGCGCCGAAAAAAAGACTCGTCGATGCGGGTTGCGCTGAACCAGTTGAAGGGCGCCGACCACGCGGCCCACGTCTGCGTGTCGGCCGGCAATACCGGCGCCTTGATGGCCGTGGCGCGCTACGTGCTCAAGACCATCGCCGGTATCGAGCGCCCCGCCTTGGCCGCCGACATGCCGCACCAGAAGGGCGGTTTCACCACCGTGCTCGACCTGGGTGCGAACGTCGGCTGTTCGCCCGAACACCTGCTGCAGTTCGCGGTGCTCGGCAGCGCCTTCGTTTCGGCCGTGAAGGGCGTTGAAGAGCCCACGGTCGGCCTCTTGAACATCGGCGAAGAGGTCATCAAGGGCAACGAGACCATCAAGCAAGCCGGTGAACTGTTGCGCGCAGCGGGCGCCGCCGGCCACCTGAACTTCTACGGCAACGTCGAAGGCAACGACATCTTCAAGGGCACGACCGACATCGTCGTGTGCGATGGCTTCGTCGGCAACGTGGCGCTCAAGACCTCGGAAGGTCTGGCCACCATGCTCATCACCTTCATCAAGCAAGAGTTCAAGCGCAACGCGTACTCGAAGCTGTCGGCATTGATCGCGATGCCCGTGCTGAAGCACTTCGCCAAGCGGGTGGACCACCGCCGCTACAGCGGTGCGGCGTTGCTGGGCCTGCGTGGCCTGGTGTTCAAGGCGCATGGCTCGGCCGATGCCTTCGCGTTCGAGCACGCGCTCAATCGCGCTTATGATGCCGCCCGCAATCGTTTGCTCGATCGCATCCACGACCGAATCCGCGACTCGTTGCAGGCACTGCCCGGCAACGACGACGACCCCGAGGGGTCTGAAACCGCGCCGCCTGGCGACGCCCTCGCTGCATGACTTCCACACCCAACCCCCGCTATTCGCGCATCACCGGCACGGGCAGCTACCTGCCGCCGAAGCGCCTGAGCAATGCCGACCTTGCCGCGCAACTGGCCGCGCAAGGTGTCGAAACGTCTGATGAGTGGATCGTCGAGCGCACCGGCATCCGTGCGCGGCGCTTCGCTGATGCGGGCGTGGCGTGCAGTGACCTCGCCGTCGAGGCCGCGCGTGAAGCCCTGACCGCTGCGCAGGTCGGCGCCGATCAGATCGACCTCATCATCGTCGCGACCTCGACGCCCGACATGGTGTTCCCGTCGACCGCCTGCATCGTGCAGCGCAAGCTGGGCGTGTATGGCAGCGCTGCGATGGACGTGCAGGCCGTGTGCTCGGGTTTCGTCTACGCGCTGACGGTGGCCGATTCGATGATCCGCTCGGGCTCGGCCCGCAAGGCGCTGGTCATCGGCGCCGAGGTGTTCTCGCGCTTGCTCGACTTCCAGGACCGCACGACCTGCGTGCTGTTCGGAGACGGCGCCGGCGCCGTGGTGCTCGAAGCGAGCGACAAGCCCGGCATCCTGGCCACCGAGTTGCACGCCGATGGTCGGCATGCCGACATCTTGTGCACAGCCGGCAGCATTGCCAATGGCAGCATCCTCGGCGACCCGTTCCTGCGCATGGACGGCCAAGCCGTGTTCAAGCTGGCGGTCGGGGTGCTCGAAGGCGTGGCGCGCTCGGTGCTTGAAAAAGCCGGCCGCAGCGAGGCCGACATCGACTGGCTCATTCCGCACCAGGCCAACATTCGCATCATGCACAGCACGGCCAAGAAGTTGAAGCTGCCGCTCGACAAGCTCATCGTCACCGTGGACGAACACGGCAACACCTCGGCCGCGTCCATTCCGCTGGCGCTTGACGCGTCGGTGCGCAGCGGGAAAGTCCGGCGCGGCGACACCGTCATGCTCGAAGGCGTGGGCGGTGGTTTCACCTGGGGCGCGGTGCTGCTGGACTTCTGACGCCGCGCAGTCGCGGGGTGCAGCGCCGAGGCCCGTGACCGAGGCGACGCGGCCCCTTCGAAAAAACATCCGAACAAAGACCGAGACAAACCATGACCCCGTTCGCATTTGTCTTTCCGGGCCAGGGCTCGCAGGCCGTGGGCATGCTCAACGCCTGGGGCGACCATGCCGCTGTGCGCGACACGCTGGTCGAAGCCTCGCAGGCATTGGGTGAAGACGTGGCCCAGCTCATCGCCACCGGCCCCAAGGAAGCGCTGGACCTCACCACCAACACCCAGCCCGTGATGCTGACGGCAGCGGTCGCCTGCCTGCGCGCCTGGCTGGCCGAAACCGGCGCCCAGCCGGCGGTCGTGGCGGGTCATTCGCTCGGCGAGTACACCGCCCTGGTCGCGGCGGGCTCGCTGACGCTGGCCGAGGCGCTGCCCTTGGTGCGCTTTCGCGCGCAGGCCATGCAAGAGGCTGTGCCGGTGGGCGTGGGCGCGATGGCGGCCATCCTCGGGCTCGACGCTGACGCGGTGAAGGCTGGGTGTGCCGAAGCCGCGGTCGCCTGCGGCGAGCCGGTCGAAGCCGTGAACTTCAACGATGCCAAGCAGACCGTGATCGCCGGCACCAAGCTCGGCGTCGAGCGCGCCTGCGAACTGCTGAAGGCCAACGGCGCCAAGCGTGCGCTGCCGCTGCCGGTGTCGGCGCCCTTCCATTCGAGCCTCATGAAGCCGGCCGCCGAGCGGCTGAAAGAGCGTCTTGCCGGTGTGGCGATTCAAACGCCGGTCATTCCTGTCATCAACAACATCGATGTGGCCACGCAAACTGACCCGGCGGCCATTCGCGACGCCCTGTACCGCCAAGCTTTCGGACCGGTCCGCTGGGTCGAGACGGTGCAGGCGATTCGCGCACGGGGCATCACCCACATCGTCGAATGCGGCCCGGGCAAGGTGCTGGCCGGCATGGTCAAGCGCATCGACGCCGAAGCCGTCGCGCTGAACGTGTTCGATCCGGCGTCGCTGGCCGAAACGAAAGGACTGTTGGCATGAGCGAGATCCAAACCAAAGGCCAGGTCGCCCTCGTGACCGGCGCCTCGCGCGGCATCGGCCGCGCCATCGCGCTGACGCTGGCGCAGCAGGGCATGACGGTCATCGGCACCGCCACCACCGAGTCGGGGGCGGCCTCGATCGGTGACGCGCTCGGCGCCTACGGCGGCCGCGGCATCGCGCTCGATGTCAACGACGCCGCCGGCGTGGACGCCGCCATCGACGCCATCCTCAAGGCCCACGGCGGTTTGCAGGTGCTGGTCAACAACGCCGGCATCACGCGCGACAACCTGTCGATGCGGATGAAAGACGACGAATGGGACGCGGTGATCGACACCAACCTCAAGGCCGTCTTCCGCACCAGCCGCGCCGTGATGCGCCCGATGATGAAGCAGCGTTACGGCCGCATCGTCAACATCACCTCGGTGGTCGGCGCGAGCGGCAACCCCGGCCAGGCCAACTACGCGGCGGCCAAGGCCGGCGTGGCGGGCATGACGCGTGCGCTGGCCCGCGAACTGGGCAGCCGCGGCATCACGGTGAATTGCGTCGCGCCGGGCTTCATCGAGACCGACATGACCAAGGCGCTGTCTGAGCAGCAAACGGCCTCGCTGATGCAGCAGATCCCGCTCGGCCGGCTGGGCCAGGCGGCCGACATCGCCCACGCGGTCGCGTTTCTTGCTTCACCCCACGCGGGCTACATCACCGGCACCGAACTGCACGTCAACGGCGGCATGTTCATGTGCTGAGGGTTGGCATTCAGCGTTTTCCCTGAGTTTTTCTTCCGGCACATCGCCGGTTCCCTGCCCGATGGGGTGGCCTTTGGGGTCGTCGAGACGACACCTCGCAGGCCGTAGAATCCCGGGCTTACTTTTCAGCAAACTCTCCAGGAGGAGTTCATGAGCGACATCGAAGCACGCGTCAAGAAGATCATTGCAGAACAACTCGGCGTTCCCGAAGCCGACGTGACCAATGAAAAGGCTTTCGTGGCTGATCTGGGCGCTGATTCGCTCGACACCGTCGAACTGGTGATGGCCCTCGAAGACGAGTTCGGCATCGAGATCCCCGACGAAGAAGCCGAGAAGATCACGACCGTGCAACTGGCGATCGACTACGCCGTGAAGCACCAGAAGGCCTGAGCGCCTTCTTGCCTCGCCCCCTCACTTCTTTTCCCGTTTGCGCATGACCCGTCGCCGCGTTGTCGTCACCGGGCTCGGCCTGATCAGCCCCGTCGGTAACACGGTGGGCGAAGGCTGGACCAACCTTCTGGCCGGTCGCTCCGGCATTGCCACCGTCACGAAGTTCGATGCGTCGAACCTCGCTTGCCAGTTCGCTGGCGAGGTGAAGGGCTTCAACATCGAGGATTACATCCCCGCCAAAGAAGCCCGCCACATGGACACCTTCATCCATTACGGATTGGCGGCGTCCATGCAGGCGGTGAAAGACTCGGGTCTGCCCACCGGCGATGCGCTCAGCGAAGAACAGGCCGAGCGCATCGGCTGCCTGGTGGGGTCGGGCATCGGCGGTTTGCCGCTGATCGAAGAAACACACGCCGAACTGATGGCGCGCGGCCCACGCCGCGTGTCGCCCTTCTTCGTGCCGGCCTCGATCATCAACATGATCTCGGGCCACGTGTCGATCAAGTACGGCTTCCAAGGCCCGAACCTCTCGATCGTCACCGCGTGCACGACCGGGCTGCATTGCATCGGCGAAGCCGGGCGTCTCATCGAGTACGGCGACGCCGACGTGATGATCGCCGGCGGTGCCGAGTCCACGGTGTCACCGCTGGGCATCGGCGGCTTCGCGGCCGCACGGGCGCTCTCGACGCGCAACGACGACCCCGCCACGGCCTCGCGTCCCTGGGACAAGGACCGCGACGGCTTCGTGCTGGGCGAAGGCGCTGGCGTGCTGGTGCTTGAAGAGTACGAACACGCCAAGCGCCGCGGCGCCAAGATCTACGCCGAACTGTCGGGCTTCGGCATGGGCGCCGACGCTTTCCACATGACCGCCCCCAACGTCGATGGCCCGAAGCGGTCGATGAAGGCGGCGCTGCGCAATGCCGGCATCAACGCCGATCAGGTGCAGTACCTCAACGCGCACGGCACCTCGACGCCGCTGGGCGACGTCAACGAATCCAACGCGATCAAGCTGGCCTTTGGCGACCACGCCAAGAAGCTGGTCGTGAACTCGACCAAGTCGATGACCGGCCACCTGCTGGGTGGCGCGGGCGGCATCGAGTCGGTGTTCACCACGCTGGCGGTGCACCACCAGATTTCGCCACCGACGATCAACATCTTCAACCAGGATCCGGAGTGCGACCTGGACTACTGCGCCAACCAGGCGCGCGAGATGAAGATCGAATACGCCGTGAAGAACAACTTCGGCTTCGGCGGTACCAACGGCACCTTGGTCTTCAAGCGGGCCTGATCGGCCCCGGCGAGGGCCGGCATGCGCGCGGCCCCGCCGTTCCAGATCACCGTCGAGTCGTTTGGCCAGTGGCGCGCCGCTGGCGCGTTGCTGGTGGCGGTGACGCTCGCGGGCGTCGCGCTGTGGTTGCCGGCGGCCGTGGTTTGGCGTCCGGCCTGGGCCACGGCGGCGGCGTTGTCCGCCGGGGTGTTGGTGGTCGTCCTGCTGTTGTGGATGCGACGGGCGATGCGCCCCACCAGCCTGCGCTGGGACAGCCAGTGCTGGCATTGGGGCCCGGCGAGTTCGCGGGGCTTCGAGCCGCACCCGGGTCGGGTCGTGGTCGCCTGGGACATCGGGGCCTGGTTGCTGCTGCAACTGATCGACGCCGAGGCCGGGCCGGTCTCGAAACACTGGCGCAGCCGCTGGTTGCCCATCCAGCGTTCAGGGCATGAGACACACTGGCATGCGTTGCGCTGTACGGTATATTTCCGCGGCCTTCGCCCCCTTCCACCTTGCCGCCGAGCAGAGACCTCCACGCCTGAATGACCTCGACCGACGCCGATGCCCCGCTGATCGAACGCGTCAAGCGGGGGGACGTCAAGGCGTTCGAGATGCTGGTGGTCAAGTACCAGCGGCGCATCGAGCGCTTGATCGGCCGCATGGTGCGCGACGTGGACCTGGTGCAAGACATCGCCCAGGAAACTTTCATCCGCGCTTACCGGGCCATCCCCCAGTTCCGTGGGGACAGCGCCTTCTACACCTGGCTCTACCGCATCGCCGTCAACACGGCCAAGAAGGCACTGGTCGACTTGAAACGCGATCCGATCGTGACGGAATCCGCACGCGCCAGCCGCGATGACGACGACGAAACTTCCCGGGTAGAGAACGAACTAACAGACGGCGAAACGCCCGACGCTGTGCTGGCGAGCAAGGAAATCGCCGCCGCCGTGAACTCCGCGATCGAGGATTTGTCCGAGGACTTGCGGCAGGCGATCACCCTGCGCGAGATCGAAGGCTTGAGCTACGACGAGATCGCGGAGGTCATGAACTGCCCGATCGGCACGGTTCGCTCCAGAATCTTTCGTGCACGCGAGGCGATTGCCCAGCGTTTGCGACCCTTGCTGGATACCCGCGAAGGGGAGCGTTGGTGATGCGCTGTTCTCGCATTCAGTGTTTGTGTCTTGGAGATGGTCATGTCGCAGTGGACTGACAGCAGCCTGCCCGCCGGTGAGCGCCTTTCGGCGCTGGTCGATGGCGAACTCGAAGCGTCCGAAGTGCAGCGCGCGTGCGCGCAGTGGCGTGACGAGGCCTCGTCCCGATCGACCTGGCATGCGTACCAGTTGATCGGTGATGTGCTGCGCTCCGATGAACTGGCGAGCCGACCGGGTCGCGACGCCCAGTTCCTTGCGGCGTTGCGTGACCGCCTGGCGCAAGAGCCGGTGGTGCTCGCGCCCGAGCAATCCGACGCGCCGCTGGACGCTGCTGCGCCGGCGCGTCGCCGCCTCTGGGCTGGGTCGATGGCTGTGGCTGCCGGCTTCGTGGCGGTGGTCGGTGTCGTGGCCGTCACCCAGTTTGGCCCGCCGCTCGCGGGCGATCCGACGCTGGCCCAGGGTCAACCGGCCGTGGCGCCGGGTCTGCAGGTTGTGAGTGCTACGGCGGCGGCGTCGGCTTCGGGCGAAGAACCGCAGGCTGTGGTGCTGAACGGGCGGCTCATTCGAGACGCGCGGCTGGACCAGTACCTGGCCGCCCACAAGAAGTTCGGCGGCAGTTCGGCGCCGGGCGTGCCGTCGGGCTTCCTGCGCAGTGCCGCCGCCGATGGCACGGGCCGCTGAGTTTCGCGGCCCCGCGCCCATGCGAATCCGTTTTCCGTTCGTCGCACTGGCTTGCGCGGTGATCGCGTTCGCGCCGCTTCCCGCGGGTGCCCAGGGGGCATCGGCGGCCAATGGCGACCCGTTCGTCGAGGCCCGCGAAGCGCGCGCGTGGCTGACCCGCATCCACGACGCCGCCAACAAGCGCAACTACCAGGGCACGGTGGTCGTCAGCGCGGGCGGCACGGTGGCCAGCTCGCGCATCGCCCATTTCTGTGACGGCAACGACCAGTACGAGCGCATCGACTCGCTCGAAGGCCAGATGCGCCACGTGTTTCGCCAGAACGACGTGGTGCACACCGTGTGGCCGCAGAACAAGGTGGCAATGGTCGAGCAGCGCGAGGGCGTGAGTTCGTTCCCGGGCGTGCTGCAGCGCGGGGCGGATCGCATCCCTGACTTCTACGACATGAAGCTGCTCAACGGCGTCGAGCGGGTGGCGGGGCGCGAGTCCCAGGTGCTCGTGCTCAAGCCCAAGGATGCGCATCGCTACGGCCATCGGCTGTGGGTCGATCAGGCCAGCGGCTTGTTGCTGCGCACCGAGGTGCTCAACGAGCGGCATGAGGTGCTGGAATCGTCGGCGTTCTCGGAGGTGAGCATCGGCGTCAAGCCGCAGTTCGATCTGGTGGTGCAGCCGCTGAAGAAGCTCGATGGTTACCGTGTGCTCAAGCCCGCTCTGGTGCCGACCCGGCTCGAAGCCGAGGGTTGGAGCTTGAAAGTCGGCGTGCCTGGCTTCAAGCTCGTGAGCTGCACCAAGCGGCCGTTCGACGGGCCGTTGTCGCAGCAAGCGTCGGCCGCATCCCCCGAAGCGCAGATGCTGCAGACCGTCTATTCCGACGGGCTGACTTATGTGTCGATCTTCATCGAGCCCTACAACGCCGAACGGCATTCGCGCCCCATGGCGGCTGCCATCGGCGCCACGCAGACCCTCATGCGTCGGCACGGCGACTGGTGGATCACCGTGATGGGTGACGTGCCGGCGCCGACCTTGCGGCAGTTCTCTCAAGGGCTTGAGCGCAAGAAGTAGCGTCTCGCTGCCGTGCGGCCAAAGGGCCCAAAGCCCTGGCGCGGCAAGATCGCGGTTTTCTGATTGATTCCCAACCGAGGTTTCTATGTTGTCCAGCTTGCCTGCTTCGCGCGCCATGTTGCCGTGGGGTGTCATCGGTCGCCGTGCCGCCGTTGCGATTGGGGCTGCGGTGCTGTCCTTGCTGCTGGTCGCGCTGCCGCAAACTGCCCGCGCCCAGCTGCGCGAACTGCCCGACTTCGCCGACCTGGTCGAGCGCGTGGGGCCGGCGGTGGTCAACATCCGCACCACCGAGCGCGTGCTGGAACAGCCGCGCAATCCTTTGTTCCGCCGGCAAAACCCGGCGCAGCCCGGTGAAGAAGTGCGCCGGGGCGAGGGCTCGGGTTTCATCATCAGTGCCGACGGTCATGTGCTGACGAATGCGCACGTGATCGAGGGCGCGAGCGAGGTCTACGTCACGCTCACCGACAAACGCGAATTCAAGGCCAAGATTCTTGGTGCCGACGAGCGCACCGATGTGGCCCTGGTGAAGATCGAAGCCAGCAGCCTGCCGGTGCTGAAAATCGGAGACGCCAGCAAGCTGCGCGTCGGCGAGTGGGTGGTGGCGATCGGCTCGCCGTTCGGACTGGAGAACAGCGTCACTGCTGGCATCGTCAGCGGCAAGGCGCGTGAGACGGGCTCCGACGTGCCGTTCATCCAGACCGACGTGGCGGTGAACCCGGGCAACTCCGGCGGTCCGCTGATCAACATCCGCGGCGAAGCGGTCGGCATCAACTCGCAGATCCTCAGCCCGGTCGGCAGCTTCATCGGCGTGTCGTTCGCCATCCCCATCGACGAAGCGATGCGCATCGCCGATCAGCTGAAGTCGGGTGGGCGCGTGGTGCGCGGATACCTCGGCATCCTGCCGGTCGATGTGCCGCCGCGCGAACTGGCCGAGGAGTACGGCCTCAACAAGAGCAAGTTCAAGGGCGCGTTCGTGCGCGAGGTGGTCCCCGACGCTCCGGGCGACAAGGCGGGCATCCGCCCCGGTGACGTGATCATCTCGGTGAACGGCCGCGGCATCGACAGCGCGGCAGAACTGCGCCGCACGCTCGGGGCGATCAAGCCCGGTTCGCCGGTGGCGCTTCAGGTCAACCGGCGCGGCAAGATGATGGAGTTCAAGGCCACGCTTGGCGAACTGCCGGTGAACACCGCTGCGAACGAACGCGGCGCGACGCCCGAGAACGGTGAGCCGCGCGGATCGAACGTGGCCAAGACCTGGGGTCTGACTGTGGCGAACCTGCGCGACAGCGACCGCCAGGCCTTGCGCGGTCTGGGCGGCGTACGGGTGACGGCGGTCGCAGCCGGGGCCGAGGCAGTCGGCATGCGCGTCGGTGATGTGATCCTCGCGGTGGGCACGACCGAGGTGCCCGATGTGAAGCAGTTCGAAGCCATCTTGGCGAAGGCCGATCGCACGAAGCCGTTGTCGGTGACCGTCCTGCGTGGCAATTGGGCGCAGTTTGTCCGCATCCCTGTCATCAAGTGAAGTGATGCGCGGGTGGTGGCCGTCCCGCCGTGACGGCTGAGTGGGGCGGTCGGACTTTCTGCAATGTGAAATCTTCAGCCCTGACACAGGGAGGTGCACCGGTCCGAGTTAAGTTTGCGAGCGCACACATTTTTGCCGTGTTACCGAGATTCCGTCAGCCGCTCGCATAGAATCGGCGCTCTTTGACGCAGCTTTCCGGCGGTCTGCAAAGGCAGTCGCCAAGCGGCCAAAGTATCCCCAGGCTGCCCACAGTGCTTTGTTGATAACTTGTGGATGGTTTTTGCTGTTGGCGAGTCGCAACGGCAAGAAATCAAGCAACGGCGCGGTTTTCAGCAGGGTGCTTTTGGCTACAATGAAGGCCCAACAAGCAGTTGCCATACGTTTTTGTTGGAAGGCGCGTCAATCTTTCGACGTGCCTTTTTTTTGTTCATCGCACGGCTTGAGTCCGTCTCACCCGCGCAAGCGAAGTGACCTTCGATGCATCGTCTTCGATGCGGCTCATATCGAAGCGCTCAGATGCAAGACCCCATGGATCACATCCGCAACTTCTCCATCATTGCCCACATCGACCACGGCAAATCGACGCTCGCCGATCGACTGATTCAACGTTGCGGCGGCCTGAGCGACCGCGAGATGGAGGCCCAGGTGCTCGACTCGATGGACATCGAGCGTGAGCGCGGCATCACCATCAAGGCGCAGACCGCTGCGCTGACCTACACCGCCCGCAACGGGCAGGTCTACCAGCTCAACCTGATCGACACGCCGGGGCACGTGGACTTCTCTTATGAAGTCAGCCGCTCGCTGTCGGCCTGCGAAGGCGCGCTGCTGGTTGTGGACGCAAGCCAGGGCGTAGAGGCGCAGACGGTGGCGAACTGCTACACCGCGCTCGACCTCGGTGTGCACGTGATCCCTGTGCTCAACAAGATGGATCTGCCGCAGGCAGACCCGGCGCGCGCGAAAGAAGAGATCGAAGACGTGATCGGCATCGACGCGGCGGACGCCATTCCGTGCAGCGCGAAGACCGGCGAAGGCATCGACGACATCCTCGAAGCGGTGATCGCCCGCATGCCTCCGCCGCAGGGCAAGCCCGACGCGCCGCTGCGCGCGATGATCATCGACTCGTGGTTCGACAACTACGTCGGCGTGGTGATGCTGGTGCGTGTGGTCGATGGCGAACTCAAGAAGGGTGAGCGCATCAAGATGATGGCCACCGGCGCGGTCTACGGGGCCGAGCAACTGGGTGTGTTCACGCCCAAGTCGCTGTCACGCGACGCTCTGCGCGCGGGTGAGGTGGGTTTCGTCATCGCCGGCATCAAGGAACTGCAGGCGGCGAAGGTGGGCGACACCATCACGTTGGAGAAGAAGCTGCCGAACAACCTCGGCCCCGCCGACGAGGCGCTGCCGGGTTTCAAGGAAATCCAGCCCCAGGTGTTCGCGGGTCTGTACCCGACCGAAGCCAGCGAGTACGACCAACTGCGCGACGCGCTCGAAAAGCTGAAGCTCAACGACTCGTCGCTGCGTTACGAGCCCGAGGTGAGCCAGGCGTTGGGTTTTGGTTTCCGTTGTGGCTTCTTGGGCCTCTTGCACATGGAGATCGTGCAGGAGCGGCTCGAACGCGAGTTCGACCAGGACCTCATCACCACCGCGCCGAGCGTGGTCTACGAAGTCGAACTTAACAACGGCGAGGTGCTGCAGGTCGAGAACCCGTCGAAGATGCCCGACCTGGGCCGCATCCGCGAGATCCGTGAGCCCATCGTCACGGTGCACCTCTACATGCCGCAGGACTATGTCGGCCCGGTGATGACGCTGGCCAACCTGAAGCGCGGCACCCAGATCAACATGGCCTACCACGGTCGCCAGGTGATGCTCACCTACGAGATGCCGCTGGCCGAGATCGTGCTCGACTTCTTCGACAAGCTGAAGAGCGTGTCGCGGGGCTATGCCTCGATGGACTACGAGTTCAAGGAATACCGCGGCTCCGACGTCGTGAAGGTCGACATCCTGCTCAACGGCGACAAGGTCGACGCGCTGTCGATCATCGTCCACCGGGCCCAGAGCCAGTACCGCAGCCGTGCCGTCGTGGCCAAGATGCGCGAGCTGATTTCGCGCCAGCAGTACGACGTGGCGGTGCAGGCGGCCATCGGGGCCAACATCATCGCGCGTGAGACAATCAAAGCCCTTCGCAAGAACGTGATCGCGAAGTGCTATGGCGGTGACATCACCCGCAAGCGCAAGCTCCTCGAAAAACAAAAGGCCGGCAAGAAACGCATGAAACAGATCGGCTCCGTCGAGGTGCCGCAGGAAGCGTTCCTGGCCATCCTGCAAGTGGACGACTGATGGGTTCTCTGACCGGTTTGCTCTACGCGTGCCTCGCGGTGTATCTTGGGGGTTGGTACCTCGGCAAGTGGACAGGCAATTTCTCGCTGCTGCTATTCATCCTGAGCGTCGTCACCTTCGCTTACTGGTTGGCCGAGCGCTTCTACTTCGCGCCGAAACGGCAATCGTCCGTCGCGGAGCTGGAGCGACAAGACTCCGAGCGCCGCGAGCAACTGGCCAAGCAGGGCATCGTCAAGGTCGATGGCGACATCGCCGAAGCGCGTGGCCGCCTGCTGATGCAGCCGTGGTGGCTGGACTGGACGGCGGGGCTTTTTCCGGTGATCTTGGTGGTCTTTTTGCTGCGCTCGTTTCTGTTCGAGCCCTTCAAGATCCCGTCGGGCTCGATGGTGCCGACGCTGCTGGTCAACGACTTGATTCTCGTGAACAAGTACCACTACGGCGTGCGCCTGCCGGTGATCAACAAGAAGATCATCGAGGTCAACGACCCGCAGCGTGGTGACGTGATGGTGTTTCGCTACCCCGCCAACCCGAGCATCGATTACATCAAGCGTGTGGTCGGTGTGCCTGGTGACGAGATCTCGTACCGCAACCAGCAGCTCTATGTGAATGGGGAGCCGACGGCCACCCAGCCGCAAGCCCAGTTCTATGACGACGAGAGCGCACGCTACTTCGATCACTTCACCGAGAAGCTCGGCAGCGTGGACCACCACATTCTGGTCAACCGGCAGCAGGCGACCGAGGTGCGGCCGCTGCATCAGTTTCCTTTCCAGGAAAACTGCCGCTACAGTGCGGAAGGCGTCACCTGCAAGGTGCCGCCCGGCCATTACTTCATGCTGGGCGACAACCGGGACCACTCACAAGATTCGCGTTACTGGGGCTTCGTGCCCGATGAAAACATCGTCGGCAAGGCGTTCTTCGTGTGGATGAACCTCGGGAACCTGAGCCGCATCGGCGCGTTCAACTAAGGTAGCACGACAAGGAGCATGACCTCATGACCGTGGAGCTTCGACGCCTGCGCAACCAGCGCGGCATCACGCTGTTCGGCCTGCTGTTCTGGGCCATCGTCATCGGTTTTCTGGCGCTCGTGTTCTTGCGCGTCGTTCCGACGGTCAATGAATACTTGACCATCAAAAAGGCCGTGAAGGACATTGCCGCAGAGGGCGTCACCACCGTGCCCGAGATTAGGGCATCGTTCGAACGTCGCAAGTCGATCGAATACTCGATCACCAGCTTGAAGGGCAACGATCTCGAGATCACCAAAGTCAACGACAAGGTCGTGATCCGCTTCGCCTACGACAAAGAGATCGAACTGATGGCACCGGTCTACCTGCTGATCAAGTACGAGGGCAGTTCGGACAAGTAGCCGAACCGCAACACGCTTGGACGCCCGACTCGCAACACTCCAGCAGCGCCTGGGGTACCGCTTCAACCAGCCCGAGTTGCTGAGTCGTGCGGTCACGCACCGCAGCTTCGGGGCTGACCACAACGAGCGGCTTGAATTCCTCGGCGATGCGGTCTTGAGCCTGGCCATCAGCGGACTGCTGTTCGAGCGCTTCGCCGGGTCCGACGAAGGCGACCTGACCCGCGTGCGGGCCCACCTCGTGCGTGAAGACAGCCTGCACCGCGTGGCGGTTCTGGTCGGTTTGCCCGAGGTGCTACGCCTGAGCGAAGGCGAGGCCCGCGGCGGCGGGGCGCAGCGCCCGTCGATTCTGGCGGACGCGCTCGAAGCGGTGATCGGTGCTACCTTCTTGGATGGTGGTTTCGAGCCCGCCAGCGCGCTGGTGCGGCGCCTGTTCGGTGAAGTGATCGCCACCACCGACATGGACAGCTGGGCCAAGGACGCCAAAACCGAGTTGCAGGAGTGGTTGCAAGCGCGTCGCCTCCCGGTGCCGGCCTACCGCATCCTGGCCACGCGCGGGCAGGCACATGCGCAGACCTTCGAGGTCGAATGCGCGGTGCCGGCCCTGGGCCTTGCCGAAACCGGCGAAGGTCGCTCGCGCCGCGTCGCCGAGCAAGAAGCCGCGCGACGCATGCTGGCCGGCCTGAAGGCCAGCGACAAGCCGGGCAGTGCGCTGCGGTCTTGACCCTTTCTCTTCACACCTCTTTTCATGACTGACGTTTCTGCCACCGACGGCGCCGAGCCGGGTGAGCCCATCGGCTCCGACCTTTCCTCGCATGACGGGGAGGGGATCGGCCCGCGCTGCGGGCTGATCGCCATCGTCGGGCGGCCGAACGTGGGTAAATCCACGCTGCTCAACGCCTTGGTGGGACAGAAGGTCAGCATCACCTCGGCCAAGGCGCAGACCACACGCCACCGCATCACCGGCATTCGCACGGTCGAGGATTCACAGTTCGTCTTCGTCGATACGCCCGGCTTTCAGACCAAGCACAGCGCCCCGCTCAACCGCACCCTCAACCGCACCGTGCAGGGCGTGCTGGGCGATGTGGACGTGGTGCTGTTCGTCGTCGAGGCCGGCCGCTTCGGCTTGGACGATGCCAAGGTGCTGGCGCTCATGCCCAGCGACAAGCCGGTGATCCTGGTCGCCAACAAGCTCGACGCCGTGCAGCGCCGCGCCGAGATGCTGCCCTGGCTCAAGGGCATGCAAGAGCGCCATGCCTTTGCCGAGTTCGTGCCGCTGAGCGCGAAGAAAGAAGCCGATGTGCAGCGCCTGCTGGGCATCGTCAAACCCTACCTGCCCGAGCAGCCGTGGTTCTATGAAGAAGACGCGCTGACCGACCGCAGCGAGCGCTTCCTCGCCAGCGAGTTGATCCGCGAGAAGCTCTTTCGCCTGACGGGCGACGAGTTGCCCTACACATCGACCGTCGTGATCGAGAAGTTCGAAGAAGAAGGCAACCTGCGCCGCATCGCCGCCTGCATCGTGGTGGACCGCGACGCGCACAAGGGCATGATCATCGGCCACGAGGGCGAGCGCCTGAAGCGCATCGGCTCCGAAGCCCGCCAGGATCTCGAACGCCTGATGGACGCGAAAGTCTTCCTCGAGCTGTGGGTCAAGGTGCGTTCGGGATGGGCCGACACCGAAGAGCACCTGCGCACCTACGGCTACGAATAAGCCGCAGCCGCGCATCGACCCCGGTCCATGGCGACGACCCGCGCGCCGCGCCTGCCCACCACGCTCGCGGCCTATGTGCTGCACCGCTACGACTGGAGCGAGACCAGCCTGGTCCTCGACCTGTTCACCCGCGACCTCGGCCGCGTGGCCGTGGTCGCCAAGGGGGCCAAGCGGCCCTACTCTCAGCTGCGCTCGGTGCTGTTGCCCTTCCAGCGCATCCAGGTGTCCCTGGGCCGACCGCCCAAGACCGACAAGGGCACGGGCGACAGCCCCGGCGAGGTGATGAACCTGCGCGGAGCCGAATGGGCCGGCGGCGCGGCCATGCTGACCGGTGCGGCGCTCTTCAGCGGCTTCTACCTCAACGAGCTGCTGCTGAAGCTGCTGGCCCGGCAAGACCCGCACCCCTCGCTCTTCGACATCTATGCGCAGACCCTGCCCATGCTCGGCGCCGATGGCGAGATCGGCAGCCAGGCCGCGCTGCGCGCCTTCGAGCTGAGCCTGCTGAGCGAACTGGGTGTGCTGCCCGACCTGAGCCTCGTCACGCTGACGCAAGAGGCGGTCGAACCGACCGGCCGCTACGACCTGCTGGCCGAGGCCGGAGTCACGCAGCCCCGCGTGGGCGAGGGCACGCTGAGTGGCGACGTGCTGATCGGCCTGCAGGCCGCCCTGCAGCACGGCAGCGCCATCGCGCTTCAGCATGCCTGCGCGCGCGGCCTGCCTGATCTGCGCGGCGTGCTGCGGGGCCTGCTTCACTATCATCTCGGCACCCCTGTGCTGCGCACGCGCCAGGTGATGCTCGACCTGCAGTCGCTCTGAACACCCCGCCATGAATCCACTGCTCTCCAGCGGTCTCGACAACCACCGTGGCCACACCGCCTTGTCGGTCAACGTCAACAAGGTGGCCCTGTTGCGCAACACGCGGCCGATCGGCATCCCGAGCGTCACGCGCGCCGCGACGCTGGCCCTCGAAGCCGGGGCGCACGGCATCACCGTGCACCCCCGCCCCGACGCGCGCCACATCCGCCTGAGCGATGTGCACGAGCTGGCCACGCTGATGCAGCAATGGCCGCAGGCCGAATACAACATCGAAGGCAACCCGCTGCACAACCTGATGGCCATCGTGCGCGAAGTGCGCCCGCACCAGGCCACCTTCGTGCCCGACAGCGTCGAGCAATCGACCTCGGACCACGGCTGGCGCTTTCCGCAAGACGCGGCCGTGCTCGCCCCGCTGGTCGCGGAGTGCAAGGTCCTGGGCGTGCGCGTCAGCCTCTTCATGGACCCGGACCCGTCGCAGATGCGCGCCGTGCGCGAGCTGGGCGCTGACCGCGTCGAGCTGTACACCGAGCACTACGCCCGTGCCCACGGCACGCCCGACGAGGCACGCGTGCTGGCCGGCTACACCGCCACCGCCGAAGCCGCGCTGCGCGAAGGCCTGGGCGTGAACGCCGGGCACGACCTCAACCGCGACAACCTCGGCGCGTTCCTGCGCGCCGTGCCCGGTGTTCAAGAGGTGTCCATCGGCCACGCGCTCATCGCCGATGCGCTCGAACTCGGCATGACCGAGACCGTGCGCGACTACCTGCGCTGCATTCATCAAGCGAGCGCATGACATCCAACGGTGTTCAATCCCAGCGGGCCCGCATCCCCTCGGGGCATCGGCAGCGGTACGCCGCAGCCGAGGGGTCGTCATGATCTACGGCGTGGGCACCGACCTCTGCGACATCCGCCGCATCCGCGAGGTGCTCGCGCGGCGCGGCGACCGCTTCGCCGAAAAGGTGCTGGGCCCGAACGAGCTGAAGGTCTTCCACGCCCGGCGCGAACGCGTCGAGGCGCGCGGCTGGAGCTACCTCGCCACCCGCTTCTCGGCCAAAGAGGCGTTCTCGAAAGCCATCGGCCTCGGCCTGCACATGCCCATGACCTGGCGCGCCTGCGAGATCCTCAATGCCGCCAACGGCAAGCCCGAAATCCACCTGCATGGCGCGCTGGCGGCGTGGTTCGACGCCCGCCAACTGCGCGCCCATGTCTCTGTCACCGACGAAGAGGACATGGCATCCAGCTTCGTCGTCGTCGAAACCAAGGACTGACCCCATGACCCACCACGCCCCGGTCGTGCTCGACATCGCCGGCACCACGCTCGACGCCGACGACCGCCGCCGCCTGCAACACCCGCTGACCGGCGGGCTCATCTTCTTCGGCCGCAACTGGGTCAGCCGCCAGCAGGTCACCGAGCTGGTCGCCGAGATCAAGGCCATCCGCCCCGACGTGCTGGTGTGTGTGGACCACGAAGGCGGCCGGGTGCAGCGCTTCCGCACCGACGGCTTCACCCACCTGCCGCCGATGCGCGCGCTGGGCGAGCTGTGGATGAAAGACGCCATGGCCGCCACCGACGCTGCCACCGCCGCCGGCTACGTGCTTGCGGCCGAGCTGCGTGCCTGCGGCATCGACCTGAGCTTCACGCCCGTGCTCGACCTCGACCACGGCGGCTCGGCCGTCATCGGCGACCGCGCCTTCCACCGCGACGCCCGCGTCGCCACCCTGCTCGCCAAGAGCCTGATGCACGGCCTGCTGCAGGCCGGCATGGCCAACTGCGGCAAGCACTTCCCCGGCCACGGCTTCGTCAAGGCGGACAGCCACGTGGACGTGCCGGTGGACAAACGCTCGCTGAAAGCCATCCTCAGCGACGACGCCAAGCCCTACGAATGGCTCAGCACCAGCCTGCAAAGCGTGATGCCCGCGCACGTGATGTACCCGAAGGTCGATGCGCGGCCGGCCGGCTTCTCGGCGCGCTGGCTCAAAGACATCCTGCGCATCCAGCTCGGTTTCAACGGCGCGATCTTCAGCGACGACCTCAGCATGGAAGGCGCCCGCCGCCTTGACGGCGCCGTGGTCTCGTATGCGGATGCGGGCGTGGCCGCGCTCAACGCCGGCTGCGACCTGGTGCTGCTGTGCAACCAGTCGCTCGATGGCGGCGCCGCTGTCGATGAACTGCTCGACGGCCTGGCCCAGGCGCAGGCGCAAGGCGGCTGGCAGCTCGATGCCGACAGCGAGGCGCGGCGCGTCAAGCTGCTGCCTCAAAGCGCGCCCTTGACCTGGGATGCGCTGATGCACGACCCGGCCTACCAGCACGCGCTCGAAATGCTGCCCTGAACGGGCGGGGCCGAGATCCGGCCGCGACGGCGTTGCGGCCATGAAAAACGGCGCACCTCGGTGCGCCGTTTTCGTTCGGGGCCGAGAGGGCCCGGTCAGGCCTGCGGCTGTTGCTGCGATCCGCCGGCGCCCGGCACTTCGAACGGCAGCTTGATCTGCGAGAGGTCCTTGCGGGTCTCGACCAGCACCAGCGGGCCTTCGTCGATGGCCACCACCGCTTGCGGCTCACGCGGCACGTGCACGGGCTTGGGCTCGCTGGCGATCGCCTCTTGCGCGGCGCGGATCTTGTCGGTGTCCGACTGCACCCACTCCAGGCCCAGGCTCGCCGCCACGGCCGACAGCTCTTGCGCGGGCAGGACATAGGGCTGGACCGGTGCCGGCGCGGGGGCCGAAGCGACAGCGACCACCACCGGGGCCACCGGCGCAGCCACCACCGGCTGGGCCTCGACCGGCGCTTCGGCGACCACCACCGGCGCGGCGACCGGACGCGCGATCGGCGCCACGGGGGCGACATCTCGCGGCTCGAACACCGGCATCGGCTCGACGGTGGCGTGTGCCGGGGCGTCGATCAGCGCATCGGCGTCGCTGGCCTGCGTGCCGTCGGCCAGGGCCTCACCGCTCGCACCCTCTTCGCGGCGCTGGCGGTTGCGGCCACGGCCGCCACGGCGGCGACCGCCTTCGCGTTCGCCTGCTTCACCGGCCTCGCGTTCACCGGTGCTGGCTTCGCGCTCACCACCTTCGGCGTGGGCCGGGGCCTCGTGGGCTTCACGTTCGGCGACCGGCGCGTCGAGGCCCAGTTCGTCTTGCGCAGTGCCATTGGCTTCGCCGTTCACGCCGTCCTGGCGGGTTTCGTCGCGGTCACGGCCGCCACGGCCACGGCGGCGGCGGCGGTTCTGGCGCTCGCCGGCCTCGTCGCCCGGTGCGGCGTCGGGCGACGGCTGCGTGTCGGCGAAAGCGCTGATCGGGGCGGCCTCGTCCGTCGGGGCTTCAGCGGCGGGGTTGCGGCGCGGTTCGCGCTCAGGGCGCGGGCCCCGGCGATTGCCTTCGCCGCGGCCTTCACGGCCCTCGCCGCGTGCTTCACCGCGTGCTTCACCGCGGCCCTCTCCGCGGCCTTCACCGCGCGCTTCGCGGGGCGCCTGGCGCTGCGATTCGTCACCGCTGCGTGCGGTGGCTGTGTCGGTCGATTCTTCGGGGCGTTCGGCGCGTTCGTTGCGACGGCCGTTGCGACCGCCTTCTCGCTTGTCGTCCCGGTTGCCATCGCGGCCACCGCCTTCGCGGTTGCCACGCTCGCCACGTTCACCGCCGCGCTCGCCGCGGGCTTCACGCCCTTCGCGTCCTTCACGGCCCTCGCGTCCACCGCGACCGCCACGCCCACCGCGGCCTCGGTCACCGCGTTCGCCACGGCCTTCGCGGCGTTCACCCGGCTCGGCTGCGGCCGGTGCAGGGGCCGGCTGGGCCGGTGCGGCTTCGGGTTCGCCGCCGAAGAGCTTCTTGATCCAGCCGAAGAAGCCACCGCCTGCCACGACCGGTGCCGGGGCGGCTGCCACGGGCGCCGGGGCCGGCACGGCCACCACGGGCTCGGGCTTGGGCTCGGGCTGCGGGGCCGGGGTTTCGGGCAGGATGCCCTTGATCACCGGCTCTTGCTTGGCCTTGGCCTTCTCGCGGCGGGTGATGCCGACTTCGTCTTCCGGCTCCTCGACCATCGTGTAGCTGGCTTGCAGGTTTTCGAGGCGCGGGTCGTCGTGGCGCAGGCGTTCGAGCTTGTAGTTCGGCGTTTCGAGGTTGCGGTTGGGCACCAGCAGCACGGTCACGCGCTGCTTCAGTTCGATCTTGGTGATCTCGGTGCGCTTCTCGTTCAGCAGGAAGGAGGTCACCTCCACCGGCACTTGCACGTGCACGGCGACGGTGTTGTCCTTCATGGCTTCTTCTTGGACCATGCGCAGGATCTGCAGCGCCGACGATTCGGTGTCGCGGATGTGGCCGGTGCCGTTGCAGCGCGGGCAGGTGATGTGGCTGCCTTCGCTCAGCGCCGGGCGCAGGCGCTGGCGGCTCAATTCGAGCAGGCCGAACTTGCTGATCGACGAGAACTGCACGCGGGCGCGGTCTTGGCGCAGCGCATCGCGCAGGCGGGTCTCGACCTCGCGGCGGTTCTTCGACTCTTCCATGTCGATGAAGTCCACGACGATCAGGCCGCCCAGGTCGCGCAGGCGCATCTGGCGGGCGATCTCGTCGGCCGCTTCGAGGTTGGTGCGGGTGGCGGTCTCTTCGATGTCGCTGCCGCGCGTGGCGCGGGCCGAGTTCACGTCCACCGACACCAGCGCTTCGGTGTGGTCGATCACGATGGCGCCGCCCGAGGGCAGGTTCACCGTGCGCGAGAACGCGGTCTCGATCTGGTGCTCGATCTGGAAGCGGCTGAACAGCGGCGCATCGTCACGGTAACGCTTGACCCGGCCCTTGGCCTCGGGCATCACGTGGTCCATGAACTGCTGGGCCTGTTCGTAGATGTCGTCGGTGTCGATCAGGATCTCGCCGATGTCCGGGGTGAAGTAGTCGCGGATCGCGCGGATGACGAGCGACGACTCCTGGTAGATCAGGAAGGCGCCCTTGCCGCCCTGGGCTGCACCGTCGATGGCGGTCCAGAGCTTGAGCATGTAGTCGAGGTCCCACTGCAGTTCTTTGGCGCTGCGCCCGATGCCGGCGGTGCGGGCGATCAGGCTCATGCCCTTGCGGTCGTATTCGAGCTGGTCGAGGGCTTCCTTCAGCTCCTCGCGGTCTTCGCCCTCGATGCGGCGCGAGACGCCACCGCCGCGCGGGTTGTTGGGCATCAGCACCAGGTAGCGGCCGGCCAGCGAGACGAAGGTCGTCAGCGCCGCGCCCTTGTTGCCGCGTTCTTCTTTCTCGACCTGCACCAGCAGTTCGTCGCCTTCTTTGAGCGCGTCCTGGATGCGGGCGTTGCGCACGTCCACGCCTTCGCGGAAGTAGTTGCGCGAGACCTCTTTGAACGGCAGGAAGCCGTGGCGGTCTTCGCCGTAATCGACGAAGCAGGCTTCGAGCGAGGGCTCGACGCGCGTGACAACGGCCTTGTAGATGTTGCCCTTGCGTTGTTCGCGGCCTTCGATTTCGGTTTCGAAGTCCATCAGCTTCTGACCATCGACGATGGCCAGGCGACGCTCTTCTTGCTGCGTCGCATTGATCAGCATGCGTTTCATGTGCGCTCCTTGCGGCACCACCGTGTGGGTGGCAACCGCGTCAACATGCCGCCACTGAAGTCTCAGGGGCGGCTCATCGATGCACGAGAAACGCGGATGAACCGGAAGGAATCGCCCTGGACTGCGGAAGGAACGCGGTGACGATCAATCGATCGATCGGCCGGCCGGTGGCAGCGTTGGCGCATGCGTGGCAGTGGCTTTGGCGGGCCGTGAGGCGCGTCGTCCGGGCAAGGCCTCGGCCGCACGCGACTGAGCGCGCGGCCCGGCAGAAGGCCAGGGCGCGCGACAGGCGAGGACGGGGAGGGGGGCCGGGGTCAACATCCGCTGTGGGATCACTGGACGCGGGCGGAAGACATCTGGAGCGGGAACCATCGCCATCAGGGCCGATGTGCTCCCAGCTGTCTGCCGCTTGGAAACCTTTGTCTGGGGTTCGTTCTTGTTTCTCTGCCGCACCGGGAGGCTCGCCGCGCCGTCACTTGGGGACGGCGCCCGCTTCACACCGGGTGCGTTGCATCACCTGTGGACAAGCCCTTCGGCCTGACCGCCACGCCTCGTCGCGGGTGCGACGTAAACTCAGAAAAATCAATCACTTACGACGGAAACGTGGTGCGGCGCATTATAGAGGCCAAACATCGGCCAGTTACAAGCGGAAAAGCGCCCTCAAAACGAAGCGCCAAGCCGCTTCACGCGTCGCCGGCCCGGCCGGTCGCCGCAACTGCGCCCCAGCGCGTGCCACCGTCGGCCCCCGCGCCCAGCGCACCGGCCGTCACGCAGGTGGTGGTGGACGAAGGCTCCGAAGGCCAGCGGCTCGACAACTTCCTGCTCAAGCAACTCAAGGGCGTGCCCAAGACGCACGTGTACCGGGTCATCCGCTCGGGCGAGGTGCGGGTGAACAAGGGCCGGGCGTCGGCCGACACGCGCCTCGCGCTGGGCGACGTGGTGCGCGTGCCACCGGTGCGCATGGCCGACAAGAGTGAGGCCCCGGCGGCACCGGCGCGCGAGTTTCCGGTGGTCTACGAAGACGAGCACCTGCTCGCCATCAACAAGCCGGCCGGCGTGGCGGTGCACGGCGGCAGCGGCGTCAGCTCGGGGGTGATCGAGCAATTGCGCCAGGCGCGGCCGACGGCGAAGTTTCTCGAACTCGTGCACCGGCTCGACAAAGAGACCTCGGGCCTGCTGCTGATCGCCAAGAAGCGCTCGGCGCTGGTCGCGCTGCAAGACCAGTTCCGCGGGCGCGAGACGGGCAAGACCTACGCGGCACTGGTGATCGGCGCGTGGCCGGCCAAGAAGAAGGTCATCGACGTGGCTCTGCACAAGTTTCTGACCGGGGAAGGGGAACGCCGTGTGCGCGCCGTCGATGCAGAGGACGAAGATGGCCGCCGCTCGATCACGCTTGTGAAGGTCGAACAGACCTTCGGCGCCTTCAGCCTGCTCGATGTGACCATCAAGACCGGCCGCACCCACCAGATCCGCGTGCACCTGGCGCACGAGGGCCACCCCATCGTCGGCGACGAGAAGTACGGTGACTTCGCGCTCAACAAGTCGGTCGCCAAGGGCGAGGCCGTGCGCGGCCAGCGTTTCGACCGCATGTTCTTGCACGCGCGGCGGCTGAAATTCGCGCACCCTGCCACCGAGGAAGAGATCGAACTCTTTGCCCCCTTGCCGGCAGAATGCCAAGCCTTGGTCGATGCCCTCGCGGCGTCGAAGTCTGCTTCCAACGCCCCCCAGACCCCATGACGCGCCCCCGCCAATTCGACCTGATCGTCTTCGATTGGGACGGCACCCTGTTCGACTCGACCGCGCTGATCACGCGCTGCATCCAGGCCGCCTGCGCCGACCTCGGCGTGGCCGTGCCCAGCGACAAGGACGCGAGCTACGTGATCGGCATGGGCCTGGCCGAAGCGCTGCAGCACGCCGCGCCGGGCCTCGCGCGCGAGCGCTACCCCGAGCTGGGCCTGCGCTACCGCCACCACTACTTCGCCAAGCAGCACGAGATCGTGCTGTTCAAGGGCACGCTCGAGATGCTGCAAGCGCTGAAGACGCGCAACCACTGGCTGGGCGTGGCCACCGGCAAATCGCGCAAGGGGCTCGACGAGGCGCTGGAGACGGTCGAACTGCGCGGCATGTTCGATGCCACCCGCACCGCCGACGAAACGGCCTCGAAGCCGCACCCGCAGATGCTGCTCGAGCTGATGCGCGAGTTCGGCGTCGAACCCGGGCGCACGCTGATGATCGGCGACACCACGCACGACCTGCAGCTCGCGGTGAACGCGGGCACGGCCAGCATCGGTGTGAGCTACGGGGCGCACGAGCCCTCGGCCTTCGAGGCTTTCCCGACGAAGTTCGTGGCGCATTCGACCGCCGAGTTGCACCGCTGGCTCAACACCCATGCCTGAGCCGGTGGACGAAACGCCGCGCCGCATCTGCGGTGGCGACGAGCTGGTCGAACGCGGCCAGGCGGTGCTGTTCGACGTGAACTACTTCCGCGAGCGGATGCGGGCCTTCGCCTTGCGCTTCGATGGCCAGGTGGTGGCCTACCTGAACCGCTGCGCCCACGTGCCGACCGAACTCGACTGGCAGCCCGGCGAGTTTCTCGACGGCGACCGTGAGTTCATCCTGTGCGCGGTGCACGGGGCCTCGTACGAGCCGCAGACCGGGCGCTGTGCCGGTGGGCCGTGTGGCCGTGGCCGGCTCACGGCTTTGCGCGTCGAAGAGCGCGCCGATGGGGTGTATTGGTATCCTTCCCGCGACATCCAACCGGCCCCGCCGACCCTTCCGCCACCGGCTGTCTGACAGGCCCTGGCCTGGCCCCCGCCCCCGGGGCGAGCGCCCTTGAAAGTCCCCCGAATGAATCCGCAAGACGAGAACGTTTCCGCTTCTGCCTATGCACCGCCGGTGCAGGCCACGGCCCCGATGGGCGGTGTGTCCGAAGCCGTGATCGAGCGCTTCGCCCGCGAGTACCTGCGCGACCGCCGCACCGAGCGACGCTGGAAGATCTTCTTTCGCGTGGTGTGGCTGCTGGCGTTCCTGCTGTTCATGGCGGCCATCCTGAATGCGCAGCACGTGAGCACCGCGCCTTCGGGCCCGCACACGGCGCTGGTCGAGGTGCGTGGCGAGATCGGCCCCGACTCGGAGGCGAGCGCCGAGGTGCTGGTGGCGGCGCTGAAGTCGGCCTTCGAAGACAAGGGCTCGAAGGCCGTGGTGCTGCGCTTCAACTCGCCCGGCGGCAGCCCGGTGCAATCGGGCATCGTCTATGACGAGATCCGTCGCCTGAAGAAGCTGCACAACAAGAAGGTCTACGCGGTGGTCGAAGAGGTGTGTGCCTCGGGCGCGTACTACATCGCCGTGGCGGCCGACGAGATCTACACCGACAAGGCCTCGATCGTCGGCTCGATCGGCGTGCTGATGGACGGCTTCGGCGCCACTGGCGCGATGGAAAAGCTCGGCATCGAGCGCCGTCTGATGACCGCCGGCGCCAACAAGGGCATCGGCGACCCGTTCTCGCCGCTGTCCGACGAACACCGCGCCTTCGTGCAGGGCATGCTCGACCAGATCCACCAGCAGTTCATCCGCGTGGTGAAAGAGGGCCGGGGCGCGCGCCTGAAAGAAACCCCCGAGACCTTCTCGGGCCTGTTCTGGAACGGCGAGCAGGCCGTGAAGATGGGCCTGGTGGACAAGCTCGGCAACCTCGACTACGTGGCGCGCGAGGTGGTGCAGGCCGAAGAGGTGATCGACTACACGCCCAAAGAGAACGTGGCCGAGCGCCTGGCCAAGCGCTTCGGCGCGGCGGCTGGCGCGAGCATCGCGGCCAGCCTGCGCGGCACCTTGCGCTGAGCCGCGGGCGCATGCGACCCGCGGTGGCTCACGCCGCAGCCGCGGGCAGCTGGTAGGCCTTGAGGATCTGCTGGCCGAAGCGCGCGGGGTCGAAGCGGCAGCTGGCGTCGTCCTTGGCGGCCTGGCCGATGTTGCGACGCAGCTCGGGCGCTTCGATCAGCTGGCCGATGCGCATCAGCATTTCTTCTTCCGACTTGCACAGAAAGCCCGTCTCGCCGTGGTGGATGACGTGGCGGTGGCAGGGCGTGTCCCAGGCCACGCAGGGCAGGCCGACCGCGAGCGCTTCGGCCAGGTAGTGCGGGAAGCCGTAGTCCTCACCGGGCGCGAGGTAGATCCACCCCGGGCTCAGCTTCGTGGCGCGTTCGGGCGCGGGCAAGTCGTAGACGGCCACGTCGGCCGCTTTCAGCCGGGCGCGGCCTTCGGTGTCGAGTGCGCCGATCCAGTTGAAGCTGATGCCCATTTCGTCTTCACCCAGCAGCACCGCCAGTTGGGCCAGGCGCGCTGCGCCCACCGGGTCGCAGCGGTGGCTGCCGGCCACCAGCAGCGGGCGCCGCGCCTCGCTGTGCTGGGTGCGGATGAAACTTGCGTCCACCGGGCTTTCGATCAGGTCGACCGACTGGCGGATTGCCGCCATCGCGCGCGCTTCGGGGCCGACGTGCGAGATCGCGTGCTGGCGGCGTGACTCGCCGGGGCGCAGCGCGAGCAGCGCCAGGCCGGCGGCGCTCTTCAGCGGGCCGAACGCGTTCGAGCCGTGCGGCGAAAAGTAGATCTTCGGCGCCGGTTGGTGCAGGCGCGTGGCATACGCGCCGAGCATCGACGGAAAGATGCCGTGCAAATGAACGTCCGCCCGTGGCGTGACCGTCAATTCGCGTTGCAAAGCATGCAGCAGGTTGCGGAAGTTGCGCACGGCCCCGCCTTCGCAGGGCGTGGGCGCGAGCCGCACCGACGCATGAAACCGCGGCAGCACGTGGCGATGCACCGGGTCGTCGAGCAGGATCACCGTCTGGGCGTGCCCCTGCTCGGCGAGCACTTGCGTTGCCGGCCCGAGAAACTCGAACACCGCGTCGGTGACACGGCTGGCGAGATGGACGATGGTCCGCTCGCCCTGGGTTGCAGGGTGGACGTCAGGCATGGCGGAATCGGGCAGTGGGGGCGAATCGGGCGAGGCGTGAAGCGGCGGGTGTGGCGTCATTGCGGCTGCCGTCAGCGCGCACCATCGCGCGTGAGCACCACCTTCACCGTCTTCAACAGGATGGACAGGTCCATCCAGAACGAGCGTTCGTCGATGTAGCGCTCATCGAGCGCGACACGCTCTTCGTAGGTCGTGTTGTTGCGGCCGCTGACCTGCCACAGCCCGGTCATGCCGGGGCGCACGCTCAGGTAGTGCCAGCGCACGCGGCCATAGCGCGTGAGTTCGGCGACCGTGATGGGCCGCGGCCCCACCAGGCTCATCTCGCCGCGCAGCACATTGAAGAGCTGCGGCAGTTCGTCCAGGCTGGTCTTGCGCAGGAAGTGGCCGATCGGCGTGATGCGGGGGTCGTGGGTGAGCTTCTGATCGCGTTCCCACTCGGCACGTGCCACCGGGTCGCTGGCGAGCAGGTCCGCCAGCATCTGCTCGGAGTTGCGGTACATGCTGCGGTATTTGAGGCAGCGAAACAGCTTGCCCCGGTAGCTGACGCGGTAGTGCCCGAAGAAGATGGGCGCGCCGTCGCGGCGCCACACGAGCACGGCCAGGGCGATCATCACGGGGCTCAACATCACCAGCAACAGCAAGGCGGCGAACTGGTTGAAGCGCAGATAGAGGTGCTCGCTGAAAGCGCTGCGACCCTCGGCTTGCCATTGCGCCTGAACCTCCGAAAAGGTTGTCGATCGTGCAGCGGTGATGGCCATCCTGGTCCTTCCGAATGAGTGGTAACCCGGAGTCCTTGTTGGCAAGTTCCAAGCCAGCCCGCGACGACAGCATTCAAGCAGTGCGTTGTCGTCGCATGTTGCGGTGCAGCGCCTTGTCCGGCTTCAAAAAAGCCGTGCAATGGACCCGCGGTGGGTGACTCGCTTCAAGGCCCTCGAAGGCGGGAACGTGCGGTAGTTTTTGCGGTGCAGCGGTAAGTTTTTCCGCTTTGCCGTTAGCACATTCAGACACATCCGTGTGTTGGGACTAACGCGAGGTTCATCGCTCGCGAAGTCGCGTGGCGCCTGGGTTTTTGGCCCTTCCGGGTGTGTGGCGAGGGGCATGCCAAGACCACCCATCAAGCGATTCGAATGCTTGGGCGTGAATCCTGCAAAGGGAGTCCTTCATGTCGATCTCGCACATCCTCCTTTTGCTTCGGGCCAGGTGGCGTTCCGCCTTGCTGGTGTTGCTCAGCGTCGTGGTCGCGGTGGGCGCGGTGAGCGCGTTGCTGCCCAAGAAGTACTCGGCCAGCGCGGCCGTCGTGCTCGACGTGAAGTCGCCCGACCCCATTGCCGGTGTGGTGTTGCCCGGCATGAGCGTGTCGAGCTACATGGCCACGCAGGCCGATGTGTTCCAGAGCGAACGCGTCGCGCTGCGCGTCGTGCAGTCGCTCGGCATGGACAAGAGCCCCGAACTGCGCGAACGCTGGCAGACCAGTGGTGGCGGCGAGGGCGACTTCCAGGCCTGGCTGGCCGACTCGGTGTTGAAGGACCTCGACGTGCGCCCCGCGCGCGAGTCGAACGTCATCTCGGTCACCTACACCTCGCGCGACCCGCAGCTCGCGGCCTCGCTGGCCAACGCCTTCGTCGCGGCCTACATCGCCACCACGCTCGACCTGCGCGTCGAACCGGCCAAGCAGTACACCAACTTCTTTGACGAGCGCAGCAAGGCCGCGCGCGACGCGCTGGAGCAGGCCCAGGCCAAGCTCTCGGCCTACCAGCAGCAGAAGGGAATCATCGCCACCGACGAGCGGCTCGACGTCGAGAGCGCGCGCCTGAACGAGCTGTCGAGCCAGTACGTCGCGCTGCAGGCGCTGGCCAACGAATCGGCCAACCGCCACAGCCAGGCCGGTGCCAACCCCAACCAGATGCAAGAGGTGCTGACCAACCCCTTCATCGCCTCGTTGAAGGCCGAGCTGGCCAAGGCCGAGGCGCGCGACAACGAACTCAGCGCACGTTTCGGGTCCGAACACCCGCAGGTGCTCGAACTGCGCGCGAGCATCCAGCAACTGCGTTCACGCGTCGAAAGCGAAACGCGCCGCGTGGCCGGCAGCATGCAGGTCAACAACACCGTCAACCAGGCGCGCCTGGCCCAGGTGCGTGCCGAGTTGGACGAGCAGCGCGGCAAGCTGCTGCGCTTGAAGGGCCAGCGCGACGAGGTGCAGGTGTTGCTGCGCGATGTCGAGAACGCGCAGCGCGCCTACGACGCCGTGGCTGCGCGCGTCAGCCAGACCAGCATGGAGAGCCAGACCACGCAGACCAACGTGTCGGTGCTGCGCAAGGCGGCTGCGCCCACGCGCGCCTCGTCGCCGCGTGTGGCGCTCAACGTGGCCGTGGCGCTGCTGCTGGGCAGCCTGCTCGCCGTCGGCACCGTGGTGTTGCGCGAAGTGCTCGACCAGCGCCTACGCACCGAAGAAGACGTGCTGCAGTTGCTCAAGCAGCCGCTGCTGGGCGTGCTGCCAGCACGGGCCCGTGCGGTCAATTCGCGCCGCCTGCTGCCGGGCCTGGGCGGACGCTCGTTCGGCGTCTTCCCGCGCCTGGCCAAGTGACGCGCGTGCCCTCGCGCGCCCCCCGCTGCCCACCCAGGCCTCGATGAACCGCTGCACGGAGTGACGCTCACGCCATGACCCTGATGTTCAAGACCCCTTCTGCCGCTCACTCGTCCTACACCGAGCCGCCGAGCGAGTTCGACGACGAAGCCCCGTTGCTCGACCGCTCGATCGGTGACTTCCTGCGCCAGGTGCGCAAGCTGTCGGACGCGCAGGTCGAACAGATCGTGCAGCACCAGCGCGAGCACGGGCTGCGCTTCGGGGAGTCGGCCGTCGCGCTCAAGCTCGCGTCCAGCCAAGACGTGCTGTGGGCCTTGTCGCAGCAATTCCACTACCCCTATGCACCCAGCGACGGCGACCGCTTCAACGCCGAACTCGTGGCCGCCACCGACCCCTTCAGCGACCAGGCCGAGGCGTTTCGAGACATTCGCAGCCAGTTGATGATGGGCGTGCTGGGTGCCGATGAACCGCGCCGCGCATTGGCGGTGATGAGCCCGAGCAGCGGCGAAGGCAAGACCTTCTTCGCCGCCAACATCGCCGTCACCTTCAGCCAGCTGGGCGGCCGAACGCTGCTGGTCGATGGCGACATGCGCACCCCGCGCCAGCACGAGATCTTCGGTGTGCCCAACCACAGCGGCCTGTCGAGCATCCTTTCCGGGCGGTCCGAGGCCAACGCCATCCACCACATCCCCGACCTGCCCAGCCTCTACGTGCTGCCGGTTGGCACGGTGCCGCCGAACCCGCTCGAACTCGTGCAGCGCGCCGCATGCAGCCTGCTGATGAAAGAGCTGCTGGGCAAGTTCGACCACGTGGTGGTGGACACCCCTGCCGCCGACTACGGTGCCGACGCGCGCGTGCTCGCCGCCAAATGCGGTGCGGCCCTCGTGGTGGCGCGGCGTGGGCGCACGCGCATGAAGCCCTTGCAGCAACTCGTCAGCGCCGTGAACAAGAGCCCCGCCACGCTGGCCGGCGTGATGATCAATGAGTATTGAGCCCGCCATGCTCGCGGCCCCTCGCAGCCCGCAGCGCGCCCGCAGCGTGCTCGTGGTCATCCCCGCGCTCAACGAAGCGAAGACCATCGAGAGCGTGCTCGCGGCGCTGTCGAGCGACCCGCCCACGGCGCTTGAAATGACCATCGTCGTGGCCGACGGCGGCAGCACCGACGGCACGCCTGACGTGGTGCGCCTCGTCGGCGCGCAGCAGAGCAACGTGCACCTGCTGCACAACCCGCGGCGCATCCAGAGCCGTGCGGTCAACCTGGCCGCGCGGGTGTTCGGCCAAAGTGCCGACGTGCTGGTGCGCTGCGACGCCCATGCCCATTACCCACCCGGCTTCGTACGCCGCCTGGTCGAAACGATGGACCGCACCGGCGCTGATTCGGTCGTGGTGCCGATGGACTCGACCGGCACCACCTGCCTGCAGCGCGCCGTGGCCTGGGTGTCCGACACGCCGGTCGGCTCGGGCGGCTCGGCGCACCGCGGGGGCCGGCGCAGCGGATTCGTCGATCACGGCCACCACGCCGCGTTTCGCATGGACTGCTTCCGGCGCGCCGGCGGGTACGACGAAAGCTTCACCCACAACGAAGACGCCGAGTTCGACTGCCGCCAGCGCCAGCTCGGCGCCAAGGTCTACCTCGACGCCGACATCCGCCTCGACTACCAGCCACGGGGCACGCTTCGCGGCCTGTGGCGCCAGTACTTCAGCTACGGCCGCGGCCGTGCGCGCACCGTCAAGCGCCACCCCCATTCGCTGCGCGCACGCCAGCTCGCGGTGCCGCTGCACCTGACGCTGTCGCTCGCGGCTCTTGTGCTGGCCCCGTTCGCGCCCTGGCTGCTGTTGTGGCCGGCGGCCTACATGGCCGCCCTGGCCGCGGTGTCGGCCGCGCTGGCGGCGAGGCACGGTTCGCTGTGCGGGCTGCTGGCCGGGCCCGCCGCCGGGGTGATGCATCTGTCGTGGGCGCTGGGCTTCTTCAGTGGCCTCCTGTTCGTGCGCGAACGCCGCTGGAAGCCCGACGCCGCGCGGGCGCTGTGGGAGGCGCCCGCAGGAAGCGCGCTGTGAGTTCACTCGCCCCCACCGGCTCGCTGCCGCACCGCGGCGGCGCAGCGCCCTTCGACGAGTTCGACGCGCCCGGGCGGCCGGTCGCCACCGAGACGCCCGAGGACGGTCATGCCGAGGCCGCGGTCGACGAGCGCCCGCGCACCGACTGGATCGGCCGCGTGCCGGCCATCAGCGTCACCTACCTCTCGAAGCTCTCGGTGCCGCCCTTCGGCGCGATGGGGCTCACGCTGGCCATCCCGCTGATCTTCGCGGTCAGCCTCGGCGGCCTCATCACGGGCCGGCTGCACGTGGCGGTGCGGCGCTTCCTGTTCTTCGTGCTGATGATGGCCGTGCTGTGGGGCATTCAACTGCTGCGCGGCGAACCTTTCTCGGTGGCCTCGCTGTTGCTGTTGACGGTGCTGCACCTGCCCTACGTGCTGTACATCCCGCAGGGCGGGCAGCAGTACGACACGGCGCTGCGGCAGTTCCAGCACATCGCCACCGTCATCGCCGGGCTGGGCATCGCGCAGTACGGCTTGCAGTTCCTCATCGGGCCGGCGCTGGCCTTTCCGATCGAGAACTTCATGCCGCCCGCGTTGTTGGTCGCACGCTTCAACATGCAGGGCTGGCTCGAATACGGCTCCGAGATCTACCGCACCAACGGCGTGTTCATGCTCGAGCCCTCGTTCTTCAGTCAGCTCGTGGCGCTGGGCATCCTCGTCGAGCTGGTCAAGTTCAATCGGCCGGTGCACCTGCTGGTGCTCACCGTGTCGCTGGTCCTGTCGTACTCGGGCACCGGCCTGATGGTGCTGGCGCTGTGTCTGCCCTTCGTGCTGGTCCGCAGCGGCAAGTGGACGCTGATCCTCGGTGCGGCCGTGCTCGCGGGCGTCGGGCTCACGGTCGTCAGCCTCGTCGGCGACCTGGCCTTCCTCGACATCTTTCTCAAGCGCTCGGGCGAGTTCACCTCGAAGGGTTCGAGCGGCTTCGCGCGGTATGTGGGCGGCTTCTACATGTTCGAGCAGTTCCTGTGGCCCGACCCGCTGCGTGCGCTGTTCGGCTTCGGGGCGGGCTCCTTCCAGGCCTTCGCCGACCGCGCCACCTACGCGGCGGCCGGCACCACGCTGTTCAAGATCGTGTTCGAGTTCGGCATCGTCGGTGCGGTCGCGTACTTCGGCTTTCTTTTCTATTGCGTGAAGCAATCGTCCGCGCCCGGAATCATCCGCCTCGCGGTGGGCTTCATCTTCATGCTGAGCGGCATCCACATTCCCTTCGCGCACGGGCTCGCACTCGCGCTGCTGGTGTGGAACTCGCCTGACGCGTCGAACGCAGCGCTCGCGCCGAAAGGGCGCTTCCGATGAGTGCCGTGCTGCCCCTGGCCACCGAGCGCCCGCTGCAGGCCGGTGAGCGGCTGCACGCCATCGACACGGCCAAGGCCATCGGCATCGTGCTGGTGGTGCTGGGGCACGCGCCGGGCACGCCGTACTGGCTGCGCACGCTGATCTACAGCTTTCACATGCCGTTGTTCTTCTTTCTCTCGGGTTGCCTGCTGACGTCCGAACGCGCCCAGTGGCCGCTCGGCCGCAGCCTGCAGCGCCACGCACGCAGCCTGCTGGTGCCGTATGTGTTTTTCTTCGCGGTGTCGCTCGCGTTCTGGTGGGCCACGCGGGGGCTCGGCGCGCGGGCGGGCAAGTTTGCCGATGTCGGCACGCTTGACGCGTTGACCGGCCTGGTCACCGGCCTTTCGACCGACCTGTTCGTCAATCCGCCGCTGTGGTTCTTTCCGGCCTTGCTGTGCTGCGCGATGCTGCACGCGCTGTTGCTCAAGAACCTGGGGGCCACGGCGGTCACGCTGGCGGCGTTGCCGATGTCGGTGGCCCTGCTGCACCTCGACTGGACGCTGCGCCTGCCCTGGGGCCTCGACATCGCGGCCCTGATGCTCGTGTTCTATGCCGCCGGCCACGCGCTGCGCCGCCACGCGCCCCAGGCCTTCGACGCGGTGCGGGGGCCGGCGGTGTGGCCGCTGCTGGCGGGGCTCGTGCTGCTGGCCGTCGTGTGGTGGCAGCTGGCCATGACGCAGTGGCGTGTCGACCTTGCCGAGCTGCGCTTTGCCGAGCAGCGCTGGCTCTACCTGCCCACGGCGGCGGCGGGCGTGATGCTGGTGATGGGGGTGTCCAGGCTGTGCCCGCCGAGCGCGTTGGCGCGCTGGTTGTCCGACAACAGCCTGGTGATCTTTCCCTTGCATGCGCTGGCCTTCATGGTGGGCAGCGGCGTGCTCAAGGCGGTGTGGCCGCAAGCCGTGGCGTCGGGCTACGGCGGGGCATGGTGCTTGCCCTTCACGGTGTGGAGCCTGGCGGCCATCTTTCCGGTGGCCTGGGTGCTGACCCGGCATGCGCCCGTGCTGTTGGGGCGGCCCCGGGCCCGTCGAGACGGTTCGTTCAGGTGACGTGATGCCCACACCACCGGAGCTTTCCATGAACCCTCTCTCGACTTCAGAAGATTCGAAGCTGACGCGCCGATGCCTGCTCGGGTCGGCGGCCGCGCTGGCGGCCACCCCGGTCTGGTCGCAGACCGCCTCGACCACCCCCACACCCACCGTGGTTCGGGCGGTGCCCCCGCCGGCCCCCCCACCGCAAGTCGGCGTCTACCAGGGCGCGGGGTGCGATGGCCGCGGGCGCATTCCCGGCTACGAAGCCTGGCTCGGCCGCCGCATGGACCGTGTGCTCGACGGCTTGTCGCACGTCTCGTGGGACTCGATGGTCAGCACCGCGCGCTGGGTCACCGGCTGCTGGCAGCCCGTGCCGGTGCGCTTGACGCTCACCGTGCCCATGCTGCCGCGCGACGGCAAATCGACCCTTGCGATCGGTGCGACCGGCGCCTATGACGGCTACTTCCGCACCATTGCCGACCGGCTGGTCGAAACCGGCTTCGCCACCGCGTCGATCCGCATTGCGCCCGAGTTCAACGCGAGCTGGTTCCACTGGTCGTCGCTCAACGCGCCGCAGACCTGGGTCACCTACTGGAGGCGCATCGTCGATGCGATGCGGGCCTCGCCCGGCCAGCAGTTCAGCTTCGACTGGTGCCCGGCGGTCTACGTCGGCGCCAAGTCGCCCGAACCGGCCTACCCCGGCAACGACTACGTCGACCTGATCGGCGCCGATGTCTACAACGCCAACTGGTATCCCCAGACCATCACCCCCACCCAGGTCTGGAACATGCTGCTCACCGCCACCTACGGCCTGCGCTGGCATGCGCGCTTCGCGGCCGACCGCGGCAAGCTGATGACCTACCCCGAATGGGCCACGGGCACCCGGCCCGACGGCTTCGGGGGCGGCGACGACCCGCTCTTCATCACCAACATGGCGAACTGGATCAAGGCCAACCCGGTGCTCTACCACCTGTACTGGGACTACCCGGCCTCTGACTACAACGGGCGCCTGTCCGACGGCAGCAAGCCGCTCGCGGCTGCGGCCTACAAGCAAGCGTTCGGAGGGAGTTGATGACATCGCGCCTTTGGCGGGAACTTGAATCAGACATGACACGCATCGCAGGCCATTCCACCGGGTGGCTGGTGCTGTTGTCGGCCCTGGGCCGGCGCTGCTACCGGCCGCTCTTCACACTGCGCCTGGCCCAGGCGGCGGCGCGCAGCGCGCTCATGCGCTGGTCCTTGCCGCTGTGGGTGCTGGCGCACCGCGCGGCGCGCCACCTGGCGGGCATGGACCTGCCCTGGCGCACGCAGATCGGCGAGGGCGCACGCATCGACCACGGCTGGGGCCTGGTCGTGAACTCGGGCGCCGTCATCGGCCAGAACGTCACGCTCTTCCATGGCGTGACGCTGGGCCAGGCCGACCGCATCGCCGCCGACGGGTCGCGCAGCACCGGTTACCCCGTGATCGAAGACGAGGTGTGGATCGGCCCGCACGCCGTCATCGTCGGTGGCGTGCGCATCGGCCGCGGCAGCCGCGTGCTGGCCGGCGCCTTCATCACCGACGACGTGCCGCCGCACAGCCTGGTCATCGGCAACCCGGCACGCGTGGTGCGAACCGACATCGCCCCCGATGTCGAGAACCCCTGGAAAGCGGCCGCCAGCTCATGAACGAACGCAGCATGCACCTGACCCTCGGCACCACGGGCATCACCACCTCGGCGCTCGCGCTCGGCTGTGCGCGCCTCGGCTCGGCGCTCACGCCGCTGTCGCGCCGCGAATGCGTGGCGCTCATCGAAGAGGCCTACGACCTGGGCATCCGCCATTTCGACACCGCCAGCATCTACGGCCAGGGCGACAGCGAACGCTTTCTCGGCCAAGCGCTGGGTGGCCGCCGCCGCGAAGTCTGCATCTCGACCAAGGCCGGCCAGCGCCTGAGCGGCAAGCAGCGGCTGCTGTCGCACTTCAAGGGGCCGATCCGCCTGCTCGCCGCGCGGCGTGGCGCCCTGCGCGCGCAAGTCGCCAGCCAGCGCGCCCAGGGCGTGCCGCGCTGCTTCGAGCCCGACTACATCGAACGCTCGCTCGAAGACAGCCTCAAGCGCCTGCAGGTCGATCAGGTGGACATCTTCTACCTGCACAGCCCCGACGTGGCCGTGCTGCACGACGAGGCGCTGTTCGAGCGTCTGGCGCGCCTGCGCGACAAGGGCCGCTTCCGCGCGCTGGGCGTGTCGTGCGACGAACTCGACGTCGCCTGGGCGGCGGCCGAGGTGCCGTCGGTCGAGATCGTTCAATTCGCCTTCGACGGCGAGCCCGACAGCCGCCGTCTGCTCGACCTGCTGGCCGCTCGCGGCAAGCAAGCCGTGCTGCGCGGCTTTGCGCCCGGCCCCGACCCGCAGGCACGGCACGAAGAGGTGCTGGCGCAGCGCCTGCGCCGCAGCCTCGGCTTGCCGGCGCTCGGGGGCCTGATCCTCGGCACCACCAACCCGCAGCACTTGCGCGAGAACGTCGCAGCCTGGCGAAAGGCGCTGGCATGAGCCTCATCGACCGCCGCGCGCTCGACGCACGCCAGCCCTTGCGCGCGGCCGTGTGCATCGTCGGTGGCGGTGCGGCCGGCATCACGCTCGCGTGCGAGCTCGACGGCAGCGAATTGCCGGTGCTCTTGCTCGATGCCGGCCCCGTCAACGGCCGCCCGGCGCCCTCGCAAGACGCCTACGAAGGCAGCAGTGCCGGCGTGCACCCGACGCCCGGCCACTTTCGCCGGCGCGGCTTTGGCGGCTCGACCGCCATCTGGGGGGGGCGCTGCATTCCGTTCGAGCCGATCGACTTCGAAGCGCGCCACTACGTGGCGAACAGTGGCTGGCCCATCGCCTATGACGAGGTGGCGCGCCACTACGACACGGCCATGCGCTACTGCGACGCGGGCGAGCCGGCATTCGATGCCGCCAAGGCCTTCACCCGCCCCGGCGAGACCGTGCCCGGCCTGCGCAGCCAGGTGCTGCACGCCGACGCGATCGAGCGCTACAGCCTGCCCACCGATTTCGGCAAGCGCTACCGCGCGCGGCTGGCCGCTTCGCGCAACGTGCGCGTGCTGGGCGAGGCCCAGGTGCTGCGGCTCATCAAAGACCCGCAGGCCGACCGCGTCATCGCGCTCGAACTGCGGCTCTGCGACGACGGCCCCACGCTGCGCGTCGAGGCCGAGCGCTTCGTGCTGGCTTTGGGCGGCATCGAGACCCCGCGCCTGCTGCTGGCGTCTGACCCGAGCGGCCCGGGCCTGGGCAACCGCAGCGACCACGTCGGCCGCTGGTACACCTGCCACGTCGAAAACGTCATCGGCGTGCTGCGCCCCACGCAGCCCGGTACCGCCTTCGACTTCGAGCGCACGCGCGATGGCGTGTACGCGCGCCGCAAGCTGCTCATCGACCCGGCCGTGCAGCGGCGCGAGCGGCTGCTCAACATCGCCTTCCGCCTGCACTACCCCAACGTCGCCGAGCCCGCGCACGGCAGCGCGGTGCTGTCGGCGGTGTACCTCGCCAAGCAGGCGCTGATCCCCGAGTACCGGCGCATCCTGCAGCACGGGGCCGAGGTCAACCCGCGCACGGTGATGGCCGGCCACGTGCGCAACGTTGCGCTCGGGCTGCCCGCGCTGGCCGGCTTCGGCATCGACTGGCTGCGCCGCCGCGTGCTGGCCGAACGCAAGCTGCCCTATGTGCTGGTCGCCAATGCCGACGGCAGCTACCCGATCGAGTTCAACGCCGAACAGACGCCGCTGCCCGACAGCCGCATCACGCTCGGCCCCACGCGCGACGCGTTCGGCGTGCCGCGCGTGCACATCGACTGGCGCTTCGCCGACAGCGACGTGGACAGCATCTGCCGCGCCTACCGCCTGCTCAAGGCCGAGGTCGAAGGCTGCGGCGCCGGCCGCGTCGAGGTCGATGAGGCGCGGCTGCGTGAGCAGGTGGCCGCGTCCATCCCGGTCGGCGGGCACCACATCGGCACCACGCGCATGTCGGCCGATGCGCGCCAGGGCGTGGTGGACCGCGACTGCGCGCTGCACGAGTTGCCCAACGTCTTCGTCGCGAGCGCGTCGGTCTTCCCGACCTGCAGCCACGCCAACCCCACGCTGACCCTCGTCGCGATGGCGATTCGCCTGGCCGCACACCTGCGCGACGCGCGGGTGCCTCGGGTGGCCGCCGAGACGCAAGAGGTGGCGGCATGACGGTGGCGCACCAGAACAACTTCGACCTGGTGCGGCTCTTCGCTGCCCTGCAGGTCGTCGTCGTGCATCTCTTCACCGTGATGCCGGGGCTGCCCGCGCGCGAGGCCGCGATCACCGCCTTGTCGCTGTTCCCGGGTGTGCCAATCTTCTTTTTCATCAGCGGCTTTCTGATCAGCGGCTCGTGGCAGCGCAAGCCCTCGCTGCCGGCCTTCGTGGCGAGCCGCGTGTTGCGCATCTTTCCGGCCCTGTGGCTGGCCGTGGCCTTCAGCCTCGTGATGCTGCTGCTCTTCTACCGCGGGCCGCTGCTCGACAACCTGGGCACGCTGGGCGCCTGGCTGCTGATGCAATCGAGCTTCCTGCAATCATGGAACCCGGGCTTTTTGCGCGGCTATGGCTACGGCGTGGCCAACCCGGTGCTGTGGACCATCCCGGTCGAGCTGGGCTTCTATGTAGCCACGCCGCTGCTCTTCGTCATCGGCCTGCGGCTGCGCCGCCTTCGTGGATTGCTGTGGGCGGTGGCCGCGCTGTCGTTCGTGCTCTGCGCGGTGGTGCACCAGATGGACCGCAGCGCGACGCTGCACAAGGTCTTCAGCGTGTCGCCGCTGTCGATGCTGTCGTGGCTGTGGATGTTTCTGCTCGGCGCGCTCGCGCAGCTCGGCTTCACGCGCCTGCGCCCGGTGGTCGAGCACCGCTTCGCGCTCTTCGGCGGCCTGGCGCTCGGCGTCGGCCTGTTGTCGCTGGCGGTGGACGTGCCGCCGCTGCTGCACCTGCCGGGCAACGACATCGGCCTCGTCAACGCGGTGGCCACCAGCGCTGCCTGCCTGTCGTTCGCCTACTCGTACCCGGGCCTTGCGCAGCGCACGCTGCGCGGCCACGACCTGTCGTACGGCCTCTACCTCTTCCACATGCCGTGGCTGAACGCCTTGCTGGTCAACGGCATGCTCGGCGTGCCCGGTGCGCTGCTGACCTTCCTGCTGACGGTCGTCACCGCCGCGCTGAGCTGGCGCTTCATCGAACGACCGGCCCTGTCCAACAAGGGTCGCCTCGAAGCCTTTCTGTCCCGCCGGTCGCGTGTCGGCCTGCGCATGAGCCAAACATGACCTTGAACCCTGCTGCATCGACGCGCCGCCCGCGTGGCCTGTGGATCGCCCGCGAACTGCCCTTTCCGCTGGACACCGGCGACCGCATCTACAGCGCGCGCCTGCTGAAGTCGGTGGCCGACGCCGGCGCCGAGCTCACCGTCACCGGCTTCGCGCCGCCTGCCGGCGCCACTCCGCCGGCCGACTGGCCGATCCAATGGGTCACGGTGAGTGGTGCACGCCATGGCGCCGTGCGCGCGCTGTGCAGCACCATGCCGCAGGTGGCCGCCACGCATGCCACGGCGGCCTACCGGCAGCTTGTCGGCGAAATGTCGCGCCAACGCTGGGACTTCGTCGTCATCGACCAGTACGGCATCGGCTGGGCCCTGCCGTACTTCGAGCGCCTGCCCGCCGCCGAGCGGCCCGTGCTCGTGCACATCGCGCATGACCACGAAGCCTCGGTCTATGCCTCGCTGGTGCGCGAGTTTCGCGGGCCCTTCCTCAAGCGCGTGGCGCTGTGGCAGAACGGGCTCAAGACCTCTGCCTTCGAACGCGGCATCGCGCGCCGCGTCGATCTCGTCACCGCCATCACCGACGAAGACAGCGCGCGCTTCGCACTCGATGCGCCCGCGACGCGCCGCGTCGTGCTGACGCCCGGCTACGGCGGGCAGGTCGGCGAGCGAATGCAGGTCACCGAGGCCGTGCCGCGGCGCGTGGTCATGGTCGGCTCGTACCAATGGGTGGCCAAGCAAGAGAACCTGCGCCGCTTCGTCGCGGCGGCCGACGCGAAGTTCGCGCAGGCCGGCATCACGCTGCATGTGATCGGCTCGATGCCGAATGCACTGGCCGACGAGTTGCGCGCCACGAGCCGCGCGACCGTGCTGCACGGCTTCGTCGATGACATTGCGCCGCACTTCGCCAACGCGCGCCTGGCGGCCGTGCCTGAAGAGATCGGCGGCGGCTTCAAGCTGAAGTTCCTCGACTACATCTTCGGCCGCGTGCCGGTGGCCACGCTCGCGCACGCCGCCGCCGGCCTGCCGCGCAGCGTGCGCGACGCCATGCTGTGCAGCGAAACCATCGAGTCGCTGGTGGACGACATCGTCGCGGCCATCGGCGACGTGCCCCGCCTCGATGGAATGCAGCGCGACGCGCTCGCCGCGGCCCTGGCCGGCTACCGCTGGGAAGACCGCGGCCAGGCGCTGCTCGCGGCCGTGGCCGCGTTGCGCGGCCCCGCGGCCCCGGTGCGCGCCGGCTCTCCCCTTCTCGCCCCTTGATGTCGCCCAACCCGCATCCCGCCATGACGAAACACGTGCTCGTCTACAAGTCCGACCTGCTGCCGTACTCCGAGACCTTCATCAAGGAGCAAGTGCTGGCCTGCTCGCGCTGGCAACCCGTGCTGGTGGGCCGGCGGCGCGTCAACGGCCTCTCGCTCGACGGCCTGAACGTGCGGCTGCTGCAAGAGGGCGCCCCCGCGCGCTGGCGCGACACCGGCTGGAAGTTGCTGCGCGAGCTGAACCTGTCGCCCCCGGGCGTGGTGCAGCGCCTGCGCGAGCAGCGCGCCTCGCTCGTGCACGTGCACTTCGGCACCGAGGCGGTGGGCCTGTGGCCCGCGCTGCGCAAGCTGGGCCTGCCGGTGGCGGTGACGCTGCACGGCAGCGACATCCACATCCACCCCGCGTGGTGGAAGCAGCCCGGCGCCGGCCCCGCCTCGCGCCAGTACCCCGACCGCCTGGTGGCCCTGGGGCGCGACCCCAAGGTGCACTTCATCGCCGTGAGCGACGCGGTGCGCCAGCGCGCCATCGACTACGGCCTGCCGGCCGAGCGCATCTCGGTGCGCTACATCGGCATCGACCTCGACCGCTTCAAGCCCGTGGGCGACGCGGTGTCGAGCCGGCCGCCACGCATCCTCTACGTCGGCCGCATGGTCGAGAAGAAGGGCTGCGAGTACCTGGTCGAGGCCTACGCCGCCTTGCGCGCGCGCCTGCCCGACGCCGAGCTCGTGATGGTCGGTGACGGCCCCTTGTTGGCGCCGATGAAGCAGCGCGCTGCCGAACTGGGCGCGCCCGTGCAGTTTCGCGGCAGCCTGAGCAGCGATGCCGTGCGCCGCGAGCTCGACCAGTCGCGCGTGTTCTGCCTGCCCAGCGTGACCGCGAGCAACGGCGACGCCGAAGGCCTGCCCATCGTCGTGATGGAAGCGCAGGCCTGCGGCGTGCCGGTCGTGACCTCGGCGCGAGGCGGCGCGACCGAAGGCATCGTCGATGGCGTGACCGGCTTCGCCTTCGCCGAGCGCGACGTGCCGGCGCTCACGCATGCGCTCGAACGCGTGCTGAGCGAAGAAGGCCTGGCCGACCGCATGTCGCACGAGGCCGTGCGCTTCGCGCGCGAGCGCTTCGACATTCGCCGCTGCACGCAGCGCCTCGAAGCGCTGTACGACGAACTGGCGGTCGCGGCGTGAGCGCCATTGCCCCACCGACACCCACCGCCCCCTCGGCCGCTCGCGGGGTGATGTGGGCGGGCGTGTCGCAGGCCGGCAAGGTCGGCCTGCAACTGCTGGCGCTGGGCATCCTGTCGCGCCTGCTGCCGCCGGCCGACTTCGGCCTGCTGGCCATGGCCACCGTGGTCACGGCCTTCGCCTTCATGCTGCGCGACATGGGCACGGCGGCGGCGGTCATCCAGCGCGCCGAGTTGACGCCCGCGCTGCTGAACACGGTGTTCTGGTTCAACTTCGGCATCGGCTGTGTGCTGGCGGTGGTCGTCGTCGCGTTCGCCGTGCCGGCGGCGGCGGCCTTCCGCGAGCCGCGCCTGGCCGAGGTGCTGCTCGCGCTGGCGGTGAGCTTTCCGGTGGCCAGCAGCGGCACCGTGCACCAGGCCTTGCTCGAACGCCGCGTGGCCTTCAAGACCATCGCGCGCATCGAGATCGGCTCGGCACTGGTTGCGCTTGCGATCGCGGTGGCGGCAGCCTGGAAGGGCCTGGGCGTGTACGCGCTGGTGCTCAATGTGGTGGTCACCGCCTTGCTGACGACCTTGCAGCTGTGGATCGCCTCGCCGTTTCGCCCACGCTTGAGCTTCAGCCGCAGCGAGTTCAAGAGCCTGTGGGGCTTCAGCGGCAACCTCTTCGGCTCGCAGCTGCTCAACTACTTCGCGCGCAATGCCGACGCGATGCTGATCGGCCGCTTTCTCGGCGCGCTCGAACTCGGCTGGTACAGCATGGCCTACAAGATCATGCTGTTCCCGATCTACAACCTGGCGTCGGTCGTGGCACGGGCGACCTTCCCGGTGCTGTCGCGCAACCAGCAATCGCAGCCGGCGCAGGTGGCGGAGCTGTACCTGCGGTCCACCGCCGCCATCGTGCTGGTCACCGCGCCGCTGATGGCCGGCCTGTGGGCGCTGCGCGAGCCCTTCGTGGTGGTGGCGCTCGGCGCCAAGTGGCTGCCGGTGGCCGAGGCGCTGGCGTGGCTGTCGCCGGTCGGCGTGATGCAGTCGGTGATGACGACGGTGGGCGTGATCTACATGACCACCGGCCGCACCGATGTGATGTTCCGCGTCGGGCTCGTCTCGCTGGTGGTCACGGTGGCTGGCATGGTGATCGGATTGCAATGGGGCTACGTCGGCGTGGCCGCGTGTTATTCGATCAGCAACGCGCTGCTCTTCGTGCCGCTGTTCGTGATCGCGCTCAAGCAGATCGACCTGCGCTTCATTGACCTCGTGCGCGCGGTCTGGCGGCAACTGCTCGCGGCGCTGGCGATGGGCGCCGTGCTGTGGGCCTTGCGGCAGTCGCTGGCCGGGCCGCTCGATGCGATCTCGCAACTGGCGGTGCTGATTCCCGTGGGCGTGGCGGTGTACGGCGCGCTCGCCTGGTTCCTGGTGCCCGACGTGTTGCAAGGCCTCGCGGCCGGGCTGCCTGGGCGCTCGAAGAAAGCTGCTGCATGAAGATTGCCTTTCTGTCGTCGCTCTACGCGCCCAACGAAGTCGGCGGGGCCGAGCGCACTGTGCGCACGCTGGCCGAAGCCCTGGTCCAGCGCGGCCACGAGGCGGTGGTGCTGAGCCTCGCGCCCGACGGCGTCGCGCGCGAGGGCGAGCTGAACGGCGTGAAGACGCACTACGTGCCGCTCGCCAACATCCACTGGGCCTTCGGCCACAAGACGCCACCGGCCGCGTGGCGCCGCATGCTGTGGCACCTAATCGACAGCTACAACCCGGTGATGGGCCGGCGGGTGGGGCGCATCCTCGACCGCGAGCGACCCGACCTCGTGCAGACCGGCAACCTGATGGGCTTTTCGGTCGCGGCCTGGCGCGCGGCACGGCGCCGCCAGCTGCCGGTGGTGCAGATGCTGCACGACTACTACCTCGGCTGCGTCAACTCGGCCATGTTTCGCGGCGGGCGCAACTGCACGCAGCAGTGTGGCAAGTGCCGCGTGATCGGCACGCCGCGCCGGGTGCTGTCGAACACGCCGGCGGCCGTCATCTCGCTGAGCCGGCGCACGCTCGACAAGCTCGAAGGCTGCGGCTTGTTCGAGGAGGTGCCGCACAAGGCCATCGTGCATGGGGCCTGCAACCTCGACCTGCACGACGTGCCCGCGCGCCCGGCGCACGCCGAGGGCCGCCTGACGCTGGGCTACCTGGGCCGCGTCGAGGCGACCAAGGGCATCGAGACCCTGCTCGACGCCGCCAACCGCCTGCCCCCGGGCCGCGTGCGGGTGCTGGTCGGCGGCACCGGCGCGGCCGACTACCTGGCCGCGCTGCGCACGCGCTACGCCTCGCCCAACATCGAGTTCATCGGCTTCGTGAAGCCGGCCGAGCTGTTCGCGCGCATCGACCTGCTGGTCGTGCCCTCGCTGTGGGAAGAACCCCTCGGCCGCGTCATCTACGAGGCCTACACGCACGGCGTGCCGGCCATCGTGTCACGCATGGGCGGCATGCCCGAGATCGTGGACGAAGGCCGCACCGGCTTCGTGTTCGAAGCGGGCCAGGCCGAGCAACTGGCCGGGCTGCTGACCCGCATCGCCGGCGACTGGGACAGCGAGCGCTTCGCACGCGCCTGCGTCGAGAAGAGCCGCGAGTTCGACATCGAGCGGCAGTTCGATCGCTACATGGCGGTGTGGGCGAAGGCGGCGCGCATCGAGGGGCAGGGCGAGGGTGGGCACGAGGGCCCGTCCACGCTGCCGGCGGCTGACGAACCCGACTTGGCGCGGGGGGCCTGATGCGCATCGAATCGCTCGATGGCGTGCGTGCGGTACTGGCGCTGTGGGTGGTGTTCGGCCACCTGGCGGTGCTGGTGGGTGCGCGCCTGCCGCTGATCGACAACCCCGCCGTGGCGGTCGATCTCTTCATGCTGCTGTCGGGCTACTTCATCGCGGCCACGTTCGAGCGCTTGCATGCCGACCACCCGCCTGCGTTGGCGCGGCGCTACTTCTGGATCCGACGTGTGATGCGCATCTGGCCGCTGTATGCGGTGGTGCTCACGGTGACCCTGCTGACCTTGGCGCAGCTCGAAGACATCAAGCAGCTGGTGGCGCAGACCTTCCCGCCCGCCTGGGCCGATGAGCCGCACTACAAGCTGCCCAGCTACCCGCCGCCTTCGGTCGAGGGGGCGCTGTGGCACTACTCGCTGCTGTTCGGCTTGCTGCCCTCGCAGGCCACGTCGAACCCGCTGCCCGACTGGAGCCTGTCGCTTGAATTCCAGTTTTACCTGCTCTTTCCGCTGCTGGCCGTGCTGCTGCGGCGGGCGCCGCTGGCCTTGTGTTTTCTGTCGGCGCTGCTGGCTTTCGTGAGCCCCAAGCTCTTCGGCTACTACGGCGCGCCGGGGTGGTTCGGCAGCTTCGGGCAGCCGGCCTTCCTGCCGTACAAGCTCAACTTCTTCTTGATCGGCGCGCTCGCCTTTCAATTTTTCGGGCGGCGCACCGAGGCCACGCGCACCGAGTCGGTCACGGCGCTCTTGGGTTTGGTGCTGTGCTTGGTGGTGAGCGGGGTGCAGGCGGCGCTGGGGGTGTTCGGCATCCTGTACCTGATGGCGCATGACGAGGGACTGGCGGCGCGCGTGCTGGCGTGGCGCCCGCTGCGCTGGCTGGGTGAGATCTCGTTCAGCATCTACCTCGCGCACATCCTGGTGCTGCTGCCCGTGGTGGGCTGGCTCATCGCACAACCTGGTTTCGTGGCCATGAGCGGCTGGCAGCGTTTCGCGGTGGCCAGCGCGCTGAGCCTGCCCCTGGTGCTGGGCCTGTCGCACCTGCTCTTCATGTTTGTCGAGAAGCCCGGCATCCGCCTGGCGCACCGTTGGACCAGCGGCCCCGCGAAGAAGACTGCCGCCGCGCGTGCGCAGACCGTCGGCTGAGCCGCATTTGTGCGCAGTGGCTGCCGGCTGCGCGGTCGGGCGGCGGCTTGTTCTGTCAGATCGAATGACGACGAAGCGCTTCACTTTTGTTTCGTCGCAAACGCACCGCCGTGCAGCGGCGATGGCCTTGGGCTCAGTAGTAGTCCCAGGGCGCATTGCAACCGTGGGTTACATACTGGCTTTCCCCTGTCAGCACCAGGGGTGCTCAAAGCTCAACCCACGGAGGCGGCCTCGCTCGAAGGCCGAACGGTCGAACCATGTCGTACAGCCCCACCCGCCGCAATTCGCTTCGCGCGATGGCGGCCAGCGCCACCGCGCTGGCTCTGCCCCGTTCTTTCGCCGCACCCGATGACATCGTCATCGGGCAGAGCGCTCACCTCACCGGGCCCGTGGCCGCCTCGCTGGTGCGCGTGCTCAAGGGCCAGCAGATCGCCATCGACGAGTTCAACCGCAAGGGCGGCGTCAAAGGGCGCAACGTGCGCCTGGTGACACTCGACGATGCCTTCGACGCCAAGCGCTGCGCCGAGAACGTCAACACCCTGATCGACAAGGAAAAGATCGTCGCGCTGTACGGCCTGTCGAGCACGCCCAACGTGGCGGCGGCGCTGCCCATCCTGCTCGAGAAGAAGGTGCCGCTGATCGGCGTGTACACCGGCGCGCCCTCGCTGCGTGCCAAGCCGCACCCGTACTTCTTCACCACCATGGCGAGCTACCGCGACGAGGTGGGCAAGATGTTCCAGGCGCTGTCGTCGGTGGGCCGCAAGCAGATCGGCGTGGTCGTGCCCAACACCCCGTTCGGCAAAGAGATGACGGCGATGATCGAAGAGCTGGCCAAAGAACACGGCTCCACCGTCGTCGGCACGCAGAACATCGAACTGAACGCCAGCAACGCCACCGCAGCCTGCCGCACCTTGGGCGAGGCCAAGCCCGACGCGGTGATCTCGATGGTCTTCGGCGCGACCTTCGTGCCGGTGGTCAAGGCGGTGCGCGCGTACATCGGCGTGCCGCTCTACTGCCCGACCATCGCCAACAGCAAGAACTCGATCGACGCGCTGGGTGACGACGCCCGGGGCATCGCGTTCACGCGCATCCTGCCCAACGCGCTGCGTGCCAGTTCGGCCGTTACCCGCGACTACCACGCGGCCATGGCCCGCGCGAAGCTCGAAGTCGATTACGACCACTTCTTCGGCTACCTCAACCTGCGCGTGCTGCTCGAAGCGCTGCGCCGGGCCGGCCCTGCGGTGACGCCGGCCTCGCTGGTGGCGACCATGCAGCGCCTGGGCACGCTCGACCTCGGCGGCTACAAGCTCAACTACGGCCCCAACAACCACCATGGCTCGAAGTTCGTCGACCTGTCGATCGTGGGGCCGGGCGGACGCTACATCTGGTGAGGGCGGGGCGCTTCGGACGGCCCCGCGCGCCACTCAGTTCGACGGGTGCTCGCTGTTGCCCGAGGCCGCACCCGGCGTCAGCTCGGTCAGGCCTGTGCCGTTCGGGCTGATGCGAAACACCCGGAAGCGGATGCCTTCGCTCGGCACCATGCGGTGGAAGTAGATCGTCTGGCTGTCCAGGCTCCACGCCGGCTTGCTGTTGATGTGGCCGTCGTCGATGAGGTAGCTGGACGGCTGGCCGATGGTCGCGATGCGGATCGCCCAGCGGCCGAGCGCCGTGGTCGTGTTCGGGATCACGTTGGCTGCCGGGTCCACGTTCACCAGCCACGCGATGCGCGTGCCATCGGGTGAGAAATAGGCGTCGTAGTCGGCCAGGTTGTCGTGGGTGATCTGCGCGGCCGCAGCCAGCGGCGACGCGTTCATCACGAAGATCTCGTAGTTCGCGGGCTGGCACACGCTGGCCACGGCGCAGCCGTTGAAGAGCAGCTGCGCGCCATTCGGTGACCACGACACGTCGGTGTTCACGCCGCCCCGGTTCGTGTACTGCACCGGGTTCTTGCCGCCCGCGTCGGTGACGAAGATTTCAAGCGATGTCGCCGAGCCCACCGTCGCACTGCCGAACATGGCGATCTTCGTGCCGTCGGGTGACCACTCGGCGTGGCCTTGCATGGTCCAGCCGTCTTCGCCTTGCGCCCGCAGCCGGGTCAGCGCCGTGCCATCGGTGTTCATCGCCCACAGGCTGGCGTGGGCGTAGCTCTCAGGGTGGGCGGCCGGGGACCGGTAGAACAGGATCTTGCGTCGGTCGGGCGAGACACGCGGCCACCAGTTCTGGTAGCTCGCGTCGGTGGTGAGCCGCGTGGGGCTGCTGCCATCGGTGCCCATCACGTAAATCTCGTGCGTGCCGCCCGCGCGGTTGGAGTCGAACACCAGGCGGTCGGCCCCGAGCGTGGGCCCCTGGCCCAGCACAGGGGCCGGGGCGGGCGCGGGGGGCGGCGGTGAGGCCACGGGCGAGGGCGAGCCCCCGCAAGACGTGGCCGCCACGGCCAGAAACAACCCATACAGCACCCGCATACAGCCTCGCTTCGTTGTGGCCGGAGATCGGCCCTGCGAAGTGTCAACGACAGCCAGCGGCATGCGTTGACCCGCCGCGCGAGTTAGGGGGGGCGGGCTCGCACCGCCCCATGAACCGGTGCCGGGCTGTGCGCCGTGGGCTCAGGCCGTTGCGGCCTTGAGCATGCCCTTGGTCTCGATGAAGGCCACCACCTCGGCCAGCCCCTGCTTCGTCTTCAGGTTGGTCATGACGAAAGGCCGGTTGGGGCGCATGCGTTTCGTGTCCGCCTCCATCACCGCGAGGTCGGCGCCGACGTAGGGCGCGAGGTCGGTCTTGTTGATGACGAAGAGGTCGCTCTTGGTGATGCCGGGCCCACCCTTGCGCGGGATCTTCTCGCCCGCCGCCACGTCGATCACGTAGATCGTCAGGTCGCTCAGCTCGGGGCTGAAGGTGGCCGCGAGGTTGTCGCCGCCCGACTCGATGAACACCACGTCGGCATCGGGAAACTTCTCCAGCATGCGGTCCACCGCTTCGAGGTTGATCGACGCGTCTTCACGGATCGCCGTGTGCGGGCAGCCGCCGGTCTCGACACCCATGATGCGTTCGGCTTCGAGCGCACCGGCCACCGTCAGCAGGCGCTGGTCTTCCTTGGTGTAGATGTCGTTGGTGACCACCACGAGGTCGTAGGTCTCGCGCATGGCCTTGCACAGCATCTCGACGAGCGTCGTCTTGCCCGAGCCGACAGGGCCCCCGACGCCAACGCGCAGGGGAGGGAGTTTCTTGGTGCGGCGAGGTGTGTTCATGAGGCGCGATTATGAAAGGCGACGTTGAGCGGCTGAACGCTCGGTGCGCGCGACAGTGCGGTGACACCGCTGCGCGATGAACTGCCCGGCCCCCTCAAAGCAGGGGTGTCGTGTGGTGGTTTGGCCATTCTCAGGGGCGCAAAAAGGTGATGTCATTCACCTCCCGCCGCGCCTTTGATGGCGGATCAACAACAGAGGGAGTTCACATGATTCGTTCCTTGGTGGCCGGCATTTGCCTGGCCGGTGCTGCGTTTTCTGCCACGGCTCAAGTGCAGGCCACAGGCTTCAGCGTGACCCCCGGCTCGTATGTGCCCGGGTTGTCGCTCGTGTCCGATGTCAATGGCGTTGCTGAGTTCGCGTTCACCGGCTATGACATGGTCAGCCAGTCTTTCGCGAGCCAGACCTACTACGCCACACAGAACTACCCCTTCTACAACTTCACCCAGTCGTTCGGGTTCCAGGTGCAAGACGGCTACAGCATCACGGGCATCAGCTTCACCGGCACGGTGGCGAGCCGCGTCACCTCGTCGCCGCTGCCCGCAGGCACAACCCTCATCAGAGATGGCGACGCCGGCAATGCGCTGAACGCAAGCCTGCGGGTCGGCAACACGACGGCGTCGGCGCAAGACGCCGACGTGCTGGCCCCCGAAACCTTCAACGCTTCTCTGGGTGGCCTGGACCTGACGGACGACTTTCGGCTCGACCTCGGCTTCTCGTTCCTGATCCAGGACGATCCGACTCTCTTTGCCCGCTGCTACGAGCCCACGTGGTGCGTGAACTACTCGATGGCACTCGATCAGTCGGCCCTGCTGGCCGGGGACTTGCGCGTGCGGGTGCACACCGCCGCGATCGCGGCCCCGGTGCCCGAGCCGGAAACCTATGCGTTGATGCTCGCCGGGCTGGGCGTGGTCGGCGCCGTCGCGCGCCGTCGCCGTCGCGCCTGAAGAACCGGTCGTGGGTGGTGGCGCGCTGCTGGCCGCTGCCACCCGCACCGCGACCGCGCGCTCAACTCACGAGCGAAACAGCCGCGAGTACTGCACCTCGTGCTGTGACGACAGGATGGCGAGCATGGGCGTGAAGGCCTGACGCTCGCCGTCCGCCAAGCTCATCGCGTGATCCACAGCCGCCGGGATGGCGTCTGTCAGCGCGGCCAGCACCCGCTGGCCGGCGTTCTGCCCGAGGGGCACGGCCTTCAGCGCGGCTTGCACCATGTTCTCGGCCCAGCCGAAGGCAAAGCTGCACAACGATTCGCGCAGTGGGGCACCGGTTTGCACCGCGGCCAGTGCGAAGGCCACCGGCCAGGTCGGTGCCGGGGGCAGGGCCCGCAAGGCCGCGAGGCGCGCGTCGTCGGGCGTGCGGTTCTTCAGCCACTCGCCCAGCGAGCGGCCCATCTGCTCGGTTTGCTGGCGAAGCTCCTGGCTTTCGCGCGTGTGCAGCACCCAGTCGTTCAATTCGGCGACGCGCACGAGGTCGTGGCGATGCCAGGCCGTGAAGGCCTTGGCGGTGACCGCCAACTCGCTGCGCGCGAGGCTGAGTTGCAACTGGTCGAGCAGCCATTGGCGCGCGGTGTCGGCATCGCGGACCTGCCCGGTCTCGACCGCGGCTTCGAGGGCTTCTGAATAGCTGAAGCCGCCCACCGGCAGCGCCGGTGACGCGAGCCACATCAGTTGAAGGCAGGCGTGCGCCGACAAGGGCGGCGGCGCAGCACGGGTGCCGCCGCGCGCTGGGCGCCGGGCGCGGGGACGTCGCGGGGGCAGCGGCACGGGGTCGTTCGCTCCGTGCCGATCAGTGGTCGTGTCCGCAGCCGGGACCGTGCTGATGGGTATGGCCATGCCCGTGCTTCTGTCCATGGCCATGATCGTGCGAGTGGTCGTGGCCGTGCTGGCAACCTGGGCCATGCACATGCGCAGTCGGGGCCGCCGCGACCGGAATGCCGATCGGCTTGCCGCTGACCGGCTGGGTCGGGGCATGGGCGTGGGGATGGCTGTCATGCCCATGGTCATGGCCATGACCATGCCCACCCCCGGCCGCATAGGCGCCGCCTTCGGGTTCGAAGGCCTCGCTGGCGTCGGTCACCGTCAGGTGCATCTGGCGCAGCATGTCGGCGAGCACGTGGTCGGGTTCGAGCTTCAGGCGGTCGGCTTGCAGTTCGAGCTGCACGTGGCGGTTGCCCAGGTGGTAGGCCGCGCGCACCAGGTCGAACGGCGACCCGTGCTGTGCACAGGGCGTGACGACGAGCACCGGCTGGGGCGCCGCCTGCACGGCAATGAGTGAACCGTCTTCAGCAACGAGCACGTCACCGCCGCGCACCGCGGTGCCTCGCGGCAAAAAAACACCCAGAGCGCGTCCCTGCGAGTCGGTGGCATCGAAGCGGCTTTTCTGCCGCGTGTCCCAGTCGAGTGTCACGGTGGCGGCCCGGCGAACCAGCACCGACGCGAGGCCACGGCCTTGGGGAATGAGTTTGTTGATGGTCAGCATGTGGATGTCCTTCGCGCGGGGTGACAAGCAAGCGGCGCGCCCTGGCGCGCATTGTGGAACACCCCTCGTCCGCACCGGCGGTGCATGAGCCTGTGAACAGGCGCAACGGCCGGTGCCCGAAGGCAAGGCGGGCGGCGGTAGGGCACGAGGCAGTCGCAGCCGCCTGGGGGCGGGCTGGCGGTGTGCGGTTTTCACGGTTTGGACATTCGCGGGGCTCGGCGCCCTGTGTGGACGCCGTCCGCGCGTCGAAATCGGCGAAGGCCCGAACGGCCGCTGCCATGGCCTGTGGCCAAGGCGTCGCTGCTGCGAGATGCACGTGCAGCGACACATGCAACGTTCGGTTGCACTCCTGCCGCTGCCAGCGCGAAGTGGCATGGCAGAGTCGCCGCAACTCAACAAAGGGTGTGGCGTGAGGGAGGGTCTCGGGACCCGAGTGAGCTTGGCTTCCAACCAGCCGCTGTCAGACGCCGACCCCCTGATACGAACAACAAGACCATGAAACTGCCCACCCGCGTTGCTTCGAAGACTGCGCCGCTCACGCGCTCGCGCTCGTTCTCTGCATGGATCGGCCTGAGTGCCGCGACGGTCTTGCTCGCGGCTTGCGGTGCAGGCGAAGAAGCTCAACCGAGCGACGGACAAGAGGCGCCGAAGTCGACACCGGCGCCTGCACCGGCTCCGGCTCCGGCTCCCGCACCCGCACCCGCACCCGCACCCGCACCCGCACCCGCGCCGGCACCTGCTCCGGCACCGGCACCGGCACCGGCACCGGCACCGGCACCGGCACCGGCACCCGCACCCGCACCCGCACCCGCACCCGCACCCGCACCCGCACCCGCACCCGCACCTGCACCTGCACCTGCACCTGCACCTGCACCTGCACCTGCACCTGCACCTGCACCTGCGCCTGCACCGGCGCCTGCACCCGCTCCGCCCACAAGCTACAGCGTTTCGGCGCAGATCGCAGCGATTCGCCAGCATGCGAGCTATGGCTCGCAGTTCGTGGCGGGCACCAACCCCGATGCGCCCTCGGGTCTGGCCCTGCCCACGCCGCCGAACGCGAGCTGCATGGCCAACCAGGTCACGGTCACCAGCATTGCGCAGTTCAACACCGAGGCGGCGGGGTCGTGCAAGCGCATCATCCTGGCGCCGAGCGCCACGCCTTATCGCGGCTACATCAACATCGTCGGGCAGGACATCGAGGCCGTGTTCACCGGCACCACGATCACCCCCAGCGACGACTCGCCCTCGCTGTGGATCGTGGGTGACGCGCGCCGCGTCAAGACCATCGGCGGCACTTTCAACAACCTGTACTTCATCGGTGGCAACCGCTGGTCGCCGAGCGGCTCGGTGCAGAACTACGTCTACGACGTGCACGTCTACGGCGCGAGCTTCACCGGCCTGTACACCCAGGGTTTGATGACCACCTACTACGGCGACGGCGGCAGCATCGCCGGGCATCGCCTGCTGATCGAACGCACCGCGGTGCGCACGGCCAACGGCGCGTTCTTCGTCATCGGCGGCAGCTCGAACGTCATCCTGGCCAACTCGAACATCGTCGTGCCCAAGCTGGCGCGCCACGAGAACCCGGTGCGCATCAACGGCGCCGACCTGGTGGCCATCCTCGATTCGCGCTTGCGCACCGAACTCGGCCCGGGCCAGACCGGCTCCATCAAGCACACGTGGCGCATCCACGCGTCGTATTCGGGCTCGGGCATTCCGGGCGGACGCATGATCGTGCGCGGCGTGCAGTCCGAAGGCGGCGGCGCGATGGGCCAGTACCCTGGCGTCGAGGGCGGCAACTACCAGTCCACCTACCTCGTGGTGCAGGGCTGGCGCTACTACCGCGGCCCCGAAGTGCAGGGCAACAGCATCGCGTCCTTCCCCTACCGCAATGACATCGCCGGTTCGGCCTTCTTAGGTGGCGTGATGAACGCTGGCGTCTGGATGGACGACAACATCGTCTACAACAACGACCTCGCGGCCGGCACCAATTTCATGACCCTGTTTGGCAACGTGCCGCCGGGGCCGGTGACGCGCAGCGTGTACGCACCCTACGTCACCCCGCCGACCTGGAACTTCCGTTGACGACGGGTGAGCCGATGAGCCCGTGCAGGGCGCGATACGCGGCCATCTCACTTGCCTGATCGGGCCCCTTCGGGGGCCTTTTCTTTTGCCCAATCGTTGGTGCGGGGCTACCGATGCACCCGTTCTGCGGCCGCGGCGGCTGTTTCGCTTTGTAAGCCGCGTGTGATTTCGCTCAACTTACCCGGCGCTGACTGCCGTTTGTCAACCCCCTAACCCCTCGTTCAGGGGGTTGCGAGTGCGCTCCTGCAGGGTCGTTGAGCAAGGCGGTCGTTCAGGGTTTCACCTAGGAAAAATGCACGGTTTGATCGGTCGATCGGCCTGTGATTTGTGACTTGGTTCACGAATCGCAGGCCATGCGGCAATTGCCCGTCCGGCTGTTACATCGTTGCGGCTCGGTTACGGCCACCCCTTCGCCGGCCCTTAGCCTTCGGGCTGCATTCACATGCCTTCGGTTCTAGACGCCCAGACCCCTCTGGCAAACCGACCCGCAACACGACAGGCCCGCGCTCTCGCGCCCCGCTGACTTCGTCGGCGCCTTCAGTCCTCTTCGTGCTGTGTTCCTCGCCGGCTTGCCCTGCGTACCTTGAAGAAACGCTTCGTCTCGCACGAGACGGTATCTGGAGTACTAGACATGAAATTCGCGATGTTGGCCGTGGCCCAAGCTGCCTGCCTGACTCTTGCTGCCTGCGGCGGCGGTGATTCCTCCGACCAGATCGAAACCGAGTCCACCCCGACGGTGGCCCAGTTGGAAGCGCTCGCCAAGGCGAGCAACGACGCCTCGGTGGCCACCACCCAGGGCACCACGACCGGCGCCTCGTGCACCGCGCAAGGCGTGAGCTGGGTCGCCAGCGGCTACACCTGCGCCGGCAGCACCCAGCCCACCGCCTCGGGCGTTTACCTCACGGTGCGTGACGGCTTCGGCTCCACCGTCGGTGCCGCCAACTACCAATGCGTGAATGGCGTCTGGCGCGCGACCGGCAGCGCGTTCTGCGGCCTGGCGACTGCGCCTGCCCCTGCCCCGGCTCCGGCTCCGGCTCCGGCTCCGGCTCCGGCCCCTGCCCCTGCCCCTGCCCCTGCCCCTGCCCCTGCCCCTGCCCCTGCCCCTGCCCCGGCTCCGGCTCCGGCTCCGGCTCCGGCTCCGGCCCCTGCCCCTGCCCCTGCCCCTGCCCCTGCCCCTGCCCCTGCCCCTGCACCTGCACCGGCACCGGCACCGGCACCGGCACCGGCACCGGCACCGGCACCGGCACCGGCACCGGCACCGGCTCCCGCTCCCGCTCCCGCTCCCGCTCCCGCTCCCGCTCCGTCCACGGGCCTGGTGCCCGCCACCAGCTACAACGTGGCCGCTCAAGTGGCCGCCATCCGCGCCCACACGGGCTATGGCTCGCAATTCGTTGCCGGCACCAACCCGAACGCGCCGAGCGGCCTGACGCTGCCGACGCCGCCGACCGCCAGCTGCCTGAACAACACCGTCACCGTGACGAGCATTGCGCAGTTCAACACCCAGGCCGCCGGCTCCTGCCGCCGCATCGTCCTGGCGCCGAGCGCGACGCCTTACACCGGCATCGCCAGCATCAGTGGCCAAGACATCGAAGCGGTGTTCACCGGCACGACGATCAACCCGGGCTCCGACTCGCATTCGCTGCAAATCGTCGGTGACGCGCGTCGCGTCCGCACCATCGGTGGCACGTTCAACAACGTGTACATGGTGGGTGGCTACCGCCGCGGCGCCAACGGCGCCGAGCAGAACTTCGTGCAAGACGTCCACATCTACGGCGGCAGCTTCGTCGGCCTGTACACGCAAGGCCTGTCGAGCACCTACTACGGTGACGGCGTCAGCATCTCGGCGCACCGCCTGCTCGTTGAGCGCGTCTACACCCGTTCGGCCAACAGCGGCTTCTTCGTCGAGCCCGGCAGCACGAACCTGATCCTGGCGAACTCGAACATCGTCGTGCCGAAGCTGGTGCGCCACGAGAACCCGGTGCGCATCAACGGTGGCGACTTGATCGCCGTGCTCGACACGCGTCTGCGCACCGAACTCGGTGCGGGTCAGACCGGCCCGATCAAGCACACGTGGCGCATGCACGCCTCGTACTCGAACGGTGGTCTTGCCGGTGGCCGGATGATCGTGCGCGGTGTGCAGTCCGAAGGTGGTGGCGCAATGGGCCAGTACCCGGGTGTCGAAGGGCCGCTGCGTCAGTCGGGCTACCTGGTGATCCATGGCTGGCGCTACTACCGCGCGCCGGATGTGGAAGGCAACAACGTCGCCGCCTTCCCGCACCTGAACAACTACTCGGGTTCGGCCTACTACGGCACGGTGATGAACGCCGCCATCTGGATGGACGACAACGTGGTCTACAACAACCAGTTCGCAGCCGGCTCCAGCATCATGGGTGGCAACACGCCTCCGGGGCAGGTGACGCGCAGCACGTACTCGCCGTACGTCGCGCCCCCGGTCTGGAGCTTCCGCTGATCGTCTGAGGTGACCCTCGCCACCGCATCGCGGTGGTGAAGCTGCCCAACGCATGAGGGCCCACAGCTGCAAGGCTGTGGGCCCTCAGTCTTTGTGGGGCGACCCGTGCGTGATCGGGGCGCCGGGCCTGCGCCCGCCAGTGGCGGATCGAGACGCGAACGGTGCGAGACGCCCTCGGTCAGAACAGGAAATAGCGCTGCGCCATGGGCAATTCGGTGGCCGGCTCGCAGGTCAGCAGCACCCCGTCGGCGCGCACCTCATAGGTCTGCGGGTCGACCTCGATGTGGGGCGTGCCGCTGTTGTGAACCATGTCCGCCTTGCCGATCTTGCGTGTGTTGGCGACGGCCACCGCGCGCTTTTGCAGGCCCAGCTTCTCGGGCACGCCGGCGTCGAGCGCGGCCTTCGACACGAAGGTCAGCGAGGTCGCATGCATCGCCCCCGCGAACGAGCCGAACATCGGCCGGTAGTGCACCGGCTGCGGCGTCGGGATCGACGCGTTCGGGTCGCCCATCGCGGCCGCGGCGATGAAGCCGCCCTTCAGGATGAGCGAAGGCTTCACGCCGAAGAAGGCCGGCTTCCACAGCACCAGGTCGGCCAGCTTGCCGACTTCGACCGAGCCCACCTCGTGCGCGATGCCCTGCGTGATGGCCGGGTTGATCGTGTACTTGGCGATGTAGCGCTTGACACGGAAGTTGTCGTGGCGCGCGTTGTCTTCGGGCAGCGTGCCGCGCTGCGCCTTCATCTTGTGGGCCGTCTGCCAGGTGCGGATGATGACTTCGCCCACGCGGCCCATGGCCTGGCTGTCGCTCGACATCATCGAGAACACGCCGACGTCGTGAAAGATGTCTTCGGCGGCAATCGTTTCGCGCCGAATGCGGCTCTCGGCGAAGGCCAGGTCTTCGGCGATGCTGGCATCAAGGTGGTGGCACACCATCAGCATGTCGAGGTGCTCGTCGATGGTGTTCACCGTGAACGGCATCGTCGGGTTGGTCGATGACGGCAGCACATTGGGCAGGCCGGCCGCCTTGATGATGTCGGGCGCGTGCCCGCCGCCTGCGCCTTCGGTGTGGAAGGTCGCGATGGTGCGGCCCTTGAACGCGTCGATGGTGCTCTCGACGAAGCCCGATTCGTTCAGCGTGTCGGTGTGGATCGTGACCTGGATGTCGTGCTTGTCGGCGACGGTCAAGCAGTTGTCGATGGCCGCCGGCGTCGTGCCCCAGTCTTCGTGCAGTTTCAGGCCGTAGGCGCCGGCTTCGATCTGCTCTTCGAGCGGGCCCGGCAGGCTCGCGTTGCCCTTGCCCTGGAAGCCCAGGTTCATCGGGAAGGCATCGGCCGCCTTCAGCATCTGGTGGATGTGCCAGGGCCCCGGCGTGCAGGTGGTGGCGAAGGTGCCGGTGGCCGGGCCGGTGCCGCCGCCGAGCATGGTGGTCACGCCGCTCATCAGCGCTTCTTCGATCTGCTGCGGGCAGATGTAGTGGATGTGCGTGTCGATGCCGCCGGCCGTGAGGATGCTGCCTTCGCCCGCGATGATCTCGGTGCCCGGGCCGATGACGATGTCCACCCCCGGCTGCACGTCGGGGTTGCCGGCCTTGCCGATGCCCGCGATGCGGCCGTTCTTCAGGCCCACGTCGGCCTTGACGATGCCCCAGTGGTCGATGATCAGCGCGTTGGTGATGACCGTGTCGGCCACGTCCTTCGCCAGCCGCTGGCTCTGGCCCATGCCGTCGCGGATGGTCTTGCCGCCGCCGAACTTGACCTCTTCGCCGTAGGTGCCGGCGCGCAGGGTGAAGTCCTTCTCGACCTCGACGATCAGGCCCGTGTCGGCCAGGCGCACGCGGTCGCCGGTGGTGGGGCCGAACATCTCGGCATAGGCGCGTCGGTTGATGGTTGCCATGGTTTTGTGCCTTCGCTTTTTTCGAGAGACGGTGATGCGCGAACTGGACTTACCGCCAAGACGCCAAGGGCGCAAAGAACGCCAAGGGCTCAGAGTTCATTCGCGATGCGACGAATGCCGCTCTTCATCACGGGCAGGTTGAAGTTCAGAAGCAATCCGAGCCGCCAGCCGCCGAGCTTGAGATACGACAGCACCTGCGCCACATGTATGGGCTCAATGCTTTGGACGGACTTGGCCTCGATCAGCACGAGTCCCTCGATGACAAGATCGGCGCGATATCCGACCCCCAGTGGGCGGCCGTGATAAGTCGCCGGGATCGGGTGCTCACGAACGAATGCCAAGTCGCGTTCGGCCAGTTCGATTTCGAGCGCTGACACATACGCAGACTCCAGCAGTCCAGGTCCGAGCGCACGATGAATGGCAATCGCTGCATCGACCACGTGCCTGGCGATCCCGTCCTCATCCACTTGGCGACCTTTGCGACCTTGGCGTCTTGGCGGTAAAGAAAACGTCGCAGGTCACAGAGCCCCCTGCACCTCGCCCCGAAACCCATACACCTTGCGGTCGCCGGTGAAATCGACCAGCTCAACCGTGCGCTGCTGCCCTGGCTCGAAGCGCACCGCGGTGCCGCTGGCGATGTTGAGCCGCATGCCGCGCGCGGCGGCGCGGTCGAACCGCAGCGCGGGGTTGGTCTCGGCGAAGTGGTAGTGCGAGCCGACCTGCACGGGCCGGTCGCCGCTGTTTTCGATGACGAGCGTGAGCGTGCGGTAGCCGACGTTGATCTCGATGTCGGGCCCGTCGGTGATGAGTTCGCCGGGGACCATGGTCACTTCCTGCGCGAGAACCAGATCACCGCGACCAGCAGGGCCACGGCCACGAAGCCCCACGCATCGGTGGCGTGCCAATGGGGGCCGAAGAGGCCGTGCCCCTCGTGGGCGGCGGCGGCGCCGGGCAAGGCGGTGAGCGCGAAGGCGCGCAGCAAGCGGGTCGTCATGAGCAGGGCTCCGAAAGGCTGAAGGGGGCGATCAGACGATCGGCTGGTGAACCGTCACCAGCTTGGTGCCGTCGGGGAAGGTGGCTTCGATCTGGATCTCGGGAATCAACTCGGCCACGCCGTCCATCACATCGGCGCGGCTGAGGATGGTCTTGCCCTCGCCCATCAGCTGCGCGACGGTCTTGCCGTCGCGGGCGCCTTCCATGATGGCGGCGCTGATGAGCGCCACGGCCTCGGGGTAATTGAGCTTCAAGCCGCGTGCCTTGCGGCGTTCGGCCAGCAGCGAGGCGGTGAAGATCAGCAGCTTGTCCTTCTCGCGCGGGGTCAGTTCCATGGTGGCGGGGCGAGTCTCTGAAGGGGGGCATCTTAAGGTCGGGGTGCGGCGCCGCAAGGCACCGCGGCATGCGGGAGATCACCAACACCGGCACGCAGCGTGCAACGTGCCCCCCGTGAACCACCCCTCGTGATAATCCCGAGCATGAACCGTTCCACCCAAGTCCCCGTCGGCCCGGCCGTGCTCCCGCCCCCGGCGGCCGAGGGCGGCGACGATGCGGTGCAGCGCGTCGTCAAGGTGCGCCGCGACTACAACAGCTGGGTCGCCAGCGAGACGATGGAAGATTACGCGCTGCGCTTCACGCCGCGCAGCTTTCGCAAGTGGTCCGAAATGCGCGTGGCCAACACCGCCTTCGGGGCCGCGTCGTTTCTGGTGCTCGAAGCCGTGGGCGCCACGCTGCTGGTGGACTACGGCTTCATCAACGCCTTCTGGGCCATCGTCGCCACCGGGCTGGTGATCTTCCTGGCCGGGCTGCCGATCAGCGTCTACGCCGCGAAACACGGCCTCGACATGGACCTGCTCACGCGCGGCGCGGGCTTCGGCTACATCGGCTCGACCATCACCTCGCTGATCTATGCGAGCTTCACTTTCATCTTCTTCGCGCTCGAGGCGGCCATCATGGCCTACGCGCTCGAACTCGCGTTCGACATCCCGCCCGCGTGGGGCTACCTGGTCTGCGCGCTGGTGGTCATTCCGCTCGTCACGCACGGCGTCACGGCCATCAGCCGCCTGCAGGTGTGGACGCAGCCGCTGTGGCTGGTGCTGCTGATCGTGCCCTACATCTACGTGTTTCATCACAACCCGGGCGTGCTGGGCGAACTGGTGAACTACGGCGGGGCCGGCGCAGGGCAGGGCGGGCAGTTCAACGTCTACCTCTTCGGCGCCGCGCTGACGGTGGGCATCGCGCTCATCACGCAGATGGGCGAGCAGGCCGACTACCTGCGTTTCATGCCCGAGCGGTCGGCCACCACGCGCACGCGCTGGTGGGCCGGCGTGCTGGTCGGTGGCCCGGGCTGGGTGCTGCTGGGGGTGATCAAGATGCTGGGCGGCGCCTTGCTCGCCTACCTGGCCATCAGCCACTCGGTGCCCATCGAGCGCGCGGTGGACCCGAACCAGATGTACCTCGCGGCCTACGAGTACGTCTTTCCGAACATCGGCTGGGCGATCGCCGCGACGGCGCTGTTCGTCGTCATCTCGCAGCTGAAGATCAACGTCACCAACGCCTACGCCGGCTCGCTGGCCTGGAGCAACTTCTTCGCGCGCCTCACGCACAGCCACCCGGGCCGCGTGGTGTGGGTGGTGTTCAACACGCTGATCGCGCTGATGCTGATGGAGCTGAACGTCTTCCAGGCGCTCGGCGGCGTGCTGGGGCTGTACTCGAATATCGCCATCGCGTGGATGATGGCCGTCGTCGCCGACTTGGTGGTCAACAAGCCGCTGGGCCTGTCGCCGCCGGGCATCGAGTTCAAGCGCGCGCACCTGTTCGACGTGAACCCGGTCGGCGTGGTCGCGATGGTCGTGGCCACGGCGCTTTCGGTGGTCGCGCACCTGGGCTTCCTGGGCCCGCTGGCGCAGGCCTTCTCGGCGGTCATCGCGCTGGTCACGGCCTTCGTCATCTCGCCGCTGATGGCGTGGTTGACCAAGGGGCGGTACTACATCGCGCGGGCCGATCACCCGCAGGCCCCGCCGCCCGGCGCGGGCCACCGGCCCTGGGCGCGCCGCGCCGTGACGGGCAGCACCGGGCTCTTCACCGGCCTCGACAAGCGCTGCGTCATCTGCGACCGCGACTACGAAGGCGACGACCTCGCGCATTGCCCGGCCTACCTGGGCAGCATCTGTTCGCTGTGCTGCTCGCTCGACGCCCGCTGCCACGACCTGTGCAAGCCCGAGGCGCGTTTGTCGGCGCAATGGGGCCGCGTGCTGCGTGCCGTGCTGCCGCGCCGGGCGTGGCCCTTCATCGACACCGGTCTCGGCCATTACCTGCTGCTGATGGCCGTGGTGGTGCCAGTGCTGGCGGGCCTGTTCGGGCTGCTGTACCACCAGGAGCTGCGCAACCTCGGCGACGTCGCCCCCTCGCTCGCGCCGGCCTTGAAGCTGGCCTTCCTCAAGGGCTTCGCGGCCTTGCTGCTGGTGAGCGGCATCGTGGCCTGGTGGCTGGTGCTGACGCACAAGAGCCGGCAGGTCGCGCAGGAAGAGTCGAACCGCCAGACGCAGGCCCTGCATGAGCAGACGCAGGTGCTGCGCCGCGAAATCGAGTCGCACCGCCGCACCGACGAACAACTGCAGCAGGCCAAGCGGCAGGCCGACCTCGCCAACCAGGCCAAGAGCCGCTACATCACCACCGTGAGCCACGAGCTGCGCACGCCGCTCAACAGCATCCTCGGCTATGCGCAGCTGCTGGACGAAGACCCGGCCATCCCCGACCACCGCAAGCAGGCGGTCAGCGTCATCCGCCGTGGCGGCGACCACCTGCTGTCGCTGATCGAAGGCACGCTCGACATCGCGCGCATCGAGGGCGGCAAGCTGCGGCTCGAATCCAAGCCCATGCGCTTTGTCGATTGCGTGCAGCAGATCGCGCGCATGTTCGAGCTGCAGGCCGCCGGCAAGGGCATCGAGTTTCAGCGCGAGATGGGCGAGACGCTGCCCGTGGCCGTGCGCGCCGACGAAAAGCGCCTGCGGCAGATCCTCATCAACGTGCTGGGCAACGCGGTGAAGTTCACGCACACCGGGCGGGTGACCTTCCGCGTGAGCTATGCGCGGCAGATGGCCGTGTTCGAGATCGAAGACACCGGCCCCGGCATCGCGCGCGACGAGATCGAGCACATCTTCGAGCCCTTCGCGCGGGGCAGCGAGCCGAGCGCGGCCGCCAGCGCCGGCACCGGCCTGGGCCTCACGATCAGCAAGATGCTCACCGACCTGATGGGCGGCGAGATGACGGTCAAGAGCGAGCCCGCGTCGCAGGTGTCGCCCGGCCAGGCGGGCGGGGGCACGGTGTTCCGCATCCGCCTCTTTCTGCCCGAGGTCGCGCCCGCGCAGGCCGCGCTCGAAGTGCCGCGCATCAGCCGCACCGGCTACCGCGGCGAGCGCCGCCGCATCCTCATCGTCGACAACGAAGAGGTCGATCGCGCGCTGCTCGTGAGCGTGCTGCAGCCGCTGGGCTTCGAGCTGCGCCAGGCGGCCTCGGGCCACGAGGCGCTGGCGCTGGTGCCGGGCTTCGCGCCCGACGCCATCCTGATGGACCTGGCCATGCCCGGCATCGACGGCTGGGCGACCATCCGCGCGATTCGTTCGCAGGGCTTGAGCCGGGCACCGATCGCCATCGTCTCGGGCAACGCCTTCGACAAGGACCTGGAGAACGACGTCGGCATCCAGAGCGACGACTTCGTGCTCAAGCCGGTGCGCGTCAACGAGCTGCTCGACTGGCTGGGCTCGCGCCTGAAGCTCGACTGGGTCGAGGCCGCCCCCGCGGCGCCCACCGAACCCGCCGCCCCGACCGCCTGGGTGCTGCCGCCCGAGGCCGCGCTCAAGGCCTTGCAAGAGCTGGTGAGCCTGGGCTACTTTCGCGGCATCGTGAAGAAGCTCGACGAGATCGAGGCCGAAGACAACGCCTGCGCGCCCTTCGTGCAACACCTGCGCGGGCTGGCCCGGCAATTCCAGCTCGACGCGATGACGCGCGTGATCAAGAAAGCCCTCGATGAACCCCGACAAACTGCCTGATCGCATGAACTGCGACGTGGTGCTGATCGTCGATGACGTGCCCGACAACCTCTCGGTGCTGCACGACGCGCTCGACGAGGGCGGCTACATGGTGCTGGTGGCCACCGATGGCGACAGCGCCCTGCAACGCGCCGTGCAGGCCCTGCCCGACATCGTGCTGCTCGACGCCGTGATGCCCGGCATGGACGGCTTCGAGGTCGCGCGCCGCCTGAAGGCCCAGGTCGAGACGGCGCACATCCCCATCATCTTCATGACCGGCCTCACCGAGACCGAGCACGTGGTCGCGGCCTTCGACGCGGGTGGGGTGGACTACGTCACCAAGCCCATCCGCCCGCAAGAGGTGCTGGCCCGCATGGCGGTGCACATGCAGAGCGCCCGCCAGGCCCGCCAGGCGCGCAACGCGCTCGACGCCTTCGGCCACGCGACCATGGCCGTGCACGTGCCGCCCGGTGGCGTGGCCGACCAATCACCCGGCAAGGCCGTGTGGCACACGCCGCTCGCGCGGCAGCTGATGAACAGCTACTTCGGCCGGCCCACCGGCGAGGTGCCCGAGGAACTGATGGCGTGGCTGCGCGAGCAGTCGGCGCGGGTCGCGGGCGGCGATGAAACGCATTCGCTGACCATCACCCGCGAGGCGCGGCAACTGGTCTTTTCGCTGCAAGAGCGCACCAGCGACGACGACTGGCTGATCGTGATGCGCGAGGTGTCTGATGCCGCCGTGGTCGAAGCCGTGATGCAGACCTTCAAGCTCACGATGCGCGAGGCCGAGGTCCTGTACTGGGTGGTCAAGGGCAAGACCAACCGCGACATCGGTGACATCCTCGGCAGCAGCCCCGCCACGGTGAAGAAGCACCTCGAACACGTCTTCCAGAAGCTCGGCGTCGAGACGCGCAACGCGGCGGCGTCGCTGGCGATGAAGAAGGTGAGGCTGCTGGCGCCGTGGCACGGGGCCTGAGGCTTCCGCCATTCACAAGAACACCCGTTCGCCCGACCTGACGACAGGCTCAGCGCCTGCTCAGGGCGAACGGGGGTGGTTTCACACCTTGATCTTGTCCGGAAATGCCACGTACGTGGACATCAATCGCGAGTACGCCTTGTTGATGCGCGACAGCGTCTCGGGCACCTGGCGGCGGTGCGTGTCGTAGAGGTAGGCCGACATCATGCCGAACAGCTCGAACACCAGCTGGCGCGGCTCGGTGTCGCTGCGCAGGTGGCCTTCGTGCACGGCCTGCTGCACGCAGTAGGCGAGGATGTCGCGCCAGCGCTGCAGCCCGTCGAGCAGCGCGGACTTGAGCGCGCTGTCGCGCATGCTGCTGATGTCTTCATACGCCGTGGCCGAGTAGTGCGAAATGATCAGGGCCTTCATCTCGGCCCCGGCGTGGATCCACCCGCTCACCAGCGCGTTGAGCCGCGGCAGGCCCTTGGGGTGCTTCATGGCCGGGCCGAACACTGTGTCGGCGAAGGTCTTCTCGTAGCTTTCGAGCACCAGCAACTGCAGGTTTTCGAGCGAGCCGGCGCGCACGAAGACGCCGCTCTTGCTGATGTCCAGCTTGGTGGCGACGGCGTTGAGCGAGAGGTTGTGCAACCCTTGTTTCAACGCCAGCTCGCGCGCGGCATCAATGATGGCCGCCAGCGTCTGCTCGCTCTTGCTGGGCTTGCGCGACATGTCGTGATCCCTCTCTTCGTCCACTAAAGAGTGCGGGATTGTACGGATGGCATCAATCATGGCCTCTGCTAGCTCCACCTTGGTTCGCGGGGGTGACCCACGGGCGATCAACCTGAGGCTGTCGCGGCTTGCTCCCTGTCGCTGCACCGCCGAAGTGCAGCGCGCTTTATAGGCCACCCAGCGGCCGGGGCGAGAACTGACGAGTGCGCTCTTCAAGCTCGTCGATTCACCCTACGCCATCTGTCGTATTGGTCATTGGGGGCGCGTTCCTTAACCTGCCCAGGTCAGTTCCCGCGGAGGGAGCCGAGACACACAACCCAAGGAGCGACCGTTCATGAAATCCACCCGCCGCACGTTCTCCCAAGCCCTCAGTGCCGTCGCCGTTGGCGTCGCTGCCCTGGGTCTGCCCGCCTTCGCGCAGGCCGCCGACACCATCAAGGTCGGCGTGCTGCACTCGCTGTCGGGCACGATGGCCATCTCTGAGACCGTGCTGAAGGACGTGGCCCTGATGGCCATCGACGAGATCAACGCCAAGGGCGGCGTGATGGGCAAGAAGCTCGAACCCGTGGTGGTGGACCCGGCCTCGAACTGGCCGCTGTTCGCCGAAAAGGCCAAGCAGCTCATCAGCCAGGACAAGGTCTCGGTGATGTTCGGCTGCTGGACCAGCGTGTCGCGCAAGTCGGTGCTGCCAGTCGTTGAAGAATTGAACGGCCTGCTGTTCTACCCCGTGCAGTACGAAGGCGAAGAGCTGTCGAAGAACGTGTTCTACACGGGTGCTGCGCCCAACCAGCAGGCCATCCCGGCGGTTGAATACCTGATGAGCAAGGCCGGCGGCGGCGCCAAGCGCTTCGTGCTGCTGGGCACCGACTACGTGTACCCGCGCACCACCAACAAGATCCTGCGCGCCTTCCTCAAGAGCAAGGGCGTCGCCGACAAGGACATCGACGAGAAGTACACCCCGTTCGGTCACAGCGACTACCAGACCATCGTTGCCGACGTGAAGAAGTTCGCTGCCGGTGGCAAGACGGCCGTCATCTCGACCATCAACGGCGACTCGAACGTGCCCTTCTACAAAGAGCTGGGCAACCAGGGCCTGAAGGCGACCGACGTGCCCGTGGTCGCGTTCTCGGTCGGTGAAGAAGAGCTGCGTGGCGTGGACACCAAGCCCCTGGTCGGCCACCTTGCCGCCTGGAACTACTTCATGAGCCTGAAGAACCCGGCCAACGACGACTTCAAGAAGAAGTGGGCCGCCTACGCCAAGGCCAAGAAGCTGCCTGGCGCCGACAAGCCGCTGACCAACGACCCGATGGAAGCCACCTACATCGGCATCTACATGTGGAAGCAGGCCGTCGAAAAGGCCAAGAGCACCGACACCGACAAGGTCATCGCCGCCATGGCTGGCCAGACCTTCAAGGCCCCGAGCGGTTTCGTCGCCAAGATGGACGAGAAGAACCACCACCTGCACAAGCCGGTGTTCATCGGCGAAGTGAAGGCCGACGGCCAGTTCAACGTGGTGTGGAAGACCAAGGAGCCGGTGAAGGCCAAGCCCTGGAGCCCGTACATCCCCGGCAACGACAAGAAGAAGGACGAGCCGGAAAAGAAGTGAGCGTTTTCGCTCGCTGATGAACGGCTCGAAGTGAGCCGGCAAACCGGGGTGAGAAGGCCCCGGTTTGCACATGCGGGCCGCTGCTTGTGCGGCGGCCCCCCGAACACACACCGATGGATTGCTGATGCTTGCACGCTGGCGAGGGATGGGCGCGCGTGCCCTGATGTTGTTGGGCCTGTGCCTGGCGCTGTTCGATGCGCAGGCGCTGACCCCCGAACAAGCCCGCGCCCTGGCCGTGGGCGAGAACGAAGAGCGCATCACCGCGCTGGGTGAATCGCTCAAGCGCGGCGACGAAGGCCTGGGCACGTTCGTGCAGGCCCTGCTCGACGACGCGGTGAAGTTCAGCGACAAGCAGGTCTTCGTCGTGCGTGGCGAGGCTGCCACCGACGCCGCGACCGGCGCACCGGCCACCGTGCCCGAGAGCGCCGAAGACGTCATCAACAGCAACCAGATGCGCCGCGAGCTTGAAAACGCGCTGGCCGTGCTGAACCTCTTCTCGACCGATGCCGCATTGCGCGGTGAGGCCATCAAGCTGCTGAAGGAAGACAGCGACGAGGCCCGGCTGCCGCTGATCGAAAAGGCGCTGGCCACCGAGACCGATGCCGCGCTGAAAGAACAGCTCGAACAGATTCGCGCCGCCACGCTGGTCACCTCGACCGACGTGGCCAAGCGCATGCAGGCCGCGCAGGCCCTGGCCGGCAGCAAGACCCCCGCCACCAAGACCTTGCTGCTCGACCGGCTGAAGCCCGCCGCCGAGGGCGGCGAAGATGACATCGCCGTGCGCAGCGAATTGTCGAAAGCCCTGAGCGCCGTCGAATCGCGCCTGGCCTGGGGCGAGCGGCTGGGCGTGCTCTTCACCGGCGTCAGCCTGGGCAGCATCCTGCTGCTGGTGGCGCTGGGCCTGGCCATCACCTACGGGCTGATGGGCGTCATCAACATGGCCCACGGCGAGTTGATGATGATCGGCGCTTACGCCACCTACGTGGTGCAGAACCTCTTCAAGGCGTATGCACCGGGTCTGTTCGAGGGCTACATCCTGGTCGCCATTCCGGTGTCGTTTCTCACAGCGGCGCTGGTGGGGGCGGTGCTTGAACGCACGGTGATTCGCTGGCTGTACGGCCGCCCGCTCGAAACGCTGCTGGCGACCTGGGGCATCAGCCTCGTGCTGATGCAGGGTGTGCGCTCGATCTTCGGCGCGCAGAACGTGCAGGTCGAAAACCCGTCGTGGCTGTCCGGCGGGGTCGATGTGCTGAGCAACCTCACGCTGCCCTTCAACCGCATCGCCATCGTCGTCTTCGCGTTGATCGTGCTGGCGGGGGTGTCGCTCTTGATCGCCCGCACGCGGCTCGGCCTGTTCGTGCGCGGCGTGACGCAGAACCGCAAGATGGCCGCCTGCGTGGGCGTCAACACCGCGCGCATCGACACCTACGCCTTCGCGCTGGGTTCGGGCATCGCCGGGCTCGCGGGCTGCGCGCTCTCGCAGGTGGGCAATGTGGGACCCGACCTGGGGCAGGGCTACATCGTCGATTCGTTCATGGTGGTGGTGCTGGGCGGCGTGGGCCAGCTGGCCGGCACCGTGTACGCCGCGCTGGGCCTGGGCGTGCTGAACAAGCTGCTCGAAGGCTGGCAAGGGGCCGTGCTCGCCAAGATCATGGTGCTGGTGATCATCGTGATCTTCATCCAGAAGAGGCCGCAGGGCATCTTTGCGATGAAGGGGCGGAGTGCCGAGGCATGAGGCGCCTGTCAGACGAACGAACGGCGCCTGCGTTCGCACGCAGCGGGCGCGAGCCGATGTACTTCCTTCCTCAAGAAAGAGCCCTCGCATGAGCGCCGTCCTGCCCACCCCCGCGGCCCCCGTCATGCCGGCCACCACCTTCCTGAGCCTCAAGGCCTGGGGCGGGGTGTTCGCGGCCTTGCTGGCGGTGCTGGTGATCGCGCCGGTGCTCAACCTCGTCGTGCCGGCCGACAGCGCCTTGCACCTGAGCGACTATGCGGTGAACCTCACCGCGAAGATCATGTGCTACGCCATGTGTGCGCTGGCGATGGACCTGATCTGGGGCTACACCGGCATCCTCTCGCTCGGCCACGGCGTGTTCTTCGCGCTCGGCGGTTATGCGATGGGCATGTACCTCATGCGCCAGATCGGGCGCGACGGCAACTACCAGTCCGACCTGCCCGACTTCATGGTGTTTCTCGACTGGAAAGAGCTGCCCTGGCACTGGGCGCTGAGCGACAGCTTCATCGCCACGCTCTTGCTCGTGGTGCTCGCACCCGGCCTGCTGGCCTTCGTGTTCGGCTTCTTCGCCTTCCGCTCGCGCATCAAGGGCGTGTACTTCTCGATCATCACGCAGGCGATGACCTTCGCGGCGATGCTGCTCTTCTTTCGCAACGAGACGGGCTTCGGCGGCAACAACGGCTTCACCGACTTCAAGCGCATCCTGGGCATCGCCATCGCCACGCCGTCGACGCGCATGGTCCTGTTCGTGCTGACGGGCCTGACGCTGATCGGCTTCTTCCTGTTCTCGCGCTGGCTGGTGGCCAGCAAGTTCGGCCGCGTGCTGCAGGCCATCCGCGACGCCGAGAGCCGCGTCATGTTCACGGGCTACGACCCGCTGCGCTACAAGCTCGCGATCTGGGTCATCTCGGCGGTGATGTGCGGCATCGCGGGGGCGTTGTATGTGCCGCAGGTCGGCATCATCAACCCCGGTGAGATGTCGCCGGCGGCCAGCATCGAGATCGCCATCTGGGCTGCCGTGGGCGGGCGTGGCACGCTGATCGGCCCCATCGTCGGTGCCTTCTTCGTCAACGGCGCGAAGAGCTGGTTCACGCAGGCCTTCCCTGAGTTCTGGCTGTACTTCCTGGGCGCGCTCTTCATCGCGGTGACGCTCTTCCTGCCCCACGGCATCGTCGGGCTCGTTCGCAAACTCAGCAGCAAGAAGGAGCGCGAGGCATGACGCCCGACCTGATGGAAGCCGGCGTCCAAACGCGCCAGGCTTTCGAGCAAAAGAAGGTCATCGCCAGCGCCGGCGGTGCGAGCTACGGCCGCCTGGTGAAAGAGGGTGAACTCGACATCACGCACGGGGCCATCCTGTACCTCGACGACATCACCGTCAGCTTCGACGGCTTCAAGGCGCTCAACGCGCTGAGCCTCAACATCAGCGCGGGCGAGCTGCGCTGCATCATCGGTCCCAACGGCGCCGGCAAGACGACCATGATGGACGTCATCACCGGCAAGACGCGGCCCGACGTCGGCAAGGCCTTCTTCGGCTCGACCATCGACCTGCTGCGCCTGCGCGAGAACGAGATCGCCTCGATCGGCATCGGCCGCAAGTTCCAGAAGCCCACGGTCTTCGAGCAGCTGAGCGTGTTCGAGAACCTCGAGCTTGCGCTCAAGGCCGACCGTGGCGTGCAGGCGTCGATGTTCTTTCGCCTGAGCGGCACGCAGCTCGACCGCATCGGCGAGATCCTCACGCTGATCCACTTGAAAGACAGCGCGCAACGCACCGCTGGCCTGCTGTCGCACGGCCAGAAGCAGTGGTTGGAGATCGGCATGTTGCTGATGCAAGACCCGAAGCTGCTGTTGCTCGACGAGCCGGTGGCCGGCATGACCGACGAAGAGACCGAGCGCACGGCCGAACTCTTCTTGTCGCTCGAAGGCAACCACTCGCTGGTGGTCGTCGAGCACGACATGAAGTTCATCCACGAGCTGACGCATGGCAACCCGGCGAAGAAGGTCACGGTGCTGCACGAAGGCAGCGTGCTGGCCGAAGGCTCGCTGGCCGACGTGCAGGCGAATGACAAGGTGGTCGAGGTTTATCTGGGCCGGTGATGGCCCACCCCCGGAGCGCTGACGCGCTCCCCCTCCAGGGGGCGCCGCTGGTGGCCCGGCAAAGCCGGTTCCACGGCGGCCGCTCGATGCAGTCCGCCGGCAAGCCGGGCGGACGAAAGGCGAAGTGAGTAAGACATGCTGAAAGTCGAAGGCATCAACCAGTACTACGGGGGCTCGCACATCCTGCGCAACCTGAGCTTCGAAGCGAAGCTCGGCGAGGTGACGGTGGTGCTGGGCCGCAATGGCGTGGGCAAGACCACGCTGCTCAAGAGCCTGATGGGCGTGGTGCCGGTGAAGACGGGCAGCATCCACCTCGATGGCGCGCCGGTCACCGCCGACACGCCTTACGAGCGCGTGCGCAAGGGCATGGGCTACGTGCCGCAGGGGCGCGAAATCTTCGGCCGCCTGACCGTCGAAGAGAACCTGCGCATGGGCCTGGCCTACAAGCCGGCGAGCACGCCGATCCCGGCCGAGCTGTTCGAGCTGTTTCCGGTGTTGAAGCAGATGATCAACCGCCGTGGCGGCGACCTCTCGGGCGGGCAGCAGCAGCAGCTGGCCATCGCGCGGGCGCTGGCAGCGGGGCCGAAGCTGTTGATCCTGGACGAGCCGACCGAAGGCATCCAGCCCAGCATCATCAAGGACATCGGCCGCGTGATCCGCATGCTGGCCGACCGCGGCACCATGGCCATCGTGCTGGTCGAGCAGTACTACGACTTCGCCGCCGAGCTGGCGGACCAGTACCTCATGATGGAACGCGGCGAGATCATCCAGCGCGGCCTCGGCAAGAACATGGAAGTTGAAGGCGTGCGCGACCGCATGTCGATCTGAGCGCAGCCCTCACGCGGCCGAAGATCCCCACGCAAAAGCCCGTTCGGGCTTCGCCGTCGAAGCCCTGTGTTGGGCGCTTCGACAGGCTTGCCGCGAAGGGGCGGGACAGGTGGTTCGACGCCAGGGTGGCTGGCGCGCCACCCTGGGCCGAGGTGGTCACGCTCAAGGCGTGTTCGACAGCTCCACCGCCGGCGACGACGAGTCAGACTCGACGCGCAGCACCTTGATGTTGTTGGGCGTGATGCCGTCGGGCACGATGGTCAGCAGCCAGTCGGCGCGGTTGCCGATGTTGACCGTGCTGTTGAAGATCACCGTCTTGCTGCCGGCCGGCGTCACGCGGATCTGGTACGGGTTGTTGCCCGGAAACTCGCGCGAATCGCTGCCCGAAGCCGGTTCGACCGCGCGGTAGTCGATCGACGCGAAGTTCGGCGTGGCCGTGTTGATGTCGGCCCCCGGGGTGGTGATGTACACGTCCACGTCGGGCGCGTTGAACGAAGCGTTGAGCACGCGCACGAAGGCATCGTCGTCACCCAGGTTGCGGTTGAACGGGTCGCGGATGCTGATGACCTCGGTCAGCGACGATGCAGCCGGCACGGCCACCAGCGTGTACTTGTTGCCGCGGCTCGCGTCGAAGGTCTGCGAACCGATGCCGGCGTTGCCGCTGGCGGTGCGCACGTCCCACTGGGCGTTGCCGCTTTCCACGTCGAAATAGTTGGTCGCGCCGAGGTAGGGCACGTTCGTCGATTCGGGCGCGGCGGCCACGTTGTTGCGGTACAGGGTCACGTTGGGGCCCAGCGGCACGGCGTGCACGAGGCGCACCTTCGGGTCGGCCACGTCGATGCGGTCGTCGATGCTGTCGTCGCCGCCGCCGCAAGCGGCCAGAAAAACCATCGGTGCCATGGCCAGCAGGTACTTGAACTTGTTCATGGGGTGTGCCCTTTGTCGTGCAGTTGAAAAGACAGGGAAAGCGCGCCGTGGCGGGCTTTCACAACCAGGTGTCGCCGGTGGGGGCAGGCCATCGAGAGGCCCAGTCGCCGCACCTGGCGAGTGGTGCCAACTCTAGGAAGCAAGGTCCCCGTGGCGTGTCGGGCGATCCACCAAGCGCATGTGCGGCATGCCTGAAGCGCCTGTCAGACAAGAAGCCCCAATCTGCAGTGGCCTTGTGCCCGGCGCGGTCACCCCTGCGAAGGTGCAGCGCGCGGGCGCGGCCGACAATGCGCGCTTTCAACCGCTGGGGCCACGCCGATGATCACCGTCCACCACCTCAACAACTCGCGCTCTCAGCGGGTGCTGTGGCTGCTCGAAGAACTGGGCGTGCCCTACGAGATCAAGCACTACCAGCGCGACGCGAAGACCATGCTCGCGCCCGATGCGCTGCGGCAGGTGCACCCACTGGGCAAGTCACCGGTGATCACCGATGGCGCGGTGACGGTGGCCGAGTCAGGGGCCATCCTCGAATACCTGGTCGAGCGATTCGGGCAGGGGCGTTTCGCGCCGGCGGTTGGCACGCCCGAGCACCTGCGCTACCGCTACTGGATGCACTTCGCCGAAGGCTCGGCGATGCCGCCTTTGCTGATGAAGCTGGTGTTCACGCAGATGACGCGGGCGAAGATGCCGTTCTTCGTGAAGCCCATCGCCAAGGGCATCTCGGCGAAGCTGCAGGCGATGCTGGTGGACCCGAACTTGACGCGTCAGCTCGATTTCATGGAGGCCGAGCTGAGCCAGCGCGAGTGGTTCGCGGGCGACGAAATCACGGCGGCCGATGTGCAGATGAGCTTTCCGCTCGAAGCGGCGGCGCAGCGGGCGGGGCTGGACGCGAGCCGTCCGCGTTTGATGGGGTTCTTGAAGCGCATCCATGCGCGGCCGGCTTACCAGCGTGCGTTGGAGCGCGGTGGGCCGTATGACTTTGCGAAAGATTGAGCGGGCGAGTCAGTCGGTCGCCTGCCACGGACCGCCGTTCGTACACCCCTCGCCCCGTTCGCCTGCTACGGACCGTCGTTCGCGCACCGTGCAGCCCGGTTCGCCCTGAGGTATCGACGGGCCTGTCCGTGTGTCACCGATCCTGTTCGGACTGAGCTTGTCGAAGTCCCGGCACCTTGGGGGGTGTGTGGGTTCGTTCTTCCGCACACGGAAGTCCGCGCCGGGATTTCGGCCCGGCAGCCGACCTACTTTCTTTCAAAAGAAAGTAGGCCAAGAAACGGCCCCGGGGCCGGCGGTCCCGCTGCGCGGGACCGCTCTGCGATGCTCGGTCTTGAGGGCGTGTCGAACCGAACTCGCTACGTTCCCTTCGGTCACTGCGACTCGAACACGGTTCGAAGTCAGAGGTTGAAGCGCGCTGCGCGCGCCGCCCTCAAGCCCTGCGCTTCTCGACGCCTCTACGGGGCCGGGGTCAGGCGCTTCGCGCGGGGTGAATGCGGAGGGGGCTTTGCCCCTTGCCCCCAAGCGTGGGTCACGCTTTGAACTTCGCTGCGCTCGTTCGCTTGTGGCGCTTTTTACTTCTTCACCACGGCTTCGGTTGGCGCGCGTGCGCTCAACCCGTTCTTCACTGCACGCAGCAGCGCGTCCGAGCGCTTCGGGTCGGTCATCACGCGTGACAGCATCAAGCCACCCACCATCGCGCTCACAGCGAACATCGCTTCGTCTTCGTCTGCATCCGGTACTGCGGCGGCCACCCGTGCGATGAAGCGTTCGATCGACGCCTGCATCACCTCGCGCGCGGCCTCGTCGGCACGGGCCACGTCTGAGGCCAGCGCGGCAATCGCGCAGCCCGACTTGCGCGAGTCGCGGTGCGCGCGGCTCAGGTAGCTGCGCACCAGCGTGTCGAGGCTCGCCGGGCGCTGCCCCTCGGTGGCGGCCTTCGAGGCGGCCGCACCTTCGACCAGCGCGCGTTCGAGCGCGTGCGCCAGCAGTTCCGAGCGCGATTCGAAGTGCCCGTAGAAGCCGCCATGCGTGAGGTTCACGCTGCGCATCAGCTTGGCCACGCTCACCGATTCGAGCCCGCCATCGCGTATCTGCGCCGCCGCTTCTTTCAGGATTCGTTCACGGCTCTGCGCCTTGTCTGCCTGCGAATGGCCCATCTGTCATCTCCGCTACAACCGATAAACAGGATTGTAGTTATCATGCAGACAGCATGATGATCGTCATTCAGATTGCTGGTTGCCGACGAACCCGAACCCCGCACTTCACCCCATGCAGCTTCACCCCTTTGACCAGGCCACGCGGCTCACGCAGCGAGAGGACGGCACCTGGGCCGGCCACACCCACCCGGCGTACGCCAACATGGTCGGTCCCTTCGGGGGCATCACCGCGGCCACGCTGCTGCAGGCGGCGCTGGGCCACCCCGCGCGCCTGGGCGACCCGGTGGCGCTGACCGTCAACTACGCCGGGCCGGTGGGCGAGGGTGAATTCATCCTTGACGCGGTGCCGGTCCGCACCAACCGGTCCACCCAGCACTGGTCGATCACGCAATCGCAAAACGGCGAAGTCACCACCACCGCCACCGCCGTGTTCGCCGTGCGGCGCGACACCTGGGCGTCCACCGAAGTCGCCCGACCCGAGGCGCCGCCTGCGTCTCAGGTGCCGGCCAGCCCGCACGGCGGCATCGCCGCATGGACGGGCAACTACGACATGCGCTTCGTGCGCGGCAGCCTGCTCGACGCGAGCCGAGGCCTCGACGCCGACACCGCCGAAGCGCGCGATTCGGTCAGCACCTTGTGGATCCGCGACGAGCCGCCGCGTGCGCTCGACTTCGCCTCGCTGGCCGCCATCTGCGACGCGTTCTTCCCGCGCATCATGGTTCGGCGGCCCCGGCGCGTGCCCTTCGGCACTGTGTCGATCACCACCTACTTTCACGCCGACACCGCGTTGCTGCAGGCGCAGGGCGCGGGCCCGCTGCTCGGCTCGGCGCGCGCCTCGCACTTCGGGCGCGGCTTTCACGACCAATCGGCCGAGGTGTGGAGCGAAGCGGGCGTCTTGCTCGCCACCAGCCACCAGGTCGCCTACTTCAAAGAGTGAGCTCGCGATGACCGCCACCGCCCCCGCGACTGCCGCTCAACCGTCTGCCCACGTTCAGCGGCTGCTCAAGGGCCCCATTCTTTCGACGCTGCTCAAGCTGGCCGCGCCGAGCGTGCTGGCCATGGCCATGCAGGTCGTCGTGGGCATCGCCGAGACCGTCTACATCGGCCGGCTCGGCAGCACGCCGCTCGCGGCCATGGCGCTGGTCTTTCCGTTCTTGATGCTGGCGCAGCAGCTCTCGGCCGGGGCGATGGGGGGCGGCGTCTCGTCGGCCGTGAGCCGCGCGCTCGGCGCGGGCGACGTGCCGCGTGCGCAGGCGCTCGCATGGCATGCGGTGGCCATCGGCTCGCTGCTGGGCTTGCTGTTCACCGCCGCGATGCTGGGGCTCGGCCCGGTGTTCTACCGCTGGCTCGGTGGCACCGGCGCCGTGCTCGATGCAGCCATCGGCTACTCCTCGGTGTTGTTCATCGGCGCGGTGTTCATCTGGCTCAGCAACACGCTCGCCTCGGTGTTGCGCGGCACCGGCAACATGCGCGTGCCGTCGGTGGTCATCCTCGGCGCGTCGGCCTTGCAGATCGTGCTGGGCGGCTGCCTGGCCCTCGGTGCGGGCCCGGTGCCATCGCTCGGCATGGCAGGTGTGGCCATCGCCAACATCGTGGCCAACGCGGTGGCGGTGGCCGTGCTCTTGGTTTACCTGGTCAGCGGCCGATCGCGCCTCAGGCTGCAATGGCGGGGCGTGGGCTTGCGGCGCGAGATGTTCACCGACATCTTGCGCGTTGGCGCGCTCTCGATGGTGTCGCCCTTTCAGTCGGTGCTGGCGACCTTGATCCTCACCGGCTTCGTGGCCCGGCTCGGCGCCTTGCCCCTCGCGGGTTACGCCATCGGCCAGCGGCTCGAATTCTTGCTGGTGCCCATCTCGTTCGGCATCGGCGTGGCCGCGCTGCCCTTGGTCGGCATGGCCATCGGCGCCGGTGACATCGCCCGTGCACGCCGCGTCACGTGGACGGCCGGCGCCGTGTCGGCCTGCAACCTCGCGCTCATCGGCTGCGTCGTGGCCCTGTGGCCCGACCTGTGGGCCGCCATGTTCACGAGCGACGAGCAAGTGCTCGTGCACGCCCGCAGCTACCTGCAGATCGCGGGCGCGGCCTTCCCGTTCTTCGGGCTCGGCCTCACGCTGTACTTCGCCTCGCAAGGCTCCGGCAAGATGCTCGGCCCCGTGCTGGCCGGCACCTTCCGCCTCGTGGTCGTCTTCGCCGTGGGCAGCTGGCTCGCGTCGGCGGCCGCATCGCCCGCGCAATTCTTCGGGCTGGTGGCAGGCTCGATGGTCGCGTACGGGTTGGCGACGGCCGGGGCGGTGTGGCTGACGCGGTGGGGCGCGGCGAGGTGAGGTGCTCACTCGGCAATCATGGTGAAGCCCGGACTTGCAAGGAGAGAGCATGAAGGCTTTCGTACTGGACCGCTATGGCAAGGGTCGCGCCTTGCGCTTGGCCGAGGTGCCCGAGCCCAACCTGCGTGACGACGAGGTGCTGGTCGAGGTCCATGCCGCCGGTGTCAACCAGCTCGACACGAAGATCAGAGACGGCGAGTTCAAGCTCATCCTGCCGTATCGAATGCCGCTCGTGCTGGGGCATGACGTCGCCGGCGTCGTCGTCAAGCTCGGCGCACGAGCCAGCCGGTTTCGCGTCGGGGACGAGGTCTACGCGCGCGTCGATGATTTCCGCATCGGCAGCTTCGCCGAGCGGGTGCCCGTCAAAGAGGCGTCGCTCGCGCACAAGCCACGCACCCTCACGATGGAAGAGGCCGCGTCCATCCCCCTGGTGGGTTTGACGGCCTGGCAGGCGCTGGTCGAGAAGGGCGGCCTCGGCCAGGGGCAACGTGTGTTCATTCAGGCGGGCTCGGGGGGCGTCGGCAGCTTCGCCATCCAGCTGGCCAAGCACCTGGGTGCCACTGTCGCCACCACGGCCGGGGCGAGCAGCCTCTCGCTCGTGAAGGGGCTCGGTGCAGATGTCGTCATCGACTACGCCTCGCAAGACTTCGAAGACCGCCTGCGCGACCAAGACCTGGTGCTGCACAGCCAGGACGGCAAGACGCTCGACAAGTCGCTTCGCGTGCTCAAGCGCGGAGGCCGACTCATCTCGATTTCAGGCCCGCCCGACCCCGACTTCGGCAAAGCCATCGCCGCGCCCGGCTTCGTGCGGCTCGTCGTGCGGCTTCTCAGCGCCGGCGTGCGCCGGCGCGCGCGCAGCCGCGGCCTGGGCTACACCTTTCTCTTCATGAAGCCAAACGGCGCCCAGTTGCAAGAGATCGCCCGCCTGATCGACCAAGGCGCCATCCGCCCGGTGATCGACCAGGTCTTCCCCTTCGATGCGACCAACGAGGCGCTCGCACGGGTTGAGTCGGGGCGAGCGAAGGGCAAGGTGGTGATCAGGGTGAAGTGAGCACGCGGCGCTTCGGATTGGCTGCCGTCGCAAGTTTTTCTCGCGTGCTCGGGCCGGCCCCTGCGTCCGCCAGACTTGAGGCGCCTCGCTAGCCAATCTCCACATCTTGTGCGTCGGAGCGCTCGAGGGTGTCGCTGTTTCAGTCGCTGTGGCGACCCACCGCGCCTCCTCACTAGCGACGAACAGGTGCTCGTGCACGCCCGCAGCTAGCTGCAGATCGCGGGGCGACCTTCTCGTTCTTCGGGCTCAGCCTGACGCGGTACTTCGCCTCGCAAGGCTTCGGCAAGATGTTCGGCCTCTGTGCTGGTGATGGTCGTTTTCACCGTGGGCTACTGGCTCGCGTCAGCGGCGGCAACGCCTGCGCAGTTCTTCGGGCTGGTCGCGGGGTCGATGGTCGCTTAGGGGGTGGTGACGGCGGGGGGCAGTTTCGGTGACGATGGGCAGTCTGGAGAAGCGCTTCTGAAACTCATGTGGGACTGCATTCGACCCATTCCTGTCATAGGTCATGCCAGATTAACCTTCGAATACCTGGCGCTTCGGCAGCCCATCATTTTCCCTCAACGAGTTGAGCGCAGCGTCGAGTGATCTCGCCGCGACGGCGTCGGCGACTTGAGGGCAGCGAAATCGTGTATTACTGATCTATGCTGTTAAAGTTATGAACATATTGTTTGTAGCGGTCATGAGTTAGCTTGTTGAGCTTTTCACCTAATACCATGGTCACCCGCTCGGGAGGCATCTCGGACCATTCCTCCACCTGTTCAAGCATTGAGTGCATAACCGAGTCGTCCAAATAGCGCCCCAACTGAAGCCCGGCAGTCGTTGGTAGAAAGTCAGAGAACGACTGCCTAACATCGGCGGCTTTCGGTGCGAGCGCGACGAAATTGAGAATGAACTCGGGACGCATGATGTATGGAACACCGCCTTGATCCCTTACAAGCTCGCCCGTCATGGTTAGTATGTGGGTTTCCTTCGTAAGCCACCAAGTTCGGAAGCCAAAACCATCATAAATGCCGACTTCCTTGTGGATTCTACGTTGTGCATAAGTGGCATAGACCATAAGTGCGTCGTTCTTCGAGAGTTCGGGATGTTTCGCCCAGCCGCGCTCATTGCCAAGTCGCTCAGCCAGCGCAGCGACCTTCGGAGCGGGCACTGTGCTCTCAAGCTCTTCGGTGGACATATAAATCATTCCAAATCGCTGCACGAGAAGGCCTCTTAAAGAGTTTCGAGCGGAAACTGATTTCCCGCGCAATCCTTGTGGGTCTGTGATGTTATTGATATAACTCCGCCAACTCTTAGGTCCAAGGCCTGTTCTGTTTGCATGCAAATAGGCCCTGATCAAAATGCGATTACATTCCGCGATTTGGTCGGCTTTGAGGTATATTTCCTGCTTAAGGTAGTGATTTTCGAATTCCAGGTCTGCCGCATGCAGGTGAGTGAAAACCTCCTGCAGTACGGGCTCGGTCAAAATGAGTTCGGCGCCGAGCTGTTTGCATATTAGTAGCATGTTCGAAACCTGTTTAAACTCGGTCTCGACATATTGTTCTGAAAGCGCCTTGACAAGCATGTCGCTGCCGACCAGGAGGCGGAAGTTGCCGCCCATCTTGTTTAGATATTCCAGCAGCTTTGGCGCAGATTGCATCGTAACCAATAGACAGGACGTTCGCGAGAGATAGGCCAGGTACTCGCGTTCCGTCCCCGTAGTTCGATAGAAGATTCCACGAAGTACAGCCATGCACGCGCCAAAGAGTACTGGACTGATTCTTCCGCGGTGCTCGATTTTCGAAAGCGCCTTGACCATCGTGTCTTCCACGATCTGGTCTGAGAACTGAATATTTTCGAGGTGCCCCTCGAGGAAGGCAGCTAGAACTACGCCTTGGTCTATAAAGTAGAGATGAACCGTCAAAAACACCAGCTCTATGCAGTCGCGAGAAACTGCGGGTGTTAGGCGACTTTTTGTTTCATCAGCAAGTCTGGCGGCTAAACCCTCTCGGAACCGCGCTTGCCGGCCATCGATCTCCGCGGCTTCCGCCGCGAGAGTCCTTCTCATTTCAAAAGGCAGGCAGAAGCTGTCGTCTACTCTATACTGGCGCAGCCGCTCGGCCCCCGCGGCGTCCTTTTTACTCAGTTCTTGCAGTCGGTTATCAAGGTTTGGCAGTAAGACAGATTTGGCGGCAGGAAATATTTCGCAAATGCGTGTTGATATTTCGCCCCGTTTCAGGCGAATACCCCTATCTGGATCGGTCTCGCGTAGCGCCCAGTAAATGAGAGCATCGAGTACGCGATTATTAAGTTTGTCGCGGGAAAATCTATCTCGAAGCTCGTGATCCAAGAAGACATAGACGGTCGGATCATTTGCGTACTCACTCACTGCCGGCAGCGTAAGTTTCGACGCAGTTGCCAACTCCGAGATCTCCTCGGCAAAAGTGCGATAGAACGCCTCATTGACTTCCACGTTTGAGTTCACATAGCCTTTGAGCCGCTCGTAATCGCGCACCTGAACAAGCACCGAATCACGCTCAAACGCGTCGGAAACGATCAGGTCTGCCTTCGGTAGCGCCTCGCTTGTCGCGTAGATCAGCTGCAGTGGGTTCCGTCCAACCTTCTTCAGCGCGGCGATCGTGTCCTTGATCTTTCCCTCGGCCTTCGAATCGTCGGTGGCCGAAAACTGGATGAAGGTAGTTGCCTTTCCCCGGACCTCTTGAACATAGGCCGACATCACGCCATCAGCGCCGCCATCGTGTATCCCTCCGAGAGGAACAAACTGCTCGCCGTACACCGCGGCAAAGACAAGTTTGGCGAATGCTTCGAACCGAACGCCTGCAATGTCCTTCATGACATACCTGAACAGATCTTCGGAGACGGTTTTGATCGGCATGGCGAACCCTATATTGATGCTGCTGATAATTGTGAAGGCCGCGAAGAGTGTTGGGCTAGGCTAGTCAGGAATGGCTGCGGCCGCTCGTGACCGACGGCTGTTGGCCGAAGGTAGACGCTCGCCTGAAAGGGTCAGTGCACGGCAGTCCCTGCCAGCACGCACTCAAAGCGCAGCAGGCGGTCGCTGCCGTTTTTGCCAGCAAGCCGATTCAAAAGGCCGTTCCCTTTGCCGCTCCAGCGCTCGAGTACCTGCCTCACGGAGTCAGGTGATGTCGTGCTGATGCCAATGATGTGAGTGTCCGGCCAAGCAGGTGCCTGGTCGTCCTCGCCGACGTGGTCGTGCGGCGTCCCCTCGCTGCATTGCTTGCACAAAGTGCGGACATTGGTTGTCCAAACCTCGTGGTCGATCTGCGCAGTGTCGAGTACGGTGATCAGCGCGCCGAGATCGTCGGCGTCGCGTGGGCGCACCTCTGCTTCATAGGTGCTGTTGGCGGACGCCTCAAACAACTCCAGAACGTTGAAAACCGAGTAGGTGCGACCGTTGTGCCGCCGTTCGCCGACCGGGGCGCCATCGTGCAGCACCACGTCACCGGCTCTGAATCCAGACGACGGGTAGGGGATGTTCCCGAGAACGACGCGCACGGGGTCGATGCGCCTGCCCCATACAACCTCACCGTTGTCGTCTGGGTTCAAGCGAACCGGTGTCATGCCGAAGTCTTCATTGATCGGACCCTCGCCCTCCGTGATCTGGATTCCGACGCGGCGCCAAGCCTCGCGCGCCGCAGCCCAATCGCGCAGCGCTGTCGCAGCAATGCCCATGTTCCAGTTGGCCGCCTCGTCATCGGGCTTGAGGTCCGAAGCGCGGCGGTTGTGGTGCAGCGACTCCACCCAGGCCCCACGGTACTTGTAGACCAGGCCGATGTTGTAGTGAGTCGCGGCATGATTGGCGTCGAGAGCCAGGGCGCGTTCGTAGAGCGGCATTGCGCCTTCCAGGTCCTCGAGAGCCTCGGCCTCATCAAGAAGTCGGCTGACTGCATCGTGGAGATTCGGGTCATGTGGTTGCGTCAAGGGCGTATCTCGCTGATCCATGCTTACTGTTAGCTAGCCTACTTGACGCCGATCCTTCACGAGCGAGGGATGTCGGCGGGAAGAGAGTCAATCCTGGGAGTCGTCACAAGCTCTCTTGGGCGGATCGCGGGCCTGATCCCATCACGTCCGCCACACCCTCGGCGCACTTCCCGCCAAGCCCCAAGCCTGCTGCCGCCACCGCTGCCAAACAGCCGACAGCAAATTCATCGCCGGCTCGGCCCGGTGCGCCAAGGCCCGCACCACCACCACCTCGGCATGCGGTGACGTGGCGCCGGCGGTGGCGTTCAACGGGTGTGCGTGCATCACCTCGCGGGCGCTGTCGAGCAGGGCGTCGCGGCGGTCGCGGGTGAGGGCGGTGCCGCCGGCGAACCACATCGTGGCCAGGGCGCGATGGCCGGCCCAACCGAGGGGTGAGTCGAGCAGGGCGCGGTCGTGCAGGCCATCGACGGTGCCGCGTTCGAGCCACACGCCGGGCAGGTCGATGGTCTGGGTGAAGCGGCCTGCGTCGAAGGCTTCACCGCTGGCGGGCAGGCCGAGGGCGAGCACGTCCCAGCCGATCATCTCGGCGCCGGGCTGCAGTTCGAAGCGCAGGTGGTTCTCGGCCCAGACGCGCCGGTAGGCGATGGTCTCGAGCGGCAGCCATTCGAGGCGTGCGCCGTCGGCCACGTTCACCACGGCGGTCTGGCGGGCCTGCTGGCCGTTGGTCTTGTAGAAGCGGGTCGCGCCCGGGGTGGTGATGAGCGCGTGCGTGCCGGCCTCAAGCGAGGCGTCGATGCGCAGCTGGTCGCCGCCGGCCAGGCCGGCGGGCGGGTGCACGATCACGTTGTGGCAGATGCCCGGCCCTTCGGGGTACAGGCTTTGCAGGATGCGCAGCGGCCCGGTGTGGGTGTCGCGGGCGGTGGTGCGATCGGCGTCGCGGGTGTAGCGCAGTTGAAGGTGGCCGTGCCAAGCCATGGGCAATCGCGTCGGTGAAGAACGGGGCAGTGTAGAGGGGTGCTGGCCCCCCATGCACACCCCGTGCCTCACCGGCAGCGCATGCGGCTTCAGTCGTTCAGCGCAGCACCACCACGTGGCCTTCGAGCGGGTCGATGCGGCCGTCCACCAGGTTGGCGATCCAGTCTTGCGCGGCGGCGAAGCCGACGTGTTCTTTCACGACCATCCAGGGCTTCTCGGCGTCGCTCACGCGGCGGATGAACGCGAGCTGGGCTTCGTTGAACTTGCGGGTGACTTCGGCCGCGCCCCAGTCGGAGTTGCGCTTCTTGATCTGGTACGGCGCGAAGTAGGGCTGCGGCTTCGGGCCGGGCAGGGCCTGCGTGTCTTTGCTCAGGTGGTCGTGCGACTGGGCCGAGCCGGCGTAGCAGCTGTGCACGAGCTTGCTGCCGAAGTGGTTGTGCACGCGGCCGCGCAGCTTGGCGTCGCCCGAGAAATCGACGTACAGCGTGGGCGTGTTCGCGTCGAGCGATTCGATCTCGTCGTAGGTCACGCTGCGCTGGTAGCAGCCCAGGCTGTCAACGAAGGCCTTGTTGCCCTTCGAGGTGACGCCGACGAGGCTGACGTTCTTGAGGTCCTGGAAGTTGAAGACCGTGCCGTAGGCCGTCTTGCTCGACGCGCTGGACACGACGATCTGCGTGGCGCCGAAGAAGCTGTTGTCTTCAAGAAAGTCGGCCAGCATGAACGAGGTGATGAACAGCGGGCGCAGCAGGGCCTGGAAGTCTTCGTCTTTCGCGCGGTAGGCGGCGTCGGTGGTGACGCGCTGGTACTGGTTGTAGGCCGAGGTCAGCTCCAGGCGGTGCGGGGTGCCGTCGTAGAAACCGCGTTCGCTCACGCGCACGGGTTGCATCACCACGTGGCTGGCGATGGGCCAGAAGCCGTAGAAGCGCTCGCCGACCGCGAGGCCTTCGACCGTGGTCGAGACGATCTCGGCGAAGCCCCAGGCGGGCATGTGGCCGAAGCCTTCGGCCTGCGTCGGGTAGAAGTGCCAGTAGCGCAGGTGCGGCACCTCGCCGAACGCGGCGTAGGTGATATTGTTGGACGTCACCGCTAGGCGGTCGATCTTCAACAGCGCTTCGCCGGGCTTCAGCTCGGGCAGTGGCGCCGTCACCACGCGGGTGCGGCCCAGGTGGGACTTGTCGGTTTGCAGTTGGGTCAGAACGGTCATGGCGGTGCTCCTTCGTTGTCGCTTGTGGAACGCTGCGGGCCGCAGGGCTCGCAAGGTGGCGAAACTGTAGGCCGCTGATGCCCTGAACGGGTTCGGATTCACCCATGTCGCCATCGCCCCCACGCAAAGCCGCCGTCCCCCGCGTTGCTGCCAAGGCCAAGCCCTTGAAGCGGCCGACGCAGGCGCGTGCCAAGGCGACTGTGCAGGCCGTCTTCGACGCGTTTGTTCGGATTTGGCAGCGCGACGGCTGGGCCAAGCTCACCACGCGCGCGGTGGCGCTCGAAGCGGGCATCGCGGTGGGCACGCTGTACGACTACTTCCCGAGCAAGATCGCGCTGCACTCGGGCTATGTGCGGCACTGCATGGAGTCGCTGATGCGCGCGGTGGACGAGCAGGCCACGCAGCCGGCGGGGCTGGCGTGGCAAGAGCGGGTGCACCGGCTCATCCAGATCGCCTGCGGCGTGGACCGCTCGGGCCTGGCGTGGTTTCACCCCGAGATGCAGGCGCTCGAACCCCAGGTGGCCGAGCCCAAGCACCAGCGCCGCGCCCACGAAGAGCTGATGGCCATGTGGCAGCGCGTGTTCGACGCGTGCGACGACCTGCCCTCGCGGCCCTCGCCGGCCACCGTCGAAGCCCTGCACCTGGCCGTGTGGGGCGGCCGGCGCTACGCGATGCTGGTGGGGCTGGACGAGCGCGGCATGGAGCGCTGGGCCGCCGAGATGGAGCGGCTGTGCGTGGCCGCGCTGTCGCGCTGAGGCAGGCCCGGCCCCCGGCTCACGCGGTGACGCTGCTTCGCACCCACAGCCACAGCGCCAGGTAGGCGAGCACGAGCGCCAGCGCGGCATACCGCAAGCCCCGGCTGCGAAAGTTTCGCTTCACGAGGGCCCGCGCGGCGAAGAAGAGCAGCGCCAGGTGCAGCGCCCCGAACCCGCAGGCCGCGACGACGAACAGCGCATACATCAGCAAGGCCGACGCGGCGATGGGCAGCAGCACGCGCAGCACCTCGGCCCAGTCGATTGGCCCCGAGAAGCCGTCGGCGTGTGCGCTGACGGGCAGCGCCAGCAGCGCCACACCGCTCGCGACGGTTGCCCACAGAAGGCGCGGGCGCATCAACTCGCCGGCGGGGCGTTGGGTGCCGGTGTCGCTGGGGTCGCAGCGGCCGCCACCGGGCGCGGCTTGCGCCACGTTTGCCAGTACCCACCGCCACTGAAGTGGTCCCAGGCCCAGCGGATCCACTTCAGCAGCGAGAACGCGAGCCACAGCGCCCAGGCCAGCATCAGCAGGCGATAGGCCCACACCGGCGCGCTGAGCACCCAGGCCTGTTCGGTGACGCCGCCTTCGATGCGGTCGTCGTACCAGTTGAGCTGGAAGGCGTTCGAGCCATTGCCGGTGATGAGCAAGTCGGGAAAGGCCAGCAGCCCCACGCGCACGGTGTTGAGCAGCACCATCGCCGCGACGAAGGTCCACAGGGCCAGGCCGATCTGCATCAGGTCGAACACACGCGGTGACAGGCGCTGGCCGACGCAGCCGCGGGCGGCCATCGCAAAGAACCAGCCCACCACCACCGCCGCGCCCATCAGCGAGGCCTGCGCGAGGCCCACGCCCAGCAGCAGCCACGCGCCGAAGCGCAGCGGCGTGAGCCGCGTGCGGCCGAGGCCGACGGCCAGCAACGCGACCACCGCCAGCACGCCCCAGAACAGCACCGCCGGGCCGACGCGCGGGCCGCCCATCGCGAGCACGACGCGGTTGCGCGGCACCTGCACTTCGAGGGTGTCGTTGACGCCAGGGGCGCCGAGGTCGATGCGCTGGGTCTTGAAGAAGCCGCTCGTGCCACGCGGCTCGCGCCAATCGACCTGCACGCGGTGCGCGCCCGGCGCGATGGGGATCGACACCGCACGCCCCTGCGCCTGCACCGACTGCGATTGCCCGTCGATCCACACGCCCATCAGCTCGGCGCCTTCGGGCAGCGTGAGGCGGTGGTTGCGGCCTTCGCTGGCGCGCAGGTTCAATTCGTTGCTGACCTCGGTGGCGCGTTGCCCGGGGGTGTAGCGCGTGTGCACTTCATCGAGCGTGAGCGTTTCACCGGCCACGCCGGCGGGGCGCTGCACGGCGACCTGCACCGACTCGCCGGGCCAGGGCTGCCAGCGCGGTTGCCAGCGGCCGTCTTGCTGGTGCTGCACCGGGGCGATGCCGGTGTGCGTGACGCGCCACTGCGGCGAGGCGTCGAGCGTCCACACCTCGACCTGGTTCGGCTCGGGGGCGGCGTTCAGTCGCAGCTGCGGCGCTTCTTTGAGGATGCTGACGAACTGCGCCGCATCGGCCGCACCGAGTTGCACGATCGCGTGGCCGTCTTCGACGCGCACCGACTCGTCGTTGACCGCTTCGCCGTCGAGCAGGCGAATGCGCGCCTGCGCCGGCACCCGGCTCGGGCCGACGCGCTCGATGCGGGTCTCGACCGTCCAGCGCAGGCCGAGGCTGAGGGTGCGCTCGACGCGCAAGAAGGGCGGCAGCGCGTCGCGCTGCGTGCCCCGGTCGCTGCGGTCGGCCGTGCGCGGCGAGGCCACCGGCGCGAGGTTGCGCGACAGGCTCAGTGCGCCCGAGGCCAGGCCGCGTGCGTCGAGGCCGGCGAGCGTCCAGCCGGTGGTCTGTGCCTTCAGCTCGCGCACCGGCAGGGGCAGGGCGATCTCGACGCTGGCGGCGTCGCCCACGCTGCCGTCGAGCACCACCTGGTGGACGCCGGCCGGCACCACGGCCCACAGCGCGCCGCTCTCGTCACGCCGCAGCGCAGCGGGCTGGCCGTTGACCGTGATGCGCGTGGGGCGCCACTGCGCGCCCTGGCCCGGCAGCGGCAGCATCACCTGCGCCTGCGTGTGCACGTCGAGCCGCAGCTGGATGTGCGAGCCTTCGGCCACGACTAGCAGGCGGGCCACGTCGGCGCACTGCGGCAGGCAGTCGGGCGGGGCCGTGAGGCGTGTGCGCAGTTCGTTCAGCAGGTCGGGCTGCGGGGGCGCGGGCGGGGCCATGCGCTGCGCATCGCCACCCTCGGGCAGCGGCGGGCTGGCCCAGGCGGGCGTGGGCGCGTGCAGCGCAATCAACAACACGCCGGCCAACAGTGCGGCTGCAGCGGGGGCGGGGGTGGGTGAGGACGCCAAGCCGGCGTCTGTCGGTGCCGGCGGCGGGCTGCCGCGCCGCCACGTGCGCCACGCGCCGGGCCCGCCGAGCAGGGCGAACAGCGCCGCCACCGCGAGGGCCAGGCCCACGAGCCGCAGCGCCACGGTGCCGGCCGGGGGCAGCAGCACCAGGTTCATCGCCTGCGAGCGTTCGACCGGGCCCTGCCAGCGCAGGTCGTGCTGCGCCCATTGGCGGTTGGGCAGGCCGGGGCCGGTCTGCACCTTGGCCTTGGGGTCGATGCCGTAGAGCTTGCCCTGCGACTGCGCCTTCGAGAGCGCCTTCGACGGCGAAGGCATGCGTTGGCGCACCGCATCGGCCGCTTCGGACATCTGGCTTTCGACGGCCGGGGCGGGCGCGGCAACCGGCATCTCGGCGGTGTCGTCGAAGTCGTTCTTCGCGCCGTAGGCGCTGGCCGGGTATTCGAGCGAGGGGTACAGCGACAGGCGCACCTGCTGCACCGCATAGGGCACGAGCACCAGGGCCATCAGCACCGCGGTGGCGTTGCGGCCGAAGCGGCTGACGCGCAGCAGCTTGCCTTCGGGCAGCACCTTCACCAGCGTGCAGAAGGCCAGTAGCACGAGCCACAGCACGTCGGGTGCGCCGGGCATGTGCCAGGTCAGCACCAGGGCCGCGCCCAGCAGCGCACCACCGCGCCAGCCGACCAGCCGGCCGCCGGCCAGCGCGGCGAGCAGCACGAAGAAGAAGTCCCACAGCGTCCAGCGGGCGACCCACGCGCCTTCGGCCACGTCCACGCCGCCGGCGTGCATGAGCTTCCAGCCGGGCGGCAGGTTGAGTTGCGCGCGGGCGGTGTTGAAGTCCATCAGCCAGCCGGCAGCGGGCAGTTGGCGCACACGGCCTTCGATGCGGCTTTCGGCCAGGATGCGTGCGTCGCCCTGGCGCACCTCGACGCCGGCCGGGCCGTTGTCGGCCAGGCGCGTGACGGGTTGGTCTTCGCCGTTGACGGCCACGCGGCCGGGCGCACCGGGCGGCGTCATCTCGATGCGCCATGAGCGCGAGAGGCTGCCGCCGATGCGGTCGCGCACGGTGTAGCCGCCGCCGTCGAAGTCGAGCCAGATGTCGCGCACCAGGCTCAGCTTGTCGGGGTGGGGCTGCGGGTTGCCGCGCTGCAGTTCGTTGAGCTTGAGCGTTTCGCCCGCCTTCACGCGGTAGGCCGGGTGGGCGCGCCAGCCGTCGGGCATGGGCACTTGCTTGGGGTCGATCTGCGGCAGGCCTTCGACGCTGAGCGTGCGCAGCTCGTTGTGCGCGACGAGCGACCAGGTTTCTTCACCGCCCGTGGCGGCCGCCGGCAGCGTGAGCGCGGCCAGCGGCTTCATGTGGCGGCCGCGCACGGTGACCGTCCACGTGCCCGGGCGCACCTGCACCTTCAGCTGCCCGTTGTCTTGCAGGCGCACGGGCAGCGCGCTGTCGAGCGACTCGGCAACGAAGCCCGGCAGCAGGGCGGCGTCGATCTGCACCTCGCGCGGCTTGCCCGACACGGCCAGCTCGTAGTGCGTGACCACGCGCATCGGGATGTCGTCGTCCACCAGCCGCGCGGTGCGCAGCGTGAGCGCGTCGCCGCCTTGCGCGGGCTCGTCGGCGGCGGCCTGCTGGCGCAGCCACAAGCGGCCCTGCGCGTCGGGCGCGCGTGCGGTCTCGGTGCCGTCGATCACGAGGCGCAAGGCGCCGGTGGCCGCCGGCAGCTTGAGGTCGGACGGCAGCTCGGCCCAGGCGATGCTGCCGGTGATGAGGTGGCGGCCCACGGGCAGGCGCGTGCTGGGGCGCCCGCTGGTTTCGAGCACGGCGGCGGGCTGGCCGTTGAGGCGCACGTCTTGCGGCCAGGTGGCGGCTTCGCCGGGCAGCTCGACCGCCATCGGCGCACCGAACACCTGCACCTCTTGGCGAAAGCTCGCGCCCCGGGCGCCCACCGTCAGTTCGAGCGACGAGGGCCACACGCACACGCGGGCATTGGCGTCGTTGTGCGCGGGCGGGCAGGCCAGCATCTCTTGCCCGTGCATCACCCAGGGCACCCAGGGTTTCAGCGGCTCGGGCACGGCACTCGCCGGCATCGGTGCGGCCGGGGCGGTGAACGACGCGAGGGACAGGGTCAGCGCGAGGCCGAAGGCCGCAAAGCGCAGGCGGGAGCCGAGTGTCATGACGGGCGCATCTTTCTTGTGAATGCGCCACCCCAGTGCGGCGCATGTTCGTGATACGCGCCAACCCGCGAGGCGGGGTGACGGGCGGCAAAGAATAGCCGGCCCGCCGGGGGTGCCTGTTCCCTCTGCCGAGGGGCAGCTGGTAACGCTCAGTGACCGCCGCTGCCGCGGTGCGCCCAGCCCGTGGTGCGCTTCTCGACGATGGCGAACAGCTCGTACATCGCCATCGCCATCACGCCGATCACCACCAGGCCGGCGAAGGCCAGGCCCATCTGCATCGACGAGCCGGCCGAGATCAGCAGGTAGCCGATGCCTTCGTTGGCGGCCGTCATTTCAGACACCGTGGTGCCCACGAAGGCCAGCGTGATCGCCACCTTCAGCGAGCCGTAGAAGTAGGGCATCGAACGTGGCAGGCCGACCTTCACCAGCACGTCCCAGCGTTTGGCGCCCAGCACGCGCAGCACGTCTTCGAGCTCGGGTTCGAGCGTGGCCAGCCCCGTGGCGATGTTCACCGTGATCGGAAAGAATGAAATCAAGAACGCCGTCAGGATGGCCGGCCCCACGCCGATGCCCAGCCACACCACGAGGATGGGCACGAAGGCCGCCTTGGGCAGCGCGTTGAAGGCCGTCATCAGCGGGTACATCGCCGCATAGGCCAGGCGCGAGCTGCCGATCAGAAAGCCCAGCAGCACGCCCACCACGATGGCGATCGCAAAGCCGGCCATCGTGACCCAGAAGGTGCGCCAGGCATGGCCTGCGATGACCTCGCGGAAGTCCCAAAGCTGCGAGGCGATGCGCGAGGGCGTGGGGAAGATGAACTCCGAGACGTTGAAGCCGCGGCAGACCAGCTCCCACAGCAGCAGCACCGCGATGAGCAGCACCCAGGGCGAAGCGCGCTCAATCTGCCGGGGACTCATTGCGCGATCTCCACGTTGGCCGCTGCCGCGAGCGGCGTGCGGATCGCACCGATGTGCTCGCGCAGTTCGAGCACGATGTCGGTGAAGGCCTTGGTGTAGGTCAGCTCCAGCTCGCGCGGGCGTGGCAGGTCGATGGTCTTGCGCACGAGGATGCGCCCGGGGCTGCGGCTCATCACGTACACCGTGTCGGCGAGAAACACCGCCTCGCGCAGGTCGTGCGTGACGAGGATGACGTTGAAGCGCTGCGCCGTCCACAGGTCGCGCAAGATGCACCACAGCTCTTCGCGCGTGAAGGCATCGAGCGCGCCGAAGGGCTCGTCGAGCAGCAGCATCTTGGGCTCGTGGATCAGTGCACGGCAGATCGACGCGCGCTGCTGCATGCCGCCCGAGAGCTGCCACGGAAACTTGTCTTCGTAGCCGCCGAGGCCGACGCTTTGCAGCAGCCGGCGGCCCTTGGCTTCGTACTCGGCGCGGTGGCTGCGAAAGCGCGAGCGGTGCGGCTCGACGATTTCGAGCGGCAGCAGCACGTTTTGCAGCGTGGTGCGCCAGGGCAGCAGCGACGAACTCTGAAACGCCATGCCGGTGATCTTGAGCGGGCCGCTGACCTCGCGGCCGTCGATCACGATGTGGCCCTTCGAGGGCCTCTTGAGGCCGGTGGCGAGCTTCATGAAGGTGGACTTGCCGCAACCCGAAGGGCCGACGATGGCGATGAACTCGCCGCGCTCGACCTGCATCGAGATGTCTTCGACGGCGAATTGCTGCTTCGTGAGCAGCTCGTCGTTGTAGGCGAGCCAGACGTTGGAGAAATCTACGAACGGGGGCATGGGGGCTCCGTCAGCATCAACAGCCTTCGGGCTGGAAACAAGAGGTGGGCCCACCCCGGCCGTTCGCACGGAGCCTGTCGAAGCGCCGGGCGATGTGGATGGGTGAATCGCAGGGCGGGAGTCGGCGCCGGGACATGCGCAGGCCTCACTTCTTCGTGGACTTGAAGATGTTTCTGTCTTCGGCTGTTGGCAAATGCGCGGCGCTCCACACCGCCGCTGCATTCACCCGCTCCTTCGTTGCATACGCATCCGACACCTGGCTCGCCATCAGGCTCAATCGGCCGTCGTTGACGGCACCGAAGCCATCGGCCTTGGCATCGGGTGTCAGCACGGTCGCATCCAACGCCAGCTTCAGTCGGCGCTCTTCGAGGGCTTCGTTGATGATGCCGTCGCGGGCCTTCACGCTGGCGATGGCGGCCTTGGGGTCGGCGATCACGTCTTTCACGCCTTTCGTGAACGCGCGCAGAAACGCCTTCACAGCCGCCGGGTTCTCTTTCAAGAACTTGTCCGACACGATGATCGCGTTGCCGTAGAGCTTCACGCCGTGTTGCGGGTAAGGCAGAACCACCACGTCTTCGGCCTTCACGCCGCGGGCTTCGAGGTTGAGCAGCGAGGTGAACGAGAAGCCGGTGATGGCGTCCACGTCGCCGCGCACGAGCATGGTCTCGCGCAGCGGCGGGTCCATCGCGGTCCAGTTGACGCTGCCGATGTTGTTGGCCTTGGCGAAGATGGGCCAGGCCTTGCGGCCCGCGTCGAAGACCGGGGCGCCGAGCTTCTTGCCGGCCAGGTCGGCGGGCGTCTTGATGCCCGACTTCTTCAGCGCCAGCACTGCGGCCGGCGTGTTGTTGTAGACCATCATCACCGCGACCGGCTTGTTCGGCGCGGTGGGGTTGTTGGCATGAAACTCCATCAACGCGGCGAGGTCGGCGAAGCCGATGTCATAGGTGCCCGAAGCCACCCGCGTGACGGTGCCGCCCGAGCCGCTGCCGGCGTCGATGGTGACGTTGAGCTTTTCAGTCTTGAAGTAGCCCTTGGCGGCGGGCACGAGAAAGAGCGCGGCCGGGCCTTCGAAGCGCCAGTCGAGCTGAAACTTCACCGGCGTCTCTTGCGCCCGCGCCGGGGCACTGAACAGAAGGCCGGCGCACACGGCCAGGGCGAACATCGAACGAACGAACATGGGGTCTCCGCAGACGACAAGGCGATGCCCCGTCGTCAGCAATATCCATGCTCGCTTCGCTGCGAGCGTGCGCCGTCAGCGCAGCAGGTCGAACAGCGTGCGCGCCACCACCTTGGTCGCGCGGCGCAGGTCGTCGAGCACCAGGTGCTCGTCGGCGCGCTTGGCGTTCGACTCGAACACCGTGCGCGGCCCCGCGCCGTAGATCACGGCCGGGATGCCCTGTTCACAATACAGGCGCACATCGGTATACAGCGGTGTACCCGACGTGGGCAGCGGCTCGCCGAACACCGCTTCGCCGTGGCGTTGCAAGGCCTCGACCAGCGGGCGGTTGCCGGGCAGCGGCTTCAGCGCCCGCGCGAGCAAGAGGCGCCGCACGTCCACCGTGATGCCGGTCACGCCCTGGGCCGCGTGGTCGATCACCCGGCGCACGTCGGCTTCGACCTCGGCCGGGTCTTCTTCCGGGATCATGCGGCGGTCGAGCTTCAAGACGACCTTGCCCGGCACCACATTGGTGTTCGTGCCGCCTTCGATGCGCCCCACATTGAGGTACGGGTGCGTGATGCCTTCGACCGTGGAGCACACCTGCTGGTACAGCGCGTTCTGCCGGTACAGCGCGTTGAGGATGGCGACCGCGCCCTGCAGCGCATCGACGCCGGTGTGCGGGATGGCCGCATGCGCCATCTTGCCGTGCACCGTCACTTCGAGCTGCAGGCAGCCGTTGTGCGCGGTGACCACCTGGTAACCAAAGCCGGCGGCGATCAACAGGTCGGGCTTCGTCAGACCGTGCTTGAGCAACCAGCCCGGGCCCAGCTCGCCGCCGAACTCTTCGTCGTAGGTGAAGTGCAGTTCGACGCTGCCTTTCAGCGATGCGCCCAGCGATTCGAGCGCGCGCAGTGCAAAGGTGTAGGTGGCGAAGTCGCTCTTGCTCACCGCCGAAGCGCGGCCGTAGAGCTTGCCATCGACGACCTCGCCGCCGTAGGGCGCGTGCGTCCACCCTTCGCCGGGTGGCACCACGTCGCCGTGCGCGTTGAGTGCGAGGGTGGGGCCGCCTTCGCCGAAGTGGCGGCGAACGATCAGGTTGGTGATGGATTGCAGGCCGGCGGCTTCGACCTCGGCTTGCGGCACGGGGTGCTGCTCGGCCGTGTAGCCGAAGGCGCGCAGCAACTCGGCCGTGCGTTCGGCGTGCGGCGCGTTGTTGCCCGGCGGCGTGTCGGTGGGCACCTGCACCAGGGCTTGCAGAAACCGCACCTCGTCGTCGAAGTGCTGGTCGATCCAGGTGTCGATTTGATCGTGGGGTGTCATGAGTGGTCGGGCAGGAGGTTCAACGCAAAGACGCCAAGGTGCAAAGAACGCAAAGAAAGGGCAGACAAAGGTTTTGTCTTGGCGACCTTTGCGTTCTTGGCGCCTTGGCGTTGAAGAGACCGAGGCATCGCTCAGTCCTCCGCCCACTGCGTCAGCAGATGCATGAACGCATCCACGCACAGCTGCGCATCGTCGGCGGTGATGGTCTCCAGCGGGTTGTGGCTGATGCCCGCGTTGCCGCCGCGCACGAAGAGCATGGCCTGCGGCATCGCCTCAAACAGCTTCATCGCGTCGTGCCCGGCACCGCTGGGCAGGCGGTGCACGGGCAGGCCCAGCGATTCGACGGCGCGTTCCCAGCGCGTGCGCAGACCGACGTCGCACGGCGCGGCCGAAGCGCGCACGGTCTCAAGGAGCGAGTACGACACGCCGCGCCGTGCGGCGATCTCGCCCAGCTCGGCCAACACGTCGGCCACGCAGGCGTCGCGCACGGCGTCGGTGGTCGAGCGGATGTCGAGGCTGAACTGGCAGCGACCCGGCACCACGTTGATCGAGCCGGCCGGCACGGCCATCACACCCATCGTGCCGACGAGGTCGGGCGCGGCGGCGGCGCGGCGTTCGAGAAACAGCGCCAGTTCGGCCACCGCGGTGGCGGCGTCGCGCCGCGTGCCCATCGGCGTGGTGCCGGCGTGGCTGGCCATGCCGAGCACCTCGCCCACATGGCGCACGCTGCCGTTGATCGACGTGACCACGCCCAGCGGCAGGTCGAGCGCGTCGAGCACCGGGCCCTGTTCGATGTGCACCTCGACGAAGCCGAGGTAGCGCGCCGCATCGCGCGCCAGCGTGGCGATGTCGTCGGGGTTCAGCCCGGCCTGGCGCATGGCCTCGCGCATCGGCGTGCCGTCGGCATCGGCCTGGTCGAGCCAGCGCGGGTCGAACTGGCCGATCACCGCGCCTGAGCCGAGAAAGGTGGCGGGGTAGCGCTGGCCCTCTTCTTCGGCGAAGGCGATGAGCTCGATGCCGAAGGGCAGGCGCTGGCCCTTCGCATGCAGGGCCTGCACGGCGGCCATGGGCACGAAGATGCCCAGGCGCCCGTCGTACTTGCCGCCGTTGCGCACGGTGTCGTAGTGGCTGCCGGTCATCAGGCGCTTCGCCGCCGGGTCGCTGCCGTGGTACAGGCCGACCACGTTGCCCACCGCGTCGAGGCCCACCTCGTCGAAGCCGCAGCTGTGCATCCAGCGCTGCAACTGCGCGGCGCACGCGCGGTGGGCGTCGGTGAGGTAGGTGACGGTGAGCTGGCCCAGCTCGGCAAAACCCGGGTCGCTGTGCACGGCCAGGGCCTCGGCCCAGTCCCAGACCTGTTCGCCCTGGCTGGGGGCGATGCCGAACTTGTCGTTCAAGCGCAGTTCGGCGATGCGGTGCACGTTGCGCAGGCACTCGGCGCGTTCGATGTCGGCCGGGTGCTGCAGGCGGCGCTGCAGCGTGTCGATGATCTGTGCACGGCTCAGGCCCGTGCCGCGCGGCCCGCGCACGGCCACGATGAAAGGCCAACCGAAGCGCTCGCGGTACTGAGCGTTCAGTGCGTGCAGCGTGGCGAACTCTTCGGGTGTGCAGGCTTGCAGGCCGGCACGTTGTTGTTCGCTCGTGGACTCGGCCGTCAGCTGCCCGGCGATGGCCAGCTTGCCCGCGAGTTCGGGGTGGGCGCGCAGCAGGGCGAGTTGCGCGTCTGGCGAAGCGCCGCGCACGGCTTCGACCATCGCGCGCTTCAGGTGGGCCAGCGTCTTGAACGGCCGCTGGGCGAGCGCGGCCTGAGCGATCCACGGCGAGTGTTCATAGACGCCGTCGAGCCGTGCCAGCGCCTCGTCGGCACCGGCGGCGTTGAGTTGCGCGAGCGTCAGGCTCATGGCGCCGGGAAGTGCTCGCGCCAATGCCGCGCGATGTCGATGCGGCGGCACACCCACACCTGCGGGTGCGCCTGCAGGTGGTCCAGAAAGCGCTGCAGCGCGCGCAGGCGGCCGGGCCGCCCGAGCAGGCGGCAGTGCATGCCGATGCTCAGCATCTTGGGTTGGTCCAGGCCCTGCGGGTCGCCCTCGGCGTACAGCACGTCGAACGCGTCTTTCAGGTACTGGAAGAACTGCTCGCCGCTGTTGAATCCCTGTGGCGCGGCGAAGCGCATGTCGTTGGTGTCGAGCGTGTAGGGCACGATCAACTGCTGCACCACGCGGCCATCGCTGCGTGCGACCGGCATGTAGAAGGGCAGGTCGTCGCCGTAGTAGTCGGCGTCGTATTCGTAGCCGCCTTCTTCGATCACCAGCCGCTTGGTGTTGGGGCTGTCGCGGCCGGTGTACCAGCCCAGGGGCCACTGGCCGTCGGTCATCTCGCGGATGATCTGCGTGGCCGTGGCGATGTGCTGGCGCTCGGTGGCTTCGTCCATGTGCTGGTGGTGAATCCAGCGCCAGCCGTGGCTGGCGATCTCGTGGCCGCCGTCGAGGAAGGCCTGCGTCAACTCGGGGTGGCGCTGCAGGGCCATCGCCACGCCGAACACCGTGAGCGGCAGGCCGCGCGTTTCGAACTCGCGCAGCAGCCGCCACACGCCGGCGCGCGAGCCGTACTCGTAGATCGACTCCATGCTCAGGTGCCGCGCCTCATAGGCGGCCGCGCCGATGATCTCGGACAGGAAGGTCTCGGAGGTCGCGTCGCCGTGCAGCACGCAGTTCTCGCCGCCCTCTTCGTAGTTCAGCACGAACTGCACCGCGACGCGCGCGCCGCCGGGCCAGCGCGGGTGCGGCGGGTTGCGGCCGTAGCCGACGAGGTCGCGCGGGTAGTTGGGGGGCATCGTCATGGTGGCAGGTCTCAGGCAGCGCGCAGCACCGATTCGAGATCGGGTTCGCGGGGGTGCAGGCGCAGGTTGCGTTCGACGTGGTTCAGGTGTTCGGCCATCAGCTTGACGGCGGCGCGGGTGTCTCGGCGTTCTAGCGCATCGACGATGGCCACGTGCTCAGCGGCGCTTTGCTCGGCCGAGTGGGCCGACTGGTACATCAGCGCGATCAGCGAGCTGCGCGAGAGCAGGTCGTTCAGCAGGCAGGCGAGCGTCTGGTTGCCCAGCATGCGCGCCAACACCACGTGAAAGTCGGCCAGCAAGCGTGTCCGGCCGGGCACATCGGTTCGGTGCACGGCGGCGGCCTCGTCACGCAGGTGGGCGCGCAGCGCGGCGATGTCGGCCGCGCCCAGCTCGGCCGCCGCGCGCCTGACCATCGCGGCTTCGAGCATGTGCCGCACCTCGAAGACCTCGCGGGCTTCTTCGATGCTGGGCTGCGCCACCCGGGCGCCGCGTGCGGGTTCGAGCGTCACGAGCTTGTCGCGGCTCAATTGGTGCAGCGCCTGCCGCACGATGGTGCGCGAGACGGCGAAGATGTCGGCGATCTTCTGCTCGACGAGCTTGGTGCCGGGCATCAGGCGGCGCTCGACGATGGCGGCGGTGATGGCCTCGACGATGCGCTGCGTGGCGCTGTGCGGTTCGGTGGCCTCGACCTCGGCCACTGCCTGCAGCGCCTCGGCCTTGTGGGGGGCGCGGGAGCGTGCACGCGGCTTGGCGCGCGGGCTGCGCGCAGGACTGGCATGGGCTGTGCGTTCGGCTCGGGGCATAGAGACCACGGCAAGAGGGCAGGGCGGCTGCGTCCGGTGCGACCAGGCCCGGCGGGCAAGCCGCTTCGGCGCATCGTCTGGTCCGCACGACTGTATACACTTTGCCTCGCCTTGCAAGCCGCGCGCCACCGACCTCTGCAGAAAGGACGCCCATGGGCCGACTGACCACCCACGTGCTCGACACGATGAACGGCTGCCCGGCCGCTGGCATGCTGGTCGCGCTGTACCGCATGCCCCGCGACGCGCCGCCGGTGCTGCTCAAGCAGCTCGCGTTGAACCACGATGGCCGTGCCGACGGGCCGCTGCTGGACGACAGCAACTTCGCCTGCGGCACCTACCGCCTGGTGTTCGAGGTGGCGGCGTACTTCCGTGCGCGCGGGGTCGCGCTGCCCGAGCCGCCCTTCATCGAGGCCGTGCCGATCGACTTTGGCCTGGCCAACCCCTTGCAGCACTACCACGTGCCCTTGCTCGCCAGCCCCTGGGCGTACTCGACCTACCGGGGGAGCTGATCCGGCCAGCGCGTTGGGTTCGCAGGTTCGTCATGCCCCCATGACGGCATCGATGACATTCGAAGAAGACCGAAATCCATGGACCCCTACCTGCTCGACTGGCTCAACCTGCTGCTGCGCTGGGCGCATGTGATCACCGCCATCGCGTGGATCGGATCGTCGTTCTACTTCGTCGGGCTCGACAACAGCCTCGTGCCCCCGGCCGACGAGAACGACCGCGCCAAGGGCGTCGGGGGCGAGCTGTGGTCGGTGCACGGCGGCGGCTTCTATCACGCGCAGAAGTACCCGGTCTCGCCCGCACGCCTGCCCGAGCACCTGCACTGGTCGATGTGGCAGAGCTACTCGACCTGGCTCACGGGCTTCGCGCTCTTCGTGGTGCTGTACCTCTTCAACGCGGGCAGCTTCCTGATCGACAAGTCGCGGCTCGACTGGTCGCCGACTGCGGCCATTGCGGCGTCGCTCGGCTTTCTGGTCGTGTTCTGGGCGGTGTACGACGGCATCTGCCGCGTCTTCGGGCAGCGCCGCCACTGCGACCGGGTCGTCGGAGCCTTGGTGTTCGCCTTCGTCGTGTTCGCGTCGTGGCTGTCGTGCGAGTTGTTCGCGGGGCGTGCGGCCTTCTTGCTGGTGGGGGCGATGCTGGCCACCGCGATGAGCGCCAACGTGTTCTTCTGGATCATCCCCGGCCAACGCAAAGTGGTGGCGGCCTTGCGCGCTGGCCAGCCGGTGGACCCGCTGCATGGCAAGCGTGGCAAGCAGCGCAGCGTGCACAACACCTACTTCACGCTGCCCGTTGTCTTCGCCATGGTCAGCAACCATTACAGCGGGCTCTATGGCGCCGAGCACAACTGGCTGCTGCTGGTGCTGGTGATGCTGGCGGGTGCCTTGATTCGCCAGTCGTTCGTGCTGCGCCATGGCGCGCTGGCGCAAGGCCGGCCCGTGCCGTGGCGCTATGCCGTCGCGGGCGCGTTGGTGCTGCTGGGGGTGATCGTCTGGCAGCGACCAGCCGCGCCGCCGGCCTCAACGGCCGAGGCGCCGCCCGTGCCGCGCTTTGCCGAGGTGCAGCAGGTGGTGGTTCAGCGCTGCGCCATGTGCCACAACGACGCCGTGGCGCAAAAGAACGTGAAGCTGCACACCGCCGAGGCCTTGGCTGATCAGGCCCAGGCCGTCTACCAGCAGGTGGTGGTGCTGAGGGCCATGCCACTCAACAACGCGACTCAGATGACCGAGGGGGAACGCGAGTCGCTGAAGCGCTGGTTCGAGGCAGGCGCGCCGCGCTGAGCTTCGGGCATCGCGCTGCGGCTGCTGTCGCGGCCGCCCTCACGCTTGCCGCTGCGGCCGTTTTCGCGTGCGAACTGAGGTTCGGCCGCGGCCTCGCGCTCTTCGGCGGCAAGCACTTGCGCGAGCGAGTCCTGGTCGAGGTGATGGCGCGCAAAGTCGAACGGCGGGTCGGCAAAGTCGGACGAGGCGGCACGGTCACGTCGGGGCCGAATGACCGCCGGCACACCCATGGCGACCGAATGGGGTGGCACATCGGTGATGACCACCGCATTGGCGCCGATCATCACGTGGTCACCGATGGTGATCGCGCCGAGCAGCTTGGCGCCCGCGCCGATGTCGACGTTGTTGCCGATGACCGGCGCACAGGGGTCTTCGACACGCCTCAGGCCAATGCACACGCCATTGCGGATGCGGCAGTTGTCGCCAAAGCGCGTGTAGCCGCTGATGATGACCCCGCCGAAGTGGTCGATCACGAAATTGCGGCCCACCACGACTTCACACGGCAGGTCGATGCCGGTGACGATCTGGATCAGCTTGTGCGAGATCTTGTAGAGCAGCGAGAACGCCTTGCGCAGCACCACCGGGCGCACGCCGTAGCGCCACCGTCCGAAGCGGTAGACGAGCATGACCCAAAAGCCTTGCTCCCACCATTTGCCTTGGTAGGACCGGAGGTCGGCGCGTATGTTGTCGAACATGAGGAAGTCGGAGTTGAGGCACGCGGATCCCTGGCGTGCGGCTCACAGGGGCAGGGGGCGGTTCTGATGACCGTGCGCGCACCATAGCGTCGGGCGAGGCGCGCTCTTGTAGGACATCGCCGACAAGAGGCGTCGGCGAGTCGCTTTCGATTCTTCCCGGGGAAGATGACGATTCGTCTACGTGTTCATGCGTAGGAGGCGAAGGTCGCATCCAGCTCGCGCTGCCATCGCTGCCGATCGGCAGTGGGCGCGAAGCTGGCCTCGAAGCTGTTGCGGGCCAGCTGGTAGGCGTGGCGGGCGCCCAGCTGTGGCAGCGCGGCGAAGGTTTCGACGAAGTTCTGGTTGATGTAGCCGCCGAAGTAGGCCGGATCGTCGGAGTTGACGGTCGCGCACAGGCCCGCGTCGAGCAGGCGGTGCAGGCTGTGGTCGCCAAGCTGCTCGTACACACACAGCTTGACGTTCGACAGCGGGCACACCGTGAGCGGCACGCGCTCGGCGGCCAGGCGCGCCACCAGGGCCGGGTCTTCGACGCAGCGCACGCCGTGGTCGATGCGTTCGACCTTCAGCACATCGAGTGCGCTCCAGATGTATTCGGGCGGCCCCTCTTCGCCCGCATGGGCCACGAGGTGCAGGCCCAGTTCGCGGCAGCGGGCGAACACCCGCGCGAATTTCTCGGGCGGGTGGCCACGCTCGCTGCTGTCCAGGCCCACACCGCTGAAGAGCGCCCGGTGAGGCAGGGCCTGTTCGAGCGTCTCGAACGCAGCCTCTTCGCTCAGGTGGCGCAAGAAGCACAGGATGAGCTGGCTCGTGATGCCCAGCGAGCGCTCGGCCTCGTCTTGCGCCCGCTTCAATCCGCGCATGACGGTTTCGATGGGCACGCCGCGCTCGGTGTGCGTCTGCGGGTCGAAGAAGAGTTCGGCGTGCACCACGTGGTCGTCGGCCGCGCGGCGAAAGTAGGCCATCGCCATGTCGAAGAAGTCTTCTTCTTTCAACAGCACGCTCGCGCCCGCGTAGTAGATGTCGAGAAAGCTCTGCAGGTCGGTGAAGGCGTAGGCCGCGCGCAGGGCCTCGACGCTCGCGTAGGGCAATGCCACCCCGTTGCGTTGTGCCAGCGCGAAGATCAACTCGGGTTCGAGCGAGCCCTCGATGTGGATGTGCAGCTCGGCCTTGGGCATGGCGCGCAGCAGCGCCGGCAGTCGGTCACGGGGAATGGCGTCGAGCTGGGAGGGCGTGGGCTGGGCGGTGGTCATGCGTCGCGCTCTGATGAAGCTGTGTGTGCGGGTGGCAAGGTTAGCGTTTCGGACGCCCGGCCGCCCGGGGCAATGACGAAAGAGGCCGCACAACGCGGCCCCGTGATCATGGTTGAACTGGACGAAGGCTCACTTGCCGCCCGGCACCTTGCCTTCCACGCCCTTCACGTAGAAGTTGATGCCCGAGAGAAACTTGTCGTCGGCGGTCTCGCCGTCTTTCAGCACGTCCTTGCCGTCCTGGCCCTTGATGGGGCCCTTCCAGATGGCGAAGCTGCCGTCCTTCAGGCCGCCTTTCACCGCTTCGACCTTGGCCTTGATGTCGGCCGGCACCTTGTCCGAGATCGACACGATGTCGATGGCGCCTTCTTTCACGCCCCACCACACGCTGCCGGTGCTCCAGGTGCCGTTGAGCGCGTCGCCGGTGGCCTTGATGTAGTACGGCGCCCAGTTGATGATGGCCGAGGCGAGGTGCGCCTCGGGCGCGTACGAAGACATGTCGCTGTCCCAGCCGAAGGCCATCTTGCCGGCCTTGCCCGCCGTCTGCAGCACGGCCGACGAGTCGGTGTTCTGGAACAGCACATCGGCTCCGCCGTTGATCAGCGACTGCGCGGCTTCGGTCTCTTTCGGCGGGTCGAACCACTTGTTGACCCAGACCACCTTGGTCTTGATCTTCGGGTTCACGCTCTGCGCGCCCAGCGTGAAGCTGTTGATGTTGCGGATGACCTCGGGAATCGGCACCGAGCCCACCACGCCCAGCGTGTTGGTCTTGGTCATCGCGCCGGCGATGACTCCGGCCATGTATGCACCTTCGTAGGTGCGGCTGTCGTAGGCGCGCATGTTCTCGGCCGTCTTGAAGCCCGTGGCGTGCTCGAACTTCACGTCTTTCGCGTCGGTCGCGACCTTGAGCATGGGCTCCATGTAGCCGAAGGTGGTGCCGAAGATCAGCTTGTTGCCCTGGCCGACCATGTCACGGAAGACCCGCTCGGCGTCGGCCGCCTCGGGCACGCTCGCGACGAAGCTCGTGACGACCTTGTCGCCGAACTCTTTCTCGATGGCCTTGCGGCCGTTGTCGTGCGCGAAGGTCCAGCCCCCGTCGCCCACCGGGCCGACGTAGGCGAAGGCGATCTTCAGCGGCTCGGGCTTGGCCGCGGGCGCCGAGGCGCCAGGGGCCGAGGCGGCGGCGACGGGGGTGTCTTCTTTCTTGCCGCAGGCGGCCAGGCCCAGCGTCGCGGCCAGCGCGCTCCACCCGGCGATCTTCAACAGGGTGCGCTTCGAGAAAGGTGTCATGGCATCTCCAAGAGGTGAGGTCGAAATGATGGGGCACTGAGACGCGGGCGCTTCAACCGCCCGGCGAAAACGGCTTGCCCAGCGAGGCGGGCATGTTGACGCGAATCCAGGTGGCGTTGCTCGACATCAGCACCAGCACGGCGATGGTGGCCAGGTAAGGCAGCATCGTCAGCCACTGGCTGGCGATCTCGACACCTTCGCCCTGCAGGTGGAACTGAAGCATGGTCACGCCGCCGAACAGGTAGGCACCGAGCAATACCCGTGCCGGCCGCCAGGTGGCGAAGGTGGTCAGCGCGAGCGCGATCCAGCCCTTGCCGGCCACCATGCCCTCGACCCACAGCGGCGTGTAGACCACCGACAGGTAAGCGCCCGACACGCCGCACAGCGCGCCGCCCACCACCACGGCCGCGAGGCGAATCGGCCGCACCGCATACCCGAGCGCGTGCGCCGACTCGGGTGACTCGCCCACCGCGCGCAGCACCAGCCCCGCCCGCGAGCGGTACAAGAACCAGATCAACCCGAGCGTCAACGCGATCGCCGCGTACACCAGCGGGTGCTGCTTGAAGAACGCCGGCCCGACGAAGGGCAGGTCGGCCAGCCACGGCACCGAGAAGCCGGCGCGTTCGCCCAGCCGCTCTTGCGTGTAGCCGATGCCGATGAAGGCCGAGAAGCCCGTGCCGAAGAGGCTCAACGCCAGACCGGTGGCGTACTGGTTGGTGTTGAGCCAGATCACCAGCAGTCCGAACACCAGCGCGAGCGCGGCCCCCGCGCCGGCCCCGGCCGCGAAGCCCAGCCAGTCGTTGCCGGTGTTCACCGCGACGGCGAAGCCGGCGATGGCGGCCACCAGCATCATTCCCTCCGACCCGAGGTTGAGGATGCCTGCGCGCTCGTTGATCAAGAGCCCGAGCGCCGCGAAGGCCAGCACGGTGCCGGCGCTGAGCGTGGCGGCGATGAGCAGGGCGATGGCGTCCATCAGGCCTCCTTCGGGGCGATGCCCTGCGGCGCGCGCCGCACCCAGCGCACGCGGTGGTGGATCAGCGTGTCGCAGGCCAGCAGCGCAAACAGCAGCAGCCCCTGGAACACACCCGTCAGCGACTTCGGCAGCCCCAGGCGCGACTGCGCCAGCTCGCCCCCGATGTAGAACATGCTCATCAGCACCGCCGAGAACACGATGCCCACCGGGTGCAGCCGCCCGACGAAGGCGACGATGATGGCCGCGAAGCCATAGCCCGCCGGCACGTGCGGTGTCAGCTGGCCCAGCGGCCCGGCCACTTCGAGCGCCCCGGCCAGGCCGGCCATGCCGCCCGAGGCGAGCAGGGCCGTCCACACCGCGCGGCGCGACGAAAAGCCCGCGTAGCGCGCCGCCGCCGGCGCGAGGCCGCCCACCTGCAGTTGAAAGCCCGCGAAGCTGCGAAACAAGAAGAGCCAGAAGCCCGCCACCGCGACGAGCGCGAGCACGAGGCCCAGGTTGACGCGCAGGCCTTGCACGAGTCGCGGCACCTTTGTTGGGTCGGCGAAGGTGATGGTCTGCGGGAAGTTGTAGCCGGCCGGGTCTTTCCACGGCCCGTAGACCAGGTAGGCCAGCAGCATGTCGGCCACGTAGACCAGCATCAGGCTCACGAGAATTTCGCTCGCATTGAAGCGGTCGCGCAGCAGGGCCACCAGGCCGGCCCACAGCATGCCGCCCAGCGTACCGGCGGCGAGGAGGGTGACAACGATGAAGCGGCTGCTGTGCTGGTCGGCCTGCATCGCCACGTAACCCGCCGCGATGGCGCCGGCGATGAACTGCCCCTCGGCACCGATGTTCCACACATTGGCGCGAAAACACAGCGCGAGGCCCAAGGCGATCAACGCCAGCGGCACCGCCTTCATCGCCAGCTCGGACCACGCATAGGCGCTCTTGACCGGCTCGACGAAGAAGACCTCCAGGCCGCGCACCGGGTCTTTGCCCAGCAGCGTGAACAGCGCGATGCCGATCAGCACCGTGAGCGCCAGCGCGAGCAGCGGCGAAGCGAAGGTCATGAACCGGCTCGGTGCCGGGCGGGTTTCAAGCCGCAGCATGGGCGGGGGCTCCTTCGTTCGACTGCGGCCACAGGCCCGACATCCACGCGCCGATCTGCGCGACGGTGGCGTCGCGCGTGTTGACAGGTGGCGACACGCGGCCCTGGGCAATCACCAGCAGCCGGTCGCTGATCTCGAACAGCTCGTCGAGCTCCTCGCTGACCACCAGCAGCGCACAGCCGGCGTCGCGCAGCGCCAGCAGCTCGCCGCGGATCTGCGCGGCCGCGCCCACGTCCACGCCCCAGGTGGGTTGCGAGACGACCAGCAGCCGGGGCTTCGCGTCGATCTCGCGGCCGACGATGAACTTCTGCAGGTTGCCGCCCGACAGGCTCTTGGCCGGCGCCTCGGGGCCGCCTGCCTTCACCTGAAATCGGTCGATCAGGCCTTGCGCGAGCGCGCGCACTTCGCGCGTGTCGATCCACCCTGTGCGGCCGACCGCGTGGGTGCGTGTCAGCAGCGTGTTCTGTGCGAGCGACAGCGAGGGCACTGCACCCCGGCCGAGCCGTTCTTCGGGCACGAAGTGCAGGCCCTGGGCGCGGCGCGCACGCGGCGACTGCCGTGCCACCGGCTGGCCGAAGAGGCGAATGCTGTCGGCCGCCGCGCGGCGGTCTTCGCCCGACAGCGCGGCCATCAGCTCTTGCTGGCCATTGCCCGAGACGCCGGCGATGCCGACGACCTCACCAGCGCGCACGTCGAAGTGCACGCCCTTCAGCGCGGTGCCGAACGGGTCTTGCGGGGTCAGCGACAGGTCGCGCACCCGCAGCACCACCTCGCCCGGCGTCCGGGCCGCGTGCTGCAGCGGCGGCGGCTCGGTGCCGATCATCAGCTGCGACAGGCTGGCGTTGCTGGCCTGGCTCGGGTCGGCCACCTCACCGGTGACGCGGCCAGCGCGCAGCACGGTGCAGTGGTGGCACAGCGCGCGGATCTCGTCGAGCTTGTGGCTGATGTAGAGGATCGAGCAGCCCTCGGCGGCGATGCGGCGCAGCGTGACGAAGAGCTTCTCGACGGCCTGCGGCGTGAGCACCGAGGTGGGCTCGTCGAGGATCAGCAGCTTGGGCTGCGTCATCAGCGCACGCACGATCTCGACGCGCTGGCGTTCGCCGACCGACAGGGTGTGCACGGGGCGCAGGGCTTCGATGTCGAGGCCGTAGTCTCGGGCGACCTGCTCGATGCGCTGGGTGACCTGCGCGAGCGTGAGCGATTTGTCGAGGCCGAGCCACGCGTTCTCGGCGACGGTCAGCGTGTCGAACAGGCTGAAGTGCTGGAACACCATGCTGATGCCCAGCTGCCGGGCCTCTTGCGGGGTCTTGATCTGGACCTCGTCGCCGTTCCAGAGCACCTGGCCTTCGTCGGGGCGAACGGCGCCATAGATCATCTTCATCAGCGTGGACTTGCCGGCGCCGTTCTCGCCGAGGATGGCGTGGATCTCGCCGGGCTGGACGCGCAGGCTGACGCGGTCGTTGGCCTTGACGGCGGGGTAGGTCTTGCTGAGGTTCTTCAGTTCGAGGCGGAGCATGTCAATGGCGGTTGGTGGCCGAGGTCTCGGGGCGCGGGCGCCGTTTGCGCTGTCGAAGTGCCGCTCGGGGTGGTGATGTCGTTCGCACTGCGTGGGTCGGCGCCGGGATGTGCGCCCGGCAGCGCACTTCCTTTCTTTGTCTCGCCAAAGAAAGGAAGCAAAGTTCGCGGAGCGGGGGTGCGCTCACTTGGCGAAGCCAAGTTACGCGCACACCAAAGGCGACCCGATTCCGGCGGTCCCGCTGGCGCGGGACTGCTCTGCGGTGCAGGCTCTTGAGGGCCGTCGTGCGAGAACTCGCTGCGCGCCTGCGGCGCTGCGCTCAGACATTCGCCCGAAGTCAGAGGTGGATGCGCGCTGCGCGCGCCGGCCCTCAAGAGCCCGCCCCTCCGACGCCTCCACACGGGGCCCGAACACGAGCGAACGAGGTGGCGATTCGCGCGGGGTAAAGGGGGGGCGTTGCCCCTTGCCCCCACGAGTGACCGACATGGGGAACGTCGCGTGGCTCCGTTCGCTTGGCTGTGATCACCTCGCATAACGCACCTTGCCGGCCACGTAGGTTGTTTGCAGCCACGCGCTTTCGCACAAGGTCATCCAGGCGAACACGCGTTCGTGCAGCGATTGGGCCCGCTCCATGCGGCGCTCGGCCACGCTGCCGCGGGCCCAGTCCCACACGCACAGGTCGGCCATGCAGCCGGGGGACAGCGACCCGATCTCGTTCGACAAACCCAGCGCTTCGGCGGCGGCGCGGGTGCAGGCGTCGAGGCCTTTCCAGGCGGTCAGGCGTTCGCCGGCCAGGGCCTGGATCTTGTACGCGTCGGCCACGTTGCGGGGCAGTGAGAGGCTGGTGCCGCCGCCCACGTCGCTCGCCACGCTGACGGCCACACCGGCGTCTTCGCAGGCGCGCCAGTTGAAGAGGCCGCTGCCGAGAAAGAGGTTCGAGCTGGGGCTGTGGGCGATCTGTGCACCGGCTTCGGCGAGCACGCGGCGGTCGTCGTCGTCGAGCCAGATGCCGTGGGCGAACACGGCGCGGGCGTTCAGCAGGCCGGCCTGGGCGTACACGTCGAGGTAGCTGCGTGCACTGGGGAAGAGCTCCTTCACCCACGCGACTTCGCTGCGGTTCTCGGCCAGGTGGGTCTGCATGTAGAGGCCCGGGTAGCTGCTGCACAGGCCGCCGGCCATGGTGAGTTGCTCGGGCGTGCTGGTGGGGGCGAAGCGCACGGTCACGGCGTAGGCGAGGCGGTCGGTGCCGTGCCAGCGGTCGATCAGATCGACGCAGTCGCGGGCGGCCTGGTCCACGTCGTCGCGCAGGCCGTCGGGCGCGTGGCGGTCCATCAGCACCTTGCCGGTCACGAGGCGCATGCCGCGGGCCTGCGCGGCGGCGAACAGGGCGTCGGCGCTGACCTTGTGCACGGTGGGCAGCACCACGGCGCTGGTGGTGCCGTGGGCCAGCAGCGCGTCGGTGAAGGCGGCGGCGCCGGCCTGGGCCACGTCGGCATCGGCGTAGCGGCGTTCGGCCGGGAAGGTGTAGGTGTTCAGCCAGTCGAGCAGCTCGGCGCCGTAGCTTGCGATCACGTCGATCTGCGGCATGTGCACGTGCGTGTCGATGAAGCCCGGCATCACCAGCCGGCCCCGGTGGTCGTGCCGCTGCCAGCTCGCGTCGGGGTCGTCGGCCTGCGCGCCGATGATGCGGCCACCGTCGATCAGCAGCCAGTGGTCGGGCCGGTAGCGCACCGCATCGGGCGCGACTGCACCCCAGGCGGGCGCGGCGGTGAAGTCGAGCAGGTCGCCGCGCAGGGCGATGCGGGTGGTGGTCATGGGTAAGGCAGGCCCTAGCAGCCTTCGGGCCACCACACCGGGCCCGGGGCTTGCAAGTGGAGAGGCGTCAGCGCGGGTGTCGAGGCAAGAAACCGCATCCGGGCATCGTATACACACTGGCGGCAACGCGGTATACCGTGGCGACATGAGCACCGAGCCCGACACCGCCCGCACGCCCCCCGAGAGCCCACCGCCGAGGACGTCTGTGAGCCCGCAACCGATCCGCTTCTTTCATCGTGGCCAGGTGGTCGAAGTCAGTGATGCCCACCCGACGCGCTCGGTGCTCGACTGGCTGCGCGAAGACGCCCGCTGCACCGGCACGAAAGAGGGCTGCAACGAAGGCGATTGCGGCGCCTGCACGGTGGTGCTGGGTGAGCTGGACGCGGTCGCGCCCACGGGCCTGGCGCTGAAGACGGTCAACGCGTGCATCCAGTTCCTGCCCACGCTCGACGGCAAGGCCTTGTTCGCGGTCGATGATCTGCAGGTGCTGAACGGCGGTGCGCTGCACCCGGCCCAAGAGGCGATGGTCGCCTGCCACGGCTCGCAGTGCGGCTTTTGCACCCCGGGCTTCGTGATGTCGATGTGGTTCGTGCGCGAGACGCAGCCCACCTGCCCGCCGCGCCAGGGCCTGGCCGATGCGCTGGCCGGCAACCTGTGCCGCTGCACGGGCTACCGGCCCATCCTCGACGCGGCCGAGCGCATGTTCGAGTTGCCGTCGGCGCGCTTCGACGCCGCGCCCGTGGTGCAGGCGCTGCAAGCCCTGGCCCGCCCGCACGACTTTCAATACGCCGCCTTCAACCGCCAGCAGCCGGGGCCGGCGCGGGTCGATCACTTCCACGCGCCGCGCACGCTGGCGGCACTGGCCGCGCTGCGCGAGCGCCTGCCAAACGCGCGCCTGCTGGCCGGGGGCACCGACGTGGGCCTGTGGGTGAACAAGCAGTTCCGCGACCTGGGCGATGTGGTCTGGCTCGGCGCGGTCGAGGCGCTGCGCGCCATCGAGCCCCGAGACGACGGCTTGTGGATCGGCGCTGGCGCTTCGCTCGAAGCCGCCTGGGCCGCGCTGGCCGAACGCGCACCGAGCCTGCGCGAAGCCTGGCTGCGTTTCGCGTCGCCGCCCATCCGCCACGCCGGCACGCTGGGCGGCAACATCGCCAACGGCTCGCCCATCGGCGACGGCGCGCCGGTGCTGATGGCGCTGGACGCGAGCGTCGAGTTGCGCAAGGGCGAACGCGTGCGCCGCGTGCCGCTCGACGGCTTCTACACGGGCTACCAGACGAACGTGCTGCAGGCCGGCGAGTTCGTGCAGGCGCTCGTCGTGCCGGCCTCGGCCTTCACCCGCACCGTGCGCGCCTACAAGATCAGCAAGCGTTTCGACAGCGACATCTCGGCGGTGTTCGGGGCCTTCGCGCTCGAACGCGAGGGCGACACCGTGAAAGACCTGCGCCTGGCCTTCGGCGGCCTGGCCGCCACCGTGCAGCGCGCCGCGCAGGCCGAAGCCGCCTTGCGCGGCCAGCCCTGGTCGCAGGCCAGCGTCGAGGCCGCGCAGCAGGCGCTGGCACGCGACTTCACGCCCTTGACCGACATGCGCGCGAGCGCCGCCTACCGCCTGCAGGTGGCGCAGAACCTCTTGCTGCGCTTCTGGCTCGAAACCCGCAGCGACGACCCGCTGCCCGACGCGGCCCTGCGCGTGTGGCACCGCCCGGCCGGCGCGACCGAAGGGGCATGACGCGATGAACCAGGCCTCGTTTCCCAAACTTCCCCCCGGCCTGTTGCAAGCCGCCGACGACGCGGCGCTGCAAGGCGGCGCGCGGGTGGGCGTGAGCCGCCCGCACGAGTCGGCCCACCTGCACGTGGCCGGTGAAGCCACCTACATCGACGACCTGCCCGAACTCGCCGGCACGCTGCACGTGGCGCTGGGCCTGTCGCCGGTGGCGCACGGGCGCCTCACCGGGCTCACGCTCGATGCGGTGCGTGCCATGCCCGGCGTGGTGGACGTGCTCACCGCGCAAGACATCCCCGGCCCCAACGACTGCGGGCCCATCGTGCACGACGACCCCATCCTCGCCGAGGGCGAGCTGCGCTACCTGGGCCAGCCGGCGTTCGCCGTGGTCGCCACCACGCGCGACGCGGCCCGGCGCGCCGCCGCGAAGGCCAAAGACGTGCTGCAGATCGACCCGCTGCCGCCGGTGCTGACGCCGCAGGCCGCGCACGCGCAGGGCCAGTACGTGCTGCCGACCATGCACCTGAAGCGCGAAAGCCGCGAGGGCGCGGCCCGTGCGGCCATCGAGTCGGCGCCGCATCGCCTGCAAGGCACGCTCGATGTCGGCGGGCAAGAGCAGTTCTACCTCGAAGGCCAGATCAGCTACGCGGTGCCGCTCGAAGACGGCGGCATGAAGGTGTATTGCTCGACCCAGCACCCGAGCGAGATGCAGAACCTCGTGGCCCACGCGCTGCAACTGCATGCGCACCACGTGCAGGTCGAGTGCCGGCGCATGGGCGGCGGCTTCGGCGGCAAAGAGTCGCAGTCGGCGCTGTTCGCCTGCGTGGCGGCGGTGGCCGCGCGCAAGCTCAGGCGGCCGGTGAAGCTGCGGCTCGACCGCGACGACGACTTCTTGATCACCGGCCGGCGACACTGCTTCTGGTACGAATACGACGTGGGCTACGACGACGAGGGTCGCGTGCTCGGCGTCGAAGTCACGATGGTCTCGCGGGCCGGCCACTCGGCCGACCTCTCGGGACCGGTGATGACGCGTGCGCTGTGCCACTTCGACAACGCCTACTGGCTGCCCGAGGTCGTGGCGCATGGGTTTTCGGGCAAGACCAACACGCAGAGCAACACGGCCTTTCGCGGCTTCGGCGGGCCGCAGGGGGCGATCGCCGTCGAGGTCATCCTCGACAGCATTGCGCGCCAGCTCGGGCGCGATGCGCTCGACGTGCGGCGCCTCAACTACTACGGGCAGACCGAGCGCCACGTCACGCCCTACGGCCAGACGATCACCGACAACATCCTCGACCCGCTGACCGACGAGCTGGTCGCAAGCAGCCGCTACCGCGAGCGCCGCGAGGCCATCGCGCAGTTCAACGCGACGAGCCCGGTGCTCAAGCGCGGTTTGGCGTTCACGCCGGTGAAGTTCGGCATCTCGTTCAACGTGGCGCACTTCAATCAGGCGGGGGCGCTGGTGCATGTGTACGCGGACGGCTCCATCCTCGTGAACCACGGCGGCACCGAGATGGGCCAGGGCCTCAACACCAAGGTGGCGCAGGTGGTGGCGCACGAGCTCGGGGTCGATTTCGACGCGGTGCGCGTCACGGCCACCGACACGCACAAGGTCGTCAACACCTCGGCGACGGCCGCTTCGACCGGCAGCGACCTCAACGGCAAGGCTGCGCAAGACGCGGCACGGCAGATACGCGAACGACTCGCCGCGTTGGCGGCCTCGCTGCACGGTGGCGAGGCACGTGACGTGCGCTTCGCCAATGGCCTTGTCCACGTCAACGGCCAGCAGATGGCCTTCTGCGACCTGGCCACGCAGGCCTACACCTCGCGCGTGCAGCTGTGGTCCGACGGCTTCTACGCGACGCCCGGCCTGCACTGGAACCGCGAAACCATGCAGGGCCGGCCGTTCTACTACTTCGCCTACGGCGCGGCCGTGAGCGAGGTGGTGGTGGACACGCTCACCGGCGAGTGGAAGCTCTTGCGCGCCGACCTGCTGCACGACGTGGGCCGCTCGCTCAACCCGGCGCTCGACATCGGCCAGATCGAGGGCGCGTTCATCCAGGGCATGGGCTGGCTGACGATGGAAGAGCTGGTGTGGCACCCGCAGACCGGGCTGCTGACGACGCACGCGCCCAGCACCTACAAGATCCCCACCGCCAACGACTGCCCGGCCGAGTTCCATGTGAAGCTGTTCGCGTGCGAGAACGTCGAAGACAGCATCCATCGCAGCAAGGCGGTCGGCGAGCCGCCGCTGCTGTTGCCGTTCTCGGTGTTCCTGGCGATCCGCGATGCGGTGTCGGCGGTCGGCGCGCACCGGGTGGACCCGCCGCTGCGGGCACCGGCCACGAGCGAAGCCATCTTGTCGGCGGTGACGGCGGTGCGGGCCTCTTCTTGAGCCTCTCGTCCGTCTGGTTGTGAGGCCCGAAGTCTTACCGCCAAGACGCCAAGACGCCAAGAAAGCAGCCCAGCACGCCAAGGCCATGCAAGAAGACGTTCTCTTCGTTGCGTCCTTGGCATTCCCTTGGCGTCTTGGCGGTAAAACCCCCTCGCATGCCAACCCCGCAACCCACCATGCCGCTGAACGCCATCGCCATGCAATGGTTCGCTGAGCGCCCCACGGTGCTGGTCGAAGTGACCCACACCCAAGGCTCGGCGCCGCGCGAAGCCGGCACGCGCATGCTGGTGAGCGCCACTGAGGCTGCCGGCACCATCGGCGGCGGGCACCTCGAGTTGCAGGCCATTGCACACGCGCGTCGCATGCTCGCAAGTGGCGACCACCAGCCGTACACGCAGCACTTTGCGCTCGGCCCGGCGCTGGGCCAATGCTGCGGCGGTGCGGTGACGCTGCGCTTCGAGCGCCTGAACGAAGCCCACCTCGCGCCGTGGCCCCGCACGCCGCCGCGGTTTCACCTGCAGCTCTATGGCGCGGGCCACGTGGGCCGCGCCGTGGCGAACCTGCTCGCCACGCTGAATGTGGTGGTCGATTGGATCGACGAGCGCGAAGACGAATTCCCGGCACGGCTCGGGGCGAGCGAGGCCTGGCCGGCGCACATCCGAAAGCTCGCGGTCGACGCCGTCGAGGCCGAGGTCGCGCACGCCCCGCCCGGCGCGCATTACCTGGTGATGACGCACCAGCACGACCTCGACCTGCGCATCACCGAGGCCATCTTGAAGCGCGGCGACTTCGGCTTTCTCGGCCTGATTGGCTCGAAGACCAAACGCCAGCGTTTTGTGCACCGCTTCGAGCAGCGTGGCATCGCGCCCGAGCTGATCGCGCGCATGACCTGCCCGATCGGCCTGCCCGGTATCACCGGCAAAGAACCCGAGGTGATCGCGGTCAGCGTGGTCGCGCAGTTGCTCGCGGCAAGCCCGGTGGCGCGCTGACAGGCCGCAGCCTTCGATCTCGCGGGGGGGGCGCGTCACGCCTGCGTCACTCTTGCGGGTCGCCCATCTTCGGCAACAGCGCCAGCACCACGAGGGCGAGCAATGTGGCCAGCGCGGCCGTGGTCTCGCGGCCCAGACCGCAGGCGATGCCGATCGCGGCGGTCATCCACACACTGGCGGCGGTGGTGAGGCCGCGCACGTCGTGGCTGGCGTCGCTCTTGATGATGGCGCCAGCGCCGAGAAAGCCGATGCCGGCGATCACCCCCTGGATCACCCGGCTCATGTCATCGACCTGCATGCCGCTTTGTTGCGGCACCAGCACCATCAGCGCCGCGCCCATGCACACCAGCATGTGGGTGCGCAGGCCGGCCGTCTTGCCGAGGCGGCCGCGCTCGTAGCCGAGCACCCCGCCGAGCGTCGCGGCGACCAGCAGGCGCACCATCAGGCGAGTGATCGCCTCGATGTCATGCGCATCGGCGAACTCGGCGGCGACGGCGTCGAAGATGCGGTTCCACATGGGCGATGGTCTGGGCTGACGTGACCCGGCGTCACGGCACCGACGCTACCAGCCCACCACGACACCCGCTCACAGGCGGCTCAAGCCCCCTGGGCGTCGAGGCGAAAGTCTTTCAGCAGCTGGCTCAGCCGGTGCGCCTGATCTTCGAGGCTGCGCGCGGCAGCGGTCGATTCTTCGACCAGCGCCGCGTTTTGCTGGGTGACCTCGTCGAGCTGTGTCACCGCGCTGTTGACCTGGGCGATGCCGTCGCTTTGTTCGCTGGCCGAGTTGGCGATGCCGTCGATCATCGAACTCACCCGGCGCACGTTGCTGACGATGTCACCCATGGTGCGGCCAGCCGATTCGACCTGCTCGGCGCCTGCGCTCATGCGTTCGACCGAGGCTTCGATCAGGCTGCGAATCTCGCGTGCGGCGGCGGCACTGCGCTGGGCCAGGGTGCGCACCTCGGTCGCCACGACGGCAAAACCCCGGCCTTGCTCGCCGGCGCGTGCGGCTTCGACGGCGGCGTTGAGCGCGAGGATGTTGGTCTGGAAGGCGATGCCGTCGATCACGCCCGAAATGTCGGAAATCTTGCGCGCGCTGGCGTGAATCTCATGCATGGTCGCCACCGCACCTTGCATCACCGCCCCGCCGCTGGTGGCGGTGTGCGTGGCTTCGCTGGCGAGTGCATTGGCTTCGCGGGCCGACTCGGCGGTGAGGCGCACGGTGCCGGTGAGTTGCTCCATCGAACTGGCGGTCTGTTGCAGGCTCGATGCGGCGTGTTCCGTGCGCCCGCTCAGGTCCAGGTTGCCCTGCGCGATCTGGCTCGACGCGACGGCGATCGAGTCGGCCGATTGGCGAATGGCAGCCAGCAATTGCACGAATCGCTGGCGCATGGCTTCGACATCGGCGGTGAGGCGTCCGACCTCGTCGTCGCCGGCCGCCGGGCTGGCGTGCGTCAGGTCGCCCGCGGCCACCGCACGGGCCTGCTGGCCGAGGGCGCTCAGGGGGCGGCTGATCCAGCGGCGGGTCATCCAGGCCAGGCCCAGGCCGAGCGCCACGCAGGCCCCGGCCAGCAGCGCCCACAGTTCCATCAGAACGAGGCGTTGCCCGGCCAGGGCTTCGTTGTCGGACACCTCGGCGACCGCCCACAGTCCGGTGCGCGCGCTGCGCACCCCGACCGCCCAGCGGTCGTCGCCCACGCCGGCCGTCAAGAGGCCGGGGCTGTCGAGGCGTCGACCGGGCGTGGCCAGCAAGGCGTCGAAGAAGCTGCGCGAACCGGGCAGCACCTCGGCAAGCTTGCGGTCACGCCACTGGGGGTGGGCGGCGAAGACGGCGCTGTCCCAGCCCGAGCGGGGGTCGATCAGCACCACACCGCCGGTGTCGAAGAAGCGCAGGTCCGCCATGACGGACTCGACCGCGGCCTGGAAGCCGCTGACGTCGAAGCCGATGAAGGCCACGCCGACGGTGCGCCCGCCGCTGTCTTTGAGCGGCGCGTAGTGCGTCATGTAGACCCGCCCGAACAGGTTCGCGCGCCCGCTGTAGGGCTGGCCTTGGCTGACGGCCGCGTACGCCGCGCCGTTGCGGTCGAGCAGCGTGCCCACCACCCGTTCGCCCGACGGGTTCTTGACCGAGGTGGTGACGCGCACGAAGTCCTCGCCACGCCGGGCGAACACGGTGGCCACGCCGGTGGTCTCACTGTGGAACTGGTCCACCACCTCGGTGTTGCCGTTCATCACGCCGTTGGCGGTGCGCAATTCGCCGCGTTCGTCCAGCTGATACGGGCCCGGCAACTGCGCCGCGAAGCTCGGATAGAAGCGCTCGACCAGCGTGCGCGAGCTGAGTTCGATGGCGTCCAGCGCGTGCACCACGCCTTTGGCGTCGTCTCGCAGCCAGTTCACGCGATGGTCGCGGGCCTGGCCTGTCAGCAGGTGGCTGATCAACGCGGCGATCACGGCCAGCGCGGCAAAGACTCCCAGACACCCGGTGACGGCGACGCGCAGGGCGACTGAGCGGCGAAAAAAGTTCAGTGTGGTCATGGGGGACTCGATGAAAAGGGGGCGGGTTGAAACCATCCACCGCTGAGGTGTTGGTCGGCATGGTGATGTCAGAAATGATGTCAGTGGATGCTATAAATGTCAGAACTGACAACATGCGCGCCTTTGTTCACACACCTCGCCTTGGCGTGGCGCGAGGCTGTGCCGGGCACGCCGGCTTCCTCGACACTCCGGTCATGCGCTGCCCGCCCCCGAACCCTTGGTCCTGCCATGGCTGAACCCGCGTCCACCCCGTCTGCGCCGGCGTTTGCGGCACCCCTTCGCGTCGCGCCGGTGATGCTGATCGGCCCCCGCGTCGCGGGTCTGGCGAGTGTGTTGCAACGTGCGGGCGTCGAGGTGAAGGCCGTGGTCGACGGCGACGACTGGCTGCTGGGTGAGCAGCCCTTCGAGGCCGGGGCCTACTTGGTCGAGCACCCGCAGCCCGAAGGCCTGAGCGCGCTCGATGTGCTGCGCCTGCTGCGCAAACGCAGCGACGCCCCGGCGCTGCTGGCCATGGACAGTCTGGGCCCCGAATGCGCCACTGCCTTCGAGCACGGGGCCGACCTGGTGCTGCCGCTCACCGTGCCGGCAGCCGTGTGGCCGGCGGCGCTGGCCGCGTTGGTGCGGCGCATGGGCCGCGCCGTTGAGGCGCCACCCGGCTGGCGGCTCGACCGCAGCCAGCGCCGCCTCATCGCGCCCGATGGCGCGCACATCAGCCTGGGCCCGACCGACCTGCGCGTGCTGAACTGCTTCGTCCAGGCGGACGGGCAGGCGGTCACGCGCGAGTCGTTGCGCGAAGCGATCTGGGGCCGCAGGGGCGACGCTGCCGAAGCCTCACCCTCCAGCGATGACAGCGCCGCGCTGCACGCCTGCATCTACCGTTTGCGCCGCCGCATCGAGAGCGGCAGCGAAGCGGTGGCGCCTTTGCAGTCGCTCGCCAACCGGGGCTATGTGTTCAAGGGCCGTCTGGAGGTGGTGCCGTGAACAGGCGGGCGATGAGCCTGTCGGCCCGTGCGGAGGGCAGGTAGCGATTGCCGATCAACTCGCCCAGCAGATCGTCGACGCCGACCGGCTCGACCAGCGCCATGTGCCACTGGGCAAAGCGGCGCTCGTGCACCTCGTCCCAGGCCAGCACGGTGAGCTGCCGGTGGCGGCGATCGACCGAAATGCGCGCGAGCGTGGTGTCGAGGGCCATCGACGGCCCTTCGAGAAACTGCGTGAAGTGCCCGCCGGTGTAGACCAGCGCGCCGGTCACATCGGCCAGGGCATTGCGCTCGCGCGCCACCGTGAGGATGTCTTGCACGCCGGCGGCGTCGGTCTCGCACTGGCTGACGTAGAAAACGCGTTTGAGATGCATCGAAGCGTAGAGAAACGGCCCCTCGGAAGGTTCAGACCGTAGCACGCCACGCCCTTGGGCGTTGCGGCTTGTGCGTGGCATTCAGCGTGCGCGGTGTACGTCGAGCGGGCCCACTGCCGAGGCCGCGTGGCCCCAGCTCTGGCGGATGTAGCTCGCCACGGCCGCCACCTCCGCGGCATCGAGCGTGCGCGCGAAGGGCGGCATGCCGTGTGGCCGCGGGTTGCCGGGGGTGGTGGGCGCAAAGCCGCCGTGCAGGATGGCCTTGAGCACATTGCTGGGCGAAGGCAGCGTGACCGCGCGGTTGCCGGCCAGCGGCGGGTAGGCGCCCGCGACGCCTTCGCCTTGCGCGCCGTGGCAGTCGCTGCAATGGTCGCGATAGACCCGTTCACCGGCCTGCAACTGCTCGGCCGGGGCGCGTTCGACGCTGACCCGTGGCGACTCGCTGCGCGGCAAGGCCTGAAGGTAGGTGGCCATCGCGCGCAGGTCGGCCTCGTGCAGGTGCTGCGTGCTGCGAAACACCACCTCGGCCATCGGCCCCATCACCGAAGCGCGCGGCGAGGTGCCGGTCTTGAGCAGCGACACCACCTCGTCGGCCTGCCATTCGCCCACACCCGCCTCGCGCGGCGAGGTGAGCGAGGGCGCGTACCAGTTCTGCATCGGGATCAGGCCACCGCCGAGCGCGTGTTCGCCACGGGTAGCCCCGAGCACGTTACGCCTTGCATGGCAGGCGTCGCAGTGGCCCAGCCCGCGCACGAGGTAGGCGCCGCGATTCCAGGCCGGGCTCTGGCTGGCCTCGGGCGAGAAGCCGGTCGGTTTGAAGTACAGCGCGCGCCAAACGGCCAGCGATGCTTGCAGGTTGTAGGGAAAGCGCAGCGCATGCGGCGTGGCCGCCTGGCGCACCGGCGGCAGTGTGCGCAGGTAGGCGAAGAGGGCGTCCGAGTCCTCCCGCGTCACGAGCGTGTAGCTGGGGTACGGGAAGGCCGGGTACAGCAGCCGGCCGTCCATCGAGCGGCCGTTGTGCAGGGCGCGCCAGAACGCCGATGCGCTCCAGCGGCCGAGGCCGGTTTCCAGGTCAGGCGTGAGGTTGGGTGCATACACCGTGCCGAAGGGCGTCTCGATGCCGCGCCCGCCCGCGTACGGCGCGCCGCCGCGTGCGGTGTGGCAGCCGGCGCAGTTGCCCGCGAGCGCAAGGTAGGCGCCGCGTTCGACCTGTTCGGCACTGGGCCTTTGCCCCTCGTCAGGCGTGATCGGGTCTTCGCCGCGCAGGTTGAGCATGAACACCAGGCCGGCCAGCACGACGATCCCGACGCCGAGCGCGGCCAGCACACGCATCACGGTGGGGGCGGTGCGGCGGCTCATTGGAGGCCGCTCCCACAGTCGATGGGCAGGGCCTTGGGCGGCTGCGCCTGCGGCTTGCTGTCGGTGGGCACCGGCTGCGCAGCGAGCCATGCGGCGACGGCGGCCATGTCGGCGCCGTCGAGGCGCTTCGCCAGCGTCGCCATGCAGTCGGGCGCCGTGGCTCGGCGCTGGCCACCTTGCCAGGCGCCGAGTTGGGCCAGCAGGTAGTCGCGCGGCAACCCCAGCAGGCCGGGCAACGCAGGCTGCGCGCCGGTGAGCCGTTCGCCGTGGCATTGCACACAGGCCGGCAAGCCCCGCGTGGCATCTCCTTGCAGGGCCAGTGTTCGCCCACGCGCCAAGGCTTGGGCGGAGGCGTCAGTGGCCTGCGGTGCGGGGTAGGGCAGGTCGAGCGCCGCGTAGTGGCCGGCGATCTCGCGCAGGTAAGCGTCCGACATGTGCTCGACGAAGTAGGTCATCGTCGTGTGGTGGCGCCGGCCCTCGCGGAAGTTCAGCAACTGGTTGTAGAGGTAGCCGGCCGGCTTGCCCGCGATGCGCGGGTAGTAGCCGTCAGGCGTGGCGCGGCCCTCTTTGCCGTGGCACACGGTGCAGGCCTGCAGGCGTTGCGCCATCGTGTGCTGGGGCGGTGTGGGCAGGGGCTGGGCCCAGGCACCGGGCGCGTGCAGCGCGCCGGTTACCAGCGCGGCGAAGACGAGCGAGAAGCGGAAGGTCATCCCGCGAGTGTGCCGTGTGCCTGCGGGGGAGGCATCTCCGCACCGCGCCACGCGCTCGACAGGTCGTTGATGCACCGCAACATGACCTGGGCGGGGGCGGTTTGAAATCGGGTCCGAGGTGCTTTTCCTCGTTCACTCAGAGCCCATCATGAAGACAACCAAGCTCAAGCGCGCCGCATTGGCGCTGACCCTGGCCAGCAGCGTGGCGTTGCCGCTCGCGGCCCATGCCCAGCAAGGGCCGTGGATGGTGCGCGCGCGCGCCGTCAACCTCGACAGCGCGAACAAAGATTCCACCGGTCTGGGCCTGTCGATCAACGACAAGGTCATTCCAGAGATCGACGTTTCGTACTTCTTCACGCCACAACTGGCGGCAGAGCTGGTCCTCACCGTGCCGCAAAAGCACGATGTGCGCTCTGGCGGCAACAAGATCGGGACCCTGAAGCACCTGCCGCCCACGCTGACGGTGCAGTACCACTTCACGCAGCTGGGCGCCTTCAAGCCCTATGTGGGCGCTGGGCTCAACTACACCCGGTTTTCAAGCGTGAATTTCGAGCCGGCCGTGCAGGCCCTGCTGCAACCGAGCCTCGAGAAGAGCAGCGTCGGCCTCGCGGTCCAAGCGGGCTTCGACTATGAATTCAGCCCCGGCTGGTACGCCAACTTCGATGTGAAGAAGGTGCAGATCCGAAGCGATGTGAAGTCGTTCGGCGCGAAGGCGGGTGAGTTCCGGGTGGACCCGCTGCTCGTGGGCGTCGGCGTGGGCATGCGCTTCTGACCGCAGCCGATCAGGGCGCTGGCGGCGCGATCCACAACGCGCGAAAGTCGTTCACGTTGGTGAAAGTGGGGCCCGTGACCACCAGATCGCCGAGCGCCTCGAACACGCGGTAGGCGTCGTTTCGGTCGAGCGCTTGCCGCGCGTCCAGACCCAGCGCCTGGGCGCGGGCGAGGGTGTCGGGGCCGATGCACGCGCCGGCGTTGTCTTCGGTGCCGTCGATGCCATCGGTGTCGGCGGCCAGCGCGTACACGCCGGGCAGTCCTTGCAGTTCGAACGCGCAGCCGAGCGCGAACTCGCCGGCCCGCCCGCCCCGTCCCTGCGCGTGCCGCACCGTGACCGTGGTCTCGCCGCCTGACAGCAGCACACACGGCGCACGCCAGCTGGGGTGACGGCCCTGGGCGATGTCGCGTGCGAGCACGGCATGGGCACGGCCGAGTTCGCGCGATTCGCCTTCGAGCGCATCGCCCAGCACGTGCACCGCGAGCCCTTGCGCGCGCGCCACCTGAGCGGCCGCTTCAAGCGACTGCGCCGGCGTGGCGACCACATGCAGCGTGTGACCGTCGAAGCGTGCATCGCCTGGCTTGATTGATTCGAAGCGGCCGCTGAGCAGGCCTTCGTGCACGGCGGCGGGCACGTCGATGCCGTGGCGTGCCAACACTGCCAGCGCGTCGGCGCAGGTGCTTGGGTCGGGCACCGTGGGGCCGCTGGCGATGACTTCGGGCGCGTCGCCGGGAACGTCTGAAATCAACAGGCTCAGCACGCGCGCCGGTGCACACAGCGCGCCCAAGCGGCCGCCCTTCACGGCCGACAGGTGCTTGCGCACGGTGTTGATCTCGCCGATGGGCGCGCCGCATCGCAACAGCGCCTGCGTGATCGCCTGTTTGTCATGCAGCGTGACGCCATCGAGCGGCGCGGCCAGCAGCGCCGAGCCACCGCCCGAGATGAGCGCGATCACGAGGTCGTCGGCCGACAGCCCCTGCACCGCGGCCAAGATGCGCTGCGCCGCCACCGACCCGGCGGCATCGGGCAGCGGGTGCCCGGCTTCGAGCGCCTCGATGCGCCCCGCGAACCCCGGCGGCACATGGCCATGCCGCGTGACGACCACGCCCGACAGCGGCGCATGCATCGGCCACAGGGCATCGAGCGCCGCCGCCATCGCCGCCGAGGCCTTGCCCGCGCCGACGACGACCGTGCGGCCCTTCGGCGGCGCCGGCAGAAACGCCGCGAGCCGGTGGGCCGGCTGCGCGCGCGCGACGGCCGCGTCGAACAGCGCGCGAAGCAGGGTGTGTGTTGGGGTCGGGAGCAAAGGATGGACCGGTGAGCAGCGACCGAGTTTGCAGGAGCGAAGCGACTGGGGGGCTCACCTCTACCCGGTATTGCGCAAACCCGCCGCGATGCCGTTGATCGAGATGTGGATGCCGCGCTGCACGCGCTCGTTCACCGCCTCGCCTTCTCGCGTGCGGCGGTAGCGTCGCATCAGCTCGACCTGCAGGTGGTTCAGCGGGTCGAGGTAGGGAAAGCGGTGTTCGATCGAGCGCGCCAGCGACGGGTTCGACTGCAGGCGCTTGGCCTCGCCGGTGATCAGCGTCATCGCGTCTTGCGTGCGCTGCCACTCGGCCTGGATCAGGCCGAAGATGCGCTTGCCGAGCTTCTTGTCTTCGACCAGCTCGACATAGCGCGCGGCGATGTGCAGGTCGCTCTTGGCGAGCACCATGTCGAGGTTGCTCAGCAGCGTGCGAAAGAAGGGCCACTGCTTGTGCATGCGCTTGAGCAGCGCGATGCGCTCGTCGCGGTCACCCTCGGCGATGAAGGCCTCGACCGCCGAGCCGAAGCCGCACCAGCCCGGCAGCGCGACGCGGCACTGGCCCCAGCTGAAGCTCCAGGGAATCGCGCGCAGGTCCTCGATGGCGCGCGTGGCCTTGCGCGAGGCCGGCCGCGAGCCGATGTTCAGCTCGGCAATCTCGCGGATCGGCGTGGCCGAGAAGAAGTAGTCGGTGAAGCCCGGCGTTTCGTAGACCAGTTGGCGGTAGGCGCGGAAGCTGGCGTCGCTCAAACGCCGTGCGGCATCGAGAAAAGCCTTCGGCGCGCTCTTGGTCGGGTGCAGCAGCGTGGCTTCGAGCGTCGCGGCCACCAGCGTTTCGAGGTTGCGGCGGCCGATCTCGGGGTGGGCGTACTTCGAGGCGATCACCTCGCCTTGCTCGGTCAGGCGCAGTTGGCCATTCACCGTGCCCGGGGGTTGCGCGAGGATGGCCTGGTAGCTCGGGCCGCCGCCGCGCCCGACCGTGCCGCCCCGGCCATGGAACATGCGCAGCGTGATGCCGTATTGCGCGCGCAATCCATCGAACAGCGCGACCAGCGCGATCTCGGCTTCGTACAGCTCCCAATTGCTGGTGAAGGTGCCTCCGTCTTTGTTGCTGTCGCTGTAGCCGAGCATGATGTCCTGCTCGCTACCGCCGCGCTGGATCATCTGCGCGATGCCCGGCAGCGCGTAGTACTCGCGCATGATCGGCGCCGCGTTGCGCAGGTCGCCGATGGTCTCGAACAGCGGCGAGACGATCAGGTCGGCCTCGGCCACCGCGTCGAGCGTGCCGCGCAAAAGGCCCACTTCTTTTTGCAGCAGCAGCACTTCGAGCAGGTCGCTCACGGCCTCGGTGTGCGAAATGATGCAGTGGCGCAGCGCCTCGCGGCCGAAGCGCTGGCGGGCCACGAACGCGGCTTCGAAGATCGCCAGTTCGCTTTGCGCCAGCTCTGAATACGCCGCGGCCCGCACGCGCAAGGGCCGTGCTTCGTTCAGCAGCTGCAGCAGCAGCGCGCGGCGCGCGGCTTCGTCGAGGGCGCTGTAGTCGGCTTCGATGCGCGCCACCCGCAGCAGCTCGGCGACCACGGCCTCGTGTTTGTCGGAGCTTTGCCGCAAGTCCACCGTCGCCAGGTGAAAGCCGAACACCTGCACCGCGCGCATCAAGGGCCGCAGGCGCGGATTGACCAGCGCGCTGGCACGGTGCGACAGCAGCGAGGCCTCGATCACGCGCAGGTCGGCCAAGAACTCATCGCTCGTCGCGTACGGGTCTTGTGGCGCCACCGCATGGCGCAACGCTTCGGTGCCGGTCAGCGCGTGCAGCGTGGCGGCGAGTCGCGCATACATGCCGATCAGCGCGCGGCGGTAGGGCTCGTCTTCGCGGTGCGCGTTGTGGTCGGGTGAACGCCCGGCCAGCGCCTGCATCTCGGCCGTCACCGGCGCGAGCAGGGCCGAGATCGACAGCTCGGCGCCCAGCTCGTGCACCTCGGTCAGGTAGAAGCGCAGCACGACCTCGGCCTGCCGCCGCAGGGCCATCTGCAAGGTGTCGGCGCTGACGTTGGGGTTGCCGTCGCGGTCGCCGCCGATCCAGTTGCCCATGCGGAAGAAGGGCGTGAGCGTCTGGCCGGGCAGCGCGTCTTCGACCTCGCGGTAGAGCTTGGGAATCTGCCGAAGGAACGTGGTCTGGTAATAACTCAGCGCGTTCTCGATCTCGTCGGCCACCGTGAGCTTGGTGTAGCGCAGCATGCGCGTCTGCCAGAGCTGCGTGACGCGGGCGCGCAGCAGGGCTTCGTTGTCGGCGAGCGCGCGTTCGGCATGCAACTCGTCGCGTTGGCCGATCAGCTCGGCGATCGCCCGCTCGGCATCGAGGATGCTCTTGCGCTGCACCTCGGTCGGGTGGGCCGTGAGCACCGGCGAGATGTACGCATGGCGCAGCGCGTCGCCGATGTCGTCGGCCCGCAGGCCGGCCTTCGCCAGGCGCTCGAAGCTCATCGCGAGCGAGCCTTCGTGTAGGTCGCCGCGGCGCTCGTGGTGCTCGCGGCGGCGCACGTGGTGGCGGTCTTCGGCGATGTTGGCGAGGTGCGAGAAATAGCTGAACGCGCGGATGACGCTCACCGTCTGGTCGCCGCTCAGGTTCTTGAGCAGGCGGTCGAGCGCCTTGCCGGCCTGGGCGTCGCTCTTGAGGCGATAGGCCACCGACAGCTGCCGCACGCGTTCGACCAGCTCGAAGGCCGCCTGCCCCTCGTGCTCGCGGATCACGTCGCCGAGGATGCGTCCGAGCAGGCGGATGTCCGCGACCAGGGCCTGGTTCTTCGCGGCGCTGTCGGCGGCCGAGGCGTTGGGCAAGGGCGTCTTCAAGGCAGGGGCTCGGGCGGCGCGGGGCATGCGTGTCCTCGTTCGGGGGCGGTGGCCGATCGTAGTGCGAGCTTCGTGCCAGGCGGGGCGTGGGTCCATCGCCGAGAGGGCGAAGGTCGCCTGCAAGACGTCTCGCTGCGTGGCGCCCCTGCTAGCATCCCGCGATGCCTGCTTCGACCCCGTCCTCCCTCCTGATCGCCACCCGAGAAAGCCGCCTTGCCCTCTGGCAGGCCGAGCATGTGCGCGATCTCTTGCAACAGCGTTTCGGCCATACGGTGGGCCTGCTCGGCATGACGACGCGCGGCGACCAGATCCTCGACCGCACGCTGTCGAAGGTCGGCGGCAAGGGGCTGTTCGTGAAAGAACTCGAAGCCGCGCTCGAAGAGGGGCGGGCGCACCTCGCGGTGCACTCGCTCAAAGACGTGCCGATGGATTTGCCCGAGGGCTTCGTGCTCGGCGCCGTGCTCGAACGCGAAGACCCGCGCGATGCGCTGGTCTCGCCGAAGTACGCCTCGCTGGCCGAGCTGCCGCAGGGCGCGTGTGTCGGCACCTCGAGCCTGCGCCGCGTGGTGCAGTTGCGCAGCGTGCGGCCCGACCTGCGGGTCGAGCCCCTGCGCGGCAACCTCGACACCCGGCTGCGCAAGCTCGACGAAGGCCAGTACGACGCCATCGTGCTGGCGGCGGCCGGCCTGAAGCGCCTGGGCCTCGCGGCGCGCATCCGCAGCCTGTTCGACCCCGAGCAGATGATCCCGTCGGCCGGCCAGGGCGCCCTGGGCCTCGAAGTGCGCGAAGACGCGACCGCCTTGCGCGAGCAACTGGCCACGTTGACGCACATGCCGACCTGGCTGTCGGTGCAGGCCGAGCGCGCGGTGTCGCGCGCGCTGGGCGGCAGCTGCAGCATGCCGCTGGCGGCGTACGCCACCTGGCACGGCGCCGACCTGCATGTGGCCGTGGCCCTGGGCCATGCCGAACACACCGAGCGCGCCCTGCTGCGCGCCACCGTGTCGGCCCCGGTGACCAACGACGCGCAGGCGCGCGCGCTGGGTGAACGGGCCGCGGCTGCCTTGCGCGAAGCCGGCGCCGCCGACTACCTCGCGGCGCTTTGACCTCTGCGATGCGTGTGCTGGTCACCCGTCCGGCCGCGCAGGCCCAGGCCTGGGCCGAGGGCTTGCGCGCCAAGGGCATCGACGCCCGCGTGCTGCCGCTGATCGACATCGCCCCAGCGGCCGACCCGGCCGAGGTGCAGCGTGCATGGCAGGCCTTGCCGTCGATGCGCATGGCCTTCTTCGTGAGTCCGAACGCGGTCGAGCACTTCTTCGCGCTGCGACCCGCTGACATGGCGCATTGGCCAGCGCAGGTGATCGCCGCGTCACCCGGCCCGGGTACGACGCTGGCGTTGCTGGCCGCGGGTGTGCCGCGTGAGTCGGTCGTCGAGCCGCCTGCCGATGCGCTGCGGTTTGATTCCGAATCGCTGTGGCAGCAGCTCGAACATCGGCCGTGGTCCGGCACGCGGGTGTTGATCGTGCGCGGCGAAAGCGGCCGCGACTGGCTGGCCGACCAGTTGCGCACCGCCGGTGCCACGGTCGAATTCGTCTCGGCCTACCGGCGGGCCGCGCCGCTGCCCACGCCCCACGTGCGCGGCCTGATCGACGAGGCGCTCGACGAGCCCGAGGCGCACCTGTGGTTCTTCAGCAGCTCCGAGGCCATCGCCAACCTGTGCCACCTGCACCTGGGGGCCGATTGGTCCGAGAGCCACGCGCTCGCCACCCACCCGCGCATTGCCGAAGCCGCGCGCCACGCGGGTTTCGGGCGGGTTGAAGAAGCCCGTCCAAGCTTTGATGACGTGGTGGCCTGCATACAATCCCGCGCATCGTGAGCGAGCCCTTGCCATCCCTCGAAAGCCCCGTGGTCACGGCCGCCCCCGCCGTGCCGCGCCGTGCGTTGCCTGTGCGCCAGGTGGTGGTGGGCGTGCTCTTGCTGCTGCTCGTCGCCAGCCTCGTGATGGCCTGGAGCACCCAGCAGCGCTTGCGCAAGGTCGAGCAAGAGCTGGTGCGCCGCCAGCAGAGCAGCCAGAGCCAGTCCGAAGAGGCGCGCATGCTCGCCAAGCAGGCGCAAGAGGCCTCGCTCGAAAGCGCCGCCAAGGTGGCCCTGCTCGAAGCGCGCCTGGCCGAGGTGACGGTGCAGCGCTCGCAGCTCGAAGAGCTGATCCAGTCGCTGTCACGCTCGCGCGATGAAAACGTGCTGGGCGACATCGACGCGGCCTTGCGTGTGGCGCAGCAGCAATCGGCCCTGACCGGCAGTGCCGAGCCGCTGGTGGCCGCGCTCAAGCAGGCCGATGAACGCCTCGCGCGCCACAGCCAACCGCGCCTCGAACGCGTGCGCCGAGCCATCGCACGCGACCTCGACCGCGTGAAGGCGGTCGGCGTCGCCGACATCTCGGCGCTCGGCATCAAGCTCGACGAAGCCGTGCGCCTGGTCGATGACCTGCCGATGCTGTCGCAGGCCCTGCCGCCCAAGCCGGGCAAGGCGGCGGCTGTGGCCACGCCGGCCAGCGCCCCGGCCTCGACGGGCTGGACCGGCAGCGTCGTCAACGGCTGGAATGGCGTGCTCGACCGCGTGTGGGGCGAAACCCGCGCGCTGGTGCGCGTGACGCGCATCGAGCATCCCGACGCCATGCTGCTCGCCCCTGAGCAGGCGTTCTTCTTGCGCGAAAACGTCAAGCTGCGCCTGCTCAATGCGCGCCTCGCGCTGCTGAGCCGCCAGTTCGATTCGGCCAAGAGCGACCTGCAGGATGTCGAGAACCTGCTCGCGCGCTACTTCGACCGCAACGCCCGACGCACGACGCTGGCGACCGAGCTGGTGCGGCAGGTCGCGGCGAGTGCGCAGCAGGTGTCGCTGCCGCGCCCCGATGAAACGCTGGCCGCGCTGACGGCCACCGCGGCCGGGCGCTGACCGCCGAGCATGCGCGCCGTCATCTGGTTCATCTTGCTGTTCGCGGCCGCCGTGGTCGCGGCCACGGCGCTGGGCACCAACGACGGCCTCGTCAGCCTGTACTGGGCCGGCTGGCGCATGGACGTGTCGATGAATCTCTTCCTCATCGCCCTGGTGCTGACCTGCTTTGCGCTGGTCACCTTGATCCAGGCGGTGAATGTGTTGATCGGCCTGCCGCGGCGGGCGCACGAATGGCGCGTGGCCCGCCGCGACCGCACCGCGCAGGCCGCGCTGCGTGAAGCCTTGGCACAGTATTTCGGCGGGCGATACAGCCGTGCGCACAAGGCCGCGCAACGGGCGCTGACCATCCAGGACGACACGCCTGACCTCGCGCAAGACGGCGACTTCACCGCGCTCGGCCACCTGCTGGCCGCCGGCAGCCTGCACCGCCTGCAAGACCGCGCCCGGCGCGACGAGCAACTGCAACGCGCGCTCGAACTCACGAGTCGCAGCGCGCTGGCCAAGCCCGCCTACGAAGGCGCACGCCTGCTGGCGGCCGAATGGGCGCTTGACGACCGCGATGCACCCCGTGCGTTGGAGCTGCTGGGCGAGTTGCCGCCTGGTGTGTCGCGCCGCACGCACGCGCTGCGCCTCAAGCTGCAGGCCACGCGACTGGCCCAGCAGCCGCAAGAGGCGCTGAAGACCGCACGCTTGCTGGCCAAGCACCAGGGCATATCGAAAGAAGCCGCCGAGGGCTTGCTGCGTTCGCTGGCCTTCGAGTCGCTCGATGCTGCGCGCGACGCCGACCAGGTGCGCCGGGTCTGGAGTGCGCTCGACCCCGCGGATCGGCGCGACCCCTTTGTGGCTGCGCGCGCAGCCATCCGCATGGCCGCGCATGGCGCTGCGTCTGAAGCGCGGCCCTGGCTGCGCCCGTTCTGGGACCGGCTCGCCGAGTTGACGCCCGATGGCCGGGCCGCGTTGTCGCAAGGCCTGGTCGCCTGTGTGGAAGGCATCGGCCCCGAGTGGCTGCCCAAGCTCGAAGCGGCCGTGCGCGACTACCCGCGCGAGCCGGCCGTGGCGCATGCCGTCGGCTGCGCCTTGGCCGACCGCCAGCTGTGGGGCAAGGCGCGCGGCCTGCTTGAACAAGCCGCTGCCCACGAGGCCTTGCCGGCGGCGTCGCGTCGTAAGGCATGGCTTGCTTTGGCGCGTCTGGCCGAAGACCAATCCGACACGGAAAGGGCAGCGCGTTGCTATGAGTCTGCAGCGCGTGTTTGAAATCGGAAATGCCGTGCTATACTGCGAGGCTCAGCGGCTGTAGCTCAGTTGGATAGAGTACTTGGCTACGAACCAAGGGGTCGTGGGTTCGAATCCTGCCAGCCGCACCAGAACAAAGTGTTCTAGAACAACGCCTCAGAGGTTGACGCCTCTGGGGCGTTTTTCTTTGTGCGGTTGTTTTTCGCGGCCGGGATCGGCGCGAAGTGGTTGTCAGGCCGGTGCACGGCTCCGTGCACCCCGCCCCAGCCCACCCGCCACTCATCAACCCAGCGGCTGCTCGGCGTTGTGCAGCTCTTCGGGAAACAGCACCCCGCTCAGCGCCGAGATGTCGGCCAGGGTTTTGCGCTGGCCCTTGAACTCGGGCAGCGCGAGGGCTTCTTCGAAGGTCAGGCCGAAACGGCGCACCACGTTCGACTGGTCGAACACGTAGCCATAGGCCAGCAGCCTGGCGCGCCGGCCGCGCCCTTCGGGCACGACGATGACCTTCCAGAACTTGCGGGGGGTGCGCACGCGGCCACTGCCCCAGTCGCGGCTGTCGATGAAGTCTTTCAGCACCGGGCCGGCGAACACGGTGGCCTGGCCGCCGCTGGCTTCGATCTGCTTGGCCACGGCCGCCTCGAAGCGGCCCCAGATGCCGCTCACGCCGAGCGCGCTGTAGTCGTGCTCGCGGGGTCTGCTCTTGTCGCTCGGGCGTTCTTGGTTGAAGGCTTCGTGCTGCGGCGTGCAGTTGGTGTAGTGGTAGGTGTCGGAGTTGCCGTACTCGGTCGGCAGGCCGGCCTCGCCCCAGCAGTTGTCTTCTCGGCGCACGATGTGGCCGCGGTCCACGCGCGTGGCGGCCTTGTAGATGTCGCCGTCGAGCAGTTGCATCTCGCGCGGCACGCGTGGGTCGGCGCGCCAGTTCTCGCCGCCGAATTGCGCGCGTGAGCGCGGGTCTTGGCGCATCAGGTCGCGGTAGTCGCAGTTCGACGCGGTCCACATGCACATCGCGTGCTTCTTGTTGAAGGCCAGCGTGTAGTGGTGGTAGTGCAGCAGGAAGGGCTCGTCGGCGTCGAGCTTGCTGGTGTCGATCTCGGGCACCGTGCGGTCGCTGTCGAGGTGGGCTTGGTAGTCGGCCACGCTGTAGACCTCGTCGAGTCGTTCGGGGGCGATGCGCGGCAGCGGCAGGCTGCGGCCGAGGAAGCTCGGCTTGTAGCCCTTGCGGCGTGTGTAGTCGGGGTCGAAGACGAGCGCCTTTTCTTCGAAGGCGGCGTCTGGTGCCGGGGCTGGCGGGGACGTCGCCGGGCTGGGCAGTGGTGCGGACGCAGTGCCGGCCGCGCTGTAGACGTGGATCGTCGTGGGACCGTTCAGGTGGAAGCTGTGGCCGTGGCCTGCAGACACCGCCAGCGCGGGCAAGGTGGCGCCGGCCCCGGGCACGCGGACTTCGGGCGATGCGACCGGGGCAGCCTCCACGGCCAGCGGGTCGAGGGTGGAGTCGAGCAGTTCTTTCAACAGCAAGGCGTGCGCGGCGTCGTCGAAGCGGTGCGTGCGCAAGGCCTCGACGATGAAGCTCACACGCGTGCCTTCGTTGGCGATCCAGCGGATGTCGTCGAGCGTGTGGCGCTCGGGGTCGAACACGTCGTCGCGCAGCGTGACGACGGCCCCGTCGCGCATGAAGGGCACGGCGCTGTGGTGCAGGCCGACCAACTCCCAGCGCGTGCTCAGCAGCGGCGAGCCCGAGGCCCCGGGCCGCGTGTCGGCCTCGTAGTGCAGGTAGCCCTCGGGCAGGATGTCCACCAGCAGGTTGTTGCGGATGGCATAGCGGCGTGGCCCGCCGTCGGGGTGCTGGATGATGTTGACCGGCTCGCCGGTGACGATCTTGCCGGTGGCTTCGATCAGGCGGGTCCAGCCGATGGAGTCGAGTGTTTCGCCTTGCAGCCCCTTCGGCTTCAATGCCACCAGCGCGAAGTCGAGCTTCTCGTTCGACAGATAGAAGCGGTCGGGGTCGAGTTCGAAGTACTGGCCGTCGGCCACGCCGTTCTCGTCTTCGGTGTGGCGAAAGTTGGCGCCGTGGCCGCGCACCGTGGCCGCGCTCGGAAAGACGTGGTGATTGGTCAGCAGCAGGCCCGAGGCGCTGACGACCACGCCGGTCGCCACACCCTGCGGGCGGTAGCCCGAGTCGGGCAGCGTGACGATGCGTGCCACCGGGCGCGCCGCCGCGCGCGAGACCTCGCTGGGCGCGAAGGCGACGAGGTCGTTGCCGCGGATGATGGCCTCGTGCCAGCGCGCACCCAGGGCCGACAGCGTGGCGCGCTGCATGCGCTGCGCGTATTCCATCTGCCGTTTGGGCGAGTCGGCTGCGCCGACGCCGCGCCGTTCGATCTCTTGCAGGCCGGTTTCGCGCGCTGCGGTGCGCGCCCGCCAGCGCTCGGCCGCGCGGTGCATGATTTCGAGCCGCGCTTCGAGTTGTCGTCCGTTCACGGTGGCCATCGTTCCCCCTGTTGTCTGTGTGTGCTGTGCGTGAACGGACGACTGTGCGCAGTGCCCCGCGACGGGGCAATCCCTATCCTCAGCCGACCTGCGGCCGCTGGTGGGGCACGACCGGTGCGCGGGGAGGCGCGGCGGGCGCACCGTGCCCATACGGCCCGGCGGGCGGGGCCTCGCCGTCGAGCGCGCGGGCTTCGGCATGCGAGAGGCTCATCTCTTTGCTCTTGACCAGCCAGTAGGCCGCAAAGGCCCAGATGGCCACCGCCTCGACCACGAAGACGTAGGTCGTGCGGTCGGCCCAGGTGAGCGCCCATGCGAGCAGGGGCGAGGCCAGCATGAGGGCGCCGATCACGCGGTAGCCGAGCAGGAAGCGGCGTTTCAGGTGCTGGTGGGCCGCGGGCAGGTAGTCGAGCGTCTTGCACGCGCAATGCAGGGCCACGACGGCGAGCAGCACGAAGAGCAGCACCGCCGCCGCGCCGTGCACGCTGAGCGCCGGCCCGCCGGGCTCGCGCGCGGTGGGCACCAGCGCCACCACCAGGGCCGACGCCCCCGCCAGATTAAGCAAGACGTTTTCGGTCCTGCTGAAGCCCTTGTAGAGGTACAGGAACACGCCGATGGCAAACAGCAGGCCCACCAGCCAGGTGCGCATCGGATACAGGTGCGGGTCGTCGGTGGGCGACACGTAGTAGTACGCGCTCATCGAGGGTGCCAGGCCGATGCCGTAGAGCGCCCAGCCGATCGCGAACAGCAGCACGGGAAAGACCAGCGCCAGCAGCGCCATGCCCAGTCGCAAGCTCATGTACGTCGAGAACATGTGCCGGTGAATGAAGTTGTCTTGCATGTTGGACTCCGGTGGGGGCGTGGCCGGCTCACGCGCGCGCGGCGGAGGCCTCGGGAAAGACCTTCGCGAGGCGGAACAGGTCCACCAACGTCACCTGGCCGGGGGTGGCGGTGGGGAAGGCCGGTCGCCAGGCCGGCCCGGCATCGATGACGTTGTTGTCGGCCAGCCGCACCAGTTGCACCAGCGTCTCGGCGACGATCACGCTGCCCACGGGGCCCAGGTGCGAGGCGGGCTTGTCGGGGTTGCGCGGGTCTTTCCGGGTGCGCGCCACGTGCGAGGCCTCGGCGAGCACGTAGTACCAGAGCGGCGTGCGCGTGGCGAAGCTGCTGTTCGAGAGCGCGATCGCCTGCGCCTCGCCCGCGGTCTGGGCGACGGCCATCAGGTCGGCATCGCTCATCAGCGGCACCTCGGGCAGCGCCTGGCGGATGCGCGCCGCGATGGCCTGCCCGGTGGGCAGGCGCAGCAGGTAGCCGCGCATCAGGTTGCGCAAGGCGAGTTCGGGCACGGCGTCGGCGGCGAGCACGTTGCGGTGCTGCGGGATCGATTCGAGCGCCTCGGCGATGTGCGTGTCGATGCCGCGCGCGGCGTTGTCGGTGCTGCCGTCCGCCTTGTCCACCCAGCGCGTCCAGTCGATGATCCAGTTGTGCGGCAGCGTGGGCACGCCCCGGTTGGTGCCGCTGAAGGCGGTGAAGGTGAACAGGTCGCCCAGGGTGGCGCGCGGGGTGCCATTGGCGCCCGAGAACTCCGAGTTGTAGTTGTAGGCGTCGCGCACCATCGAGTGGCCGGCGCGGAAGGCCGCGACCGAAAACTCCAGCGGCATGTACGGCCGCTCGCGGGACGGGCGGTAGAAGCGGCCCGGTGCGGCGCGCACGGCCGCCACGATGTCGGGGTCGCAAAAGCGCGGCAGGAAGTCATCGAGCACCAGCGCCTGGAAGGTGCGTGCGAGTTCAAGGTCGGCCTGCGCCGGGGCGAGCCCGAGTTCGCGCACCAGCCGGCGGTGCGCACGCAGGAAGGCCACGTGCATCTGCGCCACGGCCAGGTTCTCGTCGTTGCGCGGATCGCCGATTTGAGCCTGCCGGTCGAGCACCTGGTTGGCGCTCGTCGGCGGCAGGCGCGGCAGGTCGTGCAGCGGGGCCCACTCGGCCGGCTCGTCGAAGGGCAGGGTGGGGCGGTTCAGCCCCGGCACGGCGGTCACCGGGCCAACCACCAGCGCACCGGCCGCGTCGCGCGGCGCGGCCGACGACAGCACGCTGTCGAGGTTGAGCGAGGGCACGCGCCGGTTCACGGCCTGGGCGATCTGTTCGGGCGCGAGCGGGGCCACCGGCTCGCCGCGCTTGGCCGCGCGGAAGGCCTCTTCCTGCAGCGCCTGCAACGGGCCCGGAAACTCGGTGCGCGTGATGTCGTGGTCGATGAACTGGCCGAGGTAGGTGTAGGCCGCGGCGATGCCGCTGTTGGCGTTGCGAGGCCCTTGCGCGTCGCGCATCGACGCCGCCAGCTGCACCAGATGCCGGGCGGTGTCGGGCCCTTCGTGCAGGCGTTGGTCGGCCTGCTGGCCCAGCCCTTCGAACATCGAGTCGAAGGGAAAGGCGTTGTCGATGACCGCGCGCTCGTCGGCCTCTTTGCGGCTGAGCAGTCGCGTCACGCAGGACGCAGGTGGCGTGGACTCGGTGGTCAGGGTGTTGTCGATGCCGTGCAGGTTCGGGTTCATGGAGGGGCCTCCGCTGGCTGGGTTGTGGAATGAGGTCTCCGTTGTAGGCAGCGGCCGGCGAGGCGTCATCCGCAAGAGAAAGGAACACCGCTTGCGGCCCCCAGGTCAAGTCATGGGTTAGGGGCTGCGCGGCGCGCCCCTCGGCCGAACAATGGGTGCGGGCCCGTCGGCCCCGGGGGATTGCATGACTGCCGCCATCTCAGACCGCGCCGCCCAGGCCATCGCCACCGCGCTGTCGCGCCAGGGCCTGGACCTGATGGCCGCCGCCTTCCGAAGCCCCACCGCAGGGCCATCGGCCCGGCAGGTGGTGGCCGACGCCGTGCGCGAAGGCACCGGCCTCGACATCCACGGCCTGGCCGATGCCGGCCTGTCGCCACCGCAGTGGACCCAGCTCAAGGCCTTCGAACTGGAGCACCAGCCCCTGCTGCTGGGCCTGCACCTCGACCGCGAACCGGCCGACGGCGGCACGGCCGCATCCCCGCCCCCCGCACCCGGCTTCGCGGTGAAGAGTGCCGACGACGGCGGCGCCGGCTGCTTTGCGGCGCTGGCCGCCTGGGGCGTCTTGATCGCCACGGGGGTGTTCGCCTTTCACGCCGCGTTCAGGCACAACGCCGAGTCGGGGTCGCGCGAACTGGTGTTCCTCGTGCTGGGCTTTCTGCTCGGCGTGTCGGTGATGGCCTTGCACCACCTCTTCGGGGCCGCAAGCCGCGGGGCCGACCACGCCGCGCAGCGCAAGACAGGGGGGCGCCCATGAGCCTGGTCCGCGAACAAGCCGTGTTTCTGCTGCACGTGGCCGAGCTGATCCGCAAGGCCTCGGAGCTGGGTTTTGCCGCCTCGGGCGGCGAGCTGTACCGCACGCCCGAGCAGCAGGCGCTGCACATCCAGAACGGCCGCAGCACCACCATGAACAGCCAGCACCTCAAGCGGCTGGCCATCGACCTCAACTTCTTCAAAGAACTGCCCGGGGGCGAACTCAAGCTCACCTACGCGGTGGACGAGTTGCGCGCGTTGGGCGACTTCTGGGAGTCGCTCGACCCGTCCAACCGCTGGGGTGGCAACTGGACCTCGTTCAAGGACACGCCGCATTTCGAGCGGCGCGAGGGCGTGTCCGACGTGGTGCGTGCGCCGGCGCCGGGTGGGGTGGTCGATTCAGTGCCCGTTGTGGCACCCGCGCCGGCGGTGGCGCCGCCCGCGCGCGGCCGGGGCCTGCTCGACGCCACCGTCGGTGTGCGTTGCACGAACCGGCGCGACGACGTCGAGACGGTGCAGCGCCTGCTCAACCGCGCCGCGCAGCGCGGGCTCTTCGCCATCGACGAAGGCGCGCTCAAGAGCGACGGCTCGTTCGGCAACAAGACGCTCAACGCGATCATGGGCTTCCAGCGCCGCGTGATGGGCGAGGCCACGCCGAGCGGCCAGGTCGAGCCGCGCGGTGCGACCTTCGCGTGCCTGTGCGAGGGTTTGAGCGGCGAGATCGACGCGACGCTGATCGCACTTGTGTACCTGCGGGCGGGCGATGCCGACGTGGCCGAACTGGCCGCCCCCATCGCAGCCACGATGGCGCGGCGCGACATGGGCACGCCGCTGCGGCAGGCGCACTTTCTGGCGCAGATCGGCCACGAGTCGGGCGAACTGCGCTTTCGTGAAGAGATCGCCAACGGCGAGGCCTACGAAGGCCGGCGCGACCTGGGCAACACGCAGCCCGGCGATGGCCGGCGCTTCAAGGGGCGCGGGCTCATCCAGCTGACGGGGCGGGCGAACTATGCCGAGTACGGCCGCTCGGTCGGGCGCGAGCAAGAGCTGCTCGATCACCCCGAGCGGGTGGCCACCGATGTGGGCCTGTGCGTGGACGTGGCCGGCTGGTACTGGGAGCGGCGGCAGCTCAACGCGCTGGCCGATGCGGACGACCTCACGCTGATCACCCGGCGCATCAATGGCGGCTTGAACGGGTTGGAGGATCGGCGGCGTTTGCTGGGGCGGGCGAAGGCGGCGTTGGGGCTGGGCTGAGGACTCGAAGGCCCCACCTCACCTACACATTGCTCGTCGCCCGCACCTCGGCCAGGCTGGTGATGCCTTGCAGCACCTTCTCGATCCCGTCCTGCCGCAGCGTGCGCATGCCTTCTTCCAGCGCGCAGTGCTGCAACTGCTCGGCCGGGGCCCGGGTCTGGATCAGCCTTCGCAGGTCGCGCGAGATCGTCATCAGCTCGTGGATGCCGGCGCGGCCCTTGTAGCCCGTGTGGCCGCAGTGTTCGCAGCCGGGGCTGTGAAAGCTCATCAGCTTGCCGTCGCGCGCGAAGCGTTGCAGCCATTCGGCGAGCAGCTTGTCGCGGGTGAACTCGGGGTGGTCGCTCGGGCACACGTGCAGGTGGTCGTCGAGCAGTTCGTTGACCTCTTCGTCGCTCGCCGGGCGTGACACGCGGCAGCGGTTGCACAGGCGGCGCACCAGGCGCTGGGCCAGCACGCCCAAGAGCGAATCGGCGAAGTTGAAGGGGTCGAGGCCGATGTCGATCAGGCGGGTCACGGTCTCGGGCGCGCTGTTGGTGTGCAGCGTGCTCAGCACCAGGTGGCCGGTGAGCGAGGCTTCGATGCACATCTGCGCGGTCTCTTCGTCGCGCATTTCGCCGACCATGATCACGTCGGGGTCGGCGCGCAGGAAGGCACGCAAGGCCTTCGAGAAGGTCCAGTCGATCTTCGGGTTGACCTGCACCTGGCGCAGGCCAGGCTGGGTGATTTCGACCGGGTCTTCGGCGGTCCAGATCTTGCGCTCGGGCACGTTGATGTGGCTCAGCGCCGAGTGCAGCGTGGTGGTCTTGCCCGAGCCGGTGGGCCCCACGCACAGCACCATGCCGTAGGGGCGCTCGACGGCCTGCTTGAGGTGCTCGAGGTTGCGCGGGCTCAGGCCCAGGTTGTCGATGGGCATCGGCTTGGCCGAACTGAGCAGCCGCATCACCACGTCTTCGAGGCCGCCGTTGGTCGGGATGGTCGCCACCCGCAGCTCGATCTTGTGCTTGGGGGAGAACTTGGCGAAGTTGATCTTGCCGTCTTGCGGCTTGCGCTTCTCGCTGATGTCGAGGTCGCACATGATCTTGATGCGGGCGATCAGCGCGTTGCGGTAGTTCGGCGGCAGCTCCAGGTGCGTGCGCAGCAGGCCGTCCTTGCGAAAGCGCACCTGGATCTTCTGCCGGCCCGGGTAGCTCTCGATGTGGATGTCGGAGACATGGTCGCTGTGCGCCTCGATGATCATGCTGTTGATCAGCTTGACCAGCGAGTTGTCGGACTGCTCGATCTGCCGCTCGTCTTCGAGCGAGGCGTGGTCGAGGTCTTCGCGTTCGAGGGTTTCGATCAGCTTGTCGGTGTCGTCCAGCTCGAAGGGGATCGGGTCGGCCGCGTTCGGCGGCACGAAGCGCTGCATGCTGGCGAGGCCGAGTTTTTCGTAGGCCTTGAAGAGCGCGTCTTCGAGGCTGGCCGCCTGCGCGAGCACGGGCACGGGCTTCATCTGCGTGATGAACTCGATTTCATCGACGGCCGCGCGGCGGCGCACCGGGTCGTCCATCGCCACCACCAGGCGGCCCTCGCGGATCATCACCGGCATGGCCTGCAGGCGCACGGCCACGGCATAGGGCAGCTTGCGGATCGCCTCGGGCTCGACCGGAAACTCGTCGAGGTTCACCAGCGGGTAGCCCATCTTGCGGGCCAGCGCGGTCTGCAGGTCTTCGCGCGAGACGATGCCCATGCGCACCAGCAGCTCGCCCAGCGGCACGTTGCGGTCTTGCGATTGCTGTGCGAGCGCGTCTTTCAGCTGTGTTTCGCTCACCAGGCCCAGCGAGGTCAGCGCCTCGCCAATGCGCACCATGGGCATGCGCGCCTGCTTGTCGATGGCTGCGCTCAGCTGCTGCGGCGTCACGACCTGCCGCATCACGAGGATGTCGCCGAGCTTCTGCTCGCGCAGCTGCTTCTGCATGTCCACCGCCTGCGCCACCTGCTGCGGCGTGGCGGCCTTCTGCTCGACCAGCAGTTCGCCGATGCGTTGGCCGATCTCGACGCTGGCATAGGCCTCGCGCGGCAGAAAGAGGCGTTCGACGGCACCGCTGTCGTCCAGCGGCGGAAAGAGAAACAGCCCGTGCCCGGTCTCGACGTGGCCGATGGTGTCGCCCTCGATCGGCTCGCCGCCGTCGATGGTGATGCGGTAGCGGCTGCGCGGGCGCTGGTTCAGCGGGCTCAGGTGCGCCAGGTCGCCGGCCTTGGCCTGCATGGGGTGCAGCGGCTCGGTGATGCGCAGCGAGCGGAACTGGTCGAAGCGCAGCGGCATCGTCACGCGCGCGGGCGGTGCCTGCACGTGGGCCACGCGCTCTTCGGGCACGAAGAAGGTCAGCCGGCCCGCGATGCGCCGGCCGTTGAGCGCGAGGATCTCGCAGCCGTGCGCCTGGTTCTGGTCTTGTTCGGCCGGGTAGCTGGCGAAGGGCGGGGTCGGCCAGCGAAAGCCGGCGTGGCGGCCCTTGTCGGCGCCGTGGCCCGGCTCCAGCGGCACGAGGTCGAGCGTGGGCAGCGGCAGCGGCGAGGTGGGCTGGTTCGAGAGGTCGGACACGGGCGTCCCTTGTGGTTCGGCGGGCGCTTGCTCGGCACGACGCGGCACGCGGGCAGGCCCAGGCGCGGGCGAAGCGCGCCCGCACGCGAATCCTAGGCCGCGCAGCTTGCGCCGAAGGGCCGAGAAGCAGGGCAAAGTCCGCGCTGTTGCTGAGGTGGTTTGGTGTAATCGCGCCCCATGGCCGACGACACCACCCCCTTCGCACCCCCGGGCCGCTGGCAGTTCTGGGTGGACCGCGGCGGCACCTTCACCGACGTGGTCGGCCGCCGGCCCGATGGCCTGCTCGTGACGCACAAGCTGCTGTCCGACAACCCCGGCCACTACCGCGACGCGGCCGTGGCCGGCATTCGCCACCTGCTGGGCCTGCGGCCCGACGAGGCCGTGACGCCCGAGCGCGTGGCCTGCGTGAAGATGGGCACGACGGTCGCCACCAACGCGCTGCTCGAAAGGCGCGGCGAGCCGACCTTGCTGGTCATCACCCAGGGCTTTCGTGACGCGCTGCGCATCGGCTACCAGAACCGTCCGCGCCTGTTCGACCGGCACATCGTGCGGCCCGAGCTGCTGTACGCGCGCGTGGTCGAAGCGCACGAGCGCATCGGCGCGCACGGCGACGTGGTGCAGCCGCTCGACGAGACCGCGCTGCGCGCCGACCTGCAGGCCGCGTTCGATGCCGGCCTGCGCAGCGTGGCGCTGGTGTTCATGCATGCCTATGCGCACCCCGCGCACGAGCAGCGCGCGGCGGCGCTGGCGCGCGAGCTCGGCTTCACGCAGGTCAGCGCGTCGCACGCGGTGAGCCCGCTGATGAAGCTGGTGAGCCGGGGCGACACGGCGGTGGTCGATGCCTACCTCACGCCGGTGCTGCGCCGCTACGTGGCGCAGGTGCAGGCCGAGATGCCCGGCGTGCGCCTGCTGTTCATGCAGTCATCGGGGGCCCTGGTCGATGCGGCCGCGTTCGCCGGCAAAGACGCGGTGCTGTCCGGCCCGGCGGGCGGCATCGTCGGCATGGTGCGCACCGCGCAGGCGGGGGCGGCGGTGGCCCAGCTCATCGGCTTCGACATGGGCGGCACCTCGACCGACGTGTCGCACTTCGCGGGCGAGTTCGAGCGCGTGTTCGACACCCAGGTGGCCGGCATCCGCGTGCGCGCGCCGATGATGGACATCCACACCGTGGCAGCAGGGGGCGGCTCCATCCTCGGCTTCGACGGCGCGCGCCTGCGCGTGGGCCCGCACAGCGCGGGCGCCAACCCCGGCCCGGCCTGCTACCGGCGCGGCGGGCCGCTCACGGTGACCGATGCGAACGTGATGCTGGGCAAGGTCTTGCCGGCGCACTTTCCAAACGTCTTCGGCCCACGAGGCGACCAAGCCCTCGACCGCGACACCGTCGTCGCGCAGTTCGAGGCGCTGGCGCACGAGGTCGCCGCAGCCACCGGCCAGCCGCTCGGTGCCGAGCAGGTCGCCGAAGGCTTCATCGACATCGCCGTGGGCACCATGGCCAACGCGATCAAGAAGATCTCGGTCGCGCGCGGGCACGACGTCACGCGCTACACGCTGCAGTGCTTCGGCGGTGCCGGCGGCCAGCACGCCTGCCGCGTGGCCGACGCGCTGGGCATGTCGCGTGTGTTCATCCACCCGCTCGCCGGCGTGCTGTCGGCCTATGGCATGGGCCTGGCCGACCAGGGCGTGCTGCGCCAGTGCGCGGTCGAGCGTCCGCTGGCGGACCTGAGTGACCTGCCGCAGCGCATGCAGGCCCTCGCCGACGCGGCCTGCGCCGCGCTGCGCGAGCAGGTGCAAGACGCCGCCGTGCACGTGGTCGAGCGCGTGCACCTGCGCTACCAGGGCAGCGACGTGGCGCTCGCCGTGCCCTGGGGTGATGCGGCCGCGCTGCAGGCGGCGTTCGACGCGGCCTACCGCCAGCGCCATGGCTTCTTGATGCCGGGCCGCGCGCTCGTGGTCGAGTCGATCTCGGCCGAGGCCATCGCCCCCGGTGACCGGCCGAACGAACAGGCCCACTCTGTGCCCCCGCCCGAGGCCGCACCCACCACCGCACCGACCCGCCTCTTCACCGGCGGCCAGTGGCACGACGCAGCCCTGGTGCACCGCGACGCGCTGCACCCCGGCCACCGGCTGCCGGGCCCGGCCGTCATTGCCGAGCCCCACGCCACCACGGTGATCGAGCCCGGCTGGTGCGCGCAGGTCACGCCGCTCGGCCACCTGCTGATCGAACGCCGCACGCCCCGCGCCGCCACCCGCGCGGTGGGCACGCAGGCCGACCCGGTGATGCTTGAGGTGTTCAACCACCTCTTCATGAACATCGCCGAGCAGATGGGCCTGCAGCTGCAGAACACCGCCTCGTCGGTGAACATCAAAGAGCGGCTCGACTTCTCGTGCGCGCTGTTCGACGCCCATGGGCAGTTGATCGCCAACGCGCCGCACATGCCGGTGCACCTGGGCTCGATGAGCGAGTCGATCAAGACGGTGAGGGCGCGCAACGCGGGCCGCATGAAGCCGGGCGACGTGTACGCGCTCAACGACCCCTACAACGGTGGCACGCACCTGCCCGACGTGACGGTGGTGACGCCGGTCTGGAACAGGGCCGACACCGAGGTGCTGTTCTACGTCGCCTCGCGCGGCCACCACGCCGACATCGGCGGGCTCACGCCGGGCTCGATGCCGCCGTTCTCGACCACCATCGCCGACGAAGGCGTGCTGATCGACAACCTGCTCGTCGCCGAGCACGGCCGCCTGCGCGAGGCCGAGGTGCGGGCTGTGCTGGCCACGGGCCCGCACCCCGCGCGCAACCCGGCGCAGAACATCGCCGACCTGCAGGCGCAGATCGCCGCCAACGAAAAGGGCGCGCAAGAGCTGCGCCGCATGGTCGGCGAGTTCGGCCTGCCGGTGGTGCAGGCCTACATGCAGCACGTGCAAGACAACGCCGAAGCCTCGGTGCGCCGCGCCATCGGCTCGCTGAAAGACGGCCACTTCGCGCTGGCGCTCGACAACGGCGCGTGCATCCGCGTGGCGGTGCGGGTGAACCTCGCGGCACGCAGCGCCGAGATTGACTTCACCGGCACCTCGGCCCAGTTGCCCAACAACTTCAACGCGCCGCGCGCGGTGTGCATGGCCGCGGTGCTGTACGTCTTTCGCACGCTGGTGGACGACGACATCCCGCTCAACGCGGGCTGCCTGAAGCCGCTGCAGGTCGTCATCCCCGAAGGCTCGATGCTCAGCCCGCGCGCACCGGCCGCGGTGGTGGCCGGCAACGTCGAAACCTCGACCTGCATCGTCAACGCCTTGTACGGCGCGCTGGGCGTGATGGCCGCGAGCCAGTGCACGATGAACAACCTCAGCTTCGGCAACGCGCAGCACCAGCACTACGAAACGCTCTCGGGCGGCTCGGGCGCCGGGCCGGGCTTCGACGGCACCAGCGTCGTGCAGACCCACATGACGAACTCGCGCTTGACCGACCCCGAGGTGCTCGAATTCCGCGTGCCGGTGCGCGTCGAGGCCCATGAGATTCGCGCCGGCTCGGGCGGCACCGGCCGCTGGCGCGGGGGCGAGGGCGCGGTGCGCCGCATTCGTTTTCTGCAGCCGATGACGGCGGCGATCTTGTCCAACGGCCGCACGCAGGGTGCGTTCGGGCTGCACGGCGGCGGGCCCGGGGCGGTGGGGCTCAACCGCGTCGAGCGGGCCGATGGTCGCGTCGAAGTCCTACCGCACATCGGCACCGCCGAGATGGCCGTGGGCGATGTGTTCGTGGTCGAAACGCCCGGCGGCGGGGGGTGGGGCGAGCCGGGCGCGTGCTGAGTCCGCGCCCCTGACGCCGCGGCGCGACACGGGGCAAATCCCGACGCGGGCGGGTTGAATCCAGTCGCTACAGTCGGGGTCGGGCGTGAATGAACGCGCGTCCACAAACAACAAACCCCGATGTCAGGAGACCCCCGATGACCCCTTCACGCCTTGCCGGGGCGCGCCCCGTGCTGCGCCTGCGCACCCTCTCGCTCGCCCTGCTCGCGGCGGCCTCGTTCTCGGCGGCGGCCGTCGGCGGCCCCAAGACCTACCAGGTCGGCAAGCTGGTGTTCGACACCCATTCGCTGCCCAGCAAGGCCAAGCCCGCCGGCACACCGGGATCGCCCGGCGTCGTGGTGCCGGCCGGCAGCAAGCTGGCCACCCAGTTCGGCAGCACCAGCATCGACCTCAACAAGGTGCGCTACACGCGCTACCGCATCGACCGCCGGGCGGTGCGCAACGCCCGGCCCGACGCCGTGGTCGTGCTGGTGCCGGGCACGCTGGCCTCGTCGCACAGCTTCATGATCCTGGCCGAGAACCTCATCGAGCGCATGTGGGCCGACCACAAGCTCGTCGCCGAAGTCTGGGGCGTCGATCGCCGCTCGGTGCAACTGCAAGACATGGACGGCCTGAACATGGCCGAGCGCGCACGCGACGCGTCGGTGGCGCTGAACTTCTTGTACGGCGATGAACTCGGGCTGCCGCTGCACCCCAAGCTCACACGCCGTGCGGTGTTCTACGAGCAGCGCGATCTCGGCTTCTTCGGCAACTGGACGGCCCAGGTGCACTCGCTCGACATCGACGCCGTGATCGACCGCGCGCGCCTGTTCGCCCGCAACGGCAACGTCTTCCTCGGCGGCCATTCGGCCGGCACCGGCTACGCCGCGCGCTACGCCGCGACCGACTTCAACCTCAAGGGCATCGGCAAGCCCAACCCCGGCTACGCCAAGCTGCGCGGCCTGGTGATGCTCGAAGGGCAGGGCGGTGCACTCGCCGCCACGCCGCCTACGCAAGCGCAGCTCGACGCGCTGATCGCCGCGGCCGACGGTGGCTTGGCCGCCGCCATCGCCGCTGGCACGGCCACCGCCTACACGGCCGCGCCCGGCCTCACGCCGCGCGTGAACGCGTCCTCTGAAGTCACGGGCATGCAGGCCGCCTTCGAGGGCACGATCAACGGCGCGCAGGCCCTGCTGCAGCAAGACCAAGGCGGCGTCGCCGGCAACCGCGTCTACACCCGCGTGGCCGACTTCCGCGACCGCCCCTTCCCGGTGACGGCCGGCGCCGCGCTCGGCAGCTTCATGGACGACGACGTGTCCGCCCGCACGCAGTTCTATTCGGTCTCGGTCGGGGCACTGGGCACGCCGCGCGCCGACGGTCTGGTGCCGTGGATCGACAGCGACGAGCCGCTGCCTGCCAGCGCCTTGCGCAACTTCGGCCCCATGTTCGCCAGCATGACGAGCCCGCTGCCCGTGTGGGGGCAAGAGGTCGAGTCCACCCGCCTAAAGCGCATGATCCCTGGCTTCTTCGTCGGCGAGACGACCTACAGCGACTGGTACTACCCCGGCACCGGTCTCTTGATCGGCAACGCCGCCGGCCCGGGCGGTGTGGACCTCGGCCTCGACACCAGCGCGCTGTCGCTGCCCGTGGCGCAAGGCGGTCGCGGCCGTGCCGACATCGTCAACCAGACGCAGGCCCGCAAGGTCGACATCCCGGTGATCGCTTTCGGCGGCAGCAACGGCCTGACCACCGTGCCCGGCGTGTGGCGCCGCTACGCCGAGTCGCTGGCCCCCTGCGCGTCGAAAAGCTGCACCGCTGGCGTCGCCCGCACGCCCTCGGGCCAGGACCCGCTGGCCGCCAACCGCAGCTACGGCGGCGTGGCCGGCGGCTTCGAGGTGCACATCAGCGAGGGCTACACCCACGTCGATGTGCTGACCGCCGAAGACGACGCCACCAACCACGTCGTCAAACCGCTGAGCGAGTTCGTGGCGCGCAATTCGAAGCGTTGATGCAGAGGCGCTGACGCCGAAGCGCCGACCGCATCAAAACAGAAAGCCCGGCAGGTGCACCTGGCCGGGCTTTTCTCTGGGTGCACGACCCGGCGGGCCGGGTCACCTCACCGCTCGTTCCGGTTGAACTTCAACACCATCACCGGCGGCACGCGCCCGTCCACGTCGCGGGGCAGCACCTCGGTGCGTTCGATGGCGCGCAGCACGGCTTCGTCCCAGGCGGTCACGCCGCTCGCCTTGAGCAGCTTGCTGCTGAGGATGCGGCCGTCGGGGGCCACGCGCACTTCGACCTCGGCCGTCGGGTTGCCGGTGGTCGTCTCGGTGAAGACGATGTTGGGCATCACCTGCGCCTTGATGCGCCCGGCGTAACCCGCCGACGGGCCGCTGCTGCGGTCGGCCGTGCCCGGGCTGGTGCCCGGGGCCCCGCCCGCCTTGCGGATGATGTCTTGCAGGTTGCGCTCGCGCTCGGCGTCGAGCCGCTTCTGGTCGGCTTCGAGTTTTTCGCGGCGCTTGCGCTCGACCCCTTTCTTGTCGACCTCGGCCTTCTTCAGCTGCTCTTGCCGCTTGCGCTCTTCGTCTTCTTGCTGTTGCTTGAGCTTTTCTTTGCGCGCGCGCTCTTTCTCGATGGCGATCTGCGCGTCGGCGCGCGGCTCTTGACGCGGCGCTTGTTCGACGCGCGCCGGCTTCGGGGGCGGGGGTGGCGGGGGGGGAGCCTCGACGCGCGGCGCGGCCACCTGCGGCACGGCCGACCACAGCTCGGCCTCGATGCCTTCGGGCTCGCTCGCGCGCCAGTTCACGCCCAGAGCCAGCGCCCCCACCAGGCCCAGGTGCACCAGCACGGCCAACGCGAGGCCGGGCCCCAGGCCTTGCGGCTCGCGGGGCATCAGCGCGTCGCGGTCGAGCGTGCTGGCGGTCATGGTTGTGGTCAGGGCAGTCTCAGACGGTTCAAACGCAACTCACGCGCCGAGGTTCTTGACGGACAAACCCACGCGCTGAATGCCTGCGCGCTGCAGCGTGTCCATCACCTTCACCACGGCCTCGTACTTCACGTTGCGGTCGGCCGAGATCACCACCGGCGCCTGGTCGTCGCCGCCCTGGGCGGTGTCCACCCGCTTGGCCAGGGTCTTGAGCGTGACGCTCGATTCGTCTTTGCCGTCGATGCGGATGCGCAGCGCTTCGTCCTTGCCGACGATGACCTCGATCACCTTCGTGGGCTGCTGCTTGCTCTTGCCCACGGTGGGCAGGTCGACCACGCCGGTCGTGATGAGCGGCGCGCTGACCATGAAGATGATCAACAGCACCAGCATCACGTCGATGAAGGGCACCATGTTGATCTCGCTGATGGTGCGGCGGCGCGAGCTGCCGCGAATCGACGATGCGACGGCCGGCATGGCTCAGCGCCCCGGCACGCCCGCCGCCGCAGGCGGCTGGCTGGCGTTGCGTTGCAGGATGTTCGAGAACTCTTCGATGAAGGTCTCCATCTGCATCGCGATGCGGTCGATGTCGCGGGCGAAGCGGTTGTAGGCGATCACCGCCGGAATGGCCGCGAACAGCCCGATGGCCGTGGCCACCAACGCCTCGGCGATCCCCGGGGCCACGGTGGCCAGCGACACCTGGGTCATGTTCGCCAGGCCGACGAAGGCATGCATGATCCCCCACACCGTGCCGAACAGGCCCACGTAGGGCGACACCGAGCCCACCGAGGCCAGGAACGACAGGTTCGACTCGACCGTGTCGAGCTCGCGCTGAAAGCTCGCCCGCATCGCGCGCCGCGCGCCGTCGAGCAAGGCCCCGCCATCGGTGACGCGGCGTTCGCGCAGCTTCATGAACTCGCGCATGCCCGAGGCGAAGATGCGCTCCATCGGGGCGCCGTCGGCGCGGTTGGCGGCGTCGCTGTACAGGTCGTTCAAGTTGCGGCCGGCCCAGAACTCGCGCTCGAACTCTTCATTGGCCGCGCGCAGCTTCGACAGGCCGAAGACCTTGCCGAAGATCACCGTCCAGCTCGCCAGCGACACCAGCAGCAGCCCCAGCATCACGAGCTGCACCACGAAGCTGGCTTCGAGCACCAGCGAGACGATCGACAAGTCCTGGTTCATTCCACCTCTTTCCGGCCGAGAGGCCGGGTGTGACGCGTTTGCGGCGGCCGGGTTCCGCCCCGGCCGTTCGATTCAGCGCGGGATTATCGGCGGGCCATCCAAGGTGCACGCTTGCCGACGCGCAAGCCCTGTTTTCAAACGCAACGCCCCACCACCCGTCCGGTCGGCGGGTCGAAGGCAAGATGCGTGCATGCACGAACCCGCCGCCGACCTCGTGGTGCTGCGCCCCGAAGGGTTGTACTGCCCGCCGGGCGACTTCTACATCGACCCCTGGCGGCCGGTGGCCCGCGCCGTCGTCACCCACGCGCACGCCGACCACGCACGCGTCGGCCACACGCAATACCTCGCCTCGGTGCCGTCCGAAGGCGTGCTGCGCGCGCGCCTCGGCGCGGGCATCTCGCTGCAGACGCTCAACTACGGCGAGGTCATCGACCACCACGGCGTGAAGCTCTCGCTGCACCCGGCCGGCCACGTGCTCGGTTCAGCCCAGGTGCGGCTCGAACACCGTGGCCGCGTGTGGGTCGCCTCGGGCGACTATTACCTGAGCGGCGAAGACGCCGACTCGCGCGAAGACAACCTCACCTGCGCGCCCTTCGAACCGGTGCGCTGTGATTGCTTCATCACCGAATCGACCTTCGGCCTGCCCATCTACCGCTGGCGACCGCAGCGCGAGGTGTTCGCCGACATCAACGCCTGGTGGCAGGCCAACGCCCAGGCCGGGCGCGCCAGCGTGCTGATGGGCTACAGCTTCGGCAAGGCGCAGCGCATCCTCGCGGGGGTGGACGCGGGCATCGGCCCCATCCTCGTGCACGGGGCGGTCGAACCGCTCAACGCCGCCTACCGCGCCGCCGGGGTCGACCTGCCGCCGACCCAGCCCGCCACCGAAGCGCGCGACAAGGCGCTCATCGCGCAAGCTCTCATCGTGGCCCCGCCCTCGGTGCAGGGCTCGACCTGGCTGCGCCGCTTCGGTGACCATGCCGACGCCTTCGCGAGCGGCTGGATGCAACTGCGCGGCGCCCGCCGCTGGCGCGGGGTGGACCGCGGCTTCGTGCTCAGCGACCACGCCGACTGGCCGGGCCTGCAACGCGCCATCGCCGCCACCGGCTGCGAGCGCGTGATCGTCACCCACGGCTACGAGGCCGTGATGGTGCGCTGGCTCACCGAGCGGGGCTTGCAGGCGGGCTCGTTCGCCACCGAATACGGCGACCTGGACGACGCCAGGCCGGGCGAGGCGGCCCCCAACGTCCCCGAAAGCCCGGCAGCTCCTGTGGCGGAGGCCGCGAGCTGAGGCCCCCAAAGCCCGGCGATTCCACGCCAACTTGTGCGGGGACAACCCGCTTGGCATTGCCCCGCGTCATCCTTACGATGACCCCACCACCTCAGGAGACCGCGTGATCAAGATCCTGCTGCCCATCGACGGCTCGGAAGCTTCGCTCGACGCCGTGCGCCATGCCATCGAGTTGGTCAATGCCGGGCTGCATGCGCAGTTCGTGCTGGTCAACGTGCAAGAGCCGGCCTCGCTGTACGAGGTGGTCACCTCGGGCGCCGACGCCGAAGCGCTCGAACGTGTGGCGCAGGGTGCGGGCCGCCATGCGCTGCAGCCGGCCGAAGAGCTGATCAAGGTCACCGGTACCCCGTTCGAGAGCGAGGTCGTCTCGGGCGACCCGGCCTCTGAACTGGCCGATGCCGCCGAGCGTCACGACTGCGAGGCCGTGGTGATGGGCGCACGCGGCGTGGGCCTCGTGCGCGGTGCGGTGCTGGGGTCGGTGTCGAACTCGCTGCTGCACCGGTTGGCCATCCCGGTCACCGTGGTGCGGCACGCCGACTTCGAGCCCTCGGTGCTGCCTGACGACGACGAATAGGCCTGATCAACACCATGCCCCGCCGCGCTGCGCGCGTCGCCCGGGCCTCCGCTTTGCCCCATCCGCCGAGGTTTCCATGAGCAGCAGTTCACCGCCCAAGCTTGCGAAACTCTTCGAGCCTGCGCCCGCGCACTGGGGTCTGCAGGGCGACCCGATGCTGTGGCAGGCGCTGCGCGAGCATTTCGCGGCGACGCCCATGCCGGTGTCAGCGGGCGACTTGCACGCGCAGGTCGCCAAGGGCTTCCAGCAGCTGTGCAGCCGCCCGCTCGGGTCGGACCAGTGCTTCCGCGTGCCGCGCCTGGCGCGCGGCGGGCGGTCCAACGGCGCGATCTCGCCGCAGTTCTGGCGCGACCACGCGCTGCCCTTGCTCAAGAAGCGCTGGGAACTGGCACTGGCCCAGTCGACCGCGCATTGAACTGCCCGGCGCGCGCCTGACGGCGCAGTGCCACGGCGTCGGGCGGTGTGGCCGGGGCCGCGCCATCGAGGCGAAACACCCCCACCGCTTCGGACACGTTCTGCGCCTGGCTTTCGAGCGCGCTCGCGGCCGCGGCCAGCTGCTCGACCATGCTCGCGTTCTGCTGCGTGATCGAGTCGAGCTGCGCGACGGCGCTGTTGACCTGCGAGATGCCCGACAGCTGCTCGGTCGCGCCGTTGCTGATCTCGCCGATCAGCGCGTTGACCTGCTTTACCGCCGACAGCGCCTTTTGCATCGTGCCGCTCGCGGCGGCCACCTGCGTTTCGCCACTGCGCACGCGGTCGGCCGACTCTTCGATCAGCGTCTTGATCTCTTTGGCCGCCGTGTTGGTGCGTTGCGCCAGCGCACGCACCTCCGAGGCCACCACCGCGAACCCGCGGCCTTGTTCGCCGGCACGTGCGGCCTCGACCGCCGCGTTCAGCGCGAGGATGTTGGTCTGGAACGAGATGCCCTCGATCACCTGGATGATTTCGGCGATGCGCCCCGACGACTGGCTGATGGCGCGCATCGTGTGGCTCACCTCGTCCACCACCGTGCTGCTTTCGTGTGCGATGTGCTCGGCCTCGCGCGACAGCTCGGCGGCGTGGCGCGCGCTCTCGGCGCCCTGGCGCACGGTGCCGGTGATCTGCTCCATCGACGCGGCGGTCTCTTCGAGGTTGGCGGCCTGCGTCTCGGTGCGCGCCGACAGCTCGCGGTTGCCCGCGCTGATCTCGGTCGCCCCAGCCTTGATGCGCACGACCTCGTTGCGTGCGTCGCGCACGATGGACATCAGGTTCACGTTGAGCTGCGTCAGCGCCTGCGCGAGCCGGCCCACCACGTCGTCGTACTCCTTGGTCATCTGGCGCGTCAGGTCACCAGCGGCCATGCGGTTGGCGTTCGTCAGCAGCACCTGCAGGGGCCGCGTCGTGAGGTGACGCACGCGCGCACCGGCCAGCAGGCCCGCCGCCACCGCGCCCACCAAACCGGCGGCGCCCCAGGCCGCCGATGTCGAGTCGCCCGACGACGCGGCCGCGCCGAAGCCGTAGCCCAGCACGGCAGCGAAGGTGCACAGGCCTGAAAGACGCGTGGGCAGCGTGCAGGTGAGCCGGCGCTGAACGCGCCCGACCAGGTCGTGCCGCTGCACCCGGCCCAGCGACAGGCGGTGCACGATCCGGCCGTGGGCCTGCTCTTGGCGCATCGTGGCGTACAGGCTTTCGGCAGCGGCCTTCTGCTCGGCCGTCGGCTGCGTGCGCACCGACATGTAGCCGATGGGCCGGTCGCCTTCGAGCAGCGGTGTCACGTTGGCCACCACCCAGTAGCTGTCGCCGTTCTTGCGGCGGTTTTTCACCATGGCCGACCACGGCTTGCCGGATTGGATCGACGCCCACATGTCGCGGAAGGCCTCCTCCGGCATGTCGGGGTGGCGGATCATGTTGTGGGGCTGGCCCAGCAACTCATCCTTTTCGTAGCCACTGACGGTGACGAAGGCCGGGTTGACATAGGTGATGCGGCCCTTGAGGTCGGTCGTCGAGACGAGGGTCTCGCCCGACGGAAAGGGGTATTCGTTCGCCGTGACCGGCAAATTGTTTCGCATGTTGTTTCCCTGAGCGTGAGCACGTTCGGTGGGCACCGTGCCAACCGCTGAGCTTCATGCTGCCGTCATCGGCGCGCCACCGGGTGGGGTTGAGTTGACGCCTGTCAACTGCGACCGGCCCGCAGCGTAACGGTGTGTAGGAAGCGGTGATTCCGCACGCGCTGGACGGCGAACTGCGGGCTCACCCTCTTGCGTTCAGACCTCGTTCGCTGGTGGACAGTGCGTGCCTGAACTCGCGGCGCAGCCGGTACAGCTGTGCCGGCCGGTGCGCACCGCCCGACGACATCTCACCTGCGATGGCTTCGAGCATGCCGAGTTCGTCCACCTTGCGGCGAAAGCTCACCTTGTTGATCGGCTCGCCCAGCACGGCCTCGTACACCGCCTGCAACTGCGGCAGCGTGAAGCGCTCGCCGCACAGGTACACCGGCAGCGACGAATACTGGCTCTTGTTGCGCACCCGCTCGACCGCCTGCTGCACGATGCGCTGGTGGTCGAAGGGCAGGGCCGGCAGGCGCGCCACCGGCTTCAGCTCGACCGCCGCATTCGCGGCCTGCAGCAGGGCGAGCGGCACCAACGCAAAGTAGGCGACCGACACCGACCAGCCGCGCGGGTCGCGCGCCGCACCGCTGAAGCTGGCGAGCTGTTCGAGGTAGGGGCTCGCCAGATTCGCCTTCTCGCGCAGCACCCGCGTGGCCGCCTCCGTCGCATCCGCGTCGTCTTGCGGGTGGATGTAGCCTCCGGGCAATGCCAGCACCCCGGCGAAGGGCTCGCGCTCGCGCTTTTGCAGCACCACGTGCAGGGCCTCGTCACGCAGCGTGAGCAGCACCACGTCCACGGTGCAGATGATGGGCGGGGCGCTGGGGGCTGGGGTCACGGCTTCGGTCAGGCAATTGACGAACAAGCATACGCGACGATTCCCTCCTGAGAGGGGGTGGTTCGATAGTTAGTTGCAATACAAAACTAAGTGAGCTAGAGTGACATCACACCCAACGAACGCACAGCGAAGGACATGACCATGCAGCGCCAGATCCAGCTCCTCGTCATCGACCCCCAGAACGACTTCTGCGACGTGCCCGAGGCCTACCGACCGGTCGATGCGCAAAGCGGCGAACGCACCGCGCCCGCGCTGCCGGTGGCCGGCGCGCACGCCGACATGCAGCGTGTGGCCGCGCTCATCCGCGACGCCGGTGCCGGCTTCACCGACATCGCCATCACGCTCGACTCGCACCACAGGCTCGACATCGCGCACCCCACCTTCTGGCGGCGCGGCGATGGCTCGGTGGTGAGCCCCTTCACCCCCATCACCGCCGCCCAGGTGCGCGCGGGTGAGTTCCAGCCGCGCGACCCCGCCGCGCTGCCGCGCACGCTGGCCTACCTCGACGAGCTCGAGGCCCGTGGCCGCTACACGCTGATGGTGTGGCCCGTGCACTGCGAGATCGGCACTTGGGGCCACAACGTGCACGCCGACGTGCGCGCCGCCTACAACGCCTGGGAAGAACGCCAGCTCGGCGTCGTCGAAAAGGTCTTCAAGGGCGACAACGCCTGGACCGAGCACTACAGCGCCGTGCAAGCCGAAGTGCCCGACGCCGACGACCCCGACACGCAACTCAACCGGGCGCTCATCGCACAACTCGATCGCGCCGACCAGATCGTTATCGCCGGCGAGGCCAGCAGCCACTGCGTCAAGAGCACCACCGAGCACATCGCACAACACCTGCGCGACGGCGCCAAGCGCCTGGTGCTGCTGACCGACTGCATGAGCCCGGTGGGCGGGTTCGAGGCGCAGCATGAGGCGTTCTTGGCAGACATGCGGGCGAAGGGCGCGCGCTTGGCGACGAGCGCAGAGCTCATGCCTGAACTCGCGGCCAACCAGCGCTGAGCCGTACTCGCCGGTGTGCAGACTTCTTTCCACAAGCGACACCCCACGGAGCCCCTGATGCGCAGCCTCTCGCCCAATGCCCAGTTCATCTCGCACCTCTTCGACGAAATCGCCAAGCGCAACCGCACGATCTTCCTGGACTCCTGCCACGACAACGTCGTCTGGCGCACCATCGGCGACACCTCCTGGAGCGGCGAGTTCGTGGGCAAGCAGGCCCTGATCGACGAAATCTTCCGCCCCTTGAACAACGCCCTCGTCGAGCGCGCCATCACCCCGACCCGCATCATCGATGGCGACGACGTCATCGTCGTGCAGGCCAAAGGCAAGGCTGTGTCGCGCGACGGCCAGCGCTACGACAACGACTACGTCTTCGTGATCCACGTCGCGAACAGCAAGATCGTGCGCTATGAGGAGTACTGCGACACGGCGCTGATCGCCCGCGTGCTGCCCGACCGTGTGGCCGCGAAGTCGATGGACAAGCCGACCTCGCAAGGCTGAGTCGCCAACAGTCGCCAAAAGGAGCACTCATGAACTCGCTGATGGTTATCTTTCCGTACAAGGTGAACGGCATCTGGGCGTTTGACGACGAGGCCACCGGCCTCGTTCGCGAGCCCTTCGTCGATGTGGTCAATGCCTTCATCGACCAACTGACCGAGAAGATTCCCGGGGCGGAGTCGGGCGTCCGACTTCTCTTCTCGGCCAAGCCGTTCCCCGGCCATGCGCTCAGCTTCACTCGGGTGCGCGAAGAATTCGACGGCAACTGGTACGCCTGCAACGAGCGGGGTGGCCAAGAGGGCTGGCTGTGCCCCGCGATGTTCAAGTACTTCGATGCGGCCCCTGCCGAGTTGTATGTGAAGGCCGAGCCGATTGATCGGCGCTGACGGAGCCTGGACAGCCATGACTGAGACGATGCCCAGCGCCCAACTTGTTCATCGCGGCGAAGAGTTTCAGTTGATCGATGGCAACGAGCGCTATGAAGGCGCATGCCTGTGGTCCTGGGAAGACGCCGCCGGTGGTGCGCCGCAAAGAGTCGCCCCGATCTACATCCACGCACGGTCGATTCGAAGGGTGGGACTCAAGCGACTGCTTCCCTTGAGCCGCGGCAAGAAGATCGCCGTTGCTCACCAAGCCCAGGCCTTGCTCACTGCCCGCGATCCGAGCTTGCGCTTCGTCGTGGTCGAGGACATGTCTCCCTTGCGCGCACCGCGTGTGCGTTTGAGCGACGGTCTTCTGCATGTGGGCAAACAATCGCTGCCCGTTGCCTCGATTCAACGCATTGCTATCGCTCCGCTCTACGACGTCGCGCCCGCCGACGACCTGTGGTGCTTCGCCGACGGCGCTGCCCATGAGTTGACGTTCTGCAACCGTGACACCGGTGCGCGCGAAGCGCTGACGCGTCTCGAAGGCATGCTGCCGGGCTTTGACGTCGAGCAAGCGCTTCGGCTCGCACGGGCGGAGTCGGTGGATGAAGATGCGGTCACCGTCTGGTCCGCAACCCCTGTCGCGTGCGAGGTGCCCCATGGCCCTTGAAATCAAGTCGCGTTCACCGGACGGGCGCTTCCAACTGCTCGTCGACACGTGGGAGGCGGCGCCTTCCCAGTGGGTCGCAAGCCCGAGTCTTCGAGACGTGCAGAGGGGCGAGGTCGTCTTCAGGTTCACGAGCGAAGCGTGGTCGGTCGACGAGGCCGACTGGACGAGCGACCACGTGGTCGAACTCAGGCCTCGCAAGTATCCGGGCCTTCACGCGCAGTCGCACTTCGTCGTCGCGATGGACTGTGTCGGCAGAAGGGCGGAACTGAAGCCGCACCCCCTTGTGGCCCTGAGTGACCTCGAACGCCTGCTCGAACAGCAGGTGGCCTGACATGGATGCCCCAGCCATGGACACCTTGCTCGTTGCGTGTGTCGATGCGTATGCCGCTGGCGACGAAAGCGCGAGCGTGACGTTACGCAGCGCGCATGGCGAGATCGTGGCTTTCTGCTTCCCGTGCGAGTTGCGAGCCGGCGAGCGCATCAAGAACCATCTGTACACGATGGATGCCGAAGTTCGTTCCGCCTATCTCTCCGACTGGCCTGAAAAAGAGAAGGCGGAACGGTCGAGACCCAAGCTCGAGCGGACGGGGGCCTACGCCTATCGCGGATGCGGAACCGTGGTGGATCGCACGTCCGGACTGGTTGAGGTGCTCGGCTTTCTCATCGATGTGGGCGAGTTGCCCTGCGACGGACCGGTCGAGTTCGAGTTCACGCGAGTCGATGTATGAACCTTTTCCCCAATTGATCACGTCAGTCACTCATGGATTGCGAAACCCCATGCCCCCCATCATCCAAAGCCTGCTCGACACCGACCTCTACAAGTTCACGATGTGGCAGACCATGCTGCATCGGCATCCGGCCACGCAGGCGGAATACCGCTTCCTGTGCCGCAACCAGAGCGCCTACCCGCTGGCCGAGTTGCTGGCCGATGTGAACCGCGAGCTCGACGCGCTGTGCACGCTGAGCTTCCAGCCCGACGAGCTCGACTACCTGCGTTCGCTGCGCTTCATGAAGAGCGACTTCGTGGACTTCCTGCGCATCTTCCGCTTCCAGCGCGAGTTCATTGAAGCCCAGGCGCAGGGCGATGCCTTGAGCATCGTCGCGCGGGGGCCGCAGGTGCACGTGATGGCCTTCGAGATCTTCGTGCTGGCGCTGGTCAACGAGCTGTACTTCCGCCGCTTCGACCGTGAGGCCGCCGTCGCCGAAGGCCGCCGCCGGCTGCGCGACAAGGTCGAGCAACTGCGTGTCTTCAGTGAAGAGCCGGCGCGTCGCCACCCCTTCGAGTTCTTCGACTTCGGCGTGCGCCGCCGCTTCGCCGCCGACTGGCAGCGCGAGGTGGTCACCACGCTGCGCAACGAGGCGCCGCAGTTCTTCAAGGGCACCTCGAACGTGCTGCTGGCGCGTGACCTGAACCTCGTGCCCATCGGCACCATGGCGCACGAGTATTTGCAGACCTACCAGGCACTCGGCGTGCGCCTGCGCGACTTTCAAAAAGCCGCCCTCGAAGACTGGGTGCAAGAGTACCGGGGCGACCTCGGCGTGGCGCTGACCGACGTGGTCGGCATGGACGCCTTCCTCGCCGACTTCGACCTCTACTTCGCCAAGCTCTTCGACGGCCTGCGGCACGACTCGGGCGACCCGGTGGTGTGGGGCGAGAAGGCACTGGCGCACTACCAGCAGCTGCGCATCGACGCGCACACCAAGCGGCTCGTGTTTTCGGACGGGCTCGACCTGGGCACCGCGTTTGCTCTGTACCGCCACTTCGCCGACCGCACGCAGCTCGGCTTCGGCATTGGCACCAACCTCAGCAACGACGTGGGCCTCGCGCCGCTCAACATCGTGATGAAGCTCACCCACTGCAACGGCCAGCCGGTGGCCAAGTTGTCCGACAGCCCGGGCAAGACCATCTGCGACGACGAGACCTTTCTCGCGTACCTGCGCCAAGTGTTCAACGTGAAGTCTTGAAGGAAGCGACCATGCTCAAGGTCACCGTGGCCCAGCTGAACTACACCGTCGGCGACATTGAAGGCAACGTGCAGAAGATGATCGCGGCGGCGCAGGCCGCACGCGACCAGGGCGCGCAGCTGGTGGTGTTTTCTGAACTGAGCCTCACCGCCTACTACCCGGCCGACATGCTCGACGAGCCGGCTTTCATGGACCGCGTCGATGCTGGCCTGCAGACCCTGTTGAACGCTTCGCGCCAGTTGCGCGACCTGCACTGGATCGTCGGCGCGCCGCAAGGCCGCGAAGGTGTCGGCAAGCGGCTGCACAACATGCTGCTGGTGCTGAAAGACGGCGAGGTCGTGCTGCGCTACGCCAAGCAGCTGCTGCCCACCTACAACGTGTTCGACGAGCGCCGGCACTTCGAGCCCGGCCCCGACGTGGCCAAGGTGCTGCGCATCGGCCACACGCAGGTCGGGCTGATGATTTGCGAAGACGGCTGGAACGACGCCGGCACGGAGTACGCGGTGAACCCGTTCTCGCGCATGCGCGACGCGGCGCCCGACCTCGTGGTGTCGATCAACGCCAGCCCGTCGAACATCGGCAAGCGCGAGCAGCGCCACCAGGTCTTCGGCGATGCGAGCCGGCGCCACGGCCTGCCCATCCTCTACGTCAACCAGATCGGCGGGCACGACCAGATCGTCTACGACGGCGCCTCGTTCGCGGTCGAGCCGCAGGGCGGCGTGGTGTACGAGGCGGCGCGCTTCGTCGAAGACGTCACCACGCTGCGTTTCGAGAACGGGCGCTTCGCGGCGGCCGATGGCGCGGCGCTCGCGAAGGTCTCGCCCGAGGGCCTGCCGACGCCCGAGTTCTACCGCGCGCAAACGGTGCTGGGCCTGCGCGACTACGCCCGCCGCTGCGGCTTCAAGCAGGTGGTGGTGGGCTCGTCGGGCGGCATCGACAGCGCCTTGACGATGGCGCTCGCGGCCGAGGCGCTGGGCGCCGAGAACGTGGTCGGCGTGACCATGCCGTCGAAGTTTTCGTCGAGCGGCTCGGTGGACGACTCGGTGACGCTGTGCCGCAACCTCGGCGTGGCGCTGCACACGCACCCCATCGCCGAACTGGTCGCGGGTTATGCGCGCGGCTTCGAGCAGGGCTTCGGTGCGCCGCTGCAAGGCCTGCCGCTCGAAAACCTGCAAGCGCGCATTCGCGGCACCATCTTGATGGAGTACTCGAACGCCTTCGGCCACCTGCTGCTCACCACGGGCAACAAGAGCGAAATCTCGGTCGGCTACTGCACGCTGTACGGCGACACCAACGGCGGCCTCGGCCTGCTGGGTGACCTGTACAAGACCGAGGTCTTCACGCTGTCGCGCCACTTGAACGAGACGGCGGGCCGCGAACTCATCCCCAACGCGATCATCGACAAACCACCTTCGGCCGAACTGGCGCCCGACCAGAAAGACACCGACAGCCTGCCGCCTTACGCCGTGCTCGACGAAGTGCTCAAGCTCCTGATCGAAGGCGAGCGGCTGGCGAAGTGGGAATACGACGAAGCCACCGCCTTCGTGGCGAAGCTGAAGGCCACCGCCGAGGGGCACGCGTTGATCGAGCGCGTGCGCCAGATGATTGCCCGCAACGAGTACAAGCGCCGCCAGGCCCCGCCGATCATCCGCGTGCGCGAGCGTGCGTTCGGGGTGGGGCGACAGATGCCGATCGCGGCGCGGTATGTGTGATGGGGGTCGGTGGTCGGTGAAAGTCGTTTCACCGCAAAGGCGCAAAGAACGCAAAGGACGCGAAGAAAAGACCAGCAAGGCTTATCTCTTGGCGATCTTTGCGTCTTTGCGTCTTTGCGCCTTTGCGTTGAACCTCTTGCCCCTCCCAAACTGCTGAAGAGCGCACCGCCCCACAAATGCCAACCCCGCGTGAGCTGAGCCCGCCGCAGCCCTCGCACCGACCCACGCCCCGCCCAAGCCCATGACCACGCCCGACGCCACCCTCTACATCGGCCGCTTCCAGCCCTTCCACCAAGGCCACCTCGCCTTGCTGAACGAAGCGCTGACGCGGGCCCCGCTTGCCATCGTCGTGCTCGGTTCGGCCTACCAGGCGCGCACGCCCAAGAACCCGTTCACCTGGCAAGAGCGGGCCGAGATGGTTCGCCTGGCCCTGGCGCCAGCCGACCGTGAGCGCGTGCTCTTTCTGCCGCTGCGCGACTACTACAACGAGGCCCGCTGGATCACCGCCGTGCGCCAGGGCGTGGCTGCGCTGATGCAGGCGCGCGGCGTGAGCCACCCCGCGATCACGCTCGTCGGCCATTTCAAAGACGCCACCAGCGACTACCTGCGCGGCTTTCCGGGCTGGACGCTCGCGAGCCTCGACCGCCACGGCCGCACCGACGCCACCGGCCTGCGCGACGCCTTCTTCGGTGCGCACGGCCGAGACCTCGACGCCGCGCTCGGCGCCCTGGTCAGCGAAGCCCCGGCCAGCACGCTCGAATTCATGCGCGCCTGGGCCGCCCTGCCGCACTACGCCGCGATGGCCGAAGAGTGGCGCCAACTGCGCACCTACAAAGAGGCTTGGTCGGCCGCGCCGTACCCACCGGTGTTCGTGACGGTCGATGCGGTCGTGCGCTGTGCCGGCCACGTGCTGCTGATCCGCCGCGCGCATGCGCCGGGCCAGGGCCTGCACGCGGTGCCGGGCGGCTTCATCGAGCAACGCGAGACCGCCTACCAGTCGTGCCTGCGCGAGCTCGAAGAAGAAACCCACCTGCGCCTGCTGCCCGACACGCTGCGCCAGTGCCTGCGCTCGGTGGCGGTGTTCGACCACCCCGACCGCAGCCTGCGCGGCCGAACCATCACGCACGCGCACTTTTTCGACCTGGGCGAGCGCGAGCTGCCCGAGGTGCGGGCCGACGACGACGCGCAGGCCGTCGAGTGGGTGCCACTCGCCTCGTTGCCGGCGCTCGAAGACCAGTTCCTCGACGACCACTTCCACATGCTCGACCACTTTCTGGGGCTGACCGAAGTGCCAGCCGCCTGAGCCCCCGCCGTGCATTTGTCACGCCGGCCGGGGGCTTGGGCGTGCAGATGAGGGGCCGGCCGCCCAGGGGCGCCCCCTTAACATCGCGCGACTGCCAACCGGCGCAGCCCTCGGGGCGACAAGGGCGTGGACATGAAAACACTGGGTTCGTACACGGGCGGCCGTGACAACAACTTCAACCTGATGCGCGTGCTGGCCGCGCTGGCGGTCATCGTCAGCCACTCGTTCGTCTTTCGCACCGGCGTGGCGAACGACGAGCCCTGGCACGCCACGCTGGGCATCACGCCCGGCTCGCTGGCGGTCGATGTGTTCTTCATCGCCAGCGGTTACCTGGTGACGGCCAGCCTGCTGCACCGGGGCAGCGTGTCGCAGTTCATCCTGGCGCGCGTGCTGCGCATCTACCCGGCGCTCATCGTCGCCGTGGTCGGCTCGGTGGTGTTCCTCGGGCTCTTCTTCGGCCGACTGCCGTTCAACGAATTCATCGTCGCCTGGGACACGGTGCGCTACCTCGTGCGCAACACGCTGCTGGTCATCCCCGGCGGCATCACCTGGGGCGTGCCGGGCGTGTTCGAGGGCCACCCCTCGGGCCAACCCATCAACGGCTCGCTGTGGACGCTGGTCGAAGAGGTGCGCATGTACGGCCTGCTCGCGCTGACCTGGCTGCTGCTGCGCTGGTCGGGTGCGACGCCGCGCCGCTGGATCGGCCCGGCCGCGCTGGCGCTCATGGCCGCCGGCTACGCGTGGCACTTTGCCGTGCGCGGAGACGACATGCTGACCGGCATGCCGCGCCTGATGGCCTTCTTCTTCGCGGGCAGCGCCATGTACCACTGGCGCGACCGCATCCCGGCCTCGTGGGCGATCTTCCTGGTCTTGCTGGGTGTGACGCTGCTGAGCGCCCTCGACCGCACGGCCTTCGGCATCGTGTGGCCGTTCACGCTGCCCTACCTGGTGTTGTTCTTCGCGCTGGTGCCGGCCGGTCCCATGCGCCAGTTCAACCGCGTGGGCGACTACTCGTACGGCCTCTACATCTACGCCTGCCCGGTGCAGAAGGTGCTGGTGCTGGTCGTGCCCGGCATCGGCCCGTGGGAACTGGCCGCCCTGGGCACCGCCGTGACGCTGGTGTTCGCCGTGGCCTCGTGGTACCTGATCGAAGAGCCCGCGCTGCGCCTCAAAGACGCGCGGTGGACCTGGGGCCGACGCTTGCGCGGGGCGTGACACCGGTGCGGCTTCTCGGCGTGGCTGCCGCGCTGCTCGCGGCCCTGGCGCTGGGCCCGACGGTGGCGCCCGAAGACCTGCGTATCGCGCGCGACCGCTTTGGCCGCGTGGCCTATGTGCCTGGCCAGTCCGAAGTGGCCTGCCCCCCGGCCGGCGCACGCACGGCGGTGCTGGTCGTGGCGGGGCAGTCGAACGCCGGCAACCACGGCGCGCCGCGACCGGCGGTGTCGCGCGGCGACCGCATCCTCAACGTCTACGAAGGCCGCTGTTATGGGGCGACCTCGCCGCTGCGCGGGGCCACCGGCGAGGGCAGTGCCTACTGGGACCACCTCGCCGCGCTGCTCATCGACAGTGGCCGCTACGAGCGCGTGCTGATCGCGCCCTTTGCGCTCGATGGCGTGCGTGCCCGGCCCTGGGCCTATGGCGAGCCGCTGCACGAGCCCTTCGTGCAGATGGTGCATGACCTCAACCTGGTGCAGCCGGTCACCCACATCCTGTGGCACCAGGGCGAGTCGGACTTTCTGCTGCGCACGGCGCCCGAACGCTATGAGGCGCAGGTGCAGTCGCTCGTGCAGGGGCTGCGCAAGGCGGGCGTCAAGGCGCCGTTCTTCGTCGCCCAGGCCACGCGCTGCACGGCGGCGACCTGGTCGTTCCAGCACTCGCTGACCGAGGCGCAGCGCCGCCTCGCCACCACGCTGCCGGGTGGCGCGGCCGGGCCCGACGCCGACACCGTGTGGGGCCCCGACCAGCGCTACGACAACTGCCACTTCTCGGCGGCTGGGCAGCTGACGATGGCGCAGCGTTGGTTCAGCGCGCTGTCGGCGGCGGCGGCCGCGTCGCCCCCTGCACCGACGCGCTGAAGGGCCTTCGGCCTCGGGGCATCATCGCCCCGATGCAGCACTTCGCGCAGTTGTACGCCGCCCTCGACGCCACCACCGCGACCGCGGCCAAGGTGGCGGCCTTGCGCGCGTACTTCGAGCAGGCGCAGCCGCACGACGCGGCCTGGGCGGTCTACTTTCTCGCCGGTGGCAAGCCGCGCCAGGCGGTACCCACGGCCGTGCTCCGGGCCACGGCCACGCGTCTGGCGGGCCTGTCCGACTGGTTGTTCGAAGAGAGCTACCAAGCCGTCGGTGACCTCGCCGAGACCATCGCGCTGGTGCTGCCGCGGGGATACGCAACCAGCACGCTGGGCCTCGCGCAGTGGGTCGAAGACCGGCTGCTGACGCTGCGAGGCCTGACCCCGGAGGCTCAGGCCGAACGCCTGGGCCCGTGGTGGATGGAGCTCGACACGCCCGGCCGTTTCTTGCTCACCAAGCTAATCGGCGGCGGCTTTCGTGTCGGCGTGAGCAAGCTGCTCGTGCAGCGCGCGCTCGCCGAGCATGCGGGCCTCGACGCCAAGCTCGTCGCGCAACGCATGATGGGCTACACCGACGCGAAGACGCGGCCGGACGCGCGGGCCTACCAGGGGCTCGTCGCCCCGGCCGACGAAACCGTCAAGGCCGATGGGCAGCCTTACCCTTTCTTCCTCTCGCACCAGCTCGACGTGCCGATGGCGCAGATGGACCTCGCCCTCGGCCCGCCCAGCGACTGGCTCATCGAGTGGAAGTACGACGGCATCCGTGCGCAAGTCGTGCGGCGTGCGGGCGGCACGTGGGTCTGGTCGCGTGGCGAAGAGCTGGTGACCGAGCGCTTTCCTGAGGTCGTGGCACTGGCCGAAGGCCTGCCCGATGGCACGGTGCTCGACGGTGAAATCCTGGTGTGGCGGTCTGGGGACGACAACCCCGCCCCCTTCAACCTGCTGCAGCAACGCATTGGCCGCAAGACGCTGACCAAGAAGGTGCTAGCCGAGGCGCCGGTCAGCTTCATGGCCTACGACCTGCTCGAATGGCTGGGCGCCGACGTGCGCCACCTGCCGCAGCGCGAACGCCGCGCGCTGCTCGAACAGGCGCTGGCCGACCACCAGATCAAGCTGTCGCCGGCCGTCTCGCTCGGCGGCGGCCCCGAAGGCAACGCATGGGAAGCGCTCGACCGCCTGCGGCAGGAGTCGCGCGCCCGTGGCGTCGAGGGTTTCATGCTCAAGCACCAAGATGCCCGCTACGGCACCGGCCGCACCAAGGCCGTTGGCACCTGGTGGAAGTGGAAGATCGCTCCGCTCGCGGTGGACTGCGTGCTGATCTACGCGCAGGCCGGGCACGGCCGCCGCGCGAGCGTCTACACCGACTACACCTTCGCGGTCTGGAACCGGCCACCGGTGGATGCCGCCGAGGCGCAGGCCGTCGTCGAGGCCATCGCGCGGCGCGAGCCGGCCAAGCCCGACGGCTTGCAGCTGGTCGCCTTCGCCAAGGCCTACTCGGGCCTGAGCGACGAAGAGTTCACGCAGGTGGACCAGGTCATCCGCAGCCACACGCTCGAAAAATTCGGCCCCGTGCGCAGCGTGCGGCCCACGCTCGTGTTCGAGCTGGGCTTCGAAGGCATCAACGCGAGCACGCGGCACAAGAGTGGCATTGCGGTGCGTTTTCCGCGCATGCTGCGCATCCGCCGCGACAAGCCCCTGCACGAGGCCGACACGCTCGACACTTTGCGCGGCCTCATGAGCTTCGGCACCCAAAAGAAGGAGAACGACGATGACCGATCAGACCTTTGACTGCGACCTCTTCGTCATCGGTGCCGGCAGCGGCGGCGTGCGCGCCAGCCGCATGGCCGCCCAGCGCGGGGCGCGCGTCATCGTCGCCGAGGGCGGCGCGCTGGGCGGCACCTGCGTCAACCTCGGATGCATCCCGAAAAAGCTCTACAGCTACGCGGCGCACTTCAGCGACCACTTCCACGACGCGCATGGCTACGGCTGGCACTTCGATGCCCCGGTGTTCGACTGGGCCACGCTGAAGCAGCGCCGTGCCCGAGAGATCACCCGGCTCAACGGCGTGTACGCCTCGCTGCTGAGCGGCGCTGGTGCCACGCTCGTGCGCGGCTGGGCTAGGCTGGTCGATGCGCACACAGTGAGCGTGCAGACCGCCGACGGCGAACGGCGCTTCACCGCGCGCCACGTGCTGCTGGCCACCGGCGGCACGCCGCGCCGCGCCGACGTGCCGGGGCATGACTGGGCGTTGACGTCCGACGACATGTTCGACCTTGACCCCTTTCCGAAGCGCCTCGCGGTGCTGGGCGGCGGCTACATCGCCTGCGAGTTCGCGTCGATCTTTCGGGGGCTGGGTGCCCAGGTCACGTTGATTCACCGGCGGGCCTCGGTGCTGGCGGGCTTCGACGCCGAGATCGCGGCCTTTGTGTCGGCCGAGATGCAGAAGAAGGGCGTCAACCTGCGCTGCGGCGTGACGGTGGCCGATGCGCAGCGTGCGGCCGACGGCTCGCAGCGCCTCACGCTCAGCAACGGCGCCACCGTCGAAGCCGACGCGGTGCTGCACGCCACCGGTCGCGTGGCCTTGAGCGACGCGTTGGGCCTTGCGGCGCTGGGCATCGCATGCAACGCCGACGGCACCGTGCGCGTCAACGAGCGCCTGCAGACCAGCGTGCCCTCGGTCCATGCCCTGGGTGACCTGGTGGGGCGCAAGCAACTGACGCCGGTGGCGCTGGCCGAGGCGATGCTGCTGGTCGACCAATTGTTCGGCAGCGGCCAACGCGAGCCGGTGGACTACGACTGCGTGCCCACGGCCGTGTTCACGCACCCCAACATCGGCACGGTCGGTCTGAGCGAAGAAAAGGCACGCGAGCGTTACAGCGCCGTGCGCGTCTTCCGCAGCGAATTCAAGCCCCTGCTGCACACGCTCAGCGAAAGCACCGAACGTGTGCTGATGAAGATCGTGGTCGATGGCGCCACCGACCGCGTGCTGGGCATGCACATGGTGGGCGGCGATGCGGGCGAGGTGATCCAGGGCTTCGCGGTGGCCGTGCAGGCCGGTATCACCAAGGCGCAACTCGACCGCACGATCGGCATTCACCCGACGGCGGCCGAAGAGTTCGTGACAATGCGCGAGCCGTTTCCGATGGCGCCCTGAGCGGCGCCGCACCAACGGGTGCTCAGGCGAGCTTCAGCACCTTCTGGATGCCCTTGAGCAGCACGTCGTCCTTGTGCGGCTTGACGATCCAGGCGACCACGCCGAATTCCTTGGCCTTGGCCTTCAGATCGACGCTGGTCTGCGTGGTGAGCATGAAGACGGGCACGGTGAGGCCCTGCGCGTGCATGTGCCGGCACATGGTCAGGCCGTCCATGCCGGGCATGTTGAGGTCCGAGATGGCCAGGTCGATGGCGTGTTGTGCCAGCATTTCGAGGCCCTTTTCGCCGTTCTCGGCTTCGAGCACCTCGAAGCCCTGCGGCTCCAGCAGCTGCCGCAACGAATCGCGGATGGTGGCTGCGTCGTCGATGACCAGGATTCTCGGCACCTCAGGCCTCCTCTTTGGGTTCTGCGCACACGCGGTTCTTGCCGCTGTGCTTGGCGGCGTACAAGTGGTGATCGGCCCGCTGGATCAGCGTGGACAGCGTGTCCTCCGGGTGGCAGAAGGCCACACCGCAGCTCGTTGTCACGTTGAGCGCGCGGCCGTTGCCGATGTCGATGGCGGTGGCGGCCAGCCGCTCGCGGATGCGCTCGGCCACCGTCGCGCCCCCGTACTCGGGCGTTTCCGCGCAGGGCAGGGCGACCAGGAACTCTTCGCCACCATAACGCACGGCGATGTCGGTGTCTCGAATGCAGGCGCGGATCACCTGGCCCACTGCTTCGATCACGCGGTCGCCGGCGTCGTGGCCGTAGGTGTCGTTCACGCGCTTGAAGTTGTCGATGTCGAGCATCAGCACCGCCATCTCCATCACGTTGCCGCGCTTCACCGACGCGATCAGCGGGTTGATGCTGTCGCCCATGAAGAGCCGCGTGTACAGGCCCGAGAGCGGGTCGCGGATGGCGCAGTCGTACAACGCCTGCGCCTGCTTGCCCAGCAGGTCGGCCCGCTCGATCTGCCGCTGCGCGAGGTGCGCGGCGGTGATGTCTTCGAGGATCACCAGGAAGCGCTCGACCAGGCCGTCGCGCGCGATGGGCTGGAAGCGTGGGCGGATCCACCGCTCGGCCTGCTGCCCGTGTCCGACGCGGATGTGGTCCACCTTCGACAGCACGCCTTCGACCGTGCCGAAGTGCGCGAGCATGCGCCCGGTGCAGGCCCGCAGCGCGTCGAAGGCGGCGTCGAGCGCGACTTGCCGTTCAGGGTTGCCCCGCGCCAGCAGGGCGGGCAGCGACTGGCCGAGCAGCGCTCGGTGGTCGAGCAGCACGTGGCAATACTCGGACAGCACCTCGGTGATGCTGCCATTGCGGTCGACCACCATCAGCCCCAGCGGGATGCTGGAGAAGATGCTCATCAGCTTGAGTTCTGACTGGAACAGCGCCGAGAGGTCGTCGCCCAGCACCGAGATCACCGAGCCCTCGGCGTCGCTCAGGTGCGCGAGGCGGGCGATGCGCCAGAAGAAGGGCCGCGAGTTCGCCGCGGTGCGTGCGCCGCAGATCATTTCGAGCTGCGTGCTGGCCTTGGCGTCGGCCGGCGGCGCCTGGCGCACGTGCTGAAACTGGTGCAGCAGCTGGTCGCGGTTCTCGCTCGTGAAGAAGAGGCTGAAGTCGCGGTGCAGCGCCTCTTCCATCGTCAGCCCGGTGAGCTGGCAGAAGGTGGCGTTGGCGCGAATGATGCGGTTGTGCTCGTTGAGCACGACGAACACGCTGGGCACCTTGTCGAGCACCTGTTCGCTGTACTCGCAGGCGCTCTCGAGCATCGAGAGCACACGTTGCGAGGCGAGCAGTTCGTTGTGGTTGCTCATAGGAAGTCGAGTTCGCCTTCGTCGCCGGTGTCATCGGGGCAGTGCACGCCGGTGAAGTCGGTGTCGGGGCTGGCTTCGAAATAGCAGCTGCAGAAGATCGAGCCGAACGGCCCGTCGATGCGCCAGAAGTCGCCGAACTTCAGCAGTGCGCCGGTCTTGGTGGTGTAGTCGGCATACAGCTCGTAGATGCCGCGGGTGCACAACGGCACGCTCATGCCCATCGAGACCTCGTTCGCGTCGAAGGCCCGGCACACGCGGCCGCCGGTCTGGTTGGCCAGTTCCTTCATGAAGTCGATCACGCGCTGGTCGTTGACCTCGCCGCCGGGCTGCTCGGGCGAGGGCTTGTAGCTGCGCACCTGCGCCGGGTCGAAGTGCAGCTTGATGACCACGCGCAGTTCTTCGCTGATCAGGATGACGATGGCCATGTAGCGCTTGAGCACCTGGCCGAGACGAAAGCCGCCGGTGTCGTCGCCGAGCGTGATGGTCGGCTCGCCGAAGTACTGGCGCGCCTGCATCAGCGACGCGTCGCGCAGCAGGCGGCTGAGCGCGTCCATCGATGCTTGCAGGGGGGGGTGTGTCTCCATGCGCCGTGATCTGTTGAGTGCGTTTGTCGAGGCGACCGAGCCGCCATCATCTGTGTTAACGACCGTTTTGCGGTGGCCTTGAGGGCAAAGTGGCGATTCAAGCGGCGCAATGCGCATGACTCTTGACCCGTACGCGAGTTAGCCCCGCCGCGCAAGGACGTTGCTGAGTTCAGCAATTTCTGTCTTGACAGAAAAACTGGCAAACGTAAACTGACCTCATGCAACTTTCACCCACCCTCTCGCGCTTCGTTCTGCACTGGGGCGAAATGGGCACCCGCTGGGGCGTCAACCGCACGGTGGCGCAACTTCACGCGCTGTTGTTCATTGCCGGTCGTCCGATGCACGCCGAAGAGCTGACCGACACCCTGCAGGTCGCGCGCTCGAACATCAGCACCAGCCTGCGTGAACTGCAGAGCTGGAACCTCGTGCGCCTCGTGCACATCGCCGGCGACCGCCGCGACCACTTCGAGACCACCGGCGACGTGTGGGAGTTGATGCGCACCATCGTGCGCGAGCGCCAGCGCCGCGAAATCGCCCCGACCATCGAGGTGCTGAACGAAATCCTGGCCGACCCGGCCGTCAGCCGCGACCCCGCCGAAGCCAAGCTGCGCATGCGCCAGACGCTCGAACTGCTGCAGACGCTGACCACCTGGAGCGACGAGATGCTCAAGCTCGACACCGGCACGCTGACCCAGGTGCTCAAGCTCGGCGCGCGCATCAAGAAGTTCTTCACGCGCGACAAGGGCGACGCGGCCGCGGGCAGCCGCGCGCCCCTTTGACAGGTCATTTTTTTGCCCACCTATTTCTGTGTTGACTGAAAAAACTGAGCAACGACCGACATGAGCACCGCGCACCCCACCGACCTCGGCCTGTACCCAATGACCCTCTTCTACGACGCGGCCTGCCCCGTGTGCGCGCTGGAGATGGACCACCTGCGAGCCCGCAACCGCGACGGCCGGCTGGCCTTCGTCGACATCGGCAGCCCGGGCTTCGACGCCGGCCGCTATGGCGTGAGCTTTGGCGCGATGGACGCGCAGATCCACGCACAGCGCGCCGACGGGGGCGTGATCTACGGCGTGCAGGTGCTGCGTCTGGCCTACGAGGCCGTCGGTCTGGGCTGGCTGTGGGCACCGGTGCGCTGGGCGCCGCTCGCGCCGGTGGCCGACGTGGCCTACCGCGTGTTCGCGCGGCACCGCCGGGCCATCTCGCGCGCCACGGCGCCGCTGATCCGCGGCATTCGCGCGTGGCGCGCCTGGCGCATCGAACGGCGCATGCGGGCTTGTGCCCAAGGGGCCTGCGAGCTGCACCCGCCGGGGCGTGATCACCACTGAGCCGGCGCGTGCATCGCCCCCGCCGCAAGCAACACAACAAGTGAGGAGGAAGCCATGAGAAGAACACGCGTCCTGGTTTGCGGAGCGACCGGCTGCGTCGGCCGTGCCGTCGTCAACGCCCTGCGGGCCCGCGGGCACCAGGTGGTGCAGGGCGCGCGCTCGGCGCCCGACAGCCGGCACAGCCTGCAGGTGGACTTCAACCAGCCGGTCGAGCCCGCGCGCTGGGCCGAGCGCCTGCGCGCGGCGCAGGTCGATGCGGTGGTCAACTGCGTCGGCATCCTCATGCCGTCGGCCGGGCAGAGCTTCGAGCGCGTTCACACGCAAGGGCCGATCGAGCTGTTCCGCGGCGCGGCGCTGGCCGGCGTGCGCCGTGTGGTGCAGGTTTCGGCGCTGGGGGTGGGTACCGACGCGCAGGCCTTGGCCACACCCTACCTCGCCAGCAAGCTGCGCGCCGATGAGGCGCTGGCCGCACTGCCGGTTGAATGGGCCGTGCTGCGGCCGTCGTTGATCTACGGCCCGCACAGCCAGAGCGCGGCCTTGTTCGCCACGCTCGCGAGCCTGCCTGTGGTCAGCCTGCCGGGGCGCGGGCGCCAGCCGGTGCAGCCGCTGCATGTGTTCGAACTGGCCGAAGCCGTGGCCCGGGTGCTCGAACGCAACGAAGCGACCAACCGCGTGCTCGAGCTCGGCGGCCCGCAGGTGCTGAGCTACCGCGAGATGCTGGCGAACTACCGCCAGGCCCTGGCCCTGGGCGACGCGATCTGGCTGCCGCTGCCCATGCCCCTGATGCGCGCGACGGCCTGGCTCGCCGAGTCGCTGCCGCAGCGGGTGCTGTGCCGCGACACCATCGCGCTGCTCGAACGCGGCAACGTGGCCGCCGACAACGCGCTACCCGGCCTGCTCAACCGCGCGCCCAGCGCCATGCCGCAGGGCCTGGCAGTCAGCGCGCCCGAGCCCCTGGTGGACCTGCGCGTGGGCCTCAGCGCGCCGGTGGCCACCGCGCTGCGCGCGGCGGTCGCTTTCATGTGGATCTACACCGCGCTCATCACGATGCTGTGGCCCGACGATTCCGGCGTGATGCGCCTGCTGGCGCGCTGTGGGTTCGAAGGCGCCTGGGGCGTGGCGGCCATGTGGTTCTCGTGCGCGCTGAACCTGACACTCGGTGCCTGGGTGCTCAAGCGGCCCGGCCCCTGGGCCTACGCGCTCAATGTCGGCGCGGTGCTCGGCTACACGGTGACCGCAGCCTTCCACATGCCCGAGCTCACGTGGGACCACTGCGGCCCGCTGGTGAAGAACGTGCCGGTGCTCGCACTCATCGTGATGCTGTGGCTCTCGCACCGCCCCGCGCGTGGGGTGCCCAGCGCGCGGGTGCGGGCGGCACGCCGGCCTGTGCAGGCGGCGGTGCCGACCGAAGTCGGCATGTACTGAACCGGCGGCGGGCCCTCAGGCGGGGCTGACCCGCGCCTCGGCGCAGCGCTGCAGCACCTCGCCCAGCACGTTCAGGTCCACCGGCTTGACCAGGTGCAGGTCGAAGCCCGACTGGCGCGACTGCGCCACGTCTTTCTGCTGGCCGTAGCCCGTCATGGCGACGAGGTGCAGCGCTTCGCCGCGCGGCCAGCGGCGCAGCGCGCGGGCGACCTCGTGGCCGTCCATCGCGGGCAGGCCGATGTCGAGGATCGCCACGTCGGGCCACTGGAGCAGGCAGGCTTCCAGTGCCCCCGGGCCGTCGTGTGCGAGCACGACGCGGTGGCCGAGCAGTCGCAGGCATTCGCCCACCGTGGTGGCGGCATCGACGTTGTCGTCCACCACCAGCACCTGCAGCCCGCCTTCGACGGCGCTCGGCGGCGACACCGGCGCCACGCTCGGCAGGGTGCCGGCCGCAGCAGACAGCGGCAGCATCACGCGGAACTCGCTGCCTGTGCCCACACCGGCGCTGTGCACGCTGGCGCGCCCGCCGTGCAGCTCGCTCAGGCTGCGCACGATGGCCAGGCCCAGGCCAAGCCCGCCGCGCGAACGCTCGACCGACTGGTGTTCTTGAAAGAACAGGTCGAACACGTGCGGCAGCATCTCGGGGTCGATGCCCACGCCGCTGTCGCGCACACACAGCTCGACCTCATCGCCCACGCGCCGCGCGCTCACGTGGATGTCGCCGCCCGGTTCGGTGTACTTGCCCGCGTTGTTCAAGAGGTTGGTGACGATCTGCGCGAGGCGCTTCGGGTCGCCGTGCACCCGCAGGCCGGTGGCCGGCACGTCGAAGTGCACCCGGTGGCGCTGCTGTTCGAGCAAGGGGCTGCTCTGCTCCACGCCGCGTGCCACGGCTTCGCTCAGTTCGAGGTGCTCTTTGTTCAGCGACAGCTTGCCGCCGGCCACGCGCGCCACATCGAGCAGGTCGTCCACCAGGCCGACCAGGTGCCGCACCTGGCGCTCGATGACCGCGCGCTCTTTCTCGCCGCCGACCGTGCCGCGCAACTGCATCAGGTTCAGCGCGGTGAGGATGGGCGCGAGCGGGTTGCGCAGCTCGTGGCCCAGCATCGCGAGAAACTCGTCCTTCGCACGGCTGGCCTGCTCGGCATCGCGCCGGGCCTTCACGAGATCGGTGATCTCGTAGGCCACGACCGCGACGCCTTCGGGTTGGCCGGCCTCGCTGAACAAGGGCTTGAAGACCACGTTGAAGTGGCAGGACTGCAGTTCGCCATTGCGCATCAACTGCACGATGGGAATGCCGGCATAGGGCTGGCCGGTCTGAAACACCGTCTCCAGCAGCGCGATCACGCCCTGGCCTTCGAGCTCGGGCAGGGCTTCGCGCAAGGGTTTGCCCAACACCGGGCGCTGCGACACGATCTCGTCGTACGAGCCATTGGTGAACTCGTACACCAGCGTCGGGCCGCTCAGCACCGCAATGGCCACCGGCGCGTTGTGAAACACGCGCGTCATCTGCTCGACCGTGGCTTGCAGGCGCTGCTCGTTGCGCACCTTCTCGGTCGTTTCGGCAAAGGTGACGAAGAGGCCGGCGACCTGGCCTTCGTCGTCGGGCAGCGGGCTGTACGAGAAGTTGAACCACACGTCTTCGGGGTAGCCGAAGCGGTCGATGGTGAGCTTGAAGTTGTCGAAACCGAACGACTTGCCGCGCAGCACCTCTTCGACCATCGGCGCCACGGTGGGCCAGATCTCGGCCCAGGTGTCGGTGAGCGGGCTTCCCAATGCGGCCGGGTGCTTCATGCCGAGGATGGGGCGGTACGCGTCGTTGTAGATCTGCGTGAGTTCGGGGCCCCAGGCGATGTACATCGGCAGCTTGCAAGGCAGCGCCATGCGCGTGGCATTCAGCAGGCTCTTCGGCCAGCATTCGATGGGCCCGAGCGGCGTGTTGGCCCAATCGAAGCCCTCCACGCGCGAGGTCATCTCGCCGTCCGGCGAACAAGGAAGAAGCGTGAAGCCGGGGGCGTGGGTCATGGCGGGGGCAGGGTAGCGCAACGGGTATGCACCCCGCTGGCGGCGGGGTACCCAGGCACCGCACCGGGGCGTTGCCGGCGCCTCTCTATGATTTCCGCCCAGCATGACGCAAGCCCCGCCGCACCTGCCCGACCCCGCCGACTGGTTCGCGTCACGTGGCTGGCAGCCGTTCGCGTTTCAGCGCGAGGTGTGGGCGGCCATGCGTGCGGGTCGCAGCGGCCTGCTGCACGCGACCACCGGCTCGGGCAAGACCTTCGCGGTGTGGTTTGGCGCGCTGCTGCGCGGCCTGGCGCGAGACGAGCCCGCGCGCGGCGCGCCGCCGCTGGGGGTGCTGTGGATCACGCCGATGCGCGCGCTCGCGGCCGACACCACGCGCGCCCTGCGCGAACCGCTGCCCGAGCTGGCACCGCTGTGGACGGTCGGCCAGCGCACCGGCGACACCCCGCCCAGCGAGCGTGCCCGGCAGGACCGGCGCTTTCCGACCGTGCTGATCACCACGCCCGAGTCGCTGAGCCTGATGCTCACGCGCGAACACGCGCGCGAAGAGCTGTCGGGCGTGCACACCGTCATCGTTGACGAGTGGCACGAGCTGATGGGCAACAAGCGCGGTGTGCAGGTGCAGCTCGCGCTGGCCCGCCTGCGGTGCTGGACGCCGTCGCTCGCCGTGTGGGGCCTGAGCGCCACGCTCGGCAACCTCGACGAGGCCATGCACGTGCTGCTCGGGCAAGGGAAGGGCCACGAAGACGGCTGCCTCGTGCAGGGCAAGATGGACAAGACGCTCGTCATCGACACGCTGCTGCCCGAGCACCCGGGCCGCTTCTCGTGGGGGGGGCACCTGGGCCGGCAGATGCAGTTGCCGGTGGTGGCAGAGATCGAGAAATCGCAGACCACGCTGGTGTTCGTGAACATGCGCTCGCAGGCTGAGATCTGGTACCAGCTCTTGCTGCAAGAGCGGCCCGAGTGGGCGGGCATCGTGGCCTTGCACCACGGCTCACTCGACAAGGAGGTGCGCGAGTGGGTCGAGCTGGGGCTGAAAGAAGGGCGCCTGAAGGCCGTGGTCGCGACCTCGTCGCTCGACCTGGGCGTGGACTTCCTGCCCGTCGAGCGCGTGCTGCAGATCGGCTCGGCCAAGGGCATCGCGCGCCTGCTGCAGCGCGCCGGCCGCAGCGGCCACGCGCCGGGGCGGCCGAGCCGCATCACGCTGGTGCCGACCAACACGCTCGAACTGATCGAAGCCGCCGCCGCGCGCCGCGCCGCGCAGCAGGGCAAGATCGAAAAGCGCGCCACGCCCGACAAGCCCTTCGACGTGCTGGTGCAGCACCTGGTGACCGTCGCTTTAGGCGGTGGCTTCAAGGCTCGCGAGCTGTACGCCGAGGTGCGCAGCGCCTACGCCTACCGCAAGCTGACGCGAGACGAATTTCAATGGGCCCTCGACTTCGTCGAGAAAGGTGGCGCAAGCCTCGGCGCCTACCCCGAGTACCACCGCGTGGTGAGGGTGGGCGGCGTCTACCGCGTGCCCGACCGGCAGATCGCGCGCCGCCACAAGCTGCAGGTGGGCACCATCGTGGCCGACTCGGCCATGCAGGTGAAGTACCTCGCCGGTGGGCGCATCGGCACCGTCGAAGAAGGCTTCATCGCGCGGCTGCGCCCCGGCGACTGTTTCGTGTTCGCCGGGCGCATGCTCGAGTACGTGCGCACGCAAGAGATGACGGCCTATGTGAAGAAGGCCGAGAAGAACAAGGGCCTCGTCACCAGCTGGGCCGGCAGCAAGATGCCCTTGTCGAGCGAACTCGCCGATGCGGTGCTCGAAGTCGTCAATGGTGCGGCGCAGGGCGATTTCTTCGAGCCCGAGCTGCAGGCTGCGGAACCCATGCTGCACACGCAGATGCAGCTGTCGAAGCTGCCGACCCAGGGCACTTTGCTGGTCGAGCGCTTCGAGTCTCGCGAGGGCCAGCACCTGTTCATCTATCCGTTCGCGGGCCGCTATGTGCACATCGGGTTGGCCAGCCTGCTGGCCTGGCGCCTGGCGAAAGACGCGCCCAACACCTTCAGCCTGTCGATCAACGACTATGGGCTCGAAATGCTCAGTGCCCTGCCCATCGACCTGGCCCCGCTGCTTGACCAGACCCTCTTTGACACCGACAACCTGCTGCACGACGTGCTCGCGAGCCTGAATTCGAGCGAACTGGCGCGCCGGCGCTTCCGCGAGATCGCGCGTGTGGCCGGCCTCATCTTCACGGGTTACCCGGGCGCACCCAAGAGCGCGCGGCAACTGCAGGCGTCGAGCACGTTGTTCTACGAGGTGTTCAGCAAATACGACGCCGGCAACATGCTGCTGACGCAGGCGCAGACCGAAGTGCTGAGCCAGGAGCTTGACATCCGCCGCCTCAGCACCACCTTGAAGCGCATGCAAAGCCAGCGCATCGTCAAGGTCGAGCTGCAGGTGCCCAGCCCGTTCGCGCTGCCGCTGATGGTGGAGCGCTTCCGAGAGAAACTCACCACCGAAAAGCTCAACGACCGCCTGGCACGCATGCTGAAAGACATGGAACGCGTGGCCGACGATGCCGATCACACCGAAGGCGGCGCGCGGCAACCCTCAGCGCCGCCGCCCCGGCCGCGTGTCTCGTCCTACCCGCGTCGCAGAAGACCCCTCACGCCATGATCCTCAAAGCCCGCAAGCTGCTGCGCCTGGCCAACACCGCGCGCCTGGCCACCTACCTCATCGCGCTGTGGAAGCTGTTCAAGCACCCGCAGACGCCGCGCGCGCCCAAGCTCGTGGCGCTGGCGGTGCTGGCCTACGCGCTGAGCCCGATCGACCTGATCCCCGATTTCATCCCCATCCTCGGGCAGTTGGACGACCTGGTGATCATCCCGGCCGGCATTGCGCTCGTGACGCGGCTCACGCCCAAGCCGCTGTGGGAATCGCTCTTGCGCGAGGCCGAGGTCTCGAAGGACAAACTGCCGCGCCTGTGGTGGGGCCTGGCCTTCGTGGTGCTGGTGTGGGCGGCCCTGTTCGCGCTGTTCGTGTGGTGGCTGGTGAGCCTGTTCACATGAGGCGGTGGGCGGCGGCGCTGCTGGGCGTGCTGGCGGCCGTCACGGTGCAGGCGGCCGAGTTGCAGGGCATGGTCACGCGTGTGAGCGACGGCGACACACTGTGGGTGCGGGTCGGTGACGGCAAGCCCTTCAAGCTGCGGCTGCAGGGCATCGACGCGCCCGAGCGCTGCCAGCCCTGGGGCACGCAGTCGCAGCAGGCGCTGCGCGACAAGGTGCTCGACCAACGCGTGCGCATCACCACCCGCGCGAAGGACGACTACCAGCGCACGCTGGGCAACATCTTTCTCAACGGCGCCGACGTCAGCGCCTGGATGGTCAGCCAGGGCCACGCCTGGAGCTACCGCCACCGCCGCAGCCTGGGGCCCTATGCCGACGAAGAGCGGCAAGCCCGCGCTGCCCGGCGCGGCCTCTTCGGGCAAGCGGGCCCGATGCAGCCGCGCGTGTTTCGGCAACTGAACGGGCCCTGCGAATGAACCCTGGCGGCGCCGGCCGCGCAGGGCGGGGTCGGGCCGCGTGTTGGCTTCAACGCGGCACGAAGGCCCAGTCGGTCTGCAGGAACACGGCCCGGTCCGAGCCGCCGGCCGTCACCAGCACGGCATTGCCCGGCGCGGTGCCCGGCTTCAGCGCCGTGGCCGAGGTCGGGAAGCTGAGCCAGTAGGTGTAGCTCTGCAGCGTGGTGCCGGCCTCGTTGATGTAGCGCAGCGTGCCTGCCACCCACTCGGCGATGAGCACGCCGCCTTGCACCAGCGAGAAGTCGTCGAGGAAGGTCGTGCTGGTGAAGACGGTCACCGGCGCGCCCAGCGCGCCCGAGGTGCTGACCGGGTAGCGGATCAGCTCCGAGGTGCCCGACCCGCCGGGCGGGTTCGCGCTCACGTACAGCTTGCCGCCGTGGAACTTCATGCCGTTCGGGTTGAGCGGCTTCGTGAACTCGGGCCGCGGCGCGTGGCCGGCCACGTTGAAGCGCCCCGACAGCTGGATGCGCCAGATCTGCCCCGGCCCCGCCGGGATCAGCTTTTCCCAGTCGGGGATGCTGGTGTTGGCGAAGAACAGGTTGCCGCGGCCGTCGCTGGCCAGGCCATTGGGCAGGCCGACGTTGTCGAGCTGCTTGATCGACTGCAGCTTCGCGCCCGCCACCGTGAGGTCGAGCGCCCGCAGGTGCTTGCGCGCGGCCGGCCGCTGGTGGTCTTCAGTGCACACCGTGTACAGCGTGCTGGCGTACTCGGTCAGCCCGAGGTAGTAGCAAGCGGGTGGCGCCTCTTGCCCCGCCGCGACGTGCAGCGGCACCACCGCATTCGTCCAGACGCCGGCGGCGTCCTTGCGCAGCTCGAAGAGGTTGCCGTTCGCGCTGACGAAGATGCGGCCGGAGGTGGTCTGGATGCTGTTTTCGGCGGCCTCCATGCCCCCGACGTACGGGCCCAGGGTCACGGCGGCCGTGGCCTCGCGGGCGGGCAGGGCGGCGAGCACGAGGCCGAGCGCGAACCCCATGGGCGCCAGCAGGCGGTGGGCGAGAGAAAGGCGGCGTCGAGAGCGGCCAGCGGCGTGCCCGCGCGAGGCGGGGTGGGCGGTGAAGGTCATGGATTTGTCTCCTGTTGTTCGACCTGCGAGGTGCGGTCCCCGCCTTGATACGTCTGACGACCGTCATCGTCTATTCATGGAATACGCTAGGTTGCGTACAAACACTTGCATTCGGACCGAGGCCCGGGCTTGCCGCGCCAGGAGGGTGGGCGCACGCTCTTTGCGTCGGCAATGTGAGACAAGTTCGGCGCCACGGCCGCGCCGGCAGAACAGACAATGGGGCGCTGCAGATTGCCCATGGACCCGACCAACCCGCCACCACCGCCCCCCGCCCCGGCCCCGGCCCACACGCTGCCGGCGCCGCGCATCACGCTCATCGAGCGCCGCGCGACGGTGTGGATGTTTTTGCTGGGGGTGGTGTGCGTCGTGGCGGTGTGGACGGCCGAGGCGCGCTTCGGCCAGCTCGCCGCCCACGACCGGCTGGCCTACCCGGTGCTGGTGGCGGCCTTCATGGCGCTGGGCACCTGGGTGTGGCGGCGGCCGCAGCGGGCGGGCATCGCGCAGGGGCTGGGCTCCATGGTGCTGGCCTTCTACTTCGTGTTCGCCATCGGCTACGGCCTGTTGGTAGCCACCGCCGACTACTCGGTCTACCAGCTGGCGACCATGGCCTTCTGGGTGATGGGTGGGCACCTGCTGTTCTTCATCACCTGGACGCCCGGGCGCGCGCTGATCCTCAGCGTGTCGCTGGCCGCCGCCACCATGGCGCCGGCCCTGTGGGTGCACTTTTCATCGCGGCCGCCTCCGCCGGACTGGCACGACACCATGTGGCCGCTGTTCGTCAATGGCCTGGTGGCGCAGGCCTTCTTCACGCTGGCCATGTACGGCGCGACGCGCCAGTTCCGCAAGCTGATCCTGCTGACGCCCGCACAGGGCCTGCAAGGTGACACCCTGACGGTGGACGACGTGGTCTCGCTGCGCATGCGCCACCTCGAAGAGGCGCGCGACGCGGCCGAAGCGGCCTCGCAGGCCAAATCGCGCTTTCTCGCGGTGATGAGCCACGAGCTGCGCACCCCGCTGCACGGCGTGCTGGGCGCGGCCGAGCTGCTGCGCCAGCCCGACCTCGCGCTCGACCAGCGCACCGCCTTGCTCGACACCGTCAGCCGCGGCGGCACGCACCTGCTCAGCCTCATCAACGACGTGCTCGACCTGTCGCGCATCGAAGCCGGCCGCATGGACCTCGAAGCCCAGCCCTTCGACGTGCACGAGTGCGTGGGCCGCGCGCTCGAAGCCGTGCAGATGCAGGCGGCCGGGAAGGGCCTCGAACTGAGCCACCGCATCGCGCCCGACGTGCCGCGCTGGATGCTGGGCGACGACTTCCGGTTGCGCCAGGTGCTGATCAACCTGCTGGGCAACGCCGTCAAGTTCACCGACGAAGGCGGCGTGACGCTCGACGCGCGCATCGAATCGACCGGCCCCGAGCTGCAACGCCAACTCGTGCTGCGCGTCGAAGACACCGGCATCGGCATCGCCCCGCGCGACCTCGAACGTGTGTTCGAGGCCTTCCAGCAGGCCGACAGCGAAAGCACCCGCCGACACGGTGGCACCGGCCTCGGCCTAGCCATCGCGCGCCAACTCGTCCACATGATGGGCGGCGAACTCGAGCTGCGCAGCGAATTGCACCGCGGCACCCAGGTGACCATGCGGCTACCCGTCGTCGAAGCCCGCGCGCCCGTCATTCGCACCAGCTCGGCCATGTCGCTCAACGCCTCGCTCGACGACCTGACCGGCGTGCGCGTGCTGCTGGTCGATGACGACCCGGTCAACACCATGATTGCCGAGCAGATGCTCTTGCGCATGAACGCCACGGTGGTTGTTGCGCACTCGGGCATCGAAGCACTTGAGAAGCTCAAGCAGGCCCCCTTCGACGCTGTCTTGATGGACTGGCGCATGCCCGGCATGGACGGCCTGGAGACCACGCGCTGCCTGCGCGACGGGCTGGCGGGCGAGTCGGCGCGCCACGTGCCGGTGATCGGCCTCACCGCCAACGCCTACAACGAAGACCGCGTCGCATGCCTCAAGGCGGGCATGGACGACGTGCTCGTCAAGCCGGTCAACAAACTCCAATTGCGGCTCGCTGTCCAACGCCAATTGGCGACAGGCTGAAAGCAAAAGTTACGGCTCCAAAGACGGGCTGTTGTCCTACAAATTTCACCAAAGCGTCCGCATACAGTCATCGACAGGGCCGCGGCATCTCCCTCCCTCCCTCCCCCAAACGCTGCGGTCTCTTCGGCGGCCTGGTGCGTCCATCGCACCGGCCGCTTTTCTTTTTTCCCTCGGCGCCCGGTTGACAGTCTTCGCACAGGCTGTGTCCAACGGTAAGCGCCCCCCTTCCAAAACTGACCAACGCTGTCATCACAGGCCGTTCATGGAGCCCGTGAAGCCTGCTCGCGGGGTCGGCATGCATCCTGCGCGTGATCAGACATCACGATCACGAAGAGCAAGAAGATGTTCAAACAGCAGCGAGTGGGGGAGCACTCGAGGGCGGCCGCAGCCGCGCTGGCCATGCTCAGTGCATGCGCCATGCTCGCGGCATGCGGGGGAGGGGGCGGCGAAGGCGCGGGGGCGGTGTCAGACGGCAATGAGCCGATCAGCCAGACACCGCCACCCGAGCCCGACCCGATCAACGCCACCGGCCCGATCTACTACTTCTCAGACTGCCAGGCCGGCGCCAGCACCGCTTGCGTGCCCGGCGACAACGCCAATGCCGGCACCAGTGCGAGCGCACCCAAGCGCACGCTGGTCGGCTTCAACCACAACGCCGTGCCTGCAGGCACCCGCCTGCTCTTCGCACGCGGCGGCGCCTGGGATGGCTTCAACGTCTCGTTCCAGAACTTCAACGCCACCGCCGACAACCCGCTGGTCGTGGACAGCTATGCGCCGCCCTGGGGTGGCACCGCCCGGCCGTGGCTGCGCATCGGCGGGTCGTTGACCTATGCATTCCAGTTCGGCAACTACAACAACTTCACGCCCGACGGCGGCTACGTCGTGCGCAACCTCAAGATCGACGGCAACGGCGTGGCCAATGCCTGGGGCTTCTTCTTGCGCAACGTCGTCAGCGACGTGCTGGTGGCGGGCAACGAGATCACCGGCTTTGCGATCGGCATCCACTCGACCTCGGGCGGCAATGGCGTCGCGCGCCTCACGCTGCGCGGCAACCACATCCACCGCAACTCGGCCATGGGCCTGCTCGGCGACGCCACCGGCCTGCTGATCGAAGGCAACACCTTCGAGGCCAACAACTTCTCGGGCAGCTACTTCAACCACGCCATCTACCTGGGCGGGCAGGGCCGCAACGCGGTCATCCGCAACAACAGCTTCCTCAACAACTCCGTGGTGAATGGCGCGTGCACCGGGGGCAACGTGACCGTGCACGGCCAGTGGGACGGCCTCCTCATCGAAGGCAACACCATCAGCCTGGCCTCGGGTACGCCGAGTTGTTATGGCTTCTCGATCACCGCCGGCTACGACTCGGCCGAGTGGATGCGCAACACCGTGCTGCGCAACAACGTGGTCCAGAACGTCGGCGGCTGCGGCATCTGCGCCACCGCCTCGCCGGGCATCGTGGTCGAGTCCAACCGCATCTACAACACCGCCAACACCTGGCAGGTCGGCATCTCGGTGCCCACCGGGTCGTCAGGTGCCGGCGACGAGCTCAACGGCAACGCCACCGTGCGCAACAACACCGTGTGCCACACGCAGCCCGCGAACGGCAGCCATGGGTTGATCACCACGGCCGCCACCGTGGTGAGCGGCAACGTGTACCGCACCGGGGCCGAGGGCTCGACGGGGGCTTGCGCGCGCTGAGTTGCTCGACGCGGCGCGTCACCCCTTGGTGATGCGCAGCCCCGCATCCACCAGCAACACCTCGCCCGTTGTCTTTGCGGCGCTGGCGCCGAGGTACCAGGCCGTCTCGGCCACGTCCTCGGGGTTGATGACCGCGGCGAGCGCGGCCATGTCGATGTAGGCCTGGCGGCCCTTGTCGTAGTTGTCGCCCAAGCCGCTTTGCAGCCACGGGGTTTCGACGAAGCCGGGCGCAATGGCATTGACGCGGATCTCGGGGCCAAGTGCGCGCGCCAGGCCCACGGTCATGGCATTGAGTGCGCCCTTCGAGGCCATGTAGGCGATGCACGAGCCGCGCCCCATCATCGACGCGACCGAGGACATGTTGACCACGCCGCCGCCGGGTGTCTGCTTCATCAGCGGCGCGAAGGCGCGGGTCATCTGGTAGGCGCCGATGACGTTCACGTCGTAGATCGAATGGAAGTCTTGCGCGCTCAGGCCGTCGAGGTCTTTGAGCGGCACGAACTTGGTGGTGCCGGCGTTGTTGACCAGCACGTCGGTGCGGCCGAAATGGGCTTCGACCTCGCGGGCGATGCGCCGGCAGTCGTCGTCGTTCGACACGTCGCCCTTCAGCACCAGCGCGTCGACGCCGAGCGCGCGGCACTCGTCGGCCACGGCTTCGGCCGGTGCGGCGCTGCGCGAGTAGTTGATGACGACGTGCCAGCCGTGTTTGGCGTACTGGCGCGCGGTGGCCGCGCCGATGCCCGACGACGAGCCGGTGACCACGCAGACCTTCTTGTCTGTGCCGTTGCTCATGGCTGCACCTTGCTGAAGTCGGGCGCGGGGGCGAACCACGCGTCGCTGACGGGCTTGATGTCGAGCGTCTTGACCTCGTGCGTGTAGGTCAGCAGCGCGCCGCTGTTGCCCGCGCCCTCGCCGCCGCCCTTCTTGCCGAACAGGCCGCCGACCATCGCCCCCAGCGCGGCCGGGCCCGTGGGGGCACCGCCCGCGGCTGCGCGGTCGTCGCCACAGGCGTTGCCCTGCGTCGTCCACGACAGCGTGGTGAGGATGGGGTAGCCGCGCACCTTCTTGAACTCGTTGGCCCAGCCGGCCATGGCCTTCGACGACGGACCCATCTGGCCCATCAGCGAGCCCAGCGATCGCATCACCTCGCGCGGCACGTAGCGACCCAGCGGTGCGTCGCCGGCCGACAGCGCGGCGGCGTGGCGGCGCGTGAAGGCCTGGTCGATGGCCTGCACGTCTTTCACGACGCCGGTCTCGGGCGTGGTCCACAGGTCGAGCAGCACCTGGTTGCTGGTGACGCGGCCCTGCTTGTCGGCCAGTTCCATCACCCACTTCACCTGGATGCGCTCGGTGTTGAAGCTGTTGATGTTGCGGCGTTCGCCGGTCGGCGTGGCCTTCAGCTCGTTCTTCTTCAGCGTGAGCGGGCAGCTGGGCTCGGACGGCTCCGAGGGCTTGTCGGGGCGCTGCGGCTTGTCGCGCGGCGGCTCGGCCACGCGGCAGCCGGTGAGCGGGCATTCGGTGTAGGTCTTCTTGCCGGGGTTGAGCGTCCACACCAGCTTCTTGTCGAGTCGCACGATGTCGGCGCTGCGGGTCTCGCCGGCAAAGGTGCGCAGCAGCCGGTTGTCGAAGGCGTGCAGCGTGTCGGTGCGGCGCATGTCGGCGCGGGTCTCGATGAGCTGCTGCCCGGTCATCACCGGCAAGATGGCCCCGTCGATCGAATAGCTGCTGCCGACGAGTGCGGTGCGTGCGGCCGGCGGCGGGGCACTGGGTGGCTCGGGCAGCGCGCCGGCTGCGGCCGCGGGCGCAGCTGCCACGGGCGCCGTGGCGGGCGACTCGGCCGAGGCGGCGGCGGGGGGTGGGGTGTCTTTCTTGCCCATGAACGGCACCTCGGGCATCGACTGGCAGCCGGCGAGCAGGGCCGCGATCGGCAGCAGGGCGGCGGGGGTGAACGACGAACGACCGAAGGTCATGGGCTGGGTCTCCTGGGCCACGAAGGGGCGGCCATGCTACTGCGCAGGGCGGGGCCGGTGGGCCTCACTTGCGCATCAAGGTGCTCTTGCCGAACAGCGACTCGATCAGGTCCACGGCGACTTCGGCGGTGGCGTTGCGCACGTCGAGCGCGGGGTTGAACTCCATCACGTCGAGCGAGGCGAGCCGGTCGGTGTCGGCGATCATTTCCATGCAGAGCTGGGCTTCGCGGTAGGTCGGTCCGCCGCGCACGGTGGTGCCCACGCCCGGGGCGAAATCGGGGTCGAGAAAATCGACGTCGAAGCTCACGTGCAGGTGGGTGTTGGCGTCGAGCGTGGCGAGCGCGAGCTCCATCGCGTGGCGCATGCCCATCTCGTCGATGAAGCGCATGTCGAAGACTTCGAGGTCCATCTCGTGCACGAAGCGCTTCTCGCCGGGGTCCACGCTGCGGATGCCGATCTGCCGCACCCACTTCGGGCTGATGGCGGGCACGTGGCCGCCGATCTCGATCAGCTCTTGCGGGCCGTGGCCGCACAGACACGCGACGGGCATGCCGTGCACGTTGCCGCTGGGGGTGAGGGTGTTGGTGTTGAAGTCGGCGTGCGCGTCGAGCCACAGCACGCGCAGCTTCTTCTTTGTTTCGCGGCAGTGGCGGGCCACCGCGCTGATGGAGCCGATGGCCAGGCAGTGGTCACCGCCCAGCAGGATGGGGAGGCGCCCGTCTTTCAGCTCGGCATGCACGGCCTCGTGCACGGTCTGGTTCCACACAACCGTCTCGGCCAGGTGGCGGTAGCCGTTGACGGGCGGCTGCCAGGGGTTGGCCGGGCCGCCCAGGTTGCCCCGGTCGATGACGTCGAGCCCATGGCCTTGCAGCACCGGGCCGATGTTGGCCACCCGCAGCGCCTCGGGGCCCATGCTCGCGCCGCGCGTGCCGGCGCCGATGTCGGTGGGCGCGCCGATGAGGCTGATGCGTGGGTTCATCGCTTCAACCCCCTCGCCCTCTTGGGAGAGGCCGTGGACAGCGGTGCGGCTTGAGCATGCCCATGTTCATGCGCTCAATCGTCGGCGAAGTGCCCGCTCTTGTCGTGCTCGTGCAGGTCGAAGCCGTAGGCGGCGGCGAGCACGTCCCAGGCTTCTTCGGCGGTCTCGACGAACTTGAAGAGCTGCAGGTCGAGCTCGCTGATCATGCCGGTGTCCACCAGGTGATCGAAGTTGATGAGCTTTTCCCAGAACTCGCGGCCGAACAGCAGCACCGGGCGGCGACGGCTCTTGCCGGTCTGGATGAGCGTGAGTACCTCGAACATCTCGTCGAGCGTGCCGAAGCCACCCGGAAAGCACACCAGCCCGATCGAGCGCATCAGGAAGTGCATCTTGCGCAACCCGAAGTAGTGGAACTGGAAGCACAGCTCGGGCGTGATGTACGGGTTGGGCGCCTGCTCGTGGGGCAGCACGATGTTGAGGCCGATGCTCTTGCCGCCGACCTCGTGGGCGCCGCGGTTGCCCGCTTCCATGATGCCGGGGCCGCCACCCGTGACCACGTAGATCGGGTTGGCGAGCTGGCGCGACTTCTGCGTGACCAGCGCCCCGAAGCGGCGGGCCTCGTCGTAGTAGCGCGCCATCTTCACGTGGCGCTGCGCGATGCGCAGTGCGGTGGGGTCGCTGGCGGCCTCGGCGTCGGCGAGGATGCGCTGCGCGGTCTCGGGCGGCACGATGCGCGCGCTGCCGAAGACGACGATGGTGGACTCGATGCCGCGCTCTTGTTGCACCAGCTCGGGCTTGAGCAGTTCGAGCTGCATGCGCACGGGGCGCAACTCTTCACGCAGCAGGAAGTCGCGGTCGGTGAAGGCGAGGCGGTAGGCGCTCTCGGGGCCGTCGTACAGGTGGGTCGGGCTTTCGACCTCGGCCTCTTCCTGGGCCGTGGGAAAGTTGCGTGCGGTCAGGTCGATTCGCTTGTTCATGGTGCGCAGCTTAACGCCGACGTATGGCAGGGAAGGGGGGCTTTTGTATGCCGTCTCACGCGGCGGGGGCTCTGTCGCGGGCCGCGCAGACGGGGCAATGGGCGCTGCGTTCGAGGCGCAGGCTGGTCCATTCCATGCCCAGCGCGTCGAGCATCAGCAAGCGACCGGCGAGCGACTGGCCGGTGCCGGCCACGAGTTTCAGCGCCTCGGCGGCCTGCATGCTGCCCACGATGCCGACCAGCGGCGCGAACACGCCCATGGTCGCGCAGCGGGCTTCTTCGAACACCGTGTCGGGCGGGAAGAGGCACGCATAGCAGGGCGAGGCTGCATCGCGGGTGTCGTACACCGAGACCTGCCCGTCGAAGCCGATGGCCGCGCCCGACACCAGCGGCTTGCGGTGCGCCACGCACGCCGCGTTGACGGCATGGCGCGTGGCGAAGTTGTCGCTGCAGTCGAGCACCAGGTCGCAGCCGGCGACCAGGGTGTCGAGCCGCGCCGCATCGACCCGCTCTTGCAGCGCGACGACCTGCACCTCGGGGTTGATCTCGGCCAGCGTCTGCGCGGCCGAGCTCACCTTGGCTTGGCCGATGCGCGACATGCGGTGCGCGATCTGGCGCTGCAGGTTGGTCAGGTCCACGGTGTCGTGGTCCACCACGGTGATGCGGCCCAGGCCGGCGGTGGCCAGGTACAGCAGCACCGGAGAGCCCAGGCCGCCCGCGCCGATGACCAGCGCGTGGGCGTCCAGCAGCTTTTGCTGGCCTTCGACACCAATGGCGTCGAGCAGCACGTGGCGCGAGTAGCGCAGCAACTGATCGTCGTTCATGCGGGCCAGCATACCCGCCGCCCGGCCTGCAATCGCCCTCAGACCGGGTAGAACAACTCGACGCTGATCTCTTCGAGCAGCACCTCTTGCGGCGTGCCGAACACGCTGATCGTCGTGATGAAGCTCTGCCGGCCCTGCGGCAGGTCGAGCACCAGCGGCACCAGCATCGGCGCCATCGCCGAGGGCGCGGGCAGGGCCTCGTGGCACAGAGCGCGCACGTTTTCGTAGCCCAGCACCTCTTGTTCGAGCGCGATCAGCCCCAGGTCGCCCGAGGCCGCGATGGCCTTGCGCAGCGACAGCAGCATCGAGCCCGCCAATTCGGCGAAGTTGGCGATGTAACGCGCCAGGCCCTCGGGGTGCAGGGTCGCGCGAAACACGTTGAGCTGGGGCTCGACCAGGAAGGGTGGCAAGAGGGCGGCCAGTGCGGCGCCGGCCGTGTTGGTCATCAGCACGTTCCACTGCCGGTCGAGCACCAGGCCGGGGTAGGGGTCGTGGGTGTCTACCACCCGCTGCAGCAGCGAGCGGATGGTCGCCAACTCGGCCGCGTCGAGCGGGCGGTCGCGGTAGCACGGCGCGAAGCCGGCCGCGAGCAGCAGCCGGTTGCGCTCGCGCAGCGGCAGGTGCAGCGCAATGCCCAGCGACACCAGCAACTCGGCCGAGGGCCGCGACCGGCCGGTCTCGACAAAACTCAGGTGCCGCGCCGACACCTGGGCCGCATGTGCCAGCTCGGCCTGGCTCCAGCGCTTGGCCGTGCGCCAGTGCCTGAGCAGGCCGCCCACCGAGGGGTCGCCGCCCAGGGCGGTCGTGGGGTGGGTGAGGTCGCTGGCCAGGGGTCGCATGGTGTGTATGTGAACGGTCAAGAGGGGGGTCACGAGGTGCGCGGACGACCCACCGGCTGCCCGCCCGCCGCACTGTAGGCGACCGGTTCGGCGCGAGCCGCCGCGACGAACTGCATCGCCGCGAAGCCGCCGACCATCGCCGTGTGCGCGAGCAGGTAGGCCGTGCCCAGCGGGGTGGCTTGCATGAACCCGCCAGCCGCCAGGCCCGCACAGGCCACGGCCCAGCCTGTGTTGCCCAGCGCGACGAACTGCACCAGCGCACGGGGCAGGCGCGCGGCGCGCACCATCGTCGCCAGCAAGGCGACATAGCCGACCAAGAGCCACCCGGCACCCCACAGCAGCGCCTCGGGCAGCCCGAGCCAGAGCGCTAGCGTGGGGGTGGCGAGCAGGTGAGCGAGGGCGATGAACACGCTGCCCATCGCATCGACGGCGAGCACGGTCTTCAAGAAGGACGAGGGGCGGATGAACTGCATGAAATGCCTCCAGGGGTTGGGGTGGGTGCGGGCGGCGCCGCCATGGCGTCGGTCAACGCAGGGCCAGTATTTCGGCGCGGGTGAGGCGCGGCAATTACCTGCCATGTAGGCAAAGCACGGCCTCGCCGGCCCGGCACCGGGCCGCCAGGGGCGGGATTGGCCGGTATTGCCGGCGGTGTTCCGGGCTTCGCCAGGGGGGTGTCGTTCCTAGACTGGCCACTGCCCGCGTTCCGTCCAACTGGCGCCTTTGCGGCGCCCGAAGCCATGGCCCTGTCTGACCTCTTTCGATCGTTCGCACGCCGTGCCGCCCCCACCGGCCGGCTGGGCCTGGTTGCGGCCGACGAAGGCGCCAGCGCCGCTTTCGTGCAGCGCGCGCCCGGGGCCAAGCCCCGCGTCGCCGGCTGCCAAGCGGCCGCGGGTCCCAGTGCCCTCAAGACGCTCGCGGAGTGGCGTTCGCGCCAGGGCTGGACCGACGCCCCCGCCAACCTGCTGCTCGGCGTGGGCGATTACCAGATCCTGCCGGTGGACGTGGCCGACCTGCAGCCCGACGAGCTGGCCGACGCCGCCCGCTGGAAGGTCAAGGACATGATCGACTACCCGCCCGAGGACGCCAGCGTGGCCTGCGTGCTCGTGCCCGGCGCCGACCCCTCGGCCCCGGCGCGCCAGGGCCTCGCCGTGGTGGCGCCGCGCAAGACCGTGGCGCAACGCATGCTGCGCCTGCTCGACGCCCGCCATGCGCTGCAGGCGATCGACATCCCCGAACTCGCGCTGCGCAACATCGCGCTGCTGGTGCCCGGCCCCGCCGCCGTGGGCGTGCTGCACGTGGGGCTCGCCCGCACCACGCTCGTCATGGTGTGGCACGGCGAGTTGTGCACCTTTCGCCGCTTCGACCTCACCGCGCAGCAGTTGATCGACGCGCTGCCCGAGCACCGCGAGGCGCTGATCGAGCGCCTGGGCCTCGACCTGCAACGCACCTGCGACGCCTTCGAGCGCCAGTTCTACACGGCGGCCGTCGGCCCCATGCGCGTGATCGACGAGGTGCCTGGCCTGTCGCTCGCCGCCTTGCTCAGCCCCTTCGTCAACACCCCGGTGCAGCCGATGCCGCTGCGCGACTGGCTCGACATTGCGCACACCGGCCCGCTGATCGACCCGGCCCAGGGGCTGGACTTCATTCCCGCCATCGGCGCGGCTTTGCGCGAAGAAGCGCCGGAAGCGAGCGCCGCATGACGCAGCAGATCAACCTGCTCGAACGCTCGCTGCTGCCGCGCCGCGAACTGGTGACCGGCCTGCGCGTGCTGGTCGCCTCGACCGTGCTCGGTGCGGTGCTGGTGGCGCAGTTCGGCTACGAGCAGGCCGCACTGCGGCGCCTGCTGGCCAACCCCACGCCCGCAGCGGCTCCGACTGAACAGGCCGCGCCCGCGGGCGAACTCGAAGCCGCCATCGCCACGGCCGAAGCCCGGGTGCGACAGGACGAAGCGCTGATCGGCGCGGCCGCGGCGCTCGCTCACCTGCCGGTGGACAACGGCCTGCGCCTGCAGCGGCTGTTTTCGGCGCTGCCCGAGACGGCCTGGCTGCACGAGGTCGCCTTCTCCGGCGGCGGGCAGGTGCGCATCGTCGGCGGGGCGCAGAACCCGTCGGACCTGGCGGCGCTGTCCGAAGTGCTGGGCCGTGCGAACGGCTTCGAGCGCATGCCGGTGCGGCTGTTCTCGCTGGGCCGCAGCGAAGCACCCCAGGACGGAACCGACCCGCCCTCCGACCCCGGCGTCCCCCGGCGCCCCGCGCCCCGCCACTTCGGCTTCGAGATGTCGAGCATGGCCGGCACCGAGGAGTCCAAATGAAGCAGGCGATCCGGACCTTCGTGTTCCAACTCGCCGGGCGCATCGACGCCCTGCCGCCGCGCGACCGCCTGGCCCTGGCCGGCGGCCTGCTGGCGGTGTTCATCGGGCTCGAAGCCGCCGTGCTGATGCCCATGGCCGACAAGCGCCGGGGCATCGCCGCAGCGGTCGAGGAGCAGAGCGCATCCGAGATCGAGGCGCAGAACACCGAGCGTGTCGAACGCGAGCAGCGCCTCGAAGCCGCCCTCGTGCGTGCCAAAGACCTCGAGGGCCGCCTCGCGGCGCTGGGCGTGCAGCAGGCCCAGCGCGAGGCGCTCGACAACTTCGTGCGCCGCGCGCTGCAGCAGCGCGGCACCACGCTGACCGGCCTGCGCGCCTTGCCGGTCGAGCCGATCGAGATCCAAGCCCCGGTGGCGGATGCAGACGAGGCCGGCGATGCCCCTGGTGCCGACCCGGGCGGCCACGCCGCCATGCCCGCCGCCGCGCCGGCCTCTGCCCCGCGCCTGTACCGCCACCGCGCCGAACTCACGCTCGAAGGTCCGGCCGCGCAGGTGGCCGCGTCGGTCGCTGCACTCGAGACGGGGCTCAAGCCCCTGCGGGTCGAACAGGTGCAGGTCACGGCCCAACCCGGAGGCGCCGCGGTGCGTGCGCTGCTCGTCTTCACCACCATCAGCCCGGAGGCCACATGGCTCGCGTTGTGATCGCCTTGCGCGCGGGCCTGACGCGCGTCCTCCATTGGGGCGCTCATGGCCTCGCGCTGGGTTTCATCGCTGCCGCCTTGTGCGCCACGTTGCCTTCGCTGGCCATGGGGCCGCGCGACCCGTTCACCCCGCCGTCTGTCGTCTCTGCCGATGCGGTGGCGGCGCGGGCGTCCGACCCCGAGGCCGCCGCCGGCTTCGGCCTGACCGGCGTTCGCATGGGCTCGCGCCCTGCCGCCCTGATCGACGGGCGCTGGGTGCCGCTGGGCCACGCGGTGCGCGGTGCGCGGCTCGCGCAGCTGTCGCCGCAGGCCGTGGTGCTGCAACACCCCAACGGCCGCCGCGAACGGCTGCCGATGTCGTTCGCCCCGACGCCGTCGCCCGCGCCCCCGGCCCGCACCGATGCCGACCCCGACGCCCCCGAGGCGGCGGCCCCAGAGAAATGAGCCCTGTCATGACGTCCACCCGCATCGCCCTCGCCGGCGCGCTTCTCGCCTCGCTGGCGGCTTGCCAGATGGGGCCGCAGCCCCGCGCCGCGCGCAACAGCATCGACGACGCCCTCGCCGAAGCGCTGAACGCGCGCCCCAAGCCGCAGGTGCCCGACAAGGTGGCCGACGCGCTGATGCCGCCCCTGACCACCGAGCTGCCACGGCCCGCCAGGGCGCCCGAGCCGCGCTTCGACCTGGCGGTGAACAACGCGTCGCTGCAACAGGTCTTCCATGCGATCGCTTCGGGCTCGCGCTACAGCATCCTCGTGCCTCCGGGGGTGAGCGGCACGGTGTCGATCAACCTGAAAGACGTGACCGTGCGCGAGGCGCTCGATGTGCTGCGCGAGCTGCACGGGCTCGAATACCGCATCGACGGCACGCGCGTGTTCATCCAGCCGGCGACCTTGCAAACGCGCATGTTCCAGGTCAGCTACCCGACCGGCAAGCGCCTGGGCCGCAGCGAAACGCGCGTGACCTCGGGTTCGATCGCCAGCCAGAGCGGCAGCGGTGCGAGCGGTGGCACCAGTGCGGCCGGGCTCGGCTCGGCCGAGGGCAGCCAGGTGTCCACCTCGACCGACACCGACTTCTGGAAAGAACTCGAAACCTCGCTCAAGGCCGTGATCGGCACCGAGGGCGGCCGCCAGGTGGTGATGTCGCAGCACACCGGCGTGGTGGTGGTGAAGGGCTTTCCGAAAGACATGCGCGAGGTCGAGAACTTCCTGCGCTCGGCGCGCCTGTCGATCGAACGGCAGGTGATGCTCGAAGCCAAGATCGTCGAGGTCAGCCTGAAAGAGGGCTTCGAGTCGGGCATCAACTGGGCGCTTCTGTCGCAAGGCAACCACCGCATGTCGGTCGGCGCCAACGCCAACACCATTAACGTGCCGGGCAGCATCGGCCGGCAGTACGGCATCCCGAGCGGATCGATCAACACGCCGGTCGACCCCGGGCCGCCGGCTGCCGTCACGCCCAACGTGCTGGGCAACGTGCTGACCAGCCCTTTCGCGGGCGGTGCGGGCATGCTGGGCCTGGCCTTCACGACCAACACCTTCAACGGCCTGCTCGCCTTTCTTGAAACGCAGGGCACGGTGCAGGTGCTGTCGTCGCCGCGCGTGGCCGCCATCAACAACCAGAAGGCGGTGCTGCGTGTCGGCACCGACGACTTCTTCATCACGAACATCTCGACCACCACGACCTCCAGCGCGGCCGGCAACGTGACCACGCCGACGATCACGGTGCAGCCCTTCTTCTCGGGCATTTCGCTCGACGTGACGCCGCAGATCGACGACGAGGGCATGGTCACCATGCACGTGCGCCCGTCCGTGAGCGAGGTGACCGAACGAAGCCGCGTGGTCAACCTGGGCACGGCCGGCAACTTCACGCTGCCGCTGGCATCGAGCAACGTCAACGAGACCGACACCGTCGTGCGGGTGCAAGACGGCTACATCGTCGCCATCGGCGGGTTGATGCAGCAGAGCCAGTCGGACGACAAGGCGCAGGTGCCGGGCGTGGGCGAAATGCCGCTCGCCGGGCACCTGTTCAAACGCACGAACCGCAGCCTGGTCAAGCGCGAGCTGGTCTTTTTGATCAAGCCGACCGTCATCAAGAGCGATGCGCAGTGGATGGCCGACCTCAACGGCACGCAAGAGCGCATGGGCCGCGTGCCGGCCACCCCGCGATAGGCGCCACCATGTACCTCGACCACTTCGGCCTGCGCGAGTACCCCTTCGCGCTCACGCCCGACACCGAGTTCGTGTTCCGCGGCCGGCACCACCAGGCTGCGATGAACACGGTGCTGCTCGCGCTGAACAGCCACGAAGGCTTCGTGAAGGTCACCGGCGAGGTGGGCACCGGCAAGACGCTGATGTGCCGCCACCTGCTGGCCAGCCTGCCTGCCGACGTGGTCACCGCCTACGTGCTGAACCCGCGCCTGGCCGCGCGCGACCTGCTGCGGGTCGCGGGCAGCGAGCTGAGCCTCCGCCTGCCCGCCGACGCCGACGAACACACGCTGTGCCGCGCGCTCGAAGCCGAGCTGATGCAGCTGGCCGCCGAAGGCCGGCGCGTGGTGCTGTGCATCGACGAAGCGCAGGCGCTGCCGGTGGACAGCCTCGAAGCGCTGCGCCTGCTGTCCAACCTCGAGACCGGCAAGCGCAAGCTGATCCAGATCGTGCTCTTCGGCCAGCCCGAACTCGACGAGCACCTGCAAACGCACCGCATCCGCTCGCTCGCCAGCCGCATCGCCTTCAGCGCGTGCTTGCGCGGCTTGGCGCGCGAAGACTTTGCGCATTACCTGCAACACCGCATGGGCGTGGCCGGGTGGCGGGGCGGGCCGGTGTTCAGCCCCGTCGCCACGTGGCTGCTGCGCCGTGCGAGCGGTGGCGTGCCACGCATTGCCAACATCCTCGCGCACAAGGGCCTGATGGTCGCGTATGGCCGTGGCCACCGCCACGTGGGTTGGCGCGAAGCCCTGGCCGCCGTGCGCGACGAAGGCGGTTATCGATTGAAAGCCCCGCGCGGCGGTCGCTGGCTGCGAAGGACCGAAGCATGAGCGTCATCAACCAGATGCTGAACGCGCTCGACGCGCGCCGCGCAGGGCCGCCGGCCGAAGCCGGTCCCGGCGTCGTGGCGGCGCCCGAGGCCGCGGCCCCGGCGTGGCGGTCGCGCCGCGTCCAGTTCATCGCCCTGGCTGGCGCCGCCCTGGTGTCGGTCGCGGCCTTCGGCAACTGGACGCCCTGGGTGCCTGCGCCGGCGCGCCTGCCCAAGCCCGTGGCGTTGGGCCCCGATGCGCAGGCGGCGCCCGCCGAGAGTGCATCGGCCCCCGCGTCGGTGGCCACCGCCAGCGCCGTGGCGCCGGCTGCGGCCGAGCGCGGCAGCGGCGCCATGGGCGTCGCGCCCGTGGCTGCGACCACCAGCGCAGCGCCGGCCGAGCCGCTGCGGTCTGACTTTGCCCGTGCCCCGCAGCGCGCGCCGGCCCGCGACGCAGCTTTCGACGATCGGCCGCCATCGCTTGCGCCGCATGAGGCCCCGGCGCCTGCCGACGGCGATGCCCTCGCACTGCGGCCGGAGCCGGTGCTGTTCACCCGCTCGACCCCCGGCGTGCCGGCCCCCGAGCCGTCGATGTCGGGTGGCCGCGTGGACAAACGTCCCTCGGCCATGGGCGCGGCCCAACGCGCCCAAGGGGCCTATGCCCAGGCCAGCGAGCAAGCGGCCAGCGGCCACAGCTCGCAGGCGCTCGACAAGGCGCTCGAAGCGCTGTCGCTCGACCCCGACCACCTGGCCGCACGCCAGCTCGCCGCCGTGCTGCTGTGCGAGGCGCGGCGCTTCGACGAAGCCGCGGCGCTGCTGCAGGCCGGCTTGCAACGCCAGCCGCAGCAGGCGCAGTTCGCCTTTCTGCTGGCCCGGCTGAAGGTCGAGGCCGGCGACGCCACCGGCGCCCTGGCGGTGCTGTCCACGCAGCAAGCACTCGGTGCCGACGCCCACGCATTGCGCGCCAGCGTGTTGATGCGCCAGGGCCGCACGCGCGAAGCCGCCGAGGCCTACCAGTCCGTCGTGCGGCTCGATCCTGAGAACGCCGCTGCCTGGTTGGGCCTTGGCCTCGCGTTCGATGCCGAAGGCCGCCCGCGCGAGGCGCAATTGGCGCTGCAGCGCGCGCGCAGCATTGGTTCGCTGCGCGGCGACCTGCTGACCTACCTCGATCAAAAATTGGCGGCGCTGCGATGAGTGCCGCTGCCTGCCGACCCCCGAAGGGACCGAACCCATGAGCGCCCCACAGAAATTCAGACTCGGCGATGCCCTCGTGGTCGATGGCCTGATCACGGCCGAACAACTGACGCAGGCCCTGGCCGAGCAGAAGAAGACCGGCCGCAAGCTCGGCCGCGTGCTCACCGACTCGGGCCTGGTCACCGACGAGGCCATCGGCCAGGTGATCAGCCGGCAGTTGCACATCCCCTTCATCGACCTGCGCAAGCACGAGTTGAACGCCAAGCTCGTGCGCAAGCTGCCCGAGTCGCAGGCGCGGCGCTTTCGTGCGCTGGTGCTGGGCGAGCACCTGGGCGGCCTGCTGGTGGGCTTTGCCGACCCGACCGACATCTTTGCGCAAGACGAAGTGGCGCGCGTGCTGGCCGTCACCGTGCACCCGGCGGTCGTCACCGAGCGCAACCTGCTCTCGGCGGTGGACCGCATCTACCAGCGGCAAGACGAACTCTCGGGCCTGGCCAACGAAGTCGCGGCCGACCTGAACATCGGCGTCAAGGGCGGGCTCGGCCTGCTGGAGTTGAACGCCACCAGCGACGACGCGCCCATCGTGCGGCTGATGCAGTCGATCTTCGAGGCGGCGCTGTCGCAGGGCGCGAGCGACATCCACGTCGAGCCGCAAGAAAAGAACGTGGCCGTGCGCCTGCGCATCGACGGCGTGCTGACCGTGCAGAGCACCTACGACCCGAAGATCGCCTCGGCCATGGTGCAGCGGCTCAAGCTCATGTCGAGCCTCGACATCTCGGAGAAGCGCCTGCCGCAAGACGGCCGCTTCCAGCTCACCGTGGGCTCGCAGGCGGTGGACATCCGCATCTCGACGCTGCCCACGCAATACGGCGAATCGGTCGTGATGCGCCTCTTGGTGCAGAACGCCGACCGCATGCAGCTCGACGCGCTCGACCTGCCGGCGCCCATCCTCGCGCACCTGCGCAAGGCGCTGAAGGCGACCTCGGGGCTGATCCTCGTCACCGGCCCCACGGGCAGCGGCAAGACCACCACGCTGTACGCGGCGCTGGCCGAGCTGAACACCCCGGGCACCAAGATCATCACCGTCGAAGACCCGGTCGAATACCGCCTGCCCGGGCTCAACCAGGTGCAGGTGCACGAAAAGATCGACCTCAGCTTCGCGCGCGTGCTGCGCAGCTGCCTGCGGCAAGACCCCGACGTGCTGCTGGTCGGCGAAATGCGCGACCAAGAGACCGCCGAGATCGGCCTGCGCGCCGCGCTCACCGGCCACCTGGTGCTGAGCACGCTGCACACGAACGACGCCGCCAGCGCCCCGATGCGCCTGGCCGACATGGGCGTGCCGCCGTACATGGTGTCGCTCGGCCTGCGCATGGTGCTGGCCCAGCGCCTCGTGCGCGTGCTGTGCGAGCACTGCAAGCAGCCCCACCCGCTGAGCCCGGCCGAACGCGAGTGGCTGTCCATCGAACTCGGCGACCGCGTGCAAGAACACGAAGGCAGGTTCCTCTCAGGCGCCGGTTGCTCGCATTGCCGCAACACCGGCTACCGAGGCCGCACCGGCGTCTACGAAATGATCGAGATGACGCCCGAGCTGGTGCACGCCGCGGCCACCGGCGATGCGTCCGGCTTCGCCAAGATCGCGCACGCGCAGTTCTCGCAATACACGCTGCGCGCCGACGGCCTGCGGCTCGCATTGGCCGGCCGCACCACGGTGGCCGAAGCGATGCGGGTGAGCAACCAGGCGTGATGGCACCGTGGGTGAGCGCGGTCGCTGACCATGCCTAACTTCAACTACTCTGCCCGCGACCCGGCGCGCCAGCTCGTCACCGGCGTGCTCGAAGCGGCCACGCCCGGGCACGTGGCCGACTGGCTGATGAACTCGGGCATGACGCCCGTGGCCATCGAGCCTGTGCGCGAAGTGCAAGACGCCGGCGAGGTGCTGGCGCGCCTGTTCAAACGCGACCGCATCAATGCCATCGAGCTGATGATGTTCACGCGGCAGATGGTCACGCTGATGCGCTCGGGCATCCCCATCTTGCGGGCGCTGCGCGGGCTCGAAAGCTCGGCCACGCGGCCCGCCGTGGCGCGCCTGATGCGCGACCTGCACGCCTCGCTCGACACCGGGCTCGACCTGTCGCAGGCCATGGCCAAGCGCGACGACGTGTTCGATGCGTTCTACGTGTCGATGATCCGCGTGGGCGAGCAGACCGGCCGGCTCGAAGAGATCTTCAAGAACCTCTTTCACCACCTTGAATTTCAGAAGTTCATGCGCGAGCAGGTCAAGAGCGCACTGCGCTACCCGACCTTCGTGATCCTGGCGATGGTGGGCGCGGTGGCGGTCATCAACATCTTCGTCATCCCGGCCTTCGCCAAGGTGTTCGAGAACATGCGCGCCGAGCTGCCGCTGATGACGCGCATCCTGCTGGGCACCTCGAAGTTCACCGTGACCTGGTGGCCGGCCATCTTGCTGGCCGGCGTGGCCCTGTTCTTCGCTGCTCGGGCCTTCGTCGGCACCGAGCGCGGCCGCCTGTTCTGGGACCGCCTCAAGCTGCGCCTGCCGATTGCCGGCTCGCTGGTGCAAAAGGGCGTGCTGTCGCAGGCCACCCGCAGCCTTGCGCTGGTGTTCAAGAGCGGCGTGCCCGTGGTGCAAGGCCTCACGCTCAGCGCCGCGGTGGTCGAGAACGCCTTTGTGGCGCAGGCGCTGGCGCAGATGCGCAGCGCGGTCGAGCACGGCGACACCCTGCTGGCCGCGAGCAGCAAGGCGGGTGTGTTCACGCCGGTGGTGCTGCAGATGGTCATGGTGGGTGAAGAGTCGGGCACGCTGGGTGAAATGCTCGACGAGATCGGCGGCATGTACCAGCAAGAGGTCGAGTACGAGCTGAAGACGCTGTCGTCGAAGATCGAGCCCATCCTCATCGTGATGCTCGGTGGCATCTTGCTGGTGCTGGCGCTCGGGGTCTTCTTGCCGATGTGGGACATGGGCAGCCACGCCAACAAGTGACATGCGTCACGCCGCGAGGCGGCTCTGCGTGTATTCCCCAGGCTGATGTTTGTCAAGTTGCCTCACCACCGGCCGATAACCCGTTGACCGGCTGGGAAACGTGACCCGGTTGGCAGATTTCAACCGCAATGGAGTTATGAGATGAGCAAACGTTCTCAACGCGGCTTCACGATGATCGAGCTGATCGTTGTGATCGTCATCCTGGGTGTGCTGGCTGCGGTAGCGCTGCCGCGCTTCACCAACATGCAGCGCGATGCGCGCGTGGCCAAGCTCAACGCGGCGCGTGGCGCGGTCTTGTCCGCCAGCGGCATGATCCACGGTGCCGCCATGGCGCGGCAAGGCCAAGTGCAGCTGGCCTGCGCAGGCTTCGGCGTACCGAACGTCGCGGCCAACGGCAACGGCAACGTTTGTACGGAAAACGGACTGATTCCGGTCTTTCGCCTGTACCCGACCGCCGCGGATGCCGGCATCGTGCTCGCTTCGGGCATCGTCCAGCTGACCGGAGCGCCCGTTGCTGCAGACATCACGGCAGCGCTGGGTGCCAACGGCTATCAAACCGCCGCTGCACCGAACGGTGGTCGCCAGATTCGGGTGACCGGCGGCGTCAACGCGGCAACGTGTTCGTTCAATTACGTGCCTCCGACCCAGATCGGCGCCGCACCGACGGTGACCGAGATGCTGACCGCAGGCTGCTGATTCATGCCATGAAGCCCTCACGCGGTTTCACCATGGTCGAGCTGACCGTGGTGCTGATCGTGATGGGCACCCTGGCCGCCGTGGCCCTGCCGCGGATGCTCGACCGAACCGCGCTCCAAGAGCGCGGTTTTCGCGACCAGCTGCAAGGCATGCTGCGCGACGCCCGGCGCGTCGCCATCGCCCAGCAGCGCGACGTGTGCGTGCGCCTTGTCGCTGGCCCCCCCCAGCAGGCCGAGATGCGCTACGGCGTGGCGTGCACGGGCCTGCCCGTGCCCGAGCCCGGGGGCTCGCAGCCCTACCTGATCGATCTGCCCTTCGGTGTGGCCTGGGGCGGCGCCGTGCAGGTGGCCTTCAACGCCAACGGGCAGCCGGTACCGAACGCGAACCTGAGCCTGTCTGTGGGCACAGGCGTCGTGCGTGTGGCTCGCGAGACCGGCTTCGCCTACCAGTGATGAAGCGCCTCGCATCGCCCGAAGGCGGCTTCACGCTCATCGACGTGCTGTTTGTGATCGTCATGCTGGGCGTGATGGCGGCGACCGTCACGCAGCTGGCGGGGCGCATGTCCGAGCAGTCCGCCATCGGCATGAAGAACCGCCAGATGCTCGTCATAGCGCAGTCGCTGCTGGAGGAGATCCGCCAGCAGCCCTTCACCTTCTGCGATGCCCCCAGCCGGGCGGCGAATGCTGCGGGTTGCCCCGCCGGCTCGGTCGACAACCTCGGCGTGGAAGGCGGCGAGACGCGCTTCAACCCCAACAACCGCTACGACGGCGTGAGCGACTACGCCAGCGGCTTCGGCTGCGCCGGCCTGTGCGACATGGCCGGCAATGCGCTCAACCCGCCTGGCAGCGTGCTGGTCGGCTGCAGCGCCGGCGTGCAGCTCGCGCGTGTGGCGATGAACGGCGTGCCGGCGGCCGAGGTGCTGCGCATCCGCGTCGATGTGCGCTGCCCGGGCGTCGAGCCGGTGTTCGTCGAAGGATTGCGGACGCGCCATGCGCCGAACAACTTCTGACCCCTCATCGCGGCGAGGCGCCAACGAGGCCGGCTTCACGCTGGTCGAGATGATCGTCGCCATCACCTTGCTGGCTCTGCTGGCGACGGTGGCCGTGCCGATGTTCCAAATGCCCATGCGCGCCTACTTCGACAGCAGCGCACGCGCTGAGGTGAGCACCGAGATGGAGCAGATCGCCACGGTGATGCGTGGTGACTTCGCGCGCGCCGTGCCCGGCAGCCTGCGCGTGAACGCGGCGCGCAACCGCATCGAGTTCCTGCGCTACCGGGTGAAGGGCCGCTACCGCGTGGCGGCCGGTGTCGACGTGGCCTGCCCGGCCGCTTGCAGCGGCCCGGATCCGCAGCGCCTGCGCTTCGACGCGGCCGACAACTGCTTCGCGAGCCTCGGGCCGCTGGTACAGCCAGACGGCACGGCAATGGCGGTCAACGCCGACTTCGTCGTCGTCAACCCTGTGCCCTTTCCCGGCGCCGGCAACCCTTACCAGGGCGGCAATGCCACGGGCGGGTCGAAGAGCCGGCTGGCGGCAGTCGGCCCACCCGGCAACAACCCGCCACCGTTGAACGGGGCGGTCTGCCTCCAGGTGCAGAACCACACCTTTCCTGACCCCGGCAGCACGCCCGCCTTCGCGCAGGAGCGGCGCAGCTTCTGGGTGGTCGAGACGCCCGTCGTCTACGAATGCAACGCCGCGGGGCAAATGCTGCGCCGGTGGGGCCATGCCATCGCGGCGGCCGGCGTGCCCGCGGCGTTCGGTGCGGCGCCGTCGGCGGTCATGGCCACGAACCTCGCTGCCTGCGACTTTCGCGTGGTGGGTGTGTCGGCCACGTCGAGCCGACAGGTGGCCACGATGCGCGTGCAATTCAACGCGACCGCCCCCGGGGCCGCCGCGCCCGAGCAGGCGGAGGCGAACTGGCAGTTCGCGGTGCAGGATCAGCCATGACATCGTTTCGTCGCAAGGAGGAGGGCGTGTCGGCCGTGCTGATGCTCGGCGTGATCGTGCTGATGGGCAGCATGCTCGCGTATGGGGCCAGCATAGGCATCGGCATGCAGGACAGCTACGCCACGGAACTGGCCGTGTCGCGGGCGCGTCAGGCCGCCGAAGCCGGGCTGGAGTGGGCGCGTTTTCGGCACTTGCGGCAGGCCGCGCCATGCGCTGCCTCGCCCGTGAGCTTCGTGCCGCCGTTCAGCGCAGGCGGCACGGCGGTGACGGTGCGGTGCGAGGCCGCCGGTGCGCCCGACGACGCCGGGCAGGTCAGCATCTTCCGGCTGACGGCCATCGCCTGCAACCAGCCGCTCGCCGGGGCCTGCCCGAACGCGGCGGCGACTGGTGGCTACGTGCAGGCGCGGGCCACGACGCTCATCTACGTGCGCTGAAAAGGCAAACGCCCGCGGGTCGCGCGGGCGTTTGGCGAGAGGGCGAAGCGTCCGTCAGTTCGTCTTGGGCTCGTCCGGCTTGCGCTCGGTCATCGTCTTCGACACCAGCACCGGCTTGCCCTTCAGGTGGTTGAGCGCCTGGGCGAGTTGAAAGTCCTCGGCACTGCCCAGTTCGGGCAGGCGCTGCGGCGCGGTTGTCTTGGCGGCTTCTTCTTCGAGCTTCTTGCGCGCTTCTTCGCGGGCCTTTTCTTGGGCTGGATCTTTCTTCTCGGGGCCCTGGCCGCTCGACAAATGCTGCTGCAGATCAGCTTCGCGCAGGCGCAGCGCTGCGTAGTTCTTGCCCTCGGCGGTTTCGTCGAGCATCACGTCGGGCACGATGCCCTTGGCTTGGATCGACGTGCCGTTGGGCGTGTAGTAGCGCGCGATGGTGATCTTGATCGCCGTGTCGGTGCCCAGCGGTCGCACGCTCTGCACCGAGCCCTTGCCGAAGGTCTGCGCGCCCATGATGGTCGCGCGCTTGTGGTCTTGCAGCGCACCGGCCACGATCTCGCTGGCCGAAGCCGAGCCGCCGTTCACCAGCACCACCAGCGGCACCTTCTTCACCGAGGCGGGCAGGCGCCGCAACGGGTCGCCGCCGCCTGCGCGGCTGTGGGTGTAGTCGGCCGGGCGGGCCTTGCGCACTTCCTTGGCCTGGGGGATCTGGCCGTTGGTCGTGACCACCACCGCCTCGGGCGGCAGGAAGGCGGCCGAGATGGCCACCGAGGCTTCGAGCAGGCCACCCGGGTCGTTGCGCAGGTCGAGCACCAAGCCTTTGAGGTTGGGCTCCTGCTTGTAGATTTCGTCGAGCTTGCGCACGAAGTCTTCGACCGTCGGCTCCTGGAACTGGCTCACGCGCAGCCAGGCGTAGCCGGGCTCGATGACCTTGGCGCGAACGCTCTGCGTGCGGATCTCGTCGCGCACGATGGTGACCGGAAAGCTGCGCGTCTCGGCGCGGCGGAAGATCGTCAGCGTGACCTTGGTGCGCGGCTCGCCGCGCATGCGCTTGACCGCCTGTTCGAGCGTCAGGCCCTTGACGGGCGTGTCGTCGATCATCGTGATCAGGTCACCGCTCTTGAGCCCGGCGCGGAAAGCCGGCGAGCCCTCGATCGGCGTGACGACCTTGACCAGGCCGTCTTCCATGTCGATCTCGATGCCGACCCCGATGAACTTGCCCGAGGTGCTCTCGCGAAATTCTTTGAAGGTCTTCTTGTCGAAGTACTGCGAGTGGGGGTCGAGCCCCGACACCATGCCCGAGATGGCGTCGTTGATGAGCTTTTTCTCGTCCACCGGATCGACGTAGTCGGTCTTGATCAGGCCGAAGACCGTGGCGAGTTTCTGGACTTCCTCGTAGGGAAGCTCGGACACCGGGTTGCGCGCCGTGGCTTGCAACTGCATGGTGCCCAGGGCCCCAACGAAGGCCCCTGCCATGACCCAACCGGCTACTTTGAACTTGGCACCCATGTGTGACTTTTCCTGCCTGAAGGCTTGAATTCGCGCGATTTCAGTATATGCCGCGCCCCTCGCTTGGAAGGGCTCGGCAGGGGGAAGTTTCATCCGCTTTTCACGCCGCCAGCGCCCCCTCGCGCGCAGTTCATGGGCGTGGACACAGGCGCGCGCTTCGCGCTGGCATTGCGACTGGTTCTCAACGCGCGCGTGGGCGTGCCCGCCGACACCCCCCGATCAGGGTGAGGCCCTTCCTACAAGCGCTTGCAGGTGCCGCCTACGCAGGGCAACGCCGCTGGCCGATCCCTTCTTGCGTCGCCGGGAGACACAGTGCCAGAGCGCTGTCGGCTCGTCCGCAAGCGCGCTCCCCACGCTTCGTTCGCCCCGTCGAGCTTCTGCGCTCGGCCGGGTGTCCTTCAACGCAGAAAGAAGAGAGACAGCAATGCACACCAAGCACATCCTGATCGCCGCGGCGATGAGTTGGATGGCTGCGACGGCTTCGGCCAACGTGGCATTCGACTCGCGCGGCAGTGTCACCCTCGACGGGGCATTCGACCCGGTGGGCGCCAGCTTCGATGCAAGTCCCTACCTGAGCGGCGAATCTGGGCAGTTTCGCGCTCGAACCGACGGCCAATTCACGCTGACCTACATCGGCAAAGATTCGCAGGTGTTCGACTACCTCGTGCTGCCGCAGGGCGGCAAGCTGACCAACGGGATGGCGCCTGGCGCGAGCATCACCGGCGCGTACCACCAGGGCGAACTGCTGTCGTTCATCTTCGGCAGTTCGACAGGGGGCTCGTACGCCAGTGCCGAAGATCGCTCGCGCGGAGGCGCCGGCTTCGTGGTGCTGGGTCGCGATGTCGTCACGTCGCTCGGCAGCTTTGACTACGTGCTGGGTTTCAGCAACGGCGCCCAACGCGACTGGGACGACTTCACCATCGGCCTGAACGCCGTGGCGGCCGTGCCGGAGCCCGAGGTCTATGCGCTGATGCTGGCGGGCCTGGGGGCGGTTGGCTACGCGGCGCGCCGCCGTCGCGCGGACTGAAGGCAACGCGAAGCCAAGACAGGGAGCGCTCGGCGACCGACAGGCAGCGGCTGTGCCGCTCGCGGCGCACGAGCAAAAACAAAGGCCCCGCGCCAGATTGGTCGGGGCCTTGTTGTTGGGTCAGGTCGGCGCGTCGTGGGGCCGGTTGGTCCCGCCGACAGGAATCGAACCTGTATTTGCCGCTTAGGAGGCGGCCGTTCTATCCATTGAACTACGGCGAGCGATCGGCAGAGGTCGCCCGCTGATCTGGGCGCGCAGTGTAGGGCAAGCGCCCCACAGCCCTGCGCCCAGGTGCTCAGGCCGTGGCGTGGGCGTGCTCGCCGGGCACGCGGGTCACCAACTCGTGACGTCCTTCGGTGGACAGCACCGGTTCGCCGCAGCGCAAGCGAATGCGCAGCAAGTGGCGTTCGTGGTCCTGGAAGGCCGTGCGGGCGTGCAATGCGTGGTGGTTGTTCAGGAGGATGAGGCTGTCGCGCGGCATGAAGAACTCGGCCGTGTAGGCGCAGTCGGCCAGCACCTCTTCGAACTTGTCGAGCGCGCGGTGCACGTCTGCCGTGCCGTACTCGGGGAAGTGCATCAGTCCGTCGGCCAGCGTGTCGCGGCGGTAGCGGATGAACGGCGAGTCGCCCAGCACCGGCGCAATGGTCGCCTGCACCGCACCCGGCACCTTGGTCGTCATGAAGGCGGTGGGCACGCGGAAGGGCAGCGGCTGTTCGGTCAGCACCTTGGCGGCCCAGGGCGCTTCTTTTTCGAGCTGTGCGCGCAGGCCGCGCGCGTCGCACACCTGCGACATGCCGCCGCCGCAGCGGGCGGGCTCCATCGTGTAGAGGATGAAGGCTTCTTCGGGGCTCGGGTAGTACTGGGTGTCGGTGTGGAAGGCTGCTTCGAGGTCGGTTTCAGAAAACGTCGAGAAATAGCCGGCTTCCTTTTGCCGAGGTTTCACGTCCCAAATGATTTGGTATTGATCCGTGGCGGTGGGTACGCCGATGCACAGGCCCACGGCATAGGCGATCAGTGCACGCGAATCGACATCGAGGTGCTGCAAACCCAACTCGGGCACAAAGATGCCGCATGCGCCGTCGAATTGCTCGACCAGCTCTTCGATGAAGGCGGCAAAGCCCGGTGCACGCGCAATGAGGTCGCGGCGCAGCGCGTGGGTGCCCGTTGGCGACGCAAAGGGCGTCACGTCGCGGTAAGGGGCTTGGTGGTGATGCTGACGAATGGTTTCGAGAACGATCGGGGCTTCGACCTTCCAGTTTGGAAGGCTCTCCCCGCCCAACAGTTTGACGCCCGCGTTGCTCAGGTCATTCATTTATTCATCCCCTGTTTTGATCCAGCCGAATCAATGTACGAGTCTGCGTTTGTGTGATGGGTAAGCATTGGCAACTGCAATCGAGATTTTCCCCAAGGCTTTAGAAAGTGCGGGCAAGCTCCGCCAGATCACTATGAACGAGCGCCTGTCCATCGTGATCCCCCTAACTTTGCAATGGTCGCGGTTGCAAGTTGCACGCCAATGACCAAGGCGATGCAACCCGGCCAACCGAAGTCGGCCCACAAGAGCGCAGGCGCGATCGCGCCAGCACTCGCACCCAGGTAATAGCAGCACAGATAGATGCCAGAGACCGGCACACCTTCGTACTGCTTTTCAGCGGCGGACACCAGGTGTGCCAACAAGGCCTGGCACACGAAGATCCCCACCGAAAAAACGACCAATGCGGCGACGATGGCCAATGCCGGTGACACCAGTGTGAGCAGCAGCCCGGCGGTCGAAACCATCACCGCACGTTTGAGGGCTGCCAGCGCGCCAATGCGCGCCACCAGGCTGCGCGACAGGCGCACGAACACCAGCGAAGGCAAGAAGACGAGGTAGATCGCGCCGAGCTGCGCCGTGCTCCAACCATAGGGCTCGGACGCGAAGCGGATCGCGATGTAGGTGTAGGTCGCCGCTTGCGAGAACAGCAAGCTGAAGCCTGCCATGCCGAGCAGGGCGATGTGCAGCCATGGCTTGGGCCCCGAGGGGCCCGAGCTTTCAGCGGCGTCTGCGGGTGGCGGCGGTTGTGGCGTCGGCGATACGTACAAGCGCGCCACGACGGCCATCAGCGCCGCATGAACGAACGCGAACGCGAGGAAGGCGCCGGTCCAGCCGATGGCCGGCACCAGGGCTGCGGGCAGGAAGCGCCCCATCACACCACCCAGCACCGTGCCGCTGACGTAGGTGCCGGCCAGCGCCAGGGCCTCGGACTCGCCGCCCAGCGCCTGGTTGGTGCGCAAGACCGACGACAGCACCACCGGGATCAGCAGGCCTTGCATCACGCGCAAGGCCATCAGCTGCCAGGTCTGATCGACGAAGGCCATCAGGAACACCGAGAGCGTGAGCCCGGCGAGCCCGCCAACGGTGGCACGGCGCGCGCCGACCTTGTGAGAAAACCAGCTGGCAAAGGGCGCAAACAGTGCCAGCACCAGCGTGGTCGTGGTGACCAGCGCACCGGCACCGGCGACCGAAATGCCGAAGCGCGCTTGCAGGCTGGGGTAGATGGCCTGGGTGCAGTACAGGTCCACAAAGCCGCCCAGCGCGGCGCAAAACACCACCAGGTGGCGTGCGAGCCGGCCGGACTCGGGCGCTGCGGGCGGTTCGGGCTCCGCCGCAGGCGGCTCTGCGGCGGCTGCGGCGGCGCCTTGTGCTGGTGGTGGCGGATCGGTGTGGACGGGAGCCGGCACGCCGGCGTTCATGCGCATCAGCGCCGGAACTTCCCGTCTTCACCAATCATGGACAGGTCTGCGAAATTGAGGCCGGTGTGGTCGTTCGAGCTGTAGGTGATCTCCAGTCCGCCCAGGTCGTAGCGGTTGAAGCTCTCCAGCGCGCGCTTGAGGCTGGCGCGGCTCAGCCCCTTCGGGTCTTTCGAGGCGATCTTGAGGCCCTGCACCAGCACCTTAGCGCCTGCGAAGCCTTCGATCATTGCCGGCGTGATCTCGGGCAGCTTGCTCGCCTTGGCCAGGCGCACCGCTTCGGCAATCATGGCCACCGCCTGCTTGCGCTCGGACGGGAAGACCTGGCTGACGATGATCCCAGGGCCGAGGTTGCCCAATTCTTTGACGAAGCCCGACGCGGCGTTGTTCGACAGCGTGGCAATCGTCGCCAGCGAGCCCGCCTTGCGCAGCGCCCGCACGCCCGAAGCCACCGAGGTGCTGGAGCCGATCACCAGCACGCCGGTCGCCCGCGCGGCCACGACCTTCTGCGCGGCGGCCGTGTAGTCGGGCTTGGCGCGGTCGATGGCCTCGAAGACGGCCGGCTTCTTGTTCGCGTCGCGGAACACCTTGTTCGCGCCGGCCGCTGCGTCTTCGCCGAAGGAGTCGGCCACATACAGCACGGCCACGTTTTCGAGGCCCGACAGGCCCAGGTGGCGCGTCACGTGTTCGGCTTCGACCTGGTAGGTCGCGCGCACGTTGAAGATCCACGGCTGCACCGGGCTGTGCAGGGCCATGGCGCCGGTCGAAGGCGCGATCAGCGGGATCTTGCCTTCGGCCAGCAGCGGCAACACCGCCTGCACGTGCGGCGTGCCGCGGTTCAGGAAGAGCGCCAGCACCTTCGGATCGGCGATCAGCTTCTTGGCGTTCTCGACGGCCATCGGCGGCTGGAACTTGTCGTCCATCGAGACCAGCTCGATGCGTTGCCCGCCGATGCCACCGTCTGCATTGACGTAGTCGAGGTACAGCTTCGCGCCGATGTTGATTTCATTCACCGAAGCCGACACCGGGCCGGTGAGCCCGGTGGTCTGCCCGATGCGAATCTGTGCCGAGGCGAGGCTTGGGCCCCACAACACCAAGGCGGCCGCCAACGCCGCAACCACCCCACGACCCGCTTTCTTCATCATCGATGCCCTTTGTTCGTTCAACTCTGTCCCCAACGTCTGATGTGCGGCACCGGCCCTGCAGGGGCCGAGCTTCCGGAAGCGATTTTTTCGTGCGTGCCACGAGCCCTGAAAACACAGACTTGCCGCAGACAGCGACCGCCCGCTTACGGAGCGCGCCAGTGTCCTTGACAAGCCTCATGGGTCGTCCGTGGCGACAGTGATTTTCGCCCGCCTTTCCGCGCCTTTTGCTTTAGGTTGCACTCGTAAGCAAACGTATACAAACCGGCAAAGCCGCATGCAGCCTCGCGTTGCGCTGGATGAGACCGCGGGCGGCCGGGGTGAAATCGCCCCCTGGGTTCTGGAGCGTTTCACCTCGTAAGCACAGGGATGGCGTGCCTTTGCCTCGGGTCAGGGCGGGTGAAGATTGGCATTGTCACTTTATGTGCGGCCTCGCTTCGATGCCAAGCTTGAGAAGGTCAGCGGTGCGGGCATTCCCTGAGGCTGCGTAACAACGCTTTTACGCAAGCACTGCTTCTCCCCCAAAGCGGGGCCCACCCCCTGCGGATGTCATGCGGACCTTCGGCGCCGAAGATTTCCCCATGTCGACGCGGGATGTCGGCGACAAGGAGCCAGCGATGCATTTCACCGAACGTGACATGGGCGACTTCCGGATCTATGCCGGAGCGATGGAAGAACCGACGGGGGGCTATGTGGCCGGGGTGGTCGTCCACCGGCGCCGCGGCGCCGGGCGCCCGCCGGAACTGGTCTTTCGCGACGAGCGGCTCTTCGGCGGCCACCGCTTCGAGACGGCCAACGATGCCTTGGTGCGGGCCCTCGACAGCGGCCACCGCGCGATCCGCGCGCTCGAGCTCGCCACGGCGGCCTGATGCGCGCGGCGCGTCAACCCCTAGGCATGCCGTCAGGCGACGGCGGGCTTGGGGTATTGGCGACTCACTCCCAGCGCCAGCTCCAGATCAGATCCAGCGAGTTGTCGAGACCCGACTGCGCCCGCAAGGTGAAGCGTTGGGCGATCCGGTAGATGAGCTGCCAGGTGCCGGTCGTTTCGGTCAGGCTGCGCTCGTAGCCCACGTACCAGCGGCGCGACAGCTGCTTGCCCAGGGTGATGACGGTTTCGCGCACTTCGCCGTCTTTCTGGCTCACCGAGACCTCGTCGATGCCGATGGCTTTGGTGATTTGGTCGGTGACGCCTTCTCCTTCACCCGCCAGGAGCGCCAGTGCGGCGCGTTGAAGCAGCGCCGTGTCGCCGGTGCCCAAGCCTTCGCTGGCGCGACCCAGCAGCAGCCATGAGAGCCGATCGGTGTCGGTCATGTCGGTGTCCGAGAACAGGCGCACGCGCGGGTTCTGCGCCGTGCCGCCGATCTGCACGCCGACGCGCACGTCGAGGTTGGGGCGCGTGGCCTCGATGTCCAGCCGCGGGTTCTCGGGTGGGCCGCTGAAGGCGATCACGCCGCGGTCCACCTCCAGCTTTTGGCCGTAGGCGGCGTAGGTGCCGTCTTCGGTGCTCACGCTGCCGTGGATGGCGATGCGCCCGCCCGGGTTGGTGATGCGCACTTCGCCCTTGAGGCCGGTGTCGATGCCGCGCCCGCGCACGCGAAGCCGGTCGCCCAGGTTCACCAGCAGGTCGAGGTTGCTCTTGCGCGAGCGCGTCGACGGCGCGGCCGGTGCTGCGGGCTCGTTGCGGCGGCCGGTGACCACCACGTCGCTGCCGAGGTTGGGCGCGTCGCCGCGTGAGAAGTCGAACAGGCCTTCGTCTACCGCGAGCTTGCCGGTCAGGGCGAGGCTGTCGCGGTCGAGCAGCAACTGGCTCTTGCCGCTGGCGACCACGCGGCGGTCCACGCGCCCCAGCACCTGGAAGCGGTCGGCCACCAGAGCGAGCTGCGCGCGCGGGTTGGCGCCGAAGGTCGCGTCGCCGGTGAGCTCGACGCGCCCCGGGCCGGCCTTGGCCGTGAAGGTGCGAATGCGCGCGGTCTCGCCTTCGAGGGTGATGTCGAGTTCGCCGCCGTACACATCCACGCCCAGCAGCAGGTTGCGTACGGCGATGCCGCTGCCGGTCATCACGCCGGTGTATTGCGGGGCGCCGAAGCGGCCACCGATGCTGGCGGTGACACCCAGGCGGCCGCCGAGCCGCCAGCCCGGGGGCACCCAGGTGCCCCAGGTGCCCAGGTTGGCCACCTGCGCTTCGAGCACGCCTTGCATCGGCGCCTCGGGTTCCGGCCAGGCACGGCGCGGCGACGTGCGCACGACCACCGCGCCGGCCGCCTGGCCGAGCTGCCGGCCGGCCAGGCCCTGCGTGAAGCTCCAGACGCCGTCCTGCGCGTTCAAGCCCACGCGCAGGTCGGTGAGACCGAGCGGCGTGGTGCCGGCATCGTCGGTGACCTGCAGGTCGCCGCGCGCGCGTTCGAGCACGATGTCGGCGCTGAACTCGTCGGCCTGGTTCACCACGATGCGCCCGCCCATGTGCAGGTCGCCGCTCCAGCCGAACTCGGGCTGCAGCCGGCGCAGCAGCGGCACCACGGGCAGGGGCTCCAACTCGGCGTTGATGTCGATCTGCTGGGTCTGCAGGCCCTGGCCGGCCTGCCAGGCGATGCGCGTCCAGCGCATGGCGGCGTCGAGCAGCTCGACGCGACCGGGGCCGACGCTCACCTGCGCGGCCGGGCCGGCGTCGAGCGCCAGGGTCACGTCGCGCGTGCGCAACCATGGGATGGCGTTGGCCTGGCTGCCGCGCAATTCGAGCAGTTGCACCAGCCCACGCCAGTGGTAGGGCGCGGGGCGGGCGCTGCCCTCGGCGCTGTCGAACACCCCGCCGTCGAGCGTGCCGCGCGCCGAGCCGCGCGCCAGGGTGTGGGCGGTGCCCACGCGCGAGGCGCCGGCCGTGCCTTGCAGCGCGTCCACCCAGGCGGGCGGCGTCGCGTGCAGTTCAGACTGGAACGACAGCGTGTGTTCGCGTGCGCTGCCCTGCAGTTGCAGCCGGGTCGCATCGACACGCTGACCGCGCCAGCGCAGGTCGGCCACTTCGGCCAGCACGTCGAGCGCCGCATCGCGCCGTGTGCCGAGCTGCCAGCGCGATTGGCCGCCATTGATCAGCAGCGGCCCCGCGCGCAGGCTGGGTAGCTGCGCGGTGCCGCTCATCGTGGCGTCGGGCCAGCGGCCGTTGACGCGGGCATCCGCGCTCAGGCTCCCGGTCAGGCCATCGAGCAGGCCCGAGCGTTCGAGGCCCGGCACCAGGCTGAGCAGCGGCGTCAGCCGGCCCGGCGCCGGAACGCGGGCGCTCAGCGTCCAGCGGTCCTCGCCGCTGCGCTGGGTCACCGGCGCGAGGCTGCCATCGAGCCGCAACTGGTTGCCGACGAGGTCGAGCACGGCGGACGCGGCCAAGGGTTGGCTCGGGCTCGGGTGGGCCAGGCGCAGTTCGCCACTCAGCGGCACACCGGCCAGCACGCTGTCGCTCAGCCGCGCCTCGGCGGTACCACGCACGCCAGCCAGCCGGTCGATGCGTGCGCGGCGCGAGGGCGTGCCGATGCTGTCGGGCAGGTTGAGCGCCCATTCGGCCTTGGCGTTGAGCTTGTGCGAGCCGCGCGCCCAGGCCGCGCCGGGCACGCCCGGAAACCACGGCTGCGGGTCGAAGTCGGCCAGCGCGGCCTGGCCTTTCAAGTCCCAGCTTTCTGCGCCGCGCTCGGCGGTGCCGGCCAGCGTGGCGTGCGCACCGCCGGCGCTGGCGCGGAACTCATTCACCTGGATGCGCTGCGGCGTGGCCTGCGCATCGAGCTTCACGCGCACCTCGCGCGCGGCCGCTTCGAGCCGGCCGGTGAGGTCGGCCGTGGCGTGCAGTTCAGGAGCGGGCTGCGAGGCGGCTGGCTGGGATGCTTGCGGCGCGGCGCGGGCCACGTGGCCCTTCAGCGCGATCGGGCCGCTGAGACTCATGGCCGGCAGCCGCGGGTCGATCAACCCGGGCTGCAGCCGGCTCAGCACGGTCTTCAGCTCGAAGCGCCCGGCCGTCCACTGGCCCTTGCCTTCGATGAGCCCGGCGTCGCGCAGGCCCGAGGCGAACTGCACGTCCATCGACGCGATCTCGAAGTGGTCGGGCCGGTTGGCCTGGCCTCGCAGGTCGAACACCACCCGGCGGATCGGCAGGCGCTGCTCGGTCCAGCGACCCGGCTGGGCGTTGCTGAGCGTGCCGCGTGCCGACAGTGCGCCGCCGCGGTCGCCGGTGCCCGCGCGCGCCGCGCTGCTGAGCGGCACGATGCTGACGCTGCCGCTCAGCGACGTGACCGGCGCGCGTGCGAGCAGCGCCGAGAGGTCGAGCCCCTGTGTGGTGGCTTCGAGTTGCGGCACGGGCCACGCGTCCATGGGGGCGATCACGCCTTCGGCATCCAGCTGCTGGCCTTGTGCTCGCAGGCGCGCCGAGGCGCTGAAGCGCGCGAGCGGCCCCTTCGCGCTCAACTGCGCCTGCCAGTCGGCTCGCAGCGCCTGGGCCCATGCCGGCAAGACCACTGGTGCGCTGGTGGTGCTTTGGCTGGCGCTCAATTGCACGTCCATCGTCATCGGTGCGTCGGCGCCGATCTGCGCATGGCCGCGCAGCTGCATCGGGTCCAGCCGCAGGGCGAGGTTGTCGATGCGGTGCAGCGTGCCGCCGTCCATGCCCAGGCGCACGCGGCCTTGCAAGTCGTGCAACAGGGGCACGTTGGGATTGGGCAAGCGCAGCTCGCCGACCTGCACCGCGTCGATGGCCAGCGTGATCGGCAACCGCAGCTGCGGCGGCAGCGCAAAGGGCTTGCCGCTGGGCGCGAGTTGCAGCGTCACCCGCTCGGCAGAGAGTTGCCGGGCGCGGATCGCCACCCAGGTGTCCGGGTCGGCGGTGTAGCGCACACGCAGGTCGTCCCAGCGCGGCTGGTCGATCACGATGCGGTCGTCGCCCTTGAGCAGCACCGTCATCTGCTTCGCGCGAAAGTCGCCGATCAGGCTGCCCTGCGGCTCGACGAACTGCAGGCTGGGCAGGCGCGCGAGCAGCCATGCGGTGCCGCCCGCGCTGGCCATGGCCCACCACAGCAAGCCGACGATCAGCGAGGGCACGACGATCAGCAGCAGCACGCCCAGCCAGCCCCACACGCCGAAACGCCCGAACCGGCGCCTGGGCGGGGGGGGAGCAGCCGGCTCCGGCGGGGCCGGTGGGGGCAGGGCGGCGTCGTCGCTCATGGCTCGGTCGGGCGCGGCGTCAGAACGCAATGCCCACGCTCAGGTGCAGGCGGGCTTTGCGCAGTTCTTGCCCGTAGGCAACGTCGAGCTTGAGCGGGCCGACCGGGCTGCGCCAGCGCAGGCCCAGGCCGTAGCCCACGGCCGGGTCGAGCTCGCTCCATTTGTTGGCGGCGTTGCCCGCGTCCACGAACATCGCCCACCACAGCGAAGGCATGCGGTCGCTGAGGGGGCGCGCCAGCTCGGCGCTGGTGGTGAAGAGGTGCCGGCCGCTGGTCAGCGTGCCGTTGATCTTGGGGCCGAGCGTGCGGTACGGGTAGCCGCGCACCGAGTCGTCGCCACCGGCGCGAAAAAGCAGCGCCTCGGGCAGGCCGATGTCGGGCTTCGAGATGATCTGCCCGGCCTCGACGCGCAGCGAGCTGTACCAGGCGCGGCCGAGCGGCCAGTAACCGGTGACGCGGGTGTAGACGCGGCCGAAGGGCCCGCTGTCGGCGAAGTTCGAGCGCGCATAGCCGGCAGCGGCCTGCACCGAGGCCGTGTAGCCCTCGGTGGGCAGCAGCACGCTGTCCACCCCGCGCCACACCGCGTGCTGGTTGGCGGCGACCGTCTGGCTGGTGCGTCGCCCGAGGGCGTTGGTGGTGGCTGAGCGGATCACTTCGCCGAAGCTCAGGCGTTCGATGCGTTCGGTTTCCAGCAAGCGGCCGGCCCGGGCGCGCGAGGCGATGGTCACGTCGCCGGCGGTGTCGAGCCGCGACACGCTGCCGGCGATGAGGTTGCGGTACTGACCTTCGGTCGGGTGCGAGATGAGCTCGCCTTCCCACGAGCGCAGGTCGCGGCCGATCTCGAACTTGTTGTGCGATTGCAGGTTCCAGCCGAAGGGGCGGCGGTGGCGGTGCTCGAGCGTCACGCGCGGGCCGGTGTTGTCGCTGAAGCCCACACCGGTCGTGGCCTGTTGCAGGGTCTGCTCGCGCAGCTTCACGGTGACCGGGGTGGCCGAGGCCGCCGCCGCGTCGGGGTCGATCTCGACGGTGACGCTCTCGAACAGGCCGACCTTGGTCAGGCGCTCCTGGAAGTCGAGCATGCGTTTTTCGGTGTAAGGCGTGCCCACGTCGAAGTCGGCCACGTTGCGCACCGCGCTCTCGTCGTAGCGCTGCAAGCCCTCGATACGCAGTTCGCCCAGCAGGAAGAGGGGCCCGCTGTCGAACACCACGGTGAGGTGGGCTTCGTTCGTGCGCGCGTCCACCCGGGCCTCGGTCGATTCGACCGAGGCCGCCGGGTAGCCCTCGGCGCGCAGACGGGCGAGGGCGGTGTTCTTCGCCGAGTTCCACGCCGGCTGCCGGAAGGCATCGCCGGTCTTGAGCGGCCAGCGCGCGCGCAACTGCTCGATGAGGGCCAGCGCATCGGCCTCGCCGCGCCCGCCGCGTGTGGACAGGTCGCCCTGCACGTTGAGCGACCACGCCTTCACCTGCACGCGGGGCCCGGGCTCGACGCGCACCACCACGCGCGGCGGTCCCTCGAACGGCGACGGCTGCCGTTCGACGGTGACTTCGGCGCTGAAGTAGCCCTCGGTTTCGAGCAGCGAGCGTGCCTGCGCGGGCGCTGCGGCGATCAGCCGGTTGAGTTCGGTCGAGGTGATGCGGTCGGCGTCCGCCTCGCCCTGGAAGCGGCCCAAGTCGAGGTAGGTCTGCAGCAGGTCGCGCAGGTTGCCGGGGGCGTCCACCACCAGTTGGTAGGCGGCGCCGGTGTCGGCCGGTGCGGTGGGGGGCGGGGCGCCGGGTTCGGCACCCGGCGCAGGGGCCGATGCGGCGCTTGAGCTTGGAGCCGCGACCGGCGCCGGCTCGCTGGGCGCATCGGGCCCCGCTGGCTGCGCAAGCGCCGCACAGCCCCACAGGCCCCCGGCCGCCAGCGCCATGCCCACGTGCCCCATCAACCGGCCGGCCCAGTCGCCAGCGCGCAAGCGCCCGAGGGTCATGCGTTCACTTGCTCAGCAGTCGCATGGCCCCTTCGAGCCCTTGCAGCGTCAGCGGGAACATGCGCTGGTTCATCAATTGCTGGATGACCGCGATGCTCTGCCGGTAGCCCCACACGCCTTGTGGCTCGGGGTTGATCCACGCGTACTTCGGGAAGGCGTTGGTCAGGCGTTGCAGCCACTCGGCACCGGGTTCTTCGTTGTTGTATTCGACGCTGCCGCCGGCCTGCAGGATCTCGAACGGGCTCATCGTCGCGTCGCCCACGAAGATGAGCTTGTAGTCCTTGTTGTACTTGCGGATCACGTCCCAGGTGCTGAACTTCTCGCTGTAGCGGCGGCGGTTGTTCTTCCACATGAAGTCGTAGACGCAGTTGTGGAAGTAATAGAACTCCAGGTGCTTGAACTCCGCCTTGCTGGCGCTGAAGAGTTCTTCGACGCGGTGGATGTGCTCGTCCATCGTGCCGCCCACGTCCATCAGCAGCAGCACCTTCACCTTGTTGTGGCGCTCGGGCACCAGCTTCAGATCCAGGTAGCCGGCATTGGCCGCGGTCGAGCGGATGGTGTCGTCGAGGTCCAGCTCTTCGGCCGCGCCCTCGCGCGCGAAGCGGCGCAGGCGGCGCAGCGCCACCTTGATGTTGCGCGTGCCCAGTTCGAGTTGGTCGTCGTAGTCCTTGAACTGGCGCTGGTCCCAGACCTTCACCGCGCTCTTGTTGCGACTCTTGTCCTGCCCGATACGCACGCCCTGCGGGTTGTAGCCGTAGGCACCGAAGGGCGAGGTGCCGCCGGTGCCGATCATCTTGTTGCCGCCTTCGTGGCGCTCTTTCTGCTCTTCGAATCGCTTCTTCAGCGTGTCCATCAACTCGTCCCAGCCCATCTTCTCGATGGCGGCTTTTTCTTCGGGGCTGAGTTCGAGTTCGAACTTCTTCTTCAGCCAGTCGAGCGGCAGCTCTTTGGTGAAGTCGGTCAGCAACTCGACGCCCTTGAAGTACGCGGCGAAGGCGCGGTCGAACTTGTCGAAGTTGGCTTCGTCCTTCACCAGCGACGTGCGGGCGAGGTAGTAGAACTTGTCCACCGTCGGGCCGTGCTCGTCGTCTATCACGCCGGCCTGGAGGGCTTCGAGCAGCGTCAGGTACTCCTTGACCGAGACCTTGAGCTTGGCCGCCCGCAGGGTGAAGAAGAAATTGATCAGCATGGCGGCGGATTTTGCGGCAGGTGGTGGGCGGGCGGGTGGGGCCGACGAGAGTCTCCAACGTCGCCATGCCATCGCCGTTGACACCCGGCGAGGCCTGGCGTCAGCGCGGCTTGGTCATCTGCCAACGCAGGTGGGCGTTGATGGTTGGCCACTCGCTTTCGATGATGCTGTAGACGCAGGTGTCACGCAGCGTGCCATTGGCCAAGCGCTGGTGGTTGCGCAAGATGCCGTCGAGCTTGGCGCCCAGGCGCTCGATGGCGCCGCGGCTCTGTGTGTTCAGGATGTGCGTGCGGAACTCGACCGCGATGCAGCGCAGCGTCTCGAACGCATGCTTGAGCAGCAGGTGCTTGCACTCGGTGTTGACGCCGCTGCGCTGCACGCTGCGGCTGTACCAGGTGCCACCGATCTCGACCCGCTTGTTGGCGGCATCGGCGTTCATGTAGCGCGTCGAACCCACCAGCCGGCCGTCGGCCTTCAGGCGCACGACGAAGGGCAGGGCGATGCCCTTTTCGCGCTGCTTGAGGGCCGTGTCGATGTAGGTCAGCACCGCTTCGGGCGTGGCGATGGTCGTGTACCAGAGGTTCCACAACTCGCCGTCACGGGCGGCGTCGAGAAGCTCCGTCTCGTGCAAACGCTCCAGTGGCTCCAGCGTGACAAGCTGGCCGCTCAGCGTGACGGGTTCGAGAAAACGCAGGGCCATCGCCGCCAACCGTTCAGCGGTTGTGACGCTGCATGAACACGAGCTTTTCGAACAGCGACACGTCCTGCTCGTTCTTCAGCAGCGCGCCCACCAGCGGGGGCAGCGAGACCTTTTCGTCCTTGCTTTGCAGCACGTCGAGCGGAATGTCCTCGGCCACCAGCAGCTTCAGCCAGTCGAGCAGTTCGCTGGTCGACGGCTTCTTCTTCAGGCCGGGCAGGTTGCGCACGTCGTAGAAATTCTTCAGCGCCGCGCCCAGCAGTTCTTTCTTGATGCCGGGGAAGTGCACCTCGACGATCTTGCCCATCGTGTCGGCGTCGGGGAACTTGATGTAGTGGAAGAAGCAGCGGCGCAGGAACGCGTCGGGCAGCTCTTTCTCGTTGTTCGAGGTGATGAACACCAGCGGGCGGTGCTTGGCGCGGATCAGTTCACGCGTTTCGTAGCAGTAGAACTCCATGCGGTCGATTTCTCGCAGCAGGTCGTTCGGGAATTCGATGTCGGCCTTGTCGATCTCGTCGATCAGCAAGGCGACCGGCTCGTCGGCCGTGAAGGCCTGCCACAGCACACCCTTGACGATGTAGTTGTGGATGTCTTTCACGCGCTCGTCGCCCAGCTGACTGTCGCGCAGGCGGCTCACGGCGTCGTATTCGTACAGGCCCTGCTGGGCCTTGGTGGTGCTCTTGATGTGCCACTGCAGCAGTGGCAGGCCGAGCGCTTGCGCGACCTCTTCGGCCAGCATCGTCTTGCCGGTGCCCGGTTCGCCCTTGACGAGCAAGGGGCGCTTGAGGGTCGAGGCCGCATTCACGGCCAGCATCAAATCGTCGGTGGCGACGTAGTTTTGGGAGCCTTGGAACTTCATGCGCGGGGGGCTTGGGGGCAGCGGGGGAGGGAACGGGTCAGTATAAGTCGCTGCCTCGAAGCGACGCCTGGGGCTCCTATAATCGCCGGCTGTCCCAAGACACCGCCTTCGCAGAACACATGAACAAGCTGCTCTCCTCGATCTTCGCTCTGGCTGCCCTGGGCAGTGTCACCCTCGGCGCGCAGGCGCAAGACGCCAAGGCCGGCGAAAAGAAGGCGGCGATGTGCATCGGCTGCCACAACATCCCCGGCTACCAGGCCAGCTTCCCTGAAATCCACAAGGTGCCGATGATCTCGGGCCAGAGCGCCAAGTTCATCGCCTCGGCGCTGGTGGCCTACCAGAAGGGTGAGCGCAAGCACCCCACGATGCGCGGCATCGCCGGCTCCCTGACCGAACAAGACATCGCCGACCTGTCGGCCTTCTACGAACAGCAGGCCAAGCCCGCAGACGCCGCCCCGGCGCCCCAGCCGACGGCCCAGGTGGCCGAACTGATCAAGAAGGGCAACTGTGCGTCTTGCCACGGTGACAACTTCAACAAGCCCATCGAGGGCTACCCGAAGCTGGCCGGCCAGCACCGCGATTACCTCTACGTGGCGCTGAAGGCCTACCAGACGACGGCGAACCCGCAGGTCGGCCGTGGCAACGCGATCATGGCCAACGCTGCCCAGCCCTTCACCCACGCCGAGCTGAAGGCCCTGGCCAACTACATTGGTTCGCTGCCCGGCGACCTGAAGACGGTGCCGCAGTCGCGCTTCCGCTGATCGCCCGCAAAAAACGATCCCGCAAGACGAACGCCGCTGAGAAATCAGCGGCGTTTTTCATTGCGCGCCGTCAAGCGCAGGGTTCAAGATGCGGCTGGCTTGGCCGAAACCAGAAGACACACAGACCCCACCACGACAAGAGACTGCGATGCTCAAGAAAATCCGGGTCGATCAGCTCAGCCTGGGCATGCACCTGCATGAACTGGAGGGCCCGTGGCTGTCGCACCCGTTTTGGAAGACCAAGTTCCTGCTGCGCGACCCGGGCGACCTGCGCAAGCTGCTCGACAGCGGCGTGAAGGAATGCTGGATCGACGTGAGCAAGGGTGGCGACGTCGCGGCGCCGGCCGGGGTCGCCGCGGCCCAACCTGCGACGCCAGACGCCGCGTTGGCGCCCGCGCAGCCGCGCGGCGAGGCGCCGGCCAAGCCTGCGCGTCCCCGTCCATCGGCCTCGTTCGCCGAAGAAACGCAACGCGCCGCCGCCATCGTGACGCAGTCGCGTCAGGCCGTGATGGCGCTCTTTGCCGAGGCCCGCATGGGCCGGGCCCTCGACACGCAGCAGTGTGTCGAACTGGTCGACGAGGTGGCTGCCTCGGTGTGGCGCAACCCCAGCGCCCTGGTGACGCTGGCGCGCTTGAAGACCCACGACGACTACTCGTACATGCACTCGGTGGCGGTGTGTGCGCTGATGGTGTCGCTGGCGCGCGAGATGGGCATGGACGAAGCCCAGTCGCGCGAAGCCGGCGTCGCGGGACTGCTGCACGACACCGGCAAGGCGCTGATGCCGCTGGAGATCCTGAACAAGCCCGGCAAGCTGACCGACGCCGAGTTCACCGTGATGAAGGGTCACCCGCAGCGTGGCCACGACCTGCTGAAAGACAGCGCCGCCGTGCCGGCCGCCGCGCTCGACGTGTGTCTGCACCACCACGAGAAGACCGACGGTTCGGGCTACCCCTTTGGGCTGAAGGCGGACCAGATCTCGCAGCTTGCCAAGATGGGTGCGGTGTGCGACGTGTACGACGCCATCACCTCGAACCGGCCCTACAAGGAGGGCTGGGACCCAGCCGAGTCGGTCGCCAAGATGGCCTCCTGGCGCCAGGGGCACTTCGACGAGGCGGTGTTCCAGGCCTTCGTGAAGAGCCTGGGCATCTACCCGACCGGCTCGCTGGTGCGGCTGCAATCGGGACGCCTCGGCGTGGTGGTCGATCAGAGCGCCGGCTCGATGGTGTCTCCCAAGGTGAAGGTGTTCTTTTCGACGCGATCGAACATGCCGGTCACGGTGGAGGTGGTCGACCTCTCGGCTGCCGGCTGCAGCGACCGCATCGTCGCCCGCGAGTCGAACGCGCAGTGGCAGTTCAAGCACCTCGACGAGCTGTGGGCGGGGCCCGACGTGCTGCGCAAGCTGGGTCGCTGAGCGACTGACCGCCCCGCGGACCGCCGCCGGTCAATCGACCCGGCCGCCCGACAGGTCGTCGAGGATGGGGCAGTCCGGCCGGCCGTTGCCGTGGCAGGCATGGGCCAGCTGTTCGAGCGACCGCTTCATGGCCTGCATCTCGTCGATGCGGCGCTGCAGGTCGGTGATGTGCCGCTCGGTGATGCGCTTGACGTCGCTGCTGTTGCGGCGGCGGTTTTGCCACAGCCCGAGCAGCGTGCCGATCTCGGCCATGCCGAAGCCCAGGTCGCGCGCCCGGCGGATGAAGCGCAGCGTGTGCACGCTGGCGTCGTCGTACTGCCGGTAGCCCGACTCGGTGCGCGGCACCGCCGGCAGCAGGCCCAGGCTCTCGTAGTGGCGGATCATCTTGGCCGACACGGCCGAGCGCTTGGCGGCTTCGCCGATGTTCATGACCGCGCCGGTGGCGCCATTGGCCGACGCGCCCAGGGCCCTTCGGCTGCCTTCGCAGCCCCCCGGCGTCTGGCACGCGGGCTTCGTTTGCAAGGATTCCATCACTTCACCTCCGTCGGTCGCCAGCGTTTGAGCAAGAGCGCATTCGTCACCACGCTCACGCTGGACAAGGCCATCGCGGCGCCGGCCACCACCGGGCTCAGGTAGCCCAGCGCGGCCAGCGGCACGCCGACCACGTTGTAGACGAAGGCCCAGAACAGGTTTTGCCGGATCTTCGCCGTGGTGCGCTTCGAGATCGAGCGAGCCGCCTCGACGAGGCCCACGTCGCCGCGCATCAGCGTGACGCCGGCGGTCGCCATGGCGACGTCGGTGCCGGTGCCCATCGCGATGCCCACGTCGGCCGCGGCCAGCGCCGGCGCGTCGTTGATGCCGTCGCCGACCATCGCCACAGGCGCTTCGGCGGCGCGGCGCAGGCGGTCGATGGTGGCGGCCTTGTCGGCCGGCAGCACCTCGGCCAGCACCTCGTCGATGCCCAGTTGCCGGCCCACGGCCTCGGCGCTGCCGCGGTTGTCGCCGCTGATCAGCACGGTGCGCAGGCCCTGGGCCTTCAGCCGCGCGATGGCGCGGGCGGCTTCGCGTTTGACCGGGTCACCAAAGGCCAGCAGGCCGATCAACCGGGGTGCGGCGCCCGAGGTGATGGCCAGCCACGACACGGTGCGGCCTTCGTCGCGCAGGCGCGCGGCGTGTTCGTCCATGGGCGACATGTCCACGCCGAGTTCCTGCATCCAGCGGCTGCTGCCGAGCGCGAGCGACTCGACACCGACCTCGCCGCGCACGCCCCGGCCGGGTTCGGCGCGCACGTCGCGGGCGCTCAAGGGGCGCAGCTGGTGCGACTGCAGCTCGGTCATCACGGCGCGCGCCAGCGGGTGTTCGCTGCCGGCCTGCAGCGCGGCGGCGCGGGCCAGCAGGGCGTCGCTGTCGCCGTTGGCCGCCACCGCGCTCACGAGCACGGGGCGGCCTTCGGTGAGCGTGCCGGTCTTGTCGAAGGCGATCACCTCGACCGCGTGCAGTGCTTCGAGCGCCGCCGCGTCTTGAATCAGGATGCCGTGGCGCGCCGCGGTGCCGGTGCCCACCATCACGGCGGCCGGCGTGGCCAGGCCCAGCGCACACGGGCAGGCGATCACGAGCACGGCCACCGCGTGCAGGGTGGCGGTGGCGAGGTCGGCCCCGTACCACCACCAGCCGGCGAAGGTGACCAGCGCGATGCCCACGACCACTGGCACGAACACGGCGCTGACCCGATCGACCAGCCGCTGGATCGGCGCCTTGTTCGCCTGCGCCGACTCGACCAGCCGCACGATGCGCGCCAGCGCCGTCTCGGCACCGATGGCCGTGGTGCGCACGAGCAGCAGGCCTTCGGCGTTGATCGCACCGCCGGTCACGCGGTCTCCGGGCGACTTGGCCACCGGCAGGCTTTCGCCGGTGAGCATCGATTCATCGGCGTGGCTGTGGCCTTCGTGCACGAGGCCATCGACCGGCACCCGCTCGCCGGGCCGCACCACGACCAGGTCGCCCACGCGCACTTCGGCAAGTGGCAGGTCGACGTCGGTCGCCGCGTCACCTTCACCGCGCCGCACGCGCGCGGTGGCCGGCCGCAGTGATTGCAGCGCGCGCAGCGCCTCGGTGGTCTGCCGCTTGGCGCGCGCTTCGAGCCACTTGCCCAGCAACACCAGCGTGATGACCACCGCCGACGACTCGAAGTACAGCTCGGGCATGGGTCCACCGTCGGCGTACAGCACCCACACGCTGAGCGCATAGGCCGCCGTGGTGCCGATGGCCACCAGCAGGTCCATGTTGCCCGCGCCGGCACGCAGCGCGCCCCAGGCCGCACGGTAGAAACGCGCGCCCAGCCAGAACTGCACTGGCGTGGCCAGCAGCCACTGCAACCAGCCGGGCAGCATCCAGTGCAGGCCGAACGGCTCGACCGCCATCGGCAGCACCAGCGGCAACGAAAGCGCCGCGGCCAGCAGCACGGGCCAGACGGTGTCGCTGCGGTGGGCCTTTTCGGCGCCGGGGGCGGCGGGCTGCGACAGGTCGCGCGCCGTGTAGCCAGCGCGCTGCACGGCGGCCAGCAGGCCGGCGGTGTCACCGCCCGATAGGCGCTTGATGGTGGCCTGCGCCGTGGCCAGGTTCACGCTGGCCGACAGCACGCCGGGCACGGCGGCCAGCGCCTTTTCGACGCGGCCCACGCACGAGGCGCAGCTCATGCCATCGATGGCGAGTTGCAGCTCTTCAGAAGGCACGGCGTAGCCGGCGGCCGTGACGGCCTGCGCCAGCCCGGTGGCCGTCACCTCGGGCGGTGCCTCGATGGTGGCCGTTTCGGTGGCGAGGTTGACCAGGGCCGAGCGCACGCCCGGCACTTTGCCGAGCGCCTTTTCGACGCGGCCCGCGCACGAGGCGCAGGTCATGCCTTCGATGGGCAATTGCAGGGTGTAGATCGAGTCCATGGTGGGGAGCTTAAAGATTGCCATCGTTGGAAGGTCAAGCCCTTTCGTGCCCCAGGGCTTGGGGGCGACACGCAAGAGGCACGCCGAGGTCGGCCCCTACACTCGCCGCGTCTTTTCGGTGAGCCCAAGGAGCACGCATGAAGCGGTGGTGGATGGTGGGCGCGTTGGCGCTGGCGATGAACTTCGGCGCGTCGGCGCAAACCCTGCGCTGGGCCTCGCAGGGCGACCCGCAGACCATGGACCCGCATGCGCAGAACGAGCTGCTCACCAACGCGATGAACGGCCAGGTCTACGAGACGCTGGTCAACCGCGACAAGCAGATGCGCATCGAGCCCGTGCTGGCCACCGAATGGAAGCAGCTCGCGCCCACCAAGTGGCGCCTCAAGCTGCGGCCGAACGTGAAGTTTCACGACGGCTCGGCCTTCACCGCGGCCGATGTGGTGTTCTCGTCGCAGCGCGCGCGTGCCGGCACGTCCGACATCGCGGTGTACGCCAACGCGCTGGGCGCCGTGAAGCAGGTCGATGCGCTGACCGTCGAGTTCGACACGCCGGCCGTGAACCCGGTGTTTCTCGAACACCTGACCACGCTGCCGATCATGAGCCGCGCCTGGGCCGAGAAACACAAGGCCACCCGGCCCATCGACTACAAAAACAAGGAAGAAGGCTTCGCCTCGCTGCATGCCAACGGCACGGGGCCCTTCGTGCTGGTCTCGCGCCAGCCCGACGTGAAAACGGTCTACAAGCGCAACCCGGCGTGGTGGGGCAAATTCGACGGCAACGTGCAAGAGGTCGTCTACACGCCGATCAAGAGCGACGCGACGCGCGTGGCCGCGCTCATCTCGGGCGAGATCGACTTCGTGCTCGACCCCGCGCCGCAAGACGTGCCGCGCCTGAAGGCGCAGCCGACGCTGAAGGTGATCGAAGGCCCCGAGAACCGCGCGCTCTTCATCGGCATGGACCAGCACCGCGATGAGCTGCTGTACTCGGGCGTGAAGGGCAAGAACCCGTTCAAGGACGTGCGCGTTCGCCGTGCGCTCTACCAGGCCATCGACATCGAGGCCATCAAGACCAAGCTGATGCGCGGCCAGGCGCTGCCCACCGGCAACGTGACGCCTTCGCCGCTGGGGGCCTTCAACGACGCGGCCATCGAAAAGCGCCTGCCCTTCGACCTGGCCGCCGCCAAGCTGTTGATGGCCGACGCCGGCTACCCGCAAGGCTTCGACGTGACGCTCGACTGTCCCAACAACCGCTACGTCAACGACGAAGAGATCTGCCAGACGCTGGCCTCGATGTGGGCGCGGCTGGGCGTGAAGGTGCGCGTCAACGCCATGCCGCGCAGCACCTACTTCGCCAAGCTGCAGCGGCTCGACACCTCGATGTACCTGCTGGGCTGGGGCGGTGCGATCACCGACGCCGAGACCACGCTCACGCCCGTGCTGCGCAGTCGCGGCGAAGGCGGCACCGGGTCGTGGAACTTCGGTCAGGTGAAAGACGCCAAGCTCGACGAGCTGGCGGCGGCATCGAGCCGCGAGGCCGACCCCAAGAAGCGCGAGCAGCTCATCAAGGCCGCGCTGCAACGCGCGAAAGACGAGGTGCTGTACGTGCCGCTGCACCGGCAGGTGATCCCGTGGGCGGCGCGCGCGAACGTCGAGGTCGTGCACCGGCCGGACAACTGGCTCGAATGGCGATGGATCCACATGAAGCCCGCGAAGTAGGGCGGTGCGGCGGACGCAGCACCAGTCGGTACAAATTGTTACATGCGCCGGGAGGCCACGGGTGTCGATTTGGATCGGCCCCGGCCGTCGTGACATCAGGGCGGGGACGGTTTCCTCGCTCATTCAACCCGCGAAGGAGACGACGATGCGATTCATGGTGATTGTCAAAGCCACGGCCGACAGCGAAGCCGGCGTGATGCCCGACGAGAAACTGCTCGCCGACATGGGCGCCTACAACGAAGAACTGGTCAAGGCCGGGATCATGCTGGCCGGCGAAGGCCTGCACCCCAGCAGCAAGGGCGCGCGCGTGCGCTTCTCGGGCAAGAGCCGCACGGTGATCGACGGCCCCTTTGCCGAAACCAAAGAGCTGATCGCCGGCTTCTGGCTGTGGCAGGTGAAGTCGCTCGAAGAGGCCATCGAGTGGGTCAAGCGCTGCCCCAACCCGATGCTGACCGACAGCGACATCGAAATCCGCCAGGTCTTCGAGGCCGACGACTTCGGTGCCGAGTTCACGCCCGAGCTGCGCGAGCAGGAAGAGCGCCTGCGCGCCCAGATCGAGCAGCAGACCAGCAAGGCATGACGCCGGCATGACGACGACCCCGGCGCCTCGCCCGTCCCCCACCGTGGGCACGCGCATCCAGCGCACCCTCGACGCGGTGTGGCGCATGGAGTCGGCCAAGATCATCGCCACGCTCGCGCGCATGCTGCGCGACGTGGGCCTGGCCGAAGAGCTGGCGCAAGACGCGCTCGTCACAGCGCTCGAACAGTGGCCCGAAGGCGGCGTGCCCGACAACCCGGCCGCGTGGCTGACGGCGGTCGCCAAGAACAAGGCGCTCGACCGGCTGCGCCATGTGCAGCTGCGCGACAGCAAGCACGAGCAGATCGGCCACGAACTCGCTCTGCAGCAAGAGATGGCCGACAACGGCCTCGAGGCGGCCGCCGAAGACGACATCGGCGACGACCTGCTGCGGCTCGTCTTCACTGCCTGCCACCCGGTGCTGAGCACCGAAGCGCGCGTGGCGCTCACGCTGCGCCTGCTGGGCGGGCTGACCACCGACGAGATCGCGCGGGCCTTCCTGGTGGCCGAGCCGACCATCGCGCAGCGCATCGTGCGTGCCAAGCGCTCGCTCAGCGCGGCGAAGGTGCCGTTCGAGGTGCCGCGCGCGGCCGAGCTGCCGGCGCGGTTGTCGTCGGTGCTGGAGGTGATCTACCTCGTCTTCAACGAAGGCTATTCGGCCACCGCCGGCGACGACTGGGTGCGCCCCGCGCTGTGCGAAGAGGCGCTGCGGCTCGGGCGCATCCTCGCCGAGCTGACGCCGGCCGAGCCCGAGGTGCACGGGCTGGTCGCGCTGATGGAAATCCAGGCCTCTCGCCTCGGCGCGCGCACCGGCCCGCAAGGCGAGCCGGTGCTGCTGCTCGACCAGAACCGGGCGTGGTGGGACCAGTTGCTCATCCGCCGCGGGCTCGCGGCGCTCGACCGTGCGGCGGCCTTGCGGCAAGGCCTGGGGCCGTATGGCCTGCAGGCGGCGATCGCGGCCTGCCATGCGCGGGCCCGGACACCTGGCGACACCGATTGGGCGCAGATCGTCGCGCTGTACGACGCGCTGGCCCAGCTGATGCCGTCACCGGTGGTGGGCCTGAACCGCGCCGTCGCCGTCGGCATGGCCTACGGGCCGGCCGCGGGGCTGGAGGCCGTGGATGTGCTGCGCGACGAGCCCGCGCTGAAGGCCTACCACCTGCTGCCCAGCGTGCGCGGCGACCTGCTGTTCAAGCTGGGGCGCATGGCCGAGGCGCGTGCCGAGTTCGAGCGCGCCGCCGAGATGACGCGCAACGCGCGCGAGCGTGGGGTGCTTCTCGGTCGGGCGGCAGCGTGCGCGGGCCCCGGCTTGGTGCAGAACTGAGCGGGGGCTTCGAAGCGCTTGACTGGAGTCGGCGGGGCGTGTCGTTTTTTTACCGCCAAGGCGCAAAGGAACGCAAAGGTCGCCAAGAAGGAAGTCTGTCTTTGCGTTCTTTGCGTTCCTTTGCGCCTTGGCGGTGAAAACACGTGCCTCACCGCAAACGCAGCCACCCAAGCAAAGCCCCCGCCACTCAGTCCCGCGTCGCCCGCCGCCTCACGCAGTCGATGTACTTGTCGCCATCGGGAGGCAGGCCGCTGCGTTGCGACTCCCACATCATCTGGCCGAGGCATTCCATCACCTCGTGCTGCGCCTCGTGCATCGAGCCGCGCCTGGCCACCAGCAGCGTGAAGGCCTGCTTGATGCCGCGCGGCTGGTCGATGCTGACCTGCTCGGTGATCGACAGGTGCATCGACAGGTGCAGGAACGGGTTGGTGCGGCCCTCTTCGACGTCGTAGACCGCGGCGAGCGCCTGGTCCGTGTCGGCCAGTTCGGCGTGGTATTCGGCGTGCTGCGTGATCCAGTCACCGGCAAGGGCTTCGATGGGCGTCAGCGGCGCGCCTTCGCGCTGCTTGCGGTAAGCGTCGCAGAAGAAGCGGCGCACATCGTGTTGGGAGGGGGCAAACATCCGAGAATTCTCGCCTTCTGAAAGACTCTCATCACACACCGACATGAACGCCAGCACCGAGCAATTGTTCACTGAGGCGCGCTCTCACAACCGCTTTGACCCCGCGCCCGTCCCCGAGACCCGCTTGCGGGCGCTGTACGACCTGATGAAGTGGGGCCCGACATCGGCCAACTGCTGCCCGCTGCGGGTGGTGTTCGTGCAGTCGGCCGAAGCGAAAGACAAGCTGCTGGCCTGCATGAACCCGGGCAACGTCGAGAAGACCCGCAGCGCGCCGGTCACGGCCGTGCTGGGCATGGACATGGCCTTCTACGAGCAGCTGCCCAAGCTCTTTCCGCACACCGACGCACGCAGCTGGTTCGTCGGCAAGCCGCACGAGCACATCGCCGAAACGGCGCTGCGCAACGCGAGCCTGCAGGCGGGCTACTTCATCGTCGCCGCGCGCGCACTCGGCCTGGATTGCGGCCCGATGGGCGGCTTCGATGCGCAGAAGATGGACGAGGCGTTCTGGGCCGGCACCCCGGTCAAGACCAACTTCGTCTGCGCCCTCGGCCAGGGCCGCCCCGAGGCCTTGCACCCGCGTGGCCCGCGCCTCGACTTCGACGAGGCCTGCCGCATCGCCTGAGTCGCTTCAGGCGTGGGGCCGGGGCAGCAGGCCTTCGGCGGCTTCGACCACGGCATGGCTGAGCTGGGCCGGGTCGAAGTCGCGGTACTTGTGGGCGACGGCCTGGGCCGCGGCCATGTGCGGCCCGTCGGCCTGCAGCAACTGCGTGATGAGCGGGCGGAAGTCCACCGGCTTCGGCACCCGCGCCACGTTGATGGCGGCGCCCAGCGTTTCGGCGCGGCGCGCGATCATGAACTGCTCGGCCTGCGTCGGCATCAACAGGCTCGGGACGCCCGCCAGCAGCGCCTGGGCCAGCGTGGCCTGGCCTGCGTGGCAGATCACCAGCCGGCAACCGTCGGCCAGGGTGCGGCGCAGGTCCAGTGGCTCGGCGCTGTAGTGGATGTGCGGCGGGCGCGGCAGCGTGCCGCCGGCGCTGGCGAGGTCGGGAAAGAAACACACCACCGCGCAGGGCAGCGCGGCAAGTGCCTGCAGCACGCCCTGGTGCTGCGGGTCGTGCGCCCGCAGGTAGGCGAACACGCGCGGCCCCGGGCTCGCGGGCCAGGTGGGCGCGACACCGGGCAGGTATTCGCAATCGGGCCCGAGGTAGGGCTCGTCGGGGCGTGCGGCGTAGTGGTCCAGCTCGGGCCAGGTGCACAGCAGGCTTCGTTCGGGGCGAAACAGCTGCCACAGGTTCGCCAGCGGGGCGCGGTGGTGGGCGGCCAGCACGGCGTTGACGCTGCCGAGCGCCTGCGCGTCGCTCTCATGCGGCGCCCGCCGGGGGGCGGTCGCCCAATCGCGGAAGACCGGCAGCGGCGACACCTGTGGCGGCACCGTGAAGCCATGGCCGATGTGCAGCGCGGGCACACCCGCCAGCCGTGCAGCGAGCAGCGCGGTGGGTGCGTGGTCGGCGATGACCGCATCGCAGGCGCTCAGGGCCATCAGGCCCCGCCAGGCTTCGGCCAAGCCGCTCAGCACACGCGGCGAGGCGTAGCCGCACGACAAGAGGATGTCGGCCATCGTCCAGGCCGCCTGTGGCGAGGCGTGCAGGTAGACCGGCGCCTGCAGCACCGGGCCCAGTTCGGGGCCGATCGCACCGTGCCCGTTGGTCAAGTCGCGCAGCGCGAACACCAGCTCGTGGCCCCGCGCCTTGAGCATGCGCGCCACCGGCAGCAACCGCGAGACGTGGCCGAGGTTGGCCCCCAGTTCCCAGGCGAAGAGAAAGCGGGCCATGCGGTGGCGAGGTGGGTGGTGCGGTGGTGGCGGAAGCTCAGAACTCCGAGCGCAGGCCGAACCCGACGCGGCGCGAGCGGAAGCCCTTTTGGCCCACCGCGGTCTCGAGGTCGGCAAACCAGCTCAGGCCGCCATTGTTGACGCCCGTCACGCCGAAGGCCAGCGTGCCGAAGCCATCGCTGGTGTCGGCCGTGGTCGGCACCAGCAGCGGCGTGTTGCCATCGATGAGCATGGCGGTCGGGGCCTGCTTGACGGCGTCGCGGCGGTGCGTGAGCTCGGCGCGCACGAAGGGCAGCACGATGCCCCATTCGACCGGCACGGCGAACTGCGTCTGTGCGCCGAGGTTGATCGAGTTCGAGCGCAGGCGTTGCGCGCTCACCGAAGCGGCCGAGGGGCCACCGGTTTCGTCGAAGGCCTTGACGCTGGACGTGACGTTGTCGAAGCGCAGGTAGGGGCCGATGCTCCACGGGCCGAAGCTGAAGTCGCGGCCGGCCGAGACGCTCAGGCCCACGCCCTTGCCGCGCGGTGACGCGAAGCTCAGGCTGCCTTGTTCGTCGCGCGTGAGGTCGAACTTCGTTTCTTCGACGCTCAGCGTGGCGGTGAGGTAGGTGGTGGCGGTGAGGCTCCAGCTGGCGTAGGCGGTGAGGTTGCTGCCTTCGCTCGTCTGGCGGCTCGCCGAATCGCCGAAGCTGACGCGTCCGTCCGAGCGACCCACGCTGCCACCGAGCACCCACTCGTCGCTGACGCGGTGGTCGCCGCCGAAAGACAGGTTGGTCGTGCGCGAGTCGAACTCGGACCGGCTGCCGTTGGCCTTCTGGCGCAGGTAGTCCACCAGGCCGCCGACGTAGAAGCCGGTGCGGCGCTCGCGGTTCTTGTCTTCGCCGTCTTTGCCTTCAGGCAGCGGCACACCCGGCACGGCCAGCGTGGGCACGCTGCGCTGCTTGCGCAAGAGGCGCATGCGGGCATCGGCTTGTGCGAGCTGGCTGCGCAGGCGTTGGGTCTGGATGTTGAGCAGCGGGGCGCTGAGTTGGTTCAGCGAGCGCTGCTGGGTCGAGGCATCGGCCTCGACAGTCACGGTGACGCTCGGATGGCCACCATCGTCCTCGAGATCGATCGGGCCCCCATAGCCGGTGTTGAAGTGCGTCAGCAGGTAGGTGCGTTCGCCCGTGATGCTGGAGGCTTCGACGCGCAGGCCGTTGCAGTCGGAGGTGCCGGGGCGATCCCCCCGCGAGGCGAGCACTTCGCACACCAAGGGGCGCTCGGCAAACAGCACGAGGTTGCCCTCGTCGTCACGGTACTGCCAGCGTTCGATGCCCTCGGTCAGAGGCGTGTTGGTGTCGCCGTTGACACAGTTGCCGCGCAACACGAAGGTCTCGCCCGGACGCACGACCGAGGCGCTGGTGCTGGGCGAACAGCGCACGTTGGTCACCGTTTGTGCGGTGGCTGATGAAGCCACCCACAGCAGTGGAGGAAGAAGAGCAAACGATGACAGCGATGGAATGTTGGGATGTCGCATGGAGCTTGAAGAGGGAAGCGGTCTTGCGCCGCTGTGGCACACAAAGATGAGCCCACGATCATCCCGGCTCGCTGCGTCAGGCGTAAACCCCCTTTGCGGGTGCTCAACACAAGACATCGGCCTCCACACGTTTCGTCTTGTTGCATGTGCAGGCGGCACAGCCCCATCTTGCGGGGGCTGCTGCGCACAGCCCGCATGAAAAAATCCAGCGTTTCAGGCCATGCAGGGAGAACTCATGCCAACGTTCGCTTCGATCCGCACATTGCATTCATTCGCCGCCGTTGCGGTGCTCGCGGCCTTGCCGCTGTGGGCCTCGGCGCAGACCGTGATGGTCTATGAAGAAGGGCAGACGCCCTCGGCGCAAGACATCGCCGACATCCTGTCGCGCGGCGCGAGCGAGCAGATCAAGACGCGCGGCCGGTCACCGGGCAACACGCCTTTCGCGGTGCTCGAACAAACGCCCACGCGCGAGATCAACGAGGCCAGCGCCGTGTCGGTGCCGGTGCCCTTCGGCTTCGGTTCATCGACCTTGTCGCCCCAGGCGAAGCGCCAGCTCGATGTGATCGCCGACGGCATCCGCCTCACCGAAGGCACGATCAAGGTCGTGGTCGAGGGCCACACCGATGCGAAGGGCAGCGTGAGCTACAACGAGGCGCTGTCGTACCGTCGTGCCGCGGCCGTGCGCCGCTACCTCGTCAGCGAGAAGAAGCTGTCCGGCCAGTTGTTGATGGTCGAGGGCAAGGGCCCGCACAAGCCGCTCAACAAGGCCGACCCGTACGACGGCGTGAACCGCCGCGTGCAGTTCCGCGCCGGGGGCTGAGATGGCGGTGCTGCATCGGGCGCGCGCCCGCTTCGCGCAACGCGGCGTGGCCGTCGGCGCGCTGGCGCTGCTGGGCCTGTTCGCGGCACCCGCGCAGGCTCAGTCCAACACCGAACTGGCGGCTGCGGGCGACGGCCTCGTGCACTGCCTGCTGCCGGGCCAGGTGCGACGGCTCGGGGCCTTCAGCACCAGTGTCACGCCGCGTCGCGCACAGCGCCTGGCCCCGGGCCAGTGCCGGGCGGCCGGTGGCGAGTACGTCGAACCGCAAGACACCGGTGGCGCCGTGAAGATGTGGCTGCCGATGGCCAACGAAGGCCTGCCCGAAGCGCAGACCACCGTCGGCGAACTCTTCGACCAGCGTGGCCAGAAGTCGCTGGCGCGCTCGTGGTACGAGAAGGCCGCGGCGCAGGGCGATGCACGTTCATTGATCAACCTGGCGGGCTTGCTCGGCCAGGTGGACAAGGGCCTGATCCCGCTCGACAGCTTTGCGCGCATCACCGACCTGGTCGGCAAGGCCACCGGTGGTCTGGTGGCGGGGCTGGCCATCCAGCGGTCCGAGCGCCTGCGGGTCGAGTTCGTCTCGCCGATGGGCGCGGCCCCGCTGCCGCGAACGGCCAACGCGCCGCTGGCGGTCGAGGCGCCGGCCGGGCCGCTGGAGGTGGTTGTGCGTGTGGCCGGGGCGACCGGCCTGAAGACGGTGCGCGTCAATGGCCAACCGCAGACGCCTGATGCGCAGGGCCTGATCAGCGTGCCGCTGACGATCAACGACGCGCGCACCACGGTGCGCGTCGAGGCCGAAGACGAGGCCGGCGCATTGGCACAAGGTGAGCTCACGCTGATGCAGCGTTCGGCGCCGATGGCAGCGTCAGGCGCCGCCTCGGATGCTGCGGCCGCGCTCGTCGCCCAACTCGACAAGGCGCCGCCAGCGGCCGGCCGTGCCAAGACCGAGCCCCTGCTGGCCGGTCGCCGTTTTGCGCTGGTGATCGCCAACCAGCAGTACAAGCAGTGGACGCCGCTCGACACGCCGCGCGCCGACGCACAGGCCGTGGGCGATGTGCTCAAGCAGCGCTTCGGCTTCGAGGTGACCACGCTGCAAGACGCCAATCGCCAGCAGATGCTCGCGGCCCTGGGCCGCCTGCGCCAGCAGGTCGGTGCGCAAGACCAGGTCGTCGTCTACTACGCCGGCCATGGGCAGATGGACGAAGTCACCGCACGCGGCTACTGGATCCCGGTCGATGGCGATCCCAAAGACCTCGCACAGTGGGTCTCGGTGATCGACGTCACCGACCAGCTCTCGGCCATGAGCGCGCGGCACGTGCTGGTCATCGCCGACTCGTGCTACTCGGGCACGCTGACGCGCTCGCTGGTGCCGGTGGTGGACCAGGCCCTCACGTCCGAGCAGCGCCTCAACCCGCTCAAGCAACTGTCGAAGCAGCGCGCCCGGGTGGCGATGACCTCGGGTGGTCTGGAGCCCGTGGTCGATGGCGGCAGCGTGTCGCACTCGCTCTTCGCGCGCAGCCTGCTCGACGTGCTCGGCCAGGTGAACGGCCCGGTTGCTGCGCAAGAGCTGCACCAGTCGGTGTCGGCGCGCTTCGCGCACCTCGCGCGCCGGCTGAAGGTGCCGCAGCAGCCGCAGTACGCGCCGATCGGCTTTGCCGGGCACGAGGCCGGCGACTTCGTGCTCTCGCCGCTGTGAACCGAGTGACGCCCCGGCGCGATGCCGGGGCCGGTTCACCCCCAGGCCCGCCGCGTGCGGGCCTTTTCGTTACTTGGCGATGACGGTGTCGATGTCGATGCGCACCGCCTCGCTGCCCACCGGCACCGGGGCCGACTGCCCCTGCAGGTCACCGGCACGCGGCACGCCTTCGCCGCTCTTGCTGACGCGGGCCATCACGACCACCGAGGCAAACGACGAGAGCTTCGCCGACGACCACAGCGCCATGCTGTCGTCGAAGCGAAAGCGCAGGGGCAGGTCTTTCACCTGCGCGCGGGTCAGTGCGAGCGGCATCGGCGGCCCATCGACGCCCCGTGCATAGACGAACACCGTGTCGCCCGGCTGGACGCGTGCCGCCAGCGTGGGCGACAGGCTCACCGTGCCCTGCACCGACGAGGCCCCGCCGGACCGAACCGCCGCACGGGGGGCTGGCGAAGCAGCCGCAGCGGGCGTCGGCGCGCTGGCTGGCAGTGCCTCGGTACTGATGGACGCGGGGGCGTCGGTGGGGGCGGTGGGTGGCGGCGGTTCGATGGCCACGGCCTGCGAAGCCTGCGCCGGGGGCGATGTGGCCGCCGCGGGTGCGGCGGGTCGCTGGCCCTGTGTCACCCACCACCACACGCCGGCGCCTGCCATGCTGGCCAAGACCAGCAGAGGCAGCGCGAGACGCAGTCCACGGCGCGAGGGGTGGGGTGGGGGGGATGTCGGCGCGGCCGCGGCGGGCCGTGCGGCGGCCGGGGCTGTCGCGGGTGGGAGTGTGGCCGCATCGACCGGGCCCTTCATCACCGCCTCGACCAGACGCCGCTCCAGGCGCGCGCGATGTTCGGCGTACTGAGCGTCGTTCACGAAGCCGGTGGTGTGCTGGTCCTCCAGGTCTTGGATCAACCGGCGCAGCTTGTCAACGTCTTCGTTCATCCCTGTATTTCATCACGGCACCCCGGGCGGCCCCCTGGGGTGCCCCCGCGATCAGGCCGCGCGCTTGCGTGCCTTGGGGGTGGGCGCTTTCTTTACGGCGCGGGCTCGTGCGCCGGGTGCCTCGGCCTCGAAGCGTTCGAGGCGCTCGCGCACCAAGCCCTGGATCTCGATCTTCTGGTTGAAGCTCAACTGGTCGAATCGGTCGCGGTCGAGGTCGGGGAAGGGCCAGCCGGTCAGCACCGACTCACGCGCCGCGTAGGCCGTGCCGCGCGTGAACGATGGGCCGCTGCCGAAGAACAGGGCCGCGCGTTCGAGGTGGCCCTTGCTGATGCGGCCGGTTTTCTTCCAGCCGCTGACGGCCTGGGGGCTCACGCCGCACCAGGCGGCGAGTTCGCTCGCCGTCTTGCCTTGGGATTCGGCCACGGTCAGGGCGACCAGCAGCCACTCGCGGACGATGTCGGTGTCTGATTTGTCAAGCATTGCTTCATTTTGTTCATGAGGCTCTCTATAACCAATGCTTTACTTTAGTTCAAGTATTGCTTTAGCATGACGCGATGACCTTGATGGAACACCTTCGCGCCAAACGCGGCCGGGCCGTTCGGGTGGCCAGCCGCTGTGGGTTGACCCCGGCCTTTCTTTCGCAGATCGCACGGGGCGTGCGGCAGGCGCCGGCCGAACGCTGCTTTGCCATCGAGCAGGCCACCGGCGGCAGCGTGCGCCGCTGGGACTTGCGCCCGCAAGACTGGCACCGCATCTGGCCCGAGCTGATCGGCGCCGAGGGTGCGCCCGAGCCGGCCCCACGGCCGGCTGTGGCCGGGCCGCATGAGGCTTTGCCGACGCAGGCGCCGCCGGGCTGAGCGATGGCTCGGCCCGGCGGCGGTTCAGGGCGCAGGCTCAGGCGGAGGCGGCCCGGCGCTTCTTGCGCGAGCGGATGTTCAGCGCTTCGACCGCCAGCGAGAACGCCATGGCCGCGTAGATGTAGCCCTTGGGCATGTGCACCTCGAAGGCTTCGGCCGTGAGCGCCATGCCCACCATCACCAGGAAGGCCAGCGCCAGCACCTTCACCGACGGGTGGCGTTCGACGAACTCACCGATGGGCTTGGCCGCGAGCAGCATCACGCCCACCGAGAAGACGACCGCGGCGACCATCACGCCGATCTGATCGACCATGCCCACGGCGGTGATCACCGAGTCGAGCGAGAACACGATGTCGATGATGGCGATTTGCCCGATCACGCCCCAGAACGCGGCCGACTTGGCCGCGGCCGAGATGCCGTCCGGACCTTGCTGCTCAGGTGCCTCGACCTCGACGAAGATTTCGTGCGAGGCCTTGTAGAGCAGGAAGAGCCCACCGAACAGCAGCACGAGGTCGCGTCCGCTGATCTCCTGGGTCAGCACCGTGAAGAGCGGGGCGGTCAGGCCCATCACCCAACTGAGCGAAAACAGCAGCAGCAGGCGCGAGACCATCGCGAAGCCCAGGCCGAGTCTGCGGGCCTTGTCGCGCTGGTCGGCGGGCAGGCGACCGACCAGGATGGAGATGAAGATGATGTTGTCCACGCCGAGGACGATTTCCAGGGCGGTGAGCATCGCGAAGGCAATCCAGATTTGGGGGTCGAGCAAGAAGTCCATGGGGTCCAGGAGGCGTTGTCGGTCGCAGGGCACGGGCCGTGCGGCGTGGGCGCGCAGTGTGTTGAAAAGCGGGTGAGCGGATCGAGGCGCGAGCGGGCGGCGAAGGTGCCGCCGCCGGCCTCACGCGGCAGGGGCGTGCGTGGCGCGGGGTGGCCGGCGCTGCTTCCACACCAGCGGCGCGGGCAGCGCCGGGTCGGCCCGGGGCGCCGGCTGCATGCGCGAGGGGGCGTCGATGGTGAGGCTCGCTGCCGTGTGCAGCAGGTCGGACACGTCACCGCCCACTTCGAGCGGGAGTTGGGGCGTGCCGCTCTCGGCCGGGCTCGTCGAATCGGCGGCCGATTCGGTCGTGGCGGCGGAGGCCCATGCGCCGGCTTCGGGCGAGGCCTCGAACACGGCCGCGAACGCCACCGGGCTCGGTGCGGCCAAGGCCGGTGCGCCCAGCAACCACAGCGCTACAACGATGAACAGGCGGTGCCACATGCGGCGGTGATTCTAGGTTTGGGCGTGTCGCCTGGCTGGAAGCCGGGCCGCAACGAAAAAGGGCCCAGCCGAAGCTGAGCCCTTGATCTGGTGCCGGTGAAAGGAGTCGAACCCTCGACCTTCGCATTACGAATGCGCTGCTCTACCAACTGAGCTACACCGGCCTTGTTTTGCGCGCAGACCTTGCGAACTGCGTGAAGCCGGCGATTATAGCCAGCGAATCGTGCCGCCGGCTATGTATACGTCACCCAGCTGGCGTGGTCGGGGTGATCGAGGTGCGGCAGCGTGTTGTAGGTGACGAGCGAGGCGCGCTTCTCGGTGAACACCAGCTCGGTCAGCGAGCTGTTGCGGATGCGCAGGTTCAGCTCGATCGTCGCCTCGGGCTGCATGCCCAGCACGTGGCCGACCAGCGTCGAGATCGGGCCGCCGCTGCTGACGATCAGCACCTTCTTGCCGAAGTGGCTGGCCTGCACGTGATTCAGCGCGCCGGTGATGCCGGCCACGAAGTCGGCGTAGCTCGGCATGCCCTGCGGCTGGATGCGCCCGGCCATCCACGCGGCCAGCCCGTCCCGCAACAGGCGGAAGTGGTGCTTCACGGCTTCGGCATCTTTCGGCTTGGCCAACGGCTCCGGGTGGATGGCTTGGAGCACCGCCTTGCTGTCGTACTCGTTCAGGCCCGGCCATGACAGCGTTTCAGGCTGCTGCTGCAGCCCTTCGCTGATGCCAGCGAGCGACTCGACCTGCCGCTGCAGCGTGCCGACGAGCGCGGCGTCGAACTGCACGCCCTTGCCCCGCAGGTACTGGCCGAGCTGCAGGCACTGGCGGTGGCCCAGCTCGCTGAGCTTGTCGTAGTTGTCGGCGCCGAACGAGGCCTGGCCGTGGCGGACGAGGTAAAGCGTACCCATCGCGTCCTCAGGCCCGCCAGGCCGTCCGAAGGGCTTGAGCTGCTACCCCCTCGGGGGGCAGCGAGCGAAGCGGGCGTGGGTGCTTCATGCCTTGGCTTCCTGGTGGTACGAGGTGACGCGCTCGACCTCGTTCTTCGAGCCGAGGATCACGCTCACGCGCTCGTGCAGCTTGGTCGGCGCGATTTCGAGGATGCGCTGCTGCCCGTTCGTGGCCGCGCCGCCGGCCTGTTCGACCAGGAAGGCCATCGGGTTGGCTTCGTACATCAGGCGCAGCTTGCCGGGCTTCTCGGGCTCGCGCTGGTCCCAGGGGTACATGAAGACGCCGCCGCGCGTGAGGATGCGGTGCACGTCGGCCACCATGCTGGCGATCCAGCGCATGTTGAAGTCTTTGCCGCGCGGGCCGGTCTTGCCGGCCAGGCACTCGTCGATGTAGCGCTTCACGGGCGGCGCCCAATGGCGCATGTTGCTCATGTTGATCGCGAACTCTTTGGTGTCGGCCGGGATCTGCACGTTGTCGTCGGTCAGCACCCACGAGCCCTGCTCGCGGTCGAGCGTGAACATCACGACGCCGTCGCCGACCGTCAGCACCAGCGTGGTCTGCGGGCCGTAGACACAGTAGCCGGCGGCGGCTTGCTGCGTGCCGGGCTGCAGGAAGTCTTTCTCGCTGACGCCTTCGTGCGTGCTGTCTTTCTTCAGCACCGAGAAGATGGTGCCGATGCTCACGTTGACGTCGATGTTCGACGAGCCATCGAGCGGGTCGAACATCAGCAGGTACTCGCCCTGCGGAAAGCGGTTCGGCACCACGTAGATGCCTTCCATCTCTTCGGACGCCATCGCAGCCAGGTGGCCGCCCCATTCGTTGGCTTCGATCAGCACCTCGTTGGCGATGATGTCGAGCTTCTTCTGCACCTCGCCCTGCACGTTCTCGCTCTCGGCGCTGCCGAGGATTTCACCCAGCGCGCCCTTGTTGACGCTGATGCTGATGCGCTTGCAGGCACGGGCCACCACCTCGATGAGCAGGCGCAGTTGCGAGGGGATGTTGCCGTGCTGGCGCTGCTGTTCGACCAGGTATTGCGTGAGGCTGACGCGTGAGCTCATGACGAGGCTTTCGAGAGTTTCAAAAATCAGGCTTGTTGGAGGGCGCGGGTCACGATCTCGCGCACGCCGTCCGACAAATCGGGCTTGGCCGCGACCCGCTGCAGCGCCTCGTGCGCCGCCGTGCGGTACGGCTCGGCGAGGTGGCTCCAGCGGTCCATCACGCGCGCCATGCGGGCGGCGAGCTGCGGGTTGATCGGGTCGATGTCGAGGATGCGGTCGCTCCAGAACACGTAGCCCGCCGCGTCGGCGCGGTGGAAGGCCGCCGGGTTGCCCGAGCACAGCGTGGCGATCAGGCTGCGCGCGCGGTTCGGGTTCTTCAGCGAGAAGTCGGGGTGCTTGAGCAACTGCTTGGCGCGGGCGAACACGCGGCCGTCTTTCTCGGGCGCGCTGGCCTGCAGGGCGAACCATTTGTCGATGACCAGGGCCTCGTCCTTGAACAACGCGTGGAATCTTTCGAGCGCTGGCTCGGCCAGCGCGGCGTGCGAGCCGACCAGTGCGCTCAGTGCGCCCAGGCGGTCGGTCATGTTGCCGGCGTCCTTGAAGCGCTGGTAGGCGCGGCCGGGCCACACGGTGTCGCCCGTTTCGGCGGCGTCGAGGCACAGCATCGCCAGGGCCAGGTTCGTCAGGGCGCGCTTGCCAGACGAAACCGGGTCGGGCGAGTAGGCGCCGCGCACCTGGTGCGCTTCGTAAGCCCAGGCCCAGTCGTCGCGCAGGGCCTGCGCGAGCTGCAGCTTCATCGCTTCGCGCGCGGCGTGGATGCGTTGCGGGTCCACCGTGGTCAGCTGCTCGGCGAGGTAGGTCTCGCTGGGCAGCGTGAGGGCCAGGTCTTTGAAGGCGGCGTCGAGGCCGGGGTGGCGCAACACGGCGCGCATCGCGTCGATGAAGGCCGCGTCGAGCTGCAGCGCGCCTTCGCTCTGGATGGCGGCGAGCAGCCGGTTCAGCGCGAGGCGCTGGCCGGCTTCCCAGCGGTTGAAGGCGTCGTCGTCGTGCTGCAGCAGGGTCAGCAGGTCGGCGTCGGCTAGCGAGTCGGTCAGCACCACCGGCGCCGAGAAGCCGCGCAGCAGCGAGGGCACGGGCTCGACATCGACGTTGACGAAGGTGAAGTAGGAGCGGGGCTCGCTCAGCACCAGCACGCGCTCGGTGCCGACCGGCTGCGCTTCGCCTTCGAGTTGCAGCGGCAGCGCGCGGCCATCGCGGCCCACCAGGCCCATGGCCACCGGCAGCACGAAGGGCTGCTTGGCCGGCTGGCCGGGCGAGGGCAGGGCGCTTTGTTCGAGCGACAGCGTGTAGGTGCGTGTGCCGGCGTCGTAGCGGCCGCGCGAGGTGACGCGCGGCGTGCCGGCCTGGCCGTACCAGCGCTTGAACGGGTCGAGGTGCTGCGCCAGCGCGCTGCCGGGGTTGGCGTCGGCGATGGCCTGCGCGAAGTCGTCGCAGGTGACGGCCTGGCCGTCGTGGCGTGCGAAGTACAGCGTCATGCCGCGGGCGAATCCATCGCGCCCCAAAGGATCGGACTGGTGGCTTGCCACCAGGGTCTGCATCATGCGGACGACTTCGGCGCCCTTCTCGTAGATGGTGGGCGTGTAGAAGTTGTTGATCTCGACGTAGCTGTCGGGACGCACCGGGTGGGCCATGCCGCCGGCGTCTTCGGGGAACTGCACCTGCCGCAGCTGGCGCACGTCTTCGATGCGCTTGACGGCGCGGGCGGTCGGGCTGCCCGCCATGTCCATGCTGAACTCTTGGTCGCGGAAGACCGTGAGGCCTTCCTTCAGGCTCAGCTGGAACCAGTCGCGGCAGGTGATGCGGTTGCCTGTCCAGTTGTGGAAGTACTCGTGCCCGACGACCGACTCGATGCCGGCGTAATCGACGTCGGTGGCGGTGGCCGGCGAGGCCAGAACGAACTTCGTGTTGAAGATGTTCAGGCCCTTGTTTTCCATCGCGCCCATGTTGAAATCGCCGACGGCGACGATCATGAAGCGCTCAAGATCGAGCGGCAGGCCGAAGCGGGCTTCGTCCCACACGACGCTCGCGATCAGCGAGTTCATCGCGTGCTCGGTCTTGTCGAGGTCACCCCGGCGCACGTAGACCTGCAGCAGGTGGTCTTTGCCGGCGCGCGTGCGGATGTGCTGCTGCCGTGCCACGAGGTCGGCCGCGACCAGCGCGAACAGGTAGCTCGGCTTCGGGAAGGGGTCGTGCCACTTGGCGAAGTGGCGGCCGTTGTCGAGATCGCCCTCTTCGACCAGGTTGCCATTGCTCAGCAGCACCGGGTACTGCTTCTTGTTGGCGCGCAGCGTGACGGTGTACACCGCCATCACATCAGGCCGGTCCAGGAAGTAGGTGATGCGCCGAAAGCCTTCGGCCTCGCACTGCGTGAAGAAGCCGCCTCCCGAGGTGTACAGCCCTGAGAGCTGCGTGTTCTTCTCGGGCGCGCAGGTGTTGCGAATCTCGAGCGAGAACACGCCCTCGGGCAGGTTGTCGATGACGAGCTGGTTGTTCTCGTTCTTGAACGACACCGACTCGCCGTTGACCAGCACCCGCGTGAGGTTCAGCTCTTCACCGTGCAGGCGCAGCGGCTGCGGGGCGACCGCGGCGTTGCGCTCGACCTGCATGCGGCTGATCACCAGCGTCTTGGCCGGGTCCAGGTCGAACGTCAGATCGACGGTCTTGATCCAGTAGGCCGGCGCGACATAGTCCTCGCGGCGGATCAGCAGGGCTTGGCCTTCACGCATGGTGTTGTCTCTGTTATTTGAACTGTGTTGGCAGGGCGGGCGCGTGCCGGAGGGAATCAGATTCCCTGTTTGAGGCTGGCTTCGATGAACTGGTCGAGGTCACCGTCGAGCACCTTTTGGGTGTTCGAGATTTCGACGTTCGTGCGCAGATCCTTGATGCGGCTCTGGTCGAGCACGTACGAACGGATCTGGTGGCCCCAGCCCACGTCGGTCTTGGTGTCTTCTAGCTTTTGCTGCTCTTCCTGGCGCTTGCGCATCTCGTGGTCGTACAGGCGCGAGCGCAGGCGCTTCCAGGCGACGTCGCGGTTGCTGTGCTGGCTGCGGCCGTCTTGGCACTGCACCACGATGCCGGTCGGGATGTGCGTGAGCCGCACCGCCGAGTCGGTTTTGTTGATGTGCTGGCCGCCAGCGCCGCTGGCGCGGAAGGTGTCGGTGCGCACGTCCGACGGGTTGATGTCGATCTCGATCGAGTCGTCGATTTCGGGATACACGAACAGGCTCGCGAAGCTCGTGTGCCGGCCGCCGGCCGAGTCGAACGGGCTCTTGCGCACCAGGCGGTGCACGCCGGTTTCTGTGCGCAGGTGGCCGAAGGCGTAGTCGCCCTCGACCTTGATGGTCGCGCTCTTGATGCCGGCCACGTCGCCCGGTGTCTCGTCTTCCATCGTCGTCTTGAAGCCCTTGCGCTCGCAGTACTTGAGGTACTGGCGCAGCAGCATGCCGGCCCAGTCACAGGCTTCGGTGCCACCGGCACCGGCCTGGATGTCGATGAAGCAGTTGCTCGGGTCGGCCGGGTTGTTGAACATCCGGCGGAATTCGAGGCCTTCGACGATCTCGGCGAGCTTGGCCGCGTCGGCTTCGATGGCTGCCAGCGAGTCGTCGTCGCCTTCGGCCTTGGCCATCTCGAACAGCTCGGAGCTGTCGGCCAGGTTGCTGGTGAGGTGGTCGATGGTTTCGACGACCTGGTCGAGGGCGCGCTTCTCACGCCCCAACTCTTGCGCGCGCTTCTGGTCGTTCCAGATCGAGGGGTTCTCGAGCGCGGCGTTGACTTCGTTCAGCCGCAGTGCTTTGCGGTCGTAGTCAAAGATACCCCCGTAGGTCGACCGTGCGCTTCGTCAGGTCGGCCAGGGAGTTGCCAATGGCATTGATGTGTTCGACGTCCATGTGCGGGTCTCGGCAATTTTGGAAACCCGCAATTATCGGCCAGCGGGGCCGCACGGGCCCCGCCCGGGGCCTTGCCCGGCGTACTTCAGGCGAGAAAGCGCTCCAGGTGCGCGGCCAGCGCCTCGGGCTGGTCGTGGTGCAGCATGTGGCCCGCCGGGCCGACGACGTGGCGTTCCAGGCGAGGCACCACGCCGAGGCGTTGGTGAAATTCTTCTTTTGAATAGCGCCCGCCCCACCAAGCCGGCGTGGGCGTCTGGTCGCCTTCGATCCACATCACGGGCGCTTCGATGCGCGCCCAGCAGGCCATCACTTCGTCTTTCTGGTACTGGATGGGGTTCGACCGCTTGTGCGCCGCATCGCCGAGGATCTGCCACTGCCCCTGCGCGTCTTGCGCGGCCCAGTGCGGGGCGAGCCACCCGGCGCGGTCTTCGCGCAGCAGCGGGTTGGTCTTGCGAAGGCGGGCGGCGACTTCTTCGACGCTGGCGTACCCACGCAGCAAGGCGGGTTGCTTCAACTCGTCCAGCCAGTCGGCATAGCGCTTGGGCGCACCTTCGGGCCGCGTGCCGGGCATGCCCCAGCCTTCGAGGTTGACCAGCCGGCGGATGCGCTGGGGCCGCACGCCTGCGTAGATCATCACGGCGTTGCCGCCCATGCTGTGGCCGACCAGATCGACCGCCTGGCCGGGGGCGACGGCGTCGAGCAGCGCGTCGAGGTCGCCCAGGTAGTCGGCGAACCAGTAGTTGTCGCAGGGCGGGCTTTCGGTCAGGCCGAAGCCGCGCCAGTCGGCGGCGACGATGTAGCGCTCGTCGCGCAGGGCATCGACGATGAACTGGAACGAGGCGCCCACGTCCATCCAGCCATGCATCATCACCAGCGCCGGGCGCTCGGGCGTGACGAGCGCCGGGTCGCCCCACGAGCGCAGGTGGTAGCGCACACCGCGCAGTGAAATGAACGTGCTCTGGCTGGCGCGCCGAGCGGCGTAAGGGGTGATTTGTGAACTCATGTAACCGATCCTAGCGAGCGATGTGAGGACGCGCTGTCGGCCCAGCGACAAACCGTGAGAATGCGCGCCATGTCTGCGCCTTCTGACTCATCTTCTGCCCCCGGTTCGGCCGAACCGGCCCCGCCTGCACCGACTGACCCGGGTTTCACCCTGCGCTTTGCCGAGCTGCGCGACGTGGTGCCCATCGTCGGGTTGATCCGCGAGCTGGCCGAGTTCGAGCAACTCACCCACCTGCTGCAGGTCACGCCCGAGAAGCTGCGCCCGCAACTCTTTGGCGAGAAGCCGGCGGCCGAGGCCATGGTGGCCGCCACCGCCGACGGCGAGGTGGTGGCCTTCGCGCTGTTTTTCACCAACTTCTCGACCTTCCTGGCCCAGCCGGGGCTGTACCTCGAAGACCTGTACGTCAAGGCGACGCACCGGCGCCTGGGCATCGGCGAGGCCTTGCTCAAGCGCGTGGGCCGGCTCGCGGCCGAGCGCCAATGCGGGCGCTTCGAGTGGAGCGTGCTCGACTGGAACGAGAACGCGATCCGCTTCTACGAAAAGATGGGGGCGAGCGTGATGCCCGACTGGCGCATCTGCCGCATCGCAGGCGAATCGCTGGAGCGCTTCGCCGAGTGAGGTGGCCGCTGAACCGTGCTGAGCGCTGCGCCTCACGCGTGTGCCAGCACCACCAGCTTCTCGGGTGACACCCGCACGCGCAGCGAGGCTTCGCTGACCACGGCCGTGATGGCGTGCTCTTTGTTCGAGGTGTCGCGCCGCACCGGTTCGATCAGCGGCTCGCCCTTGCGGTTGGTCAGCGCCGCCACCAGCGGGCTGTTGGCCATCGAGCCGCGGCTGATGACCACGCCGACCTCGCCGGAGGCCAGGGCCACGAAGCAGCCGGGCGGGTAGACGCCGAACTCCTTGATGATCGCCGCCGTCATGGCGCTGCCCTTGTCGGCCATGAAGAGGTCGCGCCCGGCCTGGTTGGCGGGCACCGGCCCGCGCGTCACGCGGGCGCTGAGCTTGGCGGTGTAGACGTCCACCCGGTGCAGCAGCGCGGCCATCTCGCTGATGCAGGTGGCCTTGTGCGGGTAGCCGCCGCCGTCCGAGGTTTCGTGGTGCTGCACCACGGCTTCGAGCCATTCGGTGTCGTCGATGCCCGACGACTTCAGCATCTCGGCGCTGCGCACCGGGTGGCTGTGGATGGCCTCGCGCTGTTGCGCGGTCAGCGGTGTCACCTGGGCGGCCAGCCGGGTCTGCAACTCCAGCATGGCGAGGTTCATCGTCAGCGCGGCCTTGAACACGCGCTCGACCTGTGTCGTGGACCAGCCCAGCCGGTGCGCCACCAGGTAGCTCGCGATGGCGCTGTGCACCGAGTGCGACACGCCGTAGGCGTTGGCGCCCTTCACCTCTTGCCGCACCACCTGGAAGATGGCGAGGTCGGGGTCGCGTTCGACCAGCGCCAGCACCGGCTTGGCCGCTTCATCGAGCTGCTGCGAGAAGTTGTGGTCGGGTTCGACCACCGACGCCCGCAGCGTGCGCCCCACGCGGTCGATGCTTCGGCCCCACAGGCCCGGCAGGTGGTCGAGCTGCGCCTCCATCACCTCGTGGCGAGCGCCTTTCAGCTCTTCGGCGTCCACGAGGGCGCCGCGTTCGAACAGGGCGTCGAGCTGGTCTTCGTTCTCGATGACCTGGCCACGCGCGAGCAGCAGCGTCTTGTCCGCATTGCGGATGTTGAAAGGGATCGGCGACCCGAGCTTGATCCGGTGCTTCACGGTCGCGAGCTGGGAATACTGCATCGCAATGGCCCGTCTGACGTGTCCCTGAGTGCCGCCTTGCTGGCGGGCATGTTCTTCGGCCTGCGCCACGTTCTTGCGCGGCGTCAGGTTGAAGTCAGTGTGGCCTCGCCTTGCCGTTCGCAGGGCGGCAAGCGCGTGAATGAATGCACGGGGCCGCCCGGGGTAAGCCCTGGTACCGGCGCGAAAGGTGGTAAACGCGCCCCGCTATTCCCACGGGCCGGCTCGGCGGGGCGCTTGGAGTAAGGTCGCGCACACGCGCTTTTGCGTGCCTGCCTGCGCCTTGCCATGTCTGCTGTGCCTGCTCCGTCGTCGCCTGCCGTGCCCCTGGCCCTGGGGCCTTCGCGGACCTCGCCCTGGCGCCTGGCGTGGCGGCAGATGCTGCGCGACTTTCGCGCCGGCGAACTGCGGCTGCTCATCGTCGCCGTGATGCTCGCGGTGGCTGCGTTGACGGCCGTGGGCTTCTTCGCCGACCGCCTCAACCTCGGCCTCGCGCGCGATGCGAGCCAGTTGCTCGGGGGCGACGCGCTGGTGGCGAGCGACCAGCCCATGCCCGCCGCCTTCGTGGACGAGGCCCGGCGACTGGGCCTGCGCACGGCGACCACAACGGTCTTTCCGAGCATGGGCCGGGCGAGCGATGCGCAGGGCGGCGCGACGCGGCTCGTCACCGTCAAGGGCGTGAGCGCGGGTTACCCACTGCGCGGTCAGTTGCGCCTGGCCGACGCGCCGGGGGCGCGCGAGCGGGTGTCCAGCGAGGCCCCGGCCGCCGGCACCGTGTGGGTCGATGCCACGTTGCTCGACGCGCTCAAGCTGCGCGTGGGCGACCCGCTGCTGCTGGGCGACGCCACGTTGCGCATCGCGGCCGTGATTGTGCGCGAGCCCGACCGCGGCGCCGGCTTCATGAGCTTCGCGCCGCGCGTGATGCTCAACGAGGCCGACCTGCCGGCCACCGCGCTCATCCAGCCCGCCAGCCGCGTGACCTATCGGCTCGCCGTGGCCGCCCCCACCGGACGCGAGGCGGCGGTGGGCGAATTCGTGCGCGGGGCCGATGCCCGCATCAAGGGCGAATCGCTGCGCGGCGTGCGCGTCGAGTCGCTCGAAAGCGGCCGCCCCGAGATGCGCCAGACGCTCGACCGCGCCGAGAAATTCCTGAACCTCGTCGCGCTGCTGGCGGCCCTGCTCGCCGCCGTGGCCGTGGGCATCGCCGCGCGCGACTTCGCCGAGCGCCACCTCGACGACTGCGCGATGCTGCGCGTGCTGGGGCAGTCGCAGCGCACCATCGCCTGGCAGTACATCGCCGAGTTCGCGTGGGTCGGCGCCATTGCCAGCGCCGCGGGCGTGTTGATCGGCTACCTGGTGCACAACGTCTTCGTGTGGCTGCTGGCCGGGCTGGTGGCCACCAGCCTGCCGCCGCCCAGCGTGTGGCCGGCGCTCTTCGGCGTGGGCGTGGGCTTCACGCTCTTGATGGGCTTCGGCCTGCCGCCCGTGCTGCAGCTCGCCAGCGTGCCGGCGCTGCGCGTCATTCGCCGCGACGTGGGCGCGCTGCGCCCGGCCTCGCTGGCGGTGCTGGCGGCCGGTGCGCTGGGTTTCGCGGCGCTGCTGCTGGCCGTGTCGGCCGACCTGCAACTGGGCCTGATCGCCGTGGGCGGCTTCGCGGCTGCGGTGGCCGTGTTCGCGCTGCTGTCGTGGCTGGCGGTGCAGGTGCTGCGCCGAGCGGTGCCCGAGGCGCGCGCGCCGCGCTGGTTGATCCTCGCCACACGGCAGATCGCCGCGCGGCCGGCCTTTGCGGTGCTGCAGGTGTCGGCGCTGAGCGTGGGCCTGCTCGCGCTGGTGCTGCTGGTGCTGCTGCGCACCGACCTCATCAAGAGTTGGCGCCAGGCCACGCCGCCTGATGCGCCCAACCGCTTCGTCATCAACGTGCAGCCCGATCAGGGTGAAGCCTTCCAGAAGGCGCTGCGCGAGGGCGGCGTGGTGCGCTACGACTGGTACCCGATGATCCGCGGCCGCCTGATCGCCGTGAACGGCCGCGCCGCCAGCCCCGAGCAGCAAACCGACGACCGCGCCAAGCGCCTGCTCGACCGCGAGTTCAACCTCAGCCACGCCGCGCAGCTGCCGAACCACAACACCGTGACGGCGGGCCGCTGGGTCCCCGAAGAGCCGGGGGCGATCAGCGTCGAAGAGGGCCTGGCCGAGACCCTCAAGCTCAAGCTCGGCGACACGCTGCGCTTCGACATCGCCGGCATGCCCGTCGAAGGCCGCATCACCAACCTGCGCAAGGTGGACTGGACCTCGATGCGCGCGAACTTCTTCGTGATGTTCCCGAGCGCGGCCATGCCCGACGTGCCCTCGACCTACATGGCCGCCTTTCGCGCGCCCGAGGCGCCGGGCTTCGACAACACGCTGAGCCGCGACTTCCCGAACATCACCAACGTCGATGTGTCGGCCTCGATCGCCGAGGTGCAGCGTGTGCTCGACCAGGTGGTGCGCGCGGTCGAGTTCTTGTTCGGCTTCACGCTCGCGGCCGGGTTGGTCGTGCTGTTCGCGGCCGTCAGCGCGACCCGGGGCGCGCGCGAGCGCGAGTTCGCGGTGATGCGTGCGCTCGGTGCCAGCAGCAAGCTGCTGGGCCAGGTGCAGCGCGCCGAGCTGTTGGGCGTCGGCGCGTTGGCGGGCTTTCTGGCCTCGGTGGCCGCCTTGATCGTCGGCTGGGCGCTCGCGCGCTACGCCTTCCAGTTCAACTGGACCGGCTCGCCCTGGGTGCCGCTTGCGGGCAGCGCGGCCGGTGCCGTGCTCGCACTCGCCGCCGGCTGGTGGGGCTTGCGCGACGTGCTGCGCAAGCCGGTGGTCGAGACCTTGCGGCAAGCGCTCTGACGCAGGTCAAGCGCGGCGGGGCATTCGCTCGCCGGGTGGCCACGCGGCTGCCTACAATCGCCGCTCCCACCGGGGAGTAGCCGCCGCTCGTTCGATGCCCATCGAAGCCGAAGCGGGGATGCGTCAACAGACTTGCCGTTCACGTGGCTCACGTGCGGGGCATGGCGCATTCGGCAGGGTCGCAGCACGCGGCCCGCTTGGCGAGACCGTTGGCTCGGACGCCGTCCCAGGGTGGGGCAGGGCGTCCGTGCCGACGTTGCTCGCTGTCCCGCCCCCTTTGCATCATGGAAGCCTTTCTCGTCTCTACCGGTGTCGTCGCGCTCGGCGAAATCGGTGACAAAACCCAGCTGCTCGCGCTGATGCTTGCGGCGCGCTACCGCCGGCCCTGGCCCATCGTGCTGGGCATCTTCGCGGCCACGGTGCTCAACCACCTGCTGGCCGGCCTGGTGGGCGCGTGGGTCACGCGCCTGCTCGGCCCCGAGGTGATGCGCTGGGTGCTCGGCGTGTCGTTCCTCGCCATGGCCGCGTGGATGCTCGTGCCCGACCAACTCGACGAAGACGACGCGCCCATCGAGCGCTTCTCGCGCTGGGGCGTGTTCGGTACCACGGCGGTGTTGTTCTTCCTGGCCGAGATGGGCGACAAGACGCAGATCGCCACCGTCGCGCTGGCCGCGCGCTTCGACGCGATGCTGGCCGTGGTCGCCGGCACCACGCTGGGCATGCTGATCGCCGACGTGCCGGCCGTGCTGTTCGGCCACCGCGCGGCCGAACGCCTGCCCGCGAAGCTGATGCGCACGGTGGCGGCGTTGCTGTTCGCGGGGCTCGGGGTGGCGGTGCTGGTGTGGGGATGAGCGGCTGAACGCCCGCGCGCGCTGTTACAGCTCTGCGTTGCCGAGCGCCGGGGTCTGTGATTCCATCGGGCGAAGAGGTCCGGGGGAGAGGTGACGTGACGTGGCGGGGGCCACGCCACCACCGGGTGCGCCGCGTGCGCATCGGTCCGGGCCGTTGCCACAAGAACCACAACGCCGAGACCTGCATGCCATCTTCTTGCCCCGTGCCCACCGCCGCTCCGCACCGTGCTACGGGCGCGAACCCTTCGATCGAAACACTGCCTTCGCGCCCCGCGTCGTCCACCCCTGCGTTTGCGCGCTTGCTCGCCGCCACCGCCCTGTGCGCCGCCGTGGCGGCTTGCGGCGGCGGGTCGGGGGACAGCACCAGCCCGGCCCCCAGCCCGGGTTCACCGCCACCGCCCTCGGCCGGCCCTACGCCGGCCCCGAGTCCCCCGGCTGCCCCGGCCGGTGCGACGGTGCTGTACTTCAGCGATTGCCAGGCCGGCGCCGCTCCGGGTTGCGTGCCGGGCCAGAACAGCAACCCCGGCACCCAGGCCGCGCCCAAGCGCGACCTCAGCGGTGTCAACGTCAACGGCCTGCCCGCCGGTTCGCAGCTGTGGTTCGCCCGCGGTGGTGCCTGGACCTGGCCGATGATGATTCTCGAAAACGCGCAGGCCTCGGCGCAGACCCCGCTGGTGTTCGACGCCTATGGCAGCGGGGCGCGACCGCTCTTCAACGCGCCCAACCTCGGGGCCGCGGCCATCATGTTCGGTGAGTACAACAACACCACGAACGACGGGGGCTACATCTTCCGCAACCTCACGTTCGACGGGCAGGGCAGCTCGGCCTCGGCCTTCTTCCTGATCCACAACCTGCATTCGGTGGTGATCGAATCGACCGTGCTGACCGGCTTCTACATCGCCATCCAGTCGCAGGCGCGCGGGCCGCACGGTGTGCGCAACGTGCTCATCCGCAACAACGACATCAGCCGCAACCGGGGCATGGGCATCCTCGGCCAGCTCAGCGATTCGGCCATCGAGGGCAACCTTTTCGAAGGCAACAACTTCGTCAACGGCAGCGCGTTCAATCACGCGATCTACCTGTCGGGGGCCGCCGAGCACGCGAGCGGGCGCAACAACGCCGTGCGCGACAACCGCTTCATTCGCAACTCGGTGGTCAACGGGCGGTGCATCGGCGGCAACGTCACGATGCACGGCCAGATGGACGGCATGGTGATCGAGGGCAACCTCATCGAGCAGGACGCCGGCGACCCGGGCTGCTACGGCTTCTCGCTCAACCCGGGCTACAACCAGCCCGAGCACTTTCGCAACTTCACGGTGCGCAACAACACCATCGTGAACGTCGGCAACTGCTCGGTCTGCGTCAATGCCGCACCGGGCATCGTGGTCGAGAACAACCGCTTCTTCCGCTCGCAGACCGGCTACCACGCTGGGGCGGCGGTTGGCGGCGGCGCCGATGCGGACGACGATGCCGACACCGGCGCGGTGGTGCGCAACAACGTGGCGTGCTTCTCCGCATCTTCGACCGCGAACCAGAGCGTGGTGGCGGTCAATTCGCCCGGCGGTGCGGTCACGGGCAACCTGACTTACACCGGTGCCCAGGCCGGCACCGGGGCTTGCGCCCGCTGATGGGCTGGCGACCGGTCGGGCCGCCTCAGGGCGTCAAGCCAGCTTGAACACGCCCACGGCCTCGGCGAGCTTCTGCGCCTGCTGACGCAGCGACTCGGCCGCGGCGGCCGATTGCTCCACCAGCGCGGCGTTCTGTTGGGTCATCTGGTCGAGCTGGTTGACGGCGCCGCCGATCTGGCCGATGCCCTCGCTCTGCTCGCCAGCGGCGGCGCTGATCTCGCCAATGATGTCGGTCACGCGCTGCACCGAGCTGACGATCTCGTTCATCGTGTCGCCGGCTTCCGTCACCAGGCGCGAGCCCGAATCGACCTTCTCGACCGAGGCGTTGATGAGCGCCTTGATTTCTTTGGCCGCCTGCGCGCTGCGCTGGGCGAGCGAACGCACCTCGCTCGCCACGACCGCGAAGCCGCGGCCCTGTTCGCCGGCGCGGGCCGCTTCGACGGCCGCATTCAGCGCCAGGATGTTGGTCTGGAAGGCGATGCCGTCGATCACGCCGATGATGTCGGCGATCTTCTTCGAGCTGGCGTTGATCTCGTCCATCGTCGAGACCACCTGCGACACCACCGAGCCACCGCGCTGCGCCACGTCGGCCGCCGAGGTGGCCAACTGGTTGGCCTGGCGGGCGGCGTCGGCGCTGTGCTTGACGGTGCCGGTCAGCTGCTCCATCGAGCTGGCCGTTTGCTGCAGGTTCGAAGCGGTCTGTTCGGTGCGGCTCGACAGGTCGGCGTTGCCGGCGGCGATTTCGGCCGAGGCGGTGCCGATGCTGTCGGTCGAGGCGCGCACATGGCCCACCACGCGGGCCAGCGAGTCGGCCATTTGCTGCAGGGCGTTCATCAACTGGCCGATCTCGTCGCGCCGGCCGGTCGGAATGCGGCGGGTCAGGTCGTTCTTTGAAATGGCCATCGCTACTTCGACGCACTGGTGCAGCGGCGCGCGGATCGAGCGCACCAGCGCGGTCGCGACGACCATGCCCAGCACGATGATGAACACGGCCCCACCGGCGCCCCAGGCAAAGGCGGCGCGTTCGGCCGCGGCCGCGTCGGCCCGGGCGCGGGCGGTCTTGGCCTGCTGGATCGCCACGAAATCGTCGATGGCCGCGAGGTAGGCCGCTGCCGAGGCTGCGTACTCGCCCTTCACGAGAGCGGCTGCGCCTTCGTTGTCGCCGGCCTTGTTCAAGTCGCCGGCGCGCTTGCTCGCGGCGAGCAGCACCTTGCCGTGGCCCATGACGGTCGTGATCGCGGCCTTGTCTTCAGGGGTGCTGGCTGACTTGCCGATTTCTTCGCGCAGCTTGGCGATGCGCGGGCCGTCGGTTTCGAGGTTCTTGCGGAAGAACTGGTCCACCGCCGGGTCTTTGCTGACGGCCGCGGCCATGCCACGCGTGACGGCGGTCTCGGTGAGACCCTTCCAGAGGATGGCTTTCTCGGTCAGATGGTGCGCCGAGGTGATCGAGGCGGCGGCGCGCTGCGAGACGGTGCGTGCATGCCAGCTTGTCAGGCCGGCCACGACCAGCATCGCGATCAGCAGAAAAAGAATCGCGCCCCAGAGGCGGTGCGCGAGTTTGAGTTGGGTCAGGCCCATGAACGTATCCCCCGGTGAAGGCCGGTTGACTGGCTGCAGGAGCGCTTGTGGCTTCGATCCCCCGCGCCGGCCTCGCGCGGGGCTGCCTGTGCAAGAAAGCGAGTGTGGCGTGACGCTCAGAGCGCGTCGAACAGGCCCATGTCGCTGCTCGACATCAGCGCTTCGATGTCCATCAGGATGAGCATGCGTTCACCGACGCTGCTGATGCCGGTGATGAAGGTCGTGTCCACCGCCGAGGCCATCTCGGGGGCCGGCTTGATCGAGTCGCGGGCGAGTTCGAGCACGTCCGACACCGAATCGACCACCGCGCCGACCACACGGCCGCGCACGTTGAGCACGATCACCACGGTGAAGCTGTTGTATTCGGCCAGCTCGCAACCGAGCTTCAGGCGCAGATCGACGATCGGCACGATCACGCCGCGCAGGTTGACCACACCCTTGACGAACGACGGCGCGTTCGCGATGCGGGTCGGCACCTCGTAGGAGCGGATTTCCTGCACCTTGAGGATGTCGATGCCGTATTCCTCGGCCCCCAGGCGGAAGGTCAGAAACTCGTTGGCGGACTGGGCTGCCACGGCGCGGGCGGCTTCGTGCCGGGCAACGTGGGCGGCTTCGTGAATCATGTCCATGTCAAGGTCCTCTCGGAGACGGACGCCCTTCGTTCGGCGTCCTGGTGGTCACACTATCGGCCGTTCGGGCGGTGACTGAAGCCCGGATATGGGCCGAAATGCACGGCAAATCGGGGTTCTGGCGCGCTCAGGCGTGCAGGCGGAAGGTGCCGATCAGCTGCGACAGCTTGCCGGCCTGGTCTTTCAGGCTTTCGGCGGCGGCGGCGCTCTGTTCGACCAGCGCGGCGTTCTGCTGCGTCATCTGGTCGAGCTGGATCACCGAGCCGTTCACCTGGCCGATGCCGTCGGACTGCTCGGACGCGGCGGCCGTGATCTCGCCAATGATGTCGGTCACGCGCTGCACCGAACTGACGATCTCGCCCATCGTGGCGCCGGCATCGGCCACCAGGCGCGAGCCCGATTCGACCTTGTCCACCGAAGCGCCGATCAAGCCCTTGATCTCTTTCGCGGCCTCGGCCGAGCGGCCAGCCAGCGAACGCACTTCGCTGGCGACGACCGCGAAACCGCGGCCCTGTTCGCCGGCGCGGGCCGCTTCGACCGCCGCGTTCAGCGCGAGGATGTTGGTCTGGAAGGCGATGCCGTCGATCACGCCGATGATGTCGGCGATCTTCTTCGAGCTGGCGTTGATCTCGTCCATGGTCGAGACCACCTGCGAGACCACGTCGCCGCCGCGTGCGGCCACTTCGGCGGCCGAAGTGGCGAGCTGGTTGGCTTGGCGCGCCGAGTCGGCGGTCTGCTTCACGGTGCCAGTCAGTTGTTCCATCGACGAGGCGGCCTGCTGCAGGTTGCCCGCCGTCTGCTCGGTGCGGTTCGACAGGTCGTGGTTGCCGGCGTTGATCTCGCTCGACGCGGTGGCAATGCTCTCGGTCGAGCTGCGGATCTCGCCGACCAGGCTGCGCAGCGCGGCCTGCATTTCAGACAGCGCCCGCATCAGGTCCGACAGCTCGTCGTGGCCTTCGATCTTCACGTCGTGGGTGAGGTCACCCTGGGTGATGGCGCGGGCGAGCTGCTGCGCCTGCGTCACCGGCCGGCAGATGCTCGTCATGTTGACCAGCGTGAGCGGCACCACGATGGCCACCGCCAGGCCGCCCGCCAGCACGAACAGCAGGATCGCCTGGCCCGAGGCCTTGCGGCGCGCTGCATCGGCAGCCTTGGCCTCTTCGGCAATCTGCGTCTTCAAGGCTTCGAGTGATGTCGCGGCCGCGATGTCGCGCGACACGTTGGTGGCGTACTGGTCGCCCAGCGAGTGCATGCGCGTGAGGCCCCACAGGCCGGCGCCGCCCACGGCGGCCATCAGCACGAGCACGGCGGCGATGGCCCCGAGCATCCGCGTGCGGATGTTGAACTGGCGCATCAGGTGGTGAATCTTCATGGGGCTTCCAACAACTTAAAGACAGACAGGTGAAACGGGTGGGCGCGTGCGTGGGGTCGGTTGCCGAGACCGGTGCCCTCAGGCCGCGAGCTGGAACTTGTTGACGATGGCGCGCAGGCGCTGCGCCTGTTCCTTCAGGCTCTCGGCGGCGGCGGCACTTTGTTCGACCAGCGCGGCGTTCTGCTGCGTCATCTGGTCGAGCTGCACCACCGAGGTGTTGACCTGGCCGATGCCGTCGGACTGCTCGGTGGAAGCAGCGGTGATCTCGCCGATGATGTCGGTCACACGCTGCACGCTGCCGACGATCTCGCTCATCGTGGCGCCGGCATCGGCGACCAGCTTCGAGCCGCCTTCGACCTTCTCGACGCTCGCGCCGATCAGGCCCTTGATCTCGCGCGCGGCCTGCGCGCTGCGCTGGGCCAGCGAACGCACCTCGCTGGCGACGACCGCGAAACCGCGGCCCTGTTCGCCGGCGCGGGCCGCTTCGACCGCCGCGTTCAGCGCGAGGATGTTGGTCTGGAAGGCGATGCCATCGATCACGCCGATGATGTCGCCGATCTTCTTCGAGCTGCTGTTGATCTCGTCCATGGTCGAGACCACCTGCGACACCACGTCGCCACCGCGCTGGGCCACGGCCGCGGCCGAGGTGGCGAGCTGGTTCGCCTGGCGCGCCGAGTCGGCGCTCTGGCGCACGGTGCCGGTCAGTTGCTCCATCGACGAGGCCGCGATCTGCAGGTTGCTCGCGGTTTGTTCGGTGCGCACGCTCAGGTCCTGGTTGCCGGTGGCAATCTCGGTCGAGGCGACGCCGATCGAGTCCGAGGCACGCAGCACCTCACCCAGTGTCGCGTTCAGCTGCGTCGCCATGCGCCCGAGCGAGCGCATCAGGTCGCCCACCTCGTCGCTGCGCGTGCTGTGCGTGTCCACCCGCAGGTTGCCCGAGGCGACGGCGTCGCTGCACTGCGCAGCGCGCTTGAGTTCGGCGACCAGCTTGCGCTGCATCACGGCCGACAGGGCCACGGCGATGCCGGCGGCCAGCAGGGCCAGGGCGCCCAGCAGCAGGTTGTTGCGCTGCGTGCGAGCGGCCGAGGCTTCGACAACCGCGTCCGCGTGGCCGTGCATGCCCGCGGCTTGCGTGGCGATCAGCTTGGCCAGCGCCGCGTGCGTGGCATCGGCCGTCTGCATGGCAGCCACGCCGGTGTTGGCGTCCACGGAGGCCATGTCGATGGCGGAATCGGCCTGCTTCAGGTAGGCGTCGATCGAGGCACCGGCCTGCCGCGTGCTTTCAACCAGCCCGGGGTCGGCGCCCTCGACCTCGGCCAGGCCGTTGAGGGTGCGTTTGACGCCTTTCAGCTCGTTGCCGAGCCGGTCTCGAAAAGCCTGCACCTGCTTGTCGTCCAGTGAGCCGATCACGGCCACCGTTCGGTAGGCGTCGGCATGCAGGCCACCCAGCTGCGACTGCACCGCCGACAGGGTGCCCACGTTGTCGAGTTGGGCCTTGAAAACCGCTTCATTGCTGGTGGCCTCGCGACCGGCCAGCACCGTGTTGAAGGCCGCGACCGCCAGAACGGCGATGGCCGTGAACAACGGGGCGGCCAGCAGCTTGCTACCGAGCTTCATGCAGGCGTCCTTGTGATCGTGTCGAACAAAAGCGCAAACGCGGGCTTACTTGTAGATGCCGCCACACACGGCGGTTTCTTCCAGGCGCTCGCAGTACATGCTCTTGGGCTCGATCTTCTTGTTCTCGGGGTTGGTGAACTTGTAGTCCTGCCAGAAGCTGCCCTTGGCGCGGGCCAGCTCGACACGTTCCTTGACGAAGGCCTTGCCGTCGATGTCTTTCAACTCGATCAGGTTCTTGCCGACCATCTTTTCGTTGGCGCCATGGGCATGCACCACGCCGTCGAGCCCATAGACCACGAGGTAGAGGTCGCGGTCGCGGAATTGGCCGGCCTTGCTCGAGATTTCGGCGTAGCCCTTCTCCGGTCCGTTGGCCTTGATGAAGGCGATGCCCTTCTTGACCATGGCGGTGGCTTCGGCGGCCGTGGCGCCACCCTCGGCCGCATGGGCCATCGAACAGGCCAGCGTCAGGGCGGTCAGCAGGGCAGGGCGGGTCAGGAACTTCGGCATGGAGGGACTCCTCATCCAGGGTTGACGGGCGCACCGCCAACCGGTGCATCTCGGGGCATATCGGCGTAAACCCGGTGTGCTGTAGCCCTCCCTCGATTCTTCGGACTGACGCAGGTCTCTGTGTGCACAGAAAAGGGCCGAATGCCTGCCAGTTCTGGCGCGCGAGAGCGCTCACGCGGGCGCCGCAGCAGCCCACCGTCGCCGGCGGTGCCGGGTTCAACCCGACAGAAGAGTCAGAGGCGGAAGGTGCCGACGACCTGCGTCAGTCGCTGGGCCTGGTGCTTCAGGCTTTCGGCGGCGGCGGCGCTTTGCTCGACCAGCGCGGCGTTCTGCTGCGTCATCTGGTCGAGTTGCACCACCGAGGTGTTGACCTGGCCGATGCCGTCGGACTGCTCGGTGGACGCGGCGGTGATCTCGCCAATGATGTCGGTAACGCGTTGCACGCTGCCGACGATCTCGGTCATGGTCTGGCCGGCATCGGCCACCAGGCGCGAACCGCCCTCGACCCGCTCGACGCTCGCGCCGATGAGCTGCTTGATCTCTTTGGCCGCCTGCGCGCTGCGCTGGGCGAGCGAACGCACCTCGCTGGCCACGACCGCGAAGCCGCGGCCCTGCTCGCCGGCGCGGGCCGCCTCGACGGCCGCGTTCAGCGCGAGGATGTTGGTCTGGAAGGCGATGCCATCGATCACGCCGGTGATGTCGGCGATCTTCTTCGAGCTGGCGGTGATGTCGTTCATGGTCGAGACCACCTGCGCGACGACCTCGCCGCCCCGCGCCGCCACTTCGGCCGCCGAGGTGGCCAACTGGTCGGCCTGGCGTGCCGAGTCGGCCGTCTGGTTGATGGTGCCGGTGAACTGCTCCATCGCCGACGCGGTCTCTTGCAGGTTGCTGGCGGCCTGCTCGGTGCGGGCGCTCAGGTCCTGGTTGCCCGAGGCGATCTCGGTGCTGGCCTGCTCGATGCTCGACGAGGCATCGCGCACCTGGCTCACGAGCGCGCGCAGCTTGTCCACCATGTCAGACGTGGTGGCCAGCATGCGGCCGACTTCGTCCGAGCCCCGCGCGTCGATGCGCACCGTGAGGTCGCCGGCCGCGACGCGCTGCATGGCGGCAGCGGCCCCGGCGATCGGACGGATCACCACGCGGCGCGCCACCAGGTGCACGGTCAGGCCGATGAGGCCGAAGCCCAGCAAGAGCACGCCGCTCACGAGGGCGACGGCTTGGGCGATGCTCTGGTCCGCTTTGTCGATGGGCACGACCACCTCGACCATGCCGCGCACCTCGCCGACCTTCCAGTCTTTCTTGGGCGACATCGCATGGCTGTTGTGGCAGGCCACGCAGCCTTCCTTCATCACGTCGGCCACGGCATAGCGCATCGACAGCCGGCCATCGAGGGTCTCGACGCGGTGGATCGGCGTGCCGGGGTCGCGCGTCAGCGCGGCCAGCGCCGCGGCCTGGAAGTCGTCCAGCTTCGCCGTGGCGGCGCGGTGCGGGAACGGGTGGTTCGACAGCAGGCGCACGTCGCTGCCCGGGTGCTCGCGGGCGATGCTCTCGCCTAGCGCCTTCACCAGCGTGGCCGGCAGCGGCAGGGTGCCATCCTTCTCGGTGAAGTCGAAGCCGAGCTGCATGCCGGCCTTCTTGGCGCGGGTGGCGATCTCGGCGGTGTAGAAGTTGCGCAGCGTGACCACCTGGTTGGCGACCGCCGCGCCGGTGGTGAGGCCGGCCTGCTCGACCGCGTTCTTGCGCGCATGCGAGAGCAAGGCCAGGCAGGTGCCGCCGATGAGCAGGCTGGCCAGCAGGATGGGCAGCAGCAGCTTGTGCGAGAGGCGGTCCCAGGTGAGGAATTTCATCGTGCGCCCAAGAAGAAGGGCGGCGACGGGTGTCCCGTGCCGCCCTGGGTGATGAGGGCGCGGGCCATCGCCGATGGCGCCCGTGCGTAGATCTCAGTGGCGCGAGCGACGCACCAGGCTGCCCGTGTCCAGGATCAGCGCCACGCGGCCGTCGCCCATGATGGTGGCGCCCGACACGTCGTTGACCTTGCGGTAGTTGGCTTCGAGGTTCTTCACCACGACTTGCTGCTGGCCGAGCAACTCGTCCACCAGCAGGGCGACGCGGCCGCCTTCGGCTTCGACGACGACCATGATGCCGCTGACGTGCTCGAAGTCGAAGCGGGGCACGTCGAACACGCGCTCCAGTTCGAGCACCGGCATGTACTCGTCACGCACCTTCACGACGCGGCCGCTGTGGCCGACGGTCTTGACGGTGTCGGGCTGCACCTGGAAGGACTCGACCACCGACGACAGCGGCAGGATGTAGACCTCTTCGCCCACACCGACGCTCATGCCATCCATGATGGCCAGCGTCAGCGGCAGGCGCACCGAGACGCGCATGCCGTAGCCCTCGGCCGAGTCGATCTCGACCGTGCCGCCGAGTGCGGTGATGTTCTTCTTGACCACGTCCATGCCGACACCGCGGCCGGACACGTCGGTCACTTCGTCGGCGGTGCTGAAGCCCGGCGCGAAGATTAGCGCCCAGACCTCCTGGTCGCTCATGCCGTCGTGCACGCCGGGCAGGTCGCGCTCCTTGGCCTTGCGCAGCAGCTTCTCGCGCGACAGGCCGCGGCCATCGTCGCGCACTTCGATGACGATGCTGCCGCCCTGGTGCGAGGCGGAGAGCGTGATGGTGCCGGTCTCGGGCTTGCCCTTGGCCACGCGGTCGGCGGGCAGCTCGATGCCGTGGTCGCAGCTGTTGCGCACCAGGTGGGTCAGCGGGTCGGTGATCTTCTCGACCAGGCCCTTGTCGAGTTCGGTGGCTTCGCCCATGGTGACGAAATCGACCTTCTTGCCCAGGCGTGCCGCCAGGTCGCGCAACATGCGCGGGAAGCGGTTGAACACCATCGACATCGGAATCATCCGGATCGACATCACCGACTCTTGCAGGTCGCGGGTGTTGCGGTCCAGGTCGGCCAGGCCCGAGGCGAGCTGCTGGTACAGCGCCGGGTCGAGGTGGCGACTGTTCTGCGCCAGCATGGCCTGGGTGATGACGAGTTCGCCGACGAGGTTGATGAGCTGGTCGACCTTTTCGACCGACACGCGCAGCGTCGAGGCCTCGACGGCCGCAGCGGCCGGGGCCTTGTCGGCCTTGGCAGCCGGCTTGGTGGTGGTGGGCTTGGCGGCGGCGTCGACACTCGGCTCTGTCGCCTGGGCGGCGGCTTCGCTGGCGTTCGGCGCACCAGGGGCGTCGTCGAAGAAGCCGTACCCGGCCTCGGCCGGGGCGGCTTCGGGTGCGCCGGGGGCGCCCTCATGGAAGCCGTAGCCCTCGCTCATCTCGACCAGCGTGACTTGCTCGCGGGCGACGTGGAAGGTGAAGAGATCCAGCAGGTCGCTGTCGGCGCTGGTGGTGCAGACCTTGAAGCGGCGCATGCCGTCGGCGGCCACACCGTTGTCCAGCGGCTCGATCGTGCCGAGGTCGGTGATCTCTTTGAACAGGTCGATCAGGTTGTCGGCCTGTTCGGGTTTGTCGAGCGGGCCGACGCGCACTTCGAGCACGCGGGCCTGGGGCTTGTTGCTGGCCATCGGTGCCGGCGCGGCCACGGGGGCGGCGACCGGGGCGGCCACGGGCACGGCGGCGGGCGAGGCCACCATCGGGGCTTCGCCGGCGACCAGGGCGCGGATGTTGAACAGCAGCTCGGTGGTGTCGAGCACGTCGCCGCCGCCGGTCTGGTGGCGCGCAAGCTGGGCGCGCAGCGCGTCGCCCGACTGCAGCAGCACGTCCACCATGCTCGACGTGGGCGTCAGCTCGTGGCGGCGCAGCTTGTCGAGCAGCGTTTCCATCTGGTGCGTCAGCTCAGCCACGTCGGCGAAGCCGAAGGTGGCGGCGCCGCCCTTGATGGAGTGCGCGCAACGGAAGATGGCGTTCAGCTCCTCGTCGTCGGCAGCCTCGATGTCGAGGTCGAGCAGCAGCTTTTCCATGCGGTCGAGGTTTTCGCCCGCTTCTTCGAAGAAGACTTGATAGAACTGGCTCAGGTCAATGCCTGCGCTCAGTTGAGAGCCTTCCGAGGCCATCTCACCCATGAGGTGCTCCTGCAGAGTCGTGTAGTCGTTGTCGTGGAGGCGTCAAGGGCGAGGCGTCAGCGGACGACTTTCTTGATCACTTCGAGCAGCTTGGCCGGGTCGAACGGCTTGACCAGCCAGCCCGTGGCCCCGGCGCTGCGGCCGGCCTGCTTCATCTGGTCGCTCGACTCGGTGGTCAGGATCAGGATCGGCGTGCTCTTGAACTTGGGGTTGTCGCGCAGCTTCTTGGTAAGGCTGATGCCGTCCATGCGCGGCATGTTCTGGTCGGTGAGCACCAGGTCGAAGTCCCGGCTGCCGGCCTTTTCCCAGGCGTCCTGGCCATCGACGGCTTCGACGACGTTGTAGCCCGCGCTCTTGAGGGTGAAGGACACCATCTGGCGCATGGAGGCGGAATCGTCTACCGCGAGGATTGAATGCATGGCTTTCTCCGGGATATCTCGAGGGGGGATTTCGGTCAGGGCGGCTCGGTCTTGAGCGGTCGGATCGGCGGGGGGCTCAGAACAGCTCGATGGAACCCACGTCCATCTCGGCCTGCGTGACGGGGTTGGGGCGCAGCGGCGCCTCTTCGATCACGCTCTCGCCGTCTTCGTCGTCGGCGAAGGCCTCGCGGGCCAGGCGATCGACGCAGCTGCGCAAGCGCTTGTGCGTGTGGTGGATGAGCTGCGAGGCCATGTCCTGGAACTGCAGCGCGACCACCGCGCCCCCCAGGTTCTGCATCACGTTCTCGATCACTTCGTCGCCCTCGGGGCTGCCCGCAGGGTGCTGGGCGCGAAGAATGCGAATTTGTTCCGAGGCGCCGTAGAAGCGCTGCATCAGCGTGTCGCAGGCATCGGCCAGCAGCGTCTGGAGGCGATCGAGGTCCATGCTCGCGGTCATCAGGTGGTCCTGAAGATCGGCGGCGGCGGCCAGGGGCATGGATGAGCCCGAGGCGGACGGATCGCTGTCGGCATCAGCAGTGTTCATCGGCTCTACGCTCCACTTGGGTCGGCCCGGGCGGCCCCAACGGGTGCTGCACGCGGCATCTCGGCGGTCTCAATTCTCGGGATCACGCTCGGCGCCATTGGCGCGATCACGTGGCGAAAGCCCGTCCAATTCGAGCGACCGGCTCCCGGGTCGAAGGCGGCGCGGCATACTGCGCGGATGTCCTCTCCCCACGGCGAATATCGGCTGCGCGTCCTGCATCTTGAGGACTCGGAACTGGACCACCAGCTCACTTTGGCCCACATGAAACGTGGAGGATTGGACGTTGATGCGGTCCGCATCGAGTCGGAAGCCGAGTTCCGGGCGGCCATTGCACCGGGGCAGCGCTGGCACGTGATCCTGTCGGACTACAACCTGCCGGGCTTCTCGGGCCTGGCCGCGCTCGACATCCTGAAGGCCAGCGGACGCATGCTGCCGTTCATCCTTCTCTCAGGAGAAATCGGCGAAGACACGGCCGTCGAGGCCATGCGCAATGGCGCCAGCGACTACCTGCTCAAGAACAACCTGAACCGCCTGGTGCCGGCCATGCTGCACGCGGTCGAGGCGTACCAGACGCAGCTCGCCAAGCAACGCGCCGACCTGCAGCTCGCCGAATCGAAGCGACGTGTGCAGGAATTGGCACAACATCTGCAAACCAGCGTCGAGGCCGAGCGTGCGGCCATTGCGCGAGAAATTCACGACGACGTGGGCGGCTCGCTGACCGCGCTGAAGTTCGACCTGGCCTGGATCTCGCGCCACTCGGCCTCGCCCGAGGTGGTGCAGCGGGTGCAGTCGGCGCTCGAGACCGTCACCTACGCCATCGAGGCCAGCCAGCGGATCATGCACAACCTGCGCCCGGCCATCCTCGAACAGGGGCTGGTGGCCGCGCTGCAGTGGATGGCCACCCGCTTCGAGAAGCGCACCGGCATCGTGTGCGAGTTCCGCTGCCGGCACGACCAGCTGCAGTTGCCCGTCGGGGTGCCGCTGGTGGCCTACCGCACGGCGCAAGAGGCGCTGACCAACGTGTCCAAGCATGCGCACGCCACCCGCGTGCACATCGACCTGTCGCTGGCCGGGGGCACGCTGTCGCTCGAGATCAGCGACAACGGCCGCGGCCTGAACCCCGACGACCTGTCGAAGGCGCGGTCGTTCGGCATTCGCGGTTTGCACGAACGTGCGGGAACGGTGGGGGGCTGGGTGGACCTCTCCAGCACCTCCAGCGGCACGACGCTGATCCTGTCGGTGCCGCTGCAAAGCGACAACGAAGACGGCGATTCCCCTGATTTGACCGATCCCTACGACCCCACGTCGTGGGGCGACCTATGATCCTGACCCCCGGTCAGCGCGGTGTTCACAGGCCCCACCTCACACAGCCATGATCAAAGTCATTCTTTGCGACGACCACGCCCTCATCCGCCGGGGCATCCGCGACACCTTGTGCGATGCCCCCGACATCGAGGTCATCGGCGAGGCGGGCGACTACGGCGAGCTGCGCGCCCTGTTGCGCGCGGTCGGTGAGGCCGACGTGCTGGTGCTCGACATCAACATGCCCGGGCGCAGCGGCCTCGACGTGCTGCACGTGCTGAAAGACGAAGGCACGACCATGAAGGTGCTGGTCGTCTCGATGTACCCCGAAGACCAGTACGCGATCCGCGCGCTGCGGGCCGGCGCCTTCGGCTACGTCAACAAGGGCGGCGACCCGGCGCTCATCGTGCAGGCGGTGCGCACCGTCGGCCAGGGCCGCAAGTACGTCACGCCCGAGATCGCGCAGATGCTGGTCGAGAGCCTCACCACGCCGAGCAGCGAGGTCGCGCACGAGAAGCTGTCCGACCGCGAGTTGCAGACGCTGGTGCTCATCGCCTCGGGCAAACGGCTGTCCGACATCGCCGAAGAGCTGACGCTCAGCCCCAAGACGGTCAGCGTCTACCGCGCCCGGGTCCTTGAGAAGCTGGGCCTGTCGAACAACTCCGAACTCACGGTCTACGCCATTCGCAACGGGCTGGTGGGCGGCTGATTGCTGGGGTGATCGGCGCGATGCGCGTGCTGCTCGTTGAAGACGACCGCATGATCGGCGAGGGCCTGCGTGGTGCGCTGCGCCTCGAAGGCCACGCCGTCGATTGGGTGCACGACGTGCTGGCGGCCACGGCCTCGCTGGCGGCCGAGCGCTTCGACCTGGTCCTGCTCGACCTCGGCCTGCCGCAGGGCGACGGCCTGCAGGTGCTGCGCGCGATGCGGGCCCGGCAAGACGCCACGCCGGTGATCGTGCTGACTGCGCGAGACGGCGTCAGCGACCGTGTCGCTGGGCTCGACGCCGGGGCCGACGACTACCTCACCAAGCCCTTCGAGCTGGACGAGCTGAACGCGCGCATCCGCGCCGTGCTGCGCCGGCACGCCGGCCGCTCGGCCCCGGTGCTCGAACACGGCGGCGTGCGGCTCGACCCGTCCACCCGGCAGGTCACGAAAGACGGCGAGCCGGTGCTGCTGTCGGCGCGCGAGCTGGCCCTCCTCGAAGCGCTGATGCAGCGGCCCGGGGCCATCCTGTCGCGCGCGCAGCTCGAAGACAAGCTCTACGGCTGGGGCGACGAGATCGAGAGCAACGCGGTGTCGGTGTACGTGCACCAGCTGCGGCGCAAGCTCGGTGCCGACTTCATTCGCAACATGCGCGGGGTGGGCTACTTCCTCGGTTGAGACGGTGTCGTGCGCCCGGGCTGTCAGTGCCCGCGCGTCTTGGTCTTCACCACCCAGGCCATCAGCCCCACCAGGCCGAGGGCGGCCGTGCCCACGCCGACGGTGGCCGCGACCCAGAAGCCCGGCGCCCCACGCAGCGAGGCCGGCGTGCCGCCCAGCACGTCGAAGGCGAGCAGGTAACCCCCGCCCAGGCCCACGCCCCAGATCGCCAGCGTGTAGATGACCAGCGGCGCGGTGGCCACGTGGTAGGCCCGCATCACGAAGCCGGCCACGGCCTGGGTCGCGTCGCCCAAGTGAAACAGCGCCACCCAGGTCAGCAGGGGCAGGGCGGCAGCCAGCACCACGGCGTCGCCGGTGTAGGCGCGCAAGACCGCCTCGCGCCCGGCGTACACCGCCAGCCCGAGCGCGCCCGCCACCGCCATGCCGCCCTGCAGGCCGTGCCAGCCCAGGCGGCGGGCATCGCGCAGGTCGCCCGCGCCCAGGCTTTGCGCAACCAGCGTGCTGGTGGCGTTGGCCCAGGCCATGGGCATCATGTACAGCAGCGACACGAGGTTGGCCGCGAGCTGGTGGCCGGCGACCTCGGTCGTGCCGATGCGCGCGATGAAGAAGGCCATGAAGGTGAAGCCGGTCACCTCGACCAGGATCGACGAGCCCATGGGAACGCCCAGGCGCAGCAGGCGGCGCAGGCTCGCTGCGTGCGGCCGGGCCAGCCGCGTCGCCGAGATGGCGAACGGCGCATAGAACGCATCGCGGCGCAGCAGCCACCACGCGGCGACGAGCTGCAGCCACATCGCCACCGCCGTGGCCAGGCCGCAGCCGGGCGCGCCCATCGCCGGCAGCTGCAGCGGGCCGGCCTCGGCACCGAAGACGAACAACGCGCTCAGCGGCACCTTCAGCGCCAGCGCGCCGAGCTGCAAGGCCATCACCGCCTTGGGGCGCGAGACCGCCACGTTGAAGCCGCGAAACGCCGTGAACACCAGCGCCGCCGGCAAGGCCAGCGCGAGCCAGCCGAGGTAGTCGCGCACCTTGGCCTCGATGGCCTCGGGCGGCCGCGCCACGGCGAAGAAGGGTTCGGGCAGCAGCAACAGGGCGCAGCCCAGCACCGACAGGCCCAGCGCCAGCCACACCCCCTGGTGCAACTGCGCGCCGGCCTCGCGCAGCTTGCGCGCCCCGAACAACTGCCCGGCGATCGGGCCGACCGCCAGCACCACGCCCATCAGGCCGATGAAGACGGTGATGTAGACCGCCGCGCCGATGGCGAAGGCCGCCAGGTCGGCGGCGGCGTGCCGTGCGACGAAGACCGTGTCCACGGTGCCGAAGGCGAGCACCGCGACCTGGCCCACGAACACCGGCCAGGCCAGGGGCAGGATGCGGCCGGCGCTGTGCAGCAGGCCGGGCGCCGGCGTCACGCGGGTGGGGCCTCGGGCGCGCCGCCCTCAGGGCCGGCGTCGGTGGCCACGGCGGGCTGGCCGCCGGCCGTGGCGCGTTCGGCGTAGCGGTTGAAGCGCCAGGCCGTGCCGTCCATCGTGATGCGCCGCCAGGTGGCGCGCTTCTCACCGGGGCTCATCTCGGGCCAGTGCTGCACCTCGTCGAAGGTGCGGCCGCAGCCTTTGCAAATTTCATCGCCCTGGCTGGTCGAGCAGATGGCGATGCACGGGGCGTCGGGCGTGGTCGCGTACCAGGCCAGCCAGGCGCTGCGCGCCTTCGGGGGCATGCTGGCTTCGTCGCACTCGTCCTCGTGGTAATAGACCATCAGCGCGTACACCTCGGCCAGCGCCAGCACCTCTTTGCAGGCGGTGATGCCATCGGGCGAGGGCTGCCGCTCGCGCCACCAGTTGATGGCGGATTCGATGTCGGTGATGTGGATGCCGGCCATGCGCGGTGCCGCGGTTGGGGTCGGTGACGGCATCAAGAGGAGGCCGCCGCGGCCTTGGCCTGCCGAGCCTGCGCGAGCGCGGCCAGCGCCGAGGCGATGTCGCCATCGGGCGCCGCCTTGTGCACGGCCACGCCTTGCAGCGCCGACAGGCCCTCGGCTTCGAGGCGCTTCACCAACTGGCCCGCCTCGCGGCCTTCGGCGAACGGGCCGCCTTGCAGCAGCAGCGCGCCGTGCGCGTCGGTGAGCTTGAAGTGAAAGCCGTCGGCCTCGCGGTATTGCTTGAAGACCGGCAGCGCGGCCTTGGCGGCGGCTTCGTGCTTCGTGCTGCGCGGCACGGCCACCATGGTGCGCAGGCCGACCGCCTGGCGCACGTCGCGCATCAGCGGCGCGGCCACGGCGCGGGCCTTGGCGGCGCCGTCCATCAGGCGTTCTTCGACGCGTTCGGGGTGGGCCATCAACTCGACGTAGGCGGCGCGCATCGGGCCGATCTGCGATTCGATCTGCGCCACCACGCGCTGCTTGGCCTCGCCCCAGCCCAGGCCGCCGCGCAGGTCGGCGCGCATTTCGACGCGCTGCTCGGGCGTGGCGAAGGCGTCGAAGATGGTGACGAGCGAAGAGCTGTCGGGGTCTTTCGGCTCGCCGGGCAGGCGCGAGTCGGTGATGATGCGGGCCACCGCGTCTTTCAGTGCCTTGGGGCCGCCCTCGAACAGCGGCACGGTGTTGTCGTAGCTCTTCGACATCTTGCGGCCGTCGAGCCCCGGCAGCGTGGCGACCTCTTCTTCGATCTCGGCGTTGGGCAGCACGAACAGCTCGCGGCCTTTGCCGAACAGGTGGTTGAAGCGCTGGGCGACGTCGCGCGCCATCTCGATGTGCTGCACCTGGTCGCGGCCCACGGGCACGCGGTGCGCGTTGAACAGCAAGATGTCGGCCGCCATCAGGATGGGGTAGCTGTACAGCCCCATGGTCACGTTGGCGTCGATGTCTTCACCGGCGGCGAGGTTGGCGTCGGTCGCGGCCTTGTAGGCGTGCGCGCGGTTCATCTGGCCCTTGGCGGTGACGCAGGTCAGCAGCCAGGTCAGCTCAGGCGTCTCGGGAATGTCGCTCTGCCGATAGAAGGTGACGCGGCCCGTGTCGAGCCCGGCGGCCAGCCAGGTGGCGGCGATCTCGAGCCGCGAGCGCTCGATGCGGTCGGGGTCGTCGCACTTGATGAGCGCGTGGTAGTCGGCGAGAAAGAAGAAGCTCTCGACGCCGGCGGCCTGGCTGGCCCGGATCGCCGGGCGGATCGCCCCGACGTAATTGCCCAGGTGCGGGGTGCCGGTGGTGGTGATGCCGGTGAGGACGCGTTCGGTCATGGCAGCGCAGCGAGCCTTCAAAAGAGAGGCCGGGATTGTAGGAGGGGGTGCAAAGCCCCGTCGCTACACTGCCGGCCGATGAAGAGCATCGTGATCTTGATTTCGGGCCGTGGCTCCAACATGGAAGCCATCGTCCAGGCCTGTGCCCAAGAAGGCTGGCCGGCGCGCATCGCGGCGGTCGTCAGCAACCGGCCCGACGCGGCCGGTTTGTCATTTGCCCAGGCGCGCGGCATCGCCACCGCCGTGGTCGATCACAAGGCCTACCCCGACCGCGAGAGCTTCGACGCCGAACTGGCCCGCGTGATCGACGGCTTCGCGCCCGATGCGCTGGTGCTGGCGGGCTTCATGCGCATCCTCACGCCGGGTTTCGTGCAGCGCTACGAAGGGCGGCTGGTCAACGTGCACCCCTCGCTGCTGCCGGCCTTCACCGGCCTGCACACGCACCGGCGTGCCATCGAGGCGGGCTGCAAGCTGGCGGGGGCGACGGTGCACTTCGTCACCGCCGAACTCGACCACGGGCCGATCATTGCCCAGGCCATGGTGCCGGTCTTGGCCGACGACACCGAGGCGGCCTTGTCGGACCGCGTGCTGGCGCGCGAGCACGTGATGTACCCGCGTGCGGTGCGCTGGCTGGTCGAAGGCGCGTTGCGGGTCGAGAAGGGCGTCGTCACGCAAACGCGGGGCGAGTCACAGCTGGTTTGACGCGACCGCCGGCGGCGGGGTGCTGATCGCCGCCAGCGCCGCCGGCAGGTCGGCGGCGATGTGTTCATCGCCCAGCACCGCGTCGAACCCGGCCCGGTGCAGCAGGTCGCGCGGTTGCGCGTTCAGGTCGCACAGCCACAGCGCGATGCCGCGCCGCGCGAGCACGCGGTGCAACTGTTGCAAGGCGTCGAGGCCCGACGAGTCCATCGACACCAGGCGGTGCATCTCGAACACCACCGCGTGCGTGCCCGCCGGCAGCGATTCGCCCACCGCCTCGACCTTGCCGACCGCGCCGAAGAACAGCGCGCCGTAGAGCCGATACACGGCCACGCCCGGTGGCTGTTCGCCCATGGGCTCGACGCGAAACAGCGTGCCCATGCGGTAGATGAAGAACACGCAGGCCAGCACCAGGCCGACCTGCACCGCGACCGTCAGGTCGAACACCACGGTCAGCGCAAAGGTGCCGAGCAGGATGGTGCGGTACTGCGCGCTGAAGTGGCGCAGCCGCGCGAACTCGTGCCATTCGCCCATGTTCCACGCCACGAAGAGCAAGATGCCCGCCAGCGCCGCCAGCGGCACGTGCGCGGCCAGCGGCGCGGCGATGAGGATCACCAGCAGCAGAGTGGCCGCATGCACGATGCCGGCGATGGGGCTGGTGGCCCCTGCGCGCACGTTGGTCACCGTGCGCGCGATGGTGCCGGTGGCCGGCAGACCGCCGAACAGCGGCGTGACGATGTTGGCGACGCCTTGCGCCATCAGCTCCTGGTTGGGGTCGTGGCGGGGCTGCGTGATCAGGTTGTCGGCGATGCGCGCGCACAGCAGCGACTCGATGGCGCCCAGCAGCGCGATGGTCAGCGTGGGCACCACCAGCTGCTGCGCGCTGGCCCAGCTGAAGGCCGGCAGCGCGAGCTGCGGCAGCCCTTGCGGTATGCCCCCGAAGCGCGAGCCGATTGTCTCGACCGGCAACTGCAACCCCGCGGCGACCCCCGTCAGCAGCGTCAGCGCGACGATGGGCCCCGGCACCCGCGCCGCGAAGCGCACGGTGCGGCCTTCGAGCATGGGGCGCGGCAGCGGCGAGCCGCTCGCAAACAGCTTGGGCCACAAGAAGAGAAACAGCACGCACACCGTGCCCAGCGCGAACGCGAAGGGGTTGAAGCTGTCGAGGTGCGTGCCGATGGCGTGCAGCTGCGAGAAGAAGTCGGCCGGCATCCTGTCGATCGACAGCCCCAGCCAGTCTTTCACCTGCGACAGGCCGATCAGCACCGCGATGCCGTTGGTGAAGCCGATGATGATGCTGACCGGGATGTAGCGCACCAGCGCCCCCAGCTTGAGCGCGCCCATGGCGAACAGCAGCATGCCGGCGAGCACGGTTGAGATCAGCAGGTTGGTGAGCCCGTAGCGCTGCACGATGCCGTAGACGATCACGATGAAGGCGCCGGCCGGCCCGCCGATCTGCACCGACGAGCCCCCCAGGGCCGAAATCAGGAAGCCCGCGATGATGGCCGTGAAGATGCCCTGCTCGGGCTTCACGCCCGAGGCGATGGCGAAGGCCATGGCCAGCGGCAGCGCCACGATGCCCACCGTGACGCCCGCCCCCGCGTCGGCGATGAAGCGCTGCCGGTCGTAGCCCTGCAAGGCATCGACGATGCGCGGGCGAAAGGGCGCCAGCTCGAAGCCCAGCACGCGCAGGCCGTGGCGGCGGCCGGCGGGCCGGGGCAGCGTGTGCGGGTCGTCGGCGGCCTTCACCGCGTGGCACCCGGTGCGGGCACGAGGCGCTCGCGCAGGTCGCGCCAGAGCGGCTTGGCGCACAGCAGCAAGAGCAGCGCCGCCAGCGGCAGCGTGGTCACGTAGCCGACCCACTTGAAGCCCAGCGCCCCAAGCACCCCACCGACGAAGAAGCAGCCCACCAGCAGGCCGTGGGTCTGCATGCGGTCGCGGTTGGCGGCAACAGCCGGGTGCTGCGGGCTGCGGTTGGGGTAGAGCGCGCGGCCCAGTTCGATGCCGAGGTCGGTGACCAGGCCGGTGACGTGCGTGGTGCGGATCTCGGCCCGCGAGATCTTGGTGATCACCGCGTTCTGCAGCCCCATGATGAAGCACAGCAGCAGCACGGTGGCCGGCAGCAGCAGCGCCGTGTGGGTGCCCAGGCTCGCGCCCATCAGGCCGAAGAGCAGCAAGAAGCCGGCTTCGATCAGCAAGGGCAGGCTGTAGCGGCCGTGCAGCCCGCGCCGCTGGCCCCAGTTGACGAGCAGCGCGGTGCTCGTCGCGCCGGCCATGAAGGCGAACAGCGCCGAGAGCGCGGCGAGCGCGAGCGTGAATTCACCCAGCACCAGGTGGTCGGCGGCCGAAGACACGACGCCCGTCATGTGCGAGGTGTACTGGCCCACGGCCAGAAAGCCGCCCGCATTGGCCGCGCCGGCCACGAAGGCCAGCACGGCGCCCAGGCGGCGGTTGGTTTGTGGCGTGCGTTGCGCGTCGGTCCAGCCTCTGATGAAGGGCAGCATGGACGGACGCGATCTTTCTTAGCGCACCCGCAGCCCGGGTGTGGCCCCGGGCCAGGGTTCGAGCACGTAGATCCCTGGGTTCTTCTTCTCATCGGCATGAGAAGCAGCAAGGACCATGCCTTCGCTGACGCCGAACTTCATCTTGCGCGGCGCGAGGTTGGCCACCATCACGGTGAACTTGCCTTCCAGGTCTTCGGGCTTGTAGGCCGACTTGATGCCGCTGAAGACGTTGCGCGTCTGCGCTTCGCCCACGTCGAGCGTCAGGCGCAACAGCTTGTCGCTGCCTTCGACGCGTTCGGCCTTCACGATCTTGGCGATGCGCAGGTCGATCTTGGTGAAGTCTTCGATGCCGATGGTGGGCGCGATGGCCTCGCCACCGGGCGGCGGCACTTCGATGACCGGCGGCTCGAACAGCGCATCGAGCAGCTTCGGGTCCACGCGCTGCATCAGGTGCTGGTACTCGCCGATGGTGTGGTGGCCCATCGCGCGGGCGGCGTCGGCGAACTTCAGCGGCTCGATGCGCAAGAACTGTTCGACCTGCGCCGCCAGCGCCGGCAGCACCGGCTTGAGGTACAGCGTCAGCAGGCGGAAGGCCTCGATGCACACCGTGCACACGTCGTGCAGCACGGCGTCTTTGCCGGCTTGCTTGGCCAGTTCCCAGGGCTTGTTGGCATCGACGTACTCGTTCACGCGGTCGGCCAGCAGCATGATCTCGCGCAGCGCCTTGCCGAACTCGCGCTCTTCGTACAGGCGCACGATCTCGTCGCTGTGGGCGCGCAGGCCGTCGAGCAGGGTGCGACCCTCGACGCCCATGTCGCCCGACAGCTTGCCGGCGAAGCGCTTGGACAGGAAGCCCGCCGAGCGGCTGGCGATGTTGATGTACTTGCCGACCAGGTCGCTGTTGACGCGGGCGATGAAGTCGTCGGGGTTGAAGTCGATGTCTTCGACGCGGGCGTTGAGCTTGGCCGCGATGTAGTAGCGCAGCCATTCGGCGTTCATGCCGAGTTCAAGGTAGCGCAGCGGCGAGATGCCGGTGCCGCGGCTCTTGCTCATCTTCTCGCCGCTCACGGTGATGAAGCCGTGCACGAAGATCTTGTCGGGCGTCTTGCGGCCGCTGAACTTCAGCATCGCCGGCCAGAACAGCGTGTGGAAGTAGGTGATGTCTTTGCCGATGAAGTGGATCTGCTCCACCGACGGGTCGGCCATGAAGGCCTCGTAGTCGCCGCCGAGCTTGCCGAAATGGTTTTTCAGCGAGGCGAGGTAGCCGATGGGCGCGTCGAGCCACACGTAGAAGTACTTGCCCGGCGCGTCGGGAATCTCGATGCCGAAGTAGGGCGCGTCGCGGCTGATGTCCCAGTCCGAGAGGCCGCCGTGGCCGTCTTCATCGACGGTGAACCATTCCTTGATCTTGTTCAGCACCTCGGGCTGCAGGCGGCCGGGTTCGTGCGTCCAGGCCTTCAAAAATTCAAGGCAGCCCGGGTCGCTGAGCTTGAAGAAGTAGTGCTCGCTGTTCTTGAGCACCGGCGTGGCGCCGGTCAGCGTGGAGTACGGGTTCTTCAGTTCGGTGGGTGCGTAGACCGCGCCGCAGACCTCGCACGAGTCGCCGTACTGGTCTTTCGCGCCGCACTTGGGGCACTCGCCCTTGATGTAGCGGTCGGGCAGGAACATCGACTTCACCGGGTCGAAGAACTGCTCGATGGTCTTGGTCGAGATCAGCTCGTTCTTGCGCAGCGAGAGGTAGATGGCGCGCGCCAGTTCGTGGTTTTCGGGGCCGTCGGTCGAGTGCCAGTTGTCGAAGGCGATGTGAAAGCCGTCGAGGTACTGCTTGCGGCCGGCGGCGATCTCGCCGACGAACTGCTGCGGTGTCTTGCCCGCCTTTTCGGCCGCGATCATGATCGGCGCGCCGTGCGCGTCGTCGGCGCCGACGAAGTGCACCTCGTGGCCCTGCATGCGCTGGAAGCGCACCCAGATGTCGGCCTGGATGTACTCCATCATGTGCCCGACGTGGAACGGCGCGTTGGCGTAGGGCAGGGCGGTGGTGACGAAGAGCTTGCGGGTCATGGGCGTCGGCCAGGGGCCAGAGGCGGCGAACAGGGGCTGTGATTCTAGGCTTCGGGCCGCCGCGATGGTGCGCTGCGATAGACTGCCCCGGCCCTTTTTGTCCCCCTGCCGAAAGCCCCCATGTCCGCCTCTGAAACCGCGCTGCTGGCCGCGCTGAAAGCCGTCATCGACCCCAACACCGGCAGCGATTTCGTCAGCACCAAGCAGCTGAAGAACCTGAAGGTCAACGGCGGTGACGTGGCCTTCGACGTGGAGCTGGGCTACCCCGCCAAGAGCCAGGTCGCGGCCCTGACCGAAGCGCTGACGGCGGCCGCCCGCGGCGTGCCGGGTGTGGTGAACGTGGCCGTGAGCATCGGCTTCAAGGTCGTGCCGCATGCCGTGCAGCGCGGCGTGCAACTGCTGCCCGGCGTGAAGAACATCATCGCCGTGGCCTCGGGCAAGGGCGGCGTGGGCAAGAGCACCACGGCCGTCAACCTCGCGCTGGCGCTGGCCGCCGAGGGGGCGGCGGTCGGCCTGCTCGACGCCGACATCTACGGCCCCAGCCAGCCGCTGATGATGGGCTTGGCCGACCAGAAGCCCGAGAGCGCCGATGGCAAGACCATCGACCCGCTGGTCAACTTCGGCGTGCAGGTCATGTCGATCGGTTTCATGGTCGAGGCCGACAGCCCCATGGTGTGGCGCGGCCCGATGGCCACGCAGGCGCTCGATCAGTTGCTGCGCCAGACCAACTGGAAAGACCTCGACTACCTGATCGTGGACATGCCCCCCGGCACCGGCGACATCCAGCTCACGCTGAGCCAGCGCGTGCCGCTGACCGGCGCGGTGATCGTCACCACGCCGCAAGACATCGCCCTGCTCGACGCGAAGAAGGGCCTGAAGATGTTCGAGAAGGTGGGCGTGCCCATCCTCGGGCTGGTCGAGAACATGGCGGTGCACGTGTGCTCGAACTGCGGCCATGCCGAACACATCTTCGGGGCCGAAGGCGGCAAGAAGATGGCCGCGCAGTACGGGGTCGATTACCTCGGCGCGCTGCCGCTTTCGATGAGCATCCGCGAGCAGGTCGATTCGGGCCGGCCGACGGTGGTGGCCCAGCCCGATGGCGAGGTGGCCGGCATCTACAAGTCGATCGCCCGGCAGGTGGCGGTGAAGGTCGCGCAGCGCGCGAAAGACTTCTCGTCGAAGTTTCCGACGATCACGATCTCGAAGAACACCTGAGCCTGAGCTGCCCGGTGCCCTCCGGCCTCAAGCCGGGTGCGCCAGGTCGCGCAGGTAGGTCGGGCCGGCGCGGTGCTCGATCTCGCGCAGCAAAGTCGGGTTCCAGCCGGCGGCGAACATCGCCTCGGCCGTCACGAACATCGGGCCGACGAGCAGGCCGACCAGGTCGTCCACGAAGGCGGGTTTGCGGCCTTCGTAGTAGTGCCCGAGAAACTGGATCACCCAGCCCACCGCGAAGCTGCCCAGGCCCCAGGCCAGCCAGCTCGCCGTGCTGCCGCTGGCCACGCTGTGCGCCAGCGCGACCAGCACGCCGACCGCCACGGTGGTGGCCACGCTCAGGCTGACCGAACCGCGCCGCGTGAGGTACCAGGCCGCTGACAGCACCCAGGCGAGTGCCGCGGCGCTGACCAGCCAGCCGGCCACCTGGGCCTGCGCCCGCGCCAGCAGCACGCCGACGCCGAAGACGATCATCGGCACGCCGACGAAGTGGGTGGTGATGTTGCGGCGGTCGCGGTGGTAGGTCGCGTACTGGGCCAGCAGGTCGAGGGTGGTGCGGCGTTGCGTCATGATGGCTCCCCTTCGTTGGAGGACTCCCGGCCGGCGGCCGGGCCGGGGCCGAACCATTCTGCGCCTGTCATCACAGGCCGGCACACCGAGAAACCCGAAGTCCCTGTCTCTGGAGAATTCATGCACGAGATCGACGGCCGTGCGGCCGTGCGGCCCCACCCGGCCGAAGCGCCCCCGGCGACGTCGCCGCCCGATGTGTGGCGGCCGGTGATCGACTGGTTGCACGAGGCGGCCCGCGCGGCGGTGTTCATGCGTCCCCGCATTGCTCGCCTGCCCGCCGGGCCCTGGGGCGTGGCGCTGGTGACGGCCTTGGCGCTGGCCGTGGCGGTCGGCCTGCAGCGCGCGCTGGTGCCGGGCGACGCGGCGTTCTACCCGCAGGCCCTGGGTTCGGGCTGGTTGCCCACGGTGCTGCTGGCCTGGGCGTGCTGGGTGGCGGCGCGCAGCGCGCCGGCTGAAACCGCCACCGAAGCCGCGCCCGATGCCGGCCGCCTGCTCACGGCCTTGCTGATCAAGGACCTGCTGCTGGTGCTGGTGTTCGGTGTGGCCACGGTGCTCTTGACGCGCTACTTCTCGCACTGGCGCTACGCCAGCCACACGCTGTGGGGCGTCTACATCGGCTGGACGGCCTGGACCGCGCTCACCGGCCTGGTGCTGCTGTGGCGCGCTGCCGCGCCGCGCTGGCCGGTGCGCCTGGCGCTGCTGGGCGTGGCGGCGCTGGTGGCGCTGAGCCTCTTCTACCCGGCGGGCGGCTCGTACTGGTACCCCCGGCACGACCCGCAGGCCGCCGCCGAAGGCAGCGAAGACGGGGTGGACGAAGAGGGCGCCGAAGGCGGCCGCCTCGTGCTCGACCAGCAGACGATCGAGGCGCAGTCGGCCGCCGTGGTGGCGCAGCTGTCGGGCCTGGCCGACGAGCGCCCGGGCCTCGTCGATCTCTACGCCATCGGCTTTGCGCCCTATGCCGAAGAAGACGTGTTCAGCCGCGAGACCGCGATGGTGGCCGAGGTGATGCGCACGCGCTTCGACGCCGAGGGCCGCGTGCTGCACCTGCAAAACCACGCCAAGACCGCCGGCCAGCTGCCCTGGGCCACGCCGCTGAACCTCGAACGCGCCATCCACGCCGCTGCAGCCAAGATGAACCGCGACGAAGACGTGCTCTTCCTGCACCTCACCTCGCACGGCGCGCGCGACGGCCGGCTCTCGGCCGCCTTCTGGCCGGTGCAGGTCGAACCGGTCACACCCCAGCAGTTGCGTGGCTGGCTCGACGCGGCTGGCGTGCAGCACCGCGTGATCTCGATCTCGGCCTGCTACTCGGGCTCGTGGATCGCCCCGCTGGCCGGGCCCGGCACGCTGGTGATGACGGCGGCCGATGCCGAGCACACCTCGTATGGCTGCGGCCGCAAGTCGCCGCTGACCTTCTTCGGCCGGGCGATGTTCGACGAGCAACTGCGCGCGCAGACCCTGTCGTTCGAGAAGGCCCATGCCGCCGCGCGCCAGGTGATCGACCAGCGCGAAAAAGAGGCCGGCAAGACCGACGGCTACTCGAACCCGCAGATCGCCGTGGGCGAGGCCATCCGCGAGCGGCTGGCGGCCCTGCAGGCGCGGCTGGAGTCGGGCCTGGCGGGCAAGGCGGCGCGTTGAACGGCCTACCTACAATCGCCAGCTTTCGTTGGTGGGGGCGCCCTGGGGCGCAACGCGCATGAGCATCAAGAGCGACAAGTGGATCCGCCGCATGGCCGAGCAGCACGGGATGATCGAGCCCTTCGAGCCCGGCCAGGTGCGCAACGCCCCCGACGGTCACAAGATCGTCAGCTACGGCACCAGCAGCTACGGCTACGACATCCGCTGCGCGCCCGAATTCAAGATCTTCACCAACATCAACTCGACCATCGTCGATCCGAAGAACTTCGACGAGAAGAGCTTTGTCGATTTCGAAGGCGACGTCTGCATCATCCCGCCCAACAGCTTCGCGCTGGCGCGCACGGTCGAGTACTTCCGCATCCCGCGCAGCGTGCTGACCATCTGCCTGGGCAAGAGCACCTACGCCCGCTGCGGAATCATCGTCAACGTGACCCCCTTCGAGCCCGAATGGGAGGGCTACGTGACGCTCGAATTCAGCAACACCACGCCGCTGCCGGCCAAGATCTATGCGGGCGAGGGCTGCGCGCAGGTGCTGTTCTTCGAGAGCGACGAGGTCTGCGAGACCAGCTACAAGGACCGCGGCGGCAAGTACCAGGGCCAGACCGGCGTGACGCTGCCGAAGACCTGAGCGGGTCGGGGCGCCCGGGCGGGGCGGGCGGCGGGTGCTGCCCCGGTTCGGAAACAGTCCGTAAAAACCCTGCTTTTCGCCTCATGGTTGGCCGACCCCGGCCGATATCGTCTCTTGACCGCCCGGGGAGGGTGGGGAGACAACATGAACAACACCCAAGGGCCGCAAGACACGGCCACCCTGGCTCCGGCCCACGTCGATCCGCAACTCGTCGAGCGCTTTTCGCGCCTGATGGGGCTGCGCGACTGGCCCGTCGAGCCGCCGCGCATGCTGCGCGACTCGGCCTACGCCTACAAGCGCCTGGCCATTGCCTTCAGCAGCGGCGACGCGGCGCTGAAAGCCTTGTCGATCACCCTCTTCGAGCGTTACCAGGCCCAGGCGCACCGCCGCCGCCGCGCCACCGAGAACTGATCACCCTTTTCGATTCGCCCCGGCGCGCCCAGCGCGCTGAACGCCCCCCGGCCGACGCAGGCCACCCGTCGCGCATACCATCGCCCGGTCATCGACCCGGCGAGGAGCACGGCATGAAGTGGGAAGGCAACCGACGCAGCGACAACGTCGAGGACGCCCGCGCAGGCGGCGGAGGAGGCGGCTTTCGCCTCGGGGGCGGCCGTGGCGTCGGCCTCGGCGGCATCGTCATCGCCCTCGTGGCCGGGTGGATCTTCGGCATCAACCCGCTGACCATCCTCGGCCTCATGTCGGGCGAAGGCGGCCCCGTCGCCACCCAGCCGAGCCCCGCCACCGCGCCGCCGGCCGACGACAAACTGGGCCAGTTCGTCTCGGTCGTGCTCGCCGACACCGAAGATGTGTGGCGCGAGCAGTTCAAGCAGATGGGCGCCACCTACCGCGACCCGAAGCTGCGCCTCTTCCGCGGCAGCGAGCCCACGGCTTGCGGCATGGGCCAGTCGGCCATGGGGCCCTTCTACTGCCCCGGCGACCAGAAGGTCTACATCGACCTCGACTTCTACGAAACCATGCGCACGCGGCTCGGCGCGCCGGGCGACTTCGCCCAGGCCTACGTGATCGCGCACGAGGTCGGCCACCACGTGCAGAACCTCATGGGTCTCAGCGGCAAGGTCGATGCGATGCGCGGGCGCATCAGCGAAGCCGAGCAGAACGCGCTGAGCGTGCGGCTCGAACTGCAGGCCGACTGCTTCGCCGGCGTGTGGGCACACCATGCGAACAACGCGCGGCAAATCCTCGAACAGGGCGACGTCGAAGAGGCGCTGAACGCGGCCTCGCAGATCGGCGACGACGCGCTGCAGCGCAAGTCGCGCGGCACGGTGCAGCCCGAGAGCTTCACGCACGGCACCAGCGCGCAGCGCGTGGCCTGGTTTCAGCGCGGGCTCAAGGGCGGCAGCGTGCAGCAGTGCAACACCTTCGAGGCGCGGCAGTTGTGAACTGAGCGAGGTGCAGCCGGGGCCGGTCCACGCGCGCCTGGGCCGTCACGAACCAGCGTTCACAAACGCTCGTAGCCCGCCTCGCCCGGCGACACCACCGAGATGAAACGCAGCGGCTCGGCGCCGCCGTTGTAGACCCCGTGCACCGCGCCCACCGGCGCGACCAGCACGTCGCCGGGGTGGATGGCGACCGGCGCTTCGCCCACGCCCAGCACGTAGTCGCCCGAGCCCGACAGCACCGTCCAGGTGTCTTGCCCCGCCGGGTGCACGTGCGAGGGGATGCGCTGGCCCGGCGCGACGTGCCAGGCCACGACCACGGCCTCGGGCGAGGCGCAGACCACCGAACGGATCGGCTCGTCGTCGGCGTTGGGTTGGAAGTGCTCGGCGCTGTGGAACTGGCGACGCGTCGTCATCGAAGGCATCCCGGGAAAAGTGACGTGCCCCCGTTCAGCAAGGATCACGCCACCGGCCCGGCGGGCCTCACTGCCAGACGCTGAAGCGCTGGCGCAGGTGACGCGGCTGCGCCAGTTCGTCGGCGATGGCCACGGCCAGATCGGCCACCGAAATGCCGGCCGGCTGGCCTTGGTGCAGTGGCAGATCGTCGCCGCCGGTCTGGTACCGCCCGGTGCGCGGGCCCGGCGCCAGGTGCACGGGTGGCGAGACGAAGCTCCAGTCGATGTCGGCCTGCTGGCGCACGAGGTTCAGCGCCTCGCGCGCGGCGAGTGCGCCCTGCTTCCACTCGGCTGGGAAGGCCGGCGTGTCCACCAACTGCACGCCCGGGGCCACGTACAGGCTGCCCGCGCCGCCCACCAGCAGCAGGCGCTTGACGCCGCTGCGCCGCGCGCCGGCGAGGATGGCCTGCGTGCCTTCGAGAAACAGGGCGTGCAGGCGGGGCTCTTGCCAGCCCGGGTTGAAGGCGCTCACCAGCGCGTCGTGCCCCTCGGCCGCGTGCGCGACCTGCGCTGCGTCGAGCGCGTCGGCCGCCACCACGCGCAGGCCGTCGCGCGCCGGGTACTTGGCCGGCTGACGCGCCAGGGCGGTCACGGCATGGCCGCGTTGCAGCAGTTCGTCGAGCACGGCCGAGCCGATGAAACCGGTGCCGCCGATGAGTGCGATCTTCATGCGTTTCTCCAAGAGGTTGTCGATGCACGAGACGATATGGGCTTCACAATCTGGCCGAAAGTCGCTTGTTTCGAACAACTTTGTTTAGCCAGTCTTCACAATGGACGATCCCGGCCCCCACCTGAAACGCCTGGCTGTGTTTGCGGCCGTGGCCCGCGTCGGCTCGATGAGTGCGGCCGCGCGCTCGCTGGGCATGAGCACTTCGGCCGTCAGCCAGCAACTGCGGTTGCTGGAGCAGCAACACGGCGTGACCCTGCTGCACCGCTCGACGCGCAAGCTCACGCTCACCGAGGTGGGCGCGAGGCTGGCCGAGCACAGCCAGGCGATGGTCGATGCCGCGACGCGGGCGCGCGAGCACCTGCGCCTGGCGCACGACGCGCCAAGCGGCGAGCTGCGCCTGGCCGCGCCAGTGGGCTTTGCCCGTCACGTGGGGCTGGCCCTGGCGCCGCTGCTGGCCAAGCACCCGGCGCTGAAGCTGCGCCTGCTGGTGGACGACGCGATGATCGACCTGATCGACGCGCGCATCGACCTCGCCTTTCGCGGCGGCCGGCTCGTCGATTCGTCGTGGACAGCGCGGCGCCTGTGCCGGTTCGACTGGGCCTTGTGCGCGTCGCCCGAGTACCTGCATCGCCACGGCGAGCCCCGGATGCCGGCCGATCTGGCGCAGCACCAGTGGCTGGCGGCCGGATTGGAAGGTCCGCGGCTCAAGGTGACGCTGGCCGGGCCCGGCGGCGAGGCCGAGGCCGTGGCCGTCGAGCCGCGCATCGTCAGCAACAACCAGTTCAGCCTCGAACAGATGTGCGCTGCCGGTCTGGGGGTGGCGATGCTGGTGCGCGTCAACATCGACGACGAATTGCGCAAGGGCCGGCTGGCGGTCGTGTTGCCCGAGTGGCAGCTGGAGCCCATTCCCATCTGGGCCGTCACGCCGCAACGCGAGCAACCCGCCAAGGTGCGGCACGCGATGGCGGCGATGGCGGCCTACCTCGTCCGGCAGCCCGGGGTGCGGGTGGACTGAAGCGCCGGGTGGTCTCGCTCGCCGTACGGCGCTCAACCGAACCAGCCCTGCAAGAACCAGTTCGCGCCCTGCGCCGCATCGACCGGGATGCGCCGCCGGTACAGCCAGGCCAGCGCGCCGTCGCGGGTCTGGGCGACGAAGTAGTCGCGCTCGGCGAGCGCGTCGTCCCACCAGCCGGTTTCGATGCGCTCGGGCCCGGCCAGCAAGGTGACGGGGTGGCCGGCCAGCAAGGGCGCGGCATGCGGCGACTCGTGCAGCGGTTGCGGCTCGGGCAGCAGCCACACCGGGTGCCGCGCGGCGCCGGCCGGCAGGGCGCGGGCCGCCCGGGTGAGGCGTTGCGTGTCGAGCAGGCCGCCATCGGCCGGCTGGCAGGCGGTGGCCCGTTCGGGGCGGTGGTCGGCCAGCGGCACGAGGCGCTGCACGCGCTCGCGGCCGAGGCGGGCCTGTAGGCGCTCGATCAATCGCACCAGGCCTTCGCGCTCGCCGCGCGGGGTGGGAAACAGCTCGTCGTTGGGCGGCGGCTGGTGGGCGATGTCGTGCGCATGCAGGGCCAGGTCGAGCGTGGGCGCGGGCAGCACCAGCGCGGCGAGGCGTTCGCGCAGCAGCGCGAGCAGGTGGGCCGCGTCGCGCGAGGGCTCGGTGAGGGCCAGCGTGAGCACGGTGCAGGGCGGCGTCTGGCTCTCGTGGCGCCAGCGCGGCTCGTGCTTCATGTGCAGGTCGAAGCGCCGCACGAAGGCGTGCCGGGCCGACAGCCAGGCCACCAGCCGCATCAGCAGCACCTCGGCGCCGTGCAGCAGTTGCGCGGTGTTGTCGGCGCGGGCGAAGAGTTCGAGTTCGCTGTCGAAGACGGGCGGCAGGCGCAACGGCTCGCGCGGGTCGGGCCGGTCGCCGAAGGCGCAGTCGATCTCGCCGAGCAGCCCGGTGCCGAAGCGCCGCGCCAGCCCCGCGCGCGGCAGCCGGCGCAGGTCGCCCAGCGTGCGCAGCCCCATCGCCTGCCAGGCTTCGGCGTGCTCGGCGGCGGCCTCGGGCAGCCCCAGGGGCGCGGCGTCGAGCCAGCGGTGCAGCACGGCGAGGTCGGGTGCGCACAAGGTGCGCTCAGGCGAGGCCAGGCGCGCCAGCCACAGGGCACCCTGGGCCGTGGGCGCGCTGGCGAGCTGCACGCGGTGGCCCAGCGGCACGAGCGCGTCGCGCAGCCGGCACAGCAGCGCGTCGAGGCCTTTGAAGTAGCGCAGGCTGGCCTGCACTTCGAGCAGCACGCCCTCGGGTGGGCACAGGCAGACCATGGGCGTGAAGGCCAGCGCGGCATGGCCGACGCTCAGCAGCGCCCGCGCGTCGCGGTGCGCATCGACCTGCCCCAGCACGAGCTGCGGCGCGAGCGCCAGCGCGGTGGCGCGCTTGAGGCCCGGGTGCACGCCCTGCGCCCGGGCCTGTTCGTTGGCGGCGATGACGTGGTGCAGATCGACGAGCGCCAGCGCCTGGCCTTCGAGCCCGCCGCTCAGCGTGGCGGCGAAGGATTCGAGCGACAGCCAAGGCAGGTGGATGCCGATCCACCGCTGGGGTTTGCCGGCCGAGGCCGGCGCTGCGGTGGGGGACTCAGGGGGTGCGAGCCCATCGGCGGTCCCGGCCGGGGTGTGGGCGCGGGCCATGTCGCTTCACGCCTGCTCAAGCCAGGTTCACGAAGGTCGCGCCGGCCAGCGGCGCGTGGCGTGCGGCGGCCGCGTCGGCCCGCGCTGTGGCGGTGGCCGACAGCACCGGCGGCAGCCGCAGGTGAATGGGCGCGAGCACCGGCGGCCCGCGCCGCTTGAGCACGTTGACCGCCAGCTGGTCGGCCCCGCCCGGGCGCAAGGCCAGGCGCAGCGGTGCGGCACTGGCCTGCTGCTGGGCAGCCATCTCGCGCAGCACGAAGGCCGGGCCGTCGTGCGCCTGCGCGGCCAGCTGCAGGCGTCGCACGCGCTCGGGCCGCAGCCGGGCCGGCAGCCAGGCGAGCGTGGCCCCGACGTGGCCGCTCTTGAGGGCCTGTTCGAGCGCCCACTGGCTGTCGGTGCCCGGCGTGGGTTGCAGCTGGGTGTGGACGACCAGCAGCTGCGACACGTCGAGCCCCAGTTGTGTCAAGGCCCAGGCCGACAGCTGCGCGGGCGGGTCGAACAGCATCACCAGCCGCCCGGTGGATTGCACCTCGGCCAGCGCTTCGGCCAGCAGGCGGATTTCACCGATGCCCGGCTGCGCCAGCAGCAGCTCGGTGAGCGCGCGACGCGGCCAGCCGCCGCCGGGCAGGTGCGCGTCGAGCGCGGCAAAGCCGCTGGGCACGGGCCGCTCGCCGCTGCGGCCGAGTTGGTGGCCGCGCCACAGGGCCGGGTGCAGCAGCTCGGGGTGCAGCGCGACCGGGCCGGGCAAGGCAGGGAAGGGCGGCGACGCAGACCCCGGCGGGGCCGACGCAGGCGCCGGTGCGGACGAAGCCCGCGCAGGGGATGCCCATGCCGTCGATGCCAGTGCCGGCGACCCCGGACCCGGCGGCTCGAACCCATCGAACAAGGACGCCGTGCCGCACGCGGGGGTGCGGCCGGTGTCGTGTCGAGGGGGGCGGGTGGGGGCGAAGGAGCTCATGGGCAGCAGCGAACGGGTACTGTATTTTTATACAGTATTTGCCGCCCTGTGGGACTTTTTCCAAGTCACCCCATCCGTCCCCGGGCATCGGTCACGGGGCGAGACAATCCGCGCCCATGCCTGCCGACCGATCCGCCCTCTGCCCTTGCGGCAGCCCCCAGCCCTACGCCGCCTGCTGTGGCCGCTACCACGACGGCCCGCTGCACCTGCAGGCGCCCAGCGCCGAGGCGCTGATGCGCTCGCGGTACACCGCCTTCGTGCGCGACCTCACCGGCTACCTGCTCGACACCTGGCACCCGAGCACGCGGCCGTCGGACCTGGAGCCCTCGCCTCCCGGCCTGCACTGGCTGGGCCTGGACGTGAAGGCGCACCGGGCCCTCGACGACACCCACGCGACGGTCGAATTCGTCGCCCGCAGCAAGCTCGCCGGGCGCGCGCACCGGCTGCACGAAACCAGCCACTTCGTGAAAGAAGAGGGCCGCTGGTTCTATGTGGACGGCGACATCGCCTGACGAGACCATGAAGCGCCAACAACACCCAGGGATCGGCATGACCTCACGTGCGATCACCCCCGGCCGCTGGCTCGCCGCCGCCTGCCTCGCCATGGCCGCGCTCACCCCTGCCCGGGCCGCCCCGCCCGAACCCGCCGCCCCGGCGCTGCGTTGCCCGCGCGCCGAAGGCCAGGCGGCACCGACGCCCCGGCTCTACCAGGCCATCCTCGCCGGCGATGCGCGGGCGGTGGCGCGCCACCTGAAGCAGGGCGACGACCCGACGGCCTGCGCGGCCGGGGCGAGCCTCGTCGCGCAGGCCGTGAAGCGCGGGCAGATGGACATCGCCTACCAACTGCTCAAAGCCGGCGCGAGCCTCGACCGCCCCTTGAGCGCGGGCGGCGAGAGCGTGCTGATGCAGGCGGTGGGCCAGGGCGACTTCGCCCTCGCGGCGCAACTCGTGCGCGCCGGCGCCGACGCGAACACCCAGGTGAGCGGCTTCAGCGCGCTGCACGTCGTCGCCGCGACCGAAACGCGGCCCTCGAGCACCCGCGCCCGCGAGCAGCTCGACCTCGCGCGGGCCCTGCTCGTGCGCGGGGCCCGCGCCAACGCGACCTCACCGCGCGGCGAGACCGCGCTGATGTACGCGCTGGACCAAGGCAACACCTGGCTGCTGCGCGTGCTTCTCAGCCAGGGCGCCGACCCCACGCTGCGCCAGGGCGCCGGCCGCGCCCCGCTGCAGCAGGCCCAGGCCTCGGGCCGCACCGACCTGCAAGCACTGCTCGCCTCGCACCGGGTGATGCCCGAGGGCGCCTCGACCTCGGCCGCTGTGCTCATCGAACAAGGCCAGGACGCGGCCCTCGCGGCGCTGCTGCCCACGCTCGACGCGCGCCAGACGCCCGGCCTCGCGCGGCAGGCCTTGTTGATGGCCGCGCTGAGGCACCGCCGTTTCTCGATGCTGCCGCCGCTGGTGGCCTGGGGCGCCGACCCGAACGGCGTCAGCGAACTCGTCGAAGGCTTCGACCTCGTGCCCTCGACGCCGCTGCAATTCGCCATCGGCCACGGCCTGGGCACCGGGGTGATCGAGGCGCTGCTCAAGGCCGGCGCCGACCCCGACCACCGCATGGCCTACGACCCCGGCAGCACGCCGCTCGACCTGGCGCTGAACCGGCACGACCTGCCCACGGCGCGCACCCTGCTGCGGCTGGGCGCCGACGCGAACGGCCGCACGCCGCCCGGCGACATGACGCCCTTGATGACGGCCGTGGCGCTGGCCGGCGTGCCCGGGCTCGACGACCCGCTGGGCTTTGTGCGCGAGTTGCTCGACCGCAAGGCCAAGGTCAACGCCATCGGCCCGCAAGGCATGACCGCCTTGCACTTCGCCGCCCTGGCGGGCAACGCCGCCGCCGTGCGGCTGCTGCTCGACCGGGGCGCGCGGCCTGCGCAACGCGACATGCAGGGCCGCAGCGCGCTCGATGTGGCCCGGCAAGAGAAGGCCCACGAGGCGGTGCGCCTCTTGGCCCCGGTGACGCCGAAGTAGCCCGCGGCCTTTCAGTGTCTCGGCCGCTCAGCCCGGCCGCTGAAAGCGCACCGTCACCCGCAGGCCGCCGAGCGGCGATTCGCCCAGCGTGACCTCGGCCCCATGCCGCGTGGCCACGCTGCGCACGATGGCCAGGCCGAGCCCGGTGCCGGGCTCGGCGGCCGGGTTGCGGCGGTAGAAGCGGTCGAACACGCGGCCGCGTTCTTCGGGCGGAATGCCCGGGCCCGCGTCGTCCACCTGCAGCGTGGGCACGCCGGCGTCGTCGCCCACCCGCAGTTCGACGCGCGAGCCGGCGGGCGAATAGCGCACAGCGTTGTCGGCCAGGTTGCGCACCAGCACCGCGAGCGCGGTGCGGTCGCCCGTCACCTGCACCGGTGCGTCGGCGAACAGCGCGAACTCGGTGCCGCGCGACACCGCGAAGGGCACCGTGTCGGCCACTGCCTGGCGCACCAGCTCGGCCAGGTCGAGCGCTTCGCGTGCCAGGGCCGGTGCGCCGGGTTCGCTGCGCGCCAGCGTGAGCAGCTGTTCGACCAGCCGCGCGGCGCGGTCGATGCCGGCGGTGAGCGCGGCCAGCGCCTCGCTGCGCTGCGCGTCGTCGGGCGCACGCTTGAGCAGTTCGAGCTGCAGCTTCAGAGCGGTGAGCGGCGAGCGCAGCTCGTGCGCCGCGTCAGACACCAGCGCGCGTTGCGTGTCGAGCGATTCGCGCAGGCGTTGCAGCAGCGCATTGAGCGCCGCGACGAGGGTGGACACCTCCTCGGGCAGGCCCTGCGCGTGCACGTCGCTCAGCAGTTGCGCGTCGCGCCGGCGCACCTCGTCGGCCACGCGGCGCAGCGGGCGCAGCGTCCACGCGGTCAGCGCGCCCATGGCCAGTGCCAGCAGCGGCGTCAGCACCAAGAGCGGCGTCACGCCACGCAGCGCCGACGCCGCGGCCAGCCGCTCGCGGATGCGCACCGGCTGCGCCACCTGGATCACCCGAAACGGCGTGGCCACGCTGAAGGTGCGCCAGCTTTCTTTCTGCGCGCCGTCGCCTTCGACCTGCACCGTGGCAAAGCCCAGCAGCGCGCGGCTGGGCAGGTGGCGGTGCAGGCGCGAGCTGTAGATGGCGCGGCCGTCGATCGACCAGATCTGCACCACGAAGTCGAGCTGGCCATCGGCCAGCGCCGGGGCCTGGTCGGGCGCCACCTCGCCCTGGTCGCGCAGCGAAAGCGCCATTTGCTGCAACTGGTAGTCGAACAGCGCCTCGGTTTCGGCCAGCACGTTGCGGTACGTGAACCCCGCCGTGACGAGGGCGGCCAGCAGCAGCAGGGCGAGCAGCGAGGCGAAGAGGCGGGCGCGGATCGAGTTCATGCCGGGGCGATTTTCACGCCAGCAGCCAAGCGGTGTGAGGGCTTCGAGGCCTCAGCCCGAACGGATCGGGGCGTGCAAGCCAGTCGCCGATCAAGCTCAGAAGTTGAGCATCACGCCCACCGTCGTCAGCTTCAGGCGCGGCGTGTCGCGCTGGATGCCGTACGAGGCGTTGACGCTGGCGGTTTCGGACAGCACCCAGCGTGCGCCCAGCGCCATCCACGGCCGGCTGCCGTCTTCGCCGAAGGTCTCGGCCAGCAGCTCGACGCCGTTGCCCAGCGCCAGCTCGCCGGCCAGGCCCCAGGTGAGCCGGCTTTCGTCGTCTTTGACCTTGAGCCAGCCGAGGTTGGCGTGGCCGGTGATGTGCGAGCTGAAGGACTTGGTGAACGCCAGGCCGATGTTCATGCTCTCGGTGCTGAGGTTGTTGCCGGCTTCGCGCAGGCCGATCACGCCATAGACGACCGACACGCCCACGCCGTTGCCTTCGCGCTTGACGGTGTTGGTCTTGCCGGTGAAGTAGACCGCGTCGGAGCGCACGTCCGTCGCCTTCACGCGCGAGAAGCCCACGTCGAGCTGCGTGTTGGCGCCGACGCCGCAGCCGACCTGGGTGGTCCAGCCGTTGGCCTTGAGCTCGCCAGCGCGGGCGTTCTCGCGGAAGTAGTCCCACTGGCATTCGCTGCGCTCCAGCACGTCGGCCTCTTGGGTGACGAGCGGTTGCGCCGCGCGGGCGCCGGTGGCCCAGGCGGCGAGCAGCAGGGCGGCGATGGCGGCGGCGGTGGCGGTGAAGCGCAAGGTTTTCATGGCGGGTCCTGAAGGCGGGAAGGGCGGTGAAAGGGTGGGGCGGTGGGGGCGTGATCGGCGTCAGGCCGCGCCCGCGTCGAGCTTGAAGACGGAGACGGTGCGCACCAGTTCGCGTGCGTCGCTCACCAGGCCGGCGGCGGCGCCCGCGCCCTGTTCGGCCAGCGCGGTGCTTTCGTGGGTGGCGGCGTCAAGTTCGCGCACGGTGTCTTGCAGGCCTTCGATGCTGGCGGTCTGTGCGAGCGTGGCGTCGGTGATCTCGCCCATCAGGCGGCTCACGTGCTGGATCGAATCGACGATCTCTTGCATGGTCTGGCCGGCCTGATCGACGAGCGTGGAGCCGTGGTCCACACGCTCGACGCTGGTCGAGATCAGTGTCTTGATTTCTTTGGCGGCATTGGCCGAGCGCTGCGCCAGCGAACGCACCTCGCTGGCCACGACCGCGAAGCCGCGGCCCTGCTCGCCGGCGCGGGCCGCTTCGACGGCCGCGTTCAGCGCGAGGATGTTGGTCTGGAAGGCGATGCCGTCGATCACGCCGATGATGTCGGCGATGCGGGTCGAGGACTCGTTGATGCCGCGCATCGTCTGCACCACCTGCGCCACCACTGCGCCCCCACGGCCGGCCACCTGGCTGGCGCTGGCGGCGAGCGTGTTGGCCTCGCGCGTTTGCGTGAGCTTGCTTTGCAGGGCCGCGCCCAACTGCTGCAGCGATGCGTTCGAGCTTTGCAGGTTGATCGCCTGCGTCTGGCTGCGGCGCGACAGCGCCTCGCTGCCGGCGGCCATCTCGCCCGAGGCGCTGGCCACGCGGTTCGACACGCGGTGCAGCTCTTGCGTCAGGTGGCTCAGGTTCTTCTTCATGTGCGACAGCGAGCCCATCAGCGTGGCTGCTTCGCCCGAGCCGCCCTGGGGCACCGGCACGGTGAGGTCGCCCTGCGCGATGCGGTCGGCCACGCCCACCGCGTCGCGCATGGGCTTCGAGAAGCGGCGCGCCAGCCAGGGGGCGGTGCCGGCCATGAAGCCCAGCGCGATGACCAAGCCGACGAGGATGCTCAGCTGCGTGGTGCGCGCGGTGTCGCGCCCGGCCTGTGTCAGCGTCGCGGCGTGCTGCTCGATGGCGTCGCTCAGTGCTTCGTTGCCGGTTTCGAGGGCATCGAAGTGGCGTTCGAATTCGGGCATCGCGGCGCGCAAGGTGTCGAGCGGGGCGCCGGCCAGCGACTGCACGCGTTCGGCCGAGGCGGTGTACTGCGCCACCAGCGGCTCGGCCTGGTCCACCAGTTGGCGTACGGGCGCGGGCAATGGCTGGGCCTTCAGCGCGGCCAGCGACTCGGCGTAGCGCTGGCGGTGTTCGGTGAGCGCCTGGCGGGCTTCGCCCAGCGCCTTGGCGTCGCCGTCGCGGGCGGCGAGCACGGCGGCCATCACGTCGCTGCGGATGGCGTCGTGCATCATGTCCCCGTCCATGCTGCTGCGCACCGCGTTGGTGGCGGTCAGCACGTGGTCGAGCGCGCTGGCTTGCCGCTGCGTGGCGAGCAGGCCGATGCCGCCCACCAGCCCGGCCATGGCCGCGCCGGCCAAACCGAAGCACAGGATCTGGTTTTTCAGATTCATTGGAGGCATCCCTTGACTGGCAGGGATGAACCTCACGTCCGTGCGAGCACCACGTTCCCTGCCGGCTGGACTATCGGCCAGAGACTGCGCGAGGACACGGCCGAACAAAGGCAGATTCACCGCCCAGTTCGAAGCGAGCGCCCACGCGGCGAGGGCTTTTTCACGGGTTGCACAATCGACCGCATGAGTTCGAACCTGTCGCTGCCCTTGGGCGATGCCCCCACCGCACCGCTGGCCGAGCGCCTGCGCCCGCGCACGCTGGCCGAGGTGATCGGCCAGCAGCACCTGCTCGGCGAAGGCAAGCCCTTGCGCGCGGCCTTCGAGTCGCGCCAACTGCATTCGATGATCCTGTGGGGCCCGCCCGGCGTGGGCAAAACCACGCTCGCGCGCCTGATGGCCGATGGCTTCGACGCGCAGTTCATCCAGATCTCGGCCGTGCTCGGCGGTGTGAAAGACATCCGCGAGGCGGTCGAGCGCGCGCAGGCCGCGCAGTCGGGCGGGCGTCGCACGGTGGTGTTCGTCGATGAGGTGCACCGCTTCAACAAGGCCCAGCAAGACGCCTTCTTGCCGCACGTCGAGTCGGGGCTGTTCACCTTCATCGGCGCGACCACCGAAAACCCCTCGTTCGAGGTCAACTCGGCGCTGTTGTCGCGCGCCACCGTGCACGTGCTCAAGTCGCTGGGCGACGATGACATGGCCGAGCTGCTGGCGCGCGGGCAGGCGCTGCTCGACGCCCCGCCGCTCACCGACGCCGCGCGCGACCGTCTGGTGGGCTATGCCGACGGCGACGCGCGCCGCTTGCTCAACGCCTACGAAAACCTCGTGCGCATGAACCGCGAGGCGCCCGAGATCGGTGAGGCCCAGCTCGAACGCTCACTCGGCGAGCAGCTGCGCCGCTACGACAAGGGCGGCGAGCAGTTCTACGACACCATCTCGGCGCTGCACAAGGCCGTGCGCGGCAGCGACCCCGACGCCGCCCTGTACTGGTTCGTGCGCATGCTCGACGGCGGCGTGGACCCGCGCTACGCCGCACGCCGCATGGTGCGCATGGCCAGCGAAGACATCGGATTGGCCGACCCGCGCGCGCTGCGCATGACGCTGGACGCCGCCGAAACCTACGAGCGCCTCGGTTCGCCCGAAGGCGAACTGGCGCTGGCACAGGCGGTGGTGTTCTTGGCGATGGCGCCGAAGTCGAACGCCGTCTACATGGCCTTCAACCAAGCCAAGCGCTTCGTCAAGCAAGACGGTACGCGCCAGGTGCCGCTGCACCTGCGCAACGCGCCCACGCAGCTGATGAAATCGCTCGACTACGGCAAGAACTACCGCTACGCGCACGACGAGGCGGGGGGCTTCGCGGCCGGTGAGAGCTACTGGCCCGACGACATCACGCCGCCGCGCTTTTATGAGCCGGTGCAACGGGGGCTGGAGATCCGCATCGGCGAGCGGCTGGAGGAGTTGCGCCGCCTCAACGCAGAGGCGCGCAGTGCGGGAAAGCCGCCTCGGTGAAGGTCATCGTCCGGTGCTAATCTGAACTGTTCATTCCACAGCGAGAAGACACGCCATGCCTGGTTTGCTGCCCCACGTCGATCCCGACGGCCTGCTTGAGTTCTCGGTGGTCTACACCGACCGCGCGCTCAACCACATGTCCAAACGCTTTCAGGGCGTGATGCACGAGGTGTCGGCCACGCTGAAAGAGGTCTACAAGGCCAAGTCGGCCATCGTGGTGCCGGGCGGCGGCACCTACGGCATGGAGGCGGTGGCGCGCCAGTTCGCGCACGGCAAGAAGGTGCTGGTGCTGCGCAACGGCTGGTTCAGCTACCGCTGGTCGCAAATCTTCGAGATGGGGCGCATCCCGGCCAGCGAGACGGTGCTCAAGGCGCGTCGCGTTGGCGAGGGCCCGAAGGCGCCGTTTGCGCCGGCGCCGCTCGACGAGGTGGTGGCGCGCATCGCGGCCGACAAACCTGACATGGTGTTCGCGCCGCATGTCGAAACCGCTTCCGGAATGATCCTGCCCGACGCCTACCTGCGCGCCGTGGCCGATGCGGTGCATGCGGTGGGTGGGCTCTTCGTGCTCGACTGCATCGCCTCGGGCACGGTGTGGGTGGACATGCAGGCCACGGGCGTCGATGTGCTGATCAGTGCACCGCAAAAGGGCTGGAGCAGCGTCTCGGGCTGCGCCCTGGTGATGCTGAACGCCAGCGCGCGCGAGCGCATCGAGCAGACCACCAGTTCGAGCTTCGCCAACGACCTGCGCAAGTGGCTGCAGATCATGGAAACCTACGAGTCGGGCGGCCACGCGTACCACGCGACCCTGCCCACCGACACCATCGCCAAGCTGCGCGATGCGATGGACGAGATCCGCCGCTTCGGCTTCGACGCGGCGCGCGACGCGCAATGGCAACTCGGCCGCCGGGTGCGCGAGCAACTCGCCAAACGCGGCTACCCGAGCGTGGCCGCGCCGGGCTTCGAAGCGCCGGGCGTGGTGGTCAGCTACACCGACAACGCCGACATTCAGAGCAGCAAGGCCTTCGCGCCGCTCGGCCTGCAAACGGCCGCCGGCGTGCCGTTGCAGTGCGACGAGGGATCCGAGTTCAAAAGCTTCCGGCTCGGGCTCTTCGGGCTCGACAAGCTGATGCACATCGACCGCACGGTGGGGCACATCGACGAGGCACTGTCGCGGCTGTCGTGACGCGGCCTGCCGCCGCAGGCGGCCCGGCCCCAGCGCCCCGGCCCCAGCGGCTGCAGGCTCACTGCACAGGCGTGCACAAGCGATGGGGTTGGCGCGCGACCGCTCAACCGGGTACAACAGGGTCCAACCGAACGCGGCGGACCGGCCGGGCCTTCAAGGGCTGTGCGGTTCGGCGTTCGTGTGACGTGTGCCGCGCTTGGGGCGGATACGGCCCAGGCCGAGCCAACCCGCTGCCTAGAATACGCGCCCGATCGACCCTGGCCGCAAACTTGCTGGCCTGGAGCAATCACCCGATGGACAAGCGCTGATGGACATCTTCATTCAACAGATCATCAACGGCTTGGTGCTCGGCAGCGTGTATGCGCTGATCGCCCTGGGCTACACGATGGTCTACGGCATCATCAACCTCATCAATTTCGCGCATGGCGAAGTGCTCATGGTGGGGGCGCTGACGAGTTGGACGGTCGTCACCGTGCTCGCAGACCTGGGCTGGCCGGGCTGGCTCTTGATGCTGATCTCGCTGCTGGCGGCCATCGTCGTGTGCTCGGTGCTCAATTTCGCCATCGAGAAGATCGCCTACCGGCCGCTGCGCAACGCACCGCGCCTGGCCCCGCTGATCACCGCCATGGGCATGTCGCTGCTCTTGCAGACGCTGGCGATGATCATCTGGAAGCCCAACCCCAAGCCGTACCCCATCCTGCTCGACTCGCAGACTTACGAAATCGGCGGTGCGGTCATCAACACCATCCAGATCATCATCCTCGGCACCACGGTGGTCACCCTGGCCGGGCTGATGTACCTCGTGAACCGCACCAAACTCGGCCGCGCGATGCGTGCCACGGCCGAGAACCCGCGTGTGGCGGGGCTCATGGGCGTGCGGCCTGACATGGTGATCTCGGCCACCTTCATCATCGGTGCCGCGCTCGCCGCGCTGGCCGGCGTGATGTACGCCGCCAACTACGGCTCGGTGCAGCACTCGATGGGCTTCCTGCCGGGCCTGAAGGCCTTCACGGCGGCGGTGTTCGGTGGCATCGGCAACCTCGCGGGTGCGATGGTCGGCGGCGTGCTGCTGGGCCTGATCGAGGCGCTGGGCGCGGGCTACATCGGCCTGCTCACCGGCGGTGTGCTCGGCAGCCACTACCAGGACATCTTCGCCTTCATCGTGCTGATCCTCGTGCTGACGCTGCGCCCGCAAGGCCTGCTCGGCGAGCGTGTCGCAGACCGCGCGTGAGGTGGTCCCATGAGTGAACAGACCAAAAAGCTGGCCGTTTTCCTGATTGCTGCTCTCGCCCTGCTGGCCGTGCCGCTGGTGGCGCAGCAGTTCGGCAACGCCTGGGTGCGCATCATCGACATCGCGCTGCTCTACGTGCTGCTCGCGCTGGGGCTGAACATCGTCGTCGGCTACGCCGGCCTGCTCGACCTGGGCTATGTGGCCTTCTACGCGGTCGGTGCCTACATGTTCGGCCTGCTCGCGTCGCCGCACCTCACGCAGACCTTCCCCGCCATCGCGCAGATGTTCCCGAACGGCCTGCACCTGCCCTGGTATGCGGTGATCCCGCTCGGCGCGCTGCTGGCGGGCCTGTTCGGGGTGCTGCTGGGGGCGCCCACGCTCAAGCTGCGCGGCGACTACCTCGCCATCGTGACGCTGGGCTTCGGCGAGATCATCCGCGTCTTCCTGCTCAACCTCGATGCGCCGGTCAACGTGACCAACGGGCCCAAGGGGCTGTCGCAGATCGAGCCGGTCACGCTGTTCGGCTTCAACCTCGCGCAAAAGCACACGCTGTTCGGCTTCGAGGTGCCCTCGGTCACGAACTACTACTACCTCTTCCTGGCGCTGGTCGTGATCAGCGTGCTGATCTGCTACCGCCTTGAACGTTCGCGCATCGGCCGCGCGTGGATGGCGATCCGCGAAGACGAGATCGCGGCCAAGGCCATGGGCATCAACACCCGCAACCTCAAACTGCTGGCCTTCGGCATGGGCGCCACCTTCGGCGGCGTGTCGGGCGTGATGTTCGCGAGCTTCCAGGGCTTCGTGTCGCCCGAGTCGTTCAGCCTGCACGAGTCGGTGATGATCGTCGCGATGGTGGTGCTGGGCGGGCTGGGGCACATCCCCGGCGTGATCGTCGGTGCGGTGCTCCTGGCGGCCTTGCCCGAGGTGCTGCGTCACATCGCGAGCCCGCTGCAGAACATGACCGGCGGCCGGCTCGATGCGTCCATCTTGCGGCAGCTGCTGATCGCGCTGGCGATGATCATCATCATGTTGTGGCGCCCACGCGGGTTGTGGCCTTCGCCCGAGCATGGCAAGGCGGCCCCGATGCCGCAGCCGAAGGCAGGGGCGTAGCGCATGGCTGAAACCGTTCTCAAGGTCAGCGGGGTGTCCAAGCGCTTCGGCGGCTTGCAGGCGCTCTCGGACGTGGGCATCACCATCGAAGCCGGCCAGGTCTACGGCCTGATCGGCCCCAACGGCGCGGGCAAGACCACCTTCTTCAACGTGCTCACCGGCTTGTACGCGCCCGACTCGGGCAGCTTCGCGCTGAGCGGCAAGCCCTACAAACCGACCGCCGTGCACGAGGTCGCCAAGGCCGGCATCGCGCGCACCTTCCAGAACATCCGCCTCTTCGCCGAGATGACGGCGCTCGAGAACGTGATGGTCGGCCGCCATGTGCGCACGAATTCGGGCCTGCTGGGGGCGATCTTTCGCACCGGCGGCTTCAAGGCCGAAGAAGCCGCCATCGCAAAACGTGCGCAAGAGCTGCTCGACTACGTGGGCATCGGCAAGTACGCCGAGTTCAAGGCGCGTACGCTGAGTTATGGCGACCAGCGGCGGCTCGAGATCGCACGCGCGCTGGCCACCGACCCGAAGCTCATCGCGCTCGACGAGCCCGCCGCCGGCATGAACAGCACCGAGAAGGTGGTGCTGCGCGAACTGATCGACACCATCCGGCGCGACGGCCGCACCATCTTGCTGATCGAGCACGACGTGAAGCTCGTGATGGGCCTGTGCGACCGCGTGACCGTGCTCGACTACGGCAAGCAGATCGCCGAGGGCACGCCTGCCGACGTGCAACGCAACGAGAAGGTGATCGAGGCTTACCTCGGCGCCGGCCACAAGACGCACTGACCGACACCGCATGGCCAACGTTCTGCTTCAAGTCCGCAACCTGCAAGTCGCCTACGGTGGCATCCAGGCCGTCAAGGGCGTGTCGTTCGAGGTGCGCGAAGGCGAACTCGTCAGCCTGATCGGTGCCAACGGCGCTGGCAAGACCACCACCCTCAAGGCCGTCACCGGCACCCAGCCCGTGCTGGCCGGCGACATCGAGTACCTGGGCAAACCCATCAAGGGCCAGGGCCCGTGGGACTTGGTCAAGCAAGGCCTCGTGATGGTGCCCGAGGGCCGTGGCACCTTCACGCGCATGTCGATCACCGAGAACCTGCAGATGGGCGCGTTCGTCCGCAAAGACAAAGAGATCGCCGCCGACATCGACAAGGTGTTCACGATCTTTCCGCGCCTCAAAGAGCGCCGCAACCAGCTGGCCGGCACCATGTCGGGCGGTGAGCAGCAGATGCTCGCCATGGGCCGCGCGCTGATGGCCCGGCCCAAGCTGCTGCTGCTGGACGAGCCCTCGATGGGCCTTTCGCCCATCATGGTGGACAAGATCTTCGAGGTGGTGGCCGACATCGCCAAGCAGGGCGTGACCATCTTGCTGGTCGAACAGAACGCCAGCCGCGCGCTGCAATTGGCCGCCCGCGGCTACGTGATGGACTCGGGCGAAGTCACCATGAGTGGCGACGCCAAGGTGCTGCTCGACGACCCCAAGGTGCGGGCCGCCTACCTCGGCGAGTGAGACCGCCGCGCGGCCCACGAGGCCGCGCTTCATGTGACGAAAGACAGTGCCTGTGCCAAGGGCGCTGCCTATACTTTGAGCGCCCCCGTTCACTTGAGGGGCATTCTTCCGCGAACCTCCGCGAACCGAACGCCAGCCTGGTCAAGTCCGGTTCCGACTTTCAGGGGCATCCCATGTCTTCGACCTCGAATCCCAACGCTTCTCTGCGCCTGGCCACCTTGGCGACGCTCGCCGCCAGCGCGCTGCTGACCGGCTGCCTGGCGACCACGCCGTCCCTGGGTGGCGGCAGCGCCACCGCCGTGACGGGCGCCGCCGCCGGCGGCGAGGCCGCAGGCAACAACAGCAAGCTCGAACGCTGCAAAGAGTCGCTGGGCACGATCCGCATCGAAGAAAACACCTCGTCGCCCTGGTACGGCTACTACTACCAGCACTACCGCCTGGGCTCGACCGTGCCGCTGCTGCGCACGATGATCCAGCAGTCGAACTGCTTCGTGGTGCTCGAACGCGGCCGTGGCATGCGCGGCATCGAACAAGAGCGCGCCATGATCCGCGGTGGTGAAGAAGGCCGCGCCGGCAGCAACTTCGGCCCCGGCCAGCAGGTCGCCGCCGACTACTCGCTCAGCCCCGAAATCATGATGAACGCCAAGGGCAGCTCGGGCATCGGTGCCGGCATCGGCGGCCTGCTGAGCCGCGCCTCGCCGCTGCTGGGCGGTGTCGCCGGCAGCGCCAAGATGAACGAAGCCGGCACGGTGCTGCTGCTGGTGGACGTGCGCTCCACCGTGCAGATCGCCGCGGCCGAGGGCTATTCGAAGAACTGGGACTTCGGCCTCGGTGGCTCGCTGTTCGGCGCGCTCGGCAGCGGCTTCGGCGGCGCCGGTGGCAGCGGCTACACCAGCACGCCCGAAGGCAAGCTGGTGGCCTCGGCCTTCGTCGATGCGTACAACAAGATGGTCGTCGCGCTGCGCAACTACAAGGCTCAGACCGTCAAGGGCGGCCTGGGCACGGGCGGTCGCCTGGGTGTGCAAGGCGGCCAGACGCCGGACTCGCCGAAGTGATCGCCATGGGTGAGCTTCGTTGGCCGGTGGTGCTGCGGTCGGCCGCCGCAATCGTCGTGTTGGGCGGGGCGGCTGCCGGGGCACAAGCCCAGCAGTTCCACCTGTACCTGCTGTGCAAGGGCGAGTTGAAGACCGGCGCCGGCAAGTCCGAGCCGGCGCACATCGACCTGGCCCTGCGCGACAACAACATGACGGCGCTGATCCAGCGCTCGAACGTGCTGCCCGTGGGCGAGCGCATGAAGTACACCGCGAGCCAGACGCACTACTCGCTGGTCTATGCCACGCCGCGTGCGGGCACCAGCGTCTACGTGGGCTGGTTCGGCACGGCCTTCTTCGTGACCTACCCGCAGTTCCGCCGCGTGGTCGAGACGCGCCTGTCGATCGACCGCCAGACCGCCGAACTAGACGGCGACATGATGGCGCTCAACAACGAACAGCTCGGCGTGTTCAACATGGCCTGCGAGCCCCGCAAGCACGACGACATGCCCAAGCCGAAGTTCTGACCGGGCCTGCGGGCCCGTGTGAGACAAGAGGCCTGCCCACCCGGCAGGCCTTTTTCATGGGCGCACGGCCCGGCCACGCAGCTCACAAGCCGCCGACCACCACCTCGACCCGGTGGTGCCGCCCCATCGCGTCGAGCGCCGTCACCGTGTGGCGACCGTTGTCGGTGAAGGCCAGGCGTACCGATTCACCGGCGGGGCCGCGGTGGCGGTGCAGGCCATCGACCAGCCAGTAGATGTGCGGGTCGGGGCCAGACGACTCTTGGCCCAGCGTCGAGACCGTCACCACGACCTCTTTGCGGCCGGCGGCCGGGCGCAGCACCGCGCCGGATTCGAGGCCCGCGATGCGCAGCGTGGTGCCGCCGCGTGCCGCGCCGCAATGGGCCGATGCGGCGGGGGCGGGGCGCCAGGGTTCCAGCGCGGTGGGCCAGCGGGCGATCGTGACGCGTGGGGCCTCGTCGCCGACTTCGCCGGCAGGGGCCGCGCCGTTGCCAGGTGCGCCCGCCGCGTCACACCGGGCCACCGAGGCCAGCAAGCCATCGGTGCGACCGCGATCGGGCAGGGTGGGCGGCACGGCGCCACTCAAGGCCCAGCCGGTGCGGCGCTCGTGGCAGTGGGCCGGGTCGGTGGCGGCTTCGGCCAGTCCGAGCGGCCAGCAGACCGTCACGCGCTGAACGCTGGCCGGCCGTGCGCGCGGCGGTGTCGGCGCGTGCTCGGGCAGGGCGGCGACCACGTCTTGCAGCAGCGGTGTCGCGGTGTTGGCACCGAAGAAGCCGGGGTTGGGCGTGCCGTCGGGCCGGCCGACCCACACGCCGACCGTGTGGCGCTGTGTGACGCCCACCGCCCACGCGTCACGAAAGCCGAAGCTGGTGCCGGTCTTCCAGGCCAGGCGGCGCGGCGTGTCGGCGAACGGCCGGTCGGGGTGGCCGCCGGCTTCGAGGATGTCGCGCACGATGAAAGCTGCGCCTTCGCTCATCACGCGCGACTCGATGCGCGGCGCGTCGGGCGTGAGGCGCGGGGTGCCGGCCAGCCCGTCGCGCGCCAGTGCGCGGTAGGCGCCGACCAGCTCTTCGAGCGTGGTGCCGGCGCCACCGAGGATCAGACTCAGGTTCGGCGTGCTGCCCGAGGGCATGCGCAGGCGCAGCCCGCCGTGGCGCAGCGTGGCGGCGAAGCGGGCCGGGCCGATGCGGTCCATCAGATCGACGGCCGGCACGTTGAGCGACTTCTGCAAGGCCTGCGACGCGCTCAGCGGCCCGCTGAACGAGGCCTGGAAGTTGCCCGGCTGGTAGCCGCCGAACGACTGAGGCGCGTCGATCAGCAGGCTCTCAGAGTGGATGAGGCCTTCGTCGAGCGCCATCGCGTACAGAAAGGGCTTGAGCGTCGAGCCCGGCGAGCGCACGCCGCGCACCATGTCCACGTGGGCGGCGCGGCGGTTGTCGTTGAAGTCGGCGCTGCCGGCGTAGGCGAGCACGTTGAGGCTGTCGTTGTCCATCACCAGCACGGCGAGCGACACCTTGGGCGGCAGGCGGCCGGTGCGGTCGAGCAGCATGCGTTCGATGGCGCTTTGCAGCTCGACGTCGAGCGTGGTGCGCAGCAGGTGGCCGCCGCCCGCGCTGCGCAGCATGCGCTGGCGCAGGCGCTCGGCCGCCAGCGGCGCCAGCCACTGCGCGCGGATGGGCTGGGCGGCGACGACCTCCATGCGCGCGTCGGCCACCTCGGCGGCCGTCCAGCGGCCCGTGTGTTCGAGCCGCGCCAGCACCTTGTCGCGTGCGCGCCGGGTCGCCTCGGGCCAGCGGTCGGGCCGCAGCCGCGACGGCGCCTGCGGCAGCGCCGCGAGCATGGCCGCTTCGGCGTGGCTCAGGTGGCGGCTCGGTTTGCCGAGGTAGGTGCGGCTGGCCATCTCGACGCCTTGCACGATGCCGCCCATCGGCGCGTGGTTGAGGTAGATCGTGAGGATCTCGTCTTTCGACAGCCGCGCTTCGAGTTGCAGCGCGCGCGCCATCTGCCGCAGCTTGACCGCCAGGCTGCGTTGCCGCCCGCGAGGTGGCGGTTCGATGATGCGGGCGACCTGCATCGTGAGCGTCGAGCCGCCCGACACCACGCGCCCGTTGCGCAGCCACTGCGTGCCGGCGCGTGCCAGGGCCACCGGGTTGATGCCCGGGTGCCAGCGGAACCAGCGGTCTTCGTAGCCCAGCAGCGCCTGCAGGTACAGCGGCGAGACCTGCTCGGGCGTGACGGGCTGACGCCAGACGCCATCGGGGCTGGGGTAGGTGCGCAGCGGCGTGCCGTCGGCGGCGACCACCACCGTGCCGCGCCCTTCGGGCGGCAGCGGCGGCGGAAAGGCCAGGTCGAGCGCCAGCAGCAGCGCCAGCAGCACCGCCAGCGCCCACTCGATGCGGCGCCGTGACCCGCGCCGCCACCGGGCCCCGCGCATCACCATGCCCGCGGTCGAGCCCGGCCTCAGCGCCCGGGGGCCGACGGGGCCGGCGCGGTGGCCGGGGCCGATGCGACGGGCGCCACACCCGCCACCCCGCTGGCCGCCAGCGCGGGTGCCGAGGCGGCCTCGGCCGCGAGCACCGCCGAGGCGTCGTCCGCCTGACGCGGGTCGCGGATGACGATGGGCGCTTCGGTCGTGCCCACGCCGCGCAGCTCGGGCCGGTACATGTCTTCGGCAAAGGCGGGCGGCACGATGAAGCGGCCTGGTGACACCACGCGCACGAGGTAGAACACGAACAGCTCGTTCGAGTCGAGCCGCGCGGCGGCCACGAAGCGGTCGTCGCGGTACTCGGTGTGCTTGATGCGCGCGTTGGCCATGGCCTGGGCCACCGAGATGCCGTCCACCGCGAACTGGCCGGCGTCGGGCCCGTCCGACAGGTTCAGGTTCTCGACCTCGAAGCCGGCCGGGATGCGATCGACGATCAACCCGTCTTCGATGGGCTGCGCGGCACGCACGCGCAGCCGCACGATGAGCATGTCGCCCACCGACAGCGCGCCGCCGCGCCAGCGCGTGCCGTCGGCCTGGAACCACTCGCGCCGCAGCTCGATGACATCGGCGCGCGGCGCCGGGGCCTTGGTCGGGTAGCCCGCGGTCTCGACCTCGACGAACAGCGCGGCCTTGCCCTGGTTGGTGAGGCTCACGCCCTGAGCCAGGGCGGCGACCGACAGGCCTTGCTGCGCGGTCGTCTTCGAGGCCAGGGCCTGGGTGGCCTCGCCGGTCTTGAGCAGGGCGGTCCACGGCTGGTCGGCGTCGCCGCCGGCGGCGCGCGCCGCGAGGAAGAGCGACAGCCGCTCCTGCGTCGAGTAGTAGTTGCGCCCGCCGACACGGCTGGCCAGGTCGAACAGCACGTTCTCTTTGCGCGCGTGCTTGAGGTCGTGGCGCGCCATCAGCGCGTAGCTCATGGCCAGGTCGCGCGGCGCCGAGCCGTAGTCGCCGAGCCACTCGTAGCTGCTCCAGCCGCTGCTTTGCGTGGCGATGCCATAGGGGCGCTTCATCGCGTCGTCGAGCGCGACCTTGCTGCGGGCCTCGTCGCCCATCAGCTTGAGCGCGACCGACAGGTGCAGCAGCGGCAGCGGCGAACGCGCGCGGTCGCGGTACTGGTCGTGCAACTGGCGCAGCAGCGACAGCGGCGCCTTCTGGTCGCGCGCGAGCACGTAGGCCACGTGCGCCATCTCGGCGAAGCGCTGGTGGCTGTCGCGCAGCAACTGGTACTCGCGGCTGTCGTAGCGCACCAGGCCGCTGTCGGCGCTGCTCGCGGGCCGGGCCGACGCGGGCAGCGTCGGAAAGAGCGTCGGCGCGCGCTGCAGCTGCGCGAGCAGCCAGTCCTGGCCGCGCTTGTACATGTCCTCGGGCACGTTGAAGCCCTGCTGGCGCGCGTCCTGCAAGAAGCCGATCACGTAGGCCGACACCCAGGTCTCGTACGAGCCGTTGCCCCACAGCGTGAAGCCACCGTTGGCCTTTTGCATGCCGCCGAGCCGGCCAATGGCGCCTTCGATGAACTGCGTGCGCTCGTCGCGCGAACGCGGCTTCAGCCCGTAGGTCTTGGCCGCGGCCTCGTCGATGAAGAGGTGCGGGTAGGCGGCGCTGGTGGTCTGCTCAAGACAGCCGTAGGGGTAGTCGAGCAGGCCTTGCACGAGGCGGTTCACGTTCAAGGGCGGCTTGCTCGACACGCTGAGGTTGGCCGACGACGAGCCCTTGAAGTACTTGTCGAGCCAGGCCGCGTCGAGCTTGAAGCTTGCGCCCGGCTCGATGCGCGCGCGGCGCAGCTCGCGTTCGAGCGCCGCCGGCGGCTGCACCTGCAGCCACGATTCGCGGGTGATCTTGATCGGCGCGCCGCCCTTGCCGTCGTTGCTGACCTGCAGCAGCAGGCGGCCCAAGCCGTACGCGTCGGTCGCCTCGACCGGGAAGCGCAGCGTCGTGCGCTGCTGGTGCTTGAGCGTGACGCTGCGTTCACCCTCGCGCACGCGCAGCGGGTCGGCACCCGCGAGCTGGATGCGCAGCGTCTGCGCGCTGCCGCTCATGTTGGTCACGTCGAGGGCGAGCGCCGCGCTGTCGCCGGGCGAGATGAAGCGCGGCATGGCCAGTTCGGCCACCACCGGTGCGGCCGAGACCATCTGCGCATCGGCCGCGCCGAAGCGGTCGGGCGACGACACCACGGCCATCAGGCGCAGCGTGCCGTTGAAGTCAGGCAGGTCGAGCGCGATCTCGGCTTCGCCCTTGGCGTTGAGCGCGACCGGGCCGCTGAACAGATCGACCAGCTTCACCTTCTTGGGCAGGCTCTGCGTGTCGGCGCGGGTCGAGTCGCCGCCCCACTTGAGCTTGGCGGTGCCGCCGTCCATCTTTTCGATCAGCTTGCCGTACATGTCTTGCAGCTCGCTGCCCAGGCGGTGCTTGCCGAAGAAGAAGTCGAACGGGTCGGGCGTGCGGAAGTTCGTGATGTTCAAGATGCCCACGTCCACCGCCGACAGCGTGACGAGACCCGTCTTGCCTTCGAGCCCCTCGGCCTTGACCTTCACGACCACGCGCGTCTCGGGCCGCACCTTGGGTGGCGCGGTGATGGCGACCTTGAGCTTGCGCTCTTCGCGTGCCAGCGGCAGGTGGACGAGGCCCACCGCCCGCGCCGGCGTGACGCGGTCGCCCTGGCTGCCGGGGCGGAAGGCGGTGACCGCGATGTACAGGTCGTGGCGCGCCCATTGCGCATCGACCGGCACGTCGATCGTGGTGCCCTTGGGCGACACGTCGATGCGCTTGCTCCACAGCAGGCGATCGCCCTGCACGGTGACGAGGGCCGTGCCCTCGTGCGGCGGCGTGATCGTCAGCGAGGCCTTCTCACCGGCCTTCAGCGGCGCCTTGGCGAGCTTGAGCTGCACGCGGTCGGGCCGGTTGCCGATGTCGTCGGCGTCTTGCGCGCCCCAGCCTGCGTAGAAGCGGTGGCGCAGCGTGCGGCCGGTGGCCGGGTCGCGCACTTCGAGGCGGTAGCGGCCATAGCCGACCGGCAGCGCGAGCGGCGTGCGCGCCTTCAGCGCCACACCGCCGGCTTCGATCAGTTCTTCGGTTTCGGTGTAGCCCGAATGCCAGCCCTTCTGGTCGTCGAAGCGCCAGTAGTACTGGCGGTCTTCGCGCACCAGCTTGACCTCGGCGCGGTCGAGCGGGGCGAACTTGCCGTCGGTGCCGACGCGGATCAACTCGAAGCGCGCGAGCCCGTTGTCGGGTGCGACGTTGCGGTCGAACAGCGGGCGCACGGCCAGCAGCTGCTTGGCCGGCCACACCGCGCGTTCGATCGAGCGCACCACCGGACGCCCGCCCGATTCGAGCAGGCTGAAGCTGCCGCGCACGCGCAGCGGCGAGTCGGCGTCGCCCAGCGCCACGGGCAGCTCGATCTCGGCGTGGCCGTTGTCGTCGAGGCTGTCGTCGCTGACCTGTTCGTTCTTCTTGATCGCGTCGTCGTTGACATCGCCGAACAGGTAGCCGGGCCACTCGCCGGGCAGGGCCTCGGCCAGCCGCTCGGTGGCGGCGCTGACCAGCAGGCGGTTGCCCGAGGCCGGCGAACCGAAGAGGTAGTCGCCCTGCACCTCGACCACGAAGCGGTCTTGCGGCAGCAGCACGGGCTTGGGCGTCTTGAGTTCGAGCTTCATGCGCTCGGGCAGGAACTCTTCGACCTTGAAGCGCCAGCTGGTGTCGGGCTCTTTGGCGCCGGGGTCGGCGCGCAGCTCCAGCGTCCAGGTGCCGGTTTGCGCATCGGCCGGCAGCACGATGCGCTGCTGCAGGTAGCCGGGCAGCTTGTCGGCGGCGCGCCAGGTGCTGGTCTGCACCGTGCGGCCGTCGGGGCGCTTGATGACCGCCTGCACGGGGCTCGGGGCGAGCATGCGGCCGTCGGCGTCGCGTGCCAGCACCGACACGTTGAACTGCTCGCCGGGGCGGTACAGGTCGCGGCCGGCATAGGCGAAGAGCTTGTTGTTGCGCGGCAGGTGGCCGCGGATGTCGAACTCCGACAGGTCGAGCGCGGGTTCGCTGAGCACCACCACGCTCATCTCGCGGCCCTTGCGCGCGACCAGCAGCGCGGCCTTTTCGGGCACGCTGGCGAACTGGCCGTGTCCGTCGCCATTGGCCGAGGCCTTGCCGAGCGAGCGTGCGTCTTCGTCGATCAGTTCGAATTCGACCCCGCTCACCGCCTTGCCGGTGCGCAGCGAGGTCGAGAAGGCGTCGAGGCTGTCGTTGGTGTGGCGATGCATCGTCAGGCCGATGTCGCTGACGTAGAAGTAGGTGACCTGGTAGTCCTCGCGGAAGCGGCCGGGCTGGCCCATCACCGCGATGTAGACGCCGGGTTCGCCCAGCTCCTTGATGCCCTCGACCGGCAGGTGCGTGACGCGGCGGCGGTTCGGCTGGTCGGCGGTGCTGAAACGGCCCAGGTACACGCTGCGCGTGGTGGCGGCGAGCTGGTCGAGCTCCCAGCCCATCACGCGGCCTTTCAGCGAGTTGTTGGTCTCGCCGTAGCGGTCGTAGTGATCGTATTCAGCGTCTTCACCTCCGCCCGATGAAGACACGTTGCGTGAGCCGGCCACGCGCTGCAGAAAGCGCGCGAGTTCGCCGTCGTTGACCTTCAGGAACTGCACGTCCACCTCGGGCACGTTCACCGTGACGATGGGCAGGCCGCCGTTCTGGCCGGCCGGCAGCACGACGCCGCGGCTGGCGAAATAGAACGAGTGGCCCATCGACTCGCTGGTCAGGTCGCAGCTCTTGGCTTCGACCAGGGTCTTGCCATCGGCCGAACGCACGCCCTCGGGCAGTTCGATGCGGTACTTGCGCTGCGGCTGCACGCCGGGAAAGTACGCGACGCGCGGGTTCTCGCCGATCACCCAGGCGCCTTGCACCAGGTTGCCGGTGGGCGCCGACGCGCCCGAGGCCGACTTGGGGGCCTGGGCGTTGGTGGCCGCTTGTTCGACCGACCCGCCCTCACTGCCGCCTTCGATGGCGCCGAGGTCGATGACGCGCACCAGCTCGCCGAGCTTTTGCTTGCGGTCGAGCGGCTGCGAGAACTGCACCGACAGCGCCGGGCTGTCCTCGAAGAGCTTGGGGCTGCAGGCCAGCGCGGCAAAGGGCGCGGCGGCGTCGCTGCCGACCAGCAGGCCGCTGGCGGCCTCGCCGCGGTGCTGCTTGGCGTACCACCAGGCGGCGGTGCCGGTGGCGGCGATGGCGAGCACGGCCAGGCCGGCCACGACTTTCGAACGGGTCGTTGCGAACATCGGTTCACTCCCTCAGGGTTTTGGCGGTCGCGCGTGCGGTACGTTGCCGCACGTTGAATGGCCCAACGACGCCGGGTGCCGCAGGCGGCTCAGGTGCCTGGGTCTTGGTGCTTGTCGCGCTCGGACGTGAACGCGTCGGCGTAGAACTCGTCGCTCGGCAGGCCGCAACGCTCGATGAAATCGCGCTGGGCCGACTCGACCATGATCGGTGCGCCGCAGGCATACACCTGGTGGCCGGCGAGGCTGGGCAGGTCGGCGATCACGGCCTGGTGGACGAGGCCGGTGCGGCCGGTCCAGCCGTCTTCGGGCTTGGGCTCGCTCAGCACCGGCACGTAGCGCAGGTTGGGCATGGCCCGGGCGGTCTGCTGCGCCCAGTCGTCGAGGTACAGGTCGGCCTTGCTGCGGCAGCCCCAGTACAGCACCGCCGGGCGCGTGATGCCCTTGGCCTGCATGTGCTCGATGATCGACTTGATGGGCGCGAGGCCCGTGCCGCTGGCCAGCAGCACGATGGGCTTGTCGCTGTCGTCGCGCAGGAAGAAGCTGCCGAACGGGCCTTCCATGCGCAGGATGTCTTTCTCCTTCATCGCACCGAACACGTGGTCGGTGAACTTGCCGCCCGGCATGTGGCGGATGTGCAGTTCGATGGCCGGCGGCTCGCCGGTTGCCTCGGGCCCGTTGGCCATGCTGTAGCTGCGCCGGCTGCCGTCGCGCAAGATGAATTCGACGTACTGCCCCGCGCGGTAGCGCATGCCGTCGTTGGCCGGCAGTTGCAGCTTGAGCACGGCCACGTCGGGCGCGCGTCGCTCGATGCTGATCACGCGGGTGGGCATCTTGCGCACCGGTGTGTCGCCCACCGGCACCGTGCGTGCCTGAATGACCAAGTCGGTCTGCGGCGCGGCGCAGCAGGTCAGCATGAAGCCGGCGTCTTCTTCTTCGGCGCTGAGGGCCTTGGTCTGGTGCGCGCCGTGGATCACGCGGCCTTCGAGCTTCTGGCACTTGCAGGAGCCACAGGCCCCGTCCTTGCAGCCATAGGGCAGGCCCACGCCCTGGCGAATGGCGGCGGCGAGGATGGCCTCGTCTCGATCCACCTGGAAGCTCACGCCGCTGGGCTGCACGGTCACGGTGAAAGTCATTGCGGTAACCTCGAACGCTCTCTCAAGAACGGGGGGAACAGGGCCTGCCATTGTGCCCCGGTTGTCTGGCCCCCTTTTGCGTGCACACCCCATGGTTCATCGCTTCAAGAAGCCCCGGCTGCTGATCGTCGGCTGCGGCGACATCGGCCTGCGCGTCGCGCGCTTGCTGCGCACGCGCTGGCAGGTCATGGCGCTGACATCGAGCGCCGCGCGCGTGGCGGAGTTGCGCGCTGAAGGCCTCGTGCCGCTGCTGGGCAACCTCGATGAGCCGCACACGCTCGCACGCCTGGCGCGGCTGGCCGATGCGGTGCTGCACCTCGCCCCGCCGCAGGCGGCAGGGCCGCACGACCTGCGCACGCGGCACCTCGTGCAGGCGCTCGCCCGAGGCGGCGTGTCGCGCATCGTCTATGGCAGCACGACCGGGGTGTATGGCGATGCGGGCGGTGCATGCTTCGACGAAACGCGGGCCGTGCATCCGGCCACCGACCGCGCGCGCCGCCGCGTCGATGCCGAGGCGCGCCTGCGCTGGCACGGGCGCATCACGGGCGCGCGGGTGACGCTGCTGCGCATTCCGGGCATCTACGCGAGCGACCGCCCGGGCGGGCACCCGCGCGAGCGCCTGCAGCGCGGCACCCCGGTGCTGCGCGCCGAAGACGACGTGCACACCAACCACATCCACGCCGACGACCTCGCGCGTGCCTGCGTGCTGGCCCTGCACCGAGGGGCGCCGCAGCGCGTGCTGCACGTGTGCGACGACACCGAGCTGGCGATGGGCGACTACTTCGACCTCGCGGCCGACCTGTGCGGCCTGCCGCGCCCGCCGCGCATCTCGCGCGAAGAGGCGGCGTCGGTGATGACGCCGATGCAGCTGTCGTTCATGAGCGAATCACGCCGGCTGACCAACCGGCGGCTGACACACGAACTGCGCCTGAAGCTGCGCCACCCGACGGTGCGCGAAGGCCTGCTGGCCTGAGGCGGCGTGGGACGCGAGGTCAGCGGCGCCGGTTGAACGGTGGCTGGCCGCGCCAGTAGCGCAGCGTGAGAAAGCCGCCGAGCGCGCCGCCGATGTGGGCGAAGTTCGACAGGCCGTTCATGCCCGAGCTGAGCCCGATCACGAGTTCGAGCACGCCGAACACGATCGCGAAGACCTTCATCTTCATCGGGATGGGCGGGAAGAGCGGCATGATCGTGCGGTTCGGAAAGATCATCGCGCTGGCCAGCAGCAAGGCGAAGATCGCCCCCGAGAAGCCCACGAGGTGGGCCTTCCAGCCGAAGGCCAGCGTCAGCACCAGGAAGCTGAGTCCGCCGCCCAGCACGCCCATCGACAGGAAGGCCATGTAGCGCTTCGGGCCCCAGAGTTGTTCGAGTTCGGCGCCGAACATCCACAGCGCCAGCATGTTCAAAAAGAGGTGCAGCACGTCGGCATGCAGGAAGCCGTAGCTGACGATCTGCCATGGCAGGAAGCCATCGCCCAGCGGCCACAGCGCGAAGAGGCCCCGAAACCACGGCCCCAGTAGAAAGCCGACGCAGAAGATGCCGACGTTGATCAGCAAAAGAGCCTGGGTGATGGGTGGGATCGGCGGCATGCGGTCGGGTCGAGCGGTTGCGAAAAGGGCTCAAGCGTACCCGTTTGCATGGCCGCCTGGCAGCCTCGCCAAGGCCTGGGTGGGCGCCGGGTGGGGTGGCAGTCTGTGGCACACTCTCGCCCTCTGCGACCGGCCTCGGTGGCGAAATTGGTAGACGCGCGGGACTCAAAATCCCGTTCCGCAAGGAGTGTCGGTTCGATTCCGACCCGAGGCACCAACGGCTTCAGCTGCTCGCGCAGCGCCTCGACCGTTGGCCTCTTGACCCCTGCCCCGCTCGAACTTCGTTGCTCAACTCATCCGAGTTGACTTGCGCGTTTGCTCGCGCCGTTTCATCGCGCCGAGTACGCCCAGCCCACCAAGCATCAGGGCCCAGGTGTCGGGCTCGGGCACTGGCGTGACGAGGTAGCTGCGTTGGTTGCTCGCCAGCGCGAGCAGTTGGCCGGCGCCGTTGATGTCGATCACCGAGATGAACGAATGCCCGCTGCCCAACAGCGCGGCGGCGTTCAGGGTGCCGAGGTCGAAGCTTGCGGCCAAGGGGTTGATGGTGCTGAGCAGGCCGCCGTGCAGCGGGGCCACGTCGAGGCTCAGCCCGCTGCCGCCGGCACCGGTCAGGTAGTGCCGCACGCCGCCTTCGCCCTGGTCGATCCACGCGCGACCCCAGATCTGGCCGTCCTCGCTCATGCCGTCGAAGAACGACAGGTCGGTGTTCGCGTCGCCGTCACCCGTGCCGGGCAGCAAGGGGTTCGTCGCGCCGATGCCCACGGTGAGTTGCCCGCTCGCATCGACCACGAAGGCCTGCTGGCGTGCCTGCGGGTAGAGGTAGCCCCAGCCCGTGCCGCCGGCGATCTGGCCCTGGTCGTTGATGGCGCCGGCGAAGCTGTCGAACATCCAGTGGTCCCAGCTCGCGTCGCCGAGCGCCCGCATGCCGGTGACGGGGTCGTAGACGAAGGCTCGGCGGTGGTAGCCGCTGCCGTCCGGCCGAATCTCTTCAGACCAGCCGACGACTTGCCCGAGGTTGTTGAGGTCGTAGCCGCGTGCGGACTGGCCGCCGAGCGTACCGAGGTCGGTGGCGTTGTAGCTCTGCGCGTGGGCGGCGGGGGACAGGGTCAGGGCGGCGGCGTACAGCGCCACCCCCAGCGATAGGGCCGAGGCAATCTTCAAGGTTCACTCCCGTGTGTGTAGATGCCCGCTGCCTCTGTGCCTGGGCACGGCGTCTCCGCTGTCGCCGTGCCCGTGCCGTGTGGGTGGCTGGGTCGGGGCATCGTAAGGAGTTGGTGCTTGCTCTGCCTGAGCAACCTTCCCCCTCGTGTGAGTGGTTGCGAAACAGCGCTGCGAAGCGCGCAAACGCGAAGGCTCCATGCGGACGAGGTCTGGTGCCTGGCACCGGCGGGCTGCCGGGTGTCCTGAGAGAATGCGCGCCCAGGAGAAGACATGACGCCCTACAAGACCCTCGAAGACGCCATCGGGCAGACGCCGCTCGTGCGCCTGGTGCGCGTGCCCGGCGAAGACAACGAACGCCGGGGCAACGTGATCCTGGCCAAGCTGGAAGGCAACAACCCCGCGGGCTCGGTCAAAGACCGCCCGGCGATCAACATGATCCGCCGGGCCGAAGAGCGAGGCGAGATTCACCGCGGCGACACGCTGATCGAGGCGACTTCGGGCAACACGGGCATTGCGCTGGCGATGGCGGCAGCCATTCGCGGCTACCGCATGGTGCTGATCATGCCGGAGGACCTGTCCATCGAACGCGCCCAGACCATGAAGGCCTTCGGTGCCGAACTGATCCTCACCCCGCGCAGCGGCGGCATGGAATACGCCCGCGACCTGGCCGAGCAGATGCAGCGCGACGGCAAGGGCCGGGTGCTCGACCAGTTCGCCAACGCCGACAACCCGCAGGTGCACTACGAGACCACCGGCCCCGAGATCTGGGGCGACACGCAGGGCCGCATCACCCACTTCGTCAGCGCGATGGGCACCACCGGCACCATCACCGGCACCTCGCGCTACCTGAAAGAACAGAACCCGGCGGTGCGCGTGATCGGCGCTCAGCCCAGCGAGGGCTCGCGCATCCCGGGCATCCGCAAGTGGCCCGAGGCCTACATGCCCAAGATCTACGACCCGACGCATGTGGACGAACTCGTCTACGTGAGCCAGGCCGATGCGGAAGACATGGTGCGCCGACTGGCGCGCGAAGACGGGCTCTTCGCCGGCATCTCGGCCGCAGGCGCCTGCTGGGTGGCCTTGCAGATCGCCAAGCAGGTCGAGAACGCGACCATCGTGTTCGTCGTCTGCGACCGGGGCGACCGCTACCTGTCCACGGGCGTGTTTCCCGCGTGATTTGCTGCGTGATTCATCGGTGTGTTCCTTCCGCCTGACCCCTTCTGCCAGACCGTGACGAGGCCCGCGACGTGATGCAGTCATTCAACTTCTGCCCCAATTGCGCCACCCCGCTGCAGATGCTCGCGGCCGAAGAAGACGGCGGGCCGAAGACGCGCCTGCGCTGCCCGGCCTGCGACTGGACGCACTGGAACAACCCGACGCCGGTGCTCGCGGCCGTCATCGAACTGGTGGACCGCGACGGCCTGCTGCTGCTGGCGCGCAATGCCGCGTGGCCGCCCAAGATGTTCGGCCTCGTCACGGGTTTCATGGAAGCGGGCGAAACGCCCGAAGGCGGCATCGAGCGCGAGGTGAACGAAGAAACCTCGTTGACCGTCGATGCACTGAAGCTGATCGGCGTGTACGACTTCCAGCGCATGAACCAGGTGATCATTGCCTACCACGCGGTGGCGCGCGGCGAGATCGCACTGTCGCCTGAACTGGCCGAGTACAAGCTCGTGGCCCCGCGCGACGTGAAGTGCTGGCCGGCCGGCACGGGCCAGGCGCTGGCAGACTTCGTACGCTCGCGCGGCATCGAGCCGCAGTGGTTGCAACTCCCCGCCAAAGACTCGTCAGCCAAGGACCTCTGATGGACGCCCACAAGGAACTCGACACCCGTGGTCTCAACTGCCCCCTGCCGATCCTGAAGGCCAAGAAGGCCTTGAGCGAAATGCTCAGCGGCGAGGTGCTGAAGGTGCTTTCCACCGACCCGGGCTCGACGCGCGACTTCCAGGCCTTTGCGCGGCAGACGGGCAACGAACTGCTTGAACAGTCGCAAGCCGGCGACGAGTACGTGCACTACCTGCGGCGGCGCTGAGGCCGCCCCGGCAGGCGTCAGATATCCAGCGAGCGCAAGTACTCGCGGAAGCCCGGTCCCAGTTGCGGGTGCTTGAGCGCGAGTTCGACGTTGGCCTGCAGGAAGCCGTCCTTGCTGCCGCAGTCGTAGCGCTTGCCTTCGTAGCTGTAGGCGAACACCTTCTCGCGGCGCAGCAGGCCGGCAATGCCGTCGGTGAGCTGAATTTCACCGCCCACGCCGCGTTGCTGGTTGGCGATCTCGTGAAAAACCCCCGGCGTGAGGATGTAGCGACCGGCCACACCCAGGCGCGAAGGCGCGTCTTCGGGGGCCGGCTTCTCGACGATGCGGTTCACGTCCACCAGGCGGTCATTGACGGTGGTGCCCGCCACGATGCCGTAGCGGCGGGTGTGCTCGGCCGGCACCTCTTGCACGGCCAGCAACGAGACGCGCCATTCCTGGAAGGCCTCGGTCATCTGCTGCAGCACGGGCTTTTCGCCGACCATCAAGTCGTCGGCCAGCAGCACGGCGAAAGGTTCGTTGCCGACCAGACGCTGCGCGCACAACACCGCGTGGCCGAGGCCCAGCGCCTGCGCTTGGCGCACGTAGATGCACTCCATGTCGTCGGGCTTGACGCTGCGTACCACTTCGAGCAGTTCTTGCTTGCCCGCTTGTTCAAGGGCTACCTCCAGCTCGAAGGTCATGTCAAAGTGGTCTTCGATGGGGCGCTTGTGGCGGCCCGTCACGAAGATCATTTCGCGCACGCCGGCCGCATAGGCTTCTTCCACCGCGTACTGGATCAGGGGCTTGTCCACCACCGGCAGCATTTCCTTGGGCTGGGCCTTGGTGGCTGGCAAGAAGCGGGTGCCGAGACCGGCGACGGGGAAGATGGCCTTGTTGACTCGCATGTTGTCGTGCTCTCCGTGCTTTTCTCTATGGGTTTCGCTGTCAAGGTGGAGTTGAAAGCTGCCAAACATTGTGGCATGGGGCCCTTGTCGGCCCGATGTCGGAAAGCTCCCCGATTCGTATGGACTTACTGATCGTCGAACCCCTGGAAGCCGAGGTCGTGCAATGGCTGGAGGCCCGCTATTCGGTGCGCGTCGCACCCGAATTGGCGCACGATGCGCGCGAGTTCCGCGAGGCGCTGCACAACGTGCGGGCGCTCATCCTGCCGTCCAACCTGGCGGTCAGTTCACAGACGCTGCGCCATGCCCCCCACCTGCGCGCGGTGGGCCGCGTGAGCGGTGGTGCTGAAAACATCGACATCGACGCCTGCGGGCGTTTTGGCGTCGAAGTGGTGCGCAGCCTCACCGCCACGGCGCAGGCCGAGGCCGAGTTCGCCCTCAGTGCCATGTTGTCGCTGCTGCGCCGGGTGCCCGTGGTCGGCGCCGACGGCATGCGCGTGGGCCGCGAGTTGGGGTCCAGCACGGTGGGCCTGATCGGCATGCCGCCCGCGGCCAAGGCCATGGCGTCGATGCTGTCGGGCTTCGGCTCGAAGCTCGTCGGCTACGACCCGTCGTTGCACGCGAGCGATGGCCTCTGGGATCGATGGAAAGTCAAGCCGCTGGGCCTGCGCGAGTTGCTCGAAGCCGCTGATGCGGTGTGTGTGCAGCTCAGCTACTTCAGCCGCTACCAGGGCCTGCTGGGCGAGCGCCTGCTGCCCTATGTGAAGCAGAACCAGGTGCTCGTGAGCCTCACGCACTCGGGGGTGTTCGACGCCAAGATGCTGGCCGACGTGCTCAACAGCGGCCAGATGGCTGCGGCCTGGCTCGACAGCCTCGAGCCAGGCGCGCTCGACGAAGGCCGGCCCTTGCACGGTGTGGCCAACCTGCAGGTGACGCCGCGCGTGGCGAGCACCACGCGCGAATCGCGCCTGCGCAGCGCCTGGTCGGTGGCGCGGCGCATCGACGACCTGCTGGCGATCAGCACCGCCAGCCCGCGGGAGTTCAGGCCGACGGCCCCAGGCGCCCCAATTGATCTTGCAGCCGAGCCAAAGTCGCCGTGAAGTCGGCGAGGCGCTGCTTTTCCTGATCCACCACAGCGGCCGGCGCGCGCGCCACGAAGCTGTCGTTGCCGAGCTTGCCTTGCGCCTTGGCGATCTCGGCCTCGATGCGCTTGACCTCCTTGCCCAGGCGCTCGCGTTCGGCGGCCACGTCGATCTCGACACGTAGCGCCAGGCGGGCTTCGCCTTGCACCGCCACCGGCGACTGGCGCGTGGCCTCGGCGAAGGCCGCGTCGTCGGCGAACACGTTCACCTCGGACACCTTGGCCAGCGTCTTCAGCAGGGCCGACGCCTGTTCGATGAACGCAGCGTCACCGAAGGTGTTGAGCGGCACCCGCTCGGCCGGTGACAGGCCCATCTCGCCACGCAGCGCACGGCAGGTGCCGACGATGGCCTTGAGCTTGGTGACCCAGGCATCGGCCTGCGCATCGACGCGGTCCAGCTGCGCCTGCGGGTACGGGGCCGTCACGATGCCCTGCGTCGAACCCGGTGCCTTGCGGCCGGCCACCGGCGCCACCGTTTCCCACAGCTCGGCCGTGATGAAGGGCGTGACCGGGTGCATCAGGCGCAGCGTGGTTTCGAGCACGCGGATCAGCGTGCGGCGCGTGGCGCGCTGCTGGGCCTCGTCGCCGGTCTGGATCTGCACCTTGGCGATCTCGATGTACCAGTCGCAGTACTCGTCCCACACGAACTGGTAGATCGCGGTGGCGACGTTGTCGAGGCGGTATTCCTCGAAGCCCTTGGCGACCGCCGCTTCCACGCGTTGCAGCTCGCTCGTGATCCAGCGGTCGGCCGGGCTGAAGTTCAGGTAGCCGCCGGCGCCGCACGACTCGGGCGGGTGTTCGGCGAGGCCGCAGTCCTTGCCCTCGCAGTTCATCAGCACGAACTTGGTGGCGTTCCAGAGCTTGTTGCAGAAGTTGCGGTAACCCTCGCAGCGCTTGCTGTCGAAGTTGATGCTGCGGCCCAGCGTGGCCAGCGACGCGAAGGTGAAGCGCAGCGCGTCGGCACCGAAGGCCGGGATGCCCTCGGGAAACTCTTTCTCGGTGTCCTTGCGCACACGCGGCGCGGTCTCGGGCTTGCGCAGGCCGACCACGCGTTTGTCGAGCAGCGCCGGCAGCTCGATGCCGTCGATCAGGTCCACCGGGTCGAGCACGTTGCCTTCCGACTTGCTCATCTTCTTGCCTTGTGCGTCGAGCACCAGGCCGTGGATGTACACGTGCTTGAACGGCACCTTGCCGGTGAAGTGCGTCGTCATCATGATCATCCGGGCGACCCAGAAGAAGATGATGTCGAAGCCGGTGACGAGCACCGACGAGGGCAGGAAGAGGTCGAGCTCTTTGGTCGGTTCGGGCCAGCCCAGCGTCGAGAAGGGCACCAGCGCCGACGAGTACCAGGTGTCGAGCACGTCTTCGTCGCGCTTCAATTCACCGGCGTAGCCGGCCGCCGTGGCCTTCGCCCGGGCCTCGTCTTCGCTGCGTGCGACGAACAGTTCACCGTCCGTGCCGTACCAGGCCGGGATCTGGTGCCCCCACCACAGCTGGCGCGAGATGCACCAGTCCTGGATGTTCTTCATCCACTGGTTGTAGGTGTTGACCCATTGCTCGGGCACGAACTTCACCTCGCCCGAGGCCACCGCGTCGATGGCCTTCTGCGCGATCGACTTGCCATTGGCGCTGGGCTTGGTCATCGCCACGAACCACTGGTCGGTCAGCATCGGCTCGATGACCTGGCCCGTGCGGGCGCAGCGCGGCACCATCAGCTTGTGCTTCTTGACCTCGACGAGGAAGCCCTGCGCTTCGAGGTCGGCCACGATCTGCTTGCGTGCCTTGAAGCGGTCGAGGCCTTGGTAGGCCGCGGGCGCCTTGTCGTTGATCTTCGCGTCGAGCGTCAGCACGCCAATGGTTGGCAGGCCGTGGCGCTTGCCGACCTCGTGGTCGTTGTAGTCGTGGGCGGGCGTGACCTTCACGACGCCGGTGCCGAAGGCGCGGTCCACGTAGTCGTCGGCGATCACGGGGATGGTGCGGTTGCACAGCGGCAGCGAGACCTGCTTGCCGATCAGCGCGGCGTAGCGCTCGTCTTCGGGGTGCACCATCACGGCGGTGTCGCCGAGCATGGTCTCGGGCCGCGTGGTGGCGACCACCACCTCGCCCGAGCCGTCGGCCAAGGGGTAGCGGATGTGCCACAGCGAGCCGTCTTCTTCTTCGCTCTCGACTTCGAGGTCAGAGACCGCCGACATCAGCACCGGGTCCCAGTTCACGAGGCGCGTCCCGCGATAGATGAGCCCTTCGTCAAAGAGCTTCACGAAGGTGTCGGTGACGACCTTCGAGAGCTTGTCGTCCATCGTGAAGTACTCGTACTTCCAGGCCACCGAGTCGCCCATGCGGCGCATCTGGCGCGTGATGGTGTCGCCGCTTTGCTGCTTCCAGTCCCACACGCGGGCGACGAAGTTCTTGCGGCCGAGGTCCTTGCGCGACTGGCCTTGCTCTTGCAACTGGCGCTCCACCACGATCTGCGTGGCGATGCCGGCGTGGTCGGTGCCGGGCAGCCAGAGCGTGTTGTGGCCCGCCATGCGGTGGTAGCGCGTGAGCGAGTCCATGATCGTCTGGTTGAACGCATGGCCCATGTGCAGCGTGCCGGTCACATTGGGTGGCGGCAGCTGGATGCTGAACGAAGGCTTGCTCGCGTCCAGGGTCGGCTCGTAGACGCCGCTTTGCTCCCAAACAGCGCCCCAGCGGGCTTCGATGTCGGCGGGTTCGAACGACTTGGCGAGTTCGGTCATGGGGTGCAGCGTGAGGGCCGGGCGACAATGAAACGTCGCGCGCGGCGGTGGTAGCGGGGAGGGAGCGAAATTGTAGGCGCTCGATGCCCGCGCCCACCCTCACTCACGGGCCCGGCACGGCCATCGGGCTGGTCTACATTCGCCGACGCGGGTGCCTTCTCGTCTGCCGCCCCCGGCGCCGCCTTCTTGCCTTCGATCCCACATGACCGACACCGCCGACACGTCCACGACACCGCCGCCGATCGCGGGGCACTACCTGCTGGTGATCCCGATCCCGGTCTATTGCAACGGCGACGGCAAGCGCTACGTGGACCCGCTGTGGCGCAAGGACCTGGTGCGGCACCCCGACTACATCCCCGACTTCACGCTGGCCTGCCCGCGCATCGACGGGCCGTTGCCCGAGGGCCTGGTGCCGGTGGACGACCCGCGCATCAAGTTTCTCGACCTGCCCGGCCGCCACAAGCAGACGCTGGCCTTGCCGACCATGGTGGCCCGCCTGTGGCGCGAGGTCGGCCGGGCCGACGTGGTGCACTCGGCCCTGGGCGGCTGGATGCTCACCTCGCTGCAGAACATCGCCACCTTCGCCGCCAAGCTGCGCGGCAAGTACCTGCTGATCATCGTGGAGTCGTCGCCGTGGCGACTCGACCGCAGCACGCGCGCCTCGTGGCCCCAGCGCATCAAGGCGGCGCTGGCCGAGGCGGTGAACCGCTGGTGCATCAACCGCACCGACCTGGCGATCTTCACGCAGGCCGAATACAAGCAGAGCCTGCTGACGACGCGCCCCGAGCGCGGCCATGTGATCCACGCGTCGTGGATCGACGAAGGCAACATCGCCAGCGTGGCCACCGTGCAGCAGAGCTGGGCCGGCAAGCTGGCCAACCCGTCGGGCCCGCTGAAGCTGCTGTTCGCCGGCCGACTGGCCCCGGCCAAGGGCGTGCATGAACTGCTCGCGGCGCTGGACCTCGCCGAAGCCGAAGGCGTGCCGGTGCACCTGGACGTGCTGGGCAGCGGCGAGTTGCTCGACGCCTGCAAGGCAGCAGCCGCCAAGCCGCGCCGCACGACGCGGCTCACCCTGCTGGGCACCATCCCCTACGGCCCCGAGTTCTTCGCCAAGCTGCACGACTACCACGCGGTGGTGGTGCCGAGCCTGTCGGACGAGCAGCCGCGCATCGTGTACGACGCCTTCTCGCAGGGTGTGCCCGTGCTGGCCAGCAACACGCCCGGCCTGCGCGACTGCGTGCACACCAGCGCCGGGCGCCTGTTCGCGCCGGGTGATGCGCGTGCCCTGTTCGACACCTGGCGGCAGGCCGCCGCGCAACGCGATGCACTGCAGGGGCTGGGGCTGGCCGGTCTGGAGGTCGCGCGCCAGATGACCCACCGCCACATGCACGTGAAGCGCTGGCGTTTGCTGGACACCAGCCTGCGCGCCCACGGCCTGTTGCGCTAGAAGTCGGTCGTTGTGGACAGGGCGGCTCACCCCCAAGGGTGAGACCGCAGCCGGCACCCGGCGCCGCACGCTATGCTGCCCAGCCTGTTCTGCGGGCTGTCTTGGGGGGCCACACGATGTCCACGATGAGCAAGCTCGGCCTGACGCTCGTGCTGTTGGCCGGCTTTGTTGCAGCGCTGTTCTTCGCGCTGCACGATCAGAAAGAAAAGAAAGTCGAACAAGAGGTGGCGTCGGCCGAAGCGCTCACCGGCGTCATCGCGCTCGATGTCGAGCCCTTCTTCAAGGACGAACGCGTTCGCAAGATCCTCGCGGACAAGCGCCTGCCGGTGAACGTCACCCGCGTGGGCAGCCGCGAGATGGCGGCCAAGGTGGCGCCAGGGCAGATGCCCGATTTCTTCTTCCCCTCAGGCGTGGTGGCGGCCAACCAGATCAGCGACGCGGCGCGCAAGGCCGGCATCGCGGTGGCGCAGTCGTCGCCGCTGCACACGCCGATGGTGATCGCCAGTTGGACGCCGATCGCCAAGATCCTCGTCGCCAACGGCATGGCCAAGCCGCTGGGCGACCGCATCTACGGCGTGGACATGGAAAAGCTCACCGCCGCCATGCTGGCCAAGAAGCGCTGGAAAGACCTGAAAGACGCGCAAGCCTACGACGTGGGCCGCAGCGTGCTCGTCTCGACCACCGACGTGCGCCGCAGCAACTCGGCCGCGATGTACCTCGCGCTCACCAGCTACGCTGTCCATGGCGACGTGGTCACCGACCGTGCCACCGCCGTGCCGCTGGCCACGCGGCTCGCCGAGCTGTTCAAGCGCCAGGGCTACCAAGAGAACTACGTCAACGGCAATTTCGACGACTACGTGGCCATCGGCATCGGCAAGACGCCGATGGCCTTCATCTACGAAAACCAGCTCGTGCACTACGCGCTCGAAAAGAAAGGCGTCGGGGCCGACATGGTGTTGCTGTACCCGCAGCCGACCATCGTCAACAAGGTCGTGTTCATCGCCGCGAGCGAGCGCGCCAAGGCCCTGGCCGACCTGCTGGCGCGCGACGCCGAACTGCAGCGCATCGCGGTGTCGTACGGCTTTCGCGTGGCCGACACGGGCGTCTTCATGGCCGCCGTCCAGCCCACCGGCCTGGCGGTTGAAGAGCGCGTCACGCAGGTGATCGACCCGCCCTCGTTCGAGGTGATGGCCGAAATGATCGAGGTGGTGGCCAAGGAGATGTCGCAATGAGCGCGTGGATGAAACGGTGGGTGGGCGTGCTCGTGGCCGCCCTGGTGCTGGCGGGTTGCGACAAGCCGGGGCAGGGCGCGCCCGAAGCGGCGGCCGACGCCAGCCCCGACGCGCCCGAGTTTCTGGTGCTCGCCACCAGCGACCTGCGCGACGCCGAGCCCTTGCAGGGCATGGTGCAAAAGGCCACCGGGGTGAACCTGAAGTTCCGCTTCGGCGGCACGATGGAAAGCACCGAGGCGGTGCTCGCCGGCAGCACCCCCGCGCACGCGGCATGGTTCGCCAACGCGAAGTACCTGCTGAGCGACCCGCAGGGCCAGCGCCGCGTGAAGCTGCAAGACAAGATCATGCTGTCGCCCATCACCGTCGGCGTCAGCGAAGGGGCCGCGAAGCGGCTCGGCTGGGACGACCCGGCCCGCGCCGCCAAGGTCACCTGGAAAGACATCACCCAGGCCTCGGCCCAGGGCAAGCTGACCTATGCGTTGTCGAACCCCGCGACCTCGAACCAGGGTTTCATGGCGCTGATGGGCGTGGTGGCCGCCGCCAGCAGCAAGGCCGAGGCCCTGACCGCCGCCGACGTGGACCGGGGCGCGATTGCCGGCTTCCTGAAGGGCTACAAGCTCGCTGGCGACAACTCGACCTACCTGTCTGAAAAGTTCATCGAGCAGCAGGGCTCGCAGCCCGGGCAGGTCAACGCCTTCATCAACTACGAGAGCTGGCTGCTGTCGCTGCAATCGAGCGGCAAGCTGCGCGAGAAGCTCGTGCTGGTGTACCCGCACGAAGGCGTGTCCACCGCCGACTACCCGTTCATGCTGCTCGACGACGCCCGGCGCGACGACTACCAGAAGGTCGTCGCCTACCTCAAGGGCCCCGAGGCCCAGCAGTGGCTGGCCCGCCAGACGCTGCGCCGGCCGATCAACGGCGAGGTGGCGGCGCGTGTGACCGACCTCTTCCCGCAGGCGGGCATGAACGTCGAGCTGCCGTTCTCGCCCGACCGCCAACTCGCCGACGGCCTGATCGACGCCTACCTCAACGAGTTTCGCAAGCCCATCGCCTCGACCTTCGTGATCGACACCAGCGGCAGCATGCAGCGCTCTGGCCGGCGCGACGAGCTGGTCAAGGCGCTGCACTACATCGCCGGGGCCGACAGCTCGCTCACCGGGCGCATCGCCAAGCTGACCAACCGCGAGCGGGTGTGGATGCTGCCGTTCTCGGACCAGCCCTGGCAGATCACCCGTTTCGACGTGCCGGCCGGTCGCCCGCAAGCCAAGGGCGTGCAGGTGCAGCAAGACTCCGAGGCCAAGCAGGCCGTGCTGGGCGAGGTGCGGCAGTACGCCGACCAGCTCAACATGACCGGCGGCACGGCCCTGTACGACAGCGTGCTCACCGCGCTCGAACACATGCTCGAACAGAAGAAAAAGAATCCCGGCTACCAGTACTCGGTGGTCGCCTTCACCGACGGCGAGGTCAACAAGGGCCGCAACCTCGCGGCCTTCCAGCAGGCCTACGAGCGCTTGCCCGAAGACGTGCGCGGCATCCCGGTCTTCATGGTGCTGTTCGGCGAGGCCAACGAAGGCGAGCTGAAGGCCTTGGTCGAGACGACCGGCGGCAAGGTGTTCGACGCCCGCAAGACGCCGCTGTACGGCGTGTTCAAGGACATTCGCGCCTACCAATGAAGGGCCTGCTCCATGTCGTGATGAGCCCCAGCAACTGGTGCGGGCTCGCGCTCGCCACCGCGGTGCTGGTGCTCAAGGCGCTCGGCCTGGTCGGCGTCGCCGGCCTGCCGCTGGCGGTGCTGGGCTACGTGGCCGGCTTCGTTGGCGGCGGGCTGTGGCTGGGCTTTCCCAAGCTCAGCGGCCCCGCCTGGGACTCGCTCGAATTCAGCGACGAAGGCGACGCCCGCGAAGCCATGGGCCGCGCGATTGCCGGCGTGCGTAGCCTGGTCGAATACAACCCCGACAACCGCCTGCCCGCCAGCCTGCAAACGCGTGCGCTCGAACTCTGCAAGTCGCTCGAAGACCTGCTCGCGCAATGGGAGCGCAGCAAGGGCGCGCTCTCGCTGCAAGAGGGTTTCCATGCGCGGCACATCGCGATCTCGTACCTGCCCGATGCGTTGAAGACCTACCTGTCGATCCCGGCGCAGTACGCGAGCACCCGCGTGCTGCAAGACGGCAAGACCGCGCAAGACATCTTTCGAGACACGCTGGTGGACCTGCAAGGCAAGGTCAAGCAACTCGCCGAAGACCTGGCCAGCCAGGACGCGCATGCGTTCCTCGTGCACTCGCGCTTCCTGAACGAGAAGTTCGGTGCACGCGAGCAGCTCACCCGCATCACCCCGGAAAATTTCGATTCCCTCACCTCGAATGGCAAGGAGGCCGACCATGGCAAACGCTGACCCCACCCCCACCGCAACCACCACCCTTGCCACGCCCAGCTTCCAGCTCACGCCGCCCGAGGTGATCACCCCGGTGCCGGCCGAGGCGAGCCGCACCGCCGTGCCGCTGAAGCCCGAGGTCGTGGCGGCGGTCGATGACCAGGTCAACCGCTTCATCGAAGCGCTGATGAACGAAGACGTGCACAGCGCCGCCTTCAAGGCCAAGCTCGACAGCGCCTTTGCGCTTGGGCGCGAAGAAATCTCGATCGCCTCGTCGCTGATGCAGGGCCGCTTCATGCAGCGCAACTTCATCGGCGCCGAAGACAGCCCGGCCTACAAGGCCATCGGCGAGATTCGCGGCCTGCTCGACGAGCTGAACCCGGGCAAGGAAGGCGACCTGCTGTCGTCGAACAAGATCCTCGGCTTCATTCCGTTCGGCAACAAGCTGAAGGCGTACTTCCGCAAGTTCGAGAGCGCCGGCAACCAGTTGCAGAAGTCGATGGGGCAGCTCTACGCGGCGCGCGACGACGTGCAGCGCGACATCGCCGACATCGAAGCCACCCGCACCAAGCTGTGGGACGCGATGCAGCAGCTCGCCGCGGCGGCGCAGTTCTCGACCACGCTCGACACCAAGCTCGCCGACCGCGTGGCGGCGCTGCAGGCCACCGACCCGACCAAGGCCCAGGCGCTGCAGCAAGAGGTGCTGTTCTATGCACGCCAGAACCTGTCGGACATCCTGACCCAGCAGGCGGTGTGCGTGAACGGCTACCTTGCGCTCGACGTGCTCAAGAAGACCGGCCGCGAGCTGATGAACGGCTGCTCGCGCGTGGCCACCACCGGCATGAGCGCGCTGGCCGTGGCCCAGACCGTGGCGCGCGCCACCGGCAACCAGGTGCAGGTGATGGAGATGCTGCAAGGCGTCAACGCCACCATCGGCAACCTCATCAGCGAAACCGGCCGCCAGCTCAACCAGCACGTGGACGCGACGGCTGAGTTCGCCAGCAACCCGATGATCGGCATCGAGAAGATCAAAGAGATGTTCGACCAGACCTTCAAGGCCATGGACGCGATGGACACCTTCCGCGCCAAGTCCATCGAGGTGATGGGCCAGAACAACAAGATCATGGCCGAGCAGATCCAGCGCAGCGAGCAGTACGTGGACCGCGTGCGCCAGCAGCAGGCGCGCGAGGCCAGCCAGGCGGCGCTGGATGGCCCGGTGAAGCTCTGAGAGGCTCAGAATTTTCGTTCACGCCCGAAAACTCTCAGCCTCTGAAACCGCGCTGAGTGATGAAGAAAGGGCCGCGCAAGCGGCCCTTTGCTTTGGCGCGGTGGTGTGGCTGCAGGCCGGGCTTCAGCCTCGCCATGCCGCCAGTGGCAGGGGGCGACGCGGCCCACGAGCGGGCGCTGACGCCCCGCAGTGCACGGGGCACCCCTACCGCCGCCACGTCCTGACCCCGGCCCTGCACGCGGCTGCATGGGTTTTTGCGGGGCGACGTCACCCTCACCGCATCCGCCCGGGGGCGGCTCCCTAGAATCCGCCGATGTCTTCGCTCGATCTCTTCTCGCCCGCGCCCCCGCCCGAGGCGCCGCCGGCCTCGGCCCTGTTGCACAACCTCAACCCGGAGCAGCTCGCCGCCGTCACCTTGCCGGCCAAGCCGGCGCTCATCCTCGCCGGGGCGGGCTCGGGCAAGACGCGGGTGCTGACCACGCGCATCGCCTGGCTCATCCAGACCGGGCAGCTCTCGCCGGGCGGCGTGATGGCGGTCACCTTCACCAACAAGGCCGCGAAAGAAATGCTGGTGCGCTTGGGCGCGATGCTGCCCATCCCCGTGCGCGGCATGTGGATCGGCACCTTCCACGGCCTGTGCAACCGCTTCCTGCGCGCGCACTGGAAGATGGCGGGGCTGCCGCAGGGTTTTCAGATCCTCGATTCGAGCGACCAGCTCTCGGCCGTCAAGCGCGTCATCAAGGCCATGAACCTCGACGAAGAGCGCTACCCGCCCAAGCAGGTGACCTGGTTCATCGCCGGCAGCAAAGAAGAAGGCCTGCGCCCGCAGCACATCGAGCAGCGCGACGAGCAGACGCGCGTGATGACGCAGGTCTACCAGGCCTACGAAGAGCAATGCCAGCGCGAAGGCGTCGTCGATTTCGCCGAGCTGATGCTGCGCACCTACGAGCTGATGCGCGACAACCCGGCCGTGCGCGAGCACTACCAGCGGCGCTTCCAGCACGTGCTGGTCGATGAGTTTCAAGACACCAACCGCCTGCAGTACGCCTGGCTCAAGATGTTCGCCGGCCCGCATGCCGCGGTGTTCGCGGTGGGCGACGACGACCAGAGCATCTATGCCTTCCGCGGCGCGCAGGTCGGCAACATGACCGACTTCGAGCGCGAGTTCCGAGTCGAGAACGTCATCAAGCTCGAACGCAACTACCGCTCGTTCGGCAACATCCTCGACGCGGCCAACGAGCTGATCGGCCACAACTCGCGCCGGCTCGGCAAGAACCTGCGCACCGAGGCCGGCCCCGGCGAGCCCGTGCGCGTGTACGAGGCCACCAGCGACTTCGCCGAGGCGCAGTGGTTCGTCGATGAAGCGCGCCAGTTGCACCGCGACGGCATCGCGCGCAGCGACATCGCGCTGCTCTACCGCAGCAACGCGCAAAGCCGCGTGATTGAAAGCGCGCTCTTCAACGCCGGCATGCCCTACAAGGTCTACGGCGGCCTGCGCTTCTTCGAGCGCGCCGAGGTCAAGCACGCGCTGAGCTACCTGCGCCTGATCGAGAACCCGAACGACGACACCAGCTTCTTGCGGGTGGTGAACTTTCCGACCCGCGGCATCGGTGCGCGCACGATCGAGCAGCTGCAAGACGCCGCGCGCACCAGCGGCCGCAGCCTCAGCCAGAGCGTCACGGCCGTGCCCGGCAAGGGCGGCGCCAACCTGCAGGCCTTCGTCGCGCTGGTCGATGCGATGCGCGACGCCACGCGCGGCCTCACGCTGCGCGAGATCATCGAACACATGCTGCACGCCTCGGGGCTGGTGGACTTCTACCGCACCGACAAGGAAGGCAAGGACCGGCTGGAGAACCTCGAAGAACTGGTGAACGCCGCCGAGGCCTTCGTCACGCAAGAGGGCTTCGGCAAGGACGCGGTGGCGCTGCCGGTGGATGAGTGGGGAGGGGGGGCTGAGCGGCCCTTCGATGCGCCGTCTGGCGCAACCCGGCCTGAGCCTGCCGAAGGCCTTGCTCGACCCGCGCTGCCCGAGGGCTTCACCCCCGACGCAGAAACCGGCGAGATCATGTCGCCGCTGGCGGCCTTCCTGACGCACGCCTCGCTCGAAGCCGGCGACAACCAGGCGCAGGCCGGGCAAGACGCCATCCAGCTGATGACCGTGCACGCGGCCAAGGGCCTCGAATTCGACGCGGTGTTCATCACCGGGCTCGAAGAAGGGCTCTTCCCGCACGAGAACAGCGTGTCCGACCTCGACGGCCTCGAAGAAGAGCGCCGGCTCATGTACGTGGCCATCACGCGTGCCCGCAAGCGCCTGTACCTGAGCTTCAGCCAGACGCGCATGCTGCACGGGCAGACCCGCTACAACGTCAAGAGCCGCTTCTTCGACGAGCTGCCCGAATCGGCCCTGCGCTGGATCACCCCGCGCAACCAGGGCTTCGGCTCGGGCTTCGCGCGCGAGTACCAGTCGGCCTGGTCACGCGGCTCGGGCCTGGGCTCCATCGTCGGCGCCGGCCGCGTCGAGGCGCCGCCCCCGGCCGTGGTGCCCAAGACGCACTCGCATGGGCTGCGGGCCGGCATGGGCGTCTTCCACAACAAGTTCGGCGAAGGCGTCATCGTGACGCTCGAAGGGCAGGGCGACGACGCCCGCGCGCAGATCAACTTCGGCCGCCACGGCATGAAGTGGCTGGCCTTGAGCGTGGCCAAGCTGACGCCGATCTGAGGTCGCGCCGGCCCGAGGTTGAACCGGCGCTGAAAGCAAAAAGCCGCCGGGCTTTCACCTCGGCGGCCGGTGTTGGGGTGACGCGGGCTCAGGTGCCGACCACGCCGCCGTCTTCCTTCCAGACCACGACGGTGGACGAGCGCGGGCGGCCACCCGCGGCCTCGGGCCACTGCGAGAACGCGAGCGGGTTCTGCTCGGGCGTTTGCGCCGGCCGGCGCGGGTGGTTGCCGTACTCGCCCGGGTGCTGCACGTTCACGAACACGTACTTCTGGTCCGGCGTCCAGGTGATGCCGGTGATCTCGCAGCCCGAGGGGCCGACGAGGAAGCGGCGAATCTCGCGCGTCTGTGGGTCGGCCACGAGCATCTGGTTGTTGCCCATGTTGGCGTAGTTGCCGGTGTTCGAGAAGTTGCCGTCGGTCTGGATCCACAGGCGCCCGTTCGCGTCGAAGGCCAGGCCGTCGGGGCTGTTGAACAGGTTGTCGGCGTTGATGTTCGATGAACCTGCTTGCAGCCCACCGCGTGAGGGTTGGCCAGCGAGCACGAACAGATCCCACTCGAACGTCAGCGCGGCAGCGTCGTTGCCCGCCTCGCGCCAGCGCACGATCTGGCCATAGATGTTCGAGGTGCGCGGGTTGGCTTCGTCAGTGGTCGAGCGGCCGCTGTTGTTGGTCATGGTGATGTAGACCTCGCCGGTGCTCGGATGCACCGTCACCCATTCCGGGCGGTCCATCGGCGTGGCGCCCACGGCGTCGGCCGCGAGGCGGGTGTTGACGAGCAGCGTGCCCATGTCGGGGTACAGGTCGGCCAGCGTGCCGCCGGCCACGCGCGGGGTGTCGAGCTTGAGGGGGATCCACGTGCCCGTGCCCATCATGTCGCCGGCCGTCGCACCCGCGCCGAAGCGGGCCACGTACAGGGTGCCGGTGTCGAGCAGGTCGCGGTTGAGCTGCGGCGTGGCGGCGCTGTAGCGCCCGTCAGAGACGAACTTGTAGACGTAGTCGTTGGCCTGGTCGTCGCCCATGTAGACGACCACACGGTTGTCGCGCGCGAGGGTCTGCGCGGCGTTCTCGTGCTTGATGCGACCGAGCGCGGTGCGCTTCTTCGGCACCGAGGTCGGGTCGAAGGGGTCGATCTCGACCATCCACCCGAAGCGGTTGCTCTCGTTGGGCTCTTGGGCGTAGTCGAAGCGGCGGTCGTGCAGTTCCCAGCGGTAGCCCGACTGCGCGGCCGAGATGCCGTAGCGGCGCTGGTTGGCGTTGCGCGTGTCGCTGCCGCTCGTGGTGCCGAAGTAGCCGTTGAAGTTTTCTTCGCAGGTGAGGTAGGTGCCCCACAGCGTGAAGCCGTTGCCGCAGTTGTTGAGCGTGCCCAGCACCGTTTCGCCTTCGGGGTCGGTGCTGGTGCGCATCAGCGCGTGGCCGCGTGCCGGGCCGGTGATCGACATCGCCGTGTTGGCGTGGATGCGGCGGTTGTACGCCGACGGGATCACCACCTGCCAGCTGCCGTTGACCAGGCGCACGTGGGCGATCGACACGCCGTGGGCGTGCTGGCCCTTGCGCACCAGGTCGAGCGACCAGGGCGTGGCGCCCGAGCGCACCTCGGGGCTGTAGAAGTACTCGTCGTTGAGGTACTCGTGGTTCATCACGAGCAGGCCTTCGGTGCTGCTGCCGTTGATCGGGAAGAAATGCATCCCGTCGTGGTTGTCGCCGAACTGCAGGCGCTGGGCGTCGGCGCTGTCGTTGGCGTCGCCGCGCCAGGCCGGCGAGTTGGCGAACAGCGGGTCGCCCCAGCGGCAGAACACGGCGTGGCGGTAGCCGGCCGGCACGGTGATGGCGTCGCCCGAATTGGCGGCCACGGCGGTAAAGCCGAGCATCACCGGCGGGGTGGGGGAGCCGGGCGTGACGGGGTCGTCGTCGCCGCCTCCGCAGGCGGCAAGGCTGCCGCCCAGAAAGCTGACGGCACCGGCGGCCAGGCCGGCCTTCAGGAAGCCGCGGCGCGAGCGCGCGGCTTCGACCACGCGGTCGAAGTGCGGGTTGGCGGATTCGTTGGTGGGGATGTCGTCGTGGTCGAGCAAAGTCATCGGGGGTCCTTGGATGGGAAAGGGTTCAGTGCATGTGCCTCCCTGAACTCGGCCGCGATGATGGAAGTCGATGGTGACGAATCGGTGTCGTGATGGTGTCGGTTGCGTGACGCTCGATCGCGTCGAAGGGCCTGGGGCGTGGCCGGGCCCGCCCGGTGCGGGCGCGGGCCGTGCGTGAAACGGGGGGCGACGCGCCGGTTGGCGCGGGCCTCAGTTCGCCGGGGTGGGCGCGGGCGACGAAGCCGGGGCGGTCGCGTCGCCGGCCGGCGCGGCCTTGTCGGACGAAACCGCGTCGACGGTCTTCTCGACGACCTTGCCGGTCACCTTGACGCCGGTGACGACCACGGCGCTGGTGACATCGATGGCGGCGCCGACCACCGAGGCGCCGAGCGACACGACGGCGCAGCCGCTGAGGGCGGCCGCCACGGCCACCGTGGCGGCAAGACGAAGGGCTCGTTGCATGAGGGTCTCCGGCGGCTGAAAGGGGTGGGGAGGGGGCTCAGATGCCCACGTCGTCGAATTCGCGGTACACGTCGCGCTGCCACATCTTGAGGCGCTGGCGGTCCATCAGGCCCAGGTTGGCCGCGCCGTCGTGCCCGGGCTGCGAGTTGAGCGCGGCCCAGAAGCTGCTGCTGGCGGCATCGACCTTGTTGATGACGCCGTCGTGCAGCTTGCGGATGGTGACGACCTTGGCGCCGAGCGACAGCGCGCGGGCCTGCTCGCCCGATTGTTCGAGCACGGCGAAGTCGGTGCCACGCACCTGGTTGCGCACCAGCACGTACTTGAGGCTCGGGCCGAAGCGGTCGAGCAGGCGCTTGAGCAGGTCCACCGAGTCTTTGCCCGAGTCCATCACGTGCCAGTAGTGGATGTGCGAGCCCATCTCGTCGGCCAGGTTGAGCACGCCCGATTCGTCCATCCACTTGACAAGCGGGTCATGCGTCTGCGCGGCCAGATCGACCAGCACGCGGCGCACCGGTTGATCGACCGTGGCCTCGATGATCGAGTCGAGCGCTTCGTACTTGTCCACCACCACCGGCGAGGCGTAGCCGGCATAAAAGCGCATCAGCGCGCCGTGCGAACGGTCGGTGTCGAAACCCAGGAAGGGAATCTGGTGGTCGATCATGTACTGCGCGAGCGAGCGCGCGACGAGCGACTTGCCGACGCCGCCTTTTTCACCGCCGATGAAGTGGATGTTGCTCATGCGCCGAGGTCTCCGTGTGGTGTGAGGGTCAGCCACGCCCGATGAAGGGCATTTGCGTGGCCATGATGGTCATGAACTGGACATTGGCTTCGAGCGGCAGCCGGGCCATCTGCACGATGGCGTCGGCCACGTGGCGCACGTCCATGCGGGGCTCGACCAGCGTCTGCCCGTTGGCTTGCAAGATGCCTGCCGCCATGCGCTCGGTCATCTCGGTGGCGGCGTTGCCGATGTCGATCTGCCCGCAGGCGATGTCATAGGCGCGGCCGTCGAGCGAGGTCGATTTGGTCAGGCCCGTGATGGCGTGCTTGGTCGCCGTGTAGGGCGCCGTGAAGGGGCGCGGCGAGGTGGCCGAGATCGAGCCGTTGTTGATGATGCGACCGCCTCGGGGCGATTGCGCCTTCATCAGCTTGAAGGCTTCTTGCGTGCAGAGAAACGCGCCGGTCAGGTTGACATCGACCACGCGCTTCCATTGCTCGAAGCTCAGCTCTTCGAGCGGGATGGCCGGCGCACCCGAGCCCGCGTTGTTGAACAGCACGTCGAGGCGGCCGAAGCGCTGCCGCACGGCGTCGAACAGGGCGCGCACCGAGGCCGGGTCGCTCACGTCGCTGGGCACGACCAGCAGGTGCGGGGCCAAGTCGCCGGCCTGATCGACGGTGGCCTGCAAGGCCTCGGCCCGGCGACCCGCCAGCACCACCGCGTAGCCCGCGCGCAGCAAGGCCAGCGACGCCGCGCGGCCGATGCCCGAGCCGGCGCCGGTGACGAGGGCAACGGGGCGAGGCACGGGAGATGACATGGGGCTTCCTTGGGGCGGGGTGGATGCGATCAGTCGGGCTCGCCTGGCAGCGGCCCGATGTCGAAGCAATCGGCGAACGTGAAGTAGAGCGAGGCGTAGAACACCGTCACGAACACCAGCGTGATCGGGGCGACCAGCACCGTGGCGAACTGCGGCGAACCCAGCAGGCCCAGCACGAAACTGCTGGCCAGTGCCGTGGCCAGCATCAGGCCGACCCACGCCAGGCCGTAGGCGATGAACGCGCCCTTGTTGCGCCAGCAGGCCACCCAGCTGAAGAACAGCGACTTCAACGCGCTCTGGCCCGACCAGTGCACCAGCGCCGGTGCGTGCCAGAACGGCAGGCTCAGCAAGGCCACGAGGCCGAAGCGGGCGAACAGGCCGGCTTGCAGGCGACCGTCTGACAAGGCCGCAGCCACGGCTTCGCGCTCGACCTGGCCCGAACCCATCAACTCTTGCAGCGCGTTGAGGCGCCCGCCATCGATCCACTCGCTCAGCACGACGACGGCAATGGTGGCCACGGCGTAAATGGCCCCGAGCTGCACCTGCGCCACGGTGCGCGCGCGGTCTTGCCGCAGCGGCACGAGAAAGAGGCCGGGCAGGGCCAAGCGGTCTTGCACCGCCGCGTGGCCCGCCAACATGAAGCCCAGCGAAATCAGCGGCAGGCTCATCAGCAGCAACAGCGTGCCGACGAAAGGCACCAGCGCGCACAGCAGCGCAAAGAAGAGAAAGCTGCCCAGCATCGCCGAAAAGGCCAGGGGCTTGCGCGAGAACACGCGAAAGCCCTGGCGCACCCACTGCACGCCCTGGCCGGGCGGCACCAGGCGCAGGCGGGCAGGCTGCGGGGCCGAGCGCAGGTCGGGGCTCATTGCGGCACCGGATGCCACGGCGCATCGACCCGCTGGCGCAGCACGCGTTCGAAGTGCGTGGGGTCGTGCGCCTTGAGCATCGACGCGTCGCGCGGCAGGTGAAAGTCCCACAGCCGCGAGAGCCAGAACCGCAGCGCCCCCGCGCGCAGCAGCGCAGGCATCAGCCGGGTCTCGTCGTGGGTGAGTGGGCGCACGGCGCCGTAGGCGGCGACGAAGGCCGTGGCGCGGTCTTCGTCGAGCCGGCCGCTGTCGAGGTCGATGCACCAGTCGTTCAGGCACACCGCGATGTCGAACAGGAAGGTGTCGGTGCCGGCGAAGTAGAAGTCGAAGAAGCCGGTCAGCTCGTGACCGTCGAACATCACGTTGTCGCGGAAGAGATCGGCATGCACCGGGCCGCGCGGCAGGCTGGCATAGGCGGGCGACGCTGCCAGGTGCTGCTGAAAGGCCAGTTCGGCTTCGATCAGCGTGCGCTGTTCGGCGCTGAGGTGTGGCACGACCACGGGCACGGTTTCGGTCCACCACGGCAGGCCGCGCAGGTTGGGCTGCTGGCGCGGGTAGTCGCGGCCCGCCAGGTGCATGCGCGCGAGCATCGAGCCCACGCTCTGGCAATGCGCCACGTCGGGGGCGAGCTGGTGGCTGCCCGGCAGGCGGTTCACCACCGCGGCGGGCTTGCCATGCAGGCGGTGCATGATTTCGCCCGATGCGTCGGCCTGCGGGTCGGGCACCGGGATGCCGTGCTGCGCCAGGTGCTTCATCAGGTGCAGGTAGAACGGCAACTGCTCGGCGGTGAGGCGTTCGAACACCGTGAGCACGTAGCGGCCCTTGGCCGTGTCGGCGAAGTAATTGGTGTTCTCGATGCCCGAGGCGATGCCCTTCAGCGAGGTGAGCGCGCCGAGGTTCAGGCGGCCCATCAGCTCGGCGGCGTCGTCGAACGAGACTTCGGTGAAGACAGCCATGTCAGCCGCGCGCAAGAAGGAAGAAATTCATGGCGCGCATTGTAGGCAGCGGCCTTCGGGCTCTCGCCCGCCTCGCGCCGGCTATTCGAGGCGCACACGCAGAAAGCTTGCGAAGCGCGGCAGACCGCTCGGGTGCAGGCCGCGGTAGCGGTAAGTGACCGTGCTGCCGAGCGGTGGTGGCTGGTCCCGTTGGGCGTCGCTGAAGCCGGTGCCCAGGCGAAAGCGCTGGCCGCTCGGCAGTTGCACGAGCAGCGCGCCCAGGCGCCCGGCATGCCGCCCCTGGCCCGGCAGGTGGGCCACGACGGTGGCTTCGGCGTCGTCGTGCAGCTTGAGCTTGAGCAGGTCGTCGCTGCGCTCGCCGCGGTAGCGCGAGTCGCCCCGATGCAGCATCAGGCCTTCGCCGCCGGCCGCAATGGTCTGCTTTAACAGGCGCTGCAGCGACACCGCGTCGGCCACGCGCTGCTGGGCCACGGCCTGCACCCAGGGCTGGCCGATGGCGGCCACGGTGGCACGGATGGCCGGCACGCGTTCATCGAAGCGGCCGCCGTGCGCGGGCAGGTCGAACACCAGGTAGCGCATCGCGCGCCAGGCGTCGTCGTCGGGCTCGGCGCGCGCGACGGTCGATTGCGCCATAACGAAGCGGGCGTGTCCCGCCCACAGTTCGCCGTCCATCGGCGTCGCGGGCCAACCGGCGGTGAACCATGCCGGCGCGGCCATCACCCGGCCGTTGCGGGTGAGCAGTTGCCGGCCATCCCAATAGCCGCGCACGCCGTCGAATTTTTCGCTGACCCAGTAGGCCGACACGTCGATGTCGCCCCGGTACACATTCGCCAGCAGCAGTGCGGGCGGCTCGGCCTGCGCCAGCGGCCAGGCGCAGGCCCAGGCGGCAATCAACAACAGGCGACAAAGGCGGGTCAAGGCGCGCATGCGAGGCCTCTCGGGGCGGGGTGGGGGGCAGCGGGCGAGGCTATCGGCGCGTGCGGGGCGGGGCATCCCCGCCGAGTGGGGACATCTGGGGGGCTTGGCTGACAATCCGCGCCATGAACACCGCCAGCCCCGCCCCGACCGCCCACGACCCCGACACCTTGCTGCTGGTGGATGGCTCCAGCTACCTTTACCGCGCCTACCACGCACTGCCTGATCTGCGCAGCCCGGACGGCTTTCCCACCGGTGCGCTGCACGGCGTGGTGGCGATGATGAAGCGGCTGCGCGACGAGTACCCCTCGCGCCACGGCGCCTGCGTGTTCGACGCGAAAGGCCCCACCTTCCGCGACGAGTGGTACCCCGAGTACAAGGCCAACCGCGCGCCCATGCCCGAGGACCTGGCGCTGCAGATCGAGCCCATCCACGAGGTCGTCAAGCTGCTGGGCTGGCCGGTGCTGATGGTGCCGGGCATCGAGGCCGACGACGCCATCGGCACGCTGGCCTGCGCAGCCGCCAAGGCTGGCCACCCGGTGGTCATCTCGACCGGTGACAAGGACATGGCCCAGCTCGTGACCGACCGCGTCACGCTGGTCAACACCATGAGCAACGAGCGCCTCGACCCCGTTTCGGTGCTCGCCAAGTTCGGGGTGCCGCCTGAGCGCATCATCGATTACCTCGCCCTGATCGGCGACACCGTGGACAACGTGCCCGGCGTCGAGAAGGTCGGCCCCAAGACCGCCGCGAAGTGGATCGCCGAGCACGGCTCGCTCGACGGTGTGATCGCCGCGGCTGCGACGATCAAGGGCGTGGCTGGCGAGAACCTGCGCAAGGCGCTCGACTGGCTGCCACAGGGCCGGCGGCTCGTCACCGTGGTCACCGACTGCGACCTGAGCGACCACGTGCTGAGCTGGCCGCAGTTCGAGGCTTTGAGCCTGCGACCCATCGACACGCAGGGCCTGCTCGACTTCTACACGCGCTACGGCTTCAAGACGCTCAAGCGCGACCTCGAAAACTCGTTGAAGAGCGGCGCGGTGGCCGTGCCTCAAGGGACGCCGTTGGGCAGCTCGGGCGACCTTTTTGCCGAGCCGGTGGCGGCGGTTGATGCCTCGGCCGTGCAAGGCCGTTACGAGACCGTGCTGACGATGGAGGCGCTCGACGCCTGGGTCGAGCGCCTGCGTGCGGCGCCGCTCGCCGCCCTCGACACCGAGACCACCTCGCTCGACCCGATGCGCGCGCGCATCGTCGGCATCTCGTTCAGCGTCGAGGCCGGCGTGGGCGCCTACGTGCCGATGGCGCATAACTACGCCGGCGCACCCGAGCAACTGCCCTTCGACGCGGTGATCGCCAGGCTCAAGCCATGGCTCGAAGACGACGCGGCGGCCAAGGTCGGCCAGAACATCAAGTACGACCTGCAGGTGCTCGCCAACCATGGCATCGCCGTGCGGGGCTACCGCCACGACACCATGCTGCAGAGCTACGTGCTCGAAGCGCATCGCCCGCACAGCCTCGAAAGCCTGGGCCAGCGCCACTTGAACCGCAGCGGCCTGAGCTACGAAGACGTCTGCGGCAAGGGCGCGAACCAGATCCCGTTCGCGCAGGTCGATGTCGAACGTGCCGCCCAGTACTCGGGCGAAGACAGCGAGATGACCCTGCACGTGCACAACGTGCTGTGGCCGCAGGTCGAGGCCGAGCCCGGCCTGCGCCGCATCTACGAAGACATCGAGATGCCGGTGAGCCCGGTGCTGCAACGCATCGAGCGCAACGGCGTGCTGATCGACGCCAGCGTGCTGGCCGCGCAAAGCCAGCAGCTCGGCGAACGCATGCTGCAACTCGAACGCGAGGCGCATGAACTCGCCGGGCAGCCGTTCAACCTGGGCTCGCCCAAGCAGATCGGCGAGATTCTTTTCGGTAAGCTCGGCCTGCCGGTGGTCAAGAAGACCGCCAGCGGCTCGCCCAGCACCGATGAAGAGGTGCTGGTGAAGCTGGCCGAAGACTTTCCGCTGCCGGCGAAGATCCTCGAGAACCGCAGCCTCGCCAAGCTCAAGGGCACCTACACCGACAAGCTGCCGCTGATGGTCAACCCCGACACCGGCCGTGTGCACACCAACTACGCGCAGGCGGTGGCGGTGACTGGCCGCCTGTCGAGCAACGACCCGAACCTGCAGAACATCCCCATCCGCACCGCTGAAGGCCGGCGTGTGCGCGAGGCCTTCATCGCGCCGCCCGGGCACCAGATCGTCAGCGCCGACTACTCGCAGATCGAGCTTCGCCTGATGGCGCACATCAGCGGCGACGAGAACCTGACCCGTGCCTTCGCCGAAGGGTTGGACGTGCACCGCGCGACCGCCGCCGAGGTCTTCGGCATCGGCGTGGCCGAGGTCACGAGCGAGCAGCGCCGTTATGCCAAGACCATCAACTTCGGCCTGATCTACGGCATGGGCGCGTTCGGCCTGGCGTCGGCGCTGGGCATCGAGCGCAACGCGGCGGCCAACTACATCGAACGCTATTTCACGCGCTACCCGGGCGTGAAGCGCTACATGGACGAAACGCGCGCCGCGGCGAAAGAGCGCGGCTACGTCGAGACGCTGTTCGGGCGCCGCATCTACCTGCCCGACATCAACGGTGGCAACGGCCCGCGCCGCAGCGGCGCCGAGCGCCAGGCCATCAACGCGCCGATGCAGGGCACGGCGGCCGACCTCATCAAGCTGGCGATGATCGCCGTGCAGAAGACGCTCGATGAGCAAGGCCTGAAGTCGCTGCTCATCATGCAAGTGCACGACGAACTGGTGCTCGAAGTGCCCGAGGTCGAACTCGAATGGGCGCGCAGCGAGGTGCCGCGCCTGATGGCCGGCGTGGCGCAACTGAGCGTGCCGCTGCTGGCTGAGGTGGGTGTGGGCCCCAACTGGGACCAGGCGCACTGAGCGCCCGGCCGTCGGTGGGGCTTCAGCGCCCCGCGACGGTCGACACGTAGCGCGCGATCGCCTGAATCTGCGCTTCGGTCAGCGTGTCTTTGAACGAGGGCATGGCGCCTACGCCGTTTCGCAGGGCCTGGACCACCCGTTCGGCGTCGGGCTTGATCTCGTCCAGCACCGGGCCGACGGCGCCTTCGCTGCCGGCGTCTTTCAGCGTGTGGCAAACGGCACAAGGGGGCGTTGCACCCTTGAGGAAGAGCGACTTGCCCAGCGTCATCTGCGCCGCGCTCGGAGGCGCGGTCTGCGCCCAGGCCGGAGAGTTGCACAGCACCGCTGCGAGGCCGAGGCCCGCAGCGGCGCGGCGGGCCATCGTCATGCGACGGTGACCGTCACCGCATGGTCGGCCCAGCTGTTGTTGTTGTAGCCGGCCTGGTTCTCGGGGCGGTCCTTCGGCTGCACGTTGCCGGCCGTGTCGGTCGCACGGCTGGTGATCGTGTGCGTGCCCTTGGGCAGCGTCACGGTCAGCGCGAACTGGCGCCACGCGAAGCGGCCGAGGTCGGGGCCGACGAGGCGTGCGGCTTGCCAGGTCTTGCCGCCGTCGATCGACACCTCGACGCCCTTGACGGGCGCGCCGCCCCCGAAGGCCACGCCGTGGATCACCGTCGGGCCGCCGGCCAGCGGGCCCGCGTCGGGCAGCGGGCTGTTGACCCACGACTTGACGTCCATCTCGAGCACCGAGGCCTGGCTCGAGTCGGCCTTGCCACCGAGCGGCGTGACCCGGTAGCCGTGCGACATGATCTTCGCGTCGGACTCGGTCGCCGTGAAGGCGAGGCGCTTCACGTACTTGATGTTGTTCACACCCGAGTAGCCCGGCACGACCAAGCGCAGCGGGCCGCCGTGGGCCAGCGACAGCGGGGCACCGTTCATTTCCCAGGCGAGGATGGCGTTCTCGAGCGCCTTCAGCGGCACCGAGCGCTCGACCATCACGCTCTTCGGATCGACGCCCTCGGGCAGCTTTTCGCCCCCGGTGCCAGTGATGTAAAGCATGCCCTTCGAGACACCGCCCAGCGCTTCGGCGACGGCCTTCAGCGGCACGCCGCTCCACAGCACGCAGCCGGCTGCGCCCACCGTCCACGGCGTGCCGCTCGGCTTGTGCGGGAAGAAGCCGCGACCGTTGCCCGAGCACTGCAGCACCGTCGCCACCGTCTCGACGCCGAGCGTCTTGAGTTGCGCCAGTGTCAGCGTGGCGGGCTTGCCCACGCCCTCGATCGAAACCTGCCAGGCGTTGCGGTCATTCAGGATCGACGCGTCGGGTGCCGGCAGGTTGTTGCGGATGTACAACTGCTCGGCCGGCGTGATGATGCCGGTGCCGAACGCCGCGCGCTTGGTTTCGAGCGTGCTGCTGCTGTGCTGGATCAGGCTGTTGGCGTCTTTCCAGGCCGCGTAGGCGGGCAGGGGCTTGGCTTGCGCCGACGCTGTCTGGCTCCAGGTCGCAAGGCCCGCTGCGGCCATGGCGCCAGCGCTGCCGGCCAGCAGGTGACGGCGCCGCAGCGACGGGAGTTCGTTCGACATCGCACATCTCCGAGTAGGGAAAAACGCCAGCATACGAAAACCGCATGACGCGGCTGTGCGTGGTATCCCGTACGTCGCCGAATGGCGCGTTTTCGGCGACGAGTGGAGCGCGCGGCCTCAGCCGCTCAAGCGACCCAGCGTGAGGCGCAGCACACGGTCGCACTTCGCGGCCAGCGTCTCGTCGTGGGTGACCATCACGAAGGCCATGCCCTGCTGGCGTGCCAGTCCGAGCATCAGCGCGAACACCGCATCGGCTGTGCCGCGGTCGAGGTTGCCGGTGGGCTCGTCGGCCAGCACGCAGGCGGGCTGACCCGCGAGGGCGCGGGCGATGGCGACCCGCTGGCGTTCGCCGCCCGACAACTGCGCGGGCCGGTGCAGCACGCGCTCGGCCAAGCCGACTTGGGTCAGCACGGCCTGCGCCTGGGCCCGGGCCTGGGCGGTCGGTACGCGGCGGATGCGCAGCGGCATCGCCACGTTGTCGAGCGCGCTGAACTCGGGCAGCAGGTGATGAAACTGGTAGACGAAGCCGAGCTGCCGGTTGCGCCACTCCCCCTGCGGGCCGGGGCTCAGGCGCGCGAGGTCGTGGCCGGCCAGTTGCACGGTGCCCTGCGACGGCGCTTCGAGCCCGCCCAGCAGGTGCAAGAGCGTGCTCTTGCCCGAGCCCGAGGCGCCGACGATGGCGACCGTTTCGCCACGGCGCACGTCGAGGTCCACGCCTTGCAGCACGTGCACGTCGAGCCCGCCTTCTTTGAAGCGCTTGTGCAGGCCGCGCGCCACGATCACCGGCACGTCGTTTGTCGCCACGTCATTCATAGCGAAGGGCCTCGGCAGGTTGCACGCGGCTCGCGCGCCACGCCGGGTAGATGGTGGCGACGAACGACAGCAGCAGCGAGATCAGCGTGATCGGCAAGATGTCGCCCGCCTGCGGGTCGCTCGGCATGCGGTTGATGAGGTAGATGCTGCCCGGCAGGAAGCTCGTGTTCAGCGCCCGCTCGATGGCTGGCACGATCACGTCGATGTTGCAGGCGATCAAGAGGCCGAGTCCCACCCCGCTGAGCGTGCCGATCACGCCCGAGGTCGCCCCTTGCACCATGAAGATCCCCATGATCGAGCGTGGGCTCGCGCCCAGGGTGCGCAAGATGGCGATGTCGGCGCGCTTGTCGGTCACCGTCATCACGAGCGTGGAGACGAGGTTGAACGCGGCCACCGCGACGATCAGCGTGAGGATGATGAACATCAACCGCTTTTCGAGCTGCACCGCGGCGAACCAGTTGCGGTTGGTGCGCGTCCAGTCGCCCACCACAAACTCGCTGCCCAGTTGCACCGACAGCTCGGCGCCCACCTGCCGCGCCTCGTGCAGGTCTTTCAGGCGCAGCTGCACGCCGGTCGGGCCTTCGACGCGAAAGAGCCGGGCCGCGTCGTCGAGGTGCATCAAGGCGAGCGTGCTGTCGTACTCGAAGTGGCCCGAGTCGAAGGTGCCGACGACCGTGAGCTGCTTCAGGCGCGGCACGATGCCGGCGGGCGTTATCTGGCCGCCGGGCGCGACGAGCGTCACGCTGTCGCCGATGCGCACGCCCAGCGTGCGGGCCAGCTCACCCCCCAGCACGATGCCCCAGCCGCCCGGCTTCAGTTGTGCGAGCGTGGTGTCGCGCAGGTCGCGCGCAAGGTCGGTGACGGTGGCTTCGTCGGGCGGCGAGATGCCGCGCACCATGGCGCCGCGCATGTCGTCGCCCCGCGCGATCAGCGCCTGCGTGGCGATGAATGGGGCTGCGCCGATCACCTGCGGGTGCCGCCTGGCGGCATTCGCGGTGGCTTGCCAGTCGGCCAGCGCGCCGCCGAAGGCGTTGCCGATCTCGACGTGCGCGATCACCGACAGCATGCGGTCGCGCACTTCTTTCTGAAAGCCGTTCATCACCGACAGCACGATGATCAGCGCCGCCACGCCGAGCGCGATGCCGAGCATCGACACGCCCGAGATGAACGAGATGAAGCCGTTGCGACGGCCCACGCGACCGGCCGTGGTGTAGCGCCAGCCGATCTGCAGTTCGTAGGGAAGACTCAACGCTTCACCCGGGGTGCCGCGAAGGGCAGAGCGAGCGAAGCAAGCGATCCGAAGAGCGAAGCGACTGTGGGGCTCATGAACTGCGCTCGATGCGGGCAAACGCGCTGTGGTTGTGGATCGACTCGAAGTTCTCGACGTCCACCGTGTAGCGCCCGATGCGGGCATCGGCGTTGAGCCGCAGCGCGACGTCGCGCACCAGGTCTTCGACGAACTTGGGGTTCTCGTAGGCGCGCTCGGTCACCCACTTTTCGTCGGCGCGCTTGAGCATCGGCCAGATCTCGCACGAGGCCGACTCTTCAGCGTAGCGCACGAGTTCGGTCCACGGGATGTCTTGCAGCAGCTCGGCGCGGATGGTCACGTGCGAGCGCTGGTTGTGCGCGCCGTAGTCCGAGATTTCTTTCGAGCACGGGCACAGCGACTTCACCGGCACCACCACCTGCGCCCACACGGCCTTGGTGCCGGCGCGGGCTTCGGCGATCCACGCGCCCTGGTAGTCGAGCAGGCTTTCCAGGCCCGACACCGGCGCACGCTTGCGGATGAAGAAGGTGAAGCGCGATTCGACCCGGCCTTCGGTGGCGTGCAGCTTTTCGAGCATGGCGTCGAACTGGGTGCGCAGCGCGGCGGCGTCGAGCGGCTCGGTCATGCCGTCGAGCCAGGCCACGAAGCGCGACATGTGCGTGCCTTTTTGCTCGGCGGGCAGGGCGACGTCCATGTCCCACACGCCAATGGTGGGCTGCACCGTCTTGCCGATGCGCACCTGCATCGGGTAGCGCACGTCTTTCACCCCCACGCGCTGGATGGCCAGGTGCCGTTCGTCACGCTCGCTTTGCGTGTCGGGGATGTGCAGCACGTCTTTCAAATGGGTCATGTGATTCATCGGGAACCTCTCGGTCCGCGCAGCAGGCGGGCCGGGCCGCAGGGGCCTTCACAAACATCAAGGCCGCAAGGATGACAGCATTCCCGCGGCCGTGGCATCGAACGTTCTGACGCCCTCGTTCAAAACAATCAATCGTCCGCGCTTCGGGGCCGCCCGCTCAGTTGTTGGCGGCCGGGCGCAGCAGGGTGGGCCGCGCGCCGAAGCGCTTGAGGATGGACTGCTCGATGCCTGCCGCGTCGAGCCCGCACAGGCTCAGCAGCTTGGCGGGGTCGCCGTGCTCGACGTACTCGTCGGGCAGGCCCAATTGCAGCACCGGCGTCTGCACGCCGGCGGCTTGCAGGCATTCGAGCACCGCGCTGCCAGCACCACCCCGGATGCAGCCTTCTTCAAGGGTCACCAGCGCGTCGTGGGTGCGGGCCAGCTCGAGCACCAGTTCGGTGTCGAGTGGCTTGATGAAACGCATGTTGGCCACCGTCGCGTTGAGCGTCTCGCCGGCATGCAGTGCCGGGTACAGCATCGTGCCGAAGGCCAGGATGGCCGTGCGCTCGCCGTTGCGGCGCACCTCGCCCTTGCCCCAGGGCAGCGCGTTGAGCGATGGCTCGGTGGCCACCCCGGCGCCTGCGCCGCGCGGGTAGCGCACGGCGACCGGGTGGTTCTGTTGGAAGGCGGTGGTCAGCAATTGGCGGCACTCGCGCTCGTCGGCGGGGGCCAGCAGGCTCATGTTCGGAATGCAGCGCACGAAGGCGATGTCGTACGCGCCGGCGTGCGTCGGGCCGTCGGCGCCGACTAGCCCCGCGCGGTCGAGCGCGAACACCACCGGCAGGTTCTGCAGCGCCACGTCGTGGATCAGTTGGTCGTAGGCGCGCTGCAAGAAGGTCGAGTAAATGGCGACCACCGGCTTCAGCCCTTCGCAGGCCATGCCGGCGGCGAAGGTGACCGCGTGCTGCTCGGCGATGCCCACGTCGTGGTAGCGCGCCGGGAAGCGCTGTTCGAACTCGACCATGCCCGAGCCTTCGCGCATGGCCGGGGTGATGCCGATCAGTCGCGGGTCGGCCTCGGCCATGTCGCACAGCCATTGGCCGAAGACCTGGGTGAAGGTGGTCTTGGGCGGCGTCGCCGGCTTCTTGATGCCTTCGACCGGGTTGAACTTGCTGGGCCCGTGGTACGCGATCGGGTCGGCCTCGGCCAGCTTGTAGCCGTAGCCCTTCTTCGTGACCACGTGCAGGAACAGCGGGCCGGTCTTGTCGCGCAGGTTTTCGAGCGTCGGGATCAGCGAGTCGAGGTCGTGGCCGTCGATGGGGCCGAAGTAGGTGAAGCCGAACTCTTCGAAGATGGTGCCCGGCACGACCATGCCCTTGGCGTGTTCTTCGAGGCGACGCGCCAGCTCGAACAGCGGCGGTGCGTTCTTCAGCACCTGCTTGGCGGTGTCGCGCGCGGCAGCGTAGAACTTGCCGCTCAGCAGGCGCGCCAGGTAGCGGTTCAGGGCGCCGACCGGGGGCGAGATCGACATGTCGTTGTCGTTCAACACCACCAGCAGGTTGGCGTTCGACACACCGCCGTTGTTGAGCGCCTCGAAGGCCATGCCGGCGGTCATCGCGCCGTCGCCGATCACGGCCACGCAGCGGCGCTCTTCGCCCTTGAGCTTGGCGGCCAGCGCCATGCCGAGTGCGGCCGAGATCGAGGTGGACGAGTGCGCGGTGCCGAAGGTGTCGTACTCGCTTTCGTCGCGCTTCGGGAAGCCCGACAGCCCGCCGAGCTGCCGCAACGACGCCATGCGCTCGCGCCGGCCGGTCAAGATCTTGTGCGGATAGGTCTGGTGGCCCACGTCCCAAACGATGCGGTCGGTGGGGGTGTTGAAAACGTGGTGCAGCGCGATCGTCAGCTCGACCGTGCCGAGGTTCGACGACAGGTGGCCCCCGGTCTGCGAGACGCTTTGCAGCACGTAGTCGCGCAGCTCGTCGGCGAGCTGCTTGAGGTCGTGGCGCGAGAGCTGGCGCAGGTCGGCCGGACTGTCGATGGTTTGCAGCAGCGGGTGTTTGTTCATGGCGTCTGCGTCCTAACTTTCTCGTTCCACGACCTTGTCGGCCAGCGATTGCAGCCGCGCGGTGTCGTTCAGGCCGCTGCGCGCAAGCGCTGCGTGGGCGGCCTGGCGCAGGGCTTCGGCTTGCGCCCGGGCTTCGTCGAGGCCGAGGATGCTCACGAAGGTGGGCTTGTTGTTGTCGAGGTCCTTGCCGGCGGTCTTGCCGAGGGTTTCGGACGCCTGGGTCACGTCGAGGATGTCATCGACCACTTGGAAGGCCAGGCCGATGGCCTCGCCGTAGTCCGCCAGCGCCTGCCAGGCCGCCTCGGTGGTGTTGCCGCAGGCGGCGCCCATCAAGACGCTGGCACGCAGCAGGGCGCCGGTCTTGCGGCGGTGCATGTCACGCAGCGCGCGTTCGTCGAGCGACAGGCCGACGCTGGCCAGATCAATGGCCTGCCCACCGGCCATGCCGCCGTGCCCAGCCGATCGCGCGAGCAGGCTGCACAAGCGCGCTTGCAGGGCCGGGGCGACCGCGTCGCCCTCGGGCGTCAGCACCTCGAAGGCCAGGGCCTGCATCGCGTCGCCGGCCAGCATGGCCTGCGCTTCGCCGAACTGCACGTGCACGGTCGGTTTGCCCCGGCGCAGCACGTCGTTGTCCATGCAGGGCATGTCGTCGTGGATCAGCGAGTAGGCGTGGATCAGTTCCACCGCGCAGGCCGCCCGCAACGCGGCCTCGCGCTGGCCGTCGACGCAGTGCGCTGCGGCCAGCACCAGCAGCGGGCGCAGGCGCTTGCCGCCGTCGAGCACGCCGTAGCGCATGGCCTCGCCCAGGCCGGCCGGCGCCTCACCCGGCACCCAGGCCGACAGGGCGGACTCGACGTTGTCGAGTTCGGTACGCGCCCAGGCCTCGAATTCGCTGGGGTCGGTGCGTTGGTTCATGCGTCTGTCCAGGGCTTGAGTTGGCCGTCTTCCAGCAGCTTGACTTGCGTTTCGACGGCTTGCAGCCGTGATCGGCAAAAGCTCAGCAAATCGGCTCCTCGCTTGTAGCCCTCGAGCAGACCTTCCAGGGGCATCTGGCCGCCTTCCATCGATGCGACCAGGCGCTCCAGTTCGCCGAGCGCCTCTTCATAGGTCGCCGGCAGGGCGGGACTCGCAGCAGGGGTCGCAGCAGAAGAGGCTTTGGCCATGGCGCTCGGGCAAAAGGCGGATTGTAGTCAGCGGCCAAGTGGCGCCCCAGCCACCCCGCCGCGCGAGGCCGGCGGATGCGGGAAATAGGGCAGAAGGTCGCAAGGTCGGTGTCGAGGCGCATCCCCTGGCGGCTACAATCCCGCCTTCGCCGTCAAGACTGCACCGTGCAGGGCGAAAACATCCCACCCGATGTTTCCCGCAAGGGGTAGCGGCCTGCCTTTGCCGCTTTCTCCCGAGGGAAGCGGCTCCCAAGCTGCTGCGGGTGGCGGGTTCATATCGGTATAGGAATCCTCGGGATCATGTCTGACCTGAGCCTCACCCTCGAAGCTCTAGAGCGCAACCGCTCGCAACTCCCCGTCCACGCCTACTTCGACGACGACCTCCATCGCCGCGAGATGGAGCTGATCTTCCAGCATGGGCCCCGCTACCTGGGGCACGAGCTGGCGATTCCGGAAGTGGGCGATTTCTACGCCTTGCCCCAAGAAGGGGAGGGCCGCGCGTTGGTGCGCACCGCCCAGGGCATCGAGCTGATCTCGAACGTGTGCCGCCATCGTCAGGCGGTGATGCTGCAAGGGCGTGGCCACGCCGGCAGCAACATCGTGTGCCCGCTGCACCGCTGGACCTACGACCTGCAGGGCCAACTGATCGGCGCGCCGCACTTCAAGAACGACCCCTGCCTGCACCTGAACAACTACAAGGTGCGCCAGTGGAACGGCATGGTGTTCGAGGACAACGGCCGCGACGTTGCGGCCGAGCTGTCACGCATCGGTCCCCGCGCCGAACTCGACTTCGCCGGCTATGTGCTCGACAAAGTGCACATGCACGAATGCGACTACAACTGGAAGACCTTCATCGAGGTCTACCTTGAGGATTACCACGTCGGGCCCTTCCACCCCGGCCTCGGCCAGTTCGTCACCTGCTCCGACCTGCGCTGGGAATTCGGCAAGCACCACTCGGTGCAGACCGTCGGCACGCACAAGGGGCTCGAGAAAGCCGGCTCCCCGGCTTACCGTCGCTGGCAGGACGCGGTGCTCAAGTACACCGGCGGCAAACCGCCCGCGCAAGGTGCGATCTGGCTCACGTACTACCCGCACATCATGGTCGAGTGGTACCCGCACGTGCTCGTCATCTCGACGCTGTACCCCAAGGGCCCGCAGAAGACGATGAACGTGGTCGAGTTCTTCTACCCTGAAGAGATCGTCGCGTTCGAGCGCGAGTTCGTCGAAGCCCAGCAGGCCGCCTACATGGAAACCTGCGTCGAGGACGACGAGATCGCCCTGCGCATGGATGCGGGGCGCCGCGCGCTGATGGAGCGCGGCGACAACGAGGTCGGGCCGTACCAGTCGCCGATGGAAGACGGCATGGAGCACTTCCACGGGTGGTATCGCCGCACCCTCAACTTCCGCGGCTGAAGGGGCCTCCGCCTGCTGCGCGCCGCGATCTTGAGCCTGTGCCGCTTGCCGTACGCCCGTACGGCAGCGTGGCTCGGCCCAACCTGGGGCCGCTCGCGACGGCGGCTGCCCCCTCAGCCCGTGCCGAGCGCAGTCGCGCAGGCGGCGGCACGAACGATCCGACGTTGTTAGCGTCGGCCCCATGCCTGCTTCCGTCCTGATGATCGTGTCGTCGTTGCTGTTCGCGACGATGGGTGTGTGCGTCAAGCTCGCCTCGGCCTACTACCCGGCGGGCGAGATCGTGTTCTACCGGGGCCTGGTGGGGGCGGTGCTGCTGTTCATCGTCGCCAAGGCCCAGCGCGGCAGCTTGCGCACGCAGGTGCCGGGCATGCACTTCTGGCGCAGCCTCACGGGGGTGATGGCGCTCAGCCTGTGGTTCTATTCGTTCGGCAACCTGCCGCTGGCCACGGCGGTGACGCTCAACTACATGTCGTCGGTGTGGATGGCGCTGTTTCTCATCGGCGGGGCGGTGATGCTGGGCACCTCGCGGGTCGATGGGCGGCTGATCGCCACGGTGCTGATGGGCTTCGTGGGCGTCGGGCTCATCCTGCGGCCGACCATCGAGCAAGACCAACTCTGGCACGGCCTGATCGGCCTGTTGTCGGGCATGCTGGCCGCCACGGCCTACCTGCAGGTGACGGCGCTCGGCCGTGCGGGCGAGCCCGAGTACCGCGTGGTCTTCTACTTCTCGCTCGGCGGCACGGTGGCCGGCGCGGCCAGCATGCTGTGGACTGGCATGCACAGCCACACCTGGCAGGGTTTTGCCCTGTTGATGGCTGTGGGCACGCTCGCCAGCGTGGCGCAGTTGCTGATGACGCGGGCCTACGCGACCGGCAAGACCCTGGTCAATGCCAGCTTGCAGTACCTGGGCATCGCGTTTTCGTTTGTCTATGGCGTGCTGATCTTCGATGATCCGGTGACCTGGATGGCGCTGATGGGCATGCTGCTCATCGTCGGCGCGGGCCTGGGCGCGACGCAGCTGCGCAGCAAGACCGCCCCGAAAGACGCCACCACCACCGTCAACGAAGGCTGAAGGAGACCCGGCATGAGCATGGCGCTCACCACCTCACCCCTGATCGACGCCCCGGCGCTGCAGGCCTTGCTCGCCTCGGGCCACCCGGTGGCCGTGCTCGATTGCAGCTTCGACCTCGCCGCGCCCGACGCCGGCGAACAGCAGTACGCGCAGGGCCACATCCCCGGTGCCCGCTTTGCGCACCTCGAACACAAGCTCTCGGGGCCGAAGGTCGGCGCCGACGGCGTCTTTCGCGGCCGCCACCCCTTGCCGGACCGCGACGTGTTTGCCGCCTGGCTGGGCGAATGCGGCATCACCCCCGCACACCGCGTCGTGGCCTACGACCGCCAGGGCGCGATGTTCGCGGCGCGGGCCTGGTGGCTGATGCACTGGATGGGCCACCCCGACGTGCTCGTGCTCGACGGCGGCTGGCCCGCCTGGCAGGCCGCTGGCTTGCCCATCGAAGCCGGGCTGCCGGCCCCACGCACCGCCACGCCGCCGTACCCCACGCGCGAAGAGGGCTGGGTCACCTGGACGGCCGAGGCGCTTCAGGCGCGGCTCAAGCACGTGCGCCTGATCGACGCCCGCGCGCCGGAGCGCTTCGAAGGCCTCGTCGAACCGCTCGACGCGGTGGCCGGGCACATCCCCGGCGCGGTGAACCGTTTCTTCAAGGACAACCTGCAAGCCGACGGCCGCTTCAAGCCCGACGAGACCTTGCGCGCCGAGTTCATCGCGCTCATCGGCCCCGGCCACGAGCACTTGCCCGTCGTACACCAGTGCGGCTCGGGCGTCACCGCGTGCCACAACCTGCTGGCCATGCAGGTGGCCGGCCTCGATGGCGGGGCGCTGTACCCGGGCTCGTGGAGCGAATGGTCTTCGCAGCCCGATCGCCCCATGGTGCGCGCGCCGGGTTGACCTTCGCCGGCTGCGCGCACTAAGGTCGGGGCCGGGCCACCGGCCCGATCACCGATGGAGGCGACCATGTTCCAGCGAATCCTCGTGCCCACCGACGGCTCCGACATCAGCGGCAAGGCCACCGAGATGGCCCTCGGCCTGGCGCGCGCCACCGGCGCCAAGCTCTTCACCATCAGCGTGAAAGAGCCGTTCCCGTACAGCGCGATTTCTGAGATGCAGCCCACGCCGCCGCAAGAGTTTCTGGATGCGCAGGAGCGCATCGCCGCGGCCCGCGTCAAAGAGGTGCAAGACGCCTGCACGGCAGCGGGCCTCGCCTGCGAGGGCCACACCGTCGAGGCCCTGCACCCCTGGGAGGCCGTGATCGAACACGCCGACCGCGAGCACTGCGACCTCATCGTGATGGCCTCGCATGGCCGCCGCGGGGTGACCGCGCTGCTGCTGGGCAGCGAAACGCAGAAGGTGCTGACCCACACCAAGATCCCGGTGCTCGTGGTGCGCTGAGCACCGCCGGGCGGGCCCGGATGGACCCCCTCAGTGCGTGTGAAGCACGTTCACCACGGCCGTCACCACGGCCAGGCCGGCGCCCAGCCAGGCGATCTGCGTCAGCGTTTCTTTCAGGGGCAGGCGGTGCTGCAACTGTGGGATGAGGTCCGCCACCGCCACGTAGATGAAGCTGCTCGAGGCCACCACCAGCAGGTACGGAAAGAGCTGCTCCCACGGCCCGACGACCACGTAGCCCAGCACGCCGCCCAGCACGGCCGCCAGCCCAGACAGCCCGTTGTAGAACAGCGCCTTGCGGCGTGAGAAGCCCGCGTTGAGCAGCACGATGTAGTCGCCCACCTCTTGCGGGATCTCGTGGCACACGATGGCCAGCGCGGTGATGATGCCCAGCTGCGTGTCGGCCAGAAAGGCGCCCGCGATGATCACGCCGTCGCAGAAGTTGTGGATGCTGTCGCCGATCAGCACGCTCCAGCCGCCCCGCCCGGCCTGCTGGCGGTCGAAGCCGTGGTGATGGTGGTGGTGGTCGTCTTCGTGGTGGTGGCCGTGGCGGTACAGCTCGGCCTTCTCAAGCAAGAAGAAGAACAGCAGGCCCGCCAGCAGCGTCAAGAACAGGGCATGCGGCGCCGCGTTGCTCTCGAAGGCCTCGGGCATCACGTGCAGCAGCGCCGTGCCCAGCAGCACGCCGGTCGAGAGGCTGACCAGGTGGTGCACCACGCGGCTGAGCACCGTGACGGTGAGGCTGGCCGAGATGAGCACCGACAGCAGTCCACCCGAGAACGTGGCCGCGAGGATGTAGAAAAGTGTCATGCCGGTCGGTGCTGATGAATCGGGCGTGTGATCGTCTCGGTCCGCGGGCCTGGCAGCCTTCGGACTCACAACAAAAAAGCCGCACAGCGGCGGCTTTGTGCGGTGGCGCGCGGCCTGAGCCGCTGAAGGTCAGGCCACGCCGTTCGCCTTGAACCAATCGAGGCAGCGCTTCCATCCGTCCTCGGCGGCTTCCTTGCGGTAGCTGGGCCGGTAGTCGGCGTGAAAGGCATGCGGGGCGTCGGGGTAGACCACGAATTCGGACTTCTTCGCCGCACCGCTGCCCGAGGCCAAAGCGGTTTTCATCTTATCAATGGTGTCAAGCGGGATGCCCGTGTCGGCCCCGCCATACAGCCCCAGCACCGGGCCGGCGAGCTTGCCGGCCACGTCCACCGGCTGCTGCGGCGTGATGGGGGAGGCCGTGCCCACCAGCCGCCCGTACCAGGCCACGCCGGCCTTCACGGCCGGGTTGTGCGCGGTGTACAGCCAGGTCATGCGGCCGCCCCAGCAAAAGCCGGTGACGCCGAGCCGGCCCGCGTCACCGCCGTGGGCCTTCGCCCAGGCGACAGTGGCGTCGAGGTCGCGATACACCTGCTCGTCGGGCACCTTGGCAATGATCTCGGACAGCAGCTTGCTGATGTCCATCGGCGCCTTCGCGTCGCCTTGGCGTACGAAGAGCTCGGGGGCGATGGCCAGGTAGCCGCGCTTGGCGAAGCGCCGGGCCACGTCGGCGATGTGTTCATGCACGCCGAAGATCTCCGAGATGACGATCACCACCGGCAGGTTCTTCTTGCCCTCGGGCGCTGCGCGGTAGGCCGGGAGCTTGAAGTCGCCGACCGGGATGCTGACTTCGCCGGCGGTCAGGCCGTCGCTGTCGGTCTTGATCGTCTGAGCGCTCACCGGCAGCACGGCGGCGGCGAAGCCCGAGCCCACGGTGGTCTGCACGAAGTCACGGCGGCTGAAGTCGCGGGTCGGGGTGAGGCTGTTCACATCGTCACGAAGCATGCGGGTCTCCTTGGGGGATGCACGAAGGTGTCTGGCCGAGCGGCTGCTGATGGCGCGGCGCATTCTAGGAAGAAGGGCCCCCGGGCTGCAGGGGCCGAGCCCATGCCCCTGAAGTGGAGCTGTCGCAAAAAGCCAAGACAATGCCGCGCATGACTTCCATGCGCTCTTCGGCGTCGCTTCCCGACGACCTGCGGTGGCCGGACCACCTGGCCGCCATCGACCTCGGCTCCAACAGCTTCCGCCTCGAAATCGGCCAACTCAGCCCGGGTCGCTACAAGCGCATCGACTACCTCAAGGAAACCGTTCGCCTGGGCGGCGGGCTCGACGCCGACAGCCTGCTGACCGAAGCCGCCATGCAACGCGGCCTGGCCTGCCTGGCGCGTTTCGCCCAGCGCCTCGAAGGCTACGACCCGTCGCAGGTGCGGGCCGTGGCCACGCAAACCCTGCGCGAGGCGCGCAACCGCGACGCGTTTCTCGCACGCGCGCAAACCGTGCTCGGCCACCCCATCGAGGTGATCTCGGGCCGCGAAGAAGCCCGCCTCATCTACGCTGGCGTGGCGCGCCTGCAGCCGAGCGAAGAACCCCGGCTGGTGATCGACATCGGCGGGCGCTCGACCGAGATGATCCTCGGCCGCGGCCGCACGCCGATCCGCGCCGAGTCCTTCCGCGTGGGCAGCGTGAGCCTGTCGATGCGCTACTTCGCCGATGGGCGCTTCACCGAGCAGGCCTTCCGCGCCGCGCAGGTCGCGGCTGGGGCCGAACTCGAAGAAGCACTCGAACCTTTCGCCCCGCAGCACTGGCGCGAAGCGCTGGGCTCGTCGGGCACGGCCGGTGCGGTGTCGCAGCTGCTGGCGGCCAATGGCATGAGCGACGGCGCGATCACCCCCGAAGGCCTGCGCTGGTGCATCGCCCAGTGCCTCAAGGCGGGCCGCATCGACCGGCTCGACCTCGGCGGCCTGAAAGACGATCGCCGCGCGGTCATCGGCGGCGGGCTGGCCATCCTCTACACCTTGGTCACGCACTTCGGCATCGAGGTGCTGCACCCCGCGCGCGGTGCGCTGCGCCAAGGCGTCATCTTCGACCTCGACGACCGCTTGCATGCGGGTGGCGCAGAGCCCGACGCAACCGGCGAAGCCGCCGACATGCGCGACGCCTCGGTGCGCGAGCTGCAGCGCCGCTTCGAGGTCGATGCCGCCCAGGCGCGCCGCGTGGCCACCGTCGCGCAGGTGCTCTACGCGAGCGTCGCGCCGCGCGGCGACACCCAGGCCAAGCGCGAGCTGGGCTGGGCCTGCGCGCTGCACGAGATCGGCATGATGGTCTCGCACCACGACCACCACCGCCACAGCGCTTATATCGTCGGGCACGTCGATGCGGCCGGCTTCTCGCAGTCGCAGCAGCGGCGCCTGGCCGACCTGGTGCTGGCGCAGCGCGGCGGCCTGCGCAAGGTCGAGGCGCAGCTCGCGCAAGAGTCGTTCGCGTGGCAGGCCATGTGCCTGCGCGTGGCGAGTTTGATCTGCCATGCGCGCACCGATGTCGATGCCGGCGCGGTGAGCCTGCACCGGCAGGGCAACGAAGCGCTGCTGGCCTTCACGCCTTCGTGGGCGGCGGCGCAACCGCGCACCCTGTTCTTGCTGCAAGAAGAAGTGCAGGCCTGGGACCGCGTCGGGATGCTGAGCCTGGTGCTGCCGGAGTGAGCCTGGGGTGACGCAAGACCCGGCCGTCCTGCGCCGCCTGCTGCGCGCCAAGGACCGCATGGACGCAGCCTCGCACGAGGCGTGGCCGGTGCACCGCCTGGCCGAACTCAGCGGCGTGTCGCCGGCCCACTTTGCGCGCTCGTTCAAGCAGGCCTTCGGCATTCCCCCGCACCGCTACCTTCTCACGCGCCGCATCGAGCAGGCGGTGGCGCTGCTGCGTGACACCGAACTGTCGATCACCGAGATCGCCTTCGCCACTGGCTGGGAAAGCCTCGGCACCTTCGGCCGCACCTTCCGAGACATCGTGGGCCAGGACCCGAGCGCCGCGCGACTGCAGGCCCGCGAAAGCGCGCAGCAGATCGACCGCGTGCCCGCCTGCGTGCTGAGGGCCGCGCAGCGCCCGGACCTTGCCACAGCAGTTTCGGAGAAGCGCCGCCGCGAGGCCGCCGCTACAAACGCGTCACGGTCAACCAACAAGGAAAAACCATGACTCAAAACCTACAACCGCAGGGCATCGGCGTGGTCGGTGTGTACGTCGACGACCAGGACGCGGCGCTGGCCTTCTATGTGGACAAGCTCGGCTTTCGGGTGCACACCGACGTGCGCAACGGCAGCTACCGCTGGCTCACGGTGCAGCACCCGGACCAACCCGCCTTCCAGCTCGGCCTGTTCGTGCCCGGCCCGCCGGTTCACGACGAGGCCACGGCCAGCACGCTGCGCGCGATGGTGGCCAAGGGCGCGATGCCGCCGCTCGTGCTGAACGTGGTCGACTGCCGCGCCGCCTACCGGCACTTGCGCGAGCGCGGGGTCGAATTCACGCAAGAGCCGGTCGATCGCTACGGCAGCGTCGATGCCGGCTTTCGTGACCCGGCGGGCAACGGCTGGAAGATGATCCAGGCGCCCCGCGGGTAGGCGCAGCACCCCACGCAGGGTCGGTGTCGGGCCCCTCAGCGCCTCACAGGCAGTCCGGTCCCATCACCGCCTGCAGCACCACCTGCGTGGCGCCTTCGCGTTCGCGCTGGCGCAGCCACCAGACCGCGCCTTTCTTGATCGACCACGGGTGCGGCATGCCGGTCAGCAGCAGCGCTGCGACCTCGCCCAGCGTGGGCTGGTGGCCGATCACCAGCACGGGCTCGTTCGCTTCGGGCCAGCGCGCGGCGCTGAGCACGGCTTCGGGCGTGGCCTCGGGGGCCAGGCCAGGCAGTGTCTTGAACGAGCGGTCGAGCGCCTTGGCCGTCTGCTGCGTGCGCAGCGCCGGGCTCACGAGGATGCGCGTCGAATGTGCGAGCCGCTGGTTCAGCCACTCGGCCATGCGCTGGGCCTGGCGCTCGCCCTTGGGCGTGAGCGCGCGTTCGAGGTCGTTCTGGCCTTCGCGGATGACGTGCGCCTCGGCGTGCCGCCACAGGATCAAGTCCATCACACCTCCTCGCCATGCAGCCGCATCAGCGCCTGTTGTGCGCTGGGTCCGTCGGTGCCCACGCGCAGGTAGCTGCCGTCGGCCTGCTGCTGCCAGGCGTCTTTGCCGTCGTGCAGGTAGGGCACCAGGCATTCGTCGATCACGCGCTGGCGCAGCTTGGGGTGGTGCACCGGCCAGGCCACCTCGATGCGGCGGAACATGTTGCGGCTCATCCAGTCGGCGCTCGACAGGTACAGCGCCTCGTCGTCGCTCGACGTGCCCCAGCGAAAGTACAGCACGCGCGAGTGTTCGAGCAGCCGGCCCACCACCGAGCGCACGCGGATGCGGTCGGTGAGACCGGCGATGCCCGGTGGCAGCATGCAGGCGCCGCGCACGATCAGGTCCACGTCGGCGCCGGCCTGGGCGGCGGCGATCAGCGCCTCGATCAGCGGGATGTCGGTCAGCGCGTTGATCTTCGCCACGATGCGCGCCGGCTTGCCGTCGAGCGCCGCCTGGCGCACGCGGTGGATCAGCCCGAGCGTGTGTTTGTGCAGCGTGAACGGCGCCTGCAGCAGGTGGCGCAGCGGGCGCGTCTTGCCCAGGCTGGCGAGCTGCTGGAACACGGCGTCGGCGTCCGAGGTGAGGTCGGCGTCGGCGGTGAGGTAGCCCACGTCGGTGTAGAGCCGCGCGGTCTTGGGGTTGTAGTTGCCGGTCGAGAGGTGGGCGTAGCGCTTCAGGCGGTTGCCCTCGCGGCGCGTGACGAGCAGCATCTTCGCGTGCGTCTTCAGGCCGACGATGCCGTACACCACCTGCGCGCCCACCGCTTCGAGCCGTTCGGCCCAGTTGATGTTGGCCTCTTCGTCGAAGCGCGCCTTCAGCTCGACGACGGCCATGACCTCTTTGCCGCGGCGGGCCGCTTCGATCAGCAGGTCCATCAGCGGCGATTCGCTGCCGGTGCGGTAGATCGTCTGCTTGATGGCGAGCACGTCGGGGTCGTGCACGGCCTGTCGCAGAAAGTGCACCACCGGCTCGAACGATTCGTAGGGGTGGTGCATCAGCACGTCGCCCTCGCGCAGGCGCTCGAAGATCGACGCGTCGCGCGACAGGCCCGCGGGCCACGGCGCGTTGTGCGGCGCGAAGCGCAGGTGGGGCGCATCGGCCGCGTCGATCAGGGCGTTGAGCCGCACCAGGTTGACCGGCCCGTTGACCAGGTACAGCGCCGCCGGCGGCAGCGAAAACTGTTCAAGCAAAAAGGCCGACAACTCCGGCGGGCAGGTGTTGACCACCTCCAGGCGAATGGCCTGGCCGAAGTGACGCGTGGTCAGCCCCGAGCGCAGCGCCTGGCGCAGGTTGGTGACGTCCTCTTCATCGACTTCGAGGTCGGAGTCGCGGGTCAGGCGGAACTGCGAGAACGCCTCGACCTCGCGGCCCGGAAACAGCTCGTCCAGGTGCGCGCGGATCACGCTTGACAGCAGCACGAAGGCCTGCCCGCCTTCGGCCAGGTCGTCGGGCAGGCGCATCACCCGCGGCAGCACGCGCGGCACCTTGACGATGGCGATGCTGTTCTCGCGGCCGAAGGCGTCTTTGCCGCCCAGGCGCACGATGAAGTTCAGCGACTTGTTGGCCACCTGCGGAAAGGGGTGCGAGGGGTCCAGCCCCACCGGCACCAGCAGCGGTCGCACCTGGCGCTGAAAGAACAGGCTCACCCAGCGGCGTTGCGCCTCGTTGCGCTCGGCGTGGTTCAGGATGTGGATGCCCTGCTGCTTGAGCGCCGGCATCACCTCGTCGTTGAACACCGTGTATTGCAGGTCGATCAGCTCGTGCGCGTCGGCGGCCACCGATTCGAGGTCGCGGTTCGACACGCCCGCGTTGGGCATGCGCGCGGACTCGATGTAGTCCGCGAAACGCACCTCGAAGAACTCGTCGAGGTTCGACGACACGATGCAGATGTAGCGCAACCGCTCCAGCAGCGGCACGTCGTCGCGGCGTGCCTGTGCGAGCACACGGCGGTTGAATTCGAGGATGGCGCGTTCGCGGTTGAGCAGAGGCGGCAACGACACGGCAGGGGCGGCAGGAGCGGGAGGCATCAATTCAGTTTATGAACGTTTTGCGACGGTTTCGTGACCGTCATGGTCTTGTCATGTGTCACGGCCGGCGACTGCACCGGCACCAGGTGGCCGATGAACTCTCGGCAGACCTGCGCCCAGTCCATCTGCTGCGCGCGGCGGCGCGCGTTCGCGCGGGGTACGTCGAGCGCCTGCAGGGCGGCGGTGCGCAGGTCGTCTTGCAGCACACCGCCGTCCGTGCCGTCACCCCGGGGTTCGAGCACGTCGAGCGGTCCGGCCACCGGGTAGGCCGCGATGGGCGTGCCACAGGCCATGGCTTCGAGCATCACGAGGCCGAAGGTTTCGCTGCGCCCGGGAAAGACGAACACATCGGCCGCGCTGTAGACGCGCACGAGCTCGTGGCGCGGCACCACACCGCGCCAGTGCACCTGCGGGTACTGCCGCTTGAGGAGCGACTCAAGTGGCCCCACACCATAGACCAGTTTCGAGCCGGGCAGGTCGAGGTCGAGAAAGGCCTCGAGGTTCTTCTCGGGGCTGAGTCGGCCGACGTACAGAAACACCGGCCGGGGCAGGCCCAGGTCGGCGCCCAGTTCGGGTTGGAAGAGGCTGAGGTCCACGCCGTGCGACCAGTGGCGCAGCGGCGCGAAGCCGTGGCCTTGCAGGATTTCGTACATGCCCGCGCTCGGCACGAGGATGCCGCTCGACGGCGCATGGAAGCGCCGGAACCACCAGTAGCCCCAGCGCTCGGGAATGTGCAGCGCCTTGGCGAGGATGTCCGGAAAGCGTGTGTGGAAGGCGGTGGTGAACTTCCAGCCCCGGCGCAGGCAGTGCTTGCGCGCGGCCGTGCCCAGCGGGCCTTCGGTGGCGATGTGCACCGCGTCGGGCCGGGCTTCGTCGAGCAGGCGAGCCACCTGCCGGTACGGGCGCCAGGAGAGTTCGATCTCGTTGTAGCCCGGCATCGGGAAGCGCCTGAACTGCGAGGGCTCGACCAGCAGCACCTCGTGGCCGGCGGCCTGCACGCCGGCATGCAGCTCGACCAGCGTCGTCACGACGCCGTTGACTTGGGGTTGCCAGGCGTCGGTGACGAGGGCGAGCTTCATGCGAGGGCCGCCGCTTTGGCCGGCACGCGGCGCTCGCGCATCTCTTGCGCCCAGTCGAGGATTTCGAGCCGCCCGTCGGCGTGTTCGACCAGCGCGGTGAGGCTCTCGACCCAGTCGCCGTCGTTGCAGTAGAGGATGCCGCCGATGTCGCGCATCTCGGCATGGTGGATGTGCCCGCACACCACGCCGTGCACGCCGCGCTTGCGCGCCTCGCGGGCCACGGCCTCTTCGAAGTCGCCCACGTAGCTGACCGCGCGCTTGACCTTGAGCTTGAGGTACTTCGACAGGCTCCAGTACGGCAGCCCCATGCGCGCGCGCAGTGAGTTGAGGTGGCGGTTGAGCTTGAGCGTGAACTCGTACAGCGTGTCGCCCACGTGGGCCAGCCACTTGGCGCATTGCACGACGCCGTCGAACAGGTCGCCGTGCATGATCCACAGCTTGCGGCCGTCGGCCGTCTCGTGCACCCAGTCTTCGGCCACGTCGATGCCGCCGAAGTTGTGCTCGACGTAGCGGCGCGCGAATTCGTCGTGGTTGCCGGGGATGAAGACCACGCGCGTGCCCTTGCGCGCCTTGCGCAGCATCTTCTGGATCACGTCGTTGTGCGCCTGCGGCCAGTACCAGCTGCGCTTCAGCTGCCAGCCGTCGATGATGTCGCCGACGAGGAAGAGGTGCTCGCTTTCGACGTGCTTCATGAAGTCGAGCAGGGCCCGGGCCTGGCAACCGGGCGTGCCCAGGTGCAGGTCCGAGATCCACACGCTGCGGTAGCGGTGCTTGCGCCCGCCGCTGTCGTCGGGGTCGGGGTCCGAGCGCTCACCGGGCGGCGGTGTTTCGGTCCATGCGCGGAGGAGGGCGGCGTCGATCTGCATGGGCCTTGATCGTCACGCCGGGCTGTGACCGGGGCGTGGCGGGGGTGTGAAGCTTGGGTGACTGGGCGCCCGGGGTTGGCAGGCCCCGACGCTCAGCCCGTTCGCCCGGGGGTGTCGAAGGGCCGGCACGGTCTGGTCGGCCCTCGAACCATCACTTCTTTACGAACGCGTCGCGCGCCTTCACACCCAGGTGCGGGTGGTCGGTGAAGAAGCCGTCCATGCCGATCGACAGGAAGGCGTCGATCTGGCCGGCCAGGTTGCCGAGCTCACTCGGGGTGGCGCTGCTGTCGAACTCGTTCGGCAAGAACTGGTTCTCGGCGCGGAAGGTCCAGCCGTGCACGATCAGGCCGGCGGCGTGCGCGTCGCGCACCAGCGTCGTGGGCGTGCCGAGCGTGCCGTTCACCAACGGGATCATCAGGTTGGTGTTGGCGCCGATGCCGTCTGCGTAGGTGGCGATTTCCTTCAGGCCTTCGGGCTTGGCAAGGTCGGCGTAGGTGCGCGGGTCGCCCTTCACGACGAAGTCGTACGGCCGGCCCGCGCCGTTGAGCAACTGCACCAGCGGCAGGTGGGTCATGCGCGACAGGTCTTTCAGGTTGCCCACCTCGAACGACTGGATGAACACCGCCGCGTGCCTGCCCGCGTAGCCGTGCTGGTGCAGCGTGCGCACCAGCGGCTCTTCCATCGAGAGCTTGATGCTGTCGAAGTAGGTCGGGTGCTTGGTTTCGGGGTACACGCCGATGGGCTTGACCGCTTGGGCGGCTTTGGGGCCGCCGCGCTGGAAGGCCTCGCGCTTGCGGCGCTCGTTCGCGTCGCGCACCAGGGCCAGCACCTCGTCGAGCGTGGGCACCTCGAACATGTTGTCGAAGCGCGTGTTGGCCACGCGCAGGGCGGGCAGGCGTTCGCGGGCGCGCAGCGTCTTCAGCTCGGCCAGCGTGAAGTCTTCGGTGAACCAGCCGGTGATCGTGCTGCCGTCGATGGTCTTGGTGCGGCGGCGGTCGGCGAACTCGGGGCGTTCGTGCACGTCGGTGGTGGCTTCGCGCACCGAGCCGTCGGCGTTCAGGATGGCGATGGCGTTCTCGTGCCGCGCGACCAGCACGCCGTCTTTCGTCGGCACGAGGTCGGGCTCGACGTAGTCGGCGCCTTGTTCGATGGCCAGCCAGTAGGCGGCCAGCGTGTGCTCGGGCACGTAGCCGCTCGCGCCCCTGTGGGCGATGACAAGCGGCGCCGGGGCCTTGTCGGTGCGCGTGCGGTGTTCGTGTGCCAGGGCGGGTGTGGCAGCGCCGGCCAGGCCGGTGATCGAAGCGATCAGGGCGATGCTGACGCGCAGCGCGGGCAGGTGAATCATGCGAAGTCTCCGGTGGGTGGAGCCCTGCATTTCATCGGCGCTGTGTGAAAGCGTCGTGTCGGGCCTGGGGCCGTCAGTCGAGCGGCGACAGACCCAGCAGCGCCGGGTCGCCCCGCCCCTGGCGCACCAGCACGGGTTCATCGCCGGTGAGATCGACCACGGTGGTCGGTGCCATCGGGCAGGCCCCGGCATCGACCACGGCCTGGATCAGCTTCTCGAAGCGCTCGCGGATCTCGTGCGGGTCGTTCATCGGCTCGGTCTCGCCGGGCGGGATCAGCGTCGTCGCCAGCAGCGGCTGCCCGAACTGCGCCAGCAGTTCCTGCAGCACGCGGTGCTCGGGCACGCGCAGGCCGATGGTGCGGCGCGAGGGGTGCGACACGCGGCGCGGCACCTCTTTGGTGGCTTCGAGGATGAAGGTGAACGGCCCCGGCGTGCCCAGCTTCAGCAGTCGAAACTGCTTGTTGTCCACACGCGCATAGCTGGCCAGTTCACTCAGGTCGCGGCACAAGAGCGTGAGGTGGTGCTTGTCGTCCATGCCGCGCAGGCGGCGCAGGTGATCGACGGCGTTCTTGTCGTCGAGGTGGCAGACGAAGGCGTAGCTCGAATCGGTGGGCACCGCCGCCACACCGCCGCCGTGCAGGATTTGCGCGGCCTGCTTCAGCAGCCGCTGCTGCGGGTTTTCGGGGTGGACTTCGAAGTACTGGGACATCTCACGCGCTCACGGGGTCAGTCCGCGATGGTATCGGCGGCCACCGGCGAGGCCGGCCGGCCCTGGCGCGAGTTGAGCCAGGCGCTGGTGGCCCCGCAGGCGGCGATCACACCCATGCCGACCCAGGCCCAGCCGTCGGGCACGTAGTGAAACACCGCGAAGCTCACCGCCGCCGCTGCGGCAATCTGCACATAGACGAAGGGCATCAGCGTCGAGGTGGGCGCGAGCCCCAGCGCGAGGATGAGGAACAGGTGCCCGCTCGTGCCCAGCGCGCCGATCACGAACAGCAGGCCGATCTGAAAAGGTGTGGCGGCTGCCAGCGCGCCGGTCACGTCGATGGGTGACAGCCACAGCAGCGGCGTGAGCACCGCCGTGCCGGTGAGCCCCGTGTAGAAGTGCGTGGTGAACGGGCTTTCGAGCGCCGAGAGCTTGCTGGTCAGCACCTGGAAGCTTGCGTAGGTCAGCGCCCCCGCGAGCGGAAAGAACACCGCCCAGCCGAACAACCCGCTGCCCGGGCGGATGACGATCAGCGCGCCCACGAAGCCGCCGCACACCAGCGCCCAGCGCAGCGCCGAGACCCGCTCGTGCAGCACCGAAGCGGCCAGCAGCGTCACCACCACTGGCGTGAGCATGTTGATGGCGGTGAACTCGGCCACCGGCAGGTACTGCACGCCGAAGAAACTCATCGCGCTGGTGCCCAGCAGCAAGAGCCCCCGCACGCCCTGGAACTTGGGGTGCGCGGCGCGGAAGCTGCCGTTGCGCGCGACCAGCAGCCACACCGCCATCACGCCGGCCTGGCACACGTAGCGCACCCACATGATCAGCAGCACCGGCATGAAGGCGCCGAGGTACTTGATGGTCGTGTCCATCGTGGCGAAGCACGCCGCCATCACGACGATGAGCGCGATGCCCAGCGTCGGGCGGCTCGCCGGTCGGGAAGTGCTCACGCGGCAGGCTCAGGCAGAGGCGGCCGGGTGTGCGATGCGCGCGGCGAGCGGCTCCCACACCGGGGTCAGCTTGCCCGGCAGGGGTGGCAGCGTGCCGAGGTCGATGTGGCTTTCGTCGGGGCTGTGGAAGTCGCTGCCGCGCGAGGCGTACAGGCCGAACTCGATGGCCATGTCGGCGTACTTCACGAAGTCGGCCTGGTTGTGGCTGCCGGTGATCACCTCGACGCCCTGGCCGCCGTGACCCTTGAACTCGGTGAAGAGCGCGAACTCTTCGTTGGGCGTGAACTTGTAGCGCCCCGGGTGCGCGATGACGGCCATGCCGCCGGCATCGGTGATCCAGCGCACGGCGTCGCCGAGCGAGGCCCAGCGGTGTGGCACGAACCCGGGCTTGCCTTCGACGAGAAAGCGGCGAAAGACCTCTTGCGTGTCCGAGCACACGCCGCTTTCGACCAGGTGCCGAGCGAAGTGCGTGCGCGAGATCAGGTCGGGGTTGCCCACGTACTTGAGCGCGCCTTCGAATGCGCCCTTGATGCCCACCTGCGCCAGCCCCGCGGCCATCTCGCGCGCCCGCTCCTCGCGCCCGCCGCGTGTGGCGGCCAGGCCCTGGGCCATGCGCGGGTCGTCGATGTCGAAACCCAGGCCGACGATGTGCACCGTGATGCCGATGAAGGTGACCGAGACCTCGGTGCCAGTGAGGTAGGACATGCCCAGCGCCAGCGCCGCATCGCGCGCGCGGCGCTGGCCGCCGATCTCGTCGTGGTCGGTCAACGCCCACAGGGCGACGCCGTTGGCATGCGCGCGTTGCGCCAGCACCTCGGGGGCCAGCGTGCCATCGGAAACGGTCGAATGGCAGTGCAGGTCGGCGTTCAACCAGCCGGTGGGTTGCTGGGGGGGTGTCGCTTGGGGTGAATTCACCCGGTCGATTCTAGGGATCGGCCCTTTTGTGCGTTGTCGCGAGGGTGAAGGACGGCGGCCGTGGCGGCCACCTGCTCAGCGCGAGATGCGAATCAGCTTGCCGCTGTCGGTCAGCAGGTACACCCAGCCATCGGGCCCTTGCTTCACGTCGCGGATGCGTTCGCCCAGCTCGGCAAGCAGCCGTTCACGGCCGATCTCGCGTTCGCCATCGAGCGCGACGCGCCACAGCGCGGTGCCGGCCAGCGCGCCCAGCAGCACGCTGCCTTGCCACTCGGGAATCCGCGTGCCCGTGTAAAAGCTCATGCCGGCCGGCGCGATGGAGGTCGGCACCCAGTAGCTCACCGGCTCGACGTACTGCGGCGCGTGTGTGCCGCCGCCGATCTGGCAGTTGCTGCCCGGTGCGCCGTAGTGGCAGCCGTAGCTGCGCAGCGGCCAGCCGTAATTGCCCCCGGCGCGCGCCACATTGAGTTCGTCGCCGCCCTGCGGGCCGTGTTCGAGCACCCACAGCGCGCCACTCACCGGGTGCAGCGCCGCGCCTTGCGGGTTGCGGTGGCCGTAGCTCCAGATCTCGGGGCGGGCGTTCGCGCCGAGCGGCGGATTGCCTGCCGGCACGCTGCCATCGCGGTTGATGCGAACCACCTTGCCGAGGTGGCCGGTCAGGACTTGCGCCGGGTCGAGCAACTGGCGCTCGCCCAGCGTCACGAACAGCGTCTTGTCGCCGCGGAAGACCAGCCGCGAGCCGAAGTGGCCGCGACCGTCGGTCTTGGGCAACTGGCGAAAGATCACCTGCACGTCCTGCAGCGCGCTGCCGACCAACCGCGCACGCGCCACGGCCGTGCCGTACAGCCCGGCCTCGGTGCCGCTGCCGGGCTCGGAGTAGCTGAAGTAGATCCACGGGTTCGCCGCGAGGTCGAAGTCGGGGTCGAGCACCACGTCGAGCAAGCCGCCTTGGCCGACCGCCGCCACGGCGGGCACGTCGGCCAGCGGTGCCGACACGGTGGCGCCATCGGCCGAGGCGATGACCATCTGGCCCCCGCGCTGCGTGACGAGCATGCGGCCGTCGGGCAGGAAGGCCAGGCCCCAGGGGTTCTGGAAGCGTGCACCGAGCGTCGTGGCGTTGAGAGGACCGGTCGGGGTCGGCGGAGAAGTGGGCGAGGACGCGGGAGGCGAGCCGGCCGGCGGCGCCGAAGACCCCGGCGCCGACACCCCGGCCGAACCATCGCCGCCGCTACCGCACGCCGCCATCGCCAGGCACAGCAGCGCGATCACGGCAATGCCGCCGCAACTGGCCGTCACACGGTCGATCGACCGCCGGGCTCTGGCGCGAACGCCCGGGGTCACTGGGCGGCTGAAGTCATGTGTCATCGGGCATCCTCGCTGCGACGCGACGAGCAAGGCCTCGTCTGCGGCTGCGAAGATTCTGGGTCGGGCCCCAATTCCGCAGTGACAGTGTGTGTCGCGACCCGCTGTCGGACGCGACCTACGCCCGCCGCCGAACGCTCAGCCCGCGGCCTCGACCACCATCTGCACGCGCTGCTGGCCGTTGTATTCGTCCACGCGCAGCTGATAGCTGAGTGTCACGCGCGTGGGCACCGGCTCGCTGTGGCCGAACCAGATCGCGTCGCGCACCTGGCCCTGGTGGCGCACCGCGAGCTTCAGGTGCTTTTCACCCACCAGCCGCTGCGAGACCACCTCGACCTCGTCGCTGAACACCGGCGCCTCGAACGACTGGCCCCACACCTGCGCGTCGAGCGAACGCGCCGTTTCGGCGTTGAAGTATTCGACCGGCAAGGGCCCGTCGGTGAGCAGCGTGCGCGACAGCGTGGCCGCGTCGAGCCACTCGGTGGCCACCTGCCGGAAGGCCGCCTCGAAGGTGTCGAAGTCTTCTTCGGCCAGCGTGCAGCCGGCCGCCATGGCGTGGCCGCCGAATTTCTTCAGGACACCGGGGTGACGTTTGCTCACCAGATCGAGCGCGTCGCGCAGGTGAAAACCCGCGATCGACCGGCCCGAGCCCTTGAGAAAACCGTCTTGCCCGAGCGCGAACACGAAGGTCGGCCGGTGCACGCGGTCTTTCAGGCGCGAGGCCACGATGCCCACCACGCCCTCGTGAAAGTCAGAGTCGTAGATCGCCAGGGCGGCCGGCGGCTCGCCCTCGGGCATCAGCAGGTCGAGCATGGCCTCGGCCTGCTCGCGCATGCCCGACTCGACTTCGCGCCGTTCGCGGTTGATGGTGTCGAGCATCTGGGCCAGCTCGGCCGCGCGCGTGGTGTCGTCGGTCAGCAGGCATTCGATGCCGAGCGACATGTCGGACAAGCGCCCCGCGGCGTTGATGCGGGGCCCGAGGGCAAAGCCGAAGTCGAAGCCGCAGGCGCGCGTGGGGTCGCGCCCGGCGGCGCTGAAGAGCGCGGCCACGCCCGGGTGCATCTTGCCGGCGCGGATGCGCTTGAGCCCCTGCGCCACCAGGCGGCGGTTGTTGGGGTCGAGCTTCACCACGTCGGCCACCGTGCCCAGCGCCACCAGGTCGAGCAAGGCGTCGAGCCGGGGCTGCGTGTCGGCGGTGAACATGCCGCGTGCGCGCAATTCGCTGCGCAGCGCGAGCAGCACGTAGAACATCACGCCGACACCGGCGAGGTTCTTGCTCTCGAAGCCGCAGTCGGGCTGGTTGGGGTTCACGATCACCGTGGCCTCGGGCAGCACGATGGTGTCGCCTTCTTTGGCGGGCAGGTGGTGGTCGGTCACGACGACGTCGAGCCCCTTGGCACGCGCATGCGCCACGCCGGCGACGCTGGCGATGCCGTTGTCCACGGTCACCAGCACGTCGGGGCGCTGTTCGAGGGCGAGGTCCACGATGGCCGGCGTGAGGCCGTAGCCATGCACCGCGCGGTCGGGCACCACGTAGCACAGCGTGCCGGGCTTCGCGCCCAGCAACGCCAGGCCGCGCAAGGCCACGGTGCAGGCGGTGGCGCCGTCGCAGTCGTAGTCGGCGACCACGCACAGGCGTTTGCCGGCGGTGAGGGCGTCGGCCAGAAAGCGCGCCGCCTCGGCCGCGCCGCGCAGGCCCGAGGGCGGCAGCAGGCGCTGCAGGCCGTCGTCGAGCTCGTCGTGGCTGCGCACGCCGCGCGCGGCGAACAGTCGCGCCAGCAGCGGGTGCACGCCGGCCTGTTCGAGCGCCCACACGGCGCGCGGCGGGGCGTCGCGCCGGGCGATCTTGGGGGCGGTGCTCACAGGGCCTCCAGCAGGGGCAACGGCGAGGTGCTGCTGAAGCGCTGACCCAGGCGCGACCACAGGCTGCGTGGCGCCGGCTCGAAGCGCTGTGCGAAGCGTTCGCCGCACAGCGTGAGCGACACCGCTTCGCCGTCTTGCGCGCGTTGCAGCCATTCGGCGATGGGCCCGGCGTCGAGCGCGTGCCAAGCGTTCACCCAGGCCACCGGGTTCTCGGCCAGCAGTGGGGCGACCAGCCGTGCATCGATGGTCAGGGTGTCGGCTTGGGTTTCGGGCTGTGCCCGGCCGCAACCGCTGAGCCAGAACGAGTTCACCGGCAAGGCGCCCAGGCCCACGCGCTGGTCGTTCAGGGGTTGCTGGTACAGCAGCATCTGCACTTCGTTTTGCAACCGGCGCAACAGCTTGGCCTGCGGGTGCGAGGGCATCCACAGGTCGATGTTGCGGCCGATCACGCGGTCGAGCGAGGCGCAGGGCAGGCCGTCGAGCGAGTCGTGCGCGACATGCCAGCGGTCGGGCGCACCCCAGGCGAGCGTCCAGCCCTCGCTTTCGAACAGCGGGCGGATCGCCTCGAAGAACGCGCTCGATTCATACGCGGTCAGGTACAGCGTGCGTGGGTCGGCCAGGCTGATGTGCTCGGCCGCCACGTGCCAGTGCACCGGCGTCATCAGGCCCCAGGCCTTGTCGCCGACCGCGACGCCGTCTTTCACCGCGAGCCGCGCGGCCCAGGGCAGGCAGCCGTCGTCGCCCTGCCAGCCCAGGTGCTGGGCGGCGGCGCGCTCGTGCGGCGGGGTGAGGGTGTATTCGTCGATGCCCAGCCGCTCGGTGGGCGCCAGCCGCGCCAGCAGCTTGCCCAGCCGGGGCAGCTTCAACTCGTGAAGTGCGCGCTTCGCGCCTTCGGACAGCGCGGAAGCGAAGGGGATGAGCAGGTGCATGGGGCGCGATTATCTGCGGCGGGTCGCCGCCCCTTCGGTTCACCGCCGGTGTGAGAAGCAACGCTTCGTAGCGGCGGTGCGCGCCGCGCTTCAGCGCTTGGCCTTTGGGGATGGTGTCGCCGCCTTCTTGCTGAACAGCTTGCTCTCGGTGCCGGCGATCAGCTTCTGGATGTTGGCGCTGTGGCGCCAGATCAAGAGCGCGCTCATCACGACGATGGCGGCGGTGGTCGGGTTGCCGCCCCAGATGAGCAGTTGGTAGAAGGGCGCGAACACGGCAGCCACCAGCGCGGCCAGTGACGAGTAGCGGAAGAACGCGGCGATCAGGATCCACGTGAGCAGCGTCGCCAGGCCCAGCCAGGGGTTGAAGGCCAGCAGCACGCCGGCGGCCGTCGCCACGCCCTTGCCGCCCTGGAAGCGGAAGAACACCGGCCACAGGTGACCGAGGAAGGCCGCCAGCCCGACCAGCGCGACGGTGCCGTCTTCGAGGCCGTGGCGTTCGCCGAACAGCAGCACCAGCAGCACCGGCACGTAGCCCTTGAGCGCGTCGAACACCAGCGTGAGGATCGCCGCCGTCTTGTTGCCCGAGCGCAGCACGTTGGTGGCGCCGGGGTTGCCCGAACCGTAGCTGCGCGGGTCGCTCAGGCCCATCAGGCGGCTGACGATGACCGCGAACGACAACGAACCGATCAGGTACGCGACGACGGTCGCGGCGAGGGAGAGCAGGGTGGAGGTCATGTCAGCGCAACGAACGGGCGGGTGTGCAGGCCGCGGACCGGACCGCAGCGGGGGCCGTCATTCTGCCCCGGCGCACTGCACGGCCGTCGCGCCCACGAGCGTGGGCAAGAGCTTCGGGTCGATGCCGACCAGGTAGCCGCGCCGCCCGCCGTTGATGTAGATCGTGGGCAGGTCGAGCACGGTCGCCTCGACGTACACCGGCATGGCCTTCTTCGTGCCGAAGGGCGAGGTGCCGCCGACCATGTAGCCGCTGTGGCGCTGCGCGACCTCGGGCTTGCAAGGCGAGACCTTCTTCACGCCGATCTGCCGGGCGAGGTTCTTGGTGCTCACCTGCTTGTCGCCATGCATCAGCACGATCAGCGGCTTGGCCGATTCGTCTTCCATCACCAGCGTCTTGACGACGGCGTGCTCGTCCACGCCCAGTTGCTTGGCCGACTCGGCCGTGCCGCCGTGGTCCACGTAGTCGTAGATGTGTTCGGTGTAGGCCACCTTTTGCTGTTTCAGGAACTGCGTGGCCGGGGTTTCGGAGACGTGGTCTTTGCGTGCCATCTGGATTGGCTGGTTGGTGGGCGGTGGAGGCGGGTGATGGATTTTTCAACGCAAAGGCGCAAAGGCGCAAAGGCGCAAAGACGCCAAGGACGCAAAAAATTCAGGCGCTCTTGGCGTGCTTTGCGTTCTTTGCGCCTTTGCGTTGACAAGAGCGCCATCGACCTCCGGCGCCTTCGAAGCGCGGCAGAGTCACTGCGCCGGGTCGCGGTGCATCCAGCGGATGCCGTCGATTTCTTTCAGCAGTTCGTCGGACAAGGTCGTGCCCCAGGCGTCGAGGTTCTCGTCGAGCTGGGCTTTCGTCGTCACGCCGATGATGGTGCTCGCCACGCGCCAGCTCGTGTAGCAGAAGGCGAGCGCCATGCGCGTGGGGGTCAGGCCGTGGGTGCGTGCAAGCTGGTTGTAGAGCTGCGCGATCTGCAGCGCTTCGGGGCGGGCCCAGCGCTGCTTCTTCATCGAGTCGAACATCGCCAGGCGGCCCTGGCCCGGCGGGTGGCCGGCGCCGAGGTCGTCGTATTTGCCGGTCAGCGCGCCGAAGCCGAGCGGCGAGTACGCGAGCAGCGACACCTGCGTGCGGTGCAGCGCCTCGTCGAGCCCGTTGTCCACCGCGCGGCTGGTCAGCGCGTACGGGTTCTGCACGGTGGCCACGCGCGGCAGGCCGTGCGCGTCGGCCAGGCGCACGAACTCGCACAGGCCCCAGGGCGATTCGTTCGACAGGCCCACGTGGCGCACCTTGCCGGCCTTCACCAGCTCGGCCAGCGCTTCGAGCTGTTCATGGATCGAGGTCTGCTCGCGGTCGTACTTGGGGTCGAAGTACAGCGCGCCGAAGGTCGGCACGTTGCGGGTCGGCCAGTGGATTTGATAGAGGTCGATGCGGTCGGTGCGCAGACGCTTCAGGCTGTCGTCGCAGGCTTGCAGGATGTCTTCCTTGCTGACGTCGGCCTTGCCGTTGCGGATCCACGGCATGTTGCGCGAGGGCCCGGCCACCTTGGTGGCGAGCACCACCTTCTCTCGCATGCCGGGGCGCGCGGCCAGCCAGCTGCCGATGATGCGTTCGGTGGCGCCGTAGGTCTCTGCGCGGGCGGGCACCGCGTACATCTCAGCGGTGTCGATGAAGTTGACGCCGCGTGTGATCGCGTGGTCGAGCAGTGCGTGGGCGGTGGCTTCATCGACCTGCTGGCCGAAGGTCATGGTGCCCAGGCAGATGGGGGTGACGCGCAGGTCGCTGCGACCGAGTGAAACGAGTTGCATGGCGAGCGGGCTGAAGACGGGGAGCGGCGAGTGTGCCGCAAGCCCCGCCGTTCAGGCGTCCGCTCGGCGACGCGGTGGCGTCGCCGGAAGGGTCAGTCCGTGCCTTCCGGGAAGACGATCATCGCCCGTGTGTGCTTCTTGCTGCCCACGACGAGCGGCTTGCTCTTGCGCGTCTCGCCATTGAGCGAGGCTTCGACGCGGTAGGTTCCGGGCGGCACCTTGGCCAGCACGAAGGGGCCGTCGGCCTTGGTTTCGAGCACCAGCTTGCCGGCCTTGTCGAACACCTTCACGTCTGCGTCGGCGGTGAACTCGCTCTTGGCGCCGTTCTTCTGGTAGATCTCGATGCCCAGCGGGTAGTCGTCGCGTGCTTCCTTGATGGCGGGCAGCTGCTCGTAGTTGACGCCACCGCTGATGAAGCGCACGTTGCCGTAGGTCTGCTCTTCAGGCAGGGCGTACAGGTCGGGGGCCTGCCACTCGCTGCCCGAGGTCGGCAGCGGTGCTGGCAACGGCGACACGGGTTCGGTGGCGGGGGCCTGGGGTGTCGGCGAGGGCTCGACATTCGCCGGCTCCATCGTCGAGGGGATGGGGTTCTGCGGCTGGGCGTCCATCTCTGGATTCGCGGCCGCCTGGGCCCACGCCCCGCCTGACACCATCAGTGCAGCCAACGTGGCCGCCAGCTTGTTCCTGGTGAAGGTCATGGCAACTCCTTTCGAAAGGTTGAGAAAGGCCAGTAGACGCCTTTCGACGTCCCTGTGGCAGTTGCCGTTCCCGCGGTGCGCAAGGAACCGGGGATGTCCTACAGCGGCGCGCGAGGCGGCGGAAGCCTTCACTTCCGCCGCAGCCCGGCGCCGCGTCTTTCAGCCCAGGTTCACCGGCACGAAGATGCGTTCGCCGCCGCGTTCCACCAGCAAGGCCACGCTCTTGGGCTTGCTCTTCAGCACGCCACGCACCTGGTCGATCGAGGTCACCGGCTTGCCGTTGATCGCCAGCAGCACGTCGCCCGGAGCGATGCCCGCACGCTCGGCCGCGCCGCTCACGTCTTCGACCACCAGGCCCTGGTCGATGCGCGCGCCGCGCCGCTCTTCAGGCGACAGCGGCCGCAGCGCCAGGCCCAGTTGCACACCCGACTCGGGGCTGGATGCGTCGGCCTGCCGGGTCTCGGCCTCTTCGGCGCCGCCGAGCTTGGCCTCGATCTCGCGGGCCGACTGGTCGCGCCAGACTTTCAGCTTGACCTTCTCGCCCGGCGTCGAAAGCCCGATGCGGCTCGACAGCGAGCCCGAGCGCTCGATGGGCTCCCCGTTGACTTCGAGGATCACGTCGCCGGCTTTCAGCCCGGCCGCCGCGGCGGCGCTGTTGGGCGACACGCGCGAGACCAGGGCGCCATCAGCACGCGGCAGTCCGAACGATTCGGCCAGGCTCTGGTTCAGGTCCTGCACCACCACGCCCAGGCGGGCGTGCGAGGCGCGACCAGTGGCGACGATCTGGTCCTTGATCTTCAAGGCTACGTCGATCGGGATGGCGAAGCTCAGGCCCTGGAAGCCGCCTGTCTGCGAGTAGATCTGCGCATTGATGCCGATGACCGAGCCGCTGCCGTCGAACAGCGGGCCGCCCGAGTTGCCAGGGTTCACTGCCGCGTCGGTCTGGACGAAGGGCACGACCGCATCGCCCGGCAGCGAGCGGCCCTTGGCGCTGACGATGCCTTGCGTGGCCGTCTGCTCGAAGCCATAGGGCGAGCCGATGGCCAGCACCGGGTCGCCGACTTCGAGCCGCTTCGGGTCGCCCAGGCGCACGGTCGGCAGGCCCTTGGCTTCGATGCGCAGCACGGCCACGTCGGTCGCGGGGTCGCTGCCCAGCACCTTGGCCGAGAACTCGCGCCGGTCGCTCAGCTTCACGCTGACCTCTTTTGCATCACGCACCACGTGCGCGTTGGTCAGGATCAAACCATCGCTGCTGATGATGAAGCCCGAGCCCTGGCCGCGAAACGGCTGCGAGGGGGCCCCGCCGCGCGGCGCCCCGGGCAGCCCGCGGAAGAACTGGAAGAACGGGTCGTTCTCGAAGCCCGGTGGCAAGGCCTGGCGCTGTGCCGAGGTCTTGTGCGTGCCCTCGACCGTCACGCCGACCACCGCCGGCCCGCCTTGCGCCACGATGGCGCGGTAGTTGGGCACGGTGCCCTGGGCCGGAATGGGCGCCACCGGCACGACGGTCGGCGCGGCAGGCGTGGCGGTGCCTGCGGTTGCCTTGGGCGACGCTGCGGCCACGGTCGCCGGCGGCGTCACCGCCGGGGCGGAGGTCGCGGCGGGCTCTTTGCCGCCCAGCCAGGCCGGCAGGCCGATCGCGCCGGCCGTGCCCATCGCCGCGACCCCCGCGCCGAGAAGGGCCGCTGCCAGGTTGTTCAGTTTCATCGTCGCTCTCCTGCTTGGGTTTCTGTGGGTGTGGACGCCACGGGCGGAAGGCTTCCGCTTGCCGGGATCGTGCGCGCGCAGGTTTAGGGTTGGGTGAGGCCAGCGTTAAGCCAAGGTGAAGCCACGCGACCCCTGTCATGCAAGGGTGGGCCCGGGTGGGGCCGCTGAAGATTTGGGATAAAGTTCCCAAATCATGGATGCTCCCGTTGCCCAACAACCTGCCTTGAAGCGCGCGCTGGCGCTGATCCTGCGGCCGCTGTTCCGGCTGCTGCTTCGGCATGGCGTGTCGTTCGGTGCGTTCGAAGAGCTGTCCAAACGCATCTACCTCGATGTGGCGATGGAGGAATTCAGCCTGCCGGGCCGCAAGCCGTCGATCTCGCGGGCGAGCATCCTGTCGGGCCTGACGCGCAAAGAGGTGCAGCGGCTGCTGGCGCTGTCGATCGAAGACTTCACCGACGGCGCTGACCGCTACCACCGCGGCACCCGCGTTCTCACCGGCTGGGCCCGCGACCCCGATTTCATCGACGCCAAGGGCCAGCCGCGCCTGCTCGAGATGGACGGCGACCTCGGCTTCGCCGGCCTCGTGAAACGCCACAGCGGCGACATGCCGGCGCGTGCCGTGCTCAACGAACTGCTGCACGTCGGCGCGGTCAACGCCATCGACGACGGGCGGCTGCGCTTGGTCACCCACGCCTACGTGCCCAAGGCGAGCCTGAACGAGAAGATCGGCATCCTCGGCACCGACGTGGGCGACCTCATCGCCACCATCGACCACAACCTTGAACACGGGCACGACGACCCGCGCTTCCAGCGCAAGGTCATGTACCAGAGCATTCCGGTCGCCGCGCTGCCGGCCTTTCGCAAGCTGAGCGCGGCCCAGTCGCAAGAGCTGCTCGAAAAGCTCGATGCCTGGCTCGCCGCGCACGACACCGACATTCCTGCCGAAGGCCACGAGCCCCGTGCCCGTGTGGGCCTCGGCATCTACTACTTTGAAGATCGAACCGCCCCCAACGGCGGAGAAGGGGACACGCCATGAAGATCCATCTCATGAACCTCAAGACCCTGTGCCTGCTCGCGTTTCTGCTTGCCGTGATCCTGATTGCCGGCTGCGGCGGCGGGGGCGGTGGCGGCATCGGCGGCACGGGTTCGCCCACCGGCACGCTGAGCGTGTCGGTCACCGACGCGCCGGCCTGCGGTTTCGATGAAGTCAACGTCACCATCGAGAAAGTGCGGGTGCACCAGAGCAGCACCGCCGAAGACGGTGAGGACGGCTGGTACGAGATCACCCTGGCCACGCCGCTGCGCGTGGACCTGCTCTCGCTGACCAATGGCGTCTTGCAGCACCTGGGCCAGACCGAGTTGCCGGCCGGCCGCTACACGCAGATCCGCCTGGTGCTTGCGCCCAACACCGGCGGCAACCCGTTTGCCAACTCGGTGGTGCCCACCGGCGGCAGCGAAACCGCGCTGCACACGCCGAGCGGCCAGCAGTCGGGCTTGAAGCTCAACGCCAACATCGACGTGCCGGCCGGCCAGGTGCTCGACATCGCGCTCGACTTCGATGCCTGCAAGTCGGTCGTGCAGCGCGGCAATGGCCAGTACAACCTGAAGCCCGTGCTGCGCGTGCTGCCGGTGCTGGCCGACGCCGGCCTGCGGGTCACGGGCTATCTGGACCCGGCCCTGGCGTCGATCGGCGCGCAGGTTTCGCTGCAGCTCAACGGCATGCCGGTGCGCGCCACGGCGCCCGACACGACGGGCCGCTTCGCGCTGACCCAGGTGCCCGTGGGCACCTACAACCTGGTCGTCACCGCCCCGGGCCGTGTGAGCGCCATCGTCACCGGCGTGCCGGTGCTGAGCGGCACGCCCACGGCGCTGACCACCGCGCTGCAGGCTTTCAACCTGCCCGTCGCCACGACGCGCACCGTCACCGGCACGGTGTCGCCGGCCACCGCGACCGTGCGCGCGCTGCAAACGCTCAACGGCGGCCCCGTCGTCGAGGTGGGTTGGGCCCCGGTGACGGCGGTCGATGGCAGCTTCAGCGTCGCGCTGCCCATCGAGGCGCCGGTGCGCGCCTCGTACGTGGCGGGTTCGGCACCGGCGCTGCTGGCCGACCCGACGGCTGCCGGCCGCTACACGCTTGAGGCCCACTCGGCCGGGGCGACCCTGACGCGAGACATCAACGTGACGGCCGCCGTGCCGCCGGTGAGCATCACCTTCCCGTGACGGGTTGACCGGGCACGCGGCCCCCGCCGCCGGCCCCCCGACTTCGCACACGCCCCGCCCGCGCCCGTCCACGACCGGCGCGGGTTTTTCGCTTGGGCAGGTACGAATAAGTACCTGTGCTGAAGTTTGAGATTGGTCATGGTTTCTACGTATCTGAACGTGTTCAAAGTCTTCACTTTGAAGCGGGCGCGTCCGATATGGGGCCATGACTACCGCCGTCAGCCACCTGTCAGCCCCTGAGGCTGCACCGACCGCCTCGCGCCGGTCCTTTCGATTTCCCGCCCATTGGGCCCAGGCCGGTGCCTGCACCGCGATGGGCGCGGCCGGTGGCCTGTCCACCTGGGCCGCCAGCGGCTGGAGCTTGTGGGCCGGCATCGTCGGCCTCGGGCTGCTCGCGGCCGGCGTCATGTTCGACCGCCGCCGTGCAGGCAGCCAGCGTGCCCAGCAGGCCGCGCTGTCGCGCTACCTCGACGGCACCGAGCAGATCGGCCACCAGCTCGTGCCCGTGTGGGCCGGCCACATCGAGAACTCGCGCGCGCAGATGGAAGCGGCCATCTCGGCGCTGACCGAACGCTTCGCCGGCATCGTCGATCGGCTCGACCAGGCGATGAAGGCCTCGGCCATGGCGGGCGACGGCAATGGCGACAGCCAAGGCCTGGTCGCCGTCTTCGAGCGCAGCAGCACCGAACTCAACGCCGTGCTCGACTCGCTGCGGCGGGCCGTGGCCAGCAACGGCGCCATGCACAACGAAGTGCAAAGCCTCAACCGGTTCGTCGATGAACTGCATGCGATGGCGGCCGAGGTGGCCAGCATCGCCTCGCAGACCAACCTGCTGGCGATCAACGCGGCCATCGAGGCTGCGCACGCCGGCGAAAGCGGCCGCAGCTTCTCGGTGCTGGCGCAAGAAGTGCGCAAGCTCTCCGCCATGTCGGGCGAGACCGGCAAGCGCATGTCCGACAAGGTCAAGCTGATCGGCGCGGCCATCAGCCAGGCGCGCCAGGCCGCCGACCAGTCGGCCGTGCGCGAAGCCGAATCGCTGGCGAACTGCGAAGCCTCGATCGCCTCGGTGCTGGGCGGCTTTCGCGGCGTGACCGACGCGCTGGTCGAGTCGGCCGACGTGCTCAAGCGCGAGAGCCAGGGCATCCAGGGCGAGATTGGCGAGGCCCTGGTGCAGCTGCAGTTCCAAGACCGCGTGAGCCAGGTCATGACCCACGTGCGCCACAACCTCGAACGCCTGCCCGAAGCGCTGGCCGACAGCCGCGCCGCGCACGCAAAGGGCGGCGCCCTGCAGCCGGTCGATGCCGGCGCGCTGCTGGCCGAGCTTGAAAAGACCTACGCGATGGCCGAAGAACGCACCACCCACAGCGGCGGTCATGCCGGCGGGCCCAAAGAAGAAGAGATCACCTTCTTCTGAGCGGCACCCCACCACCGCGCCCCCAAGACAACCACCCCCACTTTTCTTCGACACCCGGGAGAACACGACATGGCCAAGTCCATCCTCATCGTTGACGACTCTGCCTCTGTGCGGCAAGTGGTCGGCATCTCGCTGCGCGGCGCCGGCTATGAGGTCATCGAGGGCTGCGACGGCAAAGACGCGCTCGGCAAGCTCAAGGGCCAGAAGGTGCACTTGATCATCAGCGACGTGAACATGCCCAACATGGACGGCATCAGCTTCGTCAAGGCCGTGAAAGAGCTGCCGGCCTACAAGTTCACGCCCATCGTGATGCTGACCACCGAGTCGCAAGAGAACAAGAAGAAGGAAGGCCAGGCCGCCGGCGCCAAGGCCTGGGTCGTCAAACCCTTCAAGCCCGACCAGCTCATGGGCGTCGTGCAAAAGCTCGTGCTGCCCTGAGCAGCCTGAGCGGACGCGGCCCGAGACGTCGCGCCCTCATGCCCGCCAAGGCCTGCCCCCATTCCAACCGCTGTCATCCGCTGTCAACCTGAATCCCTGGGAGGTTTCATGGGTTCCACCTCACGTGCGTCCAGTGCGCACCGCCTCGCCCTCGAAGGCGAACTCACCATCTACCGCGCCGCCGAGCTCAAGCCGGTGCTGCTGGCCGCGCTCGAAGGCCGGCAAGAAGTCGAATTCGACCTCTCGGGTGTCTCCGAGATCGACACCGCCGGCGTGCAACTGCTGGTGATGGCCAAGCGCGCTGCGCAGGCCCAGGGTGTGGCGCTGGCACTCACCGCGCACAGCCCCGGCGTCGTCGATGCGCTGCAGCTGCTCGACCTGGCCGCCTTCTTCGGCGACCCGCTGGTCGTTGCCTGATCGTCTGAACCACGGGACCCCGCATGAACCTCGACCAGGCCCTGCAAACCTTCTTCGCGGAAAGCCGCGAGCTGCTCGAAGAGATGGAAAGCGCCTTGCTGGCGCTCGGCCAGCAGAGCGATGCCGCTGAAACCGCCGAAACCGTCAACGCGATCTTCCGCGCCGCGCACACCATCAAAGGCTCGGCCGGGCTCTTCGGGCTGGACAGCGTGGTCGCCTTCACGCACGGCGTCGAGAGCGTGCTCGACGAAGTGCGCGACGGCCGCATCGCCACCAGCGACTCGCTCGTGGCGCTGATGCTTGGCTGCTGCGACCACATCCTCGCGCTCGTCGACGCGGTCGAGTCCGGCGACGCCGCCGACCCCGAACTGATCGCCCGCGGCGCGCCACTCACGGCGCAGCTCGACGCCTTGCTGGCCGCCCGAGGCGATGTGGTCACCACGCCGGAGCCGGTGTTCGAGCGCGTGGGCGGCAGCGGCCACGACGGTGATGCCTGGCACATCTCCGTGCGTTTCGGGCGCGACGTGCTGCGCAACGGCATGGACCCGATGGCCTTCATCCGCTATCTGGGCACGCTGGGCACCGTGACCGGCATCGTGACGCTGGTGGACGCAATGCCCGAGGCCGGCGAGATGGACCCGGAGTCGTGCTACCTCGGTTTCGAGATCGCCTTCAAGAGCACGGCCGACAAGGCCGCCATCGAGAACGTCTTCGAGTTCGTGCTCGACGACTGCCAGCTGCGCATCGTGCCGCCCAACAGCCAGATCGGCGAGTACATCGCGCTGCTCGAAGCCCCGCCCGAAGAATCGGTGCGCCTGGGCGAGCTGCTGGTGCGCTGCGGCACCGTGACCGCGCACGAGCTGAACGAAGCGCTGGCCGCGCAGGCGCGCAGCCTCGCGCAGCCGACGCCGCTGCTGGGCAGCATCCTGGTCGGCCAGGGCCGTGTGGCGCCGCCGGTGGTCGAGGCTGCGCTCGAGAAACAGAAACGCAGCAAAGACGCCAAGACGCAAGAGACGCAGTCGATCCGCGTCGATGCCGACAAGCTCGACCGGCTGATCAACCTGGTGGGCGAACTCATCATCGCGGCGGCCGGCGCCAACCTCGTGGCGCGCCGCACGCGCAACCCCGAGCTGCAAGAGCGCCACTCGACGCTGTCGGCCCTGGTCGAAGAGGTGCGCGACAGCGCGCTGCAACTGCGCATGGTCAAGATCGGCGCGACCTTCAACCGCTTCCAGCGTGTGGTGCACGATGTGGCCCGCGAACTGGGCAAAGACATCACCCTCGTCGTCAACGGCGAAGACACCGAGCTCGACAAGACCGTGGTCGAGAAGATCGGCGACCCGCTGACCCACCTGGTGCGCAACGCGGTCGACCACGGCATCGACGCCCCCGAGCTGCGCGCGCAGCGCGGCAAGCCGGCGCAGGGCACGGTGACGCTCAACGCGTACCACGACTCGGGCAGCATCGTCATCGAAGTCAGCGACGACGGCGGTGGCCTGAACCGCGAAAAGATCCTGGCCAAGGCGCAAGAGCGCGGCCTGATCGAAGCCGGCAAGTCGCTCACCGATGGCGAGATCTACGCGCTCATCTTCGAGCCCGGCTTCTCGACCGCCGAGCAGGTGACCAACCTGTCGGGCCGGGGCGTGGGCATGGACGTGGTCAAACGCAACATCGTCGCGCTGCGCGGCAGCGTGGACATCGCCAGCCAGGAAGGCCAGGGCACCACCGTGACCGTGCGCCTGCCGCTCACGCTGGCGATCATCAACGGCTTTCAGGTGGGCGTAGGCAAGTCGGTGTTCGTCGTGCCCATGGACATGGTGGACGAATGCGTCGAGTTCAACGCCGTGCCCGGCTACGACTACACCGACCTGCGCGGTGAGGTGTTGCCCTTCATTCGCCTGCGTGCACTGTTCGAAGTCGAAGGCGAGCCCTCGGCGCGCCAGAACATCGTCGTCGTCAAGCACGCGGGGCAGAAGTTCGGCCTCGTCGTCGATGCACTGCACGGCGAAGCACAGACCGTCATCAAGCCGCTCTCGAAGATGTTTGCCCACGTGCAAGGCATCAGCGGCTCGAGCATCTTGGGCAGCGGCGACGTGGCGCTGATTCTCGACGTACCGGCCTTGATGCAACGCGCGCAGCGCGTTGTGGCAGGGGCTGGCGCATCGGCAACCGCGGGGCTGGCACTGCCCGAGTGACGCCTTGCGTCAGCCCGTTTGTCATCACATCAGGGATTCACAAAAAATGTTCTCCAACCTCAGCATCGGCGTGCGTTTGATCGCCGGTTTCATCGTTGTTGCTGCGATCAGCGTGATCGTTGGTTTCATCGGCATCGCGAACACGCGTGACATGAGCGACAAAGCCGACGCCATGTACACGAACGAGTTGATGGGGCTTTCGCACATCAAGGAAGCCAACATCAACCTGATCTACGTGGGGCGTGCGCGTGGCAACTACTTGCTGGCGACGACGCACGAAGAGCGCGAGCGCCACAAGGCCTCGATCGCCAAGAGCACCGCGAATTTCAAGGACTACATCGAGAAGGCTCGGCCGCTGTTTGTCACCGACCGGGCCAAGGAAATCTTTTCGACCATCTCGCGCATCTCGGGCGACTACGACCGCGACATGCAGCGCGCGCTGTCGCTGGCGGCGACGAAGAAGCTGGCCGAGCAGGACGAAGGCCTGCACCAGGCGCTCGACAAAGTGCGCGAAGAGGCCAACAAGCTCGACGACTTGCTGAGCGAACTGACCGCGCAGAAAGAGAACCGCGCGAAGACAGCGCTGGAAGAAACCGAGGCCCTGTATCACGCTAGCCGCACGGTGATGATCGGCATCATCGTCGGCGGGGTGCTGCTGGGCGTGGTGCTGGGCTTCCTGATCAGTCGCAGCGTGACGCGCCCGCTGGGTCGCGCCGTCGATGCCGCCAACCGCCTGGCTGAAGGCGACCTGACGGTCCAGATCGAGGCCTTGGGCAAGGACGAAACGGCCCAGTTGTTGCGCGCCATGCAAAACATGGTCACCAAGCTCTCGCAGGTGGTGAGCGACGTGAACAGCGGCGCCCATGCCCTGGCCGGTGCCTCTGAAGAGGTGAGCGCGACCGCGCAGTCGCTGTCGCAGGCGTCGAGCGAGCAGGCGGCGGGGGTCGAAGAGACCAGCGCGTCGATCGAGCAGATGACCGCCTCGATCACGCAGAACACCGAGAACGCCAAGGTCACCGACGGCATGGCCACCAAGGCCGCGGCCGAAGCCACCGAGGGCGGTGAAGCTGTCAAGGCCACGGTGACGGCGATGAAGCAGATCGCGCAGAAGATCGGAATCATCGACGACATCGCGTACCAGACCAACCTGCTGGCGCTGAATGCGGCCATCGAAGCGGCGCGTGCCGGCGAGCACGGCAAGGGTTTCGCGGTGGTGGCCGCCGAAGTGCGCAAGCTGGCCGAGCGCAGCCAAGTCGCGGCGCAAGAGATCGGCGACGTGGCCGGATCGAGCGTCGAGCTGGCCGAGAAGGCCGGTCGCCTGCTCGACCAGATGGTGCCCAACATCAAGAAGACGAGCGACCTGGTTCAAGAGATCACCGCCGCGTCCGAAGAGCAGTCGTCGGGTGTCGGTCAGATCAACGCGGCCGTGAGCCAGTTGAGCCAGACGACGCAGCAAAACTCGTCATCGAGCGAAGAACTGGCGGCCACGGCCGAAGAGATGAGCTCGCAGGCCGAACAACTGCAGCAGACCATGGCCTTCTTCAAGCTCTCGGCGCAAGGCGCTTTGCGAACTGCGCCGGCCGAGCCACGCAAGCCCCAGCCCCCCAAGTCGAACGCGCGAAAGGCCTTGTCCACGCGCGGATCGGGAACCGGTTTCTCTCTCGCGGGCGGCATGGCGCTGGCCACTGCCGCTCCGGGAGACGAATCCCATTTCGTCAAGTTCTAAGGAGACGACGCCATGACAGCACTGGTTCAAACCGCCGCATCGAAAGCCGCCCAGAACGCGATGGTGGCCCAGCAGGCCGCCCGCGCGGCGCTGGAGCCCACGCAGTACCTGACCTTCATGCTTGCCGGTGAGGCGTTCGCCATCGGCATCCTCGCCATCAAGGAAATCATCGAGTACCACTCGCTGACCGAGGTGCCGATGATGCCGCCCAGCGTGCGTGGCGTGATCAACCTGCGCGGCGCGGTCGTGCCGGTGGTGGACCTGCTCGCGCGCTTCGGCCGCCAGGCCAGCCCGGTGACCAAACGCACCTGCATCGTCATCGTCGAGGTCGAGTCCGGCGACGAGCGCCAGGTGATCGGCGTGGTGGTCGATGCCGTCAACGAAGTGCTCGACATCGACTCCGCCGACATCGAGCCGGCGCCCTCGTTCGGCGCGCGCATTCGAACCGACTTCATCCAGGGCATGGGCAAAGTCAAGGGCAAGTTCGTGATCCTGCTGAACGTGGACCAGGTGCTGGCCCTCGATGACCTGGCCAGCCTGGGTGAGATGGGCGAGCCGGTGGCCGCTGGCGAAGCCTCGGTGCGCTGAGCCTTATTCAAAACCTGTGACGGAGTGAACGCACGATGCTGAACAACCTGAAGGTGGGAACGCGGCTGGGCCTGGGTTTCGGCTTTCTCGCGCTGTTGTTGCTGGTGGTGGCGGTGTTGGGGCTGGCGCGCATGTCGGGCCTGAACGACAGCCTCGAGCTGATCGTCAAGGACCGCTATGCGAAGGTGGTGCTGGCCAACACGATCAACAGCCAGGTCAACAACATCGCGCGCTTCATGCGCAACGCGATCATTTCGGACGACGCGGCGCGTGCCCGCGAAGAGTTCGACAACATCCACGCCGCTCGCAAGTCGATCGGCGAGACCGTCGAGCAGATGGACCGGGTGGTGAAGCTGGAGAAGGGCATCGCCATCCTCCGGCAGATCAAGGACAGCCGCGCCAAGTTCATCGAAGGCCAGGAACGCATCATCGGCCTCGTGCAGGCCGGCAAGCGCGACGAGGCCGGCCGCGTGCTGCTGGGCGAGCTGCAGCCGGTGCTGCGCGCCTACACCGCCAACGTGCAAGCCTTGGCCGACTTTCAGGGCGAACTGATGGTGCAGGCCAGTACCGAGGCGGCCGAACAGTACCGCAGCGCGCGCAACCTGACGCTCGGCCTGATCGTGCTCGCGCTCGGCGTGGCAGCCGGGGCGGGCTACTGGACGACGCGCAGCATCACGCGGCAATTGGGCGGCGAACCCGACTACGCGGCCGCCGTGCTGGCCAAGGTGGTCGAAGGCGACCTGTCGGTGGACGTGGCCACGCGTCCCGGCGACACCACGAGCATGCTGGTGGCGGTGAAAGGCACCGTGAGCCAGTTGCGCCAGGTGATCGCCGAAGTGGGCGAGGTGATGGGCGGGGTGGCGCAGGGCGACCTCACGCAAACCATCAAGGGTGACTACAAGGGCGAGTTCGCCCAGATCCGCGACCACGTCAACACCACCATCGACAAGCTGTCGCAGGTGGTGACCGAGGTCAACGGCAGCGCCGAAGCCCTGGCCGGCGCGTCTGAAGAGGTGAGCGCGACCGCGCAGTCGCTGTCTCAAGCGTCGAGCGAGCAGGCGGCGGGGGTCGAAGAGACCAGCGCGTCGATTGAGCAGATGACGGCCTCGATCTCGCAGAACACCGAAAACGCCAAGATCACCGATGGCATGGCCACCAAGGCCGCGGCCGAAGCCACCGAGGGCGGTGAAGCTGTCAAGGCCACGGTGACGGCGATGAAGCAGATCGCGCAGAAGATCGGAATCATCGACGACATCGCGTACCAGACCAACCTGCTGGCGCTGAATGCGGCCATCGAAGCGGCGCGTGCCGGCGAGCACGGCAAGGGTTTCGCGGTGGTGGCCGCCGAAGTGCGCAAGCTGGCCGAGCGCAGCCAAGTCGCGGCGCAAGAGATCGGCGATGTGGCCGGATCGAGCGTCGAGCTTGCCGAGAAGGCCGGTCGCCTGCTCGACCAGATGGTGCCCAACATCAAGAAGACGAGCGACCTGGTTCAAGAGATCACCGCCGCGTCCGAAGAGCAGTCGTCGGGTGTCGGGCAGATCAACGCGGCCGTGAGCCAGTTGAGCCAGACGACGCAGCAGAACGCGTCATCGAGCGAAGAACTGGCCGCCACGGCCGAAGAGATGAGCTCGCAGGCCGAGCAGCTGCAGCAGGCGATGGCGTTCTTCAAGCTGGCGGGGGGCTCGGCGCCGCTGCGCGGTGCCGCCGAGGCCAGCGCGGTGCGCATGCCTTTGCGCAAAGGGGCGGGCGGCAGCCGCGCCCCCATCGTGATCGGGAAGTCGGCGGGCCGTGGCCCAGGGGTGGGGGCCGACACGGGCGCGTCGAAAGGGGTGGGCTTCGCCCTCAGCCCCAACGGCGCGGTGGATGAGTCGCAGTTCGTCAGGTACTGACACGTGACTCGGGAGGGGCGCGGTCTTGCCCCATGACGAATAAGCTGAAAAAAGGGGTTCTGTGATGAACTGGTTCTTGCGAATGAAGCTTGCGAACAAGCTGCTGACGACTTTCCTGCTGTGCTCGGCCATCACGGTCGGCGTGGGCATCTACGGGCTCACACGGCTGGCTGAAGCGGGCGAACGCCTGCGGCACGTGTACGAGAACAACGTGGTGCCTTCGCAGCAGATGGCCGAAGCGGGCGCGCGCTTGAGCGCCCATTCGCGGGCCTATGTACGGCTGCCATCGATCCGCGATGCGGCCGAGCAGAAAGACACGGTCAAGCGTGCCGACAGCCACATGCACAAGTTCCAGGAGCAGATCAAGGCCTACCGCTCGTCGGTGCTGAGCGAGAAGGAGGCCGAGCTGACCAAAGAACTCGACAAGCTGCTCGTCAACTACCTGGCCCAGAACGAGAAGGTCGCCAACTTGGCTGGCGATGGCAAGTACGAGCAGGCGGCCGAGGTCAGCAACAACGCCGCGCGCCAAGCGGTGGCGGCAGTCGAAGCGAACATCGCGTCCACCATCAATGAAATGACGCAGCAGGCCGCCGCGTCGTACGCGGGGGCCGTGAAGATCGAAAGCCAGACCCGCGTGCTGATGTGGGGCGTGATCGTCGTGGCGGTGCTGCTTGCGGTGGCGCTGGGCCTGCTGGTCACCCGCATCGTGGTGCGCCAGATCGGCGGCGAGCCCGACCATGCAGCGCGCCTGCTGCGCCAGGTGGCCGACGGCGACCTCACGGCCGACGTGGCGCTGCGCGTTGGCGACGACAGCAGCCTGCTGCACGCGCTGAAGCAGATGATCCAACGCCTGCGCCAGGTGATCGACGGCCAGCGCGAGGTGGTGACCGCCGCCAACCGCGGTGACTTCAAGTCACGCATCGACCTCAACGGCCTGCAGGGCTTTCAGCGCGAAATGGGCGAGGGCCTGAACACGCTGGCCGCCACCACCGGTGCCAGCATCGACGACGTGGTGCGTGTGATGGGGGCGCTGTCGCAAGGCGACCTCACCAAGACCATCACTGCCGACTACCAGGGCGCGTTCGGCGAGATGAAGTCGTACGTCAACAACACGGTGGGCAAGCTCGCCGAGGTGGTGGCTGAAGTCAACAGCAGCGCCGAGTCGCTGGCCGGCGCGTCTGAGGAGGTGAGTGCCACGGCGCAGTCGCTGTCGCAAGCCGCGAGCGAACAGGCCTCGGGCGTCGAAGAGACCAGCGCGTCGATCGAGCAGATGACCGCCTCGATCTCGCAGAACACCGAGAACGCCAAGGTCACCGACGGCATGGCCACCAAGGCTGCGGCCGAAGCCACCGAAGGCGGCGAGGCGGTGAAGGCGACCGTGAGCGCGATGAAGCAGATCGCGCAGAAGATCGGAATCATCGACGACATCGCGTACCAGACCAACCTGCTGGCGCTGAATGCGGCCATCGAAGCGGCGCGTGCCGGCGAGCACGGCAAGGGCTTCGCGGTGGTGGCCGCCGAAGTGCGCAAGCTGGCCGAGCGCAGCCAAGTCGCGGCGCAAGAGATCGGCGACGTGGCCGGATCGAGCGTCGAGCTGGCCGAGAAGGCCGGTCGCCTGCTCGACCAGATGGTGCCCAACATCAAGAAGACGAGCGACCTGGTTCAAGAGATCACCGCCGCGTCCGAAGAACAGTCATCGGGTGTGGGTCAGATCAACGCGGCCGTGAGCCAGTTGAGCCAGACGACGCAGCAGAACGCGTCGTCGAGCGAAGAGCTGGCGGCCACGGCCGAAGAGATGAGCTCGCAGGCCGAGCAGCTGCAACAGACGATGGCCTTCTTCAGCCTGTCGCAAGGCAGCGCTGCGGTGGGCGCGGCCTCACGTGCGTCGGCTCGCAAGAGCCCGGGTGCCCGCGCGCCGATCGTGATGGGCAAGCCGGGTGCGAAGAAAAGCGTGGCGGCCGACCCCTTCAAGGGCGACAGCGGCACCGGCTTTTCGCTGAGCACCGGCGGCGTGCTCGACGAATCTCAGTTCGCGCGGTACTGAGGCGACAGGAAAGCCTCTCGCCCCGTCGATTCACGGCGGGTCGGGGGAAGAAGCAGCGCCCCACGAAGGGCGCGTCTTGCAGGTAATCGACAACAGGGAGTTGTGTGATGTTGCAGATCAAATCGACCCGTCGGGTTCAGAGGGAAGAGGCTGCAGCAGCCGACGCCCTGGAAGTTCATTTCACGCGCGTGCTGGTGCAGGCCGCCGAGGGCGAGCTGTCCCAGCGCGTGGACCCGCTGCGCCTGCCGCCCGCGTTGCGCGGCGCGGCCGAAGCGGTGAACCGCTTGCTGAAGAACGTGCAGTCCCTGCACGACGACATGAACCGCATGAGCGGCGAGCATGCGAAGGGCGACATCGACGTCACCATTGACACGCAGCGCCACCACGGCGAGTTGCGCGACATGGCTTCTGCCGTCAATGAGATGGTCGGCGCACACATCGCAGTGAAGAAGCTGGCGATGGGCGTGGTGGCCGAGTTCGGCAAGGGCAACTTCGATGCGCCGCTGGCGCAGTTGCCGGGCAAGAAGGCCTTCATCAACGACACCATCGAGAAGGTGCGCGGCAACCTCAAGGGGTTGATCGCCGAGATGAACCACATGTCGGTGGAGCATGAAAAGGGCGACATCGACGTGGTCATCGACACGAACAAGTTCGACGGCCAGTTTCGCACCATGGCGCAGGGAATCAACGCGATGGTCGCGGCGCACATCGGCGTGAAGAAGCTGGCGATGGGCGTGGTGGCCGAGTTCGGCAAAGGCAACTTCGAAGCGCCGCTGGCACAACTGCCGGGCAAGAAGGCCTTCATCAACGACACCATCGAAAAGGTGCGGCGCAACCTGAAGGGCCTGATCGCCGAGATGAACCGCATGTCGTCCGAGCATGAGAAGGGCGACATCGACGTGGTGATCGACGCGAACAAGTTCGAGGGCGACTTCCGCACCATGGCGGTCGGCGTGAACGAGATGGTCGCGGCCCACATCGGCGTGAAGAAGCTGGCGATGGGCGTGGTGGCCGAGTTCGGCCGCGGGAACTTCGACGCGCCGATGGCGCGCCTGCCGGGCAAGAAGGCCTTCATCAACGACACCATCGAACAGGCGCGCACCAACCTGCGCAGCGTGGCCGATGTGGTCGAAGTGATGGGCGCGATGGCCGAGGGCGACCTCACGCGCAAGGTCGAAGGCCGCTACGAGGGTACCTTCGCCGACATGCAGCGCTTCGTGAACGCGATGATCCAGAAGCTGTCCGACGTGGTCACCGAAGTCAACAACGGCGCCGAAGCCTTGGCCGGCGCGTCTGAAGAGGTCAGCGCCACGGCGCAGACCTTGTCGCAGGCGTCGAGCGAACAGGCGGCGGGGGTCGAAGAGACCAGCGCGTCGATTGAGCAGATGACCGCCTCGATCACGCAGAACACCGAGAACGCCAAGGTCACGGATGGCATGGCCACCAAGGCCGCGGCCGAAGCCACCGAGGGCGGTGAAGCCGTGAAGGCCACGGTGACGGCGATGAAGCAGATCGCGCAGAAGATCGGGATCATCGACGACATCGCGTACCAGACCAACCTGCTGGCGCTGAATGCGGCCATCGAAGCGGCACGTGCCGGCGAGCACGGCAAGGGTTTCGCGGTGGTGGCCGCCGAAGTGCGCAAGCTGGCCGAGCGCAGCCAAGTCGCGGCGCAAGAGATTGGCGACGTGGCCGGATCGAGCGTCGAGCTGGCCGAGAAAGCGGGACGATTGCTCGACCAGATGGTGCCCAACATCAAGAAGACGAGCGACCTGGTTCAAGAGATCACCGCCGCGTCCGAAGAACAGTCATCGGGTGTGGGCCAGATCAATTCCGCCGTGAGCCAGCTGTCGCAAACCACGCAACAGAACGCGTCGTCGTCGGAAGAACTCGCCGCCACCGCAGAAGAGTTGAGCTCGCACGCTGAGCAGCTGCGTCGCACGATGGCGTTCTTCCAGCTGGCGGGCAACCAGGCGCCGGCCGCGATGCCGCAGCGCGTGGCTGGCCGCACGGTGGGCACGTCGCGGGGCGCGGTCGGGGCGAAGTCGGGTGCACGCAAGGCTTCGCCGGTCGATCCGTTCAAGAGTCAAGGCACGAACGGCTTCGCGCTCAACACGAACGGCGCGCTCGACGAGTCGAACTTCACCCGGTACTGATTGTTTCGTCCACCACCTGTTGAAGGCATCCGAGGCGCGCCGTGATCCATTCCATCAGCGACAAAGAGTTCGGCAATTTCCAGCGGTTCATCTATGACGCGGCGGGCATCACCTTGTCTCCCGCCAAGAAAGCCCTGGTGTGCGGCCGGCTCGCCAAGCGCCTGCAGGTGCGGCAGCTCGACAGCTTCGGCGCCTATTTCGAGTTGCTCGACAGCGGCCGCGACCAGGGCGAGGTGCAGACGGCCGTTGATCTGCTGACCACCAACGAGACCTACTTCTTCCGCGAGCCCAAGCACTTCGAGCTGTTGCGCGACCTGGCCGTGGCCGCGCGCGGCAAGGCGCAGCCGTTCCGCGTGTGGAGCGCCGCCTGCTCGACCGGCGAAGAGCCGTACTCGATGGCGATGGTGCTGGCCGAGATGCTGGGCGACAGCCCGTGGGAGGTGGTCGGCACAGACATCAGCACCCGCGTGCTGGCGCGCGCGCGCACCGGCCACTACCCGCTGGAACGCACGCGTCACATCTCGCAGGCCTTGCTCAAGCGCTACTGCCTGCGCGGCATGGGCCCGCAAGACGGCACCCTGCTGGTGGACAAGTCGCTGCGCCGCCGGGTGCAGTTTTCGCAGGTCAACCTGAACCAGGCTCTGCCTGCGATGGCGCCCTTCGACGTGATCTTCCTGCGCAACGTGATGATCTATTTCAACGGCGACACCAAGCGCCAGGTCGTCGCGCGCATCCTCTCGCTGCTCAAGCCCGGTGGCTACTTCTGCATCGGGCACTCCGAGAGCCTGAACGACATCAGCAATGCGGTGAAGCAGGTGGCTCCGTCGATCTACATCAAACCCTGACCTCGGGGGGCATGTGTGGACCGACTCCCAGCGTCTGGAAGTGACGCTCAAACCCGGCGAGTACGCCGTGGGCGACGCGCGCTGTCGCATGCGCACGGTGCTGGGCTCGTGCGTGTCGATCACGCTGTGGCACCCGATCTACCGCGTGGGCGCGATGTCGCACTTCCTGCTGGCCAGGCGCGACCGAGAACGCAACGGGCCGCTCGACGCGCGCTACGGGGAAGAGGCGCTGCTCTTGATGCTCGACCAGATCCGGCGAGCCGATCTGGTCATCACGCACTTCGAGGCCAAGATCTTCGGCGGTGGCGACATGTTTCCCGACCAGCTGGCGGCCTCGGCACAGCGCGTGGGCCGGGCCAACGGCGAAGCGGCGCGGCGCCTGCTGCTCGCGCACCGCATCCCGATCCACTCCGAAAGCCTGTTCGGCGTCGGGCATCGCCAGATCGTCTTCGACGTGGCGACCGGCGACGTCTGGGTTCGACAAACCCGATCCTCATGAACGCCGCCTACACCGAAGGCGCAGGAGCCTGCCCATGACCACCGCCTCCCGCCCGATCCGCGTGATGGTGATCGACGACTCGGCCGTCGTGCGCCAGGTCGTCACCGGGCTGCTCGAACGCGCCCCGGGCATCGAGGTCATGGCCGCCGTGGCCGACCCGGTGCTGGCCATCGAACGCCTGAAGCTCGACTGGCCCGACGTGATCGTGCTCGACGTCGAAATGCCGCGCATGGACGGCATCACCTTCCTGAAGCTCGTGATGCAGCAAAAGCCGACGCCGGTGGTGATCTGCTCGACGCTGACCGAGAAAGGTGCCAAGACCACGATGGAGGCCATGGCCGCAGGCGCCGTGGCCATCATGACCAAGCCCAAGGTCGGCTTGAAAGACTTCCTGGCCGAAGCCGCCGACGAGCTGGCGAACACCGTGCGCGCCGCGGCGCGCGCCAATGTGCGCCGCCTGCGGCCGCGCGAGCCGATGGGCCCGGTGCCGGCCAAGCAGACGGCCGACGTGATCTTGCCGCCGGCCACGCGCGCGATGACCCAGACCACCGAGCGTGTTGTGGCGCTGGGCACTTCGACCGGCGGAACGCAGGCGCTCGAAGAGGTGCTGACCGCCTTGCCGCGCGTGTCGCCCGGCATCGTGATCGTGCAGCACATGCCCGAGAAGTTCACCGCGGCCTTTGCCGCGCGGCTCGACTCGCTGTGCCAGATCACCGTCAAAGAGGCCGAGCACAACGACCGCGTGTTGCCGGGCCGTGCGCTCATCGCCCCCGGCGGCAAGCACATGCTGCTCAAGCGCAGCGGCGCCTACTACCACGTGGACGTGATCGACGGCCCGCTGGTCAACCGCCACCGGCCTTCGGTGGATGTGCTGTTTCGCTCGGTCGCCAAGAGCGCCGGGGCGAACGCGCTCGGCGTCATCATGACCGGCATGGGCGACGATGGCGCGGCGGGCCTGCTGGAGATGCGCAACGTCGGCGCGCGCACGCTCGCGCAAGACGAAGAGAGCTGCGTGGTGTTCGGCATGCCGAAAGAGGCCATCAAGCGCGGCGGTGTCGAGCGCACGCTGCCGCTGTCGGCGGTGGCCGGCGAGATCGTCAAACAGCTCTGAACCGCACGACCGGCGCGCCCACGAAAGAGGGCCGGCAGAGCCGGCCCTTGCGGGGTGTGTTGCCGGGGGTGGCTCAGGCGAGCGCCGGCATGCGGTTCGTCGAAGGCTGTGCGGCGCGGCGTGCGAAACGAAGCACTGCAAACAAGCCCAAGGCCATGAGCGCCCAGGTCGAGGGCTCGGGCACGGGCGTGATGACGTAACCCGTGGGCGACGCGGCCACCGGCGTCAGCAGGTAGTTGATGCCGTCGCTGCCGGCGGCCAGCACGCGGCCCAGGTCATCGATGTCGAGTGCGCCGGTGAAGAGGGCGCCGCCCGGCAGCGTGGCCAACGAGTTCAGCGCGATCAGGTCGGTGCCATTGGCCCCGGTCAGGAACGACTGGCCCGCGATGCGCCCGATGGCTTGGCCCAGCACGTTCACGTCCACCACGCTGCTGTAGAGGCCGCAGTAGGTGTCGAGGCAATGGCTCGCGTCGCCGCCGAAGAAGTTCATGCCGGCACCGTTGGGACCGGTCAGGAAGCCCTGGTAGTACGAGTCGCCGTACTGGCCGGTGACGCCCCACACGTAGCCGGCCTGGTTCATGCCGAACACGCGCACGTCTTCGCTGCCGTTGCTGAGGGTTTGCCAAGCGCCGTCGGTGCCGACGAAGAAGCCGCGCGGGCCGAGGGCGCCGCTGTAGTCGGCGGCGGTGGTGCCGGCGATCTGGCCGGCGTTGTTGATGAGCAGTGCGTTCTGGCCCGTGCCGCCCGGCGAGATCCAGGGGGCGGGGTTGCCGATGGCCTCCACGCTGCCGTCGGCATGGGTGACGATGGCCTGCGACGCGAAGCCGTAGCCCCAGGGCACGGTCACGTCGGTGACGCTCACGGTTTGTCCGCTGGCGTTGGTCTGCGTGACGGACGTGGAGATCGAGGGCTGCGACCCTGCGCTGGTGACCGAGTACTGGGCGCTGGCCGCGCCGGCCAGGAGGCACAAGGCCCAACCCGCCGCCTGGACGAGAACTTTCATGACTGACTCCCTTGGATTGAAATTCCGACGCGAGTATTCACAAACATGTGGCGGACACACACCCCCACTCGCGGGGGGCATCGGGGTATTCGGGCTTTCACAAGACGATGGCCGAAACGAAACCGAAATAGATGACAAGGCTCAGCACATCCTGAATGATGGTGGCGAGCGGCCCGCTGCCATACGCCGGGTCGCGGCCCAGGCGGTGCAAGAGCCAGGGCAGCGCGAAGCCCAGCACGGCGGCGACCATGCTGGCGCAGGCGAGGGCGCCGGCCACGGCCAGCGCCAGCGGCAGGTCGCCGAAGACGGCCCACACCATCGGAAACGCCAACAGAGCCAGCACCGCGCCGATCAGAAAGCCGGTGCGCAACTCGCCCGCCGTCAGGCGCGCGAGGCCGCCGTGGCTGAGCGAGAGGCCGCGCACGGTGATGGCCTCGCTCTGCGTGCCGATGGCATCGGCCATGTAGACCAGGCCCGGCACGAAGAAGGCCAGCTCGGGCTTGATCGCCAGTGCCGTTTCGAAGCGCGCGACGATGCCGGTGGCAAGCACGCTGCCGGCCAGGCCCACCAGCAGCCAGGGCAGGCGGTGCCGCACGCGGCGAAGCGGCGGGTCTTCGAGCGCCTCGCGCGCCTGCTCGGTTTCGAGCGCGACGCCGGCGATGCGGTGCAGGTCTTCGACGTGCTCTCGGCGCAACACGCGCATCAGCGTTTGCGGGCCCACCACGCCGACGAGGCGGTGCGTGGCGTCCACGACCGGAATGGCCGCCAGCCGGTGGTGCAGCACCTGCGTGGCCATCTTTTCCTGGTCGGCCTCGGGCAGCATGTGCGGGCCGCCGCGGCGCATCGCGTGATCGACGATGGCGTCGTCGGGCAAGGCCGACAGCTGCTGTGGCGTCAGCGTACCCAGCAGGTGGCCTTGGGCATCGACCACGCAGAGCAGGTCCCACTCGTGCGAGTGGCCGCTGCGCAGGCGCTCGCGCACGCTGGCCGCGCGTTCGCCCGGGTGGGCCAGCAATGCATATGGGCTGATGTGCGCGGCTGAGGTTTCTGAAGCGCGTCGAAGGCGGGGTCGGGCCATGGCGTGTGCAGCTTGCGTCGTTGGGCGTCGCCCGCGAGGGTAGCGGTCGAAGGCCGCCGTGCCCCCGCGCCAGGTCAAGCGCGGGTCATGGTCATGCGGCGCGAAACGGCATCGCTTCGATGGCCCTGCACAGCGCCGTGAGGTCGGCGGGTTCAGCGAATCGTGCCGACACGGCGCGGCAGCGTGCCAGCAGCTCGTCGCGCAGCACCTGCTGCAAGGCGCGCCGCAGCCGCCGGGGGCTGAGCCGCGCGGCTTGCCCGGCCGACACGCCCACGCCCAGTTGCCTGACGCGCTCGGCGTTGTCGAACTGGTCGTGCGCGAAAGGCACCAACACCTGCGGCACGCCCGCGCGCAAGGCCTCGGCCGTGGTGCCGATGCCGCCGTGGTGCACCAGGGCGGCCACACGCGGCAGCAGCGCGGCAAAGGGCGCGTAGGCCTGCCAGTGCACGTGCTCGGGCAGGTGCGCGGGCAGCGACTCGCGCGTGGCGGTCAGCAGCACGGCACGGCGACCCAGGGCCGTGGCGCTGGCGATGGCGGTGCGAAAGAAGTCGTCCCCGTGCCGGTTGCCCGAGCCGGCGGTGAAGGCGATGGGCGGCTCGCCCGCGCGCAAGAAAGCCTCCAGCCCGGCCTGGGCGTTGGCGGGCACCGGCGTTGCGTCGTGCAGCAGAAAGGGCGTGCCCAGGAAGGGCTGCGGCCAGTCGGGCGGCGTGGGGGCGAAGGCCGGGGGGAAGAGTCCCACGGACAGGTCGGCCACCGCGTACAGGTGTGGCGCCAGGTGCAGCACCGGCGCGAGGCCGTGCCGGGCGCGCGCGGCGTTGACGTCTGCCAGCGCGAGCGGGTCGATGACCCGGCGGTCCACCACGCGCCAGAGCGCGCGCCGCCAGGGCAGGGGCACCCAGCGCGGCAGGCGCATCGGCCCCAGCGTCATCGGGTCGTGGCAGCTGCGCAGGTTGGCCGGTGCGAGGTAGACCGCGACCACGCGCAGATCGGGCCGGGCCGCGCGGGCGAGGTCGGCACTGGCCAGCAGCAGGGGGTGTGCGACCACCACGCAGCGCTCGTCGGCCGGCAGGGCCTGCACGGGCTGATGCAGCTCGTCGATGGCGTCACGGAAGCTGCGCCACACGACGCCGAAGCCACGCATGGGGTGCCAGAGGTCGGGGTCGTTGACCGCGTCTTCATAGGCGCGCGCGCTGCCCATGGCCTGAAAGACGAAACCGGCGCCCCGCGTGGTGGCCGCATGCACCGACGGGCCCAGCACCGTGACGCGGTGGCCGCGGGCTTGCAAGGCCCCCGCCACGCCGAGGAAGGGGTGCAGGTCGCCCAGCGTGCCGGCCGTGGCGACCAGCACGTGCAGCGGTGTGTCGGCTGGCGATGACGGGTCAGCGCCCATGGCTGACGCGCACGACGCGGCCGTCGGCCTGCGCGATTTCGGCCTGTGCCGTGCCACCCAACATGCGAGCGGGCAGGGTGCCCGCGACGTGCCAGATGCCGTCGATCAAGTGCGCGGTGTGCGGCGCCTGGCGGGCGATGCGCTCGGCACCGTGAATGGGCTCCCACACCGCGAGCGCAATGCGCACTGCGGTGGCGGCGTCTGGCACCAGGCCATGTTCGGGTCGCACGCTGTGCGGGGCTTCATCCAGCGGCTCGGGGGTGTTCATCGCGCGCGCTTGACCGGGCGGATTTCCATCACGCCGCCCAGGTGGCTGTGGTGAAAGTGGTTGGACTTGTGGCTGCTCAGCCAGTCGATCTTGGCGCGATCGGCCGGGGGCACGAAGCAGAAGACCTGCTTGTCGCCGTCGGCGTCTTCACCGGCCGCGCACAGGGCCTGGGCGCTGCTGGCTTCGGGCCAAGACATCTTCTTCCAGAAGGCGCGGCGCTCGCTGTCGGCCATGCGCTGAAGCTCGAGCTTGCTGCCGTCGCCGTGCTGCGTGAGGCGGTAGGCCTTGCCTTCGGGCGTCAGTGTCCAGACCACGGTGTCGGCGTTGCGGGTGAAGCCATGGCCGAAGTCGCCGGCCAGCGGGTCGGCATCGGCGGCGTGGCCGGCGAAGGCGGCCGCCGAGATCAGCGCGGCGGTCAGGCGCAGGGCGAGCTTGCGTGTGGGCATGTCAGTCTTTCGTGGGTGGAAGGTCAGCGTGGCCCGGTGGCCTGTGCATGGGCCGGGGGCAGGTGTCGGCAGGTCTCGCCCCAGGCCTCTTCGATGATCGTGCGCACTTGCCCGACCGTCAGCATGCCGCCGGGGTTGCGGGCGCCCGGCGATTCGCCGGTGAGCACGGCGACGATGCGTTCGCGCAGCCAGCGGTCGTCGAAACCGGCCCATTCGCCCGCCACGGTGCGCAGGTTGTCGGCCAGCGCCGGAAAGACCTCGTGCCACAGGATCTGTTGCACCTCTGTCGGGCCGAGGCCCGAGTCGCGTACGGCCTGGGCCAGGTGGGCGTGGTGGTGCGGCTGAAGCTCGGTGTCGAGAAAAAGGTCGGACATCGCGGACCACAGCGGCAGGCGCGCCTCGATCTCGGCGGGCGTGAGCATCGTGGGGCGCTTTCGAGGCATCAACGCCCCCGCGTCACGAGGCCGCGGCTGGCGGCCCAGGCCGACACGTCGTCTTTGCGGATGGCCGCGGCCATCAGCCCCGGGAAGGCATCGGGCGTGCACGCGAACGAGGGCACGCCCAGGGCCGCCAGCTTGGCGGCGAGGGCCTGGTCGTAGGCGGGGGCGCCTTCGTCCGACAGGGCCAGCAAGGTGATGAACTGCACGCCGGCTTCGACCAGCTCGTTCGCGCGGCGCAGCAGGCCGGCTTCGACGCCGCCTTCGTACAGGTCCGAGATGAGCACGAAGATGGTGTTGCGCGGCTCGCGGATGATCGACTGGCAATAGCCCACTGCGCCGTTGATGTCGGTGCCGCCTCCGAGCTGCACGCCGAACAGCAGCTCGACCGGGTCGTCGAGCTGCTCGCTCAGATCGACCACGGCGGTGTCGAACACCACGAGCTTCGTGGCCACCGCCGGCAGCGAGGCCAGCACGGCACCGAAGATGCTGGCGTAGACCACCGAGTGCGCCATCGAGCCGCTCTGGTCGATGCACAGCACCACCTCGCGCTGTGGGCGGCGTGCCTTGCGGCCGTAGCCGATCAGCGTCTCGGGCACGACGGTGCGGTGCTCGGGCTGCCAGTGCCGCAGGTTGGCGCGGATGGTGCGGTGCCAGTCGATCTCGGCCAGCCGGGGCCGGCGGTTGCGCCGGCTGCGGTCGAGCGCGCCGCTCACGGCCGAGCGCAGCGGCTCTTCGAGCTTTTGCATCAGCTCATCGACGACCTTCTGCACCACGCGGCGCGCCGTCTCTTTGGTGCCGGCGGGGATGACCTGCGACAGCGCGAGCAGGCTCGCCACCAGGTGCACGTCGGGCTGCACGTTGGCCAGCATCTCGGGTTCGAGCAGCATGTCGGTGAGGTGCAGGCGTTCGAGCGCGTCGCGCTGCATCACCTGCACCACCGAACTCGGGAAGTACTTGCGGATGTCGCCCAGCCAGCGCGCCACGCTCGGCGCCGAGCCGCCCCGGCCGCCGCGCCGCGTGTGGCGCAGGCCGCCCGGGCCTTCGGGCTCGTAGAGGGCGGTGAGCGCCAGGTCCATCTCGGCCAGGCCGCCGCCGAGCGTGCCGCAGCTCGCTTCGGCCTCGCCGCCGAGCACCAGGCGCCAGCGGCGCAGCCGGGCCGCGTCGTCGAGCGGGGGCGTCGTGTCGGTGCTGTCGTGTTCAGCGGGTGTCTTCATGCGTTCACCCCGAGGATCTGTTTCAGCAAGGGCACGGGCAGTGCCGCGCGGGCGTCGTCCCAGGCGGGTGTGGCGACGGTGGCCGCTGCGGCGGCGCTGCTGCGCCCGCGCGCCGCGCGCTGGCCCAGGTCGCGCCGCTCGCCGGGGCCGAAGGCGGCGAAGCTGCGGCGCACCAGCGGCAGCACGCGCACGAAAGCGTCTTCGCCCAGGCCGGCGAGCCAGGCGTCCACCAGGCCCCACACGGTGGCGTCGTGCAGCAGCACCTGGGCGTTGCCGTTCAGAAAGCCTTCGAGCCAGTCGGCCGCTTTGCCCGGCTCGGCCCCTTGCGACAGGTGCAGCGACATGCGCTGCGAGGCGGCACCAGTGTCGAGCTGGCCGCCGTCGAGCAGCAGCCGGGTGGCCAGGCCCTGCAGCAGCTCGTGCGCGCTGGTGCTGGCGTCGAGCAGGCGCAGTGCGTGCTGCCACGCGTCGGCGATGTCTTCGCGCTCGCGCAGCGCGACGGCGGCATGGGCGGCGAGCAGCTTGTCGCGCAGCGTGTGCGCGGCGCCGTCGTCGATGCTCTGGCAGGCCAGCGGCAGGGCGAGGGCCGCGCGCACGATCAGGCCGTCGAGCACGTGGGCGACGAGGCTGGCGTCGGTCTGCCGCACGTTGCCGTAGCGAAACACGTTGGCCAGCGGCGGCAGCGCGGCCAGCAGTTGCAGTGCATCGCCGCTGAGCGCCGCGCGGCTTTCGAGCGCGTGGGTCACGGCGGGCACGGCGGCGTCGAGGTGCGCGAGCAGCACCTGATCGACCAGCGTGGCCAGCGTGGGCAGGTCGGTCGCGGCGGCGGCGCGTTCGCTCGCGCAGGTCACGGCGGCGGCTTCGATCGTCTGGCCCCAGCGGCTGGCTTCGATCAGCGAGAGCGCGAATTCGGGCTGCCACTGCAGCGTCCACACCTCGTGGAAGGTGCCGCGCGCCGAGCGGCCCAGCCGCGCCAGCGCGCCCCAGGGCACGCCGATCAGTTGCAGGCGGTGCAGCAGGTGGCTGCGCGCCAGGTCGCCGGGCTGGCGCAGGTCGAGGTCGAGCGTGCGCTGCGTGGCCTCGGGCTTGAGGCGCAGGCTCTTCTGCTGCTTCTCCAGGTCGCGCTGCAAGGGCACGGCCGGCACGTCGGGTGGCACCTGGCCGAGGCGCTGGCCGACTTCGAGCTCGTCTTCGATCAGGCGCAGCGCGGCGTCGTCGCCCATCAGCAGCACGGTGCGCACGGCTTCGTTCAGCTCGTCGAGCCCGGGCGCGGGGCGTTGCCGCAGGGCGGCCAGCGTGTCGGCCAGGCGCGTGGCTTCGATCAGGTGGGCCGACGAGCAGTCGAGTTCGCGCTCGCGCAGCAGCGTGGCCACGCGCGCGAACCAGCCCACCGTGCGCGGCTTGCCGGCTGCGCGCCACAGGTGCTCGTACCAGCCCGGCGAACGCACGCCGGCGCCGTAGCCGCTGGCGCGCGTGAGGTGGCGGTAGGTCCACGGCACCCAGGTGCTCTGCACCTTGAGCTTGGGCAGGTCTTTCAGGGTGGCGGTGTCGTCTTTGACGGCGACCTTGGCGACCAGGGCGGGCACGTGCCAGGCCCCGCACACCACGGCGATGCGCTCAAAGCCCTGCTTGCGCGCTTCGCGGATGCAGCGGCGCATGTGGGCCTCGCGCACGGCCTCGTCGGCGTCGGCGCGCGTTTCAGCCGCGAGGTCGTCGCGCAGCGCCTGCATGGCCTCGGCGATGGCGGCGAACAGTTCTTCGCCGTCGCCGCGCTCTTCGACCATCTGGTTCCACCACGCTTCGCCATCGGCGTGGCCGGCGGCCTGTGCGAGCCAGTTCAGCGGGTCGTCGCGGCGCGGGTCGGCGGTGGGGGCCTCGGGCGCGTCCTGGCTGTCGGCGCCTTCATCGGGCGCCGCCGCATCGGCTGCTGCTTCTTGTGCCGCCTGGCGTGCCTGCCGCTGCTGCTGGTCGAGCGCGAGGCTGTGCGCAAGCGGCAGGTCGATGAAGCGTGCCGGCACGCCGTGTTCAACGGCCCACTTCAGCGCCTGCCACTCGGGCGAGAACTCGGCGAAGGGGTGGTAGACCGCCAGCGCCGTGTCGTCGGGGCAGTGGCCGAGCAGGGCCACGGGTGGCGTGAGGCCCTGGCCGATGAATTGGATCAGCTCATCGCTCTCAGGCGGGCCTTCGACCAGCACGCAGTCGGGCCTCAGCGTGTCGAAGGCACGCAAGAGGCTGCGCGCGCAGCCCGGCCCGTGGTGGCGGATGCCGAAGAGGTGCAGGTCGGAAGGCTCGCTGGGCATGGGGCGTGGGCGTCGGGCGGGGCCTGGCGATCAACCGCTGATCTCGCGGCAGGCGCGGTACAGGTCTTTCCAGTCGCTGCGCTCTTTCACCACCGTCTCCAAGTATTCGTTCCAGACCACCGTGTCTTGCACCGGGTCTTTGACCACCGCGCCGATCAGGCCCGAGGCCATGTCGTGCGGGCGCAGCACGCCGTCGCCGAAATGACCCGCCAGCGCCAGGCCGCTGTTGATGACCGAGATGGCCTCGGCGGTGGACAGCGTCGAGCTGGGCGACTTGAGCTGCGTCTTGCCGTCTTCGGTCTTGCCGTTGCGCAGCTCGCGGAAGATCTGGACGATGCGCCGCACCTCTTTCAGCGCGGGTGGCTCGGCCGGCAGCTGCAGCGCACGGCCCATCTCGGCGACGCGCTTGCTGACGATGCTGACCTCTTCGTCTTCGCTCGACGGCACCGGCAGCACCACCGTGTTGAAGCGGCGCTTGAGCGCGGCCGACAGTTCGTTGACGCCCTTGTCGCGGTTGTTGGCGGTGGCGATCACCGAGAAGCCGCGCTGGGCCTGCACCTCGGTGGCGAGTTCGGGAATGGGCAGCGTCTTCTCGGACAGCACCGTGATCAACGAGTCTTGCACGTCGGCCGGAATGCGCGTGAGTTCTTCGACGCGCGCGATCTGGCCCCGGCGCATCGCGTGCATCAGCGGGCTGGGCACCAGCGCCTTTTCAGACGGGCCGTTGGCCAGCAGCTGCGCGTAGTTCCATCCGTAGCGCAGCTGTTCTTCGCTGGTGCCGGCGGTGCCTTGTATCAGCAGCGTCGAGTCGCCGCTGACGGCCGCCGCCAGGTGCTCGGACACCCACGACTTCGCCGTGCCCGGAACGCCGTAGAGCAGCAGCGCGCGGTCGGTGGCGAGCGTGGCGACGGCGATCTCCATCAGCCGCCGGTGGCCGATGTACTTGGCGCTCACCGCGAAGCCGTTGTCGAGCGTGCCGCCCATCAGGTAGGTCACCACGGCCCAGGGCGAGAGCTTCCAGTTGGGCGGGCGCTCGCGGCTGTCGGCCTTGGCCAGTTCGTCGAGTTCGTGCGCGAACTGCTGCTCGGCATGTTGGCGAATGGCGTCGGTGGTCGCCGGGGCGGGCGCGGTGTCCGTGTTCATGCGGGGGTTCTCCGTGGGGCGGGGGGCAGCGCGGCCAGCACGTCGCGCGCGGCGACGATGCGGGCGACGCCATGCATCAGGTTGGCAAGCGAGGGCGCGGTGTCGGCTGCGGTCACCGCCACCGGTGCGAGTGCGCGCACCGTGCCCAGCGAGTCGGCGTGCAGCATGCAGACGAGGTCGGGCACGGTCTGGCGCAGCGTGTACTCGGCCTGCAGCACCCCAGCCATCGTCGGCAGCGTGTGCGCCAGCGCCGCCGACAGCCGCTGCGACAACGCGCTCGACAGGTGCTCGCCGGGCGGACAGGCGCCCAGCAGTTCGTGCGACAGATCGGCCAACGCCACGGCGCCGGGTTTGCCGTCGAGTCGTTGCAGCCAGAAGGTCTCGCGGCGGTCCAGTGGCAGCAGGGCCATCACCGAGGCCGGGTCTTGCAGGTGCTTGGCGGGCCATTGCTTCAGCAGCGCCTCGGCCCAGCCCAGGTCGGGCGCCGCCAGCAGCACCTCGCGCCAGGCGCGCAGCAGCGCCGTGGCCCAGTCGCTGCGCAGCGCCCAGTCGATCAGCTCGGCGGGCGGCATGCCGGTGTGCGCGGTCCACCAGGCCAGCGGTGTCTGGCGCGCCAACTGGTACAGCCACCAGCCCCGGTCGCCCAGCGTCTCGTGCTTGGGCCGCGTCAGGTCGATGTCGTCGGCCTTCCAGTCGGCCTGAGTTTCGGTGGGGGCCTCGATCACCCAGCGCTTGACGAGCAGCACGCGCTCTTGGCGCAGGCAGGGCGCGATGCGTGCGGCTGCTCGCACGCCCTGCGCGGTGTCGGGCAGGCGCAGCAAGAGGGCGAGGGCGGCCTGGCGCACGTCGCGCGCGCGGTCTTGGCGCAGCCGGTCGAGCAGGGGTTCGTCGGCCTTCGACACGCCCACGGACAGCGCTGCGACCAGCTCGGCGCGTTCGCGTGCGGGCAGCTCGGGCAGGCTGGCTTCGAGGCGCGTGCGGGCGGCCACGGGGTCGGTGGCGCGCTCAGCGCGCAGCAGTTCGACGCGCTGCTCGAGGCTGCCTTCGGCCCAGCGCGTGTCGGCATCGGCCACCGCTTCGGCGCCTTGTGCGAAACGCCAGGCCGTGTTGTTCAGCCCGAGCCAGCGGCCGCGTTCGCCGAGCACGTGTTCGAGCGCGGCGCGCACGGCGGTGCTGCGACGGCCGAGCTCGAGCGCCAGCGGCAGCAGCGCGGGCGGCAGCCGCCAGCCGGCGATGGCGATGGCCGTGAGCGCTTCGTGCTGCAGGCGTGCAGGGCCTTCGCGCAGCACCCAGGCGAGCGTCGAGACCACGGCGGGCGCGTCGAGCGCAGGGCGGGATTCGTCGGCCGCAGGCGCGGGCAGTGCGGTGGGGGGGCGAGCGTTGGCCCCGGCGCGGCTGCACACCGCCAGCACGCCGGCCATGCGCAGCAGGTGGGCAGCGGCGTCGTCGCCGGCTTGCGCCTGCAAGGCGTCGAGCAGCGCGCCGACCTCGCCGGCCAGGGCGATGCGTGGCGCAGGCATGCGGTCGGTGCCGACCATCGCGGCGGGGATCAGTGGCTTCAGCGTGTCGGTCACTGGACAACCCTCCTGTCACTGCGTGACATCCTCCCCGAGGGAGGGTTCGCGCGCCCTTCGGGCGGCCGTGCGTGCGCGCTCATGGGCGGTCAGGCCTCGCTGCGCTGCCACAGGCCGTCGCGGCTGCGTGCGGCCAGCGGGCGCAGTTGCTCGCCGTCCCACTCGCCCATCACCGCGAGCGGGTGACCGCCGCTCAGCGCGAGCAGGGCCCAACGGTCGTCTTCGCCCACGCGCAGAGGCAGTTGCTCGCCTTCGCTGGCGAGCCGCACGGCGTCGCCGTCCACCTGTGGCACGGCGTGGGTGGACAGCAACGGGTGCAGCGGCACCCAGGGCGAGGCGGCCACGCGTTCGGCGATGCGCCGCCATTCGTCAGCGCGTGTGCTTGCGGGCCAGGGCGCGGGTTCGGCGGCGCCGGTGATGTCGGCCGGCAAGGCGCGCAGGCCGGCCGCGCCCGGGTAGAACGCGAGCGCGGCGGGGTGGGCGTGGCCGGTCAGCCAGGCGTGGTCGAAGCCCTTGCCGCCGAACGAGTGGTCGAGCAATAGCGCGCGCCGGCCCGTCTGCTCGCCCTGCAGCCAGACGCGGCGTTCGATGAGCCGGCCTTCGCGCTCTTCGCTGGTCTGCCCCAGCACCACCCAGCGGTCGGGCACCGGGGCGCTGGCGGCCAGCACGTCGGCCCGTTCGATGGGCCAGCCGAGCAGGGCGCGCAGGTCGGCCTGGGCCTCGGGTGAGAGCGTGTCGCGGCGCTGCACCGCTTCGCACGCGAGCTGGATCAGCCCGAGCCTCTGCAGCAGGTCGGCCGCGCGTTCGCTGTCGCCCACGCGCTCGCCGGCGTCGCGCAGCCGCTGCGCGAGGCCCGGGGCCTGCGCATCGACCAGCCGCGCGGCGGCGGTGTCCCACTCGCCCTGCGTGCCGGCCAGGTTGCCCAGGCCGCGCCGCAGCTGGTCGCCCAGCCAGCGCTGCAGCTCGCGGGTGGCGGTGTCGATGCGCTTCCAGCGCTGGGCAATGGCGCGTGCGGCGGCTTCGGGGTCGGCCGGCGCGGCGGCGGCCTCGCGCTGCTTCTCTTCTTTCTTCTGGGCGCGTTCGGCGCGCGAGGCGAGCCATTCGCTGACCCAGGCCGGCGGTGGGCCGCCGCTCAAACGGTTCGGGTCTTGGGCGCGGATCAACAACAACGCCAGCCCGTGCTTGCACGGGAACTTGCGGCTCGGGCAGGTGCAGCGGAACGTGGGCCCCGACAGATCGACCTGGGTCTGGTACGGCTTGGCGCCGCTGCCTTGGCATTCACCCCAGACGGCCTGCTCGCTCGCGCCCAGCGTGGGCCACTGCGACGGCGACACGAGCCCGCGCGCCGCCTTGGCGGACGAGGCATCCGGTGCCAGCAAGAGCACGGCGTCGGCGTCCAGGTTGATGCTCCCCGAAGTGGTTGTTGTGATTTCTTCGGCGGCGAGTCTAAGCGAGCGTTTTGACCAATCCGCCGCCTGGTAACCCCTCGCTACACTGCGCCGCACCCCTGCCGCACACCGCTGCCCGATGCCGCCTTTCGAATCCTTCGACGCCTTCTATGCGCTGTACATGCAAGCGCACCTGAACGTCTGGAACCGCCGCGTGCACCTGCTCGGCTGGCTGGGCGGCGCGGCCTTTGCGCTGGCGGCGCTCACCACGGCCTCGGCCTGGCTCGTGCTGCTGGCCCCGGTGCCGGCGCTGGCCGCCATCTGGCTCGGCCACTGGGTGCTCGAGCCGACCAGCGCTGTCGAGTTCAAGCACCCCTGGCTGACCGCGCGCGCCGCGGGCACCCTCCCGGTCTTCATGCTGTTCGTGCCGCTCGGTGTGGGTGCGGCGGCGGTGCTGCACGTGGTCGGCATGGTCTACACGACCTGCATCCGCAGCAACTACGACTTCGTGCCCTGGGCCTCTGACGCGCACTGGGCCAAGAAGCTGATCAACCACCCGACCTACCACCGCCACCACCACACCCTGGGCCGTGTGAACTACGGCTTCACGAACCGGGCGATGGACCTGCTGTTCGGCACGAGCAAGGGATGAGCACCACCATGGCGCCCGGGCCCGTAGAGCGCTGGCTCGGGCCGCGCTTTGCTGACCTGCACCCGCTGCTCCAACGGCTGCATCGAACGGGCGGCGTGCTGCATGGCGAGGTGCAGGTGTGCGTGGCCGATGGCGCGGTGGCGGGGCGCATCGGCCGCGCGCTGGCACGCAAGCTGTCGATACCGGCGCCGGGAACGCACGACTTTCGGGTGCGCATCCACCACGGCCCCGAAGGCCTCCACTGGGACCGCTGCTTCGGCGGCCGCGTCGAGATGAAGTCGCTTTTCGAGCCGGTGGGCGCCTGGCCCGAGGGCCATTTCATCGAGCGCACCGGTGGCGTGCAGCTGCACCTGGGCGTCGAGGTGATCGACGGCGCCTGGCACTGGCGCTTTCTGCGCGCGCGGTTCGGGGCCTGGCCCGTGCCGGGCTGGCTGCTGCCGCGTTCGCAGGCCTTCAAGGCCATCGAAGCGGGGCGCTACCGTTTCGGCGTGGCGTTCACGCTGCCGGGGCTGGGCACCGTGCTGTCGTACAGCGGGTTGCTCGACGTGGCCGGCGCCGATTGACCTGACCCACCACCACCAACCACCGGCACCACGCGCGAGGACACCATGCACTGCCCCCCTGCCCACCCACGCGCTCCGGGGCGCGATGTCCGTGACCTGTTGTGCATCCCCGCCGGGGGCCTGGCATGACCGGCTGGGCCATCGCCGGCGTGTGGCTGGCCTTGAACGCCCTGGCCACGCGGCAGCTGCTGCGTGCCGGTGAGCGCTTCGACCACAAGGGGCTGCACATCGGCATGGTGTGGGTCGTGCCGTTCGTGGGCGCCCTGTCGGCGCTGATGCACGTGGGCCAGCACCGCCGCGCCGAGCGTGTCACCGAACTGCCCATGCCGCCCGACGCGGCGGGCGAGCCGCCCCCGGCCGACCTGGTGTTGCCCACGGGTGAGCCTCTGCCGCTGGCGGACGCCTGGCGGCAGGGCAACGGCTTTCCGTTGCTGCAGTGGGAAGAGGTTGCGCCTCTCGTGGCCGGCTGCGGCGACGAGGCCGCGCAGACGCAGGCCCGCGTGGCCTGCCACCGCTTGTGGCTGCAGCACATGCAGCATGCGCTCGGGCCCCGCTTCTCGCTGCTCGAAACCGAAACCGCCTTCGTGCTGTCGTCGCTGGCGCCCCGCGTGGCGCGCGCCACCGCCGACTACGTGGCGACCACGCGGCGGCGGGTCGCGCACCTGCTGGGCGAGCTGGCGGCGTTTCCGGATGGCCTGAAGAGCGTGCTGCTGGTGCTCGACGACGAGGCTGCGTACTACGACTACGTCTCGGTCTACTACCCGGACAGCGGCGAGTTCGCGTTCAGCGGCGGCATGTTCATCGACGCGGGCTGCCCGCACTTCGTGGTGCGCCGCGCCGACCTCACGCAGATCGAGCCGGTGATCGCGCACGAGCTGACGCACAGCGCGCTGAGCCACCTGAAGCTGCCGCTGTGGCTCGACGAAGGCATGGCCGTCAACACCGAGCAGCGCATCGCGGGCGCGCAGCCCAAGCTGTACACGCCGCAAGAGATCGCCGCCATGCACCGCCGCTTCTGGGGCGAGGCCGAGATCGCGCAGTTCTGGGCGGGCGACTCGTTCCAGCGCAGCGACGAAGGCAACCTGCTGTCGTACGAACTGGCCCGCGAACTGGTGGCGCAGATGGCGCGCGACTGGCCGAGCTTCGCCCGCTTCGTGCGCGCGGCCGAGCGCGACGACGGTGGCGCCGCGTCGGCGCGTGAGCACCTGGGGCTCGACCTCGGCCACCTGGCGCACGCCATGCTCGACCCTTCGCAGGGCCGCACGGCCTGACGTGGCTGCGGCGCGGCTATTCCCAGTCGCTGCGCCGTCGCCGGGGGGCCAGGTTGACCGGCAGGGCGGGCACGTGGCGGCCGCTGAGGTGGCTGCGCATCGCGTGGTCGATCAGGCTGTCGAAGTCGCGGTCGAAGTTCGCCCGGCTGAGCGCTTCGAAGATCAGAAAGTTGCCGCGGTTGCTGCGAATCCACGCATAGCGCTCGGCGTCGGTGAAGCTCTCAGGCCCTGCCGGGGCTTCGTCGGCACGTGTGGCGGACAGCCGGCGAGACGGGGCCTCGGTCGGGTCGCGGTGTTCTGGGGTGTCGTTGGGGGTGGTGCCGAGGGAAGAGTGAGCCGAGTTCATCATGGTCTCCCTGTACCTGCAACCGTGGCATCGGTCGGAACGCATCTTGGTTCGCCGTGCTCGGTGGCGTCTGTAGGACACCATGCCATGTCACCCTGAGGGTGACTCAGGGGAAACCCGTGGCGATGACAGCGCTTCGCAAGCCGCCACAGACGCTGCGCCGCAGCAAAAACAAAGGCCGGGCGAACCCGGCCTTGATGCCTGAAGCGAAACGCTGCGCCTGAAGTCAGAAGCCCAGGCTGGCGAGCAGGTCGTCCACTTCGGACTGGTTGGCGACCACGTCGGTGCGGCCCTCGGGGTTGACCACCGGACCGGCCAGCAGGCTGCTCTCGACCTTCTGCTGGTGTTCGAGCGGCGCGGCCTGCACGAGCAGCTTGACGAGGCTGTCTTCGAGGTCGCTGGCCAGGGCGACGACCTTCGCGACCACCTGGCCGGTCAGGTCGTGAAAGTCCTGCGCCATCATGATGTCGGTGAGGTGCTGGTCGATGCGCGCCGTCGAGGCTTCGACGTCGCCCACGAAGTTCATCACCGAGCCCGAGGCCACGGCTTTCACCGGGTCGGCCACGATCGCCTTGGCCATGCGGCGCGTCTCGCTGGCGATGTGCGCGTGCTCGGCCTTGGCCTGGTCCACCGAGTTGAGCACCCGGTTGGCGGCGTCACCGGTCTTCTTGGCGATGTAGCTCAGGCGGCTGCGTGCGTCGGGCAGGCCGTCGGCGGCCACCTGCAGCTTGGGCATCACGCCGAGCTGGTGCAGGGTGTCGTGCAACTGGCGGGTGATCTGGCCGAGTTGCTGAAACACCTCGGGCGACGCGCCCGCCGCCATGTGTGGCGTGAGCGTCGAGAAGTCATCCATTTTCATTTGCGGCTCCATCAGGCGGTGGCGCTCAGCTTCTGCATGATCTTCTGCACCTTCTCTTCCAAGGTGGCCTTGGTGAAGGGCTTCACGATGTAGCCGGCGGCCCCGTCCTGGGCGGCGCGCACGATGTCTTCCTTGCGGGCTTCGGCGGTCACCATCAGCACCGGCAGGTGCTTCAGGCCGGCGTCGGCCTTGATGGCGGCGAGCAGCTCGAAGCCGTTCATGTTGGGCATGTTGATGTCGCTGACCACGAAGTCGAACTTCGCGGCCTTGAGCATGTTCAGCGCGGCGGCACCGTCTTCGGCTTCCTCGGCGTTGTTGTAGCCAATCTCCTTCAGCAGCCCGCGCACGATGCGGCGCATGGTGGAGAAGTCGTCAACGATCAGAAACTTCATGTCGGTGCTCATGGGCAATCCTCTGGTGAACGCGCGGTGCAGTGCCGTGGAAGCGGTGTCTCGCGGGGTTATCGGGCCGGCACTGCCGAAATTGAGGGCGCAGCTGGGGCCGAAGACGCGGAATCCGTGACCTGTGGCGCCATTTCGGTGGCAGGTGTGTCGGGGGTGATGCCGAACAGCCGGTCTTCGGCCTCGCGGTTCATCACGATGATGCTGATGCGGCGATTGGCCGGGGCCAAGGGGTCGTCGCGTTCCAGCGGCACGCTCGACGCGAGGCCCTGCACGCGCATCACGCGGTTGTCGGGCAGGCCGCCGGCCACCAGCTCGCGGCGCGAGGCGTTGGCGCGGTCGCTCGAGAGCTCCCAGTTGCTGTAGCCGCGGTCGCCGGTGCCGAAGGGCAGCGCGTCGGTGTGCCCTTCGAGCGTGAGCCGGTTCGGCACCTCGGACAGCACCTCGCCGATCACGTGCAGCAGCTCGCGCATGTAGGGTTTGACGATGGCGCTGCCGCTGTCGAACATCGGCCGGGCCTGCTCGTCGATGATCTGGATGCGCAGGCCGTCGGGTGTCATGTCCAAGCGAATCTGCGACTTGATGGCCGACAGCCGCGGGTGCTTGGCGATGACGTCGTCCATCGCCTGCTTCACGGCTTCGAGCTTGGCCTTCTCGCCGCGGCGCTGTTCTTCCTTCAGCGCCTGCAGGTTGATGGTGCTGCGCTTGGCCTCGATGTCGCCCATCTTGACCTGGCCATTGGTGCGGGTGAGGTCGGTGCCGCCGCCGCGAATCACGTGCGACGAATCACCCGAGCCGCTGCCCCCGCTCAGCAGTGCCACCTTGAGCGGTGCCTGGAAGTAATCCGCGATGCCCTTCTTGTCGCCCTCGGTCGTCGAACCGAGCAGCCACATGAGCAGAAAGAACGCCATCATGGCCGTCACGAAGTCGGCATAGGCGATCTTCCAAGCGCCACCGTGGGCGGCATGGCCACCCTTCTTGACGCGCTTGATGATGATCGGCTGGAGCTTCTTGGCGTCACCGGCCATGGTGGGCCCCAGCAAAGAGTTCGAGCTGCTGCGGACGGCCCAGGCTGTGGCTCAGCGCGCGGGTGTTTTGCAGCACGGGTGTACGGATGGCGGAAAGCACCGGCGTCCGCGAAGACGCATGCCCCGGCGACCGCGTGGCCGAAAGCGAAGGCGAAGCCAAGCGCCCCATCCAGCCACTCGCCGGAGAGCCGGCTTTGCCGGGCTCCTGGCGAGGCGCCCCCTCGGGGGGCAGGAGCGAAGCGACGTGGGGACGCGGTGACTCGACGTGGGGGCTCATTATTTTTTGCCTTTCACGTGGCTCTCCAGCTCCACGAAGGTCGGCCGCTCGGTCGAGTACAGCACCTTGCGGCCGAACTCCACGGCCACCTGCGGCGCATAGCCCTGCATGCTCGCGAGCAGCGTGGTCTTGATGCACTGCAGCTCTTTGGTGCCTTCGTCGTTCTTCTGTTCCATCAGGCCGGCCAGCGGCTCGGCCACGGCGTAGGCCAGCAAGATGCCGAGGAAGGTGCCGACCAGGGCCGAACCGATCATGCCGCCCAGGATGGCGGGCGGCTGGCCCACCGAGCCCATGGTGTTCACCACGCCCAGCACGGCGGCCACGATGCCGAAGGCCGGCAGCGCACCGGCCAGCCGCGCGATGGCGGCGGCGGGCGCGTGCGCCTCGTGGTGGTGGGTGTCGATCTCGCTGTCCATCAGGCTTTCGATCTCGTGGGCGTTCAGGTTGCCCGAGACCATCATGCGCAGGTAGTCGGTGATGAACTCGACCACGTGGTGGTCGTTGCCCACCGTCGCGTACTTCTGGAAGAGCGCCGAGCTGTGCGGGTCGTCCACGTCTTTTTCGATCGACATCAGGCCCTCTTTGCGGGCCTTCTGCAGGATGTCGTACATCAGCGCCAGCAACTCCATGTAGCGCGCCTTGGTGTACTTCGAGCCCTTCAGCAGGGCTGGCAGCGCACCCATCGTGGCCTTCAGCACCTTGGGCTGGTTGTTCACGACGAACGCGCCCATGGCGCCACCCACGATGGCCATCATCTCGGTCGGCAAGGCCTTGAGGATGACCCCCATGTTGCCGCCGTGAATGATGTAGGCCCCGAAGATGCACCCCAGGGCAACGCCGTAGCCAATGAGAACGAACATGGTGGTTGTGTGGGTTGCGTCGTTCACGCCGCAGCCTTCGAGCCGCAAGCACGTGTGGGCGGTTTATCGGCCCGGAGTCTTTGAGCTTGAGTGTGCAAGTGCTCGCCGGTCGGCAATCGGGCGAACAAGGGTGGAATCGGGCGACAAACCGGGGTCGTTCCAGGTTCAAGCACACCTCGGCCTGCGCGCTCTGTTCGCCCTGAGGTATCGAAGGGCTTGTCCGCACAGCACTAGCCAGTCGCGCCGCCATCAAGCCGTGCGCTTCTCGGCGTCTCTGCGGGGCCGGGACCAGGCGCTTCGCACGGGGTGACATGCGCAGGGGCTTGGCGCCTTGCCCCCACGGCAGGCAAAAAAAAACGGATCCCGAAGGATCCGTTGGAAAGCACTTTGGAGGTGCCAGGAGGAGATCAGCAAGAAAAAACCGTTTCCGGTGCCTGATGTTTCGGCTGGCCGGGGGAGAACTTGAGGGCCTTCAGTTGAAACACGGGGTTTCCGCCGGAGCGCTCAGTGCATCTGGATGCCTCCGCTGGCCTTGCCTTTGCCAGCGCGCGCCGGCGGGTTGCACAGGCCGCAGATGTAGTTCTTCGTGATTTCGTGGGGATGGGTGACGAAGTGGCCGCCACACTTCGAACACTTGGTCATGGTCAGCATGCCGTTGTCGATGAACTTCACGAGGCGCCAGGCGCGGGTGACCGACAGCAGGGCTTCGAGGCCCTGGGCCTGGGTCTGCTCTTGATAGAGCTGGTAGGCCTTGATGACGGTGTCGATCTCGTCCATCTCGGCGACCTTGTTCAGGTACTCGTGGATGTTCAGGAACAAGGACGCATGGATGTTGGGTTGCCAGGTCATGAACCAGTCGGTCGAGAAGGGCAGCTGGCCCTTGCTCGGCGACTTGCCGGAGACTTCTTTGTAGAGACGCAGCAGACGCTCGTAGCTCAGATCGGTTTCAGATTCGAGAACCTGCAGGCGGGCACCCAGCTGGATGAGGGTGACGGCACGTTCGATCTGCTTGGCTTCGGTGAGGATGCTCTTGCTACGCATGGTCTCTACTCCTGATGTCTTGTGGGTCTAGCGGATGGCTGTCGGGTCTGTTGCCCGTTCAAGCAGCTTCTTGATGGCGGCCTGCCATGAGGATGCTGGCGTGCAGGCGGTTCGTGGTGTCGTTCGAAGCGCTCTTGCCATGGTTGGTGAGCAGGCCCCACACCAGGTCGTCGTCCATGCGAAAGCGGCACAGCAGGGTGTTGCCGGAGGCGATCTTCATCATCTGGGCCGGGGTCAGCAGCGCGATCATCGAAGCGCTTTCCTCGCTGATGCCCAGGCGGTACAGGGCTTGTTCGCGGTCGCTGCGGATGAGGCTTTGGGCCAGCATCAGGTACGACAGGTTGGCTTCGCGAATCTCGGTGAGGATCTGGTCGGCGTTCATTGGGTGCTCCGGGGTCTGGCTTGCTGAGGTTTGGCGGCGGCGTTGATGTGCGTCTCAACGTGAAACGAACTGTAGAGACCCGAACTAGGTGGAAACATCAGGTCAGTTCTGTGGCTTGAGTCCAGGTTTCTCCCTACCCCTTGTCAGGCAAACACCTACAAACGTGACAGGCTGTAGCAGGCCCTGGCCTGTAGGAACGGTGCAGCCGCGGAAAAAACTTGAGCCCGTTTTTGCGTAACAGCGCCGCCGGTGTGAACAAGCCGTCGCAAACACTTTGCACCGCTCAAGGGCGCAAGGGACTGGCCGAAAACAAGTGGTGAGCTGTTGAAGCCCTGACGAGAAGTCGATTTGTCCCGCATCTCTCGCTTGACAAATTCCTCTCAAGTCCGTTTAGGCAGGGTCCGATAACTCAACCAACGGTGGCGAGACATCACCACCGGGGTCCGGAGTAAGCAACCGAGTGACCCGTGGAAGGCAAAACGACCACGGACCATGAGGTGACAACCCGGGCGCAGCAGGTCAGCGGTTTCGACCGTTGGCAGTTCAAAGCAGCGACGAGGGCCCAGGCCTGAATTACTGCGGAGGCATTGCCGGCGCTTGCCGGAAGTCACTTCAACGCAATGGAGATATTTGAATGGCAATGACGATCAACACCAACGCGATGTCGCTCAACGCACAACGCAACACCGCCGGCACCCAGAACACGCTGGCGACCGCCATGCAGCGCCTGTCCTCGGGCCTGCGTGTCAACAGCGCCAAGGACGACGCCGCCGGCCTGGCCATCGCCGAACGCATGTACTCTCAAGTGCGCGGCATGAACGTCGCCGTGCGCAATGCCAACGACGGCATCTCGCTGGCGCAGACCGCTGAAGGCGCGCTGGGCAAGGTCGGTGATGCGATCCAGCGCATGCGTGAACTCGCTGTGCAATCGGCCAACGGCACCAACAGCGCGGACGACCGCGACAACCTGCAGGCTGAATTCCAGCAACTGAATGACGAAGTCGCCCGTATCGTCGACAGCGCCAACTTCAACGGCACGGCCCTGCTGAGCGGCGCCTCGACCTTCACCTTCCAGGTGGGCGCGGGCACCGAAACCTACGACACCATCGACGTGGACTCGGCCGACCTCAGCGCCACGGTCACCGCCGTGGGTGCACTCGACATCTCGGGTGCCGACGCGACTGGCGCCACCGCTGCCATCGACGCCCTGGACGACGCGATCATCGACGTCACGACCAACCGCGCCACGATGGGTGCCGTGCAGAACCGCTTCGACTCGGTGATCGCCAACCTGGGCACCTCGGCCGAGAACCTCTCGGCTGCCCGCGGCCGGATCATGGACGCCGACTTCGCTTCGGAAACGATGAACCTGTCGCGTGCCCAGATCCTGCAACAGGCCGGCACCGCGATGATCTCGCAAGCCAACCAGCTTCCGCAGCAAGTGCTGTCGCTGCTGCGCTGATCGACACGCAGCGCAAGGGTCCGCCTCGGCGGGCTCTTGAGGCGCGCGATTCGAGCGAACGCCCCGTCCGGCAACTACCGGCGGGGCGTTCGTGTTTGCCTGACCCGCATTTCAATAGGGCCGGATTTCTCCTTCATTTCGACCGAAAGCCCCGAAAGTTCTTCTCGAACAATGCCTACCAGCGGAATGTGAAAACAGACCGTGGTCCCACGGCAGAGGTCATGACCAACCCGCGCGGACTTCAAGTCGGCAGCGTGCGTGATCGGTCACAGCGCTGCAGAGCAAAACGCCGGCCTCCATGCCGGAGGTCGATATTTCTTGAAGGAGTGCAGCATGCCTCAGACCATCAACACCAACCTGATCTCGTTGAACGCCCAGCGAAACCTGAACACGTCGCAGGGCTCATTGGCGGTCGCCATGCAGCGACTGTCGTCAGGCATGCGCGTCAACAGCGCCAAGGATGACGCCGCCGGCCTGGCCATTGCCGAGCGCATGCATGCGCAAGTGCGTGGCATGAACGTCGCGGCGCGCAACGCCAACGACGGCATCTCGCTCGCGCAGACCGCTGAAGGCGCGCTGGGCAAGCTGGGCGACGCGCTGCAGCGCATGCGTGAACTGGCCGTGCAGTCGGCCAACGGCACCAACAACTCGCAAGACCGCGACAACCTGCAGGCCGAATTCGCGCAGCTCACGGCTGAAGTGAACCGCATCGTCGATGGCACCCGCTTCAACGGCACCGTGCTGTTCGATGCGGCCGCTGCGGCGACGCCGTTCTCGTTTCAGGTGGGGGCGGGCACCGATGCCACCGACACCATCACCATCAACTCGGTGGACTTGACCATCACCTCGGCGTCGGTCAGCGGCCTGGCCATCGACGGCGCCGACGGCACGCTGGCGCTCGCTTCGATCACCGCGCTCGATTCGGCCATCGTGGACGTCACAAGTGCCCGTGCACTGTTCGGTGCTGCACAAAACCGCTTCGATTCGGTCATTGGCAGCCTGACGGTGTTTGCCGAGAATCTGTCGGCCGCCCGCGGTCGCATCATGGATGCCGACTTCGCGGCCGAAACCGCCGCCCTGTCGCGCGCTCAGATCCTGCAGCAGGCCGGCAACGCGATGGTCGCGCAGGCCAACCAGCTGCCGCAGCAGGTGCTGTCGCTGCTGCAACGCTGACAAGGCGTTAAAAATTCTTACGCGCCCGGGCTCAAGTTCTGGCGCGGGGCGCCGACAACGGGATATCCAGGCTTATTGCTTGGGTATCTCGTTTTTCCATGGGTCGTCATGATCGAGCGGGCGTGATCCCGCCGGCGGTCCACAACTGAAAGGCATTGCCATGGCGAGCATCAGTTCCGCAGGCATCGGCAGCGGCCTGGACGTTGAGTCGATCGTCACCAAGCTCATGACGCTCGAACAACGGCCGGTGCAGCAGCTCCAGAGCCAGGCGTCAGCAATTCAGACGAAGATTTCTGCGTTCGGGCAGGTGCAGTCCGCACTTTCCACCTTCCGCGACGCGGCGCTCAAGCTGACCCAGAACGACACCTGGGGCGCCGCCACGGCCACGTCGAGCGACGCCACCTCGGTCAGCGTCAGCGCGGGCAGCGGGGCGGCCGCGGGTGGCTACGCCATCGAGGTGCAAGCCTTGGCGAAGCCGCAGACGGTGGCCAGCGGCACCTTCGCGTCCGCCAACGAATTGGTGGGCGAAGGATCGCTGCAGGTGAGCTTCAGCGGGCAGCCGGAATTCCCGCCGCTCAACATCTCGATCAGCGCCTCGGACACGCTGGCCACGGTGCGCAACAAGCTCAACGCGGCCGGGGGCGGCATCACGGCCGTGATCGTCAACGACGCGACCGGCGCCCGGCTCATCATCAGCTCCAGCAGCCCCGGCACCGACAACGTGTTCTCGATCGCCGGCAGCGGTGGTGGCGCCGCATTCAACTACGACGAAAACGCCCCCGACGCGGGACCGACCACGCGCACGCAAGAGGCGAGCAACGCGCAGGCCACGGTCAATGGCGTGCCGATCACCTCGTCGACCAATGTGCTGAGCGGCATGATGGACGGGCTCACGATTTCGCTGAACCGCGAGACGACTGGGCCGGTTCAGGTCAACGTGAGTTCGGACCCGACGGCGCTGAAGAAGGATGTGCAGGCGTTCGTCGATGCGTACAACGCGCTGTCGAGCATGCTCGCCAGCCAGACCAAGTACGACGCTGCGACCAAGACAGCCGGCAAGCTGCAAGGCGACAGCACCGCCGTGTCCTTGCAGCGCCAGCTGCGCAACGCGCTGACCAACCCGTCACCGGCCTCTACCGCCTTCCCGTCGCTGGAGTCGCTGGGCATCCAGACCCAGGCCAACGGCACGCTCAAGGTCAACGACAGCAAGCTCACGGCGGCCCTGTCGGGCAACTTGGCCGAGGTGAAGAAGCTCTTCGCCACGAGCAACATTGCCGACCCGGCGCAAGAAGGCGTGGGCATGCGCCTGCGCCGCCTGGGCGACCAGCTGCTGGGCACCGAAGGCGCCCTCACCACGCGCACAGCGGGCCTGAACACGAGCCTGACGCTCAACCAGAAGCGGCAGGACGAAATCAACACCCGTCTGGCCCTGACCGAGGCGCGCTTGCGAAAGCAGTACTCGAGCCTGGACACCAACATGGCCGGCATCAGCGCGCTCAACGCCTACGTGTCGCAGCAAGTCTCGGCCTGGAACAAGAGCTCGTCTTGATCGGCCACGCGCTCATCGGCTCCGGCCCGGTGCTTCGCTCACGCGAAGCCCGGGCCTTCGTTCTTGTGCGGCGCACGCGCCCTGCGTGTGCGCTGCGTCACGGATCGAACCGGTGCGCGGACGTGAGCCGAAAAAGCCACCCGTTCCCGGCCCTGCTGTCTCGGTGCTCGGGTCTGTCCGGGCTCAAGACCGCCTGAGGCTCAGCCGATAACGAAAACATCAGGTTCATGCAGAAAGCTCAGACCGCCATGTTCGCTACCGCCTCTCCGACCAGCCGCCAATTGGGTGCCTACCGCCAAGTCGGTGTGACCACCGCCGTGGACGGCGCCTCGCCGCACCGCCTGGTGTCGATGCTCTTCGAAGGTCTGCTCGACACGTTGGCCCAGGCCCGCGGCGCCCTGCGCAGCGAAAACATCGAAGGCAAGTGCGAGGCCATCGGCCGCGCCGTGCGCATCATCGACGAGGGTCTGCGCAGTGGCCTCAACCTGCAAGAAGGTGGCCGCCTCGCGGCCGACCTGAACGACCTCTACGCCTACGTCACGGTGCGCTTGACCTACGCCAATCGCTACAACGACGAGGCCGCCATCGAAGAGTGCCAGCGCCTGATCGAGCCGCTCGCCCGCGCCTGGGCGGAGATGGCCAGCCAGGTCGATGCATGAACCACCCAGCCGCATGTACTTCATTCAACCGCACCCGGCCCCGGGAGACCCGATGAACGCCACCTTGCTCAGCTACTACGAGGCGATCGAACAGGCCAGCGGCGACATGCTCGCCGCAGCCCGTGCCGGCGACTGGGACCGGGTTGTCAAGCTCGAAGGCGCCTGCGCGCTGCTGATTTCGCAACTCAAGCACGCCGCCTCTGCGCAGCAGCTGGGTTCGGAAGAGGCGCAGCTCAAGTCGCGCATCATGCAGCGCATCCTGATCAACGACGCCGAGATCCGCCAGCTCGCCGAGCCCTGGCTGGAAGACCTGGATGGCCTGCTCGCAGGCCGCCCCAAGAGCATCCATTGACCCCCGCCCAGCGGGATTCGACCGAGGACGACCGCGTGGACACGCTGCCGATGCCGCTGGAAACGCTCGCCGCGCAGCACGGCGGGCTGGACGACTTTCGCATCTCGTCGCGCACCGAGCTGATGGCCATGCTCAAGCGCCTGATCGATGGCAATGTGCTGCTCAACCTGAACGGCAGCGACGGCACCGTCTACACGACCACGCTGTGGTCCATCGACTCCGCGCGCGGCACGCTGAGCTTCTGCGCCGACGGCGACAGCAACCAAGTGCAAGACCTGGTCGAAGCCGAAGATGCGGTGGCCGTGGCCTACCTCGACAACGTCAAGCTGCAGTTCGACGCGCAAGGGCTCGCGCTCATCCGCAGCGGCACCGGCTGCGTGCTTGCTTGCGCCATGCCGCGCGAGATGTTCCGCTTCCAGCGCCGACACGCATTCCGCGTGAAGCCGCTGACGCGCGCCATGCCCACGGCGAGCTTTCGCCACCCGCAGATGCCCGACATGCAACTCGCGCTGCGCGTGCTCGACCTGAGCATCGGCGGCTGCGCGCTCTTTTTGCCCGACGACGTGCCGCCGCTGCAACCCGGCGTGCTGCTCAACGGGGTGCGCCTCGACCTCGACATGGACACGCGCATCAACACCGCGCTGCGCCTGCAGCACGTGACCGCGATCAACCCCGACTCGAAGGGTGTGCGCCTGGGTTGCGAATTGGCCAGTCCCAACAGCGACGTCACGCGCACGCTGCAGCGCTACATCGACCAGACTCAGAAGAGACAACGCCTGTTGTCCATTTGAAGCCTGCGGCCCCGAGGGCCGCGGCTCTTGCGTTTCAGCCCCGGTTGCACCGGCCTGCGGCCATGCTGCACTGCGGCGAAGGTTTTGCGCGCGCTAGCGACTCCAATCAAGCTGAATCGACCTTCCCGCCTCACCATTCGGGGTGGCGTCTAAAACATGCCCGCGGCCCTCGCGGTCGCGGTTCGAACAGGCGACGCCGCACCCCTGATGCCATCGGCCCGCGGGCCAATCCGTTGTGACTACACCTCTTTCTTCCGCCTTGGCGGTCCGCCTGCGGAATTGGTTCTACGTGTTCGAGCGCGGGTTCCTGTACGCCAGTCCTGAGCTGGAGTCGGTCTCGGTCAAGTTTCACGCGGCCCTGCTGCTGTCGGTGACCGGGGAGGCGTTCGAAGTGACCTGCGGGGGGCAAACGCATCGCGTGCAGGCCGCGTTGGTGCAGCCCGAGGTCGAGCGCCGCGTCGCCGCGATGGGCGTGCCCGTGCTGAGCCTGGGCCTGACGCCGCAGCACCCGCTGTTCCGGCGCTTCAGCACGACCCAATATCCCGACGCGCTGCGAGAACTGCCCTTTGACCAGTTCCACCCGCTCATGGAGCAGGCCGAGGCAGCGACAGAAGGGCGGCTCAGCGCCCATGGCGCGGCGCAGTTGGCCTTCGACCTGATGCAAAACGCGGCGACGGGGCTGCCCGCGTCGCCCCCGCTGGACGACCGCATCGCGCACGTGCTCGAAAAGATCGAGCGAGACGCGCTGGCGCCGCTCGAGGAACTGGCCGCCGAGGTCAGCCTGTCGTACCACCGGCTGTCGCACCTGTTCTCGGAGTCGATGGGCGTTCCGCTGCGCACCTACCTGCTGGCACGCAAGCTCGACATCGCGGCCTCGCTGGCCGGCCGCTGCCGCAGCCTGACCGAGGTCGCCTTCACGGCCGGGTTTGCCGACTCGGCGCACTTCTCGAAGAGCTGGCTGCGGGCGAGCGGGGCGTCGCCGTCGGCTTTCTTCGGCAACCGGCAGGTCGGCGTGATCTCGGCATACGGCAGCAAGTGAGGTGGGGCGGCGTGTGCACCACGGCGACGCTGCGGGTAAACCTTGGCGCATGAATCGCAATCGCAGCGACTCAATACAAGTTCACGGATCGCCGCGTCAGCACCATTCGCACACCCGAACAAAGTGCCACGATGTCGGCACGACGGCCTGAGCGACCCCGAGCAGCCACCCCTCATGAGCGGAATCATTCACATCCAACAGCAACCGGGCTTTTTGCGCATCGCCCTGGTCGGCCTGGGGCTGGCAGTGGCCGGTGCCTTGGTGGCGCAGGTGCTCGGGGTGTTTGACAGCGCTCCCGAGCCGCAGGTCGCCGCGGCGACCGCGGTGGCCGCTCCCCATGCCACAGCGCCCGGCAGCGCGGTCGGTGGGCAGTTTCCAAGCGTGCGCTTCAAGTTGTTGGCGGTGTCGCCATCGGCCAACGGTGCCGGCAGCGCCCAGCTCGAGGTCGAAGGCCGCCAGGGGCAATTCAGCGTGGGCCAAGAGCCCTTCCCGGGCGTGGTGCTGCGGCGTGTGGCGGGCGACCACGTCGTGCTGGCCTACGGCACGCTGTCGCGCATCGTTCTGCTGTCGCCTGCGAGCGCGGCCGCAGCGGCACCCACCGCCGATGAAGACATGTCGCAGCGCAACAAGGGCGTGGACGTGCGCCGCCTGACCTTCGCCCGCTTTCAGTCGGCCGACTCGTTCTTGCGCGAGGTCGAACTGGCGCCCCATCCACGCGGGGGCTTCGAGGTGAAAGCGGTGGTCCCCGAGAGCCTGTACGACAAGGCTGGGTTGCGGGTGGGCGATGTGCTCTATTCGCTCGACACCGACAACAGCAGCAAGATCGACGACCGCTCGCTCGAAGCGGTGATGCGCCAGACGCACTACGAGCTCGACGTCTACCGCAACGGCCAGCTCGTGCCGCTGCGCTACCGCTTGCCCACCAGCGACCCGGCCGACCTGAACACGCCCGCGCCGGTGCCGCTTGAAGAGGGCACCAGCCGTTGAAGGGCCTTGGCACAGCGCGAGGGGCACGTGGCGGGGCGCTGGAGCCGGGACTCGCGCGTCGCAGTGCGTGCGCGCGGACAATCCCCAATGTGAACGCGTGTGCGAAGAAGCTATCGTCGCGGCGCGCCAATGCCCAATCCCATGCAAGCTCCTGAATCCTCCGCGACATCGTCGAGCCTGCGTACGCCCAAGGCCAAGGGCAAGCTCAGTCTCTTCGACTATGGCTTCGTCTATGCCGGGCATTGGTCGCCGCGCGAGTTCACCGAGCGCTTTTCGGCCACGGTGATCGTCTCGCTCGACGGGCGCCCGTTTTCTCTGCGCACCGAGCAGGGCACGTTCGAGCTGACCGCGGTGGCCATCCGGCCATTCACGCGCCGCGCGCTGTCCTCGCCCGACGCACCCATCGTCAGCGTGGGCATCAGCCCGCAGCATGGTTGCTATCGCGCGTTTCGCGGCATCGACGCCGACGGGCTGCTGTCGCTCGACCGGGCCTTGTTCGACCCGCTGAACGCGCAGTTCGAGGCCGCGTGCCAGGGCGCGCTGGTCGGCCGCGAGCCGTCGGCGTTGGCGCAGTCGATGTGCGAGACGGTGGCGTTGCAGCTGCCACCCATCGGGCCCCTCGACGCCCGCGTGCAGCGGGTGCTCGAACGGCTCGACGTGACGCCCGGCGCTTCGCTCGAAGAGCTCGCGCAAGAGGTCGAGCTGTCGTACGACCGGCTTTCGCACCTGTTCTCTGAAGACCTGGGCATTCCGCTGCGCAGCTACGCGCTGTCGCAAAAGATCCACCGCGCGGCCAGCCTCGTCGGGCGGGGTCTGAACCTCACCGAGATCGCGCTGGCGGCGGGCTTTTCCGACTCGGCGCATTTCTCGCGCGTGTGGTCGAAGACCTTCGGCGCCTCGCCGGCGGTGTTTTTCAGCAGTGCGGCGGTGAAGGTGCAGAACGCCATCACCGACCTGGGCGCGGCGGGGGCCTTCCGCTCGCTGTGACCGGCCCCGGCGGCGCGCCGGTGGCGGGTGGGTCGAGCCAGCGGCTCAGACCGTCATGTTCATGATTTCAGAGTAGGCCTGCACCAGGCGGCTGCGCACCTGCAGCGCGGCCTGGAAGCCGATCTGCGCCTTCTGCATCGACACCATCGTCTCTTCCAAGCTGACGGTGGGGTTGCCCATCTGCACCTGGCGCTGCATTTCGCTCGCCTCGTTCTGGGTGTTGCTCACCGAGCGCAGCGCCTGGGTCAACGCCTGCTGGAAGCCCGCCCCCTCGACCTTCTTCGTGACGAGCGGCTGCCCATTCGCCGCGAGCCCGGCGCGGGCGACGGCTTCGGCGAAATTGAAGGGTTTGAGCTTGACGTCCATCAGGGGTCTCCGTGCGGCACGAAGTCGTCGCCGCATGTTTGCCACTGTAGGGAAACGGGCCTCGCCACGATGGAGGGAACTGACCGTCGTTTGGCGGGTTGTTCGGGCCATTCGCAGGAGGGCGTTTCCAAAACAATCCATTTCATCTGGGGCGCCGTGCGTCCCGTTGAATTGCCAATCACATGGACAACGCCGTCACACTTGCCAACCCCTCCGCCTTGCCAGCGCCGACCGGCGTCGGTGCGCGCCTGGCGGCCATGCCCGTGAAAAGCCGCGTGAGCCTCGGGCTCGGTGTGGCGGCGCTGCTGGCGGTGCTGGTGGGCCTGTCGATGTGGAGCAGCAAGGGCGATTACAAGGTGCTGTACGCCAACCTGTCCGACAAGGACGGCGGCGCGATCATTGCCCAGCTCTCGCAGATGAACGTGCCCTACAAGCACTCCGAAGGCGGCGGCGCCATCCTCGTGCCGGCGGCACAAGTTCACGATTTGCGCCTGAAGCTGGCGTCGGCCGGCCTGCCCAAGGGCTCGGTGGTCGGCTTCGAACTGATGGACGGCGCCCGCTTCGGGCAGACGCAGTTCCAGGAACGGCTCACTTTTCAACGCGGCCTCGAAGGCGAGTTGACGCGCTCGATCACCGCGATGCCTTCCGTGCAAAACGCACGCGTGCACCTCGCGCTGCCCAACCAGAATGGGTTCTTCCGCGAGCAGCAAAAGCCCAGTGCCTCCGTGATGCTGTCCCTGTACCCCGGCCGCACGCTGGACCGCGCCCAGGTCGCCGGCATCGTGCACCTGGTGTCGAGCAGCGTGCCCGAACTCGCGCCCAAGGCCGTGAGCGTGCTCGACCAAAACGGCACGCTGCTGTCGGGCAACGAAGATGCGTCGCACGCGTCGGGCCTGGACGCGCAGCAGCTGCAGTACGTCAACCAGATCGAGTCGATCTACACCAAGCGCATCGTGGACATCCTGGAGCCGGTGGTCGGCCGCGACAACCTGCGCGCGCAGGTGACCGCCGAACTCGACTTCGCGCAGGTCGAATCGACCTCGGAAGAGTTCAAACCCAACCAGGGCCAGAACGCCGAAGCCAGCGTGCGCAGCCAGCAGACCAGCGAGCAGATGGGCTCGCAGCCCGGAACCCCGAGCGGTGTGCCGGGCGCGGCCTCGAACCAGCCGCCCGTGCCGGCCACGGCGCCGATCAACGGCGCCGCGCAGCCGCTGCAGACCGCGCAGGGTGGCGGACAAGCTGGCGCGACCAACAGCCGCCGCGAGAACGTCACCAACTACGAGGTGGACAAGACCGTGCGCGTGACACGCAACGCCACGGGCACCGTCAAGCGCCTGAACGCAGCCGTGGTCGTCAACCACATCACCAAGACCGACGCCAAGGGCAAGACCACCACCACGCCGCTGTCCGAGCAAGAGATCGAGAACCTCAACAGCCTCGTGCGCGAAAGCATCGGCTTCAAGCAAGACCGCGGCGACTCGGTGAAGGTCATCAACGCGCCGTTCAAGATCGCGCAGACGCCGGTGGACGACACGCCGATCTGGAAGCAGCCCGAGACCATCGAGATCGCACGCAGCGCGGTCGTGCCGCTGGCCCTGGCGCTGGTGGCGGTGCTGGTGGTGTTCGGCGTCATCCGCCCGGCGCTCAGGACCATCAAGCAGCCCGAAGACCTGAAGGGCCAGCAGCTCGATGCCGTGGTCGCCGACGAAGAGGTGCTGCCGGCCGTGCCCAGCATGCCCGTGATCGCTGCGCCGACGGTGACGCTGCAGCTCGAAGGCGTGCGCAACCTGGCCAAGGACAACCCGACCGCGGTGGCGAACATCGTTCGCGGCTGGGTCAACCGCGACGCGCCGACGGTCTGACGCCGAGCGCACGCCGATCACATAACAAGACAGGGACTCGAACCACATGGACGCCAAGGGGCTCGAAGACGCCGCCATCCTGCTGATGTCGCTCGGCGAAGAGGGCGCGGCCGAGGTCTTCCGCCAACTCACGCCGAAAGAAGTGCAAGGCCTGGGCGAGACCATCGCCCGGATGAAGGCCATTCCGCGCGAGCGCGTGGACGGCGTGCTCGAGCGCTTCTCGACCGAGGCCAACGAGCAGAGCATGCTCGTGACCGACACCGACGAGTACGTGAAGGCGGTGCTGCGCAAGGCGCTTGGCGAAGACAAGGCCAACCTGCTGATCGACCGCATCCTGCAAGGCGGTGACACCAGCGGCATCGAAAGCCTCAAGTGGATGGACGCCGGCTCGGTGGCCGAGCTGCTGCGCAACGAGCACCCGCAAATCGTCGCGGCCATCCTCGTGCACCTCGAGTTCGACCAGGCCTCGGGCGTCCTCAAGGCATTCACCGAACGCCAGCGCAACGAGGTCATGGTGCGCATCGCCACGCTCGATGGCATCCAGCCCGCCGCGTTGAAAGACCTGAACGAAGTGATGAGCAAGGTGCTGGCCGGCGGTGACAAGCTGCGCAAGGCCTCGCTGGGCGGCGTGAAGACGGCCGCCGAGATGATCAACCTGCTGGGCGGCAGCATGGAAACGGCGGTGCTCGACTACATCCGCGAAGCCGACAACGAGCTGGCCCAGAAGATCATGGACAACATGTTCACCTTCGACGACCTGGAGAAGCTCGACGACAAGGCGATCCAGCTGCTGATGAAGGAAGTGCAGTCCGAATCGCTGGTCATCGCGCTCAAGGGGGCGACGCCGGAGATGCGCGAGAAGGTGTTCCGCAACATGTCCAGCCGTGCGGCCGAAACGCTGCGCGAAGACCTCGAATCGCGTGGCCCGGTGCGCGTCAGCGAAGTCGAGGCCGAGCAGAAGGAGATGCTCAAGATCGTGCGCCGCCTCGCCGACGAAGGCCAGATTGCTCTGGGCGCCTCGGGTGACGACGAGTTCCTGTGATGACGTCCAAGAGCAACCACGGTCCGCGCCAGGTGCCTCCGCCCGAGGGTGGGGTCAAGCCCTCGTCGTACAGCCGCTTCATTCCGCGCGAAGAGCTGAATTCGTTCTCGGCCTGGAGCCCCGGCACCTTCTCGGGTGTCGAGCCGCAAGCCACCGGCGTGCGCCCGCCCGACCCGCCGCCGCCGCCCGAGCCCTCACCCGAAGAGGTGCTGGCCCAGCACGTGAACGCAGCGCGCCACCAGGGCTACCAGGATGGCTACCGCGACGGCCTGGTCGCCCTCGAAGGCTTCAAGCAGAGCTTCGCGATGCAGATGACGCAGCAGATCGGTGCGCTGATGCAGGCGATGGGCACGCAGCTCGACGACATGCAGCAAGACATGGCGCGCGCGCTGGCTGTGACCGCCACACACCTGGCCAAGCAGATCGTGCGCAGTGAGCTCACCACGCAGCCTGAACTGGTGGCCGTGGTGGCGACCGAGGCCGTGGACACGTTGTTGCTGAGTGCACGCCACATCACGCTGCGGGTGCACCCCGACGACCAGCCGCTGGTGCAGCAGGGTGCGGCCGACGTGATCGCCGCGCGCGGCGCCCGCGTGCTGAGCGACGCCGACGTCGTGCGCGGGGGCTGCCTCGTCGAATCGGACATCGGCGTCATCGACGCCACGCTCGAAACCCGCTGGCGCCGAGCCGCCGCCACCCTCGGCTGCGACCAGGGTTGGGACTCGGACCTGACGGCCGACCCGGAGGCCGACGAATGAGCGAACAACTCAATCCAGAGGCGCTCGCGCGCGCATCCACCCAGAAGTGGCAGCGCTACCTGCACGACCTGAAGTCGTTCTCGAAAGAGCCGCTGCCGCTTGAAACGCAGGGTCTGCTCGTGCGCGTGGCGGGCCTCGTGCTCGAAGCCGCCGGCATCCGCGTGCCCGTGGGCTCGGTGTGCGAAGTGCGCATGGAAGGCCAGAGCCCCGTGCTGGCCGAAGTGGTGGGCTTCTCGGGCGACCGCGCCTACCTCATGCCCACCGGCGAGATCAAAGGCTTGGCGAGTGGTGCGCGCGTCGTGCCGCGCCCGTCGCCGATCGTGCCGCTGCTGCTGGGCGCTTCAGCCCACCCGTGGCGTCGAGGCGAAGACCGCACGCTGCACCTGCCCGTGGGCGACGGCCTGCTGGGCCGCGTGGTGGATTCGCAGGGGCACCCGATGGACCGCAAGGGCCCGTTGCACCTGGTGCACAACGAGCCGCTGATCCGCCGCCCCATCAACGCGATGGACCGCGACCCCATCCGCCAGCCGCTGGACACCGGCGTGCGCGCCATCAACAGCATGCTCACCGTGGGCCGCGGCCAGCGCATCGGCCTGTTCGCGGGCACCGGCGTCGGCAAGTCGGTGCTGCTGGGCATGATGGCCCGCTACACGGCGGCGGACGTGATCGTCGTCGGGCTGATCGGCGAACGCGGCCGTGAAGTCAAAGAGTTCATCGAAGACATCCTCGGCGAAGAGGGCATCAAGCGCTCGGTCGTTGTGGCCGCACCCGCCGACGCGCCGCCGCTCGTGCGCATGCAGGGCGCGAACTACGCGACGGCCATTGCCGAACACTTCCGCGACCGCGGCCAGCACGTGCTGCTGCTGATGGATTCGCTGACCCGCTACGCGATGGCGCAGCGCGAGATCGCGCTGGCCATCGGCGAGCCGCCGGCCACCAAAGGCTACCCGCCGAGCTGCTTCGCCAAGTTGCCGCAGCTGGTCGAACGCAGCGGCAACGGCATCCACGGCGTGGGCTCGATCACGGCCTTCTACACCGTGCTCAGCGAAGGCGACGACCAGCAAGACCCGATCGCCGACGCGGCGCGAGGCATCCTCGACGGGCACATCGTGCTGTCGCGCGAGCTGGCCGAATCGGGCCACTACCCGGCCATCGACATCGAACGCTCCATCTCGCGCGTGATGAACAACGTGAGCGCGCAAGAGCACATCGAGTCGGCGCGCCGCTTCCGACAGCTCCACGCCAAATACAACAAGGCCCGGGATCTGATCCAGCTCGGCGCCTACGCGCCGGGGCACGACCCCGAGCTCGATGCGGCGGTGCGCATGCACCCGCGAATGATCGACCTGCTGCAGCAAGACATGCACCAGCCCGCCACCTTGGCACGCAGCGTCGCGCAATTGCGCTCGACGGTGCAGACCTGAATCCACGGACGCTGAACCATGAACCCCTCCAACCGATCCCTCGACCCCCTGATGGCCCTGCTGGGACAGGCCGAACGCGAGCGCGACGCGGCGCTGGCCGAGGTGCAACGCGCGCTCGACATGCACCGCGCCGCCGAGATGCAGATGGAGCAGCTGGTGCAGTACCGCGCCGAGTACGAGAACCGCTTCCGCGAGCAGTTCAAGAGCCACCAGGGCATTGCCGCGTTGCAGGGCTACCAGGTGTTCTCAGAGCGCCTGAGCCAGGCCATCGAGCAGCAGAACCGGGCCGTCACCCAGGCCGACACGCGCGTGGCCCGCATGCGCCAGGTGCTGATCGAGCAAGAGATGCGTGTCGCCTCGGTGCGCAAGCTGCTGGAGCGCCGGCTCAACGAAATGAAGATCGGCGCCGAGCGCCGCGAGCAACGGCAGACCGACGAGTTCGCCACGCGCGCGGCCTGGGCCCGCCTGGCACAACCCAGCGGCTTCATGCCGGCGCTGTGAGCCTGTCGCTCACGCCGCCTGAAGCCCCCGCACGTTTTTCAGCGTCTTGCGACGCCCCACGCTTTCAAGAGTGAACCGCATGGCTGCCAACGTTTCTTTCGCCGCCCCTGTTTCTGCCCCGGTGACGCCGCCGAACGCGGGTTCGGGTGGTGCCGCGCCCACCCCCGGTGGGCCCGCCTTCGCGCAGATGCTCAACGACGCCTCGCGCCCCGCACAAGAGCCCGCCGCCGCGGCTGCCGAGCCCAAGGCCACGCCGGCCGACAAACCCAAGGCCACGCCCGCCAAGGGCGACAAGGCCCACAAGGCCGACAAGGCTGAGAAGACTGCGCACGCCGACCGAAGCGCCGAGCGCGAAGGCTGCCACGACGCGGCAGGCGCCGCGCAGGCCGCCGGCGACGAGGCCGCAGCAGGCGAGGGCGATGCGCCCACGCTCGACCCGGTGCTGATCGATTGGATGTCGGCGCTGCAGCGCCCCGTGGCGGCTGCGCCCGTGGGCACCGGCAGCGAGGCGATGGGCCACACCGCGCCGACGGGCGACGGGCTGGTCGCCACCTTGCTGGGTGCGGGCATGGCCGCCACAGCGGCACGCGGCGCGCAGACGGCATCCGATGGAGCCGGCCACGCCGGTGATGCATGGGCCGACCCGATGGCCCTGGTGGCCCGTGGCGGCGCTGGCGCCGCCGACACAGCGGCGCTGGTGGGCCAGGGCGCGACCGATGGCACCGCGCTCGCGGGCGAGTTTCAAGCCGAGCTGGCGCAGGCCGGCGCCGTGCACGGACTCGACGGCGCCGCGACCGCGCGCGCCGACCTGGCCGCGCTGGCCAGTCCCACGCCCCAGGGCGCCGACCGCGCGGGGCCTACTGCTGCCGCATCGACCGTGGCCTTGCCCACGCCGGTGCAGTCGCCTGAGTTTCCGCAGGCGCTGGGCATTCAGCTCAGCCTTTTGGCCAAGCAGGGCGTTCAGCAGGCTGAGCTGCAACTCAACCCGCCCGAGATGGGCCCGATCGCGGTGCAGATCGCACTCGACGGCAGCAAGGCCCAGGTGGACTTCGCCGCCGCCTCGGCCCAGACCCGGCAGATCCTCGAAAACGGACTGCCCGAACTCGCTTCGGCACTGCGTGACGCCGGCTTGACGCTGGCCGGTGGCGGCGTCTTCCAGCAGCCGCGCCAGCCGCGTGACGGCGGCGAAGGCCGCCCGGGTGAAGGCGGCGCGGGCCGCGGTGCCCAGGGTGTCGACGAGGTGGCGGCCGACACGCCGCGCCGCACCGCGCGCGTCTCGGCGGGCGGCGTCGACCTCTACGCCTGAGCGCCCGAGCGCTCAGCGCGCCGTCGGCGCGCAGGTCAGTGGGCACTTGTGCCGAGCGCGTGAAACACCCCTTTCCCCCCGCTTTTCTGGGCATCGCCAGAGGGGTGCGGTTTCCATAATTTCCTTCATGCAGGCCGCATTGGTTGCGGCCGCGCGAAGGAGTCTGGATGGCCACCGCCACTGCCGAAGCCTCGGGCGCACCCGCACCCAAGGGCAAGAAGAAGCTGATCATCATCATTGCCGCCGTGCTGCTGCTCGTGCTGGTGGGTGGGGGTGCGGCCGTCTTCATTGCGAAGAAGAACGCTGCCGCCGCGGCCGCTGCGGCTGAAGACGAGGACGGCGAGGTCGCCGCCGACGAAGGCGACGAAGACGCCGAAGCCTCGTCCGCGAAGAAGAAGGACAAGGACGCCAAGAAGCACCCGCCGATCTTCATTCCCCTCGATGCCTTCGTCGTGAACCTCGCCGACAAGGACACCGAGCGCTATGCGCAGGTCGGGGTCACGCTCGAAGTGGACGACGCCAAGGTCGCCGAAGAAATCAAGCTCTACATGCCGGCCATCCGCAACGGCATCTTGATGGTGCTGTCACACAAGACCGCCGGCGAGCTGCTCGACCGCCCCGGCAAGGAACAACTGGCCCGCGAAATCATGCGCGAAGCGGCGCTGCCGCTCGGCGTGGACCTGAGCGCCAACGGCGGCTCGAAGAAAAAGAAGAAGGCCGTCGAGAGCCCGGTCAAGAACGTGCACTTCTCGAACTTCATCATTCAGTGAAGGCCGAACGATGAACCACCCCTTGTCATTGGTTCTGCGGCGGCCTCAGCGCCGGGCCGCTCCCAAGCCGGCCCGCATTCCCTCGGGGGATCGGTCGATGTACCCATCGAATGAGGGGCTCACATGAGCCAACAGATCCTCTCGCAAGACGAAGTTGATGCCCTGCTGCAGGGCATCACCGGCGAAAGCCAGAAGCTGGAGGAAGAGGACACCCAGCAGGGCGGCATTCGCGACTACGACATCGCGAGCCAAGAGCGCATCGTGCGTGGGCGCATGCCCACGATGGAAATCATCAACGAGCGCTTCGCCCGCAACATCCGCATCGGGATGTTCAACTTCATCCGCAAGAGCCCCGAAATCTCGATCGGCGGCGTGAAGGTGCAGAAGTACAGCGCCTTCCTGCGCGAGATCGTGGTGCCCACGAACTTCAACATTCTTTCGGTGCGCCCGCTGCGCGGCTCTGGCCTGATCGTGTGCGACCCGACGCTGGTGTTTGCGGTGATCGACGCGCTCTTCGGCGGCGCCGGCAAGTTTCATACGCGCATCGAAGGTCGTGACTTCTCGCCCACCGAGCAGCGCATCATCACGCGGCTCATCGAGGTGATCACCGCCGAGTACAAGAAGGCCTGGCAGGGCATTTATCCGCTGGAGCTGGACTACCAGCGCTCGGAGATGCAGCCGCAGTTCGCCAACATCGCCACGCCCAGCGAGATCGTCGTTGCCACGAGCTTCACGCTCGAGATCGGCGACACCTCGGGAACGATCCACTTCTGCATTCCTTACGCGACGCTGGAGCCGATCCGCGACGTGCTGTATTCGACGATCCAGGGCGACAGCAACGAACCCGACCGGCGCTGGGTCAACCTGATGAAGCAGCAGATCCAGGCGGCCACGGTCGAGGTCGTTGCCGAACTCGCCACCGCCGAGGCGACGGTCGAGCAGCTGCTGAGCTTCAAGCCCGGTGACTTCATCGAGCTCGACCTCGAAGCGGGCATCCAGGGCAAGGTCTGCGGAGTGCCCATCTTTGACTGCCACTACGGCGTCTCGAACGGCAAGTACGCCTTGAAGGTCGATCACATGCTGTCCAGTTCCAACATGACCTGGCTCGGAGAAAACAATGTCAACTGACAACAACGCCGCCCCGCAAAGCGAAGAAGACGCGATGGCCGCCGAGTGGGCGGCGGCGCTGGCCGAAGCCAAGCCCACGGCCGCGAGCGAGGTCGCCGCCGACCAGGTCGCACCGGTCGCGTTCGACAACTTCTCGAACTCGACGGCGGTGGCCGCGGGCAACGACATCAACATGATCCTGGACATCCCGGTGCAGCTCACCGTGGAACTGGGTCGCACGCGCATTCCGATCAAGCACATCCTGCAGCTGGCCCAGGGCTCGGTCGTCGAACTCGACGCGCTGGCCGGCGAGCCGATGGACGTGCTGGTCAACGGCTACCTCATCGCGCAAGGCGAAGTCGTGGTCGTGAACGACAAGTTCGGCATTCGCCTGACCGACATCGTCACGCCGAGCGAGCGCATGCGCCGCCTGAGCCGCGGCGGGTGAAGGCACGAATGAACCTGCAAGCCAAGAAAATCCGGAGTTGATCAAAGATGGTTTCGAGCGGTTTGGGTTCGCTGCTGTGGTTCATCGCGATCATCGCGATGATTCCGGTGGCGCTGTGGTTGCTGAAGCGCACGCCGATGGGCGGTGGCGCCGCGCACGGGCTGATGCGCAGCGTGGCCGTGCTGCCGCTGTCGCCTAGCCAGCGCGTGGTCACCGTCGAGGTGGGGCAGGGCGACGACCGCCAATGGCTGGTGCTGGGCATCACGCCGCAGAGCATCACCACGCTGCACACGATGGCGCCCCAGGCCGAGGTGCCGGCAGCGCCGGGCATGCCGCTGCCGCCAATGGCCGCGTCGTTCGCGCAGGTGCTGGCCAAGCTGCGCCGCCCCAGCGATTCGAACGGTTCGACCGGGGGGCAGGCATGAGCGCCGTGCGCATGATTTCTTCGCGCGGCGTGCGCCGCCTTGCTGCACTCGCCGGCTTGACGGTGTTGTCGGCCATTCCTGAATTGGCTTTAGCCCAGGGCGCCGCGGCACCGACCGCCGGCAGCGCGGGCCTGCCGCTGCTGGTGGGCCAGGGCGCCGGGGGCGCGAGCTACTCGGTGCCGATCCAGACGCTGCTGTTCTTCACGGTGCTGAGCTTCCTGCCGGCCGTGCTGCTGCTGATGACGGGCTTCACCCGCATCGTGATCGTGCTAAGCCTCTTGCGCCAGGCGCTGGGCACGCAGGCCGCGCCGCCCAACCAGGTGATCATCGGCCTGAGCCTCTTTCTCACGTTCTTCGTGATGAGCCCGACCATCGATCGCGTCTACGCGCAGGCCTACCAGCCATACGCGGCGAACCAGATTGCGTTCGAAGAGGCGCTCAAGCGCGGCGAGGTGCCGATGCGCGAGTTCATGCTCAAGCAGACTCGCCAGTCCGACGTGGCCCTGTTCGCCAAGCTGGCCAAGATCGACCCGGCCGTCAAAGCCGCCGACGTGCCCTTCAAGGTGCTCGTGCCGGCCTTCGTGACCAGCGAGCTGAAAAGCGCCTTCCAGATCGGCTTTCTCATCTTCATTCCCTTCCTCGTCATCGACATGATCGTGGCGAGCGTGCTGATGAGCCTGGGGATGATGATGCTGAGCCCGGTGCTCGTCGCCTTGCCCTTCAAGTTGATGCTCTTCGTGCTGGCCGATGGCTGGAACCTGCTGCTGGGTTCGCTGGCTGCGAGCTTTGTGACCTAGCTCTCCCCGCCGATCACGCATTGATAAACCGTTCGGACTGAGGTATCGAAGTCCTCGCTCGGAAGCTGTCATGCAGGGGCTTCGATACCTCAGCCCGAACGGGTGTGGGCGGGGCCGAACAAGGAAAGAAAAGACCATGGACCCCCAACAAGCCTTCACCCTCGGCCAACAAGGCCTCTACCTGCTGCTGATGGTGGCCGCGCCGATCTTGCTGACGGTGCTGGGCGTGGGCCTGGTGGTGAGCATCTTCCAGGCGGCCACGCAGATCCACGAAGCCACGCTGTCGTTCGTGCCGAAGATGATCGCGGCCGTGGCGGTGCTCGCCATCGCCGGGCCGTGGATGCTGACCACGCTGGTCGAATACATCCAGCGCATGCTGCAGTCGATCCCGACGGTGGTGGGTTGAACGGTCGGGCGTCCGTCCCTTCTGTGCGCAAGACATCGAACCCTGCGAACGGATGAGGTGACCGCGCCATGCTGACCTTCACCGAAGCCCAGCTCATGGGGTGGATCACCCCGCTGCTGTGGCCCTTTCTGCGTGCGCTGGCACTCTTCACGACGATGCCGGTGTTCTCGCAGCGCGCGGTGCCGGTACGGGTGCGCGTGGGCCTGGCCTTCCTGATCACCGTGTGCGCGCAGGCCTCGTTGCCACCGATGCCGGTGGTGCCGCTCGATTCGGGCGCGGCGGTGCTGGTGGTGATCCAGCAGGTGCTGATCGGTTTGTCGCTGGGCTTCGCGGCGCGCATCGTGTTTTCGGCCATCGAGTTCGCGGGCGAACTCATCGGGTTGCAGATGGGCCTCAACTACGCGGGCTTCTTCGACCCGGCCACGGGCGGGCAGTCCACGGCGGTGAGCCGCTTCTTCAACACGGTGGTGTCGTTCCTGTTCATCATCATCAACGGCCACCTGTTGTTGATCGCGGCGCTGGTGGCGAGCTTTCAGGCGTTCCCAGTCGGGCCCGAGCCCTTTGCGTTCGTCCGGGCCCTGCAGCCGCAGACCTGGGGCGCCGAGATCTTCAAGCTCGGCCTGTGGATCGCGCTGCCGATGATCACGATGCTGCTGTTCGTGAACCTCGTGCTCGGGGTCATCTCGCGCGTGTCGCAGCAGATGAACATCTTCGCCATCGGCTTTCCGATCACGCTGGCGGTGGGCTTGCTCGGCATGCTGTTCACGCTGCCGATGATGCAGGCGCCGTTCACGATGGCGTTGGAGCAGATGCTGTCGCAGTTTCAGTGAGACCTCGCCGGACTGTCGGTTGCGCACCCGGGGCTGGCTTCGGGCATTGAGGGTATCCCCTCTCTACTTCGACCTCTTCCTTCAAGCTCGCACCCGGAATAGAAGCGCACCATGCACGAACGGTCTGCAACTGGGGTTGATCGGCGCGAGTGTCCTCAGCCCATCAGGGGGCATCGGGAGAACGGCGCCGACACCCGTTCATGGATGTCCATTGCGCCTCTGGGCAGTGCCGTGCTCTGCACAGGTGGTTGAATGACGGTGTCCACACGCAAAGCCCAAGCGCTTGCACGAAAGAACTGGATCTACATCTTCGACGACGGATTTCTGTACGTCGGCGATGGCTTGGCTTCCGAATCGGTTCGATTTTCGATCTCGGTGCAGTTGTCGCGCACGGGGCAAGCTTTTGAACTCGAGGTCAAGGGGCACCGGGCGTGTGCGAGCGCCTTCTTGGTCTCGCCCGGCGTGTGGCGCCGCACGCATGCGGCGCAGGTTCCCGTCCTGAGCATCGGCTTCGGTTCGATCAGCCGCTGGTTCCGTGTCATCAGCACGCTGAGGAGACCGCAGCCCCTGTCGCCCTTGTCTCGCGCGGACTTCATCGATTGCGACGATGCCATCGACGCGGCCTTTGAAGGGCGGCTGAGTGCCCGCGGTGCCAAGGCCTTGAGCGATGCGGTGATGAAAAGAATCGCTGCGGACCTGCCGACCCCACGGCCGCTGGATGCGCGGATTCAACGGGTGATGTCGCTGGTCGAGGCGGACGTTCGCACGCCGATGGACCGCTTGGCGGAGGATATCCACTTGTCGTACCACCGGCTGTCGCACCTGTTCTCGGATTCGATGGGCATCGCGTTGCGAAGCTATGTGCTCTCGCGCAAGCTGGACGTTGCCTTTACCCTGGCCAGCCAGGGCATGACGCTCACCGAGATCGCCGCCGCCGCCGGGTTCGCCGATTCGGCGCACTTTTCACGCATCTGGACCCGTTCGGTCGGTGCGCCGCCTTCGTACTTCCTGAACAACGACGACATCGGCATTCGCTCGTGGTTCAAGGGTGAGTAGTCGGCGCAACGACGCAGTTCACGGGGCTGCGGCGCCCCAGAAGCGCGAATCCCGCGCTGAGCGCGAGCGCTCCATCCAGGCCACGCCCAGGGCACCGATGACCTGCTTGATTGCGCTCGTGGTGTCCGAGTTCGCGCAGTAGTGGCCCTCGCTGCGTAGCTCCAGAAGCGCCTTCGCTGGCCGGCTCAGGCTGTTGCAGACCGGCATCGCGCGCGGGCTTGGCGGCGTGGCGCCTGGGCCGGGCGATGGGCGCAGGTTCGGTCGAAGTCTCGGGTTCAAGCGATGGCCGTGCAGTGCGCGTGCGCTGCAGGCGCTGCTGCACAGGCATCCGGCGGGCCCCAAAAAAGAAGGCACCTGGCCTGAGGGCGAGGTGCCTGTTGAACGGCGCGTGCGGTGGGGCGTTGAGGCCCTCAAACGACCGTTGCCGCCGGGTCAACCGGCGGCAACGAAGGACTATCGGTTCACGTGAAGCTCGGGGCGACTCACGGCGTGGCGAAAGAGGCGAGCCAGGTCAGGTTGGCCTTGAGGCCCCAGTTGGCCGAGCCCGAGCGCCAGGCGTTGTCGGTGACGCTTTGCAGGCCGGTGCAACCCAGCACGCGCTGGTAGCAGTGGTCGGCCGAGCCGTCACCCACGTCGCTGTCGCGGATCATGATCCAGCCGCTGCCGTTGGCGGCCAGGCACTGGTAGTCGAGCGCGCCGCAGGTCAGGCCGGCGACCGATTGCGACGACGAGCGCACGACGGTGGCGGTGCCGCCGGGGAAGATGTCGCTCTGGCCGTTGACGATGCGGACCTTGTCCTTGGTGATCTTGTAGCCGCCCGGCGTCATGCACGAGTTCATGACGTAGGTGGTGTACAGCGTGTGCGAGCCCATGCCGTAGGCGGCACGCACGCGGGTGTCGAAATTCTTCGCGTTGAGCGCGATCACCGAGCCCTGGCTGAAGCCGGCCACGACGATGCCCTTCGAGCAGTCAGCGCGGGCGCGGGCACACAGTTTCGACACGGCGCTGCTGGTGGAGGCGCTGTTGTAGATGTACTTGGCCTTCGAGAGGATTTGCGTGCAGGTGCCGAACAGCGAGCTGTCGTACTTGACGGCGGCGGCGACGAAGCCCTTGGCGACCATCTCGGCCACGGCGCCCATGGCCTGCGCGTTGTCATAGTCCTCGGTCGTGCCGACGGTGTAGATGAACACCGGGTGCTTGGTCGTGGTGTTGGGCTCCGAGCCCTTGATCGAATAGGTGGTCAGGCCTGCCGAGTAGCTGCTGGTGAAATCAGCGGCCAGGGCCGAGCCGCCGAGGGCAAGACCCAGCGCGGCAAAGGCCAGTTGGCGGACGTGCTTGGCGAAGAAGGTGGTCATGGTCGTCGTCTCCGGTGTTGCGCGATGTGTGCTTTTGGACTGAAGGGTTCCGACGATTCGATCCGCTGAAGTTGGAGGGCGATTCGTTTCGTCTGGATACAGTCTGCAAGCCCCCGAATGCGGGGCAATTGCATGCAGTCGCTGCGCTTCGGGATATCCCGGCCGTGCCCGTGCGGCGAATTTCACGCCGATGCGAAAAAGAAAATCGGCGCTTTCGCGGCGAGGCAGAAAGCGCCGATCGGGTGTGTGACGGAGTTGGCGCCGCGTCACGGCAGCCGTTTTTCGGAACGGAACTCGCCACCCGGCAGCCCAACAAGAAGGGCACCTGGCCATGCGGCGAGGTGCCCTGCGGGCCGCCCGGCTGCCTCGGCGAGGCATCGGGCGGTGTGGCTAGCGTCAGGCGCAGCTCAGCGCGGAGCGAAGCCTTGCAGCCAGTCGAGGTTGGTCTTCAGGCTCCAGCTTTCGTAGCCGTTGCGCCAGGTGCTGTCGGTCGTGCTCTGCAGGCCCAGGCAGCCACCGATGCGCTGGTAGCAGTGGTCGGCCGAGCCGTCGCCCACGGCGCTGTCGCGGATCATGACCCAGCCGCTGCCGTTGGCGTTGAGGCACTCGTAGGCGGTTGCGCCGCAGCTCTTGCCGGTGACGGCTTCGGTCGAGCTGCGCACGGTGATCGCGGTGCCGCCCGGGAAGATGTCGCTCTGGCCGTTGACCACGCGCAGCAGCGTGCGCGGCAGCTTGACCGTGCGGCTGTTGTTCATGCACGAGTTCATGATGTACGTGGTGTACAGGTTGTGCGAGCCCATGCCGTAGGCGGCGCGCACGCGGGAGTCGTAGTTCTTCGCGTTGATGGCGATCACCGACCCCTGGCTGAAGCCGGCCACGACGATGCCCATCGAGCAATCGGCGCGGGCACGCGAGCACAGGCGCGAGACGGCGCTGCTCGACGAGCTGGGGTTGTAGATGTAGCGGGCCTTTGAGAGGATCTGCGAGCAGGTGCCGAACAGCGAGCTGTCGTACTGCACGGCCGCAGCGACGAAGCCCTTGGCGGCCATCTCGGCGACCGCGCCCATGGCTTGGGCGTTGTCGTAGTCCTCGGTGGTGCCGACGGTGTAGATGAACACCGGGTGCTTGGTGGTGGTGTCGGGCTCGGTGCCCTTGATGTTGTAGCGCGTGAGGCCTGCCGAGTAGTTGGCCGTGAAGTTGGCGGCAAAGGTGGTCGAGCTGACGGCCAGGCCGGCCAGGGCCGCGGCAGCCAATGCGAACTTGCGGAAGTGCGTTGCGAGTTTCATGTTGCGTCTCCGTGATTGATCGGTTTTTCGTCGGCCGGGTGGCTGGCACACGGGTGGGTGCGGCAGCTGGCTCTGGCGTGCGCAGGGTGAAGCGCTCGCTCTCCATGCGGTGTGGAGAACCTCACGAGTCTGCCCAGCTGGGGCTGACCCTCAATTGAACGCAGTCGGCAAATCTCGTGGAAACCCCCATGCGGGAAATCGCTAGCGTTTCGGTTCAAGGCGAGCGCGCCACGGCAGGTCATTCGCTGTGCGAATGAAAAAAGGCACCTGGGCCGAGGCCGAGGTGCCTTGCTCAAACCCCGCAGCCCTGGAGGGTCACGGGTCGAGGTGTCGGAAAGACGCTGCCGATCAGCGCGGGGCGAAGCCTTGCAGCCAGTCGAGGTTGGCCTTCAGACCCCAGTTGACCGTGCCGTTGCGCCAGGTGCTGTCGGTCGTGCTTTGCAGACCCGTGCAGCCGCCGACGCGCTGGTAGCAGTGGTCGGCCGAGCCGTCGCCCACGGCGCTGTCGCGGATCATGATCCAGCCGCTGCCGTTGGCGTTGAGGCATTCGTAGGCGGTCGAGCCGCAGCTCTTGCCGGTGACGGCTTCGGTCGAGCTGCGCACAGTGATGGCCGTGCCGCCCGGGAAGATGTCGCTCTGGCCGTTGACCACGCGCAGCAGACTGCGGTTGAGCTTGACCGTGCTGCCGTTGTTCATGCACGAGTTCATCACGTACGTGGTGTACAGGTTGTGCGAGCCCATGCCGTAGGCGGCGCGCACGCGGGTGTCGTAGTTCTTCGCGTTGATGGCGATCACCGACCCCTGGCTGAAGCCGGCCACGACGATGCCCTTCGAGCAATCGGCGCGGGCACGTGAGCACAGGCGCGAGACGGCGCTGCTCGACGAGCTGGGGTTGTAGATGTACTTGGCCTTCGAGAGGATCTGCGAGCAGGTGCCGAACAGCGAGCTGTCGTATTCGACAGCGGCGGCGACGAAGCCCTTGGCGGCCATCTCGGCGACGGCGCCCATGGCTTGGGCGTTGTCGTAGTTCTCGGTGGTGCCGACGGTGTAGATGAACACCGGGTGCTTGGTGGTGGTGTCGGGCTCGGTGCCCTTGATGTTGTAGCGCGTGAGGCCCGCCGAGTAGTTGGCCGTGAAGTTGGCGGCAAAGGTGGTCGAGCTGACGGCCAGGCCGGCCAGGGCCGCGGCAGCCAATGCGAACTTGCGGAAGTGCGATGCGATCGTCATGGGGTTGTCTCCGTTGTCGGTTGAATCGTTTTTTTGGCGCGGTGGTTCGCTGCGGGGGTGGTGCAGCCAACCGCTCGGTGGCGCGACGGTCACGCGCTCGCTTTCAACTCGTCTAAAAGCCGCGCCAGTCTGCCTAGCGCCATCCGTGACCAATTGAACGAAGTCGTCAAACCCGGGGAACTCCCGGGGGGTGATTCCCCTAGGGCCTGTTCACACCCGAAGGGCACTCGCAGCCCTCGGGCCCTTCGGGTGATCTCAACAAACGGCCGCCGTCAGCGTTGCAAATGCTCGGTGCAGCGCACGCTACAGCTGCGCTTTGCGCCTCGATGGCGGCCGTTTGTTGAGTCACGCGAGCGTCCTTTGGGTGTGAACGGGCGTTGTCCGCCACAAGAAAAAACGCCCCGCGTTGCGGAGCGTCTTCAGGCCGGCCGAGGCCGCGCGTCGGCGCAGCAGCGTGCAGGCCACCCGGCCCGCCTGGGCTTCAGCGCGGCGCGAAACCCTGCAGCCAGTTCAGGTTGGCCTTCAGGCCCCAGTTGGCCGAGCCATTGCGCCAGGCGTTGTCGAGCAGGTCCTGGCTGCCGGTGCAACCCAGGCTCGACCGCTGGTAGCAGTGGTCGGCCGAACCGTCGCCCACGGCGCTGTTGCGGATCATGATCCAGCCGCTGCCGTTGGTGTTGAGGCACTCGTAGGACGTGGAACTGCAGGTCTTGCCCGCGACCGACTGCGACGACGAGCGCACGGCGCTGGCTGTGCTGCCCGGGATGGAGTCGGACTCGCCATTCACGATGCGCAGGTTGTTCTTGCTCAGCGTGTAGTTGCCGGCGTTCATGCACGAGTTCATCACGTAGGTGGTGTACAGGTTGTGTGAGCCCATGCCGTAGGCGGCCCGCACGCGTGTGTCGTAGTTGCGTGCGTTGATGGCGATCACCGAGCCCTGGCTGAAGCCGGCGGTGACCACGCCCTTCGAGCAGTCGGCCTTGGCGCGCGCGCACAGCTTCGACACGGCGCTGCTGGTCGAGCCGCTGTTGTAGATGTACTTGGCCTTCGAGAGGATCTGCGAGCAGGTGCCGAAGAGCGCGCTGTCGTACTGCACGGCAGCAGCGACGAAGCCTTTGGCGGCCATCTCGGCCACGGCGGCCATCGCCTGGCCGTTGTCCCAGTTCTCGGTGGTGCCCACGGTGTAGATGAACACCGGGTGCTTGGTGCCGCTGGTGTCGGGCTCGGTGCCCTTGATGCTGTAGGTGGTCAGCCCTGCCGAGTAGCTGGCGGTGAAGTTGGCCGCCAGCACCGAGCTGCCGAGGCTCAGGCCGGCCAGCAGTGCCATGGCTTGGGCGGCACGCGAAAAGAATCGGGTCTTCATGGGTTGTCTCCTTGTATGAATTACGAAATGCCGTTGTGCAATGGGCTGCAATTCAACGACGTCGAGAAGTCTGCAATTGATGAATCGAATGCGTCTTTTATTCAGTTGTCGAAAGGCGATGAATTGACGTGAACGAAAACCCGACGAGGACCGGCTTGAAAAACAGGATCAAAAAAACGGGTGCCTCGACCCGAGTCGAGGCACCCGAACTTCCCTTGGAGACAGGAATGAATTTCAAACCCGATGGTGCACATGCAGCCAACCGAGGCGGCGCCATAGAAAGGCCATGAAGAGCCTGATCTGATGGCAAATCAATTGCCGCAAAGCGGATGAGTCTGCGGCAATTCATTGTGCAAAGATTTAACCCAGTCGCGACATTCAATGAACCCACGTCAGCGTTTTCACGGGGTTCATTTGGACGATCTTGCTGCCGTGCTCGCATTCAGCAAGTTCGTCATAGCCCGGGGCTGGGGGTGGTGCAAGCATGCGCGCCGCTTGCGCCGGTGCATGCCGCGCCGCAAGCGCACCTCTCTTCATAAAACCCAGGAGACCTCATGAAACTCACAACCCTTCGGTTCACCCAAGCCAGCCTCGTGCTCGCGGCCATGGTCGTTGGCGCCTCGGCCTTCGCGCAGACCACCAACTTCACCGCCACCTACCGCGGCGGCACCTCGTCGCTGTGCTCGTCGAGCTACAACATCAAGGGCGCCGAGCCCAGCGCCTCGGGCAAGTACCCGGTCTACATCCACACCGGTGGCACCGGCGAGGCCTACGACAGCAACATCGCCATCGCCGCCGTCAACGCGATGGCGGCCAAGGGATTCGTCGCGGCGACCGTGGCCTACTCCAACGGCACCTTCGGCTCGTGTTCGTCGATCGGTACCAAGGCCAAGTGCATCTTCAACCCGTCGAACACGAACTCGGCAGTCGCCAAGCTGTGCGCGCGCGCCAAGGCCGACTGCTCGAAGGGCATCGTCACCGGCGGCCTGAGCCAGGGCTCGATCGTCTCGGTGCTGGCGCGCAACTCCGACAGCCGCGTGCGTGCGTCGATGGGGCAGGGCACCGGCAATTACTACTCGGGCTACGACCTGGCTTCGTGCATGGACAACGGGCGCCACACGCAGACCTCTGACCGCATCCGCCTGATCAACGGCGAGCAAGACCTCTTCGTCGGCCCCAACGCATCGACCGTGCGCAGCACCAACGTCGAAGTGACCGGTCTGTCGTGCAGCAGCACCTCGTACTCGTGCTTCCGTGCCAACGGCAGCGGCTGGTACATCGTGCGCGACAGCGAAGTGCAAGACGGCGCGGCCGACCACTGTTTCATGCTCAATGGCGGCTGCAGCGGTGCGAGCGTCGATTCGGGCTACCTGAACGGCTCGGCCGCCTGGCAGCTTCACCCCACGCTGAACTGGCTGAAGACCTACGTCAGCCCCTGACGGTGGGCGCGGCCACCGCGGTGGCGACTCCAAGGGCCTGCATTGCAGGCCCTTTCTCATTCGCCCGCGCACCCGGTGCCTGCGCACACGCGACGATGAAAAAAAGGGTGCTTCGCAGAAGCACCCATTTCGCTGCGCATGGGCCTCGCCGCGTGGGACACGCGGCATTCCCGGCGGGCTTATTGCGTGGCGAATCCCGACAGCCAGTGCAGGTTGGCCTTGATGCCCCAGTTGGCACTGCCGTTGCGCCAGGCGTTGTCGAGAGAGTCTTGGCTGCCCGAGCAGCCGAGGCTGGCGCGTTGGTAGCAGTGGTCGGCCGAGCCGTCGCCCACGGCGCTGTTGCGGATCATGATCCAGCCGCTGCCGTTGGTGTTGAGGCACTCGTAGGACGTGGAACTGCAGGTCTTGCCGGCGACCGACTGCGACGACGAGCGCACGGTGCTGGCCGTGCCGCCCGGGAACGAATCGACTTCGCCGTTCACGATGCGCACGTTGTTCTTGCTCAGCGTGTAGTTGCCGGCGTTCATGCACGAGTTCATCGTGTAGCCGCTGTAGTAGTTGTGCGCTCCCATGCCATAGGCCGCACGCACGCGCGAGTCGTAGTTCTTCGCGTTGATGGCGATGATCGAGCCCTGGCTGAAGCCGGCGGTGACCACGCCCTTCGAGCAGTCGGCCTTGCCACGCGCGCACAGCTTCGACACGGCGCTGCTGGTCGAGCCGCTGTTGTAGATGTACTTGGCCTTCGAGAGGATCTGCGAGCAGGTGCCGAACGCCGAGCTGTCGTACTGCACGGCGGCGGCGACGAAGCCCTTGGCGGCCATCTCGGCCACGGCGGCCATGGCCTGGCCGTTGTCCCAAGTCTCAGTGGTACCCACGGTGTAGATGAACACCGGGTGCTTGGCCGAGTCGTCGGGCTCGGTGCCCTTCATGCTGTAGGTGACGCCGCCCGCCGAGTAGTTGGACGTGAAGTTGGCGGCCGTGGCCGCGCCCGACCAGCACGCACCCGCCAGGGCTGCCATCGACAGAGCGAACTTGCCGAGCTTGATGAATGTCTTCATGGAGTCTCCTCTTCGTTGTTGAGTGCTGAATCGTTGTTCGATGCGATGCCGCTTGAATCGAACAACGGGGCGAAGTTTGTGATGCCGGATTTCGGTGGGATTGCACGGAGTTGCGCAGTTCATCGCATCGTTTACCCCGGGGCGATTTGCATGGGTTTGCTGCTGGCGCAGGGGCTGGCAACACCGCCCTGCCCGAGGCCTGCCGAGCGAGGCTTGCAGGGCGGCAGACCAGCTCCGCGTGCGGGCGGGCGCACCGGGGCCCGGAGGCGAGACCCTGGCCGGGCCGGGCGGCCGCGGGGGCGGCCAGGGCGCGAAATGGCGGGCGTTTCACCCGGTTATCCGGCTCAAGTCGGCGGTCTGGGCCGAAACAATCTCCAGGCCACCACCTCGCCCTGCCATGTCCGACCAGGAACGCAACTTACCCGCCTCGCAGCGAAAGCTCGACAAGGCCCGCAAAGAGGGCCAGGTCGCGCGTTCGCGTGACCTGGGCCACTTCGCTGCCATCGCGGCGGGTGGGGCGGTGCTCGTCGCGGTGGCGCCGCAGGCCAGCGGTTGGCTCAAGCAGATGCTGGCCTCGGCGCTGTACTTCAACGCGGCGGCGGTGCAAAGCCCCACCGCGATGGGCGAGCGCCTGATGGAGCTGACCCTCAAGCTGCTGGTCGTCGTGGTGCCCATGGGGCTCTTGATGATGGCCGTGGCGCTGGGCGTGAGCGCGGCCACCGGCTGGGTCTGGACGATGAAGCCGATGGCGCCCAACTTCGGCAAGCTCAACCCGATCACCGGCATCGGCAAGCTGTTCTCGAAGCAGCAGCTGATCGACGCGCTGAAGGCCTCGCTGCTGGCGCTGATCCTCGGGGTGATCGGCGCGGCCTACCTGCGCGCCAACATCGAAGTCTTCGCCTCGGCGCTGGGCATGCCGTTGCCGGGCGCGATCTCGCACGCCGGCGGCACCATCGTCGGCGGCATGCTCTTGCTGCTGCTGGCGCTGGCCTTGTTTGCCGCGGTGGACCTGCCCCTGCAACTGCACCTGCACAAGTCGCGGCTCAAGATGAGCCACCAGGAAATGAAGCAGGAGCACAAAGAGGTCGAAGGCAATGCCGAGGTCAAGGCCAAGGCCCGTGCCCGCATGCGCGAGATGGCCAACCGCCGCATGCTGGCCGCCGTGCCCAACGCCGACCTGGTGGTGATGAACCCGACCCACTATGCGGTCGCGCTCAAGTACGAAGAAGGCGCGATGGGCGCACCGCGCATCGTGGCCATGGGTGCCGACCTGGTCGCGATGAAGATCCGCGACATCGCCAAGGACTCGAAGGTGCCGGTGCTGCAAGCCCCGGTGCTCGCGCGGGCGCTTTACGCCCACGGCGAACTCGACCGCGAGATTCCTGCGGCGCTGTTCTCGGCCGTGGCCCAGGTGCTCGCCTACGTGTACCAGCTGCGCGCCGCGCTCAGCGGCCATGTGCCGATGCCGGGCGAATTGCCCACGCTGCAGATCCCGAACGAACTCGACCCGCACCACCCGTCGGCCAAGAAGCGCCTGCCGGGCGGCCCGCAAGACGAGGAGGCTGACGAATGAATGCCCTGATCGCGCGCCTGCAAGCCACGCTCGGCCCGCATGCCACCGCCATCAAGGCGCTGATGGCGCCCATTTTCATCATCATGGTCTTGTCGATGATGGTGCTGCCGCTGCCGAGCTTCGTGCTCGACCTGCTGTTCACCTTCAACATCGCCATGGCCTTGATGGTCATGATGGTGGCGGCCTACATGCTGCGCCCGCTCGACTTCTCGGCCTTCCCGACGGTCATCCTGCTCACCACGCTGCTGCGGCTGTCGCTCAACATCGCCTCGACCCGCGTCGTGCTGCTCGAAGGCCACACCGGGCCCGGCGCGGCCGGGCAGGTGATCGAGTCCTTCGGTCACTTCCTGATCGGTGGCAACTTCGCGGTCGGGCTGATCGTGTTCGCCATCCTCGTGGTCATCAACTTCATCGTGGTGACCAAGGGTGCCGAGCGCATCGCCGAAGTCGGCGCGCGTTTCACGCTCGACGCCATGCCCGGCAAACAGATGGCGATCGACGCCGACCTGAACGCCGGCCTGATCGACGAAAAAGAAGCCAAGCGCCGCCGCCAGGAAGTGGGCGACGAGGCCGAGTTCTTCGGCTCGATGGACGGTGCCAGCAAGTTCGTGCGCGGCGACGCGATCGCGGGCTTGCTGATCCTGTTCATCAACATCATCGGCGGCTTCATCATCGGCGTGGCCCAGCACGGGCTGTCGGCCGGGCAGGCGGCCGACAGCTACATCCTGCTGGCTATCGGCGATGCGCTGGTCGCCCAGGTGCCGGCGCTGCTGATCTCGGTGGCGGCGGCGATGGTCGTGTCGCGTGTCGGCAAAGAGCGCGACGTGGGCACGCAGATCTCGGCGCAGGTGTTCAGCTCGCCGCGCGTGCTGGCCATCACGGCGGGCGTGATCGGCTTGCTGGGTGTCATTCCGGGCATGCCGCACCTGGTCTTCCTGCTGATTGCGGGCGGCCTCGGCTACGCGGCGTGGTGGATGAACGAGCGCAACAAGCGCGCCAAGGATGTGCGCCCCACGCCGGCCCCGCTGGCCGAACCCAACGCCGAAGCGAGCTGGGACGACCTCGTGCCGGTCGACACGCTGGGCCTCGAAGTCGGCTACCGCCTGATTGCGCTGGTGGACAAGGCCAAGCAGGGCGACCTGCTGCAACGCATCAAGGGCGTGCGGCGCAAGTTCGCGCAAGACGTGGGCTTCCTGCCGCCGCCGGTGCACATCCGCGACAACCTCGAATTGAAGCCCAGCATGTACCGCCTGACGCTGCGCGGCGCGGTGGTGGGCGAGGGCGAGGCCTTCCCCGGCATGCTGCTGGCGATCAACCCGGGCGGTGCCACGACCAACCTGATCGGCACCAAGACCACCGACCCCGCCTTCGGCCTGCCGGCGGTGTGGATCGAAGAACGCCAGCGCGAGGCGGCGCAGATGAACGGCTTCACGGTCGTCGATTGCTCGACCGTGATCGCCACGCACCTGTCGCACCTGATGCAACTGCACGCGAACAAACTGCTCGGCCGTGTCGAGGTGCAGCAGCTGGTCGATCACGTGACCAAGCTTGCGCCGAAGATGATCGAAGACGTGGTGCCCAAGATGGTCAGCATCCCGGCGCTGCAGAAGGTGCTGCAACTGCTGCTCGAAGAGGGCGTTCACGTGCGAGACATGCGCAGCATCGTCGAAGCGCTGGCCGAGCATTCATCGACCGTCACCGACCCCAGCGAGCTGGCGCGGCGCATCCGCATCCACATCGCGCCGGCCATCGTGCAGCAGATCTACGGCCCGGTGCGCGAGCTGGAAGTCATCGCGCTCGAACCCGAGCTGGAGCGCATCGTCACGCAGGCGCTCAACTCGCCGCACGGCGCGGCGCTCGACCCGGGCGTGGCCGACACGCTGGCGCGCAGCGCGGCCGAATCGGCCAAGCGCCAAGAAGACATGGGCCACCCGGCCTGCCTCTTGGTGCCCGACATGATCCGCGCGCCGATGGCCCGCCTGCTCAAGCGCGCCGCGCCGCGCCTGCGGGTGCTGGCGCACAGCGAAATTCCCGAGACGCACTCGATCCGCATCGGCTCGATCATCGGCGCCGCCGGCTGACCCCGGGCGCCGCGTCGGGGCTGACGCGGCGGACCGGGCATCAGGGCAAGGTGAGGTCGGGAACGGGCTCGTCGGCGAACTGACGGCCCGCCCAGACCGAGCGCTGACCCGCACGCCACGCGCCGGTCTTGCGGTCGAACTGCATGAAGCGCACCTGGCGCCCGGTGCGCAGGCCGACCAGGTCGGAGTCGAGGGCGAACACCTCCTCGGTGCCCTCGGGCACGGCCAGCTCCGCTCCGTCGGTGAACTGGCACTGCGCCATGCCGGCCTTGTCGCGCACGAGATGCGCCACGCGCACGCGGTCGCGCTCGACGAACGCGAAGCCGCCCCACTGGCTGAAGCCGTAGACCTTGCTTCGCAAAGCCTCGGGGCAGCGCACGGGCAGATCCCGGTTGCTGTCCGGGTCCGCCGGTAGGCGCACGCGGAAGTGCGTGCCGTCGAAATACGCCACATCGCTTTCGGTGGACGAGTTGTTGCCCACCACGAGCCGCTGCGCGTCCACCGGCGGGTCGATCCGGTAGACATGCGAGGGCTTTTCTTCGCCGGCTTCATCGAAGAAGCGAACCCGCCCGTCTTTCGTCACCACAGTGGTCGTGCGCAGGTTGCCGAGCACACGCACGGTGTCGGGCGGCAGCTTCAAATGCGGCTGCGGCGAGCAATCGACCCATGCGGTCTTGCCGTCTTCGCGGCGCAGGTTGAAACACAGCAGTTCACTGCCGCGCCACCAGCCGACGCTGCTGCCATGCAGTGGCACCAGGCTCTCTTCGGGCGGCGACGCGGCTGCATGCAGCGCGGCGAAGACAAGCAGGCCAGCCCATGCTCGCGGCAGGTTGGCATGTGGGCGGGTCGCGGTGGTGGCGCGCATGTGGGGCCTCGGGGTTGTCTGCGTTGAAGGGCCGCAGATGCTAGGCCCTGTTCACGTGAAAAAAAGAGGGCACCCGCGCCCGCCGCCTCGCGCCCGCTGCAGAGTCCAGCGGGGGGCGCATGCCGCCGTGCACTTCAGTTCGGCCCGGTGGGTGGGGCCGTCCCGTCGGGGCCGGCTGCGGCCTCGGTTTCCTCGCTGACGAAGTGGGGCGCGGACTGGCCCGGCAGCGGGTAGACGTCGGCCCCATAGGCAGGCCCCTTCATCACGCGCACGATCACGCAGCCGAAGGCGAGCACCAGCACAAAGGTCCAGTAAAAGCCGACCAGGCCGAGCAGCATGTAGTCCCAGCGCTGCACCAGCCGGTCGTCGGCGGCGTCCACGCCGGCCGGTACCGCCCAGTGCAGGGCGAGCGCGACCAACGCGGGCAGCAGCGTGCCCCACAGCCACAGGGCAGGCAGGCGCCGCCAAAGGCGATCTTCAAGCCCGGGCGGGTAGCGGACGGAGCCGCTCAGCTTGCGAAAAGGGTTCATGTGCTGAAGGCGTCGAATTCGAGGCAAGGGCGCCGGAGCGCGCGATGAAATGGCAGCAAGCGGTGTTCCCGAAGCGCTGCGCCAGCCCGCCACCGTAGGGCATCGGCGCGTGGCGTGGCTTGTGCTGTGTCATCCGGCCGCGCAACCGCGCGGCCTGTGCTGCGAACTGCACGCTCACTTGCGCGGCGCGGCCGGTGCCACCTGGTGCTGCGGAGGCCGACCGGGACCCGCCCGCGGCCGACGGCGCCAGCCGCCGATCGCGCCATCGCCACGGCGCGCCGGAAAAGCGCCGCTTCCACCCCGTTCCTTCGGCTCAAGTCTGCGCGGCCGGCCGGAACAATCGCTCCTGTCTCTTGATACCCCTGGCCCCATGCACCCGCTCAACCCCCGAAGCTGCCGCGCACCTCGGCACGAATCAACCCAAATGAAGGCGTTTCTCGCACTTCATTGCGCGACCGTCGGGGCGGCCGGGAACACACACTTCATGCAGTCGTCCGCCCTTTGCGTCGGCTCGATCTTCTGGAGCATCCGATGAACGTCAAACGCTTTACCGCGCGCACCTCGCGCGACGCCCTGACCCTGGTCCGCCAGGCGTTCGGCGAAGACGCCGTCGTGCTCTCGACCAAACCCTGCCCCGAAGGCGTCGAAGTGCTGGCCATGGCGCCAGAGAGCGTGCAGCAGATCGAGCGCCTGTCGGCGTCGTCGATTGCCGGCGCCGCTGCGCGGCCTTCGGCCCCGAGCCAGCCCGCCGCACCGGCTCGCCCGGCGGCCCGCGCCCCGGCCAAGCCCACTGCACGCCAAGCGGCCGCCCCGCAAGCCGCGGCGCCCGCGGCCGACGAGGTGAGCGACGACGTGGCGCGCCTGTCCATGAGCACGCTGTCGTTCCAGGACTATGTGCGCGAGCGCATGCTCAAGCGCCGTCAGGCGGCGATGCGTGCCGAGCAGCAACACCTGGAACCCACGTTCGCCGAAACGCAGCAGCCCGAAGACCTGCCCAGCGCGCTCGAACAGCGCTTGGCTGCCCGCAGCGCCGAACAAGGCCACAAGCCCGCGCTGAGCGTGGTGCCCCCCCCGGCCGTGGCGCGTCGCCAAGCCCATGCCGCGCCGCCCCAGCCCATGCTGCGCGAGCCGCCGGTGCTGCGCGAAGAAGTGCGCACCGCCGAGCCCCTCGGCGCGGCCACCCCGGTGCACGCGCCGGTGCAATCGATGCCTTCGCTGGCCGACGCGCCGCTCGCCGCCAACCTGGCCTCGGCCCGCCGCGACCAGCAAGACATGATGAACGAGCTGCGCTCGATGAAGGGCCTGATCGAAGACCGATTCGGCGCGCTCGCCTTCATGGAAAAGATGCAGCGCAACCCCGCGCAGGCACAGATGACGCAAAAGCTGCTCGACGCCGGCTTCTCGCCCGCGCTGATCCGCAAGCTGGCCGAAAGCCTGCCCGCCGATGTGCCTGACGAAGGCGCTTGGTCGGCCAGCGTGCTCGAGCGCAACCTCATCACCTGCGAGGGCGAGTTGGCCCTCGAGGACCAGGGCGGCGTGTTCGCACTGATCGGCTCGACCGGCGTCGGCAAGACCACCACCACCGCCAAGATCGCCGCCGCCTTCGCGGCCAAGCACGGCGCGGGCAACCTCGGGCTCATCACGCTCGACGCCTACCGCGTGGCCGCGCACGAACAACTGCGCGCCTATGGCCGCATCCTCGGCGTGCCGGTGCACACCGCCCATGACCGCGCCTCGCTCGAAGACCTGCTGGAGCTGCTGTCGGCCAAGAAGATGGTGTTGATCGACACCGCCGGCATGGCGCAGCGCGACACCCGCACCCGCGAGCTGCTCGACATGCTGGCGCACCGCTCGATCCACAAGCTGCTGGTCGTCAACGCCGCGCAGCAGGGCGAGACCATCGAAGACGTGCTCGTCTCGTACCGCGCCGCCGCCTGCCGTGGCATCGTGCTGTCGAAGATGGACGAAGCAGTGAAGCTCGGCCCCGCCCTCGACGCGGTGATTCGCCACCGCCTGAAGGTCGTCGGCGTGGCCAACGGCCAGCGCGTGCCCGAAGACTGGCACCGCCTGTCGGCCCACGCGCTGGTGCACCGCGCGCTGCGCGCCAACACCGGCCCCGCCTACCGCATGGACAGCATCGACGTGAACCTCGTGTTCACGGCCCGCCACCCGGTGCCGCGCGCCCAGCCGCGCGGTGGGGTGTCGTCGCTGCACATCTGACCCGAACACCGACGTTCACGCCGACCGCTTCCCGCCACGCTCGACCTTCGCATCGACGCTTCATGTACGAAGACTTCCAATCATCGTTTCCGGCCGACCAGGCCGACGGCCTGCGCCGCATGTTCGCCCACGCCCGCACGCGCTTCGTGCCGGTGGTGGCGAACCCGAACATGGCCTTCGGCGGCGTGATGCTCGAACGCCTGTGCACCGCCTTCGGTGAGCTCGGCGCGCACGTGTTGGTGGTCGATGCGGCCGACCGCTCGCCCGCGCCGGCCGAGATCGCGCAGATCGACCTGTCCGAATGCATCGAGGCCTTGTCGCCGCAGGTGAGCTACCTCGCCGCCCGGGGCCTGCCGATCCGCCACGTCAACGCGCAGGGCTCGACGTCGGCCTTCCTGCAAGCCGTGGCCGACGCTGCGCCGCACGCCGACGTGGTGCTGGTGCACGCCAACGAGTCGGACCTGTGCCGCCTGTTCATGCGCAGCGAGGCCCGCCCGCTGCTGCTGGCCGACGACCGGCCCGCCAGCGTGACCCATGCTTACGCCGCCATGAAGCTGCTGACGCAACGCGCCGGCCTCGTGGTGTACGACCTGCTGCTGTGCGCCGCGCCGAGCTCGCCGCGCGCCGAGCGCATCGCGATTCAACTGGCCACTTGCGCCGACGACTTCCTGGGCGTCGTGCTGCGCAACTGGCTGCATGTGGACCCGGCGTCCAACGCACGCGATGCGGCCCCCGCCGCGCTGCGTGCCTGGGCGCGCGAGACCCTGCAACCCGATCACGGCCCGATGGGTTCGGCGGCCCTGCCGCTGGCGCAGACAGGCAGCCTGTACCGCCAGGCGCACTGAAGAGATTTCTGGAGCTGACCATGTACACAGCCAAAGGCCAACTCGACATGAACTCGATGCTCAAGCAGTACAGCCCGCTGGTGCGGCGGCTTGCGCATCAGATGATTGCGAAGCTGCCGGCCAACGTCGAGATCGACGACCTGATCCAGGTCGGCATGATCGGGCTGACCGATGCGCTCTCGCGCTTCGACAAGGAGCAGGGGGTGCAGTTCGAGACCTTCGCCACCCAGCGCATCCGCGGCGCCATGCTCGACGAGCTGCGCGGCAACGACTACCTCTCGCGCGGCACCCGCAAGCAGCAGCGCAGCATCGAGTCGGCCGTGCACAAGCTCGAACAAAAGCTCGGCCGTGCGCCGGCCGAGAGCGAGATCGCCCGCGAGATGGGCGTGAGCCTCACCGAATACCAGGAGCTGCTCGGCAAGGTGCGTGGCACCCAGCTCGTGTACCTCGAAGACATGTCAGGCGACGAGGGCGACAGCGACTTCCTCGACCGCCACGTCACCGACGAAGGTGCGAACCCGCTCGCCCAACTGTCGGACCAGCGCATGCGCGAAGCGCTTGTCGAAGGTATCAAGACGCTGCCCGAGCGCGAGCAGTACGTGATGAGCATGTACTACGAGCACGACATGAACCTGAAAGAGATCGCCGCCGTGCTGAAGGTCACCGAGTCGCGGGTGTGCCAGCTGCACAGCCAGTCGATCGCCCGCCTGCGCGTCAAGCTGCGCGAGTGGTAAGCAGCGCGCGAGTGCGTCCGGTGGTGCGATGTTCAAGCTGTTGAAGCGGTCCCAGGCCGTGGTGGCTGCCCCCGTGGCGGCCGAAAAGAAAGAAGAGTCTTCTGCGCAGGCCGCTGGCGACCTGCGCGAAGCGGTCCGCTCGATCGGCCAGCAGGCCTCGACCATGGGGCGCGAAGCGGCCGAGGTGCGCGGTGTCATCGACGACACGCGCAAGAACTCCGAGCGGCAGGCGCAGGCCGTGTCTGACCTCGGCGCGCAACTCAAAGATGTCAACGCCGCGCAAGACGCGATCAGCAGCGTCAACAGCGCCAGCCTGGAAGCCATGTCGCGCGCACGCCGTGCCGTCGAAGACGTCGGCACCGAGGTGTCGGGCATCGTGGACTCGCTGCGCGCCGTGGCCGATGCAGCGACCGAAATCACGCAGATTGCGCTGCAAACGCGGCTCGTGGCCTTCAACGCCTCGGTCGAGGCCAAGCGTGCCGGCGAGGCCGGCCGCGGCTTCGGGGTCGTGGCCGAAGCCGTGCGCGACCTGGCCTCGAAGGTCGAGGGGTCGTCCAAGGCCATCATGGGCACGGTGAAAGAACTCGACAGCCGCATCGAGGCCCTGGCCCGCGAGATTTCTTCGCAAGGCGGTGCCAAGGCGGGGCAGGGCGCGTTCCATCGCGCGCTGGGCGAGGTCGAGGACGGTGTGTCGAGCATCACCGCCGCCGCCGAGAAGAGCCGCGCCATTTGCGCCGGCCTGGACGCGCAGATGTCGTCCATCGAAGCCGAGATGCACGAGACGAGCCGCTCGCTCGACGTGGCCCTCACGCGCAGCGAATCCTTCCTGACCGTCTCGGAGCACCTCATCGAACTGGTGGCGCATTGCGGCATCGAGACCGAAGACACGCCGTTCATCCGCGCGGCCATCGAGGCGGCAGGCCAGATTGCGCAGCTGCTCGAAGACGCATTGCGCACGGGCACCATCTCAGAGGCTGAACTCTTCGACGAGGCCTACCAGCCCATCCCCAACACCAACCCGGCGCAGCACACGACGCGCTTCGTGCCGCTGGCCGACCGGCTCTTTCCGCAGGTGCAAGAGCGTGTGCTCGGTTTCGACAAGCAGGTGGTCTTCTGCATTGCGGTGGACCGCAACGGCTATGTCGCCACGCACAACCAGATCTACTGCAACCCACAGCGCGGCGACCTGGTTTGGGACACGGCCAACAGCCGCTACCGCCGCATCTTCAACGACCGCACCGGCCTCGCCTCGGCCCGCAACACGCGGCCCTTCCTGCTGCAGACCTACCGTCGCGACATGGGCGGCGGCAAGTTCGTGCTGCTGAAAGAAGCCGCCGCGCCCATCACGGTGAATGGCCGCCACTGGGGCGGCTTGCGGGTGGCGTTCAAGTTCTGAGCGCGCGGGCGCTCGCCGGGTGAAGCCGTTCGCCCGGTCGCTACCAGCGCGAGAACGGCACCGCGCCCGGCGGGCAACGCGGCGCATAGCTCAGCGTCACGCGGGGGTTGCCCTTGGCGGCGGCAAAGTCGCGGTCGAAGCCGCATTCCGACAGAAAGTCGCGCAGCGGCGCCAGGGCGTTCTGCCGGCAATACCTCTTTTGATCCACCCGCAGCAGGCATGCGCCTTTCGGCGGCACCGGCGGGTGCTGCGGGTCGAGCGCCGCAAGGCGCGCCAGCATCTTGTCGAACACATCGGGCGCTTGGCCCGCAGGCCCGCCGGGCATCCAGAAACTGCGCTGCCCCGAGACCTGGCTGAACACCAGCAGGCGGTCGCCCACGCGCCCGGGGTCGCCCGCGTAGTTGCAGTTCATGTGGTCGTCGCTCAAGGGCGTGACGATCGGCGCTAGCGCGTACGAAGGGTCGCCCTTCAAGACCCGCAGCGTCTTCATCGTCAGGGTGTGCTTGCGGCCCCGGGGGATCTTTTCGACGTCGAGCCGGGCGACTTCGAGCAAGGCGACGTGCGTGAAGCGCGCAAAGGCGTCCACCGCTTCTTCGTCGAGCGGCGGTTGCTCGTAGTTCGCCGGTCGCCACGGCGGCTGGCAGGCGAAGGCCGGGCCGGCGAGCGCCAGCGTCACCGCCAGGGCGGCCCACGGGCGGGTCGGAAAACCTGTCACGACGCTCAGGGCAGGCATCGGTCGGCGATCAGTACGTGGAAGCGCGGTCGAGATAGAACGTGGCTTCGATGCGCGCCGACACCGGGATCACGCCCGGCTCGATCGCCGCGCCATCGTGGCCCGCGGTGGCCAGTGCCCGTGCGCCTTGCATGGGGTCGTCGCCCTGCATCGCCACCACCGAGTACACGCGCCCGAGGCGCACGTTGAACTGCCGCGCGATGGACGCGGCCTTCTGCTTGGCGTCGTCGATGGCCTTGGCCATGCACGACTGCTCGGCCACGGTGCGGTCACTCAGGCGAGCGGTGACGTGCAGCAGGCGGTCCACCGGCACGGCGAGCAGGCGTTCGGCCAGTGCGTCGAAGGCCCGCGGGTTGCGCAGCTTCAGTTCGACATGGCGCTCGGCTTCGTGGCCGGCGTCGCGGGTCTCGCCGTCGCGGTGTTCGCGGTGCGGGCCGACCGTGAGGTTCGAGGCGCGCACGTCGCGCGGGTCGAGGTCGAACTCGCGGGTGATGTCGATCACACGGGCGGTGCGGGCGTCCACGTCGGCCTTGGCGAGCACGGCCGTGTCGGCCACATGGGTGAGCCAGACGCTGAACTCGATCAGGTCGGGTTCGTATTCGAGCGTGGCTTCGCCGATCACGGTGACGTGTTCGGTGCTGGGCGAGCTGGACTGGCGGCTGTTCATGCGGGTCTCCCTCCGGTTGTTTTTGATTCGCCGTGCAATGTACAAGCCTCGCGCGTCAGATGGCCGCGCACGCCAAGGCCGCAGCCGAGGGGTTGCCAGGCAGCCAGCGATGCACCTGCACGCGCAAGGCCAGGCCCTTGGGCGCATCGACCACCACCACCCCGGCGGGCGCGCGGCGCGCCAGGTTGTCTTGCAGCAGGGCCAGCCCGACGCCGGCTTCGACCAGCCCGAGCGCCACCGAGGGGTCGGCCGCCTCGGCCACCACCCGGGGCGTGAAGCCCGCTTGCCGGCACGCGGCCAGCCACTCGTCGCGCCCGAGCGGCGACACGCTGGCCGGCAGCGTGATGAAGCCTTCGCCGTCGAGCATGGCCGCGCTGGGCCGCTGCCGGGCCAGCGCATGCCCGGCAGGCACGGCCAGGCGCACGGCCTCGTCGGCCAGCAGGGCGCTGCGCAGGCCAGAGCCTTTGGGGGCGGCGCTGTGGGCGAAGCCGAGGTCGATCTCGCCGGCCTGCAGCGCGGCCAGTTGTTCGGCCGAACGCAGGTTGCGCAACTCGATGCGGGTGTCGGGCATCGCCTGCCGCACGGCCTGCAGCGCCGCTTTCAGCACGCCGCAGTGCACAGCGCTTTCGACGAAGCCGATCACCAGCGGCGGCACTTGGCCCCGGGCTTCGTCTTCGAGCCGCCGGGCGTGGTCGAGCAGGCTGCGCGCACGGTCGAGAAACGCGTGCCCCAACGGCGTCAGCTTGAGCCGTTGGCGCGAGCGTGCGAAGAGCGCGACGCCCAGCCGCGCTTCGAGCGCGAGGATCTGCCGGCTCAGCGGCGACTGCGACAGGTGCAGCCGCTCGGCCGCGCGGGCGATGCTTTCGGTTTCGGCCACGGCGACGAAGTAGTGCAGTTGCTGAAGATCGAGCATCAGACCTCCAATGCAATAAGTCTGACGAATTCAGACGTAGACGATCTTATGTGATCGCCTCAGCATGCCGGGCATTTCCACTTCCCACAGGGCTGCACATGGCACTCACCCGATTCGGCTTCATCGTCACCGGCGCCGGGCTCGACGCGCGCACGCACCGGCAGGTGATGGCGTCCGAGGGCTTTCAGATGATTGCGGTCGGCATCTCGCAGCCGGCCGATGCGCTGCCGGTGGCGCGCCGCCTGGTCGAAGACGACGGCATTCAGCTGCTGGAGTTGTGCGGTGGCTTCGGCCCGGTGTGGACGGCGCGGGTGCTCGAGGCCATCGCCCATCGCGTGCCGGTCGGCGCGGTGGCCTACGGGCCCGAGGCCATCGACGCGATGCATGCGCTGTTCAAGCGCTGACGCGCTTTCATGCGCGGCCCACGGGCCGAAGCGGCGCACAAAGGCGCGCGGGCATACTGGCCGCCCACTCGACCGACCCGCACGCACTTGCTGATCTGGCCTCTTCCTGCCTTGCTGACCTGGGCTGCTGCCTGGGCCTTGTTCATGGGGCTGCGCAGTGCCGGTGTCGCGCCATGGTTGGCGCTGGTGCTGCCCACGCTGCTGGGCGCGGTGCTGTCGGTGCTGGGCAGCACGCGCTGGCGGCGGGTGTTCATCGCGCTGGGCTTTCCGCTGTCGGCGCTGGCCTCGGGTTTGGCGGGCGCGCTGCCCGCCTGGGCCTGGCTGCTGCCGCTGGCGGTGCTGCTGGCGCTGTACCCGGTGCACGCGTGGCGCGATGCGCCGGTCTTCCCGACCCCCCGGGGCGCGCTGCGCGGCCTGGACCAACTGCTGCCTTTGCCTCCCGGCGCACGCATCGTGGACGCCGGTTGCGGCCTGGGCGACGGCTTGCGCGAGTTGCGTGCCGTGTACCCCGACGCCCGCCTCGACGGCTGGGAGTGGAGCTGGCCGCTCACGCTGCTGTGCCGCGGGCGCTGCCGGCTGCAGGGGCTGCGCGCCGAGGTGCGCCGGGCCGACATCTGGCGCGCCGACTGGTCGGGACACGACCTCGTCTACCTCTTCCAGCGGCCCGAGAGCATGCCGCGTGCGCTTGAAAAGGCCGACGCTGAGATGAAGCCGGGCAGTTGGCTCGCGAGCCTGGAGTTCGAGGCCACCGGCGCGCAGGCTCAGGCCGTGCACCGTTGCCCGGACGGGCGCTCGGTGTGGCTGTATCAGCTGCCGCTGAAAAAGCGAAAGGCCCCGCAGGGCCTCGTTCGCTGAAGCGGGACGCGCCGAAATTCAGGCTTGAATCGCCCCACCGCGCAGGCCGCCGCGCTCGGCGGTGCCCAGGGCCGAGTAGATGCCGGCCTTGTTGTCGCGCGGCATCAGCACGTCGATGGCGCGGTCGAGGGCGGCGGTGGCGCGGGCCAGCGATTCACGCTGGGCGGCGACCTGGCCGCCGGCGTTCATCAGGCGTTGGCGCAGCGGCGAGGGCACCGGGCCCTTGCGTGCAGCGTGCGTGAACTGATCGACCGCATGCGCGAGCGCACGGTGCAGTTCGGTGGCATGGGTGTCGATGGCGGCGACGTCGCGCGTGCGCAGGGCGTCGCCGAGTGCGGCCAGGTGGGTCTCAACCGCCGCGAGCGTGGTCTCCAGTTCCGGCGTGAGCGCGGGCGTCGGTGTGGCGGGAGACTGCTGCATGAGGAACCAAATAAGTGCAGGGCAAAGGGGCCAAGAAGGGGCACGGGCCGGGCGGCCGGTGAGAGCCGCCCGCGCGGGTCGTCAATGCGAGACCTTGCCCAGCGCTTCTTTGGCGTTGGCGATCAGCCGGTCGGCAATGGCTTCGGCGTTGATCTCGAACTTGCCGTCGGCGATGGCTTGCGTGATGCGTGCCACCTTGTCGGCGTCGAATTCAGCGTTCGAGCCTTCCAGCAAGCTGGTGGCCGTGCTCGACAGGGCGACCTGCGCGCTGGCTTCAAGCGCGCCGGCGTCGGCCGGGGTCGAGGGGGCACCGGGCGTCTTGGCGGCTTCGCCCGCGCCAACTCGGCCGGGTTGGGCCGGGGCGATCGCGGGTTTGTCTGCGGGGTTACCGACTTTCATGATGGACTCCTACGCCCGGGTGAAGCACCTGGGCCTGCAACATGGACGGTGTATCGGCCCGCCCGGCCGAAGACTTTAGAACTTTTTGAGTTGGCGTCTGTTACCGGGTCTGTTCTCACAGCGCGATCTCCACCAAGCGTTCTCCGACCGGCCGGCCGATCACCACACGCCCACTTTCGAGTCGGACGCGAGCCTGCTGGCCCTCGACACCGGAAGTGATCGCTTGGCCACCGCTGGCGATGGCGAAACCCGCGCCCACCGCGCGAATGCGCACCACCTCGCCGGCGGCGAACCACTGGCGCACTTTCAGGTGCATCTCGCGCAGGCCCTCACCCGCAAGCACGGGCCGGGCCAGGGTGCGGCCGACCGGCGGTTCGTCATCGCCCGCCAGTGCGGCGCTCGATTCCGCCGCCAGGTCGATTTCGGCGCGGCGTAGGTCGTCTTGAGCGATCACATGGCCCGCAGGCAGCGCACTGCGCGTCACCCAGGCCGGGCCGAACACGCGCACCGTGGCGGGCAGCGACACATTCCAGCGCTTGGCGCCTTCGGTGCAGCGCAGGCCCACGCGGGTCTTGCCCCAGGGCTTGCTGCCGAAGGGCAGGTAGGGCTGCAGCTGCGCGCAGGCGGCCAAGCGCAGGCGAGGGTCGAGTTGGCCGATTTCGATCACCAGCTTGTGGCCCTCGGCCGCACCGCTGGTGTGCAAGAAGGCACGCAGTTGTTCGGCGGTGGTGACATTCATCACGAACGCATCGGCCGGCGCCGGCTGGGCGAGTGCGAAAGGGGCGCACAGCAACCACGCGGCCAGCGCCGCCAGCAGCGTGAGGCCACTTGAAAGCCGGGTGAATAAAGACTTGTCCACGCTGCCACTGTAGAGAGACATGCCCGAGCGGCAGGCTTTGAATTGACGCGCAAACGCGCCGCTATTCCCCCTAATGTTTTCGAGGGTGCTCAACACAATCCTTCACATCGCCCCATCAGGTCATGCGACCGCGGGGCCCCCGGCAGCGATGCCGACCGATGGAGAGGGATTGCCATCATGTTGAACCGATTGACCCAGACGCTCGACTTCCACGGTGAGGCGCTCAAGCTGCGCTCGGAACGCCAGCGCCTGATCGCCAGCAACATCGCCAATGCCGACACGCCGGGCTACATCGCCCGCGACATGGACTTCACCAAGGCGCTGCAAGAAGCCACCGGTGCGATGGCCCCGCACGCGGCGCTGAAGGCCACGGCCTCGGGCCACATCCCGACCGCGGGCGGCATCGGCGGTGCGCGTGCCGAGCCGAACCTGCTGTATTCGTCGGCCAGCCAGACCAACCTCGACGGCAACTCGGTGGACATGGACCGCGAGCGCGCCGCCTTCGCCGACAACACCGTGCGCTTCGAAGCGACGCTGCGCTTCATCAACGGCAACGTGCGCACGATGCTCGACGCCATCAAGGGCGCGCAGTAAGCGCAGCGCTGAAGGAGCCAATCCATGTCGATGTTCAACGTCTTCAACGTCTCTGGCAGCGCGATCAGCGCGCAGTCGCAGCGGCTCAACGTGGTCGCCTCGAACCTGGCCAACGCCGACACCGTGGCCGGCCCCGACGGCCAGGCCTACAAGGCGCGGCAAGTCACCTTCCAGACGCAGCTCATGGGCGCGGTGGGCGCGGCCGGCGTCACGGTCAGCAACATCAGCGAAAGCCAGACCCCGGGCCGCCGCGTGCACGACCCCAAGCACCCGCAGGCCGACGCCGAGGGCTACGTCACCTTCAGCAACGTCAACGCGGTGGAAGAGATGGTCAACATGATCTCGGCCTCGCGCTCGTACCAGAACAACATCGAAGTCATGAACACGGCCAAGAGCCTGTTGCTCAAGACCTTGCAGATGGGCCAGGGCTGAGTCGCCCTAAGGAACCGCTATGACCACCATCAACAACAGCACGCTGGACAGCATCAACGGCACCAACCTCGCCGGCGGCAAGACGACCACCGCCAACGACGCCGCCTCGGCCGACCGCTTTCTCAAGCTGCTCGTCGCGCAAGTGCAGAACCAGGACCCGCTGAATCCGATGGACAACGCGCAGGTCACCAGCCAGATGGCGCAGATCAACACCGTGACCGGCATCGAAAAGCTCAATACCACGGTGGGCGGTCTGTCGTCGCAGTTCATGCAACTGCAAGCGCTGCAAGGCGCGTCGCTGGTGGGCCACGACGTGGTGGTGCCCGGCGACCGCCTGGCGTTCATCGCCGCCACCGACACGGTGCCTGCCACCGCCACTGGCGGCTTCGAGCTCAGCTCGGCCGCGGACAACGTGACGGTCGAAATCCTGAGCGCCTCGGGCCAGCTGGTGGACACCGTGCAACTGGGCGCCGCCGGTGAAGGCCTGCACGGCTTTGCGTGGCCGTCGGGCAGCCACGCCGCCGACAGCGGCATGAAGTTTCGCGTGATCGCCACGCGCGGCAGCGTGAAGTCGGACGTGACCGAGCTGGTGCGCGACACCGTCAAGGCCGTCAGCACCAAGGGCAACACGCTCAACCTCGAACTCGCCGGCATGGGCACCGTGGCTTACGCAGACGTTCGCTCGTTCAACTGACGCCGCAGACGTTCGTTCACCGACACCTCGCAAACTGATTCACTGAGGACAACCCCATGAGCTTCCAACAAGGTCTTTCCGGTCTCAACGCCACGGCCAAGAACCTCGACGTCATCGGCAACAACGTCGCCAACTCGAACACCTTCGGGGCCAAGGCCTCGCGCGCCGAGTTCGCCGACATGTACGCCAACGCGATGAACGGCACCGGCGCGAGCGCAGTGGGCATCGGCGTGACGGTGGCGGCGGTGGCGCAGCAGTTCTCGCAGGGCAACATCACCACCACGGCCAACTCGCTCGACCTCGCCATCAACGGCGCGGGCTTCTTCCAGGTGAGCGACGGCACCAACCCGACCATGTACACCCGCAACGGCCAGTTCAAGCTGGACCGCGAGGGCTACCTCATCAACAACCAGCTGCAGCAGCTGATGGGCTACACGGCCGATGCGCAGGGCGTCATCCAGCCCGGTCAGGCCGTGCCGCTGCGCCTGCCCACCGCCGGCATCGAGCCCAATGCGACCACCGAGGTCAACATGGAACTGAACCTCGATTCGCGCGCGCAGGTCACCTTGCCGACCTCCGGTCCGCAGATCGACTTCAACGACCCGACCACGTACAACAACGCCACGTCGGTGACGGTGTACGACCAGCGGGGCCAGAACGTGGCGCTGACTTACTACTTCCAGAAGTCGGCCACCGACGAGTGGAACGTCTACATCGCAGCCAACGGCCAGTCGATCCTCGATGACGGCGGCACGCCGCCGATCCCGCAGCCGGTGGTCGCGGGCATGACCTTCGACGACACCGGGGCCGCGCCCACCGCGCCGGTCTTCCCGATGACCTTCACCGTGCCTGCGAGCACCGTGGTCCCGCTCGAAATCGCCGACATCGAACTCGACTTCTCGACCGCCACGCAATACGGCGCCGGCTTCGGCGTGACCGACCTGTCGCAGGACGGCTATGCGCCGGGCCAGCTGTCGGGCCTGGTGGTCGAGCGCGACGGCATCGTGATGGCGCGCTACTCGAACGGCCAGAGCCGCCCGGCCGGCCAGATCGAACTGGCGAACTTCCGCAACCCGCAGGGCCTGCAGCCGATGGGCGGCAACGCCTGGGCGCGCACCTATGCCTCGGGCGAACCGGTGCTGGGCACGCCCTCGCAAGGGAACATGGGCGTGCTGCAAGCCGGCGCGCTGGAAGAGTCGAACGTGGACCTGACCGCCGAGCTGGTGGCCATGATGGTCGCCCAGCGCATCTACCAGGCCAACTCGCAGACCATCAAGACGCAGGACCAGGTGATGCAGACCCTGGTCAACATGCGCTGATCTGACTGACTGAGGCACCCATGCTGAGCCAACGTCACCGGGCCGCCGCGCCGGGCCGCCCCAAGCAAGGCCCGACCCTCTCGGAGGGGCGTTCGACGTACTCGGCGAACGGGGAGTCCACATGGACCGCATGATTTACCTCTCGATGTCGGGGGCGAAAGCCACCATGCAGCGGCAAGACGTGCTCGCCAACAACCTGGCGAACGTGTCCACCCCCGGCTTTCGGGCCGAGCTGCAGGCGTTTCGCGCGGTGCCGGTCAACGGCAGCGGCGCGAGCACGCGCGTGTACTCGCTCGAAACCACCACCGGCTACGACGCGACGCCCGGGGTCATCACCAACACCGGCCGCAGCCTCGACGTGGCGGTCAAGGGCAACAGCTGGCTCGCCGTGCAATCGCTCGACGGCACCGAGGCCTACACGCGCGGCGGCTCGCTCGACATCAACGCCGACGGCACGCTCGTGACGCGCAGCGGCCTGCCGGTGATGGGCGACGGCGGCCCGGTGCAGGTGCCGGCCAACGCGACCGTGAGCATCGGTGCCGACGGCACCATCGCCGCGCGCGGTGCCGACGGCCGCAGCACCAACGTCGGTCGCCTGAAGATCGTCACGCCCGAAGCGCCCTTGCAGCGTGGCGACGACGGCCTGTTTCGCAGCGCCGACGGGAACGACCTCGAAGCCGATGCCGCGGCCCGCGTGCAAGAGGGCGCGCTCGAAGGCTCGAACGTCAGCGCCGTCGAGACCATGGTCTCGATGATCGCCGCCGCCCGCCAATTCGAGTCGCAGATGAAGATGCTGCAGACCGCCGAAGCGGATGAACGTGCGGCCTCGCAACTGCTGTCCAACGCAGCCAACCGCTAAGAAGGCATGAATAAACCTACTGCGCGTCTCGATCTTGCGCCTGCGCTCCTCGCCGTACGCCTGTACGGCTGCGCTGCTCGCCGCAACCTCGAAGCGCTCGCTACGGTTTCTTCATACCTTCTGTTTTGAGTCGAAGGAGAAAACACCATGATGCGTTCCCTGTGGATTGCCAAGACCGGCATGGAGGCTCAGCAGACCCAGCTGGACCACATCTCGCACAACCTCGCCAACTCGGCGACCAACGGCTACAAGAAGTCGCATGCGGTCTTCGAAGACCTCATGTACCAGAACCTGCGGCAGGCCGGCGCGGCCAACACCGAGCAGACCACGCTGCCCACCGGCCTGCAGGTCGGCCTGGGCACGCGCGCGGTGGCCACCTCGCGCAGCTTCACGCAGGGCAACATGCAGCAGACGGGCAACTCGCTCGATGTGGCGATCCGCGGCAACGGCTTCTTCGAAATTCAAATGCCCGATGGCACGGCCGCCTACACCCGCGACGGCACTTTCCAGGTCAACGCGCAAGGCCAGCTCGTCACGAACAACGGCATGCCGGTGCAGCCGGGCATCACCATTCCGGCCAACGCGCTGAGCGTGACCATCGGCGCCGACGGCACGGTGAGCGTCACACAGTCGGGCCAGGCGCAGCCGACGGTGGTCGGGCAGTTGCAACTGACCAACTTCGTGAACCCGGCCGGCCTCGACCCCAAGGGCCAGAACCTCTACACCGAGACCGCGGCCTCGGGCACGCCCACCACCGGCGCACCCGATGCGGCCGGCCTGGGTGCGCTGCAGCAGGGATTCGTCGAGACCTCGAACGTGAACGTGGTCGAAGAGCTGGTCGGGATGATCCAGACCCAGCGCGCCTACGAACTCAACTCCAAGGCCATCCAGACCTCGGACCAGATGCTGCAGCGCCTGACGCAGCTCTGACCACCTCTTTCTGCGAGACCCCGCCATGAACGCCCTTCGCCTCGTCGCCGCCGCCTGCACCTTGCTGGCCGGTGGCTGCAGCACGCTCTACCCGCTGCCCAAGGTGGACGTGGCCCCCACCACTCAGGTGCGGCCGCAACCCGCGCCCGTGCCGGTGGTCGCCAACGGGTCGATCTTCCAGGCGGCGCAGTACCGCCCGCTGTTCGAAGACCACCGGGCGCGCCTGGTCGGCGACACCGTCACGGTGCAGATCGTCGAGAAGGTCAGCGCCAGCCAGAAGAGCACCAGCTCGATCGACAAGGGCGGCGCGGTCGAGGGCAGCATCTCGGCGCTGCCGCTGATCAACCCGAATTCGTTCGCCCGTGCCAGCGTGTCGGGCGCGATGACCAACACCTTCGCCGGCAAGGGCAGCACCGAGAACACCAACGACTTCTCGGGCACCATCACCGCGACCGTCACCGACGTGCTGGCCAACGGCCACCTCGTCATCACCGGCGAAAAGCAGATCGGCGTGAACCACAACGTGGACGTGCTGCGCTTTTCGGGCCAGGTCGACCCGCGCTCCATCCAGCCGGGCAACAGCGTCGCCTCGGCGCAGATCGCCAACGTGCGCATCGAGCACCGCGGGCGTGGCGCCCAGGCCGATGCAAACGGAATAGGGTGGCTGGGGCGCTTCTTTTTGAACGTTTTGCCCCTTTAAGTTTCTTGAGAATCGGTCGTACGGGGCTGCCTTCTTCCAGGCCCGTCCCAGCGAGGTACGACCCATGCAATCCCACTTTCTCGACAAGCTGCTGCGGGCCCTGATCGGTCTGACCTTTCTCGCCGCCAGCGCCGCGCTGTGGTGGCCCTGGCCGGCGCAGGCTGCGCGCATCAAGGAAGTGGCGTCGGTGCAAGGCGTGCGCGCCAACCAACTGGTGGGTTACGGCCTCGTCGTGGGCCTCGACGGCACCGGCGACCAGACCACCTCGGCCCCCTTCACCGCGCAGAGCCTCAACGCGATGCTGCAGCAGATGGGCGTGACCGTGCCGCCCGGCACCAACATGCAGATCAAGAACGTGGCGGCCGTGATGGTCACCGCGCAACTGCCGGCCTTCGCCCAGCCCGGCCAGACCATCGACGTGAACGTCTCGTCGCTCGCCAATGCCAAGTCGCTGCGCGGCGGCATGCTGATCGCCACGCCGCTCAAAGGCGCCGACGGGCAGGTCTACGCACTCGCGCAGGGCAGCCTGATCGTCGGCGGCGCCGGTGCCTCGGCCGGCGGCTCGAAGGTGCAGATCAACCACCTGAGCGCCGGGCGCATCCCCGAAGGCGCGACGGTCGAACGCTCGGTGGCATCGCCGCTGAACCAGGGCGAGTTCGTGCAGCTCGACCTGAACGCGACCGACTACAACACCGCACGCGAAGTGGCGCGCGCCATCAACAAGAAGATGGGCGAACTGGTGGCCCAGCCGCTCAACGGCCGCGTGGTGCGCGTGCGCATGCCCACCCAGCCCGAGGCCCGCGTGGGCTTTCTCGCCGACATCGAAAACCTGCAGCTTGACCTGGCCGCGCCTGCCGCCAAGGTGGTGATCAACGCGCGCACCGGCTCGATCGTGATGAACCAGGCCGTGACGCTCGGCCCCTGTGCGGTCGCGCACGGCAACCTGTCGGTCACGATCAACTCGACCCCGGTCATCAGCCAGCCCGGCCCCTTGTCGGGCGGGCAGACGGTGACCCGGGAAAAGGCCGACATCACGATTCGCCAGGAGCCCGGCTCGCTGATCCAGATGCCGGCGAGCACGCAGCTCGCCGACGTGGTGAAAGCGCTGAGCGCGCTCGGCGCGACGCCCCAGGATCTGCTCGCGATCTTGCAGGCGATGAAAAGTGCGGGCGCTCTCAATGCGGAAATCGAGGTAATTTGAGATGGCTGCAATTCCGACCCCTGGGCTGAACAGCCTCGCCGCGCTGCGGCAGACCGCTGGCAGCGACCCCAAGGCCGCCGTCAAAGAGGCGGCCAAGCAGTTCGAGACGCTCTTCATGCAAGAGCTGATGAAGAGCATGCGCGAGTCGTCGATGTCGTCGGGCCTGTTCGACAACTCGGGCACGAAGATGGGTACCGAGATGCTCGACACGCAGTACGCGACCCAGATGTCGGGCCTGCGGGGCGGCCTCGGCGACATGCTCGCCCGCCAACTCGACCGCCAACTGGGCGAACCGCTGGCCAACATGGCAAGCGACGCCGCCCGCGAGGCCGGCCGCAAGGAACTGCGCCCCGTGCCGCAGGGCAAAGAGCGTCAGGTGGACTTTCTGCGCGAGCACGACGACGCGGCCCGTGCCGCCGAAGGCGCGACCGGCATACCGGCCAGCTTCATGATCGCGCAGGCCGCGCACGAGTCGGGCTGGGGCCGCCGCGAGATTCGCCACCCCGACGGCAGCAACTCGTTCAACCTCTTCGGCATCAAGGCCGGGCCGGGCTGGAAGGGGCCGGTGGCGACCATCACCACCACCGAATACATCAACGGCCAGCCGCGCAAGGTAACGGCCAAGTTCCGCGCGTATTCGAGCTACGAAGAGTCGTTCAAAGACTACGCGCAGATGATGAAGAACAGCCCGCGCTACTCGAAGGTGGTGGCCAAGGCCGACACCGCGCAAGAGTTCGCGCAAGGGCTGCAGAAGGCCGGCTACGCCACCGACCCGGCGTATGCGAAAAAGCTCACGCAGATGATCAACCAGACGTTGCGCCTGCAACGCGCCTACACCTGACCGGGTGCGGAAGACGGAGACTGATGCATGGCCGCTTCCACCTTGATGTCGCTCGGCACCCGAGCGATGTTCGCCAACTACACGGCGCTGCACACCGTCGGTCACAACATCTCGAACGCCAACACGCCGGGGTATTCGCGGCAGAGCGTCGACCTGCAGACCTCGGGTGGGCAGTTCACCGGCGCGGGTTATTTCGGCCGCGGCGTGGACGTGACCACCGTCGCGCGCGCGCACGATGCCTTCCTCACGAAAGAGGCCGCACTGTCGCGGTCGTTCGCCGCCACCGACTCGGCGCGCCTGTCGCAGCTGCAGCAGCTCGAAAAGGTCTTCCAGACGGGCGAGGCCGGTCTGGGCTACGCGTCGGGGCAGCTGCTGAATTCGTTCGTCGACGTGGCCAGCCGGCCGGCCGATGCGTCGGCGCGGCAGGTGGTGCTGGCACGCGCTGAAGAGGTCGCATCGCGGTTCCGCGCCGCCTCTGACCAACTGAGCGTGCTGCAGAACGGCGTCACGCAAGACCTGAAGAACTCGATCCTCGCCGTCAACGACCTCGCGTCGCAGGTGGCCGAGATCAACGGCCGCATCGCCGAGGCGCGTGGCGCCGGCCATGCGCCGAACGACCTGCTCGACCAGCGCGACCAACTGGTGTCCGAGATCAGCGAGTACCTGCCGATCAGCTCGGTCTTCTCGGAAGACGGCGCGCAGAACCTCTTCGTCGGCGGCGGCCAGGTGCTGGTGCTCGGCGCGCGCTCGACGACGCTGGCCGCGGTGCAAGACCCGTACAACCCGACCCAGGTGCGCGTGGGCGTGCAAGACCCGACCGGCACGCGGATCATTCCGCAAGACACCATCGGTGCCGGGTCTCTCGCCGGGCTTCTTCGCTTTCAAGACAGCGACCTGCGCGACGCGCGCAACCTGATCGGCCAGATGGCTTCGGCGCTGGCTTATGCGGTCAACGGCCAGCAGGCGCTGGGCATCGACCTCGGCAACCCGCCCACGGCCGGCGCGCCCATCTTCGCCCTCGGCCAGCCGCGTGTGGCCACTTCGTCCACCAACTCGGGCGATGCCAGCTTCTCGATGACGGTGAGCAACGCTGTCGAACTGCAGGCCAGCGACTATGAGCTGCGCTTCAACGGCACCGACTTCACGCTGACCCGCCTGTCTGACGAGCAGGCGGTGCCGGGCAGCCCGTTCTCTGCCGCGCAGTTGTCGGCCGGCGTGGTGGTCGATGGCGTGACGCTCACGCTAAACGCCGGCACCGCCAACGCGGGCGACCGCTTTCTGCTGCAGCCCGTGGGTGCGGCTGCGGCCGGCATGACACGCGCGTTGACCAACCCCCGGGGCATTGCCGCCGCGTCGCCGGTGACGGCCACCGTGCCAAACGCCAACCGGGGCACGGCCGCCATCGCTTCGATCAGTGCGACGACGACCACGCCGAACCCTGTGTTGAGCAGCACGCAAAGCATCACGCTGCGCTTCACCTCGGCGACCGACTACGACGTCGAGCTGGTGGACAGCAGCACCACGCCCGCGAGTTCGAGCGTCATCGGCACCGGCACCTGGACGCCAGGGCAGCCGATCCGCCTGTCCGACACCGCCGGCCTGGACGGCTGGGAGATCAACCTCACCGGCGTGCCGCGCGGCCCCGAGACGGTGAATGGGCAGGCGCTGCCCGGAGACACGATCTCGGTGCAGGCGACGCTGTACCCCGAGTCGAACAACAACAACGCACTGGTGCTGGCCGACCTGGCCACGCGGCGTCTGGTGGGCCAGCAGACCCTGGCGGACGGCACCGTGATGTCGGGCGTCAACATCACCGACGCCTACGCCAACGCGATGGCCACCATCGGCCTGCGCGTGCAGACGACGCGGGCCGCCTCCGACATGTCCACCGCGGTGGCCGAAAACGCCGAGGCCGAGCGCGCCAACAAGGCGGGCGTCAACCTCGATGAAGAGGCGGCGCGCCTGATGCAGTTCCAGCAGAGCTACCAGGCTGCCGCGAAGATGTTGCAGGTCGCGCAGTCGATCTTCGACACCTTGCTCGACGTGGCCGGCAATTGATTGAAGAGTGAGGGTTTCCCATGCGCATCAGCACTGCCAACTCCTTCGACAGCACCGTGGACCAGCTCGCGCGCCGGCAGGCCGAGATGTCCGAGTCGCAAATGCGCCTGGTCAGCGGCAAACGTGTCAACAAGGCGAGCGACGACCCGGCGGCGGCGGCGCGTGCCGAGCGTGCGCTGGCCAGCGTGGCCCGCACCGAAGCGCAAATGCGCGCCACCGAGGCCAGCCGTGGTGCGATGGAGCTGACCGAAGGCGCGCTGGGCGATGCCAGTGAACTGCTGCAGCAGGCCCGCGAAGCGCTGGTGGCCAGCGGCAACGGGAGTTATTCAGACGCCGAACGGCGTGGCTTGGCGAACCAGCTGCGCGCCCTGCGCTCGCAACTGCTGGCGGTGTCGAACCGCAGCGACGGCGCCAACGGTTACGTGTTCGGCGGCCAGGGCTCGGCCCAGCCGCCCTTCGTCGATCTGCCCGGCGGCGTGCAGTTTCGTGGTGTGGGCGGCGAACTGAACGCCTCCTCGGGCGAGGCGCTGCCGCTCACCATCGATGGCCGCGCCACCTGGCTGACCGGCCGCACCGGCAACGGTGTGTTCGAAACCCAGAGCGGCAGCAGCACCGCCTGGATCGACGGCGGGCGCGTCACCGACCCCTCGGCGCTGACCGGCCAGACCTACACCGTGGCCTTCTCGGTCGCCGCTGGCGTGACCACCTACAGCGTGCTCGCCGACGGCGCGCCCACCGCCATCAGCGGGGCGCCCTACGTGTCCGGCCAGTCGGTCGAGATCGACGGGCTGGCGTTCACCATCAGCGGCGCGCCGGCCGATGCCGACACTTTCACGGCCTTGCCCTCGACTTCGACGCTGAGCGTGTTCGACACGCTCGACCGCGCCGCGGCCGACCTCGAGCTGCCGATGCAGAACCAGGCCCAGCGCATGCAGATGACGTCCACCCATCTGCGCAACGTCGATTCGGTGATGAACAACCTGATCGCCGCGCGCGCCGCCGTGGGCGAAACGCTCACCCGCAGCGACAGCGTGAACGCGCGCCACATGGACTTGAAACTGCAGAACCAGACCGAGCGTTCGAACGCGGAAGACTTGGACATGGTCAAGGCGATTTCCGACTTCGAGTCACAGCAAACGGGCTACGATGCCGCGCTCAAGAGTTACTCGATGGTGCAGCGCATGTCGCTGTTCCAGTACATCGGCAGCTGACGCGTCCGGATCACCCCCCATGCGCAAGCGGACGGGGTGCACGGTGCGAAATCCAAGACACAGAACGGGAGTGCTTGCGTGACCGACAACACCATCCTGGGCCAGGTGGCCCTGGGTTACTCGCCACTCATCGACCGCAGCCGGGCCGTCATCGCCACGCGCCTGACCGTCTTTCCGCTGCGGCCGGACCTTTCGCTCGACGTGGCCCAACTGCTGCACTCCGTGGGGGGCGTCTGGCCGGCCGACGGCGGCAAGGCCTCACTCAACGTGGTGAGCGAGCGGCTGCTGCAAGACCTGCTCGGCGCCAGTCCTTCACCCAACCTGATGGTCGAAGTGCCTTGGTTCATGGCCGCCGACCCCGTCAACACACCGGCCCTGCAGCAACTCAAGGCCGCCGGCACCACGCTGCTCATCAAAGGCCGCCCGGTCAACGAGTTGCCGCGCGAGGTGCTGCCGTGCTTCACTTATTCGATCATCGACCTGGCCGACGACCGCCGTGTCAATGAAGTCGGCGCCGCAGCGCCTGAGGGCGTGGTGCGAAACATTCCGCACGTTCAGGCCGGCGTGCGCACGCTGGCCGAGCTGGAAGCCAGCTTCTCGCGTGGGGCCGCGGCCGTGCTGGGCTGGCCGATCGACGACGCAATCAACATGTCGCAGGCCCCGGGCAAGACCGCCGGCCAGACCGACATGACGACCATCGTCGAGCTGATCCACCGGGTGGACACCGAAGAACCCATCGAAAAGCTCGAAGCCACGCTCAAGCGCGACCCGTCGCTGGCCTTCAAGCTGATGCGCTACATCAACTCGCCGGCCTTCGGGCTGCGGGTCGAGATCAGCTCGTTCCGCCACGCGATCATGATGCTCGGCTACAAGCGCCTGAAGCGCTGGCTGGCGCTGCTGCTGGCCACGGCCGGCAAAGACGTCAACCTCAAGCCGGTCATGTTTGCCGCCGTGCGGCGCGGCCTGCTGATGGAAGAGCTGGTGCGCTCGGTCGGCGACGAAGAGATGCGCAATGAGATGTTCATCTGCGGCGTGTTCTCGCTGCTCGACCGCATGTTCAAGCAGCCGTTCGCTGAATTGCTCAAGACCATCCCCGTGCCCGAGCGCGTGTACCAGGCGCTGGTCGATGGCAGCGGGCCGTACCAGCCGTACTTCAACCTCGTGCAGGCGGTCGAGAACGAGTCGCTGTACGACTTCCGCTCGTCGGCCGAGGCGCTGATGCTGAGCGTGAGCGAGATCAACCGCGCCATCCTGGCCGCGCTGACCTCGGCCTCGCAACTCGATTGACCGCGCCGCCTTTGGCGCTGTATCCCCGCCGGCCTTGTGGCCTGGCCCGGCGCGGGTGAAGATCGACGCCCCCGAGGCGTGTTGACGGCACCCCGATGTCCGACCCCAAGGCCCTGCGCCAGTTTCTCGACGGCTTGACCGACGCCGTGCTCCTGCTCGACCGGGGCACGCGGGTGGTGTTCGCCAACGCGGCCGCGCAGCGCCTGCTGTCGGTCCAGGTGGACGTGCCGCTGCGGCAATCGGCCCCGCAGCTCGGCGAGGCGCTGGTCGGGGGTGTGACGCAGCACCTCGCCAAGGGCCTGGCCCGGGTGGGGCTGCCGGCCCAGGCGAGCCTGCCGCGCGAACTGAGCCTGCCCGACGGCCGCCGTTTCGACGTGGCACTCAGCCCGCTCGAAGGCGATCGCTGGGCCTTGCGGCTGGCGCCGACCCACGCGGCGCCCATGGGCCCGGCGCTGAACGCGCTGTTCGCCGATTCGCCGTTTCCGGCCGCGGTGCTCGATGCCGACTTCAAGCTCATCCAGGTCAACCCCGCCTATTGCGAGTTCACCGGCTTCACGCGCGAGCAATTGATCGGCCGCGACCCGGTCGAGCTGGCGCCCGAAGAAGACCGCGAATCGCAGCACCAGCACCGCCTGCAGTTGCTCGAAACGCGCAACACGCAGCAGGTGCCCCGGCTGGTGGACCGCCGCCTCATCGACGCCAGCGGCCGCGAGCGCTGGTGCCGCATCGGCTGGCGTGTGTGGGACGGCAGCGACGGCCGCCCGCGCTACCTCACCATCGTGCAAGACGCCACCGCCGAGCACGTGGCCCGCGAGCGCGCCGACCGCTCGGTGCGCGAGCTGGACGACTGGTTCGACTTGAGCCCGGTGGGCATGGTCCTGTTCGACGAACAGGGGCTGCTGATCCGCAGCAACCCCGCCTTCGAAGAGTTGACCGAGCAGGTGCCGGTGTTGATGTCAGAAGCGCACCCGGCCCTGCGGCAACTGCTGGCCTGGGAAGACGGCGCCCCGTCGGCGCGCCTGCAGCCCGGGCAGAGCCAGGTCGAGTCGCAGGCCCTGGTGCCGCAGCGCGACGGCAGCGTGCGCAACCTGCGCTCGCTGGTGCGCTGCTACCGCACGTCGAGCGGCCAACACCGCTTCATGGCCGTGGTCGAAGACCGCAGCGTCGAAGAAGAACGCGACCTCGCGCAAATGCAGATCGGCGCGCTGATGGACACCGCCGGCGTCGGCCTCGCCACCTTCGAAGAGACATCGGGCTGGGTCAACTTGGGCGGACCCAGCACCGGCACCCCGATGGCGGGCGAAGGCCCACCGGCGGCAGGCAGTGCCCTGCAATCGATTCGCCGCGACGTGGTGGTGGCCGAATCGCTGCCCGAGTACGACCGGCTGCAGCAGGCGCTGCGCCAGGCCGAGCGCGCCGAGGTGCGCTATGCCATTCGCCACCCCGAGCTCGGCCAGCGCTGGCTGCTCACCCGCGTCGAGCCCGGCACGCTCGCCTCGGGCAAGCGCACGACCTCGGTCGTCACGCTCGACATCACCGAGCAGCACCTCTCGCAGCAGCGCAGCGAGGTGCTGCTGCGCGAGATGACAACCATTCTCGAGAGCACCACCGCCGGCATCGCCTACCTGCGCGGCAACATGCTCGTGCGTTGCAACCGCCGCTTCGAACGCATGCTCGGCTTCACCGCCGGGGCGATGGCCGGCTGCAGCCTGCAAGAGCTGCTGGCGGGCCAGCCCGATGCCGGGCAGTTGGTGGCCGAGATCGAGGCGGCGCTTGCGCTCGGCCGGGTGCACGAGTCCGAGATGGTGCTCGACCTGCCCAACCGCGCGCGGCAGTGGTGTTCGCTCTCGGTGCGGCGCAGCAGCGGGGCGACGGGCCCCACGGCCGAGGCCATCGCGGTGCTCACCGACATCACCCGCCTCAAGACACAGCAGCAAGAACTTGAAGCGCTCGCCCGCGACCGCGAGCTGATGTTCAGCCTGTCCGAGGTCGGCATCGCCTTCGTGCGCGGGGACCGCATCCAACGCGCCAACGCCGCGCTGTGCAACCTGACCGGCTTCGATGCGGGGCAGCTGGCCGACGTGCCCATGGCCGAGCTGTTCGCCAGCCCGGTCGAGTTCCAACGCGTGTGGTCGCAGGCCGACAGCTCGCTGCGCCAGGCGGGCCGCTGGCTCGGCGAGCGGCAGCTGCGCCGCCGCGACGGCTCGCTCGTGTGGGTGCAGGTCAGCAAGCGCCTGGTGGATGAGTCCGACCCCGGCGGCGGCTACATCGCCTCGTACGTCAACGTCGACGACCGGCACCGCGCGCAAGAGGCCATGGTGCTGCAGGCCGAGCGCACGCGCGCCATCCTCGACTCGGTGCTGGTGGGCATCGTCACGGTCGGTGCGAACGGCATCGAGTGGATGAACCGCTCGGCGCGCCGCATGTTCGGTGGCGACCTGGCCGACTTCGTCAAGCTGCCGATCAGCACGGTGGCCACGCCCGACCCCGACCACCCGTTCCGCCGAACGCAGTACATCGACGAGTTGGTCGAGGGTCAGGCCGAGACCTTCGAGTGCAAGGTCAAGGCGCGCGACGGGCGCGAGTTCTGGGTGGTGGGCAATGCGGTGGCCACAGGCCGTGAGTCGCGCGGCCGCCAGTTGACCTATGCGCTGCTCGACATCGAACGGCGCCGCCAGGCCGAGGCACGCATCGTCGAGGCGCAGGCCTCGCTGCAGCGGATCATCGAAGTCGCGCCGATGGCGATCGCGCTCATCTCAGCCGACGGCTTGCGCATCGTGCAGGCCAACCCGGTGGCTGCGGGCATCGCCCAGTGCACCCCGAGCGACCTGATCGGCCGCACGCTGGAAGAGGTCTTCCCGGCCGACCAGGCCTACAACTACCGGCACGACATGGAGCACGCGCTGCGCCGCCGCGACGTGACGCAGCGCGAGTACCGCCTGCCCATGCGGGGCGAGACGCGGGTGTGGGACGCGCGGCTGATGCCTTTGTCGGCGCCCGGCCAGCCGCCCGACCAGTTGCTGGTGGTGGCCAGCGATGTCACCGAGCAGCGCGCCGCGCAAGAAGCGCGCTTCGAGGCCGCGATCGCGCAGCGCGAGATGCTGGTGAAAGAGGTGCACCACCGCATCAAGAACAACCTGCAGGGCGTGGCCGGGCTGCTGCAGCAGATCGGCGCGCGCAAGCCCGAGATGGCGGCGGTGATGTCCGAGGTGGTGGGGCAGGTGCAGGCCATCGCGCAGGTCTACGGCCTGCAGGTTGGCGTGCACGGGCCGCTGCGGGTGAAGAGCGTGCTCGACGCCATCACCGGCTCGGTGCAGCGCACCTTCGGCCGCACGATCACCATGACGGCCGAGGGCGAGCACATCGAGCGGTGGTCGCTGCCCGAGGCGGAGTCGATCCCGATTGCGCTGACCATCAACGAGCTGCTGACCAACGCCATCAAGCACAGCGCCCAGCACGCGGGCAGCCCGGTGACCTGCCGCATGGTGTCGTCACCCGACGCGGTGGTGATCGAGATCCGCAACCGCGGCGAGCTGCCCGCAGGCTTCAGTCTGGCGCGCTTTCCGGGTGGCGTGTCGGGCTTGGGCCTCGTGCGGGCCCTGCTGCCCCGGCGCAGTGCCAGCCTGTCGATGGCGCAAGAGGGCCACGAAGTGATGGCAAGCGTGCGATTGATCCCGCCTGGGGTGTCACTCTTGCCCCCGGGCTGAGGTGGCTTCCGCGACAATCGTCACGGGGGAGAAGGGGTCGAATTGACAACGCACAAAGGCAAGATTCTCGTGGTGGACGACGACCGGCTGGTGCTGGCGACGCTGACCCACGGCCTCGCGCAGGCGGGTTACGAGATCATCGATGCCGACAATGGCGACGATGCCATCCTGCTCGCGCGTGAGCACAAGCCCGACCTCGCGCTGCTCGACATCCGCATGGAAGGCAAGACGGGCTTCGACGTGGCCGCCTACCTGCGCGAATACCTGCAGACGCCGTTCATGTTCCTCTCGGCCTTCGCCGACGACGACACGCTGGCGCAGGTGAAGGCCCTGGGGGCGGTGGCCTACCTGATCAAGCCGCTCGACATCCGCCAGATCGTGCCGGCCGTCGAAGCGGCCTTCGTGCACATCGGCGAGCGCTCCATGAGCGCACCGGTCGCGCAGCCGGCCGTGGCCGCCGTGCCGCCCGCGCACGAGGCGCTGTCGCAGCCCATCGCGATGGCGCTGGGCGTGCTGATGCACCGCCATTCGCTGAGCCGCGCCGAGGCCTTCGGCCAGTTGCAGCGGCTGGCGGCATCGAACTCGCGCTCGCTGGCCCAGCAGGCCGAGCAACTGCTGGCCGCCGTCGAGGCGCTGTCGCTGCCGCGCACGTGAACATCGGGCAAGCGCGGCGTTGATGCGCATCAACGACCGGCCCGATCCCCGCCCGTAGAGTCGCGCCCTCACGGGCCATGCTGCGGGAACGGCAGGCCCATCCAGGGAGCCTGTCATGCCCGTCGAGCTTTACAACCACCGGGGCCACAAGTGCCTGATGTTCACCGACCTCAGCGGCGAAAGCGGCGAGGCGGTGCAAGCCAACCAGTTTCTGATCGTCGATGACGAGACCGGCGCGGTCATCGACCCGGGCGGCAACCTGGCCTACTCGGAGCTGTACCTGGGCATGTCGCAGCACTTTCCGCCGCAGCGGCTCACGTCCATCCTCGCCTCGCACGCGGACCCGGACATCATCGCCTCGCTCGACCGGTGGATGACCTCCACCTCGGCGAACGTCTACATCAGCAGCTTGTGGGCGCGTTTTGCGCCGCACTTTTGCAAGCCCGGCAAAACCTCGGGCCGCATCGTGGGCATTCCGGACCCGGGCATGCGTGTCACGGTGGGCCGCCACGAAATCTGGGCGTTGCCTGCGCACTTCTTGCACGCGGAAGGCAACTTCCAGTTCTGGGACCCGGTGAGCCGCATCCTCTTCTCGGGCGACCTGGCGGTGACGCTGGGCGGCGACCCGCGCAAGCCCATCACGTCGCTGCGCGAACACCTGCCGCACATGGAGCCTTTCCACCGGCGCTACATGGGCAGCAGCAAGATCCTCAAGCTGTGGGCGCAAATGGTGAAACCGCTGCCGATCGAGATGATCGTGCCGCAGCACGGCGCGCCGCTGACCGGCGCGGCCGTCGGTGAGTTCATTGCCTGGGTGCAGACGCTGGAGTGCGGCATCGACCTGATGCACGCGGACAACTACACGCTGCCGGCGAGCTGACCGGCGGCAGTGGGATTCAATGCCGGCGCTCGGCGTCGCCGCCTGGCAGCCAGAACTGGAAGCGCGCGCCGCGGTCCACCTCGCCCTCGGCCCAGATGTCGCCGCCGTGCCGGCGGATGATCCGCCGCACCGAGGCCAGGCCCACGCCGGTGCCGTTGAAGTCGCTCGCGCTGTGCAGGCGCTGGAACACGCCGAACAGGCGATCCGCGAAGCGCATGTCGAAGCCGGCCCCGTTGTCGCGCACCGTGAAGGCCGGGCGGCCCTCGTGCTCGCTTGCCTCGAACCAGATGCACGCGTCGGCGCGCTTGGCGGTGTACTTCCACGCGTTGCCGAGCAGGTTTTCGAGCGCCACGCGCATCAGCGTGGCGTCGCCCACGGTGAGCAGGCCGGGTTCGATCTCGACGCGCACCTGGCGCTCGGGCGACTGGCGGCGCAGGTCATCGACGATGTAGCCGGCGAGCTGCGACAGGTTGATCGGCTGGCGCGCCAGCGGCTGCGAGGACAGCTGCGACAGCGCCAGCAGCGAGTCGATCATGCTGTTCATGCGCGAGGCCGCGCCCATCACGCGATCGAGGTGGTCGTTGCCGATGCGGTCGAGCAGGCGGCCGTAGTCTTCTTTCAGGATGCGCGCGAAGCCCTCGACCACGCGCACCGGCGCACGCAGGTCGTGCGAGACGGTGTAGCCGAAGGCTTCGAGGTCTTGCGCGCGCACCGAGTCGTCGTCGCTCGGCCGCGCCGGGCGCTGAAACACCAACCAGGCGGCGGCCGAGGTCTGGCACGGCGTGCGGGGCAGGGGCAGCACGCGCAACTCCCAGCCGTCGGCCAGGGGCATGAGGCGGGCTTCGTCCAGCTGGGCCAACCGGACCACCGCAGTGCGCAGCGCCGCGGGCAGGCGCGCGCTGAGTTCATCGAAGCGCAAGCCTGGCAGGCGTGCTTCGGCCACGCCCAGCCACTGGGCGGCCAAAGGGTTGCCGCCTTGCACCCGCCAGGACGCGGGCTCGCCGTCGCCCGAGACCTGCACGGCGGGTGAGGGCAACGCCTGCAGCAGTGGCGCGGTCAATTGGTCCGGCGCCGTGGCCAGTTCGCGGGCCGTGCCCACGTAGTGCGCAAAGCGGCCGTCGGTGTCGAAGCGGGGCGTGCCGCTGAGCAAAAAGCGGCAGTCGCCGTGCAAGGCGGGCACGGCGGCGAAGGGCGCATGGGCGTCCAGCTGCGCGCGCAGGCCGGGCAGGGCGCCGGGGTCGATCTCGAAGTGCTGCCACAGCAGCGGCCGGCTCGCGGCCTGGCCCCAGCGCTCGCGCGGGGCGCCCTGCGGCGGCCGCAGGTCGGTCAGGTGGTGCCCGGGGTCGCTGCGCCATTGCCACAGATCGAGCACCTCGCGCAGGCCTTCGGCCGCGTGCAGGTCGGCGCGCAACTGGCGGCGCTGGCGGTTCAGGTGCATCAGGCCGACGCCAGCACAGGCCAGCGCGGCCAAGCTCAGGCCCAGTGCCACGGCCCAACCGCCGGCGGCGCTGCCCGCGCCCACGGGTTGGGCCCAGGCCGGCAGCGCCCAGGCGCAGCTCACCGCGCCGAGTGCCGAGGCCGAGGTGCGGAGCCGAGGCCGTCGAACGCCGGGCGAGGTCGGGCAGGTCATGTAAAAGATTGTAGGGAGCGCCTTGTGCGCAGCCGCTCACTTGCACGCCACATCGCGCTTAAGTTTTGTGCCGTTGTGCCGAGAACCCGGTCTGGATTCCCCTCGCAATGGCTGCGTTCGCCGTGCTGTCGGGTGGCTCTGTGCTGTCTCCGTAGTGATTCCTCCACGCCCCCATGGCCGCTCGCCCCGTTCGCCCCTTGCTCGCCTCGGCCGGTTTGCTGGCCGTGCTGGCATGGATCGTTCCGGCGGGTTCGGCGGGGTGGATGGCTGCTGCAGCCGCCATCGCCGCCGCCCTGGCGCTGAGCTTCCGGCTGTTCGAGGGCCGGGCCCAGGCCATGCGCCGCGTGCCGGCCGAGCCGTCCGAGGGGGGCAACACAGGCGATGCTGCCCTTGGCGGAACGGCCTTGCCGCCGGCCGGCCCCGGCGCCGCTGACCTGCCCTGGCTCACCTTGCTGCAAGCCACGGCGCGTTGCAGTGCCCAGGCGCAGACCCTGCCCGACGCTTTGCACGCGGTTGGCGCGCTGCTGGCCCGCGCGTTCGACGCGCGCGAGTGGTCGGCCCTTCGGGTGGTCGCTGTCCATGAAGACAGCGCCGAGCTCGACCTGCTGTCCGAAGGCTGCCCCGAGACGCAGGGCCGCGTGTCGGTGCACCGGCACCTGAGCCCCACCGGCCGCGCGGTGCTGACGCACCAACCGGTGTTCACCCAACTGCCGGTGTCGCGTGGTGCGGCGCCCGACTGCCTGCTCGTGCTGCCGGTGCTGCTGGGCGAACGGCCCGTGGCCGCGCTCGAACTGCACGGGCCGCGCTGCGAGGCCGCCCGCGTGGGGCTGGCGCCCCTTCTCGACACCATCCAGCTGCAACTGGCCGCCGTGGCCGAGCGTGAAGCCGAGCGCCAGCGCCAGCGTGACGATGCCGCCGAACGCGAGGCCATGCAACGCCGCCTCGCCGAGGCCAAGTCGAGCCTGCGCGAATTTGCCGACACGCTGGAAGACGCGCTCTTCGTCACCAACCCCGAGCGCGACCGCTTCTATTTCATGACCCAGAGCAACCTCGAGGTCTGGGGCGTGACGCGCGAAGAGTGGGAAGCCAGCCCGGGGCTCTTTTTCTCTCGGGTGCACGAAGACGACCGGCAACTGCTGGCCGACCGCCGCGTGCGCGAGCGGCTGGGCGAGCCGGCGGACATCACCTTCCGCGTGCACCACCCGCACAAGGGGCTGCGCTGGCTGCGATCGCGCACCCGCACGCGGCTGCTGCCGACCGGCGCGGCGCGCGTCTACGGGCTGGTGGCGGACATCACCGAAGAGGTCGAGCGTCACGCCGAACTGCAGCGAGCGCGCGACACGGCCGAGTCGGCCAGCCGCGCCAAGAGCCAGTTCATGGCCAACATGAGCCATGAGATCCGCACGCCGATGAACGGCATCCTCGGCATGACCGAGCTGCTGCTGGGCACCGCGCTCAACGACAAGCAGCGCCGCTTCGTGCAGGCGGTCTACCGTTCGGGAGAGGCGCTGCTGGAGATCATCAACGACATCCTCGACTTCTCGAAGATCGAGGCCGGCAAGCTCGAACTGGCCGAGGTCGATTTCGTGCTTCGCACCGTGGTCGAAGACACGCTGGAGCTGCTGGCCCCGCGCGCCCACGAAAAAGGCATCGAACTCAGCTTCCACGAGGGCGCCGGCCTGCCGACGGTGGTCCACGGCGACCCGCTGCGACTGCGCCAGGTCTTGACCAATCTCGTGGCCAATGCGATCAAGTTCACCGAGCAGGGCGAGGTGACCGTGCACCTGCGGCAGCTGGCCGGCGCCGCTCGGCCGCCGCAAGGCAGCCCGCAGGCTTCGGCCGAAGGCGGGCACGGCTACGAATTTGCCGTCACCGACACCGGGATCGGCATCGAGCCGGAGGTCCTGCCGCGCCTGTTCAGCGCTTTCACCCAGGCCAGCGCCGGCATGTCGCGGCGGTTTGGCGGCACCGGGCTGGGCTTGGCGATATCGAAACAGCTCGTCGAACTGATGGGCGGGCAAATCGCGGTCACCAGCGCCCCGGGGCAGGGCTCGCGCTTCAGCTTCCAGATTCCGCTGGCGGCGTCGCCGCTGCAGTCGGCCACGCTCGGGCTCGACCTGGCCGACATGCCGCGCCTGCGCGTGCTGGTGGTCGAAGACCACGAAACCAACCGCATCGTGCTGGAGAACATGCTGCATGCCTGGGGCATGGACGTGGTGCTGGCCGAGGACGGCCGCCGCGCGCTCGACATCCTGCAAGGCAGCACCCCGGTGGACCCGCGCTTCGACCTGGCGCTGGTGGACATGAACATGCCCCGCCTCGACGGCATGGGGCTTGCCCAGGCCCTGCAGGCCAGCCGCATCCACCCCGACATGAAGATGATCCTGCTCTCGTCCGTCTCGTCACCCGACGACGTTCGTGCAGCGCACCATGCCGGTTTTGACCGTTTCGTGCCCAAGCCCGTGCGCAAGGCCGAGCTCAGACAGGCCATTCTTGGGGTTTCGTCCAACCTTTCAGACACCGCCCGGTTGACGCCCCGGCTCGACGCCCACATCCTTGTCGTCGAGGACAACGTCGTCAACCAAGAGGTCATCAGCCAGATGCTTCGCACGCTCGGGTGTCGGGTGCGCGTCGCCGCAGGCGGGCTGGCCGGGTTGCGGGCGCTGTGCGAAAAGCGCTTCGACCTGGTGATGATGGACATCCAGATGCCGGGCATGGACGGTGTCGAGGCCCTGGGGTGGTTCCGCCGCGACACGACCGGGCGCTTCAGCTTCCTCACGCCGTCCGACACCCCGGTGATCGCCGTGACCGCCAATGCGCTCGGAGGGGATGAACAGCGGTTCCTGGGTTTGGGCTTTAATGGCTATCTTTCCAAACCGTTCCGCCAAAGCCAACTGCTCTCCATGCTGTCCAAACACCTTCGACCTTCGGCACCCATGGAACCCCGGCCTTCGGCGGGTGGCCCGGGGCTGCCCCCCGCCGATGCTGCCGCCGGCACCGATGTGCTCGACGCCGGCGCGCTGGACCGCCTGCGCGAGCTGGACCCGACGGGTGAGAACCGCCTGATGGAGCGCGTGGTCAACGCCTTCGAAAGCTCGATCGGACGCTTGATCCCGCAATTGGTCGAGGCGCAGCGTACCCAGGAAATCTCTGGGATTCGGCACGTGGCCCACACCCTAAAATCGTCTTCAGCGAGCATCGGCGCGATGAAGCTCTCTCGCATGTGCGCCGAACTCGAAGCCATGGCCCGGGCCGAACAGCTCGACGGCGTGGACGAGCGTGTCGAAGCGCTGCAAGCCGAAGTCGAGGTGGTTCACGTGGCCCTGAAGAAGATCCTGAGCACCTGACACATGACATCCAGTGCCGCGCTGAGCGACGATGACGTGCTGGAACAGCCGAGGGTGCTGCTCGTCGATGACGACGAAGTCAACCTGCTGCTGACCGCCATCGCCCTGCGCGAGCGCGGCTTCTCGATCACCGAAGCCACCAGCGGCGAAAAAGCCATCCAGCTGCTCACCACCTGGTCGCCCGACGTGGTGGTGCTCGACGCGCTGATGCCCGGCCTCGACGGCTTCGAGACCTGCAAAGAACTGCGCCACCTGCCCGGCTTCGAGTCGCTGCCGGTGCTGATGCTGACCGGCCTCGACGACGACGCCTCCATTACGCGCGCCTACGAGGCCGGCGCCACCGACTTCTTCGTCAAGTCCACCCATTGGAGCCTGCTCGCGGGCCGCCTGCGCTACCTGCTGCGCTCGTCGCGCACGCGGCTCGAACTCGAACGCAGCAAGGCCAAGCTGGCGCGCGCGCAAGACCTGGCGCGCATGGGCAGCTTCGACTGGCGGCTGGGGCAGGGCGGGCCGGTGTTCTCTCCCGAAGGGCTGCGCGTGTTCGGCATGGGCGCGGGCGACTTCCCATCAATGCGCACGCTCTTGCGCATGGTGCCGGGCGACGACCGCGTGGGCTTCCTGGCCATGCTCCGCGAGGTGTTCCGCCACAGCTCGGTGCTGGCGACCGACATCCCGGTCGTGCTGCTCGACGGCCGGCAGCAACGCATCATCCACGTCGAAGCCGAGCCCGAGTTCAACGAGCACGGCAACATGTCCGGCTACACCGGCATCGTGCAGGACGTGACCGACCGCCGCATGGCGGAAGACAAGATCCGCCACCTGGCGAACTTCGACGCGCTCACCGGCCTGCCCAACCGCCGCCAGCTCATCTGGCGCGCCGAGCGGGCGCTCGAACACGCGCGCCGGCTCAACCACCGCGCGGCGCTGCTGCTGATCGACCTCGACCGCTTCAAGATCGTCAACGACACGCTCGGCCACGGCGCGGGCGACGAGTTGCTGATGGAGGTTTCACGCCGCCTGCGCTCGTGCGTGCGCCACTCCGACCAGGTGATGGAAACCTCGGTCGAGTCGATGAGCGCGCGTTCGCACCGCACGCTCGAAGCCGTGGGCCGGCTGGGTGGCGACGAGTTCGTGGCGCTGCTGCCCGAGGTGGCCGACGACAGCGACGCCGAGCGCGTGGCGGGGCGCATCCTCGACGTGATGCGCGACCCCATCTTCGTCGGCGGGCAAGAGTGTTTCGTGACCGCCAGCGTGGGCATCGCGATGTACCCGCGCGACGGCAGCACGGTCGCCGACCTGATGCGCAACTCCGACGTGGCGATGTACTCGGTGAAGGCGCAGGGCCGCAATGCGGCGGTGCTGTACAAGCCCGCGCTCGCCGGCAAGGGCCGCGAGAAGCTCGAGCTTGAGTCCGCGCTGCACAAGGCCATCGAGCGCAACGAGATGGTGCTGCACTACCAGCCCAAGATCGACGTGCGCGCGGCCAAGATGGTCGGCGTCGAGGCCCTGATGCGCTGGCAGCGCGGCGGCACGCTGGTGCCGCCGGCCGACTTCATTCCGATGGCCGAAGAAACCGGCCTGATCATCCCGCTGAGCGATTGGGCGATCCGCGAAGCCGCGCGCCAGGCACGCCTGTGGCAAGACAGCTTCGGCTTCTCCGACTCCATCGCCGTCAACCTGCCGAACCGCCTGTTCGAGCGCACCGACCTGGTCGAAAACATCCACCAGGCGGTCACGACCTACGGCGTGCCGCACCACGCCATCGAGCTCGAAATCACCGAGACCGGGCTGATGAAGGAGCTGCAGAACGTCATCCCGACGCTGCACCGCCTGAACGAGATCGGCGTCGAAATTTCCATCGACGACTTCGGCACCGGGTATTCGTCGCTGGCCTACCTGACCACGCTGCCGATCAGCGAATTGAAGATCGACCGCTCGTTCGTGCGCGACCTGGGCATGACGCCGCAAAGCTCGGCCGTGGTCACGGCCATCATCGCGCTGGCCCGCTCGCTCGGCCTGCGCGTCATCGCCGAGGGCGTCGAGAACATGCGGCAGATGGAAGTGCTGCACCGCCTGGGTTGCGGTGTGATGCAAGGCTTTCTGTTCAGTCGCGCCCAACCGGCCGAACTGCTGGAGCAGTGGCTGCAGCAAACCGTGTTGCCCCGCAAGGCGCCGTGGATCGTCAACGCCGATGAGGCCGATGCGTCCGACACCTTGCGCGCGGCCATCGAGGCGCGCACGCCGCGTCTGAATCCGCTGGGTTGACGCCCAGCTTCACCGCACCACCCATGGACACCCCACGCGATCCTGCCGCGCGAGCGGCCGGCGGCTCGGCCCTGCCGCCCGCACAACTGGCCAAGGCGGCGCTGCGCCGTCTGGTGCTCGACAAGCTGGAGCCCACGCCCGAAAACTACGCCCGCGCCTACCAGCAAGAAGCTGGCGGCGCGGTGCCTGCGGCTTTGCCGGCGGCCTCGGCCCACGTGGTTGAGCGCCTGGTCGTGCGCGCGCTCGGCGGCGCCGGCCCGGCCTTGCAGCGCGAGGTGCAAGAGGCGCTGACGCAAGGCCAATGGGTGCAGGCCGAGCAACTGATCGAACGCCAACCGGTGCCCGACGTGGCCGCGCAGGCGGCGGCGCTCGCCGGGCTGATCGAACGCATCGTGCGGGGCGTCGAGCGCGGCGGCCGGCAGTGGACGAGCGGCCGCAAGAAAGAAAGCCTGCAACGCGTGCTCAGCAGCACCCGCAGCGACTCGGGCCGGCTGCAGCAACGGCTGGGGCAACTGGTGTCGAGCTGGGAAAGCGACACCCTCGACGAGAGCGTCGAAGAGGCGCGCGATGCGGCCACGGCCGATGTGCCCGAGGCCGTGCCCAGCGATGGGGTGCCGGTCGGTCCGCAGGCTGCGGCCGTCGTGGCGACCGGCCAGCCTGCGGCCGTGTGGGCCGCGGTCGTGCACAACCTGGGCGGGGCGGTGCAGACCGCGATGCCGCCACCGCCGTCACCCGGCGCCGACCTGGGGGTCGAGCTGGCGGCCATCACCGCCCGCATCGCCCCTGAAGGCCCGAGCGAAGAAGACGCCGCGCGCATCGCCGCGCTGTGCCAGCGCGCCGGCCGCGTGCTGCAGCACCGCCACCACCTGATCGACCAACTGGGCGGCCTGTGCCGCGAGCTGACCGAAAGCCTCACCGAACTGTCCGAAGACGACAGCTGGGCGCAGGGCCAGTGCGACGCGATGCGCCTGCGCATCGAAGACGGGCTGACCTCGCGCGCGGTGCGTTCGGTGTCTGAATTGCTGCACGACACGCGCGAGCGCCAGGCGCGCCTGCGCGAAGAGCGCGCCCAGGCGCGCGACGCGCTGAAGGTGATGATCACGCGGATGATCAGCGAACTGGGCGAACTGGGCGAGACGACCGGGCGCTTCCACGAAAGCATCGACCGCTATGCCGGCGTGATCGAAGAGGCCGACTCGCTCGAAAGCCTGGCCGGCGTGGTGCGCGAGATGGTCGAAGAAAGCCGCACCGTGCAGGCCCTGGTCAGCCAGGCCCAGAACCGCCTGCAAACCGAACACGAGCGCGCGACCAGCCTGTCCGACCGCGTGGTCGAGCTTGAAAGCGAGTTGCGCCGCCTGTCCGAAGAAGTCTCGACCGACCAGCTCACGCAGATCGCCAACCGGCGTGGGCTGCTGCAGGCTTTCGACACCGAGCGCGCCAAGCTCGAACGCAACGGTGGCGAGCTGTGCGTGGGCCTGCTCGACATTGACAACTTCAAGCGCCTGAACGACGAGCTCGGCCACGCGGCCGGCGACGAGGCCTTGAAGTCGCTCGCGGCCACCGTCAGCAAGGCGCTGCGGCCCACCGACTTGGTGGCGCGTTACGGCGGCGAAGAGTTCGTGGTGCTGCTGCCCGAGACGCCCTTGCCCGAAGGCGAGCAGATCCTCACGCGCCTGCAGCGCTCATTGACCGGCGGGCTCTTCATGCACGAGCAGAAGCAGGTGTTCGTCACCTTCTCGGCGGGGGTGACGTCGTACCGGCTCGGCGAGCGCATCGAAGAAGCCCTCGAGCGCGCCGACGAGGCCTTGTACGAGGCCAAGCGCACGGGCAAGAACCGCACGTGCATCGGCTGAGCGGCGCTTGAACCCTCTCTCGCAGAGAGGGCGCGCTCAGTGCAGCTTGATGCGCGGCCGGTAGGCCCGGCTCAAGATTTCGGTCAGCGTGATCAGCGCCATCTTGCGGAAGCCGCCCAGCGCCATCTGGTGCTGCTTGTGCAGCCCCCAGTACATCAGCTTGGCGAACTGGCCTTCGATGAACAGGCTGCCGCGCGTCAGGCTGCCCATCAGGCTGCCGACCGACGAGTACTCGGCCAGCGACACCAGCGAGCCCTGGTCCTTGAAGAGGAAGGGCTTGACCGCCTCGCCGGCGATCAGCTTCTGCATGTTGCGCACGAGGTACATCGCCTGCTGGTAGGCCGACTGCGCGCGCGGCGGCACCCAGCCACCGCCTGGCTGCGGGCAGGCCGCGCAATCGCCGAAGGCGAAGATGCTTGCGTCGCGCGTGCTGCGCATGTTGCCGTCCACCACCAGCTGGTTGAGCTTGTTGGTCTCCAGAGGGTCGGCGCCACCGAGGGTCTTCAGGAAGTCGGCGGCCTTCACGCCCGCCGCCCACACGGCGATCGTCGATTGCACGACCCGGCCGCTGGCCATCTTCAGGCCGTCGCGCGTGACCTCGACCACCTTCTCGTTGGTGTGCACCTCGATGCACAGCTTGCGCAGCTCGCGCACGGCCGAGTCGGCCAGCCGCTCGGGCAGTTGCGACAGCAGGCGCGGTGCGGCCTCGACCAGCACGATTTGCAGGTCTTTTTCGGGGTGGATGTGGTCGAAGCCGAAGTTCGCCAGCACGCGCGCCGACGAGTGCAGCTCGGCCGCGAGTTCGACGCCCGTGGCGCCACCGCCGACGATGGCCACCGTGAGTCGGCCGCTGCCGGCCGTGCGCGGCACGGCCTGCGCTCGGATGCATTCGTTGATGAGGCGGTTGTTGAAGAGCGCCGCCGCCGCGGGGCTGTCGAGCTTGATCGTGTGTTCGGCCGCGCCCGGCGTGCCGAAGTCGTTGGTCTGGCTGCCCACGGCGATGATGAGCGTGTCGTATCCGACGCGCTGCGCGGGCGTGATCTCATGGCCCGAGGCGTCGTAGCTGGCGGCGAGTTCGATGGTCTTGGCCTGGCGGTCGATGCCGGTCAGCGCCCCGAGGCGGAACTTGAAATGGTTCCAGCGCGCCTGGGCCAGGTACTCGATCTCTTCGGCGTGGGTGTCGAAGCTGCCGGCGGCCAGTTGGTGCAGCAGCGGCTTCCAGACGTGCGTGCGTGCGGCGTCCACGAGGGTGACGTCGGCCAAGCCCTTGCGCCCGAGGCGCTTGCCCAACTGTGTGGCCAGCGCGAGCCCTCCAGCGCCGCCACCCACGATCACGATGCGATGCATCTGCTGTCTACTTTCTCTGCTCGTCGAACCCTGTCGGCGAACGTCTGAGCGGCGCCCGTCATGGCCCCGCGCGCGAGGGCAGGGCCGGGTCCGCGAAGCGGGGTGTCTTGACGAGGGGGCCGGCGGGACGTCCGCGCGTGCGTTGGCGGAAGCGGTGAGATTCGAACTCACGGATGGGTTCCCCCATCGCTGGTTTTCAAGACCAGTGCCTTAAACCGCTCGGCCACGCTTCCTGTGTTTGCTCGGTGGCGGGCGTGGGGCCGGCGCTCATGCCGCTTTGCGACATGCCGCTTGCGCCGACGCCACCCCTTCGAGGCGGCGTCCGAGGCCCTGGGCTTGTGCAGCCCACCCGGTGTTCACCGAAGCCGCGAATTGTATCGGGCCGTTTGTCGCGCGTGCGTCACCCCGGCTTCTGGGCTTGCGCGCACTCGACCTGGATGACCTCGCGCGCGCCGCCATCCACGCGCACGGCGGTCAGCCGACCACCCCACACGCAGCCGGTGTCGATGGCCAGCAGGTCGTCTCGGCTCACGAGCCCGAGGGTGGACCAATGGCCAAAGGCGATGGGTGTGCCGGCCGAACGCCGGCCCGGTGCCTCGAACCAGGGGTGCAGGCCGTCGGGGGCTTCGTCGGCGGCTTCCTTGGTCTTGAAGTCGAGCGTGCCGTCGGCGTGGCAGTAGCGGATGCGCGTGAGCGCGTTGACCGTGAAGCGCAGGCGGTCGTCGCCTTGCAGGTCACCGCTCCAGCGGGCGGGCTCGTTGCCGTACATCACGCGCAGAAAGTCGGCCAGCTCGGGGCCGCGCAGGCGTTGTTCGACCTCACCAGCGCGCGCGAGCGTGGTGGCCAGGTCCCACTGCGGCGGCACGCCGGCGTGCACCATCAGCCAGCCCTGGGCGTGCACCGCCATGTGCTGGTGGCGCACCCAGTCGATCAGCGCGATGCCATCGGCGGCCTGCAGCAGCTCGCCCAGGGTGTCGTTGCGGTGCTGCGGACGCACGCCGTAGGCCACGGCGAGCAGGTGCAGGTCGTGGTTGCCGAGCAGGCAGGTCGCCGCCCCGTCGAGCGCGTGCAGCCGCCGCAGCGTGGCCAACGAGGCGGGGCCGCGGTTGACCAGGTCGCCGAGAAAGTAGGCGTGGTCGCGTGAGGGTGAAAAGCCGATCTGCGCGAGCAGCCGCTCGAGCGCGTCGCAGCAGCCTTGCAGGTCGCCGATGAGGTAGTTCATGGCACGCATTCTGCGTTCAGCCCTGCGCTGAACGACATTTGCGCGGGAATGCCGTCTGCTACGCTTGCAGCCCCTCATCACCCGCGCGTCCCGGGGCCGACTCTGGCCCACTGCGTGCCTTGCATGGACATCGCCTTACTCGTCTTCCTCATCTTGCTCAACGGCTTGTTCGCCATGTCGGAGATGGCCCTCACGGCCGCTCGCAAGGCGAGGTTGCAAGTGATGGTGGAAACGGGCGAAAGCGGCGCGCAGGCCGCGATCGACCTGCACGACAACCCGACCAAGTTCCTGTCCACGGTGCAGATCGGCATCACCTCCATCGGCGTGCTGAACGGCATCGTCGGCGAAGCCGCCTTCGCCGAGCCGCTGGCGGCCTGGGCGACGAAGGCCTTGCACGTGCAGGAAAACGGTGCCCGCATCACGGCCACCGCGCTGGTGGTCATCTGCATCACCTTCGTGACCATCATCTTCGGCGAGCTGGTGCCCAAGCGCCTGGGCCAGATGTACCCCGAATCGGTGGCGCGGCTGGTGGCGCCGCCGATGGAGCTGCTGTCGCTGATCGCGCGGCCCTTCGTCAAGCTCTTGTCGTGGTGCACCGAAGCGACCTTGCGGCTGCTGGGCATCCGCGGCGGGCCGAGCCGCTCGGTGACCGAAGAAGAGATTGCCGCGCAGCTCGAAGAAGGCCTGGACGCCGGCGTGATCGAAGCGCAAGAGCACCAGATGGTGCGCAACGTGTTTCGCCTCGACGACCGGCAGGTCGGCTCGATGATGATTCCCCGCACCGAAATCACCTGGCTCGATGTGAGCGCACCGGTCGAAGAGGTGCTCAAGACCATCGGTGACAACGAGCATTCGCGCTACCCGGTGTGCCGGGGCGACGTGAGCGACGTGGTCGGCGTGGTGTCGGCACAGACGCTCTTGCAGCAGGTGCTGCGCGGCGGGCCGATGTCGCTGACCGACAACCTGCAGCCGCCGGTGTTCGTGCCCGAGACGTTGTCGGGCATGGAGCTTTTGGAGCAGTTCCGCGCGTCGAGCACTCAACTGGTGTTCGTGGTCGATGAGTACGGCGAGGTGCAGGGCGTCATCACCGTGCGCGACGTGCTGGAAGCCATCACCGGTGAGTTCAGCGCGGCCACCGCCGACGATGCCTGGGCCGTGAAGCGCGACGACGGCAGCTGGCTGTTCGATGGGCTCATCCCGGTGCCTGAGCTGAAAGACCGGCTCGACCTGAAAGAGCTGCCCGAAGAAGACCGTGGGCGCTACAACACGCTGGCCGGCATGGTGATGCTGCTGCTGGGGCGCCTGCCCAAGACGGCCGATGCGGTCGAGTGGGAAGGTTGGCGCTTCGAGGTCGTCGATCTCGACGGCAAGCGGGTGGACAAGGTGCTGGCCACGGCGCTCGTGACCGCCGAGCACTGATCCTGACCCGCGGCGCGGGCCGCTCAGTTCATCGAGGTGTCGCCGGGGATCTCGGCCAGCTGCGAGTGGCGGATGCGCGTCTTCGACAAGGCGCCCGCCGATTCGAGGATCGGGTAGGCGATCGAGCAGATGTGCGAGTTGATGCGCTTGAGGTCGCTGATGAGGTCGAGGTGCAGCGAGCTGGTCTCGATGCTCTGCGCCGAGTTGCCCTGCAGCCGCGCGATGTGGTTGGCCGCGTACTCGTGTTCGAGGTCGCGGAAGCGTGCCTTCTCTTCGAGCAGCTTCTTCGCGTCGTGCACGTTGCCTTCGAGGAAGACGCTCATGCCCAGGCGCAGGTTCGACAGCAGGCGGTCGTGCAGGTGGGTGATCTCGGACATGCCGGCGTCCGAGAAGCTGCGGCCCTTGCGCACCTTCTTGTCCTCGACGTCTTGCAGCACGCGCTCGATGATGTCGCCGATCTGCTCCATGTTGATCGTGAACGAGACGATGTCGGTCCAGCGCCGGCTTTCGCGCTCGGACAGCGCCTCGTGCGAGATCTGCGTCAGGTAGAACTTGATGGCCGAGTAGAGGTCGTCCACCGTGTCGTCCATGCGCCGCAACTGCTCGGCCAGGTCGAGGTCATTGTTGCGAATGACCGGCAGGATGCCGCGCAGCATGGTCTCGACCACATCGGCTTGGTGCAAGGCCTCGCGCGCTGCGCAGGTGATGGCGAGCGAGGGTGTCGCGAGCGCCACGCGGTCGAGGTGACGCGGCCGTGCGGTGGCCAGGCCGCCCTCGGGCTCAGCCATCCAGCGGTCGAGCCGTTGCCCGAGCCACTGCGTCGTGAAGATGAACGACATCGCCAGCACGACGTTGAAGCCCAGGTGGAACAGCACCACCTGCTGATCGACCGTGCCCACGTGGTTTTGCAAGAAGCTGTGCGCGTAGGGCAACGCCGGAATGGCCAGCAGCGCGCCCACGCACTTGAAGATCAGGTTGCCCATCGGCAGGCGGCGCACCTGGGGCGAGGCGCCGGCCGTGGCGATGACGCCGAGCACCCCGCTGCCCACGTTGGCGCCGAGCACGAGCCCGAGCGCCACACCGGCCGGCAGCAGGCCCGAGGCCGCGAGCGTGGCCGTGAGCAGCACGATGGCCAGGCTCGAATACGCCATCACCGTGAGGGCCGCGCCGACCAGGATGTCGAGCAGCACCTCGTTGGGCAACGCCACCAGCAGGGCGCGCACCGCAGCCGATTCGGTGAGCGGCTGGGTCGCCCCGACGATGAGTTGCAGGGCCAGCGTGATGAGCCCGAGCCCGATCAACACCCGGCCGATGCGGCCGGCCTGAGAGGTCTGGCGCGAGATGAACATCACCACGCCCACGAAGATCAGCAGCGGCGACAACCACGACAGGTCGAACGACAGCAGCACGGCCATCAGGCTCGTGCCCATGTCGGCGCCCAGCATGACCGCGAGCGCCGCACCCGTGGTGACGAGCCCCTTGCCGACGAACGAGGCCACGATCAGGCAGGTGGCCGTGCTCGACTGCACGACGCTCGTCACGCCCAGGCCGGCCAGCATGGCCGAGAGGCGGTTGCCGAAGCTGCGCGACAACACCTTGCGCAGGTTCTCGCCGAACACGCGCAGCACGCCGGTGCGAACGATGTGGGTGCCCCAGACCAGCAGCGCGATGGCAGCAAGCAGGTTCAGCAGGTGTTGCATTGACGGGCGCGGCGAACGGGCGGGTAAAGGTGAGCCGAGTCTAAGCGTGCACTGGCCCACCTGAACGGACGAACAGCGGCAGCAACACCGCGGTGTCAGAATTCGCCGGCGCGTTTTTTCAGGAGATTCCTCGTGGCAATGGATGTGGTTGATTTCGAGATCAAGGGTTCGGAAATGCAGTTCGTGGAAGTCGAACTGGACCCCGGTGAGGCGGCCGTCGGCGAGGCCGGCAGCCTGATGTTCATGGACGCCGGCATCGGCATGGACACCGTCTTCGGCGACGGCTCGAAGAACCAGAGCGGCCTGTTCGGCAAGCTGCTGGGCGCCGGCAAGCGGCTGATCACCGGCGAGTCGCTCTTCACCACCGTCTACACCAACCAGGGCGCCGGCAAGCAGCGCGTGGCCTTCGCCGCGCCGTACCCCGGCAAGATCCTGCCGATGAACCTGAAGCAGCTCGGCGGCATGCTGATCTGCCAGAAAGACTCGTTCCTGTGCGCGGCCAAGGGCGTGTCGCTCGGCATCGCGCTGCAGCAAAAGCTGTCGGTCGGCTTCTTCGGCGGCGAGGGCTTCATCATGCAAAAGCTCGAAGGCGACGGCCTGGCCTTCGTGCATGCCGGCGGCACCTGTGTGAAGCGCGAGCTGCAGCCCGGACAGACGCTCTTCATCGACACCGGCTGCGTCGTGGCCTACACGCCAAGCGTCAACTTCGAGATCCAGTACGTCGGCAAGATCAAGACGGCGCTGTTCGGCGGCGAGGGCCTGTTCTTCGCCAAGGTGACCGGCCCCGGCACCGTGTGGCTGCAGAGCCTGCCGTTCTCGCGCCTGGCCTCGCGCGTGTTCGCGGCGGCGCCGCAGGCCGGTGGGCGCGGCCGTGAAGAAGGCTCGCTGCTGGGTGGCTTTGCCGGCGGCGGCCTGCTGGGCAGCGTGCTCGGCGGCGACGACGAATAAGCCGCCGCATGCGCGCGGTTTTCGATTCGGGGTGGCGCGCGGCGGCCTACTGCCTGCACTGGCGCGTCATTGCGCTGTCGCTCCTGCCCCTGCTGCTGCTGGGCGGTCTGGCGTTCGGTCTGTCGTTCTTCTACTGGGAGGCGGCGATCGACGCGGTGCGCCGGACCTTCGAGTCGTGGGAGTTGCTGAGCCCGCTGTTTCGCTGGCTCGACAGCGTCGGCGCGGCCGGCTTCCGCCATGTGCTGGCGCCGCTGATCGTGGTGCTGCTGGCCACACCGGTGCTGGTCGTGCTGAGCCTGCTCGCGGTGGCCACCTTGATGACGCCGGCGATGGTCGGGCTGGTGTCGAAGCGGCGCTTCCCGGCGCTGGAGCGACGCCGCGGCGGCTCGTTCACCGGCAGCGTGCTGCTGGGGGTGGGCACGACGCTGATCGCGCTGGTGGCCGTCGTCGTGAGCATTCCGCTGTGGTTCGTGCCGCCGCTGGTGCTGGTGATCCCGCCACTGATCTGGGGCTGGCTCACCTACCGGCTGATGAGCTACGACGTGCTGAGCGAACACGCCAGCAAAGAAGAACGGCAAGAGCTGATGCGCCGGCACCGCATGGTGCTCGTCGGCATGGGCGTGCTGTCGGGCTACCTCGGCACCGCGCCGTCGCTCGTGTGGCTGTCGGGCGCGGCGACGCTGATCTTCGCGCCCTTCCTGATGCTCGTGGCGATCTGGATCTACACGCTGGTTTTCGCGTACTCGGGCCTGTGGTTCGCGCACTTCAGCCTGTCCGCGCTCGACGACTTGCGGCGTGAACGCGAACTGAGCCTGCGCGACCCGATGGCCACCGGCGCGATGGACATCCCCACCCCGGCAGTGGCGCCGCCACCTGCCTTGCCGCCGGCTTCGGCCGGCCCCCACGAGGGCACCCCATGAACTTCGGCCTCATCGTCATCGGCGACGAGATTCTTTCGGGCAAGCGCGAAGACAAGCACCTGCGCAAGTTGATCGAGCTGCTCTCGGCCCGCGGTCTTGCGCTCACCTGGGCGCGTTTCGTGGGTGACGAGCGCGAGCGCATCGTGCAGACGCTGCGCGAAGCCCTCGCCAGCGGCGACGTGGTCTTCTCGTGCGGCGGCATCGGCGCTACGCCCGACGACCACACCCGCCAGGCCGCCGCCGCGGCGCTCGACGTGCCTTTAGCTCTGCACCCCGAAGCCAAGCTGCTGATCGAGTCGCGCATGCGCGACTACGCGGCCGAGCACGGCGTGCCCTTCGAGCCCGACCACCCCGACACGCACCAGCGGCTCAACATGGGCGTCTTTCCGCAGGGCGCCGAGATCATCCCGAACCCGTACAACAAGATCCCCGGCTTCGCGCTGCGGCGCGGCGAGGGCGGCGTGTTCTTCATGCCGGGCTTTCCGGTGATGGCCGGGCCGATGATGGAATGGGTGCTCGACACCCACTTCAAGCACCTGCACTCGACCCAGGTGCAGGCCGAACGCTCGGTGATCGTCTTCGGCCAGATGGAGGCGACGCTGACCCCGCTGATGGAAGCCATCGAAGCCGAGTTCGAGGGCGTGCGGGTGTTCAGCCTGCCCAGCGTGGACCACCCGCAGTGGGGCAAGCACATCGAACTGGGCGTGAAGGGCTCGCCTGAGCGCGCCGTCGAGGCCTATGCGCGGCTGCTCGCCGGCTTGAACCAACTGGGGGTGAGCTTGGGCCCCGAGCTGGTGCGTTGATGTCCCAATGCATGCACCAAAGATGTGCATTGCGACGCATTGTTGCGGTGCGAAATTTCCCGAGGTTCACCCGGCGCATGAACCGACCCCAATCGATCCCAAACGGGGGGCATGTGCGCGCCAACTGAAGCCATCCCGTCGCCGGTGATGGGCATGGTTTCTGCTACATTCCTGTGCGCATTTTTTGGGGCCTCTTTGTGTGGCCCGGCGTGCCCGCTTAACCAATCCAACCACAAGCATCCGCTAGGAGTTTCCTGATGGCCAAGACCGTCGCCGACGTGATGAAGATGGTGAAGGAGAACGAGGTCAAGTTCGTTGACTTCCGCTTCACCGACACCCGCGGCAAAGAGCAGCACGTTTCCGTGCCCGTGTCCCACTTCGATGAAGACAAGTTCACGTCGGGCCACGCCTTTGACGGCTCTTCGATCGCCGGCTGGAAGGGCATTGAAGCGTCGGACATGCAGCTCATGCCCGACCCGAACACCGCCAACATCGACCCGTTCTTCGAAGAACCCACGCTGATCCTGACCTGCGACGTGGTCGAGCCCAGCGACGGCAAGCCCTACGAGCGCGACCCGCGTTCGCTGGCCAAACGCGCCGAGGCCTACATGAAGGCCTCGGGCCTGGGCGACACCGCCTACTTCGGTCCCGAACCCGAATTCTTCGTGTTCGACAGCATCCGCTGGGGTGTGGACATGTCAGGCTGCTTCTCGAAGATCGAAGCCGAAGAAGCCGCCTGGAACACGGGCAAAGAGTACGAACACGGCAACTCGGGCTTCCGCCCGGCCGTCAAGGGTGGCTACTTCCCGGTTCCCCCGGTGGACAGCGGCCAGGACCTGCGCTCGGAGATGTGCCTGATCCTCGAATCGCTGGGCATCCCGGTCGAAGTGCATCACCACGAAGTGGCGAACGCCGGCCAGATGGAAATCGGCACCAAGTTCAGCACGCTGCTGCAGCGCGCCGACTGGGTGCAACTGCAGAAGTACGTGATCCACAACGTGGCCCACGCCTACGGCAAGACCGCCACCTTCATGCCCAAGCCCATCGTCGGCGACAACGGCAGCGGCATGCACGTGCACCAGTCGGTCTGGAAAGACGGCAAGAACCTGTTCGCCGGTGACGGCTACGCCGGTCTGTCGGACTACGCGCTGTACTACATCGGCGGCATCATCAAGCACGCTCGCGCGCTGAACGCCATCACGAACCCGGGCACCAACAGCTACAAGCGCCTGGTGCCGGGCTTCGAAGCCCCGGTGAAGCTGGCCTACTCGAGCAAGAACCGCTCGGCGTCGATCCGCATCCCGCATGTGGCGAACCCGAAGGGCCGTCGCGTCGAAGCGCGCTTCCCCGATCCCCTGATGAACCCGTACCTGGGTTTCGCCGCGCTGCTGATGGCCGGCCTCGACGGCGTCGAGAACAAGATCCACCCGGGCGAAGCCGCCACGAAGGACCTGTACCACCTGCCGCCGGAAGAAGACGCGAAGATCCCGACCGTCTGCCACAGCCTTGACCAAGCACTTGAGTGCCTGGACAACGACCGTGCCTTCCTGACCAAGGGTGGCGTGTTCACCGACGCGTACATCGACGCTTACATCGAACTGAAGATGCAGGAAGTCACGCGCATGCGCATGGCGACCCACCCGGTCGAGTTCGACATGTACTACACCCTGTAATGGGGTCCATGCTGCCGGCGCTTGCCGTGCAGCCGTGAGAAAGGGGCGGTTTTCACCGCCCCTTTTTTTTCGTTGGTACGGCTTGTTGCGGTCGGCGGCGGAACGAGATGCCCCGTTTGGGGTCGCATGGGCCTTGGGCCACAATGGCGCGGTCGTTTGGCTGCGCCGCCCGACTCTCGCGGGCGCCGGCTCGGCAAAAGGGTGAATGAATGATTTCAGCGCGTTGGACTTCTTCTGTGGCGACCCTGTGGGGGGCATTGGCGGCCGTGACGGCCAGCCCCGCCGCCCTGGCCCAGGAGGGCAGCAAGCCTGTCTACCGTTGCCCCGGCACCCCGGTGCTCTACACCGACGCCCTGACCGCGAAGGAAGCCATTGCCAAGGGTTGCCGCACGCTCGAAGGCTCGCCGATCACGGTGATCCAGGGCCCGTCGCGGCCGCGTGAAGCGGCCCGCGCCCCGGCGGCGACCAGTGCCCCGTCGGCCAGCCGGCCCGACTCGCGCATCAACCCCGATGACCAGAAGGCGCGCGACAAAGACGCCCGCCGCATCCTCGAAGAAGAACTTGCCAAAGCCGAGGAGCAGCTCGCCCAGTTGAAGAAAGAGTTCAACAACGGCGAGCCCGAGCGCCGCGGCGAAGAGCGCAACTACCAGAAGTACATGGACCGCGTCGCCGAGATGCGGGCCGCCGTGGCGCGCAAAGAGGCCGATGTCGCCGCCCTTCGGCGGGAGATCGGCAAGCTCCGGTGAGCGCCTTGGGCCCGGTTTCCGCCGCCCCCTCGACGAACGCCTCGCCTTACGAGGCGTTCGACCATCTGGCCACGATGGTGGCGGTGGTGCGTTGCGAAGACGGCCGCTGCCTGTTCGCCAACGCCTCGTTCGAGCACGTGCTCGGCCTGTCGCGCCGCAGCGTGCTGCGCGGCTCTCTGTTCGACTGGTTCGTCGACGCGAACGCGGTGCGCGACACCGTCACGGCGGTGGCCCGCAACGACTTCGCCACCAGCCGCTTCGAAGCGCAGCTACGCCGCCCGCTGGTCGCCAGCGACGCGCTGCCGGTGCACGTGATCGTCAACCAGATGGACCGTGACGACCAGGTGCTGGTCGAGCTGGTCGAGATCGAGCAGCAGACACGCCAAGACCGCGAAGAGCGGGCGCTGGGCCAGGCGCAGGCCAACAAGGAGTTGATCCGCAACCTGGCCCACGAGATCAAGAACCCGCTGGGCGGCATCCGCGGCGCGGCGCAGTTGCTCGAAATGGAGGTCGAGTCGCGTGCGCTGACCGAGTACACGCAGGTCATCATCAACGAGGCCGACCGGTTGCAGGCGCTGGTGGACCGGCTGCTCGCCCCGCACCGCAAGCCGCACGTGGTGAGCGACGTGAACATCCACGAGGTCTGCGAGCGCGTGCGCTCGTTGATCCTGGCCGAGTTTCCTAAGGGGCTGCGCGTCGAGCGCGACTACGACATCTCGATCCCCGACTTCCGTGGCGACCGCGAGCAGCTGATCCAGGCGGTGCTCAACATCGCGCACAACGCGGCGCAGGCCCTGGCCGAGCGCATTGCGCAGGGCGACGCTCGCATCGTCTTGCGCACGCGCATCTCGCGGCAGGTCACCTTGGGCAAGCAGCGCTATCGACTGGCACTGGACTTGCATATTGAAGACAACGGCCCGGGGGTCCCCGAGTCGATACGTGATCGCATCTTCTACCCGCTGGTGTCGGGACGCGATGGCGGGTCGGGTCTGGGACTCACGCTCGCTCAAACCTTCGTGCAGCAACACCAGGGCATGATCGAATGCGAGAGCGTGCCGGGCAAGACCATTTTCAAGATCGTGATCCCGCTGCCCTGAAGCGCTATTCGTCAGTCAGCGGGCTCAGAACCACGGGCAGGGCATGAAACCCATCTGGATCGTTGACGACGACCAATCCATCCGATTTGTGTTGGAAAAAGCGCTGGCGCGCGAAGAGCTGGCGGTGCGCAGCTTCACCAACCCGCGCGACGTGCTGAGTGCACTCGACGACGAGGCACCGCAGGTGCTGGTGTCAGACATCCGCATGCCCGGGGGCTCGGGCATCGAGTTGCTCTCGAAGGTGAAAGAGCGTCACCCAGGGCTGCCCGTCATCATCATGACGGCGTACTCCGACCTCGACAGCGCGGTCAGCGCCTTCCAGGGCGGGGCCTTCGAGTACCTGCCCAAGCCCTTCGACGTGCCCAAGGCGGTGGAACTCATCCGCCGCGCCGTCGAAGAAAGCATGCGCGAAGAAGTGCGCGACACCGGCCAGGCGCAAGTGCCCGAGATGCTGGGCCAGGCGCCGGCCATGCAAGACGTGTTTCGGGCCATCGGCCGGCTGAGCCAGAGCAACGTCACGGTGCTGATCACCGGCGAGTCGGGCTCGGGCAAAGAGCTGGTCGCCCATGCGCTGCACAAGCACAGCATGCGGGCCTCGGGGCCCTTCGTTGCGATCAACACGGCGGCGATCCCGAAAGACCTGCTCGAGAGCGAACTCTTCGGCCACGAGCGCGGCGCCTTCACCGGTGCGCAGACCACCCGGCGCGGGCGCTTCGAGCAGGCCGACGGCGGCACGCTCTTCCTCGACGAAATCGGCGACATGCCCTTCGACCTGCAGACGCGCCTGTTGCGCGTGCTGAGCGACGGGCAGTTCTACCGCGTGGGCGGACACAACCCGTTGCGCAGCAATGTGCGCGTGATCGCGGCCACCCATCAAAACCTCGAAGAGCGCGTCAAGCAGGGCGTCTTCCGCGAAGACTTGTTCCACCGCTTGAACGTCATTCGCCTGCGCCTGCCGCCGTTGCGCGAGCGGCGCGAAGACGTGCCCTCGCTGGCGAAGTTCTTCCTGCAAAAAAGCGCGAAGGAACTCGGCGTCGATGCCAAGCGCATCACCGACGCGGCGATCAATCGCTTGATGCAGTTCGACTTTCCCGGCAACGTGCGGCAGCTCGAAAACATCTGCCACTGGCTGACCGTGATGGCTCCGGCGCAGGTGATCGAGGCCAAGGACCTGCCGCCCGAGTTGCTGGGCGATGCGACGATTCCGGCGCCGGTCACGCGCCCGATGGCCACGCCGACCGTCGCCGAAAGCCATGACCACGGTCACGGCGCCCACACGGCGCCGGCACCTGCGGTGTCGTCATGGCCGCTGCCGGCGGCGGTCACGTCACAGCCGATCGCCATGCCGAGCCACGAGGTGCTGGCCACGCCGCTGCCCACGAGCTGGCTGGTCGATCTGGAGCGCGAGTCGCGCAGCATGCTGCAAGCGGGCCTGCCCGAGGTGTGGGACACGCTGACCCGCAAGTTCGAGGCGCAGCTGATTCACACTGCGCTCGAGATCACACGCGGCCGGCGCATCGAGGCCGCGCAAAAGCTCGGCATCGGGCGCAACACGATCACGCGCAAGATCCAGGAGCTGGGGCTGGACGACTGACGGACGGCCGCTGAAGACGAGTTCGGTGACAGGGCCCAGGCCTCCTCACCGCCAAGACGCCAAGGGCGCGAAGAACCCAAAGGACATCCTTTCGTTTCTTGGCGCCCTTGGCGTTCTTGGTGTCTTGGCGGTCGAGCCGCCGGCCCGCGTCAAGGCGTCAGTTCGGCGATCACCGGTGCGTGGTCGCTGGGTTTGTCTTTCTTGCGCACCGCGCGGTCGATCACGCAGTTCTTGACGCCGGCCTTCAGCGCGTCGCTCACGAGGATGTGGTCGATGCGCAGGCCCTTGTTCTTCTGGAAGCCGAGCATGCGGTAGTCCCACCAGCTGAAGGTCTTGGGCGGCTGCTCGAACAGGCGGAAGGCGTCGTGCAGGCCCAGGCCGCACAGGCGCGTGAAGTGCGCGCGTTCTTCGGGTGAGCACAGCACCTGGCCTTCCCATGCGGCGGGGTCGTGCACGTCGCGGTCGTCGGGCGCGATGTTGAAGTCGCCCACCAGAACCAGATGCTCGTGCAACTTCAGCTCGCTTGCCACAAAGCCTTGCAGCGCGTCGAGCCAGCGCATCTTGTAGGCGAACTTGTCGCTGCCCACGGCCTGGCCGTTGACGACGTAGGCGCCGATCAGGCGCACGCCGTTGACGGTGCCGGTGATCACGCGCGCCTGCTCGTCGTCGAGGCCGGGGATGTTCTTCACCACGTCGCTCGCCACGGTCTTGCTCAAAAGCGCGACGCCGTTGTACGTTTTCTGGCCGAACCACTCGGCGTGGTAGCCCGCCGCCTCGATCTCGGCGTGCGGAAACTTGTCGTCGGTGAGCTTGGTTTCTTGCAGGCACACCGCATCGGGCTGCGTCTGGGCCAGCCATTCGAGCAGCTGCGGCAGGCGCACGGCCAGCGAGTTGACGTTCCAGGTGGCGATCTTCATGGGCTTGGGGTGAGGTTCAGGCCTTGCGGCGGTACGTGACGAACTCGAACGCGCGCCCGGCGTCGTCCGCATGCCGCTCGCGCTCGCCAGCGGTAAAGGCCTCGCGGGGCCAGTCGGGAAAGTGCGTGTCGGCGTCCGGAAAGTCGCTGTCGATCTCGGTCAGCGCCAGTTCGTCAGCTTGGGGCAAGGCCGCTGCATAGACTTGGGCTCCGCCGATGATGCACACGCGTTCGGCGCCGTGCGTCAGGGCGAGCGCGGCTTCGAGCGAGTCGGCGCGTTCAGCGCCTTCGGCCTGCCACTGCGCATTGCGGGTGACCACGATGTTGCGGCGGCCGGGCAGGGGGCGAAAGCGCTCGGGCAGCGAGTCCCAGGTCTTGCGGCCCATCACGACGGGGTGACCCATCGTGAGTTGACGAAAGCGTTGCTGGTCGGTGCGATGGCGCCAGAGCAGGTCGTTGCCTCGGCCGATGGCGCCGTCGCGGGCCACGGCGGCAACCAAAACGAGCGTGGGGCGTGGGGCAGAGGGTGTCATTCGGGCGATTGTCGCAGCGGCGGCGCGCCAGATAATGCATCGAGAAGCCTTCTCCCCGGTGCGCGCAGAACGAATCGAAAGAGCCATGTCCAACGCCGACGACAAGCCCGTGCTGAACTCAGAACACCTCGCGCAGTGGCAAAAGGCCGCCGCCAAATCGGCGCCCGGCGGCCAGGTCGATGCGCTCGACTGGGTGACGCCCGAAGGCATCCGCGTCAAGCCGCTTTACACGGCGGCCGACCTGCAGGGCCTGCCCCACACCGACACCTTGCCCGGCTTCGCGCCCTTCGTGCGCGGCCCGCAAGCCACCATGTACGCGGTGCGGCCGTGGACGATCCGCCAGTACGCCGGCTTCTCGACCGCAGAGGCCTCGAACGCCTTCTACCGCCAGGCGCTCGCCGCCGGCGGCCAGGGCGTGAGCGTGGCCTTCGACCTCGCCACCCACCGCGGTTACGACAGCGACCACCCGCGGGTCACCGGCGACGTGGGCAAGGCCGGCGTGGCGATCGATTCGGTCGAGGACATGAAGATCCTCTTCGACGGAATTCCGCTCGACAAGGTGAGCGTGAGCATGACGATGAACGGCGCCGTGCTGCCCGTGCTGGCCGGCTACATCGTCGCGGCCGAAGAGCAGGGCGTGTCGCAAGACCAGTTGAGCGGGACCATCCAGAACGACATCCTCAAGGAGTTCATGGTCCGCAACACCTACATCTACCCGCCCGAGCCGAGTATGCGGGTGGTGGGCGACATCATCGAGTACACGGCCAAGAAGATGCCGAAGTTCAACTCGATCAGCATCAGCGGCTACCACATGCAAGAGGCCGGCGCGAACCAGGCACTCGAACTCGCCTTCACGCTGGCCGATGGCAAAGAGTACGTGAAGACCGCACTCGCCAAGGGTCTCGACGTCGACGAGTTCGCCGGCCGGCTCAGCTTCTTCTGGGCCGTGGGCATGAACTTCTACCTCGAGGTAGCCAAGATGCGGGCCGCCCGCCTGCTGTGGTGGAAGATCATGAGCGGCTTCGGCGCGCAGAACCCCAAGAGCCTGATGCTGCGCACGCACAGCCAGACCTCGGGCTGGAGCCTCACCGAGCAAGACCCGTACAACAACATCGTGCGCACCACCATCGAGGCGATGGCGGCGGTGTTCGGTGGCACGCAGAGCCTGCACACCAACTCGTTCGACGAAGCCATCGCGCTGCCCACCGAGTTCAGCTCGCGCATCGCGCGCAACACGCAGCTCATCATCCAGGAAGAAACGCACATCACGAACGTGGTGGACCCCTGGGCCGGCAGCTACCTGATGGAAAAGCTGACCCAGGACATGGCCGACGCCGCGTGGAAGATCATCGAAGAGGTCGATGCACTGGGAGGCATGACGAAAGCCGTGGACAGCGGCTGGGCCAAGCTGAAGATCGAAGCCAGCGCGGCCGAGAAGCAGGCACGCATCGACTCGGGCCGCGACGTGATCGTTGGTGTCAACAAATACAAGCTGACGCAGCACGACGAGATCGAGATTCGCGACATCGACAACCACGCGGTGCGCGAAAACCAGGTGCAGCGCCTGCAGCAGATTCGCGCGAGCCGCGACACGGCGGCGGTGCAAACGGCACTGGCCTCGCTGACGCAGGCCGCCGAGTCGGGCACCGGCAACCTGCTCGAGCTGACCGTGCACGCCGTGCGCCTGCGCGCCACGGTGGGCGAGGTGAGCGATGCGCTCGAAAAAGTCTGGGGGCGCCACCGCGCCGACACACAAAAGGTGACCGGGGTGTACGCAGCCGCATACGACAGTGCCGAAGGCTGGGCCAAGCTCCAGCAAGAGATCGCCGAGTTCGCCGAACAGCAAGGTCGCCGGCCGCGCGTGATGATCGCCAAGCTCGGGCAAGACGGCCACGACCGCGGTGCCAAGGTCGTGGCCACGGCCTTCGCCGACCTGGGCTTCGACGTGGACATGGGCCCGCTCTTCCAGACCGCCGAAGAGTGCGCGCGACAGGCGATCGAAAACGACGTGCACGCGGTGGGCGTGAGCACGCTCGCGGCCGGCCACAAGACGCTGGTGCCAGCGATCATCCAGGCGCTCAAAGACCAGGGCGCCGACGACATCATCGTGTTCGTCGGCGGGGTCATTCCGCGCCAGGACTACGACTTTCTTTACGAGGCCGGCGTGAAAGGCATCTACGGGCCGGGCACGCCCATCCCCGCAAGCGCGAAGGATGTGCTGGAGCAGATTCGCAAGGCCTTGGGTTGACGGGCCGGGCCTGTGAACATGGCAGCCTCCCCTGTTCGGCCTGAGCCCACGGACGGTGCCCGTCAGGCCCTGGTGGATGGCGTGCTGTCGAACCAGCGCCGGGCGCTCGCCAAAGCCATCACCCTGCTCGAATCGACCAGGCCCGACCACCGCCAGCAGGCCGATGCCTTGCTCAACGCGATCCTGCCGCACACGGGCCAGGCCGTCCGCATCGGCATCTCGGGCGTGCCGGGTGTGGGCAAATCGACCTTCATCGAAGCGCTGGGCCTCGCGCTCATCCAACATGGGCACAAGGTCGCTGTGCTCGCCATCGACCCGTCGTCGTCGATCTCGGGCGGCTCCATCCTCGGCGACAAGACGCGCATGGAGCACTTGTCGGTCAACGAGCACGCGTTCATTCGGCCCAGCCCCTCGTCGGGCACGCTGGGCGGCGTGGCCGAAAAAACGCGCGAGACGATGCTCGTGTGCGAAGCCGCCGGCCACGATGTGGTGATCGTCGAGACCGTCGGCGTCGGCCAGAGCGAGACCGCCGTCGCGCGCATGACCGACATGTTCGTGCTGCTGCAACTGCCCAATGCCGGTGACGAGCTGCAGGCCATCAAGCGGGGCGTGATGGAGCTGGCCGACCTCGTCGTCATCAACAAGGCCGACCTCGACCCCGACGCCGCCACGCGCGCGCGGGCGCAGGTATCCGGCGCGCTGCGCGTCTATTCGCAGCACGGCGACCCCCACCACGGCCCCGACCGCTGGCAGGCGAAGGTGATGCAGCTCAGCGCCCTCAAGGCGCAGGGCATCGATGAGTTCTGGCAGCAGGTCACCGAGTTCAGGCGCCTGCGCGAAGCCAGCGGCGAGTTCGCCGCGCGGCGCCAAGAACAGGCCAAAGACTGGATGTGGGACTTGATCCAGGCCCGCCTGCAGGCGGACTTCCGCGAGCACACTGCGGTCAAGGCCGCGCTGCCCACCACCTTGCAAGACGTGCTCGGCGCACGCGTCGCCCCCTCGGCCGCGGCGCGTGCGCTGCTCGACCTTTACCACCGCACCTGACTCACGCCACGAAGGAGCCCGACTCCATGCACGACATCATCGAACAGCTCGAATCCAAGCGCGCCTTGGCGCGGCTCGGGGGCGGCGAGAAACGCATCGCCGCGCAACACGCCAAGGGCAAGCTCACCGCGCGCGAGCGCATCGAGTTGCTCATCGACGAAGGCACCTTCGAAGAGTGGGACATGTTCGTCGAACACCGTTGCCACGATTTCGGCATGGCCGACAACAAGATCCCCGGCGATGGCGTGGTCACCGGCTACGGGATGATCAACGGTCGCCTCGTGTTCGTGTTCAGCCAAGATTTCACCGTCTTCGGCGGCGCGCTGAGCGAAGCGCACGCCGAGAAGATCTGCAAGCTGATGGACCAGGCCATGAAGGTCGGCGCGCCCATCATCGGCCTCAACGACTCGGGCGGCGCGCGCATTCAAGAAGGCGTGGCCTCGCTCGGTGGTTATGCCGAGGTCTTTCAGCGCAACGCGATGGCCTCGGGCGTGGTGCCGCAGATCAGCCTCATCATGGGCCCGAGCGCCGGCGGCGCGGTGTACAGCCCGGCCATGACCGACTTCATCTTCATGGTGCGCGACAGCTCGTACATGTTCGTCACTGGCCCCGAAGTCGTGAAGACCGTGACGCACGAAGAGGTGAGTGCCGAAGACTTAGGGGGCGCCACCACGCACACCACCAAGAGCGGTGTGGCCGACCTGGCCTTCGACAACGACGTCGATGCGCTCTTGATGCTGCGGCGCTTCTTCAATTACCTGCCGCTCAACAACCGCGAGAAGCCGCCCACGCGCCCGAGCAACGACCCGGCCAGCCGCATCGACCTGTCGCTCGACACCCTGGTGCCCGACAACCCGAACCAGCCCTACGACATCAAGGAGCTGATCGTGAAGGTCGCCGACGACGGCGAGTTCTTCGAGCTGCAACCCGACTACGCGAAGAACATCGTCATCGGCTTCGTCCGCATGGAAGGCGAAACGGTCGGCGTCATCGCCAACCAGCCGCTGGTGCTGGCCGGTTGCCTCGACATCAAGAGCAGCATCAAGGCGGCGCGCTTCGTGCGCTTTTGCGATGCGTTCGGCATCCCCGTCGTGACCTTCGTCGATGTGCCCGGCTTCATGCCCGGCACGAGCCAAGAGTACGGCGGCATCATCAAGCACGGCGCCAAGCTCTTGTACGCCTACGCCGAGTGCACGGTGCCCAAGATCACCGTCATCACCCGCAAGGCCTACGGCGGCGCCTACGACGTGATGGCCTCGAAGCACCTGCGCGGCGACGTGAACTTCGCCTGGCCCAACGCCGAGATCGCGGTGATGGGGGCCAAGGGTGCGGTCGAGATCATCTTCCGCGAAGAAAAGAACGACCCGGTCAAGCTCGCGCAGCGCGAGGCCGAATACAAGGCCACCTTCGCCAACCCCTTCATCGCGGGCGCACGCGGCTTCATCGACGACGTGATCCAGCCGCACGAAACACGCAAGCGCATCTGCCGCTCGCTCGTGATGCTGAAGAACAAGAAGGTCGAGAACCCGTGGCGCAAGCACGGGAACATTCCACTCTGATTCTTCCGGGTTGGCGTACTTCGCTCGTTTCTTTACCGCCAAGACGCAAAGAGCGCCAAGAACGCAAAGACGAAAAGAAATCCTTTGCGACCTTTGCGTTCTTGGCGTCTTTGCGGTGAAAAGACTGTCGCTGTGAACTGTCCTCTCTCAAGGCGCTGAACCACCATGTTCACCAAGATCCTCATCGCCAACCGTGGCGAAATCGCCTGCCGGGTCATCAAGACCGCACGCAAGATGGGCATTGCCACCGTTGCCGTCTACTCAGACGCCGACCGCGATGCACGGCATGTCGAGCTGGCCGACGAGGCCGTGCACATCGGCGCGCCGCCTTCGCGCGAGTCCTACCTCGTGATGGACAAGATCATCGCGGCCTGCAAGCAGACCGGGGCGCAGGCGGTGCACCCGGGCTATGGCTTCCTGAGCGAGAACGAAGAGTTCGCGCGCCGCGTCGAAGAAGAGGGCATCGTCTTCATCGGCCCCAAGCACGCGGCCATCGCGGCCATGGGCGACAAGATCGCGTCGAAGAAGTTGGCGGGTGAGGCGAAGGTCAACACCATTCCCGGCCACAACGCGGCCATCGACACGCCCGAGCAGGCGGTCGAGATCGCGAAGGGCATCGGCTACCCGGTGATGATCAAGGCGAGCGCGGGTGGCGGTGGCAAGGGCCTGCGCGTGGCCTTCAACGACAAAGAGGCCTTCGAAGGCTTCAGTTCGTGCCGCAACGAGGCGCGCAACAGCTTCGGCGACGACCGCGTGTTCATCGAGAAGTTCGTCGAAGAGCCCCGCCACATCGAGATTCAGGTGCTGGGCGACGCGCACGGCAACACCGTGTACCTGTGGGAGCGCGAATGCTCCATCCAGCGCCGCCACCAGAAGGTGATCGAAGAAGCGCCCAGCCCCTTTCTCGACGAGGCCACGCGCCGCGCGATGGGCGAGCAGGCCGTGCAGCTGGCCCAGGCCGTGGGCTACCAGTCAGCGGGCACGGTCGAGTTCGTCGTCGGCAAGGACAAGAGCTTCTACTTTCTGGAGATGAACACGCGGCTGCAGGTCGAGCACCCGGTCACCGAGTGCATCACCGGGCTCGACCTGGTCGAGCTGATGATCCGCGTGGCGGCCGGCGAGAAGCTGCCCTTCACGCAGGCCGAGATCAAGCGCGACGGCTGGGCGATGGAATGCCGCATCAACGCCGAAGACCCGTACCGGGGCTTCCTGCCGTCCACCGGCCGGCTGGTGAAGTACGCGCCCCCGCCCGAGGGCGATGGGGTGCGCGTGGACACGGGCGTGTACGAGGGCGGCGAGATCCCGGTGTATTACGACTCGATGATCGCCAAGCTCATCGTGCATGGCCGCGACCGGGCCGATGCGATTGCGCGCATGCGCCAGGCGCTCAACGGCTTTGCGATCCGCGGCATCGGCTCGAACATCCCATTTCAGGCCGCGCTGCTGGCCCACCCGAAGTTTCAGAGCGGTGACTTCAACACGGGCTTCATTGCCGAGCACTACCCGCAGGGCTTCAGCGCAGCGGCGGTGGCGCACGACGACCCCGACTTCCTGCGGGTGCTGGCGGCGGTGGCCAACCGCCTGCAGCTCGAACGCGCTGCCGGCATCAGCGGCCAGTTGCCCGGCCACGGCTTGCAGATCGGCGACGACTTCGTTGTGGTGTCGCTTCGCGGCGAGCAGCGCGAGAGCACGCCGACGGTGGTGCGAATGCAAGGCGAGGGCACCTTCGCCGTGCAGGTGGCGGGCAAGACCTACGCGCTCACGCTGCAGCACCACCTGCGCGACACGGTCGTGCGCGGCGAGTGCAACGGCCAGCCCTTCTGCGCACAGATCGAACGCCAGGGACTGGTCTTCCGCGTGTCGCACAACGGCGCGCAGATCGACGCGCGCGTGTTCACGCCTCGGGCCGCCGAGCTGTATGCGCTGATGCCCTTCAAGGCACCGCCCGACCTGTCGCGGTTCTTGCTGTCGCCGATGCCGGGCCTGCTGGCGGACGTGTGCGTCATCCCCGGCCAGGCGGTGCGGGCCGGCGAGAAGCTGGCTGTCATCGAGGCAATGAAGATGGAAAACACCTTGCTCGCGGCGAACGATGGGGTCGTGTCGAAGGTGCTGGCCGCCAAGGGCGAGAGCCTGTCGGTCGATCAGGTCATCATCGAGTTCCAGTGAGCGGGTTTGCTCAGGCGGTCTTGCTGCTGTCCTGTCCATTCCTGCACGACTCCCCACCCCGTTCGAGACCTCAGGGCAAACGGATGATTTGACCCATCGTGAAATCGCCATGACCATTTCAAGCACGCAAGCCCGCCCCTTCCAAGTGCTCGGCATTCAGCAGATCGCCATTGGCGGCACCAGCAAGGCCAAGCTGCGCACCCTGTGGGTGGACATGCTCGGCCTGCAAGTCACCGGGCAATTCAGCAGCGAGCGCGAGAACGTCGATGAAGACATCTGCGCCATCGGCAGCGGCCCGCACAAGGTCGAGGTCGATCTGATGCAGCCGCTCGACGAAGCCAAGAAGCCGGCTGTGCACACCACGCCGCTCAACCACGTGGGCCTGTGGATCGACAACCTGCCAGCGGCCGTCGAGTGGCTGACGGCGCAAGGCGTGCGCTTTGCGCCGGGCGGCATCCGCAAGGGGGCGGCGGGTTTCGACATCTGCTTTCTGCACCCCAAGAGCAACGACGAATTTCCCATTGCCGGCGAAGGGGTGTTGATCGAACTGGTGCAAGCCCCGCCCGAGGTCGTGGCCGCGCTCTCGGCAAACGCATGAGCCTCGGCTGAGGCACAAGCCCTGTGCGGCCTGCGCCCGTGGCAGCCTCGTCATGTGACGAATTGACGCGCTGCGTCGGGGTGGCGCGCACAAAGTCACGCGCGGCGCCAGGGTGTGCCGTGCGCTGGGGGTAGCGAGAATTGAGCGACAAGGGTGGCTGTGGTGTACTCACGCCGCGCGACGCCGCCAGGGTTGGGCTGCGCCTCGGGATGGCACGGGGCTGGCTTCTGCGGCACGTGAGCACAAAAACAATCCAAACAATGAAGAAACCACAGGGGCCCAGTGTCCTTGCCGCCCTGGTCATGGGCGCGGCAAGGCTTTGCTTATGCGTGCTGCTGTGGGCAGGCCACGGGGCCTTTGCCGCCCCCATGGATCTGACCGGCCGCTGGACCGAGTTGCCGCGCGGCGGTGAGCCGTCGGCGATCGATGGCCCGGGGACGGCCGTGGACACGCTGGCGCCGACCGGCGGGCGCTACCGTTTCGAGGCCGAGTTCGACATCTCGCGGGCCGGCGTCTACGTCATCGACTTCAAGAACTCGTCGGTCATCGGCCGTTTCACGCATCGCGTGCGGGGCCCGCAAGGTGACGAAGCGGTGCGCGAAGGCGGCATCCAGAGCGAGGTCGCCAACCCCTTCTTCCTGCGCCACGGGCGTGAGTTGAACCTCACCCCCGGCCGTCACACGCTCGTCACCGAGGTCGATTCGCCGTTCTACCTGGCGCAGCCGGTGCCTTATCTGGACGAACTGGACGCCTACCGCCAGGCCATCAAGCCGGGCAATGCGCTGGTGCTGCTGTCGCTCGGCCTGTTCATCGGCCTGGGCCTGTACTACGCCGTGCTGGCCGTCGTGCGCCGCCGCACCGCGCATGCGATGTACGCGGCCTTCATCCTGGGCAACCTGCTCTACAACGGCTCGGCCCTGCTGGTGTTCAACGACCTGCTGGGCGTGCGCTGGTTCTACCTGATCAGCATCCCCATCCTGTTCTCGAACATCGCCTACATGGTGTTCGTGAAGGCCCTGCTCGACATCCGCCCGCAGAACTCGCCCGGGCTCACCTGGCTGGGGCGCATCGTCATCGGCGTGATGGTGATGTTCCTCGTCGCGGCCGCCTTCCGGCCGAACTGGTCGCTCGAACTCGACCGCATCGGCGTGGGGCTCTTCCTCGTCTACGGGCTGGTCGCTGGCGTCGTGCACACCGTGCGCGGCAACCCGCTCGCGCGCTGGTACCTGCTGGCCAATGCGGGGTTCTTCGCCACCGGCGCGGCGGCCATCTCGCTCGTGCATCTGCAAGGGGTGTACGCGATCTACATCGAGCACCTGGGCCTGGTGGCGGTGGCCATCGAGGTGATGCTGCTGGCGCTGGTGCTGTCGTACCAGTTCGGTGTGCTGCAAGACGAGCGGGCACGTGCGCTGGCCACCGCCGAAGAGCACCTGCGCCTGGCCTGCACCGATGTGCTGACCGACTTGCCCAACCGCTACGCGCTCGAAATTGCCCTGGCCGGATTGCCCCCGGGTGGCGGCCTCACCTTCATCGACCTCGACGGGCTCAAGTACTACAACGACCGCTTCGGGCACGAGCGAGGCGACCGGCTGCTTCGCGACTTCGCGCGCGTGCTGTCCGAGTTGCTCGGCGACGAGGCGACCCTGCACCGACTCGGTGGTGACGAGTTCGCCGTGACAGCACCCGACGGAGCCATCCAGCGCATCGAGCGGCTGATCGACGACACGATGGATGTCTTGCGCCGCAACGGCTACGAGCTGAGCGGTGCCAGCTGCGGGTCCGTGCATGCCCACGAGTGCTCCACCCGCGAGCAGCTCAAGCACCTGGCCGACACGCGCATGTATGAAAACAAGCGTCGTCGCCGCCTGCGCGACCAAGAACAACCGCTGCACGCCGGTGGGGCTGCCTGAGCCTTGAACGGGTATTGCACCGCGGCCCGGCGTCGCGCACGCAACGAAAGTGCTCAACCCTGGGCGCTTTGACTCGATAACCCGGGGGAACAGAAGACCCTGACCGGGGCCGACCGCACCGCCGGCGTGACAAGGCGAGGGGCGACCCCGTTCTGCTTTTTCAACGAGAGGAGCGTTTGATGAGCAAAGCGAGTCGATGGAGCCTGATCTGGCCCGTGCTGGCCACCGTGGTGGTGCCGCTCATCGCGGCCTGGTTCGCGTACCCCGAGACGCACCTGCCACCGGGCTTCGGTGTCTTTCCTCCCGAGCTGGTGCAAGAGAACCCCAAGTTCTGGTGGCCGTACTTCGCGGCCATGGCCGCGGTCTGTGTGCTGATCACCGTGTTCTTGCTGTTCCCCACGCTGTTCGGCTTTCAGAAGGTGGTGGTGCCGCCCACGCCCACACCGCCGGGCAAACTGCCGATCTGGTTCTGGGTGGGCGGCGTGTTCTGGCTGTTCTTCCTGTGGCTGATGTGGGCCCGCACGACCATCTTCGGTGACCTCGTCTACTACGCCTTCTCGCCGATGTGGTGGGGCTTCATCCTCGTGCTCGACGGCATCGTCTACCGGCGCACGGGCGGCGAGTCGCTGCTGGCCACCAAGCCGACCACCTTCTGGATCAGCGCCATCGTGTCGGTGTTCGGTTGGCTGTACTTCGAGTACTACGACTACTTCGTGCTGAGCAACTGGTACTACCCGAACGGGCACGACATGCCCAACCTCACGCATGCGACCATCGTGGTGCTGTTCCTCATCGCGTACAGCACGGTGTGGCCGGTGATTTTCGAGTGGTACAACCTTTTGCAGACCTTCCCGCGGCTGGTGGCGCGCTACTCGCAGGGGCCAAAGCTGTCGCTGCCCGGCGGGTTGCTCATCGTTGCCGGGCTGGCGCTGGTGGGGGTGATGGTGTTCTGGCCGCTGCCCTTCTTCTGGGTCGTGTGGATCGGGCCGATGATCGTGATCGTTGGCCAGCTGATCCGCAAGAACGTCTGGTCGCCGTTCACGGCGATGGCGCAGGGCAACTGGTCGCCGTTCGTGATCGTGGCCTTGGCGTCGTTCTGCAACGGCTTGCTGTGGGAGTTCTGGAACTACCTCAGCGCCAACCCGAACGCCATTCCGCGCACGAACCCGAACTACTGGATCTACAACGTGCCGTACGTGAACGTGATCCACCTGCATTCCGAGATGCCGCTGCTGGGCTACTTCGGCTACCTGCCGTTCGGGGTGCTGGTGTGGGTGGTGTTCATCTGGGCGGGCAAGGTGTTCGGGTTCAGTGCGGACATCGATGTGGGCACGTCGGCCAGCCGGTCGCGTGCGCCCTGAGGGATCGGCTGTTCGCATGCCACCCAGGTGGTTCGGACCGAGGGGGCGGGGTCCGGGTTGCTTGGGTGGGGGCATGTGAGTTCTTTCTTCCCCGCATGGAAGTCGGCGCCGGGACATGCGCCCGGCAGCGCACCTACTTTCTTTCGAAGAAAGTAGGCAAAGAAGTGGCCCCGGGGCCGGCGGTCCCGCTGCGCGGGACTGCTCTGCGATGCTCGGTCTTGAGGGCGAGTCGCCGACAACTCCCTCCGTTCCCTTCGGTCACTGCGAGTCGAACAGTCGGCGAAGTCAGAGATGGAGGCGCGCTCATGCGCGCCGCCCTCCAGCCCAGCGCTTCTCGACGCCTCTACGGGGCCAGGGTCAGGCGCTTCGCGCGGGCTGATATGCGGATGGGGCTTGGCCCCTTGCCCCCAAGTTGGGGTCACGCGTTGAACTTCGCTGCGCTTGTTCGTCGTTGGCCCCGAGCCGGTCGAAGCTCGCCTCAAGCCACCCGCCCATCAACAGCGTGCCCAGCGCCGCGAAGAGGCCGGTGATCTCGGGCTCCGGGTGGGCGACACTGTCGGCCCCGCCCGCCCTGATCGCCCAAGCCTTGACCTCGTCGATCCCCTCTCCCCACCTCGCCACCCTGGCCAACGGCGTGCGCGCTGTCGCCATTCCCATGCCTTGGCGGCAGACCGTCAGCCTGAGCGTGTTCATCCGCACGGGCAGCCTGCACGAGTCGCGCTTGCTGAACGGCATCAGCCATGTCGTCGAGCACATGGCGTTCAAGGGCACCGCCACGCGCGATTGCCAGCGCATCAACCTCGACGCCGAGCGGCTGGGGGCCGAGGTCAACGCGCACACCGACAAGGACCACACGGCCTTTCACATCGAAGGCTTGCCGCGCGACCTGCCGGTGTTCGTCGAGTTGCTGGCCGACATCGTGTTGAACAGCAGCTTCCCGGCCGACGAGTTGGAGCGTGAGCGGCAGGTCATTCAGCACGAGTTCACCGAGTTCGAAGAGGACCCGGCTGGCGTGGCCTTCGAGCTGTTCGACCGCGCCTGCTACGGCCAGCACCCCGCCGGGCAGCCGGTGATCGGCAACCGCGCCAACCTGAAGCGCTTCACGCGCGACGACCTGCTCAGCTATGTGGCGCGGCAATACACCGCGCCGAACGTGGTGGTGGCGGTGGCCGGTGCGGTGGCGTTCGAGCCTTTTGTGCGTGCGGTGGAGTCGGCCTTCGGTGGCATGCCCGGCGGCGAGCCGAACGCGGTGCCCGCGCCTGTGTGGCAAGGCGGCGTGAAGCTGCGGCGCTTGGCGGGCAGTGCGCAGTGCCAGACCGTGATCGGCTTCGAAGCACCGGCGCTGGGCGGCGCCCAACCGATGCCCCATGTGCTCGCTGCGGCGCTGCTGGGCGAGGGCATGAGCTCGCCGCTGCTCGACGAGATTCGCGAGCGGCGGGGCCTCGCGTACTACCTGGCCTGCACCGCCGACATCTTGCCGACCACGGGGCAGTTCGTGGTGGAGGCGGCCACCGAGCCGGCCAAGGCTAGCGAGTTGTTCGACGCCGTGGCCACGCTGCTGCGCCAGCATGCCGAAGCCACCGACGCTGTCGGCCTCGAGCGTGCGCGCCACCAAGTGATGGTGCGTTCGCTTCGCAGCGCCGAGCAGCCGGCGAAACGGCTTGAAGGGGCCGCGCAAGATCTGTTCACGCTGGGCCACCTGCGCGATCCGCAGGCGTGGTTGGCGCAGGTGCAGGCGACGACCGCCGACGAGGTGCGCGACGTGTTTGCGCGGATGCTGGCGAGCCCGGTGGCGGTGGCGCTCGCCGGCAGCGTGCCGGCGCGGGCGCGTGAACGGGTCGAGGCGGTGTTTGCGGGCGCGGGGTGAGTCCGCACGCTTGATCAAGCGGCCGCCGATCCGCGCGGGCGAAGGCATTGGCACCGTGCGCTGGACGTCGGTCCCTCAGTTCGAACGAAGCCTCGGGCAACTTGGTTCAGGCCACGCGCCCAAACCACCACACCGACAGCCCGACCGACACCATCATCAACAGCGCGCCCAGCGCTGCGAAGAGGCCGGTGATCTCGGTCTCTTTCTTTTCAATCACGAGGCGTGAACCCAGCGACTGGTAGACCTTCTTCAGGTCTTCGGCTGAGCCGGCGTAGAAGTACTCGGCGCGGGTGAGGTTCGAGACGTTCTTCAGCGTGTCTTCGTCGAGGCGCACGCGCATCGACCAGCCCTCGAAGCCGATGGTCTCGCCTTCTTTGGTGCCGATGCCGACCGAGTACACCTTCACACCGCGTTCGGCGGCCATCTTGGCGGCGTCGATGGGGTCGGGGCCGGTGGTGCGCTGCCCGTCGGTGAGCAGGATGATCGCCGCCGAGCTGAACGAGCCGGGCTCCACAGGGGTGAACGCGGGCTTGGGCGCTTCGCCAATGTCGGGCGGCATCGAGCGCTGGCCGGTGATCTGCGAGAGGTCGATGTCGGCTTCGGGAAAGATGGTCGCCAACGACAGCACGATGCCGCTGCCGATGGCGGTGCCGCGCTGCAGTTGAAAGCGGTCGATGGCGGCGACGATGTCGTCGCGCTTGTCGGTCGGCGGCTGCACCACGGCGGCGGTGCCGGCGAACGACACCACGCCCACGCGCACGCTGCGCGGCAGGTCTTTCAAGAAGGCTTTGGCGGCCTCCTGGGCGGCGACCAAGCGGTTGGGTTGCACGTCGGTGGCCCGCATGCTGCCCGAAACATCCATTGCCAGAATGATCGTCTCTTGCTGCAGCGGCAGGGTGAGCATCGCGGCTGGCCGTGCAATGGATACGAACAGTGCTGTCAGCGCCACCAGCATCAAGGCGGGCGGCACGTGGCGTCGCCAGCCGGTGCCGGGGCCGAGCGCGCTCTTGACGAGCGAGAGGCTGGCGTAGCGCACGGTGCTTTTCTTGCGGCGGCCGAGCAGCCAGAGGTACAGCGCCACCAGCACGGGCAGTGCGAGCAGCATCCACAGCAGATGGGGCCAGATGAAGCGGATCATGATCGGTGTCCGGTGCGGTCTCGGGCGGGCGCGGCCGGTGCGGCGCTCAGATGGGCGGGCAGCACGCCGCCGCCCGACGACAGGCGCAGGCGCTGCTGGCGCATCTGCGAAAAGCGCAGCAGCGTGTCGAGCAGGTCGGCGTCGGTGGCCAGCTCCAGCGTGTCCACGCCCGCCGACGACAGCTGCTCGCGCAACTCGTCCTCGCGGGTCTCGGCCTGCTCGGCGAAGCGCCGGCGAAAGCCCGGGTCGGCCGTGTCCACGCGCAGTTGTTCGCCGGTCTCGGCGTCTTCCATCGTGACGAGGCCGAGGTCGGGCAAGGCCATCTCCAGCGGGTCGTACAGGCGCACGGCGGTCACCTCATGGCGCGCGGCCAGCCGGCCGAGCGCAGCACCCCAGCCGGGTTCGCTGATGAAGTCGGACACCACGAACACTAGAGAGCGCCGATGAAGCACGGGCATGGCGGCGTCGATCAGCCCTTGCAGGCGGGTGGACGTCGCCCGCGGCGGCACGCGGTGCGCGTGCATGCGCTGCATGAGGTGCAGCACGTGCTGGCGGCCGCTGCGCGGGGGCAGCACGGCGTCGAGCTGGGCGCCGAAGAAGACCGCGCCGACGCGGTTGCCGTGGCGTGTGAGCAGGCGCGCGAGCACGCTCACGAACTCGGTGGACACGGTGCGCTTGCTGCGCAGCGTGCTGCCGAAGTCGACGCTGCCTGACAGGTCGAGCAGAAACCACGCGGTCAGCTCGCGGTCTTCGGTGAACTGGCGCACGTGCGGCTGCTGCAGGCGTGCGGTGACGTTCCAGTCGATGTGGCGCACGTCGTCGTGCACCTGGTACTCGCGCAGGTCTGCCAGGTCCATGCCCTGGCCACGAAACAGCGTGCGGTAGTCGCCGTGCAGCAGGCCGTCGAGCCGGCGGATGACGGTCCACTCCAGCCGAGTCAACAGCGCGTCGGCGGCGCGCGGTGGCGCCGGGGTGTCGTCAACGGGTGGCATGGTCTTCCGGGCGGTACCCCATCTGCTTGTCGGGGCTCGGCAGCTTCTGCATGAGGCGTGCGATCAGTGCGTCGGCCGTCAAGCCGTCGGCGAGCGCCTCGTAGCTGAGCACCAAGCGGTGACGCAGCACGTCGGGCACGAGGTCGTTCACGTCGTCGGGCAGCACGTAGCCGCGGCCACGCATCAGGGCCAGGGCCTTGGCGCCTTCGATGAGGCCAATGGTCGCGCGCGGGCTCGCACCGAACTGCAGGTACTTCGCCAGCTCGGGCAGGCCGTGCTTGGCCGGGTCACGCGTGGCCCCCACCACCTTGACGGCGTACTGCATCAGCGCCGGGTCGGCGTACACGTGGCGGCAGGCGCGCTGCAACTCGGCGAGTTGCGACACGCTGGCGACGGGGGTCACCGCGACCGGCTCGGCCGTGGCGCGCTGTGCGATCACGAACTCTTCTTCTTCGCTGGGGTAGTGCACCAGCACCTTCATCATGAAACGATCGACCTGCGCCTCGGGCAGCGGGTACGTCCCTTCGGTCTCGATCGGGTTTTGTGTCGCCATCACGAGAAAGGGCGAAGGCACCTTGTAGGTTTCGCCGGCGATGGTGACCTGCCGCTCCTGCATCACTTCGAGCAGGGCGCTTTGCACCTTGGCTGGCGCACGGTTGATCTCATCGGCCAGCAGCAGGTTGGCGAACACCGGGCCCAGCGAGGTGCTGAATTCACCCGTCTTCTGGTTGTAGATGCGCGTGCCGATCAGGTCGGCCGGAACCAGGTCAGGCGTGAACTGGATGCGCTTGAAGCTGCCGCGCAGCGTGGTGGCGAGCGTCTTCACCGTGATGGTCTTGGCCAACCCCGGCACGCCTTCGACCAGCAGGTGGCCTTGCGCCAGCAGCGCCACCATCACGCGTTCGAGAAATCGGTCTTGCCCGACCACCACCCGCTTGACCTCGTAGAGGATGCGTTCCATCAGCGTGGCGGTCTCGGTGACGTTGGGTGTGCTCATGGGTGACGTGGTGGGTCAAAAGAAGAAGCCGTTCAGAACGGCGGCATGCCGGCCGCACCGGCCGCGCTCTCGATGGGCACCGCGAAGCCGATGCCGATGAAGGTGCGTTGCTCTGACGGGTTGAGGATGGCCGTGACGATGCCGACCACCGAGCCGTCCATCGTGACCAGCGGGCCGCCCGAGTTGCCCGGGTTGGCGGCCGCGTCGAACTGGATCAGGTTGCTCAGCGTGCGCTCGCCCCCCTTGCCGCCGCCAGGCGCGCGGAACTCGCGCTTGAGCCCCGAGACCACGCCGCCCGACACCGAGGGCCCGATGCCGAAGGGAAAGCCCACCGCGATCACCTGGTCGCCGGGCGCGAGGTCGCTGGTGGAGCGCATGGTCGCGGCCTGCAGGTCGTCGGGAATGCTCACCGCCTTCAGCACCGCGAGGTCGTGTTCGGGTTCGGCGCCGACCAGCAGCGCGTCGGACTCTTGGCCGTTCCAGAAGGTCACGCGCAGCTTCTTTGCGCCCATCACCACGTGCAGGTTGGTGAGGATGGTGCCGTTGTCCACGATCACCACGCCGCTGCCGGTGGACTGCTGGCGGCGTGCCTCGCGGTTGGATTCAGCTCCGGGCGACTCATCGCGGCGGCTCTTTTTCTTGGTGAGGCCATCGCGCGGGGCTTCGGGCGGCCCACCGTCGTCGAACTCGTCGCCGGCGCTGCCCTGCACGCGCACGACCGACGGGCGGATGGCGTCGTGGGCACGGGCGTAGGCCGAGGGCAGCACTTGTTTTTCAAGGGTGCGCAGCACGGCCGTGTCGATCTGCTTTTGCGTGAGCGGTGCACGCCCGGGTTGCCAGGCGCGACCCGCCAGGGCGGCGCCGACGAGCATCAAGGCGGCCACCAGTGCCCAGAGCGAGCGCGTGACGCGGGGCGACGCGCGCCGCCTGGTCGCAGCCGGTGAGGTCAAGGCCTGATCGGGTGCTGTTTCAGCGCCCGACGTGTTGCTCGGTATGGACGCCGAGGAGCGCATGCGCACGGGTGCGGGCGCCTCGTCCCCAGCCGCGCGCGGCGCACTCGCCGGGGCTCTCGGCGATCGGCTGTAGAGCGGAGCCTTCTTCATGCCTACCTCCTTCGCGGCGGGGAGTGCCGGTACGGATCCCCTGCATTTGCGATGCCAGCCGGCCGGCGGCGAGACAGGAGGACGTTTCCACCGTAGCACGGGGCGGCGCGATCTGCACGCCAAATCCGGAATGATCTGTCACGAAAGCGGGCATGCCCCCGGCGACCGGCGAAACGGACACCGCGGCGGGCCATGGCTGCAGGCGAGAGTTCCATGGCGGGCCCAGTGGCAAGCCGGCTGTTGCATGATCTGCCGCGGCGCCGCGGGCCCTGCCGCGCGCGCCGCCCGAGGGCGCGGTGCGAACCGCCCACCCAACACCGCGCTTTCTGCCCATGCCCCGCTGGATCGACACCCACTGCCACCTCGACGCCCGCGAGTTCGACGCCGACCGCGATGCGGTGGTGCGCCGCGGCATCGAAGCCGGTGTGCGCATGTGGGTGCTGCCGGCGGTGGAGGCGGGCAACTTCGACACGGTGCGGCGCCTGGCCCACCGGCACGGATTCGTCTACGGGCTGGGCATTCACCCGCTCGCCGTCGGGTCGTCGCGCGACGAGGACTTGCTCACGCTGCGCCGCGCGCTGGATGCGCAGCGCGACGACCCGCATCTGGTCGCCGTCGGCGAGATCGGGCTCGATGGCTTCGTTCCTGGGCAAGACCCGGTGCGCGCCGAGCGCTTCTTCGTCGAGCAGCTCAAGCTCGCGCGTGACTTCGAACTGCCGGTGATCGTGCACGTGCGCAAGTCGGCCGACCAGCTGCTCAAGCACCTGCGGCGTGTGCCGGTGAAGGGCATTGCGCATGCCTTCAACGGCAGCGCGCAGCAGGCGCAGGCCTTCATCGACCTGGGTTTCAAGCTCGGCTTCGGCGGCACGCTGACCTTCGACCGCGCCTTGCAGATCCGCCGCCTCGCGCAAAGCGTGCCCGACGACGCACTGGTGCTCGAAACCGACGCGCCCGACATTCCGCCGCACTGGCTGTACCGCACGGCCGACGAGCGACAGGGCGGTCCGCAGGCGCGCAACGAGCCGGCCGAGTTGCCGCGCATCGGTGCCATGCTGGCCGAGTTGCGCGGCTGGTCGCTCGAACGCACCGCGCAGCAGTGCGAGGCGAACGCGCTCGCGGCCTTGCCGCGCCTGCATGCGCTGCTGGGCGTGGCAGACTCGCCCGCTTGAATCCGCTCGCGTCACCGCCGCTCCAGGGCCTGGCCCCGGTCATCGCCCCCGCCACGCGGCTGCTCGTGCTGGGCAGCTTTCCGGGCGTGGCGTCGCTCGGGGCCGCGCAGTACTACGCGCACCCGCGCAACCACTTCTGGCCCGTGCTGTCGGCGCTGTGGGGCGTGGACCTGCGTGCCATGCCTTACGACCAGCGGCTCGACGTGGTGCGCGAACGCGGTCTCGGCATCTGGGACGTCTACGCCGCCTGCCGCCGTGAAGGCAGCCTCGACAGCGCCATCCACGACGCCGAGTTCAATGACTTCGCCGCGTTGATGCGGCAGGCGCCGAAGCTCGAAGCCATCGCCCACAACGGCGGCGAGTCGGCCCGCGCGATGCGCTTCACCCGCACGCTGGGCGTGGCCGTGCATCGGCTGCCGTCCACCAGCCCGGCCAACGCCTCGTGGAGCTTCGAGCGCAAGCTCGCGGCCTGGCGCGAGGTGTTCGAAGCGCACGGCATCGCATGACCTGTTGAACCCACCGACCCACCGCATGGCCCGCTACAAGTTGAACGACGACCTCGCCCCCGCCACCGTGTCTGAAGCCGATGGCGTGCGCTACCTGCACCTGGGCACGCCCTGGGTGCAGGGCGCGATGCGCATCCGCAAGCCGCACACGCTTGAGCTCGAATACATCCAGCGCATGATGGTGTGGATGCTGATGCGCGAACCCGCGCAACTGGGCAAGGGCCACGCGGTGCAGCTGGGCCTGGGCGCCGGCTCGATCACGCGCTTTTGCCACCGCAATCTGAAGATGAAGACGACGGTGGTCGAGCTGAACCCCACGGTCATCGGCGTGTGCAAGCTGTGGTTCCACCTGCCCGACGACGACGCGCGCCTGGCCGTGCTCAACATGGACGCCGGCCGCTTCGTCGCCGACTCGGCCCACGCCGAAACGGCCGACGTGCTCAACGTCGATCTGTACGACCACGAGGCCGCGAGCCCGGTGCTCGACGACGAGGTGTTCTATGCCAACTGCCACCGCGTGCTGGCCGACGGTGGGGTGATGACGGTGAACCTCTTCGGGCGTGACGCAAGTTTCGCGCGCAGCGCCGGGCTGATCGCCGGTGCTTTCGGGGCGGCCAACGTGCGCAGCATCCAGCCCACGAAAGAGGGCAACACCGTGGTGCTGGCGGTCAAGCGCGAGGGGTCTGACGGGCTTGCATTTCCTGACCGTTCCACGCTTGCCGCTCGCGCCGAAAACATTGAAACTCGCTTCGGCTTGCCGGCAAAGAAGTGGCTGCGCATGATTCGCCAGCTGCCGGGTGAGCCCGCCGACCCCACTGCATGAACGCCGCACTGCCCAAGACCACGCCGGCCAAATCGGCCCGATCCGCGCATCCCACGTCGGCCTCCAGCCACCCGGCCGGTCGCCTCGAGTGGCGCCGCTTGCTGAAGTGGTTGTTCGACGATGGCGTCATTTCGCGCGACGACCACGACCGCACCGAGAAGCGCTTCGCCGCGGGCGACAGCGTCCAGCACCCGCTGGTGCGCCTGGGCGCGGCGGGCCTCTCGCAGGTCAGCAACGGCAAGGCGATCGACACCGAATTTCTCACCGAGTGGCTGGCCCATCGCGTGGGCCTGCCCTACCTGCGCATCGACCCGCTGAAGGTCGATGTCGGCCGCGTGGCCGAGGTCATGTCGATCAACTACGCCGAGCGGCGCAAGTCGCTGCCCATCACGGTGGGGCAGCACGAGATCACGGTCGCCACCTGCGAGCCCTTCGACCTGGCCTGGGTGCCCGAGATCGAAGCGCACACGCGCAAGTCGCTGCGCATGGTGATCACCAACCCGGTCGAGCTGGCGAAGTTCACGACCGAGTTCTACACGCTGTCGAAATCGGTTCGCAACGCCACCAAGACCGGCGAAAACGCCGCCGCGGCGAGCTTCGAGCAACTGGTCGAGCTGGGCCGCAGCAACAAGCAGCTCGACGCCAACGACCAGGGCGTGGTGCAGGTGGTCGATTGGCTGTGGCAATACGCCTTCGACCAGCGCGCGAGCGACATCCACCTCGAACCGCGCCGCGACCTGAGCGTCATCCGCTTCCGCATCGACGGCGTGATGCACACCGTGTACCAACTGCCGCCCGGCGTGATGAACGCGATGATCGCGCGCGTGAAGCTGCTCGGCCGCATGGACGTGGTCGAGAAGCGCCGCCCGCTCGACGGCCGCATCAAGACGCGCAACCCCTCGGGCGACGAAGTCGAAATGCGGCTGTCCACCATCCCCACCGCCTTCGGCGAAAAGATGGTGATGCGGATCTTCGACCCCGACACCGCCATCAAGCAGCTCGACCAGCTGGGCTTCGGCAGCCACGACGCGCAGCGCTGGGAGGCACTGACCGCGCGCCCGCACGGCATCATCCTCGTGACCGGCCCCACGGGTTCGGGCAAGACGACGACGCTGTACTCGACGCTCAGGCGCCTGGCGACCGACGAGGTCAATGTCTGCACGATCGAAGACCCGATCGAAATGATCCAGCCGGCCTTCAACCAGACGCAGGTGCAGCAGGGCATCGACCTCGGCTTCGCCGAAGGCCTGCGCGCACTGATGCGGCAGGACCCGGACATCATCATGGTCGGCGAAATCCGCGACCTCGAAACCGCCGAGATGGCGATTCAAGCCGCCTTGACGGGCCACCTCGTGTTCAGCACGCTGCACACCAACGATGCGGCCTCGGCCATCACGCGCTTGTCAGACCTGGGTGTGCCGGCGTACATGATCGGTGCCACCGTCATCGGCGTGCTCGCGCAGCGGCTCGTGCGCACGCTGTGCAGCGCCTGCAAGCAGCCCGATGAGCACACCAGCAGCGACACGCTGCACGACATGATCAAACCCTGGCGCATCAACGGCAAGGTACGGCCGTACAAGCCGGTGGGCTGCCTCGAATGCCGCATGACCGGCTACCGCGGCCGTGCGGGGCTGTACGAACTGCTCTCGATCACCGATGGGGCACGCGCAGCGATTCACCCCACGCCCGACATCTCGAAGCTCAGGCAACAGGCCATCACCGATGGCCTGCGGCCGCTGCGGCTTGCCGGTGCGATGAAGGTCGCCGAAGGCCTGACCACCATCGACGAAGTGCTGCGTGCCACGCCCATGTGGGAGCAGTGATCGGCGGGTGCGATGTTGCACCCCTCACCCTGACGTCACCCTGACGTTGACATGTCGCGTTGGTCACAGGCACTCTCGGTGTAAACCACATCGGGTGGCCCCAGGCTGCTCCCTAGAATCGCCCGCGGTTCAATGAGCGGCATCAACGAGGAGGGCGCACGTGAAGATCAAGAGCCACAAGGACTTCTGGTCCGGCGTGATGTTCGTCGCGATTGGCATCGCCTTCGCCTGGGGCGCCACCGAGTACCGCTTCGGCACCACCGCCAACCCGGGGCCGGCCTACTTTCCGTTCGGCCTCGGCATCTTGCTGGCGCTGCTGGGCGCCATCGTGCTGTTCACCTCGCTCACCATCGAGACCGAAGGCGGCGACCCGGTCGGCAAGATCGCCTTCAAGCCGCTGGTGATCATCCTCATCGCGGTGGCGCTGTTCGGCTTCATGCTGCCGCGCCTGGGCCTGGCCGTCAGCCTGCCGGTGCTGGTGCTGATCTCGGCCACCGCAGGTGACGAGTTCAAGCTCGTCGAGGCGCTGATCTCGGCCGCGGTGCTCACGGTGGCGAGCTGGGTGATCTTCATCTGGGGCCTGGGGCTCGTCATCCCCCTGTGGCCCACGATCTTCGGTTGAGAAGGAGCGACCATGGACCTGCTCGACAACCTCGCCCTCGGCTTCTCGGTCGCCTTCACCGTACAGAACCTGCTGTACGCGCTGATGGGCGCGCTGCTCGGCACGCTGATCGGCGTGCTGCCGGGGCTGGGCCCCATCACCACCATCGCGATGCTCTTGCCCACGGTGTACGGGCTCGACGCGACGCCGGCGCTCATCATGTTGGCCGGCATCTATTACGGCGCGCAGTACGGCGGCTCCACCACGGCCATCCTCATCAACGTGCCGGGTGAGTCCAGCTCGGTGGTGACCGCGCTCGACGGCTACGCCATGGCGCGCCAGGGCCGTGCCGGCCCGGCCCTCGCGGCGGCGGGCCTGGGCTCGTTCTTCGCGGGCTGCGTGGGCACGCTCGTCATCGCGGCCTTCGCACCCAAGCTCACCGAGTTGGCCTTCAAGTTCGGCCCCTGGGAATACTTCTCGCTGATGGTGCTGGGCCTGGTCGGTGCGGTGGTGCTGGCGTCTGGCTCGCTCATCAAGGCCATCGCGATGATCGTGCTCGGCATCTTGCTCGGGCAGATCAACAGCGATGTGAACTCCGGTATCCCGCGCTTCAGCTTCGGCATCCCCGAGCTGGGCGACGGCATCGGCTTCGTCGTGATCGCCGTCGGCGTGTTCGGCTTCGGCGAAATCATCGCCAACCTCGGGCGGCCGGCCGAGCACCGCGAGGTCTTCACCAAAGACGTGAAAGGCTTGTGGCCCACCAAACAAGACTTCCAGGACGCGTGGCCGGCGGTCATTCGCGGCACGGCGCTCGGCTCGGTGCTGGGCGTGCTGCCCGGCGGCGGCGCGCTGCTGTCGAGCTTCGCGGCCTACACGCTCGAGAAGAAGGTCGCCAAAGACCCGAGCCGCTTCGGCAAGGGTGACATTCGCGGCGTGGCCGGCCCCGAGTCGGCCAACAACGCGGGCGCGCAGACCTCGTTCATCCCGATGCTCACGCTGGGCATTCCGCCCAACCCGGTGATGGCGCTGATGGTCGGCGCGATGACGATCAAAGGCATCCAGCCCGGCCCCGAGGTGATGACCAAGACACCCGAGCTGTTCTGGGGCCTGATCGCGTCGATGTGGGTCGGCAATGCGCTGCTGGTGATCCTGAACCTGCCGCTGATCGGCATCTGGATCAAGCTGCTGACGGTGCCGTACCGCTTTCTCTTCCCGGCCATCATGTCGTTCTGCTGCATCGGCCTTTACACGCTGAACAACAACAACTTCGACATCTACATCTCGGTGTTGTTCGCCCTGCTGGGCTACCTGTTCTACAAGCTCTCGTGCGAGCCGGCACCGCTGCTGCTGGGCTTCATCCTCGGGCCGCTGATGGAAGAGTACCTGCGGCGCGCCTTGCAGATCTCGCGTGGCGACTGGTTCAGCTTCGTCAACTTCAGCGCCCACCCGCTGTCGGCCAGCCTGCTGTTGGCCGCCGCGCTGCTGATCGTGATCGTGCTGCTGCCATCCATACGCAACAAGCGCGAAGAGGCGTTCCAGGACGCCGACTGACGCCGCCCCTGCACCCACCGAAAGGCCGCCCGCGAGGCGGCCTTTTCATTGGCCGCCGCCCGATCGCACGCGGTCCCGCGTGGGAACGTTTCAATTGTTGAAGTCGCACCCAGACAAACCCGCGTCCGGGGGTGTTAGGGGGTGTCGGGTCCGAGGCGGATTCCAACAATGGCGAGCCGCCCCGAGCGGTACTTCATAAAACAAGGAGACATTCCCATGAACCACAGTTTCAGCAAGTGGGCTTCGGCCGCGGCGCTTTGGAGCGCCGCCTTCGTGGCCGCCCCGGCCCTGGCCAATGGCCTGGACGTGCGTGTGTCGGTGCCCAGCCCCGTGCTGTCGGGCGACGTTGATGTGTCGGTCACCGTGACGGTGACCAACACCCAGCGCTACCCGCAACGCATCGCCAAAGCGCAGCTGCCCGCCGACGGGCTCGACATGGCGCTGTTCCGCATCACGCGTGACGGTGCGCCCGTGGCCTACACCGGGCCGCTGGTCAAGCGCGGGGCACCCCGCGACGCCGATTACGTGCGCCTGGGCGCCGGCGAGTCGCTGCGCTACGAGGTCGAGCTGACGAGCTTCTACGACCTGAGCCGCAACGGCCAGTACGCCATCCAGTACACCGGCCTGCAGCGCCAGCACGGCCAGGCGGCGACTGCGTCCCCCCCAGCCCAGGCCACCACCCAGGCCACGGCTGCAGCCACCCCGGCCGCCGAGGTGGCCACGGCACCGCTGTACCTCTGGCTGCAAGGCCGCAGCGAGCCCAAGGCCGAGCCCACCGCGCCGACGTTCTCGACCCAGGGCAGCGTACAGCCGCTCGCCACGGCCGCCGCCGCGACGATCACCTACACCGGCAACTGCAGCTCGTCGCAGCGCACCGCCTTGGCCAATGCCGTGGCCGCCGCCACGACCTACTCGCAGAACGCGCTGACCTACTTGGGCCGCACGCCCTCATCGACCGCGCGCTACAGAACCTGGTTCGGCAGCGCCACCACGACGAACTGGAACACCGTCAAGAGCCACTTCACCAAGATCACCGACGCGCTCAAGACCAAGCCGCTGACGTTGGACTGCAGCTGCCGCCAGAACTACTACGCCTACGTCTACGCCAACCAGCACTACAAGGTGTACCTCTGCCCCGGCTTCTTCTCGGCCCCGGCAACCGGCACCGACTCGAAGGCGGGCACGCTGATCCACGAGTTGAGCCACTTCACCATCCTGGGAGGCACCGACGATTGGGCCTATGGGCAAAGTGCGGCAAAGTCGCTGGCGAACTCGAACCCCGCGCGCGCGATCGACAACGCCGACAGCCATGAGTACTTCGCCGAAAACACCCCGGCCCTTCAATGACGCGGGCCCTGGGGCGGGCCGTAGACGACCCGCCTTGCTGCTGGCCGCGGCACTGGTCGCCGGTGTACTGAGCGGCGGCCCCACAGCCATGGCCCAGCCTGCCAGCCCCGCCACGAAGCGCAGCGCGGCGACGCCTGCGCTTCTTTGTCGCCTGCAACTGCCCGCCACGGCCCCCGTGGGCTCACCGCTCATGCTGCAGATGACCCTCAGCAACCCCGGCCCGCAAGCGCTGCGGGTGCTGACCTGGAACACGCCGTTCGAGGGGTCGTGGTGGGGCCCTTCGGTGCAGGTGTGGCATCAGGGCCGTGAGCTGCCGTATCGCGGCCCCAGCGCCAAGCGTGCGACGCCCGGGGCCGACGAGTACGTGTTGATCCCGGCGGGCGGCAGCCGCGAGGCCGACCTCGACCTGGCCTTGCCCTTCGGGCTGAAGGTCGCGGGCAGCTATGAGCTGCGCCCTCAGTTCGTGCTGCACGACGTGCAGGTGGATGGCGCGCCGCCCGATGCCGAGCGGTCGCCTTTGACGCTGGCGTGCCCGACGCTGAAGTTCAAGCTCGGCCAGCGGCCCGAAAAAGCGCGCCGCTGACTGTGCGAGCGTGCCCCAGCCCCGGCTTCAGCCTCTGGCCGCGCCGTTGTGCGCGCTTGGCAGGCCCATCACGCGTGAGACCGTGCCGAGCAACTCGGTCGGCTCGACCGGCTTGCCCAGGTGGGCCAGAAAGCCGGCCGACAGCACCCGGCTCCGGTCTTCGCTGCGCGCGAAGGCGGTCAGGGCGATGGCGGGCAGCGCCAGGCCGTGCTGCCGCACCGACTGCAAAAGCTGGTAGCCGTCCATCTGCGGCATGCCGATGTCGCTGATCAACAAGTCCGCCTGTGTCTCTTGAAGCAGGGTGAGCGCTTCGCGCGCCGAACGCGCGGGCCGCACCTTCGCGCCGTGGTTGGCGAGCAGCTTGCCCATCATCTCCAGCCCGTCCGGCTCGTCGTCCACCAGCACGATGTGCATGCCGGCCAGCGGGCTGTCCTGCGCCGCCAGCGCGGGGGCAGCGCTCATGCGCGGCGGCAGCATCAGCCCGGCCAGGCGCAGCGTGCGCGCATCGAGCGGCAGCGTGACGCTGAAGGTGGCCCCCTGGCCCAGGCCCTCGCTCGCGGCCTCGACACGGCCGCCGTGCAGTTCGACCAGGTGGCGCACGATGGCCAGGCCCAGGCCCAGCCCGCCGTGGCGGCGCGTGGTTGAACCATCGGCTTGGCGGAAGCGGTCGAAGATGAAGGGCAGAAAGTCGGGTGCGATGCCTTCGCCGCTGTCGCTCACCCGGAGCACCACTTCTTTGCCGACGCCTTCGAGCGATACGCGGATGTGCCCGTGCGCGGGCGTGAACTTGATCGCGTTGACCACCAGGTTCCAGAGGATCTGCGGGAAGCGCTGGCCGTCCACCGAGACCGGGCCCACGCTCGCGTCGATGTCGCGTTCGATGCGCAGGTGCTTGGCCTCGGCTGCGGGCTCCAGCGAGTCGAGCACCGCGTCGAGCAGGGCGGCGGGCATCAGGGGTTGCAGTTCGAGTTCGAGGTTGCCGGCGTTGATGCGGCTCATGTCGAGCAGGTCATCGACCAGGCGCGTTTGCGCGCGGGCGTTGCGCTCGATGGTCTCGACGCCGCGCAGCAGCTCGGGCGAGTCGGCCGCGCGAATCTTCAGCAGGTGGGCCCAGCCGAGGATGGCGCTCAGCGGCGTGCGCAGCTCGTGCGACAGCGTGGCGAGAAACTCGTCTTTCACGCGGCTGGCCTGCTCGGCCTGCAGGCGCGCGGCGCGTTCGCCTTCGAGCGCCAGCTCCATCGCGTCGCGCACGCGCGCGGCCTCGCGCAGCGCGTCGCGTTCGGCGCGGTAGAGGCGTTCGTTCTCGTGGCCGATGCGTGCCTGCAGTTCGAGCTGCCAGCGCGCCTGGTACTGCCGCTCGCGCGAGCGCAGGGCCGAGCGCGCGGCGCTGACCAGCGTCTCGGCGTTGAGGGGGCGTTCGAGCAGCACGACGTTGCCCAGGCGGTGCAGCATCGACAACGCCTGGTCTGAGCGGCGGCCGGCCTGCTTGGTCGCGAGCACGACCACCGGCAGGTCCGACCACGGCGGTTGGCTGCCCAGCCAGCAGGCGAGGGTGTCGAGTGCTGGTGAGGCCAGCTCTTCTTCGGTGATCAGCGCCAGGCCCGCGCCCTGAGCGAGCGTGTCGGCCAGCGCGTCGAGCGAGGCGCACACCCGCACGGCGAAGCCTGCGGCAGCGAGCACCTGCCGCAGCACCGCGGCGTCGCGCCCACGCGGGGCGAGCACGAGCACGTGGCGGTCGGGGTGAAGGTCGGGGGCTGGCGTCATCGGCTGCCGAGCAGCGGGGTGGAGCCGCGGTAGGTGGGCAGGCCGCTCATCACGCCTTCGAAGTCATGCAGTGCATCGCCCACCTGCAGGCCATGCCGTTCGCTGACGCGAAACTCGCGGATCGAGCGCTGGTTCTCGGACGTGCGGCTCTTCACCGCAGCAATGGCGGTTCGCATCTCGCTCGCCGCCTCGAAGTAGCGGTAAAGCAGGATGGCGTCGCTCAGGTAGCTGAGATCGATCTCTGATCGCATCTCGCCCACCAGCCCGTGCTGCCCGACCACCAGCAGCGTGGTCACGCCCTGCTGGTTGAGGAAGGTCAGCAGCTCGTGCATGTGCAGCATCAGGAACGACTGGCCGGGCATGGCCTGCAGGTACGAGTTGAGGCTGTCGATGACGACGAACGAGGCGCCGTCGTGCTGCACGCTGTTCATCACCCGGTGGGCGAATTCACCCGGCGACAGCTCGGCCGGGTCGATCTGCTGCATGGTGAGCTGGCCGTCTTCGATGAAGCCGTCGAGCGCCATGCCCAGCGAGCGGCTGCGGCTGAGCAGCGTCGGGCGGCCTTCGTCGAACAAGTAGTAGCTCGCGCGCTGTCCGCGCTTCAGGGCCGAATGCATGCAGCACACCGCGGTGGTCGTCTTGCCGACCCCGGCCGGCCCGAGCAGCAGCGTGTTGGTGCCCGGCACGAGGCCGCCACCGAGCAGCTCGTCCAGGCCCGGCGCACCGGTGGTGGACGGCGTGGGCAGGAACTCCCGGTGGTGCTGCGCAGCCACCAGGCGCGGAAAGACCTCCAGCCGCCCCGTGTCGAGCAGGAAGTCGTGGTACCCGCTCTGGAAGCGGATGCCGCGCATCTTGGCCACGCGCAGGCGCCGCCGCTCGACGCCGAAGGGCTGCACGTTCTGCTCCAGGCTGATCACGCCGTGGGCGATGCTGTGCAGTTGCAGGTCGGTCGGGTCGGCCGTCTTGTCGTCGAGCATCAGCACCGTGCACTGGCGGCTGGCGAAGAAGTGCTTCAGCGCAAGGATCTGCCGGCGGTAGCGCAGCGGGTCTTGCGCCAGCAGGCGCATTTCGGACAGGCTGTCGAACACCACGCGCGTCGGGTTGAGCCGTTCGATCTGTTCGGTGACGGCCTGGATGGTTTCGCCCAGCTCGACCTCCGACGGGTGCAGGATCGACTGCTCGACCTCGGGCCGCAGCCCCCACTCGTTGAGCAGCTCGAACACCTCGACGCCATCGAGCGACCAGCCGTGCGCCGCGACCACGGCACGCAGCTCGCCCGCTGTCTCGGACAGGGTGATGTAGAGGCCCGGCTCGCCGCGTTCGGCGCCCGCCAGCAGGAACTTCAACGCGAAGGTCGTCTTGCCCGTGCCTGGCGTGCCCTCGACGAGGTACATGCGCGAGGGCGTCAGGCCGCCGCCGAGCACGTGGTCGAGTCCCTGGATGCCGGTAGAGGCGCGCGGGCCCGCCGGGGGGCTGTCGGTCGCGTGAAGTTGCGAGGTGTCCATGCACAAGTCCAGGGGTGAAGCGGGCTGGGCAGCAAGCCCACGACCGGTCACGACCCCATGCGAAAACCGGCCGCACGCACACGACACCGCAAGCCTGAAGGCCTTGACGGTGCCCTCTGCGAGCACGGTGCAAAGTTACCCAAACGGGCGCAAGACCCTTGTCGGTACAGGCAGATCAGGCCTGTAGGACGAGGGGAAAACCGCGTGCCCGCCATTGGGCGACAAGGCCGCATGCGGCACGAGTCCACGCGGGCGTGCCTTTCACTCGCAGGCCGTGTGCGATGGCCTGCGGCACGCTGGGGGCTTGCCCATAATCGTCGCCATCCCTGCTTGCGGTGCCGCCATGAACTCGCCTTCATCCACCTTCGATTGGACCGCCGGCTATGCCAGCCAGCGCCTGCCGGTGTTCGCACGCAACGTGGTCGCCACCTCGCACCCACTGGCCGTGCAAGCCGGCCTGCGCATGCTGTGGCAGGGCGGCAATGCGGTCGATGCGGCGGTGGCGGCGGCTGCCGTGATGACGCTGGTCGAACCCGTGAGCAACGGCCTCGGGTCCGACGCCTTCTGCATCGTCTGGGACGGGCAGCAACTGCATGGCCTCAATGCCTCGGGCCGTGCGCCCCAGGGCTGGTCGCCCGCGTACTTCAAGGCCAAGTACGGCACCGAGCGCAACGCGCCGCCCGTGCGCGGCTGGGACAGCGTCACCGTGCCGGGCGCCGTGGCCGGCTGGGTGGCCCTGAGCGAACGCTTCGGCCAACTGCCGTTTGCCGACCTGCTGCAACCGGCCATCGAGATTGCCGAACGTGGCTACGCCGTGCCCTTCGTCGTGCAGCAGAAGTGGGCTGCGGCGGTGCCGGTGCTGCACCAGCAGCCGGGCTTTGCCGACACCTTCATGCCGCGCGGCCGTGCGCCCGAGGTGGGCGAGCTGTTTCGCTTCGAAGCGGCGGCGCGTTCGCTGCGGCTGATTGCCGAGAGCCACGGCGCGGCCTACTACGGCGGAGAGATCGCCGAGGCCGCCGCACGCCATGCGCGTGAGCACGGCGCCGTCATCACCGCGAGCGACTTCGCGGCCTACCGGCCCGAGTGGGTCGCGCCCATCGGCCAGGCCTACCGCGGCCACGTGCTGCATGAGATCCCGCCCAACGGCCAGGGCATCGCCGCGCTCATTGCGCTGGGCATCGTGTCGCACTTCGACCTGGCCTCGATGAAGCCCGACAGCGCCGAGGCCATGCACGTGCAGATCGAGGCGATGAAGCTCGCCTTCGCCGACGTGTACCGCTACGTGGCCGAGCCGGCCAGCATGGAGGTCACGGCCGAGCAGTTGCTCGACCCGGCCTACCTCGCCTCGCGCGCGAAGCTGATCGACCTGAAGCGCGCGCAAGACTTCGGTGCCGGCAACCCGGTGAAGGGCGGCACCATCTACCTCACCGTGGCCGACGAGCGCGGCATGATGGTCAGCTTCATCCAGAGCAACTACATGGGCTTTGGCTCGGGCGTGGTCGTGCCGGGCTATGGTCTGTCGATGCAGAACCGCGGCCACGGCTTCAACTTCGACCCCAGCAGCGCCAACTGCGTGGCGCCGGGCAAGCGGCCCTTCCACACGATCATCCCGGCGTTTCTCACCAAAGACGGGCAAGCGCAGATGAGCTTCGGCGTGATGGGCGCGAACATGCAGCCCCAAGGCCACTTGCAGACCCTCGTGCGCATGCTCGACTTTCACCAGCACCCGCAGGCCGCGTGCGACGCGCCGCGCTGGCGCTTCAACGCGGGCCTTGAGATCAACGTCGAGTCGAGCATGGACCCGGTCGCCGTGCAGGGCCTGGCCGAACGCGGCCACCGCATGGAAGTCATCAACGACAGCTACCAGGACTTCGGCGCCGGCCAGTTCATCTGGCGGCTCGGCGACCCCTCGGCCGAAGGCTACGTGGCCGCCAGCGACCCGCGCCGCGACGGGCAGGCGGGGGGCTTCTGATGGGGGCCGTCGTGGCCGGGGCTTCGGTTGCATCACCGGCCTATGGGCGCGGGCTGGCCTTGGCGATGCTCGGGGCCATCGCCTTCTCGGGCAAGGCCATCATCGTGAAGCTGGCCTACCGCTACGGCGTCGATGCGGTCACGCTGATCATGTACCGCATGCTGTTCGCGCTGCCGATGTTTGCGCTCTTGTCGTGGTGGGCGGGGCGGGGCCGGCCGGCGCTGACGCGCGGCGACTGGCTGGCCGTGCTGGGTCTGGGCTTCAGCGGCTATTACCTGTCGAGCTTTCTCGACTTTGCGGGCTTGCAGTACGTGAGCGCCGGGCTCGAACGGCTGATCCTGTACCTCAACCCGACCCTCGTGCTGGCGCTCGGCGTGCTGCTCTTCAAGAAGAAGGTCACGCGTGCGCAGCTCATCGCCCTGGCGGTGAGCTACGGCGGCGTGCTGCTGGTGTTCGGCCACGAGGTCACGCTGGCCGGTGCCCACACCGCGCTGGGCGCCGGGCTGGTGTTCGCCAGCGCGGTGAGCTACGCGGTCTACCTGTCGTACAGCGGCCAGGTGGTGCAACGGCTCGGTTCGCTGCGCCTCACCGGGTTGGCGACCAGCGTGGCCTGCCTGCTGTGCCTGCTGCAGTTCGTGCTGCTGCGGCCGATGTCGGCGGCGCTCGTCGCGCCCGAGGTCATTGGCCTGTCGGTCATCAACGCCGTGTTCTGCACCTTCGTGCCGGTGCTGATGGTCATGATGGCCATCGAGCGCATCGGCGCCACACTCACCGCACAGACTGGCATGGTCGGGCCGCTCTCGACGATTGCGATGGGCGTGCTCATCCTCGGCGAACCCTTCACGGCCTGGATGCTCGCCGGCACCGCGCTCGTGCTGACCGGCATCTGGCTGCTGGCCCGCGCACGCTGACCCCGATCACCTTCAAGGAGAACACCGCATGGACTTGGGCATTCAAGGCAAATGGGCGCTGGTGTGCGCGGCCAGCAAGGGCTTGGGCAAGGGCTGCGCGCAGGCGCTGGTGCGCGAGGGCGTCAACGTCGTCATCACCGCACGCGGAGCCGAGGCGCTGGAAGACACGCTCAACGAGCTGCGCGCGATCGGCGGCGGTGAGGTGCGCGCGGTGGCCGGCGACATTGCCACGCCCGAAGGCCGCGCGGCGGCGCTGGCTGCCTGCCCGCAGGTGGACATCCTCGTCAACAACGCCGGCGGCCCTCCGCCCGGCGACTTTCGCGACTGGGACCGCGAGGTCTGGATCAAGGCCCTCGACGCCAACATGCTCACGCCCATCGAGCTGATGAAGGCCACCGTCGATGGCATGGCGCAGCGCGGCTTCGGCCGAGTGGTCAACATCACCTCGGGCGCGGTCAAGGCGCCGATCAACGTGCTGGGGCTGTCGAACGGCGCGCGCAGCGGGCTGACGGGCTTCGTCGCCGGCCTCGCCCGCAGCGACTTGGCGGCGAGCAACGTGACGATTAACAACCTCTTGCCCGGCACCATCGACACCGACCGCCTGCGCGTGACCATCGACGCTGCCGCCAAGAAGGCTGGCCAAGACCTGGCCACCGCCGCGGAAGCCCGCAAGCGCGGCCTGCCCGCCAAACGCTTCGGCTCGGCCGAAGAGTTCGGCGCGGTCTGCGCCTTCTTGTGCAGCCAGCACGCCGGCTACCTGACGGGGCAGAACATCCTGCTCGATGGCGGGGCGTATCCCGGCACGTTCTGAGCGTCGGTGGCGACGAGCCCCGCTCAGTGCGGGGCGGGCCGCTTCACGGAGGTCACGATGATCCCGGTGGCGATCAGCACGAAGGCCAGCACGTGGTACCAGCGCGGTGGTTCGCCCAGCAGCGCTGCCGACATCACCGCGGCGAACAGGGGTGTGAGGTTGTTGAAAAAGGCCGCCACGGCCGGCCCGACGGCGGCCACGCCGGCGCCCCAGAACCAGTAGGCCAGCACCGAGGGGCCGATGACGACGTAGGCGATGGCCGCGACCACCGCGGGTGACCAGCGGATGGGCTGCGGGTGCGCCCAGGCTTCGATGCCCGCGCCCGCGCTGGCGAAGGCCGCGCCGAACAAGACCTGCACCAGCAGGAACTCGGCCCAGTTCCACTTCGGGCGCGCCTCGCCTTGCATTGACGCGGGCGGCTTGGCGAGCATCCAGCTGTAGACGGCCCAGGCGGCCACGGCGACCAGCATCAGCACGTCGCCGGGCAAGAGGCGCAGGCTGCGCAGCACGCCCGGGTCGCCACGCGACAGCACCAGCAGCACGCCGGCCAGCGAGAAGATCGCCGCCACGCCCTGGCGACGCGTCGGGCGCACGCCGTGCCAGACCCAGCCGATGGCCATCATCCACACCGGCAGGCTCGACAGGATCAGCGTCACGTTGATCGGCGTCGAGGTCTGCAGCGCCATGTACTGCAGCGAGTTGTAGGTGCCCACGCCCAGCAGGCCGATCACCAGCAGGTAGCGCCAGCGCGTGGCGACCTGCGACCACGGCCGCAAGGCGCGCCAGCCCAGCGGCACGAGGATCAGTAGCGCCAGCACCCAGCGCAGGCCGCTCAGGGCCAGCGGCGGCACATGGCCGACCAGCAGGCGGCCCACCACCGCGTTGCCTGCCCACAGCAGCGGGGGCAGGGTCAGCATCCAGACGATGCGTGCGTTCAGCGGGGAGTTCATCGCAATCGCCGCTGCGGGGTCGGCCGAAGGCTCAGGTCTTTCGAACGCGCCGCAGCTCGTCCACGATCAGGAAGATCGCCCCGAGCGTGATCGCGCTGTCGGCGATGTTGAACGACGGGAAGTAGCGCCCCATCGCGTGCACCTGGATGAAATCGACCACGTAGCCGTGCAGCAGCCGGTCGATCACGTTGCCCACCGCGCCACCGAGGATGAGCGTCAGTGCCCAGGCGAAAAGTTTCTGGCCGCCGTGGCTGCGCAGCATCCACACGATGAAGATCGCGGCCACCGTGCCCAGGCCGGTGAAGAACCAGCGCTGCCAGCCCGACGCCCCCGCGAGGAACGAGAACGCCGCGCCCGTGTTGTGCACGCGCACGAGGTTGAAGAACGAGGTCACGTAGCGGCTGTCGCCGTACTGGAAGTACTGCAGGATCAGTGTCTTGGTGAGTTGGTCCGCGACGATGATGACCGCCGCGATGGCCAGCCACGGCCACACATTGCTGGCTTGCTTGCTTGCCATGATCAGGCCACCTTGCGCGCTTCGCCCGCGCCGTAGAGGTTGCTGGTGCAGCGGCCGCAGATGGTTGGGTGCGCTGCGTCGGTGCCCACGTCGTCGCGGTAGTGCCAGCAACGTTCGCACTTCGATGCCGTCGCCGGGGTCACCGCCACGCCCAACGCATCGCCTGCGGCCACGGCCGCTTGCGAGGTGATGGTGACGAACTTGAGGTCGTCGCCCAGCGACTGCAGCAGCGCCAGCAACTCGGCCGGCGCGGTGATCGCCAGATTGGCCTGCAGCGACGAGCCCACGCCGCCGGCGGCACGCACGGTCTCGATCTCTTTGTTGGCCACGTCGCGCACTTCGCGGATGCGCGCCCACTTGGCGATCAGCGCCTCGTCGGCCCAGCCGCTCACGTCTGAATAGGTCTCGGTGAAGATCGACGGCGAGCGGCCCGGTGCGAAGACCTGCCAGGCCTCTTCGGCGGTGAAGCTCAAGAAGGGCGCCATCCAGCGCAGCATGGCGTGCGTCAGGTGCCACAGCGCGGTCTGCGCGCTGCGGCGCGCGTGCGACTTGGGCGCGGTGGTGTAGAGGCGGTCCTTCAGCACGTCGAGGTAGAACGCGCCCAGGTCTTCGCTGCAATACACCTGCAGCTTGGCCACCACCGGGTGGAACTCGTACACCTCGTAGTGCGCCAGCACCTCGGCCTGGAACTGCGCCGCGCGCGCCAGCGCGTAGCGGTCCACTTCGAGCAGCTCGCTGAAGCGCACGGCGTCTTTGGTTGCGTCGAAGTCGCTCGTGTTGGCGAGCAGGAAGCGCAGCGTGTTGCGGATGCGCCGGTAGCCATCGACCACGCGGTCGAGGATCTTCTTGTCGATGTTGAGGTCGCCCGAGTAGTCGGTGCTGGCCACCCACAGGCGGATGATCTCGGCGCCCAGCTTGTCGCTCACCTCTTGCGGCGCGACGACGTTGCCCAGGCTCTTGCTCATCTTGCGGCCCTGGCCGTCGGTGGCGAAGCCGTGGGTCAGCAGGCCCTTGTAGGGCGCGCGGCCCTCGATGGCGCAGGCCAGCAGCAACGACGAATGGAACCAGCCGCGGTGCTGGTCGTGGCCTTCGAGGTAGAGGTCGGCCTCGGGGCCGTCGCTCAGGCCTTCGCCTTCGTGCGAGCCGTGCAGCACGTGCGAGAAGGTGGCGCCCGAGTCGAACCACACGTCGAGGATGTCGGTGCTCTTGGTGTACTGGTCGGCCTCGCTGCCCAGCCAGTCGGCCGGTGTGAGCTTGGCCCAGGCTTCGACGCCGCCTTGCTCGACCAGCGCGGCCGCGCGGTCCATCAGGGCCAGCGTGTCGGGGTGCAGTTCGCCCGAGTCCTTGTGCAAGAAGAAGGGCAGCGGCACGCCCCAGTTGCGCTGGCGGCTGATGCACCAGTCGGGCCGGTTGGCGATCATGTCGCGCAGGCGGGCACGGCCGCTTTCGGGGTAGAAGCTGGTCGCGTCGATGGCTTCGAGCGCGGTCTGGCGCAGCGTCTTCGGGGCCTTGTCTTGGGTGAAGACGCCCGCGTTCTGCGAGTTCGCTTCGTCCATGCGCACGAACCACTGCGCGGCGGCGCGGTAGATCACCGGCGACTTGTGGCGCCAGCAGTGCGGGTAGCTGTGCAGCAGCTTCGACGATGCGAACAGGCGGCCCGCGGCGTTCAGTGCCTCGGCGACCACCGGTGCGGCCTTCCAGATGTGCTGGCCGCCGAACAGGGGCAGGGCGGGGTCGAACACGCCGCTGCCCTGCACCGGGTTCAGGATGTCGTCGAGCGCCAGGCCGTTCGCGCGGCACGAGTTGAAGTCGTCCACGCCATAGGCGGGCGCCGAGTGAACGATGCCGGTGCCGTCTTCGGCCGTGGCGTAGTCGGCCAGGTGCACCGGGCTCAGGCGGTCGTAGCCGGCATCGACGTGCGCGAGCGGGTGGCGGAAGTTCAGCCCGCCCAGGTTCTTGCCTTGTGTGGTGGCGAGCACCTTGCCTTGCAGGCCGTAGCGCGTCATGCACTTCTCGACCAGCGCCTCGGCCAGCACCAGCAGGCCGCGTTCGGTCTCGACCAGCGCGTAAGGCAGCTCGGGGTTGAGGTTGAGCGCCTGGTTCGAAGGGATCGTCCACGCGGTCGTCGTCCAGATGACGGCGAAGGCGTCTTTGCTCAGCGCGGGCAGCCCGAACGCGGCCGCCAGCTTCTCGGGCTCGGCGCTCAGGAAGGCCACATCGACCGCCTGCGATTGCTTGTCGGCGTATTCGATCTCGAACTCGGCCAGCGACGAGCCGCAGTCGAAGCACCAGTACACGGGTTTGAGGCCGCGGTACACGTAGCCGCGTTCCATCACGCGCTTGAGCGTGCGGATCTCACCGGCCTCGTTGCCGAAGTCCATGGTGCGGTAGGGCTTGTCCCACGCGGCCAGCACGCCCAGGCGCTTGAAGTCGGCCATCTGCTGCGCGATCTGCTCGGTCGCGTAGGCGCGGCTCTTGGCCTGCACCTCGTCGCGCGGCAGGCCGCGGCCGAAGGTCTTCTCGATCTGGTTCTCGATGGGCAGGCCGTGGCAATCCCAGCCCGGCACGTAGCGCGCGTCCATGCCCTTCAGCTGGCGCGCCTTGACGATCATGTCCTTCAACACCTTGTTCACCGCATGGCCGATGTGGATCTGGCCATTGGCGTACGGCGGGCCGTCGTGCAGCACGAACTTCGGTGCGTTGCAGCGCGCGTCGCGCAGCTTCTTGTAGGTGCCCTGGTCTTCCCAGGCCTTCACCCAGCCCGGTTCGCGCTTGGGCAGGTCGCCGCGCATCGGGAAGGGGGTGTCGGGCAGGTTCAGCGTCGAACGGTAGTCGGGCGAGGTCGTCGAATCGGTCATGGCACGGGGGCGCGCGCGGCGCGCCTGAGAAAGGGCATGGACCGGCCCGGGGTCGGGAGAGGGGGGCCGGGGCTCGCGAGGGGTGCGAGCTTTAAATTCGATCGCGGGTGGTTTGACGCCCGGTGGCGGCGTGCGTGGCCTGGGTGGCCAGGTAATCGCGGGCGTCCTGCGCGTCTTGCCGGATGGCGGCGGTCAGGGCGTCGAGCCCTTCGAAGCGCGCTTCATCACGGAGTTTGTGCAGCAGTTCCACCCGAACGAGTTTACCGTAGGCCCCCTCGGCGCCGAGGGACGCGGGCCAGTCCAGGCAGTGCACTTCGAGCAGGATGCGGCCGCTGTCGTCCACCGTCGGGCGCACGCCCAGGCTGGCCACGCCGTCGATGGGTTCGTCGGTCAGGCCGAAGGTGCGCACGGCGAAGATGCCGTTCGCCGCCGCCTTGGCGTGTGTGAAGCGCAGGTTGAGCGTGCGGTAGCCCAGTTCGCGGCCGAGCTTCAGGCCGTGCACCACGTGACCGCTGATGCTGTAGGGCCGGCCCAGCAACTGGGTGACGCGCTCCATGTCGCCGCTGGCCAGCGCCTGCCGCACCGCCGAGCTGGACACCCGCAGCCCGTGCACCTCGTAGCTGTTCATGCGTGCCACGTCGAAACCCTGGGCTTCGCCGGCGGCGTCGAGCATCGCGTAGTCGCCGGCACGCTTGGCGCCGAACTTGAAGTCGTCGCCGACCAGCACGTACTGCGCGCCGAGCCCGGCCACCAGCATCTCGTCGATGAAGGCCTGCGGCGAGAGCGATGCGAGGCCGGCATCGAAGCGCAGCACGACGGCCTGGTCGATGCCGCAACGCTCCAGCTCGCTCAGCTTGTCGCGCAGCGTGGCGATGCGCGCCGGCGCCATCTCGGGCTTGCCGTGGGCCCGGGCGAAGTAGTCGCGCGGGTGCGGCTCGAAGGTCATCACGCACGAGGGCAAGCCGCGGTGCTGGGCTTCAGAGCGCAGCAAGGCCAGCATGGCCTGATGGCCGCGGTGCACGCCGTCGAAGTTGCCGATGGTCAGCGCGCACGCGGGCGCGATGTCGGGGTGATGGAGACCGCGGAAGACTCGCATAGGCGCTGGATTATCGCGGCATCAACGCGCGCCTTGCACCGCTTCGGGCCCGCTCAGCCACTGCCATTGCCCGGGTGCCAAATCCGTCGGCAAAGTCAGCACGCCGAAACCGCTGCGGTGCAGGGTCTCGACCCGGTTGCTCACCGCCGCCAGCATGCGCTTGACCTGGTGGTACTTGCCTTCGGTCAGCGTCAGCCGCAGCGAGGTCGGCCCGGTGATCTCGCAGGCTGCCGCGGCCACCGTGGCGGGGTCATCGACGAGCTTCACGCCTTCGAGCAGGCGGCGCACCTGGTCGTCGTCCACCGGGTGCTTGCAGCCCACCTCGTAGACCTTGGGCAGGTGCTTCTTGGGCGAAGTCCAGCGGTGGATCAACGTGCCGTCGTCGGTGAAGAGCAGCAGCCCGGTCGTGTCTTCGTCGAGCCGGCCGACGCTTTGCACGTCGCGCCGACGCAGCGGCGCGGGCAGCAGGCTGTAGACGCTCGGGTGGTGCTTTGGCTTTTGCGAGCACTCGACCCCCTGCGGCTTGTTCATCACCAGCAGCGCCTTCTCGTGGTACGCCCAGGCTTCACCGCGCACGCTGAACTGCAAACCTTCGGGCACCACGTCCTCGAACGGGTCGTCGTGCACCTCGCCGGCGATGCGCACATGGCCGCTCGCGATCAGCCCCTCGCATTCGCGTCGGGCGCCAAAGCCCTGGCTGAACAGCACCTGCGACAACTTCATCTTCATGGCCTCCAATGAAAACTGCCGCCCGAAGGCGGCAGTCGATCATCGCAAAAGAATGATCAGACGCGGATCGGACGCGTGGCTCAGACGTTCACGCCGGCCGTGTCCTGCATGCGCGCCGAGACTTCGCCCAGCTGATGCAGTGCATCGCCCCAGGCCATCTCGATCATCGTCAGGCGCTTGAAGTAGTGGCTGCCGATGTACTCGTCGGTGACGCCGATGCCACCGTGCAGCTGGATGCATTGCTGGCCTACGTAACGCACCGACTGGCTCACCTGCAGCTTGGCCTGGGCCAGCGCGCGGCGGCGCTTGTCGGCCGGCTCGTTGAGCTTCAGGCTCGCGTAGTAGCTCATCGAGCGACCGAGTTCGACCTGCATCTTCACGTCGGCGATGCGGTGGCGCAGGGCCTGGAAGCTGCTGATCGCCACACCGAACTGCTTGCGCGTGTTCATGTACTCGGTGGTGATCGCGAAGAGCTTGTCCATCACGCCAACCGATTCGGCGCAGACGGCAGCGATGCCCACGTCAGCGGCGTGCTCCAGTGCAGCGTAGCCAGCGCCGGCGGCGACCAGCAGGGTGGCCGGTGCGTCGGCAAACTTCACCTCGGCGGCACGGGCGCCGTCTTGGGTCGGGTAGCCCCAGGCGCTGACGCCCGCAGTCGAACGCTCGACCAGGAACAGCGCAATGCCGCTCGGGTCGTCGTTCGCACCCGAGACGCGGGCCGATACGATGAACGCGTCGGCGTTGTCACCGGCGGGCACCACGCTCTTGGCACCGCTGATCGTCCACGTGTCGCCGGCTTGCTTGGCGGTGGTGGTGACGCGGTTCAGGTGGTAGCGCGAAGCGCGCTCTTGCTGGGCCAGCACGACGAGGGCTTCGCCGCCCGCGATCTTGGGCAGCCACTCGGCCTGCACGGCTTCGGGCGCGTAGCCCGACAGCAGCGCACCGGCCACCAGGGCCACGTCGGCGTAGGGTTCGAGCACCAGGCCGCGGCCCAGTTCTTCCATCACCACCATGCCGTCGATCGGGCCGAAGCCCATGCCGCCGTGTTGCTCAGGCACGTACAGGCCGGTCAAGCCCAGTTCGGCGATCTCGCCCCAGACGTCGCGCGAGAAGCCGCCGGCCTTCACGAGACCGTGGCGACGCTCGAAGGTGTAGCCCTTATCGACCCACTTGCGCACGGAGTCGCGCAGCATTTCCTGGTCGTCTGAAAAATCGAAGTCCATCTTGATTCCTTCTAATTCCGTTCAGTGCCGTGCGGCGATCAGCCCAGGGCGGTCTGCGCAACGATGTTGCGTTGCACTTCGCTGCTGCCGCCGTAGATCGTGGTCTTGCGGAAGTTGAAGTACGTGCCGGCCAGCGGCTGGATGTACGCAGCGCCGACGAACTCGCCCTGGTAGCCGGCGTCCATCGCTTCGTGGATGAAGGCGCGGCTCAGCGGGCCGGCGGCCTGCATCATCAGCTCGGTGAAACGCTGCTGGATCTCGCTGCCGCGGATCTTCAGCAGGCCGGCCACGTCGAGCTCGTGCTTGCCCTTCGATTCACCCGACAGCACGCGCAGCACCATCATTTCGAGCGCGATGATGTCGGTTTCCAGCAGGGCGATCTGGTCGCGGAAGCGAGGCTCGTCGTAGACGTTCTCGTTCTTGGCGATGGTCTTGAGCTTTTGCAGCGCGCGCTTGGCGCGGTTGACGTTGGCGATGTTGGTGCGCTCGTGGCCCAGCAGCACCTTGGCGTAGGTCCAGCCCTTGTTCTCTTCGCCGATGAGGTTTTCAGCCGGCACTTCGACGTTGTCGAAGAAGACTTCGTTCACCTCGTGCTCGCCGTCGAGCATGATGATCGGGCGCACGGTCACGCCGGGCGACTTCATGTCGATCAGCAGGAACGAGATGCCGGCTTGCGGCTTGCCTTCGGTGCTGGTGCGCACCAGGCAGAAGATCCAGTCGCCGTACTGGCCGAGGGTCGTCCAGGTCTTCTGGCCGTTGACGATGTACTTGTCACCACGGCGCTCGGCGCGGGTCTTGACCGAGGCCAGGTCCGAGCCCGAGCCCGGTTCGCTGTAGCCCTGGCTCCACCACACTTCGCCGCTCATGATGCCGGGCAGGAAGCGGGCCTGTTGTTCGGGCGAGCCGAAGGCCATGATCACCGGGGCCACCATCACCGGGCCGAAGGGCACGATGGGCGGGCAGCTGGCGTTGGCGCACTCTTCTTCGAAGATGTGGCGCTGCACCGCGTTCCAGCCCGGGCCGCCGAATTTCTTCGGCCAGGCCACGCCGTGCCAGCCCTGCTTGCCAAGAATCTTGGCCCAGCGCTGCAGGTCGTCCTTGGTGTAGCGCTGCGACTTCTGCGCTTTTTCTTGCAGGTCCTTCGGCAGGTTGGCTTCGAGCCACGAGCGAATCTCTGCGCGGAACGCCTGCTCTTCAGGCGTGTAATTCAGATCCATTTGAGTCTCCGGGATGGCGGGGTACAGCAGACCGCAAGTGTCGCACATGATCCGCCTGTTGGAACTCGTTCTGCATATCGGAACAAGTGTCGCCTTGGCGATTGATAATTCAGCCAATGCATTCCGAAAACGAGCGCCCGACGGGCTATCGCAGTACCGTCGCGGCCCTGGCCGTGGGCCAGTTGTTCTGCTGGGCCGCGCTGTTCTACACCTTCTCGGCGTTCGTGCTGCCGATGCAGACGAGCCTGGGCTGGGGCAAGCCCGAGATGATGGGCGCGTTCACGCTCGGGCTCACCGTGTGGGGCCTCACGAGCTATGCGGTCGGTGCCGCCATCGACCGGGGCCACGACCGCGTGGTGATGACCCTGGGCGCGGCGTTCGCCGGCGTCGGCTTCGTGGTGTGGTCGCAGGTGCAAAGCCTGGCGATGCTGTACGGTGCCTGGGCCCTGCTCGGGGCGGCGATGGCGATGTGCCTCTACGAGCCGGCCTTCAGCGTGGTCACGCGGCGTTTTCCCGGGCGCTACCGGCAGGCCATCACGGCGCTGACGCTGGTCGGCGGCTTTGCCAGCACGCTGTGCTTTCCGGCGGTGGCGTGGTTGATCGCCGGTTGGGGCTGGCGCAGCGCGCTCGGGGTCATCGGCCTCGTGCTGCTGCTGGGCATTGCGCCGCTTCACGCCTGGGCGCTGCGCCACCCGGCCCGACCGGTCGCGAAGGCGGGCCACGACGCGGCCGACGACGCGACCTTGCACGAGGCGCTGCGCCACCGCAACTTCTGGCTGTTGACGCTCGCTTTCACCTTGCATGCCTTCGTCTCGGCCGCGCTGTGGGCGCACATCGTGCCAGCGCTGGCCTCGAAGGGGCTCGACGACACGGCGGCGCTGGCTGTGGTCACCTGGGTCGGGCCCGCGCAGGTGTTGGGGCGCGTGGTGCACCTGTTCTTCGGCCGCTGGGTCGCGCAGCGCACGCTGGGCTTGGCGGTGCTGGCGGGGCTGCCGCTGTCGATGGCGCTGTTCGCCTTGTCTGAACACCTGGCGGCGCTGGTGGTCTTTGCGCTGCTGTTCGGGGTGGTCAACGGCCTCGTCACCATCGTGCGCGGCAACCTGGTGCCCGAGTACTTCGGCCGCGAGCACGTCGGGCGCATCAGCGGGGCGATGTCGGCGATCGCGCTGGTGTCGCGTGCAGCGGCGCCGCTGATGACCGCCTGGCTGCTGCTCGCCGTGCCGGGCTACCGCGAGGTCTTCCTCGCGCTGTGCGCGCTGGGCGTGGGCGCGTGGATCGCCTACGCGAGCGCGCGGCGCTGAGTGCGACGGCCTGCCGGCCCGCTCACTTGCGGTCGAGCGTGAGGATGTCGTTCTCGCGCTTCATCTGGAAGCGCGTGAGAAAGCTGTTGCCGAGCAGCACGTAAGGCATCTGCGCCGGGATCACCATCGCCTCGACGTTGAACACCTGCACGTTGCCCAGGCGAATGCTGGTGAGCGTGACCTTGTGCGCGGGCACCGAGCCGTTGGCGGTGTTGACCATGCCGGCCGGGGGCAGGTGGCGGTATTTCAGGCCGATGCGGTCGGCCTCAGCCTGCCCCATGGCGACGCTCGTCGCGCCGGTGTCGACCATGAACTGCACCGAGCGGTCGTTGATCGACCCGCTGCCCAGGAAGTGCCCACCCGGCCCGGCCACCATCGTGATGCGGCTGTCGGTGCCTTCGGTGGACGCGCCGCCCAGGTTGACCTGCGCGCCGCCCATGCGCAGCGTCACGCGCTTGCCGGCGATCTCGACCACGGACTGGTCGCCTGACACGCTGATCAGCTTGACGCCTTGCACCGTGCTGCCGACGGCCACCGTGGCCGGCTTGCCGTCGATCATCAACAGGGCACGCGTGCCCAGGCTGCCACTCATCGAGACGCTTTGCGCCCAGGCAGGGCTTGCGCCGATCCACAACAGAGCGGCGGCAGCCAAAACGGTACGCATGAGGTTTTCAGTCCCGGAAGTTGTTGAACGACAGCGGCGCATCGGCGATCTCTTTGCGGATCAAGGCCATCGCCGCCTGCAGATCATCCCGCTTGGCGCCCGTGACCCGCACGGTGTCGCCCTGGATGGCCGCCTGCACCTTCATCTTGCTTTGCTTGATGAGTGTCTGGATTTTCTTCGCGGTGTCGCTGTCGATGCCGCTTTTGACCGTGACCAATTGCTTGACTTTGTCGCCGCCGATCTTTTCGACCTTGGCCGAGCGGTCGAGAAAGCGGATGTCCACGCTGCGCTTGGTCATCTTGGCGAGCAGGATGTCGATCACCTGCCCGATCTGGAAGTCGCTGTCGGCGTAGATCGTCAGCTCTTTTTCTTTCAACTCGACGCGGGCCGACGAGCCCTTGAAGTCGAAGCGGGTGCCGATTTCCTTGGCGGTCTGGTCGATGGCATTGCGCACTTCGACGAGGTTGGGATCGAGGACAGCGTCGAAGCTCGGCATGGTCGTGGTGTGTCGCGGGTTTTGCGCTGAAGGGCGCGAGGCGGGATCGGCGAAAATTCTGCCATGCAAATTGAATCGGGCGTGAGCCTGAAACCGTACAACAGCTTCGGCCTGCCCGCCGTCGCGCAAACGCTGGTGCGCGTGACCAGCGATGCCGACGTGCGCCGCGTGGTCGATCACCCCCAACTGGGCCGCGCGCCGAAGTTCGTGCTCGGGGGCGGCAGCAACATCGTGCTCACGCGCGACATGCCGCAGGTCGTGATCAAGGTCGAGGTCAAAGGCCTCCGTGTCGTTGAAGAGCGCGACGACGCGACCATCGTCGAAGTGGGAGCCGGTGAAAACTGGCACGACTTCGTCACCTGGACGCTGGCGCAGGGCCTGCCGGGGCTCGAAAACCTGGCGCTGATCCCAGGCACCGTGGGCGCCTCGCCGGTGCAGAACATCGGCGCCTACGGGCTGGAGCTGAAAGACCGCTTCGACTCGCTCGATGCGGTCGATCTCGTCACCGGCCGCACCGTGACGCTCAATGCCGAAACCTGTGCCTTCGGATACCGCGACAGCGTGTTCAAGCATTCGCTCGCCGGCCGCGTCGTCATCACGCGCGTGCGCTTTCGCCTGCCGATGCCGTGGCAGCCGGTGCTGGGCTACCTCGAGATCGAACGCAAGATGGCCGAGACCGGCACCGCCTCGCCCTCGCCGCAGCAGATCTACGACTGGATTTGTGCGATTCGCCGCTCCAAGCTGCCCGACCCGCTGGTGATCGGCAACGCCGGCAGCTTCTTCAAGAACCCGGTGGTCACGCCCGAACAGTGCCGCGACATCATCGGCCGCGACCCCGAAATCGTTCACTACCCCATGCCCGACGGCAGCGTGAAGCTCGCCGCGGGCTGGTTGATCGACGCTTGCGGCTGGAAGGGCAAGACGGTGGGCAAGGCGGGTGTCTACGAGAAGCAGGCGCTGGTGCTCGTCAACCGCGGCGGGGCGATCGGCTCCGAGGTGATGACGCTCGCGCGGGCGATCCAAGAAAGCGTCTACGGGCGTTTCGGCATCCGGCTCGAACCCGAGCCGGTGGTGGTGTGACGACTGTTCAGCAGGTGCCCATGGACTCGACTGTTTCGCTTGCCCGCCTGTGGCGGCCCATCGTGGCAATGCTCGTCGTCATCGTGGCCTCGAACTGGCTGGTGCAGCACCCGATCAACGACTGGCTGACCTGGGGCGCATTCAGCTACCCGGTGGTGTTTCTCGTCACCGATCTGACCAACCGCGCGGTGGGCGCGCAGGCGGCTCGAAAGGTCGCGTGGGTCGGCTTCGCCGGCGCGGTGATCGTGTCGCTGCTGCTGGCGCCCTGGCGCATCGCCGTGGCCTCGGGCGCGGCCTTCATCGTCTCGCAGTTGATGGACGTGGCGGTGTTCAACCGCTGGCGCGCCCAGACCTGGTGGAAGGCGCCGTTCTTCGGCTCGCTGGTGGCGTCGGTGGTGGACACCGGCATCTTCTTCTTCATCGCCTTCGCGGGCGAGCCCGGCTTCGACTGGCTCAAGCTCGGAGGGGGCGATCTCGCCGTGAAATGGGCGATGGCGGCGCTGCTGCTGGCCCCGTACCGTGCGATGCTGCCGCGCTTGCAGGCCTGGGTGCCGGTGCGGTGAATTGCAGATCGGCCGTGACGGAGCGAGGGCTTCGAACGGTGCGAAATAAAAAAGGGCCGGTTCAATACCGGCCCTTTGCGTTGGCGTGGCTCGATCGATCAGCCGAAGTGGCAGATGTAGTGCAGCGTCTGCGTGGTCTCGATGTCGAAGGCCGAGTTGCCCGGCACGTCGAACGACTGGCCGCCCGCATAGGTCGTCCAGGCGTCGCTGCCGGCGAGCTTCACGCGGCATTCGCCTTCGACCAGTTCCATGATCTCGGGCGCGCCGGTGGTGAAGCGCAGGGTCGAGGGCAGGATCACGCCCACGCTCTTCTTGGTGCCGTCGGCCAGTTCGATGCTGTGCGAGACGCACTTGCCATCGAAGTAGACGTTGGCGCGGGTCTTGACGGTGGCTTGGATCTTGTCGGTCATCGCAGTCTCTCGGGGTTACTTCTTCTTCGGGGCGGCCTTCTTGGCGGCGGGCTTGGCAGCCGGCTTGGCCTTGGGCTTCGCGGCGGATGAGCGCGCGATCTTCGCGTTGGCGGCGATGCGCATGCGCAGCGCGTTCAGCTTGATGAAGCCGCCGGCGTCGGCCTGGTTGTAGGCGCCGCCGTCGTCGTCGAAGGTCGAGATCTTCGGGTCGAACAACGAGTCGGTCTTGCTCTCGCGGCCCACGCACATGATCGTGCCCTTGTAGAGCTTCAAGCGCACGGTGCCGTTGACGGTGGCCTGCGAGGCGTCGATCAGGCCTTGCAGCAGCTGGCGCTCGGGGCTGAACCAGTAGCCGTTGTAGACCATGCGCGCGTAACGCGGCATCAGGTCGTCTTTCAGCGCGAGCACTTCGCGGTCGAGCGTGATCGACTCGATGGCGCGGTGGCCAGCCAGCAGGATGGTGCCGCCCGGGGTTTCGTAGCAGCCGCGGCTCTTCATGCCGACGTAGCGGTTCTCGACCTTGTCGAGGCGGCCGATGCCGTGCTTGCCGCCGATCTGGTTCAGCGTGGTCAGCACGGTGGCGGGGCTCATCTTCTGGCCGTCGATGGCGACCACGTCGCCGTTCTTGTAGGTCAGCTCCACAACTTGCGGCTTGCCCGGCGCCTTTTCGGGCGACACGGTGAGGCGCCACATGTTGTCTTCGGGCGCGAAGTTCGGGTCTTCGAGGATGCCGCCTTCATAGCTGATGTGCAGCAGGTTCGCGTCCATCGAGTAGGGCGCGCCGCCCTTGCGCTTCTTGAAATCGACCGGGATGCCGTGCTGGTCGGCGTAGGCCAGCAGCTTCTCGCGCGAGAGCAGGTCCCACTCGCGCCACGGGGCGATGACCTTCACGTTGGGCATCAGCGCGTAGGCGCCGAGTTCGAAGCGGACCTGGTCGTTGCCCTTGCCGGTGGCGCCGTGGCTGATGGCGTCGGCGCGGGTCTTCTTGGCGATCTCGACCAGGCGCTTGGCGATCAGCGGGCGGGCGATGGACGTGCCCAGCAGGTACTCGCCTTCGTACAGCGCGTTGGCGCGGAACATCGGGAAGACGAAGTCGCGCACGAACTCTTCACGCAGGTCTTCGATGAAGATGTTCTCGGGCTTGATGCCCATCTTCACGGCCTTGGCACGGGCCGGCTCGATCTCTTCGCCCTGGCCGATGTCGGCGGTGAAGGTCACCACCTCGCATTGGTACTCGTCTTGCAGCCACTTGAGGATGATCGAGGTGTCGAGGCCGCCAGAGTAGGCGAGCACGACCTTGCGGATCGACGGGGAAGCGGCTTTCTTGCTTGCGTTCGGCATGGTGGAGGGCGGAAGGCGGAAAACCCGGAATTCTAGGCCCCTGGCCGGGCCCTCCCGCGCCCCGTGCCGGGCGACTTCCGGCCGCCTCAGGCGACCTTGGCCGCGTACTGCCGGTACTGGCCGCGCCCGGCGCGTTTGGCGGCGTAGAGCGCCTCGTCGGCATGGGCCATCACATCGACGAGCGTGGCGCCGTCTTGCGGCCACAGGCCCGCGCCCACGCTGCAGCCGATGCGCAGGTTGCTCAGCGTGCGGTACTGCATGGGCCGCTGCAGGTCGGCGACCACGCGCTGCGCGACTTGGCGCGCGAGCATCGCGCCTTCACCCGCCGGGCAGGCGAGCAGCAGCATGAACTCGTCGCCGCCCAGGCGGAACACGAAGTCTTCCTCCCGGGCGATCTGCCGCAGGCGTTTGGCGACCTGGGCCAGCACCTGGTCACCGGCCTCGTGGCCGTAGCGGTCGTTGACGGGTTTGAAGCCGTCGAGGTCGATGCACAGCACGCAGAACTCCATCGACTGGCCGGCCACGGTCTCGGCGAGGCGGGGCGACAGGTTGTTGAGGTAGGCGCGGTTCCACAGGCCCGTGAGTGCATCCATGTGGGCCGTCTGCTCAAGCGCCTGCACGGTTTCGTTGCGGTCGCGCAGCGTGGCCTGCAGGTCGGCGACGGCGGCGGCGATCTGCTGCACGTCGTTGCGCCGCCTCGGGCGCACGCCATCGCGGCGCGCGGGCGTCGGGGCCGCGGTGCGCAGGGTCTGCGCGAGTTCGTCCACCGGGGCGATGATCATGCCGATCAGGCCCCACGCGGCGAGCGCGCAGAGCAGGGCGATCGCGCCGGTCCAGGGCAGCACGGCCAGGCGCGCGTCGCCGAGGGTGCCGGGCGATGTCGGCGAGGTGGCGCGGGCGACCACCCGCCAGCCGAAGCCCGAGAAGCCGCCGCTCGGGCCACTGACGGCCACGCCGGTGAGGGCGGTCAGACCGTCGCTCCAGGCTTCGAAGCCCCAGCGCTCTTCGAGGTCGCGCAAGCGCTCGCCGGGCAGGCTGGGTGGTGTGGCGGTGCCGGCCGGGCCGAGCAGCACGTCGCCCCGGTGGCCGAAGATCATCACTTGCACGTCGCCGCGGCTCTGGGGCTGCAGGGCCTCGCGCAGCTGGGCCGCCCATTGCCAGCTCAGGTGCAGCGCGAGCACGCCGCGAAGGCTGCCGTCGGCGCGATACACCGGCGCCGCGACATCGACGAACTTCACCTGCTCGCCGGGCGTTTGTTGCGCCAGCTTCGCCAACAGCACGGCTTCGTGCACATCGCCGGTCCACAGGCCGAGGCGGCCATTCTGGTAGACCGGCCGGGCGGCGAGCGAGCGGCCCACCAGCACGTCGCCGGTGGCGGCCACCACGGTGCCCTCGGCGTCGGTCATGCCGATCCAGGCGTAGGCGGGCAGGGTGTCGCGCAGCTTTTCGAGGGCAGCGCGGGCGGCGGCCGGGTCGGCCGATTCGCGCAGCACGTCGAGTTGGGTGAGCAGCAGCACGTCGCGGGTGCGCGTGGCCATTTCTTGCGACAACCGGTCGGCCATGTTGTGGGCGATCTGCATCAGGCGCTGGCCGGTGTCGGCCTGGGCCTGCAGCAGGGTGCGCCGCGCCCACAGTTCGCCGACCACCAGGGCCATCGCGGCAATGAGCAGGCACACCAACGCCCGCGCTTGGGTGCGCAGGGGCCAGAGGCGCGGATGCAGCAGGACTTTGAGGATCGGCTTCATGAACGGGCAGGCGACACGGCGGTTCTCGTCGCGGCGCCGGGGGCGCGCAAACGGGAGGCCGTTCAATGGCTTTTCGGCCATGACGGCGTTGACTTGAATCAGGTCGCGCCTGTTCCCGTGGTCCTTTTCGCGGCCGAGGCCGTCCCGGCCGGCTCTCAGAGCCTGAGTGGTTCGCCGTAGCCGGTCATTTCGAGGTAGCCGCTGCCGATGCGGCGGCCGTCCTCGGCCAGCAACTCGCTCAGGCCTTCCCAGTAGAAGGCGCCGGTGCTGCCGCGGCTGTCGAGCTCCTGGGCGTCGAACATGGCGGCCACGTGGAAGCGGCCGACCGGGGTCTCGACGGTCCAGGCGACGGGGTAGCGGGCGCTCGAAGCCGGGCTCGTCCACGCCCGGCCGGGCAGCAGGCGCACTTCGTCGGGGCCGAAGCTGCGTACGGCGCCCCCGGCGGGGCGATGGCTGCCGCCCGCGTAGAGCGGGCTGCCGTCGGCCCGGCGCACGCGAAACGCGGTCAGGGCGCCGCCGTCGTCGAGGTTCATGCCGATCCAGTCCCAGCCGACGGCATCGGCGGCCAGCACCTGGTCGCCCCACTCATGGTCGAGCCAGGCGCGGCCGCTGGCGGCCAGCTCGCGGCCGTCCAGGCTCAGGCGTCCCTCGGCGCGCAGTTGCGGGCGGCTGTAGTAGTGCGTGGCGTGGGTGGGTTGCGGGCCCTTGCGCGACCAGCCGGCGTCGCCTTGCAACAGCAGGGGCTGCGGGGCGTCGAACTGCAGGTCGAACGCGAATCGGGCGCTGTCGCTGTGCACCTGGGCGCTGTAGCGCGTGGCCTCGGCCGGGCCGCTGCGGCGCAAGTGCCAGTCGCGCAGGCGCAGGTCGGTGTCGCCTTCGGCGGCCCGGGCAACACCGAAGCCGGCGCGGGCGATGCGCTGGTCGTGCCGCAGGCGCTGGGTGGCCGGCTCGCTGAGGGCCGCGTGCGCGAACACCAGCTGGCTGGCGGCAAAGCGGCTCGGGTGCTCGGCCGCCACCTCGGTGCGCGAGCGAAAGAAGGTGACCTGGAAGCCGAAGCGCCGGCTGCCGGCCAGCAGGTCGCCGGTGAGGTACCACCACTCGGTGCGCGCGGCGGGGTGGGCGCCGAAGTCGGCCGGAAAGACCAGCGGTCGGCGCCGCCCGGTCGGCGTGCCCAGGGCGGATGCGCCGAACAGAGGAAGTGTCAACGTACCCGCAAAAAGATCGCGCCTGCGCATGGCTGAAGGATCGCATACGGGTTGACAATGCGCGTTTGCCCTTCGCCCGAGCCCGCCCGCGTTTCGGCCGGCCCGAGGCGCACATCGACGACCTGCACGACATGACCGAATTCGCCCTGCCCGAAGACTTCGACCTCGGAGACCACTTCGACCACCGCACCCTCAGCAAGGCGATGGAGCTTCGCCCCGAGCAGGCGTTGCTGTCGATGCAGGTCAAGGGGCCGAAGCTTTTCACCCGCCTACAGGGCAACAGCGTGCACGCCTACGCCCAGAGCGTGCAGCTCGTGCGTGACCGGCTGCTCGGCCTGAAGGTCGATGGCCACTGCACCTGCCCGCAGGCCACCAAGTGCGAGCACATCGCTGCTGCGCTGATGGCCTTCGAAGCCCAGCAGATCCGCCGCCAGCGCGGCTTGCCGCTGTCGCCGGCGGTGCTGCCGTCCGACCTGTCGGCCAAGGCCGGGCCAGCGCCGGTGGCCGCCTCGCGCCCGGTGCGCGCGGTGGTCGAGCTCGGCGCGCTCAAGCTGCAGCCGGTGCTGCGCCTGACGACCTGCGTGGACGTGGCCTCGGAAGCCCTGCTGCACCACCGCTACGGCTCGGCCGCCTCGCGCGGCACCACGCTGCGCCAGGCGGCGGTGCAGGTGCTGCTGCGCTACCCGATGCCGGGCAACGCGACGGTCGAGTACCACTTTCCGATCGGCGCGGCGACGGTCGCCAACGCCGAGATCGCCGACCCCGACCACCCCGGCCAGCGCCTGGGCGTGCGCTTCGAGCGCGAGGCCAAGGCCGAGGTGACGGCGCTGCGCGAGTTGTTCACCGGCTTGTCGATGCGGCCCTGGAGCCTGTCGGCCGGCCTCGCCCACAGCCGCCTCACGCGCGTGGCCGCGGCCGGCGCGCAGACTGCGATGCCCGCCGCGCTCGACGGCACGCCGCTGGTGCTGGTGCCGCAATTCCGCGACCAGTGGCCGCAGCTGCTGGCGACGCACTTTCCCGAGTTGGAGGCACGCGGCTGGCTGATCGAGGTGGCGCGCGAGTTCCCGTACGAGATGCACGCGCCCGACGCGTGGAACTTGAGCGTCGAAGAAGACCCCGGCAGCGACTGGTTCAGCGTGGGCCTGAAGGTGTCGGTCGAAGGCAAGCCGGTGGACCTGGTGCCGCTCTTGATCGGCCTGGTGCAGACCGGCTGGCTCAAGCAGGACATCGAAGCCCCCTCGCGCGACGGCCGCGAGCGCGAGGTGCTGGTGCCCTGGCCCGGCGACGAGCCACCGGTGCCCGGTGTGATGCCCAAGCAGCGCTTGCTGCGCCTGCCGGTCGCCCGCGTGGCGCCGCTGATGGACTGGCTGCGCAGCATGTTCAAGCTCGGCGACAAGAAGTCGCCCGAGGGCGATGCGCGCCTGCGCCTGTCGCGCTTCGACCTGGGCACGCTCGATGCGCTGTCGGTCGGTGCCAAGATCGCCGCGCCGCCGAGCTTCACCGAACTGCTCGAGGAGCTGCGCCGCCTCGAAAGCGGCGTGGGCTTGCCGCCCGTCGAGCCTTCGCCGCACGTGCAGGCCACGCTGCGCCACTACCAGCTCGACGGCTTGGCGTGGATGGACTTTCTGCGCCGCTCGCGCCTGGGCGGCGTGCTCGCCGACGACATGGGCCTGGGCAAGACGCTGCAGACGCTGACCTTGCTGCAGAACGAGCACGACGCCGGCCGCATGGACCGGCCGAGCCTCGTCGTCGTGCCCACCAGCCTGATCGGCAACTGGCAGGCCGAGGCCAAGCGCTTCGCTCCCGGCCTGCGCGTGGTGGTGCTGCACGGCCCGCAGCGCGTGCAGCATTTCAAGCAGATCCCGAAGGCCGATCTCGTCATCACCAGCTACCCGCTGGCCGTGCGCGACGTGGGCACCTTGGGCGCGCAAGACTGGCACTACCTGATCCTCGACGAAGCTCAGCGCATCAAGAACGCGCGCAGCCAGGCCGCGGTGGCTATGAAGGGCATGCGCGCGCGGCACCGCCTGTGCCTGAGCGGCACGCCGCTCGAAAACCACCTCGGCGAGCTGTGGAGCCTGATGGACTTCACCTGCCCCGGCCTCCTGGGCAGCGAGGCGCAGTTCCGCGAGCACTACCGCAACCCCATCGAAAAGAAGCAGGACGAGTTGGTTGCCGGCCACCTGGCGCGGCGCGTGCGGCCCTTCATCTTGCGGCGCACCAAGCAGCAGGTCGCGCGCGAGCTGCCCGAGAAGACCGAGACGCTGCTGCGCGTCGAACTCGGCGGCACGCAGGCCGACCTGTACGAGACCGTGCGTGCCACGATGGACGGCAAGCTGCGCGAAGCCATCGCCCGCCAGGGCCTCGCACGCAGCCAGATCATGGTGCTCGACGCGCTGCTGAAGCTGCGGCAGGTCTGCTGCGACCCGCGACTGCTGAAGACCGACGAAGAGGCCGCGCCCAGCAAGACCGCGCCCTCAGCCAAGATGGAGCTGCTGCTCGACTTGCTGCCCACGCTGGTCGAAGACGGCCGCCGCGTGCTGCTGTTCTCGCAGTTCACGCAGATGCTCTCGCTGATCGAAGTCGAGCTCGCCAAGCTCAAGTTGCCGTACCTCAAGCTCACCGGCGAGAGCAACGACCGCGCAGGCCTGGTGAAAGAGTTCCAGGAAGGCGACGTGCCGCTCTTCCTGATCAGCCTGAAGGCCGGCGGCGTGGGCCTCAACCTCACGGCGGCCGACACGGTGATCTTGTACGACCCGTGGTGGAACCCGGCCGTCGAGCAGCAGGCCATCGACCGCGCCTACCGCATCGGCCAGGACAAACCCGTGTTCGTCTACAAGCTCATCGCCAGCGGCACGGTCGAAGACAAGATGATCGAACTGCAGGCCCGCAAGGCAGGCCTCGCCGACCAGTTGCTGTCGGGCGTGGCGAGCGATGCGGCCCTCAACACGCAAGACTTCGACGAGCTGTTCAAGCCGCTCGGCGGCGAGGTGATCGAAGCCTGAGCCCCCGGGCCGGCGGCTTGGCTTGACCCGAATCAAGCCGAGCGGTGATTTTTCGCGCGGGCTCGCTCAAGCCCTGGCGCGGTCGGCCGAAGAAGTCCGTGACGACGCGCGGGTGATCCGCGCATGGAGGGCCGCTTCGGCGGCGCAGCGGACGATGAATGCGACCACCGAAGACGGCACTGTGCCGGTGTCACAGCTGTGCATCGGCATGCATGTGCACCTGGACCTGTCGTGGATGGAGCACCCGTTCACGTTTTCCAGCTTCAAGATCAAGAGCCTCGATCAGATTGCGACCATCCAGGCGCTCGGCGTGAGCCAGGTGCGCTGGTCGCCGGCGCGCAGCGACTGCACGCCCCTGGCGCCCGCGCAGGCAAACGACACAGCCGAGGCGCCCGCGACGGTGCGCCTCGAAGCCGACGCCGCCACGCAGGCCAAGCGCGCGCGGCTGCAGCGCGTGGACGCGCACCGCGCCAAGCTCGGGGCCTGCGAGCGCGAACTGGTCTCGGCTTCGCGGCGCATCAAGTCGATGAACCAGAACCTGTTCTCGAAGCCCGCCGAGACGCGTGCGATGGCCACCGAGCTGATCGATGGCATTGCCGACTCGATGCTGGTCGAGAGCGACATCGCCATCCACCTGATGGCCGACAAGGTCGGCGGCGAAGAGATCTACCACCACTCGCTCAACGTCGCGTTGCTGTCGATGATGCTGGCTCGCGAGTTGAAGGCACCTTCTCAGGCCATCCGCCTGATGGGGCTGGGCGCGATGTTCCACGACGTGGGCAAAGTCGAACTGCCCGACCGCGTGGTCTACAAGACCGAGCCGCTGTCGCGCGCCGAATCCAACCTCTTGCAGACGCATTGCGCCAAGGGCCTGGACATCGCCGCCCGGCTCGACCTGCCGCCCGAAGCCACCGTCGTGATCGCGCAGCACCACGAACGCATGGACGGCAAGGGCTACCCACGCGGTCTTCAGGGCCCGCAGATTTCGCTGCTGGCGAAGATCGTCGGCCTGGTCAACACCTTCGACAACCTCTGCAACCCGGTGGACTTCCAGAAGTCGCTCACACCGCACGAGGCCTTGTCCACCATGTACGGTCAGCAACGCGACCAGTTCGACCCGAACGCGATGGCGGTGTTCGTTCGCTGCATGGGCGTGTACCCGCCGGGCACCATCGTCATGCTGTCGAACGGCGGGCTGGGCATCGTGGTGTCGATCAACTCCAGCCGCCCGCTCAAGCCCACCGTGCTGATCTACGACCCGGCGGTCCCGAAAGAGTCGGCGATCATCGTGGACCTCGAAGACGAGCCCGAGGTGACCATCACGCGCACCATGCGCCCGAACCAGTTGCCGCAGGCCGCCTACGATTACCTCTCGCCGCGCAAGCGCACCACCTACTACTTCGACGCCGACACCAAGCCCCGCTGACGATGACCGTGCTGCAAGTCAAGGTGAAACCCAACGCACGCGCACAGTCGTTCGAACGCACCGACGACGGCACCTGGCACGCACAACTCAAGTCGCCCCCGGTCGACGGCAAGGCCAACGAAGAGCTGATCGCGCTGGTGGCAGCGCACTTCGGATGCCGCAAGGCGCAGGTGCGCATCAAGACCGGCACGAGCGGTCGGCTCAAGCGGGTCGAGGTGGACGACGGGGCCTGAGCTTTTCGCCGCTGCGCGCGCTCGTCAGCCCCACAAGGCCAAATGACGCATCGCGGGCGAATGCACCGCCACGAACCCTGCGACATTGGCGACGGCGGTGATCCAGTAGGTCGCAACGAAGCTCGGCTTGGCCAGCTTGTGGCGCAACAGTTGCTGGGCCAGCAGGGCCCCGGGCCAGCCGCATGCGAGGCCCAGGCCATGCAGCGTCGCTTCTGACGTGCGCCAGCGACCGCTTCTCGCGGCCGACTTGTCGAGCGCATAGGCCACGAAGGTGATCAGGCTCGCGCCCAGGTAGACCGCAGCCACCCAGGCGCTGACCGGCCACCGCCACGCCACGTACCCCCAAACCGCGAAGAACGCGGGCAAGGCCAGCAGCCGTGCGAGCGTCCAGGGGGCCGGCGACTCGCGCCGCGACGCGTGAGCCCGTTTGCCGGGGCGAACGAACTGCACCGCTGCGGCGCGCTTCTTGCCCCGCTCGCCCACTTGCACTTCGAACGACAAAGGCAGGCCCACCGAAGGCCGGCCGGTCCCGGGCGGGAAAGCCTTGATGTGGACAAAGATGTCTTGACCACCCTGGTGCGGCTCGATGAATCCGAAGCCACGGTCATCGTTCCAGGACTTGAGCTTTCCGTCGAAGCGCATGTGAGGGCCTGCGAGCCTTGAGGTGTGATGTGAGGGTGACCGATGGGCAGGGCCTGCCGCACCGGCCGCCGAGGGGTGTTTCAGTGGTTCCGGTGAAGCACATCGTTCGATCCCATCACTTGGGCACCAGGATGATTTCGTCTTTGTCCGTGCCTCGCGCGTTGCGTGTGATCTTGAAGACGGATGCACTGCGTGGGTGTGAGCCCTCGGCGAAGTTCAGGTCGAACTTGCCGTTCTCTACCGCATGCAACTCAACGTGCGTGAGTTGTCCGTTGATGCCGAAGATCATGAACGCGTGGGTGTCTGGCGAGCGCTCGATGCGAACGATGCGGCCGCACTGGTTGCGCTTGGCGCCAATGACTTTGCACACCTCGTCGCGCGTCGTGCCCGGCTTGAAAACGTAGAAATAGTCCCAGCCGAAGGTGGTGAGCTGGCCGAGATCGACCTCGGTTGCGCCGGGGGTGTGAACGATTGCGCCGATGCGCTGGCTGATGGTGCCGGTGCTGTTGCGCGCTTCGGAGCAGGCGACGAGCGAGCCAGCCACCAGAAGCGAGAAGGCGAGCCGATGCGCGCGCATAGATGGTGCGGGCTCGTCGCGGCGAGTCAGCGGGGCGTGGCCGGTGGTGGCACTGGCGCGAAGCCCTCGTATTGCGGCAGCCCGTCGTCGATCGGCCACCAGTCGGCTTTCGAGGCCACGAAGGCGTGGAAGGCCGGCTTCACGTGCAAGGGGCCGTCGAGCAGCCCGGCCCGGATGCGCAGCACCGTGGGGTCGCAGTCGCGTTCGCTGAAAAGTGGCGAGCCGCAGTGGATGCAGAAGTGGCGGCGTTTGCCGGGCGACGACTCATAGGCCTTCAGCAGGGCTTCGCCGCGTTCGAAGTGCAGCGCCGAGCGGGCCACCGGGATGTTGGTGGCGAACGGGCCGCCTTGCGCCTTGCGGCACTGCACGCAATGGCACACCTGGATCGGCGCGAGCGCGCCTTCGATGTGAAAGCGGACGGCCCCGCACAGGCAGCTGCCGGTGGTGACGGAGGTGGGGGTGGTGTCGGTGTTCATCGGCGCAATGTAGCGCTGCAGCGCGTGGCGCGAAATGAAAACGGGGCGGCCCGGCGTGAGCCGGGCCGCCCCGTCGTGAAGGCCGTGGGCCGATCAGGCTTCGGTGGGGTCGGGGCCGTAGTCGTTGTCGCCGACCGTGCCGCGCAGGAAGCCGTTTTCAACCAGCTGCCAGATGCCGCCGATGACGGGGACGAGGCCGATCAGCACCCACCAGCCCGACTTGTTGCGGTCGTGCCAGCGCTTGACGCTGATGGCCAGGCTGGCCCAGATGAAGGCGATGTAGGCCGGGCCGATCACGACCCAGGTCAGCACTTCGTTGATCTTGCCCAGGATGGCGGCAACGATGCCGAGCACGAACATGGCGCCGATCATGCCGAGCACGCCCCACATCCAGAACGTCTTGCGGGGCACGCGGCCGCTGAAGCTGAAGTAAATCTCTTTCCAGGTGAGCGGGGTGGCCACACCGCCGCTGGCGGGTGCAAGGCCGACGGCGGCGCTGGGGGGCTGGTAACGGTTGCTGATGTCGTTCATGGTTCCCTCGGTGGTTGGTCTCTTGTCCGGCCGGGGCAAGACGCCCGCGAACCGCGCGGCAGTATGGGCGAAAAGTGCCCATTCACCATGCGTACTTCTGGGGGGAAGACCCCAGCTTTTCCATCACCAAATGTTTCGCCGACCGCGCGGACACGGCCTTCAGCGCGTGAGCCACACCGCCGCCAGGGCCACCGCGCCGGGCAGCGCCTGCACGAAAAGAATCTTGCGCGAGGTCGTCAGCGCACCGTACACGCCGGCCACCACCACGCAGGCGAGAAAGAAGGTCTGCACCGCCAGGCCGTCGGCCCCGAGCGCCACGCCCCAGGCCAGGCCGGCCGCAAGAAAGCCGTTGTAAAGGCCCTGGTTGGCCGCGAGCGTTTTCGAGGCTTCGGCGAATTCGGGCGTGGTACCGAAGATGCGGCGGCCCTTGGGCGTGGTCCACAAAAACATCTCGAGCACCAGGATGTACAGGTGGATGAGCGCGACCAGCGCCACCAGAACGCGTGCGATCGTCATGCGAAGCTCCATGCGAGGGGAAGGTGCCGTGCGCGGTAGACCCGCGCGGCGCGGGCCAGTATCGGCGATGCGCGCGGCGCTGGGCGCGGCCGCTCAGGCGGGCAGTTCGAACTGGCGCGACACGAAGGCCCACAGCAGCCGCGAGGCATCGGGGCCTTGCGCGTCGCTGAAGGGCTGGCGCGCGGCGCCACCGCTCCAGGCGTGGCCGAGGGAGTCGATCTCGCACAGGCTGGCCACCGTGCGGCCCCGGTGCTTGTAGTCGGTGCGTGTGACCGCGTGGCGCTGGCCGCGCTGCACCCGGCGCGGCAGGCCCGCGCGGGCCCCGGCGGCCTGCGCCCAGGCCTCGACGGCGGCCATTGCGTTGGCCGGCGACACCACGCGGTCGTGCGTGCCGTGGATCACCATCAGCGGCGGCCATGCCTGTCCTGGTGTGGCGGGCAGGGCGTGGGTACCGCGCAGGCCATGCATGGCACCGAAGGCCGAGGCCGATGAATGCGCCGTGCCCGGCGGCACGCCCGAGTGCATCACCACCGCGCGAAAGCGCGTCGGGTAACGCGCGGCCACCAGCGCGGCCATGCTCGCCCCGGCCGAGAGGCCCGCGATGGCCACGCGCTGGCGGTCGCCCGGGTAGAGCAGCAGCACCTGGTCGATGGCCGACATCACGAGCGCGGCTTCGCCATGCGCGCGGCCCGAGCGGGTGTCGAACCAGTTCCAGCAGCCCTGCACGTTGGCGTGGCGGTCTTGTTCGACGAAGAGCACGAGAAAGCGCTCGCGCGTGGCCAGCCGGTTGATGCGGGTGGACAGTGCGAAGCCCTTCGCGTCTTGCTGGCAGCCGTGCAGCATCACCAGCAGCGGCACGCGCTCGAAGGCCTGCAGCCCCGGCGGGCGAAACAGCCGGTAGCGCCGCATGCCGGTCGGTCCGAGGGCAAGGCCGGCGATCCAGTCACCATCGCCCGGCGGCGGCTCGCGGGCTTCGCGCAGCGCGCGGGTGGCAGCCTTCGCCGTGGCATCGACGGCGGTGCGCGCGGTCTGCTGGCCCAGGCGCAGGCCAGATCGCGTCCAGGCGTTCAGCGACTGCGTCAGCGCGCGTGCCCAGGGGGAGGTGTGTCGTCGTCGGCTCATGGATGTCGGCTTGGCGCAGCCACCTTAGCCCAGCGACCTGGAACGGCCGTTCGGTGGGGCTTCTCAAGATGTGCGATGCGTCGAAGCGACCCTCGAACACCCCCTTGTCTTGCGCGCGGATACGTGAGGTAGCGCCTTCGCGTCTTTGCTCACCGAAAGAAGCGCAAGCTGCGCCGGTATCGGCCGATTTGGCAAGGCATGTGCCAACTCTCGAATGCCCCCGCCATGCAGACCCTGCGCCCCGTGCCGACCGATGCCGCTTTCGTCCCCGTGCTTCACGCTTGCCCACCGGCACCGAAGGCCGCGCCGCGCCGTGGCCCGGTCGCGGCGGAACTGCCCTTCACGGTGCGCGTGGTGACCGACGAAATCGACCTCTTGCGCGTACAGGCCCTGCGCGCGGCCGCCTATGGCCACCACCTGCCGCAATTGACCGAACGCTTCGGCGCCGCCGACCCGATGGACCACGCACCCGACACGCTCATCTTCATCGCCGAAGACAAGGCCACCGGCGAGGTCGTGGGTTCGGCCCGCGTGCAGACCAACCTCAGCCAGCCCTTGCAGATCGAGCACAGCATCGCGCTGCCGGCTGAGCGCGAAGGCCAGGTGCTGGCCGAGATCACGCGCCTGGCGGTGCGCCCCGGTTACGTGCCGCCGGTGCGCCTGGCGCTGGTGAAGGCGAGCTACCTCTACTGCATGGCGATGCAGATCGGCGGCGTGATTGCGGGTTCGCGCCGTTCGCTGCTGCGCTCGTACGACGCCCTCGGGTTCAACGATCTCTACGGCGACGAGCGCATGGTGCCCCTGCAGCATGCGGGCGGCCTTCCGCACCGCGTGCTGTTTCTCGACACCGTGACCGGCGAGAGCGATTCACGCGCGCGCAACCCAGCGGTGCACGCCTTCGTGTTTCGCACCTTCCACCCCGACATTCAGGTCTTCGCGGCCGTGCAGGCCAGCGTGTCGAAGCTGCGGCCGCCCGAAGGCCGCGCGGCTCAGCGCGGGCTGGCGCTCGCGGCGTGAACGGAGGCCTCGGCGGGCACCCGCCCGTCCCGGGCCGGCGACGCGGCGAGGTGCCGTGCCAGCATCTCGCGCAACTGCTCGGGCGCGAAGGGCTTGGCGACCAGGTCGTCCATGCCCGCGCTCTGGCATTGCTGCCGGTCTTCGGGAAAGACGTTCGCCGTCAGCGCGATCAAGGGCAGGCGCGGCAACCCGTGGCGGGCCTCGTAGGCGCGCACCTGGCGCGCGGCTTCGAAGCCGTCCATCTCGGGCATCTGGCAGTCGAGCAGCACGAGGTCGGGGCGGTCGTGCGGCTGGCACACGCGCTGCACGACCTCCACCCCGGTCACGGCACGTTCGACCTCCAGGCCGAAGCGGCGCAATGTGTGGTCGGCCACGATGGCGTTGACCTCGTTGTCTTCGGCCAGCAGCACCGTGCCTTGCAGCGGCGCCTCGATGGCGTCGGCGCCGTCCTCGTGCGATGGGGCGGGTGACTGCGCGGCCTCGAACTCGGGCAGGGGCAGGCAGACCTCGAAGGTCGAGCCCTGAGCCAGCGCGCTGGTGTAGGTGACGTCGCCGCCCATCGCACGGCACAAGTCGCGTGTGATGCTGAGCCCAAGGCCCGTGCCGCCAAAGCGCCGGCTGCTCGACGAGTCCGCCTGCACGAAGGGCTTGAAGATGCTGTCGCCCGCGCCGGCGGCGATGCCCACGCCGGTGTCTTCGACCCGCACGCGCAGCGTGGGGCCGTCGCCGATCAACCGCGCCCGCAGGTGCACGTGGCCGTGGTCGGTGAATTTCACGGCGTTGCCCAGCAGGTTGAGCAGCACCTGGCGCAGCCGGAAGGGGTCGATGCTGGCGACGCAGGGCGAAGGCAGGTCGATGTGGCTGGTGAGCGTCAGGCCCTTGGCGACCGCGCTCGGCTGGCACATCTGCACCGCCTCTTCGATCAACTGGCCGATGGCGGTGCGCTCGGGCTGAAGCTCGATGCCGCGTGCGCCAAAGCGTGAGAACTCGAGGATGTTGTTGATCAGCGCCAGCAGGTGTTCGCCGCAGCGGTGGATGACGGCCAGCCCCGCGTCGCGTGTGGGGTCGCTGGGCGTGCCGCGGGTCAGCAGCATGTCCGACATGCCCAGGATGCCGTGCAGGGGCGTGCGCAGTTCGTGGCTCATGTTGGCGACGAACTCGTTCTTGGCGCGGTTTTCCTGCTGCGCCAGCGCGAGGGCAGCGCTCAGTTCGTGCGTCATGCGCTCGTTCTGGAACCGCAGGCGAAGCATTTCTTCGACATGGTGCTCCGACCGGCGCGTGGCGCGCAGCAGCAGCGCCAGGAAGGCCAGGGCGGTGAGGCCACCGTAGAGGCCGAAGCTGTCGCCGCGCAACAGCAGGCCCAGCCCCACTGGCGCGAGCATCGGCGCCACGTAGGCCACGCAGGCCAGCCAATGCACGTGCAGCACGAACGAGCCCACGGCCGACACACCCGCCAGCGTGGCGACGATCACGGTGGTGGTGGCGACATCGGCGCCCGGCACCAGCAGCACGCCGGCCAGGCCCCAGCTCACGCCGTCAATGAACAGCAAGGTCTTGAACCGGGTGAGCCAGCGGGCGCCATCGTCGCGGCGGCGCCGGTACATCGCCCCGAGCACGAAGCGCGGCGCGACGGCGACCAGCTTGATCGCCACCCAGGCGGTGAGGGCGCCGCTCGGCACCGTGCCCTGCAGGTGGAATGCGAGCGCCAGCGCGAACACCGTGGCCACCACCGAGCCCCAGCTGGTCTGCTCGAACAGCATGGTCGTCTGCTGGATGCGCACGCGGCTGTGCACGTCTGGCTCGGTGGCAGACGCGTCAGCGGGGGCGGTGGCGGGGTGCATGGACCGATCGATCCGTTGGCTGGGCCGTACGGTACACCGCCCAAGGATGGTGCGGCCAGGCTTTTCGCGGTTTGCGCGACGGGTGGGGCGCCCCAGCGCACGTGCGAACCTCATTCAGATTAGGGATGCCGAGCCGGAACCAGACCGCAAGACTCGCCGCAATGACGCCGTGAGCCGGGATGGCCCATCGCAGCGGCCGGCGCGATCAAGGGGCTTCGCATGGATGTGGTCAAGGAGGAACTGGACATCTTCAAGGCGTCCATGGGACGGATGCGCTGGATGATGGCCACGGCGTCGCTGATCTCCGTGCTGATCGTGCTGCACGTGTACCTGGAGCAGTTCGGGTACCAGGCCCGACAACTGAGCACGCTGCAAGCGGCCCGCATTCGGACCCATGCCATCGAGGCTCTGAATTGCATGGAGGTCGTGGCCAAGCAGCGCCACGCTGCCACTGCAGCATCGGCCCCCGCCCCGCAGCCCCCCCCGTGCACCCCGCCGACGCTGCCCGAATCCGAGTGGAACCAGATCCGGAAGATGGACGACGACGCGCTGCTGCTGGCCTATTCAGAACGCGCGTATGCGAAGACCCTGACCGAAAACACCCTCAAGGACGCGAAGCTGGCGGTGCGGCGCATCCCGCTGCTGGGCATCGAGGTGCCGGCCAACGACTTCGTCAACGTGATGGCCGTGATGTCTCTGGTGTTCGTGGTCGGCGTGTGGATGAACCTGCGCGGCGTGAAGGTGTCGCTGGGTTCGCTGCTCAGCCACGACCGTCCCGAGGCGAAGCGCCTGGCGCAGATTTCGACCGTGTTCCTGATCTCGTCCGAGGCGCACCGAGAAGACGTGCTCGCGCGCCGCTTGCGGTCGCTGGTGATGTGGCTGCCGTTCGCTTCCATCGCGGCCGCCACCGTCATCGGCCACATCCCGCTCTACGCCAAGCTGGTCAACCACAGCCCGTTCCATGTGGGCGATTTGGACTTCGCGCTGAAGCACCTGGCGCTGGCGCTCGTCATCACGCTCGTGCACCTGTGGGTCGCGGCCGAATGCCGCTTCGTCGTCAAAGACATCGACCGGCTGTTCGAAGGCGCGAAGTCCTGAACAGCCCGAGCCTCAGGGCTTGAGGGTCCACCGTGCCTTTAGTGCCGCCCAGCCCTCGGCCCCCAGCTTCTCAAGCGTCTCGATGTTGCGCTCGTAGATGTCTTCGGCCTCGGGGAAGGCCTCGACCGCGCGGTCGATGCTGGCTTCGCGCAGCAGGTGCAGCGTGGGGTGGGGCGACTGGTTGGTGGCGTTGTCGAGGTCGCCTGCATCGCTGCCGGCGAAGCGGTAGTCGGGGTGAAAGCTCGCGATCTGCAGCGTGCCGTCGAGCCCCAGCGACGCGAGCGCGGCATCGGCCACGTCGAGGAAGTCGTTGTAGTCGTCGAAGTCGTTCAGCACCTGCGGGTGCACGAGCAGGGTCGTGTCCACCTCGGTGGGGTCGGCATCGACCAGCGCCAGCAGTTCGCGGCACAGGTCGGCCAGCAGGGCGTCGGTGTCGGTGGCTTCGCTCAGCACGTAGCGCACCTGGCCCTTGACCTGCACGCCGCGCGCGAAGGGGCACAGGTTGAGGCCGATCACGGCGTGTTCGACCCAGGCGCGGGTGTCGTCGAGGGCGGTCGAGGGCGTGGCGTTCATGCGCAGGTTCGTGGTGTCAGCGTTGCAGGTTGGCCTGCAGCATGTTGCAGAACAGCGCGCCCTGTTCGATGGCGTCGTCCAACGCGACGTGGGTGTGAGGCAACTTGTCGAACCACTGCTTGGGCATGTTGCGCTTGGTGCTGTCGCGGTAGCCGGTCTTGAGCAGCGCCATCGCGTAGGTCTTCATGTCGAGCGCCGAATGGCTGAAGGGGCTCTCTCCCACAAAGCGCATCAGGTACCAGTAGACAAACAGGAAGTCGAAGCCGGCGGGGTAAGCGACGAAGACGGGCTTGCCCTTGAGCGTCTTGATCCAGTCCACGTAGCGGCGCATGGCCGCGTCGGGGGCTTCGAGGTCGGTGCGGCAGGCGGCCCAGGCTTCGGGCTGCGTCGCCCACCAGGCCGCCGTGGCGGGGTGCGCCGTCGCTCCGTCGAGCGTGTGCAGGTTGGCCGAGAAGGTCGAGACGAGTTGCTTGTCGGCCGTGTACGCGGCCGAGCCGAAGCTCAGCATCGAATGCGGGCCGGGAATGGGGCCGTCGGTCTCGACGTCGGTGCTCAGGTAAATCTCGTTCATGGGGAATCGGGTCGCGTCAAAGCTCGCTGATCTCGCGTTGCAGGTTTTCGCGGGCCTGCGCCTCCCAGTCGGTGCGAAGGGCAGGGGTGCGGTAGATGAATGGCCGCTCGGTGAAACGCTGCAACACGCGGCGGCGGCCGATGCGGTACAGGGGGCCGAGCACGTGGCTGAATTCCTGGCGGATGGCCTGGCGGTAGGCGTCGTACACCGGCCAGGGCTGGCCCAGCACCGACAGGTCGAGGTCGAGGAAGAGCCAGGCGTCCGCGTCGTCGGCTGGTGCGTCGTGCCTTTGCGTGGCCATCACGAGGAAGCTGACGCGGTCGATGGCTTCGGCCGGCCACCCGAGCGCGGCAAGCTCGGTGCGTGCGACCTCGGCCGACTGTGCTTCGTTGTCGTCGCGCTTCGGGTCGTACACGCAGTCGTGAAACCAGATCGCGGCCTCGATGAGGCGCGGCTCTCGGGCGAGCGCGCGGTGCAGGTCGAGCCAGCGCAGCAGCGCGTCGATGTGGGCCTGCAGGTGGTAGTGGCGCTGCGGCTCGCAGTGGCGTGCGCGCAGGCGGTCGAGCAGTGCCGGGGGCAGTTCGGGCAGGGGGGATGCAGCAGCTATCGGCATGGCGGCGCAGGCTACCAGTCTTCTTTCACTGCCAGGGCCATCTGGCGGCTCGCGGCCTGCCGCGCGGCGAACCACGCGGTGAGCGTGCCGCAGGCCACCACGGCGGCCGTGAGTGCGGCGAGCCGGCCCCACGGCAATAGCAGGTCCATGGTCCAGTGAAAGCTCTGCGGGTTGACCACCTTCACCAGCACCACGCTCACGGCCACGCCCAGCAGCAGGCCGAGCAGGGCGCCGCAACCCGTCCACACCGCGCCCTCGGCGGCCACCACACGCAGCACCTGCGCGCGCGTGAGGCCCAGGTGCGCGAGCAGGCCGAACTCTTTGCGGCGCGCCAGCACCTGGGCCGAGAAGCTGGCCGCAATGCCGAACAGGCCGATGGCGATCGCCACCGCCTGCAGCCAGTAGGTGACGGCGAAGCTGCGGTCGAAGATGCGCAGCGACAGCGCCCGCAGTTCGGCCGGCGAGGCGAAGTCGATCAGCGAGGCGTTCCAGCCCGCATCGACCGCCAACTGCCGCAGACCACCCTGCACCTGTGCCACCGAAGCGCCTTCGGCGAGCCACAGCGCGAGCTCGTTGATGCGCGTGTCGCCGCTCAGGCGCTGGTAGTCGTCGGCGCGAAGCAAGACGGCGCCGTGCTGGCGTGCGTAGTCGCGCCACACGCCTTGCACGAACACACGCGCCGTGCGGCCGTTGGGCAGCGGCAGGTCGAGGTGCCGGCCGGGCGCGGTGCCATAGAGGCTGAGCACCGCTTCGCTCACGAAGGCTTGCGTGTCGCCCGCCGGTAGCGGCAACAGCTCGCCCACCAACGGCAGGGCTGCGGCCGGGTCGGGCAAGGGCCGCGCGATCAGCGCGAGCGCTGGTTGCGCCGGGTCGATCTGCACCTGCGTGACGCGCTGGCCTTCGACGCGTGTCACGCCCGGCAGCGTGGCCGCCTGCTCGACCAGCCCTGGCGGCAGCGCCAGCACGTCACCGGCACCGCTGCTGCCGCTGGCACGCAGGTACAGGTCGGCCGGCAGCACCACGTCGAGCCATTGCGTGACCGAGTCTCGAAAGCTCGCCACCATCACCGTGAGCGCCACCGACAGGCTCAGGCTCGCCACCACGCCCGCCACCGCGATGGTGGCCGTGTGGCGTTGCTGGCGCGCCCGCTCGACCGCCAGCAGCGCGAGCGGCTGCGCGGGCGGGGCGATGGCGCGCAGCAGCAGGCCCACACCGGCCGGCACGCAGGCAATGCCGCCCAGCAGCAGGCAGGCCACCGAGGCATAGGCCGCAAGCGGCAAGCCGGCAATCGGCGGCAGCAGCGCGAGCCCGAGCGACAGCACCAGCAGCACCGGGCCCCACCACGCGCGGCCCGGCGCCTCGCCGACCGACAAGCCCTTCAGCGCCATCGCCGGGGCCAGCCGCTGCGCCGCGCGGGCCGGCAACCAGCCCCCCACCAAGGCCGCACCGACGCCGAGCACGCCGTAGACCGTGGTCGTGACCGCATCGAACTGCAGCTCGGGCGTCACGCCGGGAAAGTAGCCGCCGCCCAGGTCGCCGGCCAGCAGCTTCAACGCCGTCGCCGCGAGTGCAGCGCCCAGCGCCAACCCCGCCGCGCTGCCCAGCACGCCGAGCACCGCCGACTCGGTCAGCACCCAGCGCAGGCGCTCGTTCGCGCTCAAGCCCATCACCCCCAGCAAGGCGAACTGCGGCTGGCGCTGCGCGACCGACAGCGACAAGATCGAAAACACCAGAAACGCACCCGTGAACAAGGCCACCAGCGCCAGCACGGTGAGGTTCACGCGGTAGGCGCGCGAGAGGTTCGACACCCGCTGCGCCGCGTCGCCCGGTGCGATGGCGCGCACGCCGTCGGGCAAGCGCAGCTCGCGCCACAAGGCCGTGGCATCGGTGCCGGCCACCAGGCGCAGGTCGATGCGGCTCAGGCGACCCAGCCAGCCGAAGTGCGCCTGCGCGCCGGCGATGTCGATCACCGCGAGCGGCGGGCCGGCCGCGGCGACGCTGCCCGCCACCTGCAGCTCGACCGGGCCGTTGGGGCCCTGCACGCGCAGGCGCGGCGCGTCGCCAATGAGCCGCCGTGCCTCGGCATTCAAAAACACCACGTCGGGGTCGAGCGGCGCGAGCCGCCCCGCCTCGGCCTGCGGCCGGGGCGCGAGGCCGGGCCACAGGCCGCCGAGCACCAGTGCGTCCACCCCCAGCACGCGCAGCGGCAGGCGCGAGCCTCGTGCGTCGAAGGCCACGGTGTCGATCTCGACCACCGGGCTCGCGGCGGCCACGCGCGGGTGCGTGGCCACGCGTTCGTAGAGCGCCTCGTCGAAGCCGCCGCGTTGGGCGCGCAGTTCGAAGTCGGGCTGGCCGTTGACGGCACGCACGGCCGAGCTGAATTCGCTCAAGGCCGACTGGTTGATGAGCTGCACTGCGAACGCGAGCGCCACGCCGAGCGCGATGGCGAGCAGTGCCGCGAGGTGCCGCCACGGGTGGTGGCGAAACTCGGGCCACGACAGTTGCTGCAGCAGCGCGCCCATGGTCGAACGACGCTCAGCGCGTCAAGCCATGCCCTGCGGCGTGAGCGTCAGCACCCGGTCGGCGCGCGCGGCCGCGTGCTGCGAATGGGTGACGAGCACGCAGGCCGCGCCGTGCCCACGCACCTGCGCCACCAGCACGTCCATCACGCGCTCGGCGGTGCTCGGGTCGAGGTTGCCGGTGGGCTCGTCGGCGAGGATCAGCTTCGGCCGGTGCACCAGCGCGCGGGCGATCGCCACGCGCTGCAGTTGTCCGCCCGACAGCGTTTGCGGCAGGCGCGGGCCCAGGCCGGCGAGGCCGACCGCATCGAGCGCCGCCTGCACGCGCGCCTCGGTGGCGGCGCGGTCGCGCTGGCCTTGCAGCAAGAGCGGCAGTGCGACGTTGTGCGCCACGCTCAGGTGCGGCAGCACGTGAAAGGCCTGGAAGACGAAGCCCAGCGTGTCGCGCCTGAAGTGCGCGAGGGCCGCTTCGCCGAGCGTGCCGAGATCGGTGCCGGCGATGTGCACCGAGCCGCCGTCGGCCGTGTCGAGCCCGGCGATGCAGTTGAGCAGCGTCGATTTGCCCACGCCCGACTCACCGACGATGGCGACGAACTCGCCCGGCGGCACTGCGAGCGTCACGCCTTCGAACACGGCCACCTCGCCGTGGCGTTTGCGCAGGCCTCGGACGTCGAGCAGCGCGTCGCTCATGGCCTGAGGTGCTGACGGGCCAGGGCCACCACGCGGGCCGTGGCGCCGGGCTCGTCGCACGCGACCACCTCGCGCCAGGGCATGCTGCGCAGCCAGGTGATCTGCCGCTTGGCGAGCTGGCGCGTGGCCGCGATGCCGCGTTCGGCCAGCGGCGACAGGTCGCCGGCGTCGAGCGCTTCCCAGGCCTGACGGTAGCCCACGCAGCGCATCGACGGCAGCTCGGGGTGCAGGTCGCCGCGCGCGCGCAGGGCCCGCACCTCGTCCACGAAACCTGCGTCGAGCATGTGTTGAAAGCGCTGCGCAATGCGCGCGTGCAGCCAGGCGCGCTCGGTCGGTTCGAGCGAGATCAGCGGCGGGCGGTCCACCGGCTCGGCCTTCACGCGGTGAAACGACGACAGCGGCTGCCCGCTGATGCGGTGCACTTCGAGCGCGCGCTGGATGCGCTGCGAATCGGTGGCGTGCAGGCGTGCGGCGGTGAGCGGGTCCACGCGCGCCAGCTCGGCGTGCATCGCAGGCCAGCCGCGCTCAGTGGCTTCGGCGTCGAGCGCGGCGCGCACCTGCGGGTCGGACGCGGGCATCTCGTCGATGCCGTCGAACAGCGCCTTGAAGTACAGCATGGTGCCGCCCACCAACAGCGGCAGCCGGCCGCGTGCGCGGATCTCGCCGATGAGTCGCTGGGCGTCGGCCACGAACTGCGCCGCCGAGTAGGCCTGCGTGGGCTCGATGGTGTCGATCAGGTGGTGCGGCGCCTGGGCGCGCTCGGCGGCGCTGGGCTTGGCGGTGCCGATGTCCATGCCCCGGTACACCAGGGCCGAATCGACGCTGATGATCTCGACGGGCAGGGCGTCCGCAATGGCCAGCGCCGCCGCCGTCTTGCCCGAGGCGGTGGGCCCCGCCAGGCACAGGACGGGTTCAGTCATGGCGGCCGGTGGTCAGCACGCGCGCCACGGCGACGCTCAGGCCGTCGTCGGTCGCCACCGTTTCGACCCGCACCACGGCGCGCCCGGTGGGCGTGTCGATGCTGGCGTCCAGCGGTTCGGCGGTGGTGCCGGCCTCGAAGGTCTCGGGGCCGATCGACAGGCCGCTGCCGATGGCCTTGAGGCAGGCCTCCTTGCGCGTCCAGCAGCGCAGGAAGACCGCGTCGCGGTCGGCCGGTGACGCGTCCATCACCGCGCGGTGTTCGCTCGGCGCGAAGAAGCGTTCGGCCAGCGCGAGCGCATCGCTCACGCGCCGCGGCACTTCCACGTCCACGCCGATCTCGCCGTGCGGTGCGGTCGCCACCAGCGCCACGTCGCCGCTGTCGCTGAAGTTGAAGCTGCAGCCGCCCGTGGCCAGCGTGGGCTTGCCCTGCGGGCCGGTGTCGAAGGCCAGCGCTGCGGGCGCGAGGCCCATCAACGACGCGAGGATCTGCCGCAGCGCCACATGGCCCGCGAGGTAGCGCTGGCGGTGCGGCTCGAACACGAAGCGCCGTGCGCGTGCGTGCTCGGCCGGTGACAGCGTGGCCAGCGCCTCGGGCGGCGGCAGTTCGCCGAGGGCGACTTGCCACAGGCGATACGGGGCGGGGGCGGCGATCTCTTCGAAGGCGGATTCGAACGCTGGCATGGGCATGGGCAGGCAGGGCCGGGCGGGGATGCAAAGCAAAAGGGCACAAGCTGTCGCCCGTGCCCTTGTCATTGTCCCGCGAAGCCCGGTTGCCCCGGGCGCTGCTGCTCAGGCCACCATGCGACCGTGGCGATCAAGCGCCACCAGTTCGACGAAGCGCGAACCGGTGTTGTTGCCCGGTGCGAACTGCACTTTGTAGCCTCCGAAGTCGCTGCGCAGGCTGACCAGCGTGTCTTTCAGGCGCGGGCGGCTCAGTGGGCCGCTCTTCATGGCCGTGCGCGACGCGTCGATGGCGGTGCGGCCGATGATGTAGCCCTCGAGCGTCGTGACGCCCAGCTTCAGGTCGGGGCGCAGCGCGGCCAGGTCTTGCTGGCAACGCGTCACCACGCTCAGTGCCACCGAGGTCGGGCGCGGCACGACCACGCTCACCACGGCCTTGTGCTTCTTGGCCATCAGCGTGTTGATGAGGCTCTGGCCCGACATCGATGAGGCGTACACCAGGCCCGGGAATTTCTCTTCGTTCATGTGGTCGATGATCGCGGCGGCCGGCGTCGCATGCGCCATGAACAGCACCGAATCGAGCTGCGCGGCCAGCAGCTTGGCCGCGACCGGCTCGAAGGTGGCGGCGTTGCCGTCGATGGCGATCGACTCGGTCGGCGTCACACCGGCCGCAGCCAGCGCCTTGTTCATCGTCGCCAGGTTGGCGGGCGTGGTGTCTTGCATGTAGACCACGCCCACGCGCTTCATGTTGAACTGGCGCACGTAGCCGACCATGCGCTCGAACTCGAGGTCGTAGCCGGCGCGCACGTGGAAGACCGAGCTGAGCCCGTCTGCGCGCAGGCCCATGGTGCCGCTGGCGGCACCCAGCAGGGCCGATTGGTTCTGTTCGATCAGGCTGAGCGAAGCCTCGGCCCCGGCCGCCTGCGTCAGGCCGACCATCGAGGTCACGCCCTGGGCGAGCAGCGAGCGCACGTTGGCGACGCAGCGGTCTTTCGAGCTGGCGTCGTCGAGCGTCACCAGTTCGAAGCGCGGGCCGCGCGGCTCGGCCTTGTTGGCGGCCTCGAAGGCGGCCTGGATGCCGTCGCGGATGTCGCGGCCGATTTCACCGAGCGGGCCTGTCAGCGAAGCCGACTGACCGAACTTGATGGTGTTGGGCTGGGCCAGCGCCAGGCCCGGAAAGCCCGCGATCGCGCCACCGGCGACCAGTGCGGGGCCGCCAAGTACCAGGGTTCTGCGTTTCATCTCGATCACTCCATTCCCTCTGTTCGTCGGTGCCACGCCGCCCGGGTCTGTTGCCGTGAGCCAAGGGGCCCATGGGCAGTCGTGGGTTGATGCCTCGCCTGCACCGCCTTTTTGCTGGGGTGGCCGGTGCGTGCTCGGTCTTCGTCCGACGCCCGCGTGAACTTGAGCACGCGTTACGCAGCGAAACAATTTGCCGACAAGCGGCAGCAGATTTGCTGCTGCGGTGCAGCAAAGCAACGGAGCTTGTGACGAACTGTGTGGGGATGGAGGTGTGCGCCCCGGCGGGCGGAGCTGGCGGCGGCGTCGGCAGTGGACGCGCGCCGCCCCGGGGCCTCAACCAAATTTTTCGTCGCCGCGCAGGTAGCGCCACTGCCCGGGCGGCAGGTCGCCCAGCATCACGTTGCCGATGCGCACGCGCTTGAGGCCGGTCACCTTCAGGCCGACGGCTTCGCACATGCGGCGGATCTGGCGCTTCTTGCCTTCGCGCAGCACGAAGCGCAGCTGGTCTTCGTTGACCCATTCGACCTGCGCCGGCAGCAGCGGCTCGCCGTCGAGTTCGAGGCCGTGGTTGAGCAGGGCCAGGCCTTCGTCGCTCAGGCGCTCGCCTTCGACCAGCTCGACGCGCACGAGGTACTCCTTCTCGACCTCGCTGTCTTGCCCGATCAGCTGCTTGGCGATGCGACCGTCTTGCGTCAGCACGAGCAGGCCGACCGAGTCGATGTCGAGCCGGCCGGCCGGCGCGAGCTTGCGCGTGTGGTGCGGCAGGAAGCGGATGCCCGAGCGGTCTTGCCGCCACTGGTTTTGCGGGGTGACGAGCACGATCGCCGGCTCGTAGCCGTCTTCGGCCTGGCCGCTGACGTAGCCCACGGGCTTGTTGAGCAGCACGGTGACCAGCATCGACTGCGCCTTGTAGGCCAGCGCGTCGATGGTGACGAGCTGCTCGGGCGTGACGCGCGAGCCGAGTTCTTTCACCACCTTGCCATCGACACGCACCCAGCCCTTGGCGATCCAGTCGTCGGCTTCGCGGCGCGAGGCCAGGCCGAGTTCGCCGATGCGCTTCGACAGGCGCAGGCTGCCGGGCTGGTCGATGTGGACCTGGAAGTCGTCGTCATCGTCGTCGTCGTCGCGGCGGCGTGGCGCGGGGCGGTTCTGGCCCACGGGGCGTGCGGGCGGCAGGGGCGGGCGGGCCGGGCCTCGACCGGGTTGGTGGGGCGGTCGGTCGAAGGCGCCGCCGCCGCTGCGGTCGTTGCGGGGGCGGGGGTCGAAGGCGTCTGCGGGCCCTCGGGGGTTGCCGCGCGGGGCGGGCGGACGTGAGTCGTCGCGGCGCGGCGGGCGGTTGTCGTAGCGCTCGGCGTCACGCGGCGGGCGCTGGCGCTCGTCGGGCCGGGGGCCGGCAGGCGGGCGGCGGTCGAAGGCGCTGTTGCCTTGGCCAAAGCCGCCCTGGCCGAACGCGCTGTTCGGGCCGGTGGCGGGACGGCGCGGCCGCGGTGCGCCTTCAGCGTCGGGACGGCGCGGCGGGCGGCGGTCATCGTCGCGCTGCGGCGGCCGGCCGCGTGGGTCTTGCCGGTCTTGTGGGTATGGGCCCCGGCCGCGCGGGTCTTGGGCGCCGCGCGTGTCGCGGGGGCCGCGTGGGTCAGGCCGGGGCGCGCCCGCATCGGCCGGGCGACCGCGACGGGGGTCTTCATCGCGGCGCGGCGGGCGCTGCGGGTCGAAGCGCGGGGGCTCGTCGCGCCCGCGCCCTTGGCGGTCACGCAGGCCGGCCTGGTATTGCGCTTCGCGCTCGGCGCGTTCGGCCTGGGCCTCGGCCAGCGTGGGGCGCTTTTTCTTGACGCTGCCCCCCGCGCCGCGTGCGGGCGCCTTGCGCGGGCCGGCGGCGGTCTTGGCGGCGGGTTTCTTGAGTTTCAGCGTGGCCATGGGAAAGCGGTCTTACCGGGTCTGACGAAAGGCGCGATTGGAACACGGGCCCCAGGCGCGCCGGGCCGATTTCAGCCACGTGGGTGGTGCTGTTGGTGCAGCGACTTCAGCCGCTCGCGCGCCACGTGGGTGTAGATGGTGGTGGTGGAGATGTCGGCATGCCCCAGCAACATCTGCACCGCGCGCAGGTCGGCACCGTGATTGAGCAGGTGCGTGGCGAAGGCGTGGCGCAGCGTGTGCGGCGACAGCGGCACGTGCACGCCGGCCCGCAGCGCGTATTTCTTGACGAGCTGCCAGAACATCTGTCGCGTCATCGGCCCGCCGCGTGCCGTGACGAAGAGCGCGTCGCTGACCTGCCCCGCGAGGATGGCCGCCCGCGCTTCGGCCAAGTAGCGCCGAAGCCAGGCGTGCGCTTCTTCGCCGAAGGGCAGCAGCCGTTCGCGCGCGCCTTTGCCAGTGACGCGCAGGGCGGCTTCGTCGAGCCCGAGGTGCACGGTCTTGAGCGTGACCAGTTCGCTCACGCGCAGGCCGCTCGCGTACATCAGTTCGAGCATGGTGCGGTCGCGCAGGCCGAGGGGCGTATCGACCTCGGGCGCACCGAGCAGGGCTTCGACCTGGGCCTCGCTCAGCACCTTGGGCACGCGCACCGGCTGCTTGGCGCTCAAGAGCTTGAGCGTGGGGTCGGCGTCGAGCAGGCGCTCGCGCAAGGCCCAGCGGAAGTAGCGCTTGAAGACCGTCAAGCGGCGGTTGGCGCTGGTGGCCTTGCTCGCCACCTGGGCCACGGCGTAGCCGCGCAGGTCCACCTCGCGGGTGTCGTTCAAGGCCTTGCCGGCCTCGCGGGCCAGCCACTGGGCGTAGAGCGTGAGGTCGCGCCGGTAGGCGGCGAGGGTGTTGGCCGAGAGGCCGTCTTCGATCCACAGCGCGTCGATGAAGCGGTCGATCGCGGCCTGGCTCTCGGGAGGGGGCGGGGGTGAGGGCGCGTCCGGCACGGTCATGGCGCGCGATGGTGCCATGCCGTGCGTTCGGCTCAGCGCTCAGTCGAGCTTGAGCTTCTGCTCTTTGACGACGCGCTTGTAGACCTCGTACTCGGCCTTGATCTGCGCCGAGAACTCGGCCGGCGTGTTGAGCACCATCAGCGAGCCGGTGTCTTCGATGCGCTTGCGCACGACGGGGTCGGAGGCGACCTTCTTCACCGCCGCGTGCAGCGCGTCCACGATGGGCTTGGGCAGGCCCTTGGGCGCGGTGATGCCGTAGTAGGCGAGGCGGTTGACGGGTTCGAGGCCCACCTCTTTGAACGTGGGCACGTCGGGCATCGAGGCCACGCGCGTGGGCGCGGCCACGACGATGGGCACCAGCCGGCCGTCCTTGATGAAGGGCAGGGCCGAGGGCAGGTTGTCGAAGATGATGGGCACCTGGCCCGCCACGGTGTCGAGCAACGCCGGCCCCGCGCCCCGGTAGGGGATGTGCGTCATGAAGGTGCCGGTGAGGTTCTTGTACAGCTCGGTCTGCAGGTGCCCGATGCCGCCGGCGCCCGAGCTGGCAAAGCTGAACTTGCCCGGGTTGGCCTTCAGCTTGGCGAGGAAGGCCTTGTGGTCCTTGATGCCGAAGCTCGGGTGCACGGCGATGACGTTCGGCGTGGCCGCGATGTTGATGATGGGCGTGAAGTCGGTCAGCGGGTCGTAGCCGACCTTCGGGTTCACGGCCGGGTTGGCGGCCGTGGTCGAGACCGTGGCCATGCCGATGGTGTAGCCGTCGGCCGGCGCTTGCGCGAGTTGAAGGGCGCCGATGGAGCCGCCGCCGCCGCCCTTGTTCTCGACGATGACCTGCTGGCCCAGCGTGGCGCCCAGTTCGGTCGAGATGGCGCGCGCCACGATGTCGGTGGTGCCGCCCGGTGCGAAGGGCACGATCAGGCGAATGGGTTTGCTTGGGTAGGTCTGGGCCGAGGCCAGCAGGGGCGATGCACAGGCGGCCAGCGCGGCCAATGCGTTGATGACGATGCGGTGGTTCATTCGAAGTGTCTCCGCGAGAGTCGGGTGAGAGAACCAGAATACAGCGGGTGCCGGCTAGGACCTGCTCACAAACAGGCCCTACTCAGCCCGGGTTTGCCCCGAGTAGCGCAGCCTTGAGTTTCTTGTCCACCGGGCGCTCGCCGAGAAAGACCTTCAGCACGCCGTCGTAGAAGTCGTCGCCTGCGATCGGCGCCCCGCGCGTGCTGCCATTCGCGCGAAACACCATGCCGCGACCGGGCACGTAGTCGAGGTCGAACACGTCGCCCTTGCGGGTGGTGCCGAGCGCGAGCACGGCCCGGTCGAACTGCCCCACGCGGTCGGCGAGCCGGGCCCATTCGGCCTCGCTGCTGTTGCGGCGCATGCCCTTCTTGAGCGCCTTGCTGAACTCATCGGCCGGGGCGTCGATGAGCATGCGGATCTGCAGGCGCTTGGGTCCCGGTGCCTGCAACACGCCGGCCACCGTCTGCTGCTTGTCGGTGAGGTACAGGCCGGCTGCAAAGCCCTTGAGCCAGGCCACGCTGCGCAGCCCCAGGCCGTTGAGTTGCAGTTCATGCTCGGCCATGCGAACGCGGTCGTCGAAGGCCAGGCCCTCGATGGATGCGGCCCGCGCGGGGCCTGCCATGGCGAGCGTCACGACGAGGCTGAGGGCGAGCAGGGGCAGGGCGTGGCAAAGGGGGCGGCGATGCATGGGCAGGGGGCGGGACGTCGGGTGGCCTTGATGCGCGTTAACGCCCGCGCATTGTGTTGGGCTGACATACCGCAGCTTGCCGAGGGGTGATCGCGGGGGCGGGTGGTGAAGTGCCGGCTCAGGGCGCCGCCTGCGCCAGCGCCCAGTCGATGTGCTCGCGCAGCAGCTCGTCGGCGGTCGCGCGCCCGCGTTCGAGGGCATCGCGCAGCGCGGCTGCGTCCTCGCGGCTGAGCGCCTGGGCGAGCGCATTGCCCATCGCCACCGCGAGGTTGCGCCGCCAGCGCGCATGGCCGATGCGGCGGATGGCGCTGCCCTCGGTGTGGCGCAGAAAGTCGGCCTCGCTCCAGGCCCACAGCGCGAGCAGCGTGGGTTGCGCCAGCGGGCCGCGCACGTCGAAGTCGGGCAGCGGCGAGCGCTGCGCGTATTTGTTCCAGGGGCAGACGAGCTGGCAGTCGTCGCAGCCGTAGATGCGGTTGCCCATCAGCGGGCGCAGCTCGGGCGGAATCGCCCCCGCGTGCTCGATGGTGAGGTACGAGATGCAGCGCCGCGCGTCCACCCGGTACGGCGCGACGATGGCGCCGGTGGGGCAGGCGTCGATGCACGCACTGCAACTGCCGCAGTGCGGGCTGGTGGGCTCGGTGAGGGGCAAGGGCAGGTCCACGTAGATCTCGCCCAGAAAGAACATCGACCCGGCTTCGCGGTGCAGCGTCAGCGTGTGCTTGCCGCGCCAGCCGATGCCGCTGCGCGACGCGAGTTCCACTTCGAGCACCGGCGCCGAGTCGGTGAACACGCGGTGGCCGAAGGGGCCGATGGCCGCGGCGAGCTGGTCGGCGAGCTTTTGCAGGCGCTGGCGCAGCACCTTGTGGTAATCGCGGCCCCGGGCATAGATCGACACCTGCGCCTGCATCGGCTGGCTCAGCCCTTGCCACTCGATGGCCTGCCAATCGGGGTCGGTCGTTGCCGGCAGGTAGTCCATGCGCGCGGTGATCACGCGCACCGTGCCCGGCACCAGCTCGGCGGGCCGCGCGCGCTTCAGGCCGTGCGCGGCCATGTAGGCCATGTCGCCGTGAAAGCCGTCGCGCAGCCATGCGAGCAACCCCGGTTCGGCCTCGGAGAGGTTCACACCGGCCACGCCGATCTGTGAAAATCCGAGCGCCTGTGCCCAGCCGCGCAGGCGTTCGAGCAGGGCGTTGCCGTCCGGCGTTTCGTTCACCTCTTGCGCGTCGCTCATTTGCCGATTCTAGAAACCCGCACCTTGTGGTGGCCCGATGAAGCCGCGTGTGAAGCCAGTGCCCAGGCCCTGGCCGCGCATCCTGCGCTGCGAGAAGCCTTCATCGAACTGCACGGCACGCTGGGCGCTGGCAAGACGACCTTCGTGCGGCACCTGCTGCATGCGCTCGGGGTGCAGGGCCGCGTCAAGAGCCCGACCTACGCGGTGATGGAGCCCTACGAACTGCCCGACTTCAACGCCTGGCACTTCGACTTCTACCGCTTCAACGACCCGCAGGAATGGGAAGATGCGGGCTTCCGCGACGTGTTCGCCAGCCCCGGCCTGAAGCTCGTCGAGTGGCCCGAGAAGGCGCACGGCCTGCTGCCCGTGCCCGACCTGCGCATGGAACTCATCCCCGGCGACGGCGACCAACGCCGCGTGATGCTCGAAGCCCACACGCCTCGCGGCGTTGAACTGCTCGCATGAAACGCCGGATCGCGCTTCAGTCCCTCGGCACGCTGGCCCTGTGGCTCGGTGCGCGCGACATCGCCTTCGGTGCCACGCTGCTGGCCGTGCGCGTGTGGCCGGCCGACGACTACACGCGGGTCACGCTCGAGTCCGACACCGAGCTGGCCGCCAACCACTTCATCGCCGAGAACCCGCCCCGGCTCGTGGTGGACATCGAAGGCCTCGAACTCAGCCCCGCCTTGCGCGAGCTGGTCGGCAAGGTCAAGCCCGACGACCCCTACATCGCCGGCGTGCGCGTGGGCCAGAACCGGCCGCGTGTCGTGCGCCTGGTGATGGACCTGAAGCAGCCGACCGCGCCGCAGGTGTTCACCCTCGCGCCGGTGGCGGCGTACCAGAACCGCCTGGTGTTCGACCTGCGGCCCACCCAAGAGCGCGACCCGCTGCTGGCGATGCTGAACGACAAGACGCACGCCGAGCAGCAGGCGGCGCGCTCGGTCGAAGACGCGCTGGGCGAGTTCATCGGCAAGATGAACAAGCCGCCGGGGGCCGTGCCGGTGTTGCCCGGCTCGTCGGCGCCCGCCAAACCGCCCGCCGACCTGCCCGACGAACCCGTGCGGCCCGCACCCCGGGGCAAGACCGACCGGCTTGTCGTGGTGGCCCTCGACCCCGGCCACGGCGGCGAAGACCCCGGGGCCATCGGCCCGAGCGGCCTCAAAGAGAAGGATGTGGTGCTGCAGGTGGCGCGCAAGCTGCGCGACCGCCTCAACACCCTGCCGGGCATGCGCGCCATGCTGACCCGCGACGCCGATTTCTTCGTGCCGCTGCAAGAGCGTGTGCGCAAGGCGCGGCGGGTGCAGGCCGACCTGTTCGTGTCGATCCACGCCGATGCCTTCATCACGCCCAAGGCGCGTGGGGCCTCGGTGTTCGCCTTGTCGGAAGGTGGCGCGTCGAGCGCTGCGGCACGCTGGCTGGCCAACAAAGAGAACGCGGCCGACGGCGTCGGCGGCATCAACATCAAGGCCAAGGACCGTAGCGTGCTGCGTGCCTTGCTCGACATGAGCACCACCGCGCAGATCAAGGACAGCCTCAAGCTCGGCGGCGAGGTGCTGGGCCAGATCGGCAAGGTCGGCCGGCTGCACAAGGCGCACGTCGAGCAGGCCGGCTTCGCGGTACTGAAGGCGCCCGACATCCCGTCGATCCTGGTCGAGACGGCTTTCATCTCGAACCCCGAAGAAGAAGCCAAGCTGCGCGACCCCGACTACCAGAGCGAGCTGGTGGACGCGCTGTTCACCGGCATCCGCCGCTACTTCGCCAAGAACCCGCCGCTGGCGCGCACGCGTCAGCTTTGAGTTGTTGGGTGGGCTGGGTGCACCGGCCCAGAAGTTGACCGCCAAGGCGCCAAGAACGCCAAGAAGAAGTTCACCTTGGCGCTCTTGGCGGCCTTTGCGTCTTGGCGGCAAAACCACCGGCCACCCGGCACGACCTCATTTCAAAGCGCTGCTGCCCGCGCCGCCTCGGCCCGCGCCGCGCGCCAGGCCCCGAAGATGGCGATCAAACCCGGCACGATGATCAGCGCCCAGATGATCTTGCTGAGGTGCGTTTTCACGAACTCGGTGTTGCCGAACACGTAGCCCATGGTCGTGATGCCCAGCACCCAGATCAGCGCACCGACCACGTTGTAGAGCGTGAACTTCGTGCGGCTCATCTCGGCCACGCCCGCGACGAAGGGTGCGAAGGTGCGAATGAAGGGCATGAAGCGCGCGATGATGACCGTCACACCGCCGTAACGTTCGTAGAACGCGTGGGCCTGGTTGAACGCCTTCTTGTTGAAGAAGCGCGAGTGTTCCCACTGAAAGACCTTGGGGCCGATGAAGCGGCCGATCGTGTAGTTGGTCTGGTCGCCGAGGATGGCCGCCACCAGCAGCACGGCCATCGCCAGCGGCAGGTTCATCAGGCCAGCGCCGCACAGCGCACCCACCACGAACAACAGCGAGTCGCCGGGCAGGAAGGGCATCACCACCAGACCCGTCTCGACGAAGACGATGACGAACAGCAGCGCGTAGACCCAGGCACCGTAGTTCTCGACGAACTCTTTCAAGTGCGCGTCCACGTGGAGGATGAAGTCGATCAGAAAAGCGGCGAGTTCCATGGGGCGTCTGGGTCGGGTGTCGGGCGGAGCGGGGTTCGTCGTCGAGGGCAGCCGGCATTCTGCAATGGCCAGATGTGCTTTCTACAATCGCCCGATGAATGCCCTTCCGCAGGCGGCCGACCGCCGCCCCATCCGCGAACTGCCCGACGAGTTGATCAGCCAGATCGCGGCCGGCGAAGTGGTCGAACGCCCCGCCTCGGTGGTGCGCGAACTGGTGGACAACGCGCTCGACGCGGGCGCCAGCGAAATCGTCGTCAAGCTCATGGCCGGCGGCGTGCGCAGCGTGCTGGTCGAAGACGACGGCGTGGGCATCCCGCCCGAAGAGCTGCCGCTCGCGCTGCGCCGCCATGCCACCAGCAAGATCGCGTCGCTGAACGAGCTGGAAAGCGTTGCCACCATGGGCTTTCGTGGCGAGGCGCTGGCGGCGATGGCTTCCGTCTCTGAGATGAGCATCGCCAGTCGCACCGCGAGTGCCCCGCATGCGCAGCGTATCGACGCGCGCTCGGGCGAGCTGGCGCCGGCCGCGCGGGGCATCGGCACGAGCGTCGAGGTGCGCGAACTGTTCTTCAGCACGCCGGCGCGGCGCAAGTTCTTGAAGACCGACGCCACCGAGCTGGCGCATTGCATCGAGGCCGTGCGCCGCCACGCACTGGTGCGGCCCGAGGTGGGTTTTGCCGTGTGGCACGAAGGCAAGCTTGTGCAGCAGTGGCGGCGCGCCACACCCGAGCAGCGCTTGCGCGACGTGCTGGGCGAAGACTTCATTGCCGACAGCCGCGACGTGGCCGCGCAGGCCGGGCCGCTGCGCATCATGGGCCGCACCGGCACACCGGCGGCCGCGCGCACGCGCGCCGACCAGCAGTACGTCTACGTCAACGGCCGCTACGTGCGCGACAAGCTGCTCGCGCATGCCGTGCGCGCGGCCTACGAAGACGTGCTGCACGGCGGTCGCCAGCCGACCTATGTGCTCTTCATCGAGATCGCGCCCGACCGGGTCGATGTGAACGTGCACCCGACCAAGATCGAGGTGCGCTTCCGCGATTCGCGCGAGGTGCACCAGGCCTTGCGCCGCGCCGTCGAAGCCGCGCTGGCCGTAGCGCAGGCGGGCGAGGCGCCGGCTGCGTCGCTGACACCGGTGTCGACAGGCAGCGCCGCCGAGGCTTGGGCGGCGTTTGCGCCGGTGTCGGTGCCGCAGGCGCGGTCGGGCAGTGCATTCGAGGCGGGGGTGTCACCGCCTTCGCGCGCCGGCTTGCCGCTGCACGCCGTGCAAGGCGCGCTGGGCTTGCACCAGGCCGCGGTGCTCTACGCGCAGGAAGCGCCCGCCGCGTGGGGCCGGCCGGCCTCGCCCGCGGGGCCCGCACCCACGGCCTTGCCCGCCGGGCAGGACTGGCCGCTCGGCCGCGCCATCGCGCAGATCGGCGGCATCTACGTGCTGGCCGAAAACACCCAGGGCCTGGTCGTGGTGGACATGCACGCCGCGCACGAGCGCATCGTCTACGAACGGCTCAAGCGCAGCCTGGCCGATGCGGCCATCGAGTCGCAGCCGCTGCTGATCCCCGTGACCTTCTCGGCGACGGCGCAAGAGATCGCCACCGTCGAATCGCAAGGCGACAACCTGCGCCGCCTGGGGCTGGACGTGTCGGCCCTGTCGGCCACCACGCTCGCGGTGCGGGCGACGCCGGCGGCCTTGTCGGGCAGCGACGTGGTGGAGCTGACCCGCAGCGTGCTGGCCGAACTGGCGCAATACGACGCCAGCAGCGTGGTGCAGCGCGCCCAGCACGAGTTGCTCGCCACCATGGCCTGCCATGGCGCGGTGCGTGCCAACCGGCAACTGACGCTCGAAGAGATGAACGCGCTGCTGCGCGACATGGAGCGCACCGAGCGCGCCGACCAGTGCAACCACGGCCGCCCGACCTGGCGGCAACTGACGATCAAGGACCTCGACGGCTTGTTCTGGCGCGGGCGCTGAATCAGCAATGAAAAAAGGCCGGTCTTGCGACCGGCCTTTTTGAGCTGGGGCGAGCCCCGCGTTCGATCAGAAGTTGTGGCGGATGCCAGCGGCCAGCGACGAGAAGTCGCCACCGAGCACGCCCGTGGCGTAGTCGGCACCGGCCTTGTTGTCCACCTTGGTGTAGTAGGTGTAGACCTTGGTGCGCTTGCTCAGGTTGTAGTTGTAGCCGAGCGTGAATTGCTTGGCGGCGCTGTCCCCCGTCACGTTCTTCCAGTCGCCGGCAACGCCGACGTTGGCGTGGAACTCCGACGAGCCCATGGCGTACATGCCCGACAGACGGATGGCGTTGCGCTTGCCCAGCAGTTCGTCGTCGGCACGTTGGAAGTAGCCGCCGAAGGTGAAGTCACCCAGGCTGTACATGGCGCGAACGGCGAACTGGTTGTCTTCGCCAGCCGCTTCGTAGCCAGCACCCAGGGCCAGCGCGCCGACGTTGTAGTTGACGGCGAAGTCACGGGCGTTCGGGTTGGTCGTGGCGCCGTGCAGCGCCAGCGATGCGTGCGCGACCAAGCCGGGGATGATTTCCGGGCTGGTGTAGCCGATCTTGTTGTTCGACTCGAAGAAGCCGTAGTACAGCTTGTCTTCCGACGAGCCGGTGTCGTGGTTGTGCAGGCTGACGTAGTCGGCGGTGGCGAAGTAGGCTTCGCTGGTGAAGCGGCCCAGGCGCACAGTGCCGAGGGTGGCGCTGCCGAGGTTGACTTCCGACTGACCGGCCCAGAACGGGGTGGCGGCGGTGCCGTCGTCCGAACCGAAACGGTGTTCGATCAGGAAGCCAGCCTTCAGGCCGCCGCCGAGGTCTTCGGTGCCCTTGAAGCCAAGACGGGAGGCGTTGTTGTTCATGACGGTCGAGCTGACGCCTGCGACCTTCTGACGTTCAACGGTGGTGTTCAGACGACCCCAAACGGTGACATTGCTTTGGGCCAGGGCAGAGCCGGCGGCGAGGACAGACAGAGCAGCAACAAAAACTGAGCGCTTCATGGAGCATTCCTTAATGTGAGTCGCAATAGAACCGGGCAGTGACCGTCTGGTGACGCTCGCTGCGCAGCCGAACGAGTTTAGGCGGGGTGTCATGGATTACCCGCAACCTTGTTGCTTCGTGACAACGGCCCGCAAGGGGGAAACCGTCGACTCAGCGCCCGCGCAGGTGCGAAGGCGCTTCGAGGCGCTTGGCCAGCGCAGACAGCAGCAGCGTCAACACCAGGTAGACGGCCGAAATCGCCAAGTAGGGCTCCCAGTAGCGCGAATAGGCGCCGGCGACCGTGCGTGCCGCCAAGGCCAGCTCGGCCAGGCCGATCGCCGACACCAGGGACGAATCCTTGATGAGCGTGATGCCCTCGTTCACCAGTGCCGGCAGCATGCGCCGGAAGGCCTGCGGCAGCACCACGTGGCGCAGAGCCTCGGTGTGCGTGAGGCCGAGGCTGTAGGCTGCCTGCGTCTGCCCGGCGTGGATGCTCTGGATGCCCGCGCGGAAGATTTCCGACAGGTAGGCCCCGGCGTTCAGCGTCAGCGCGAGCGCGCCGGAGAAGAACGCCCCGTGCGACTGCCGGAACTCGCGCGCGGCTTCGCCGGACAGCAGCAGGCCCTGCTCGGGGTGCACCAGCAGCGGCATCAGCGCGAAGTGCACCAGCAGGATCTGCACGAACAGCGGCGTGCCTCGAAAGAAACCCACGTAGGCCGAGGTGAGCGCCCGCAGCAGGCGCAGCCCCCAGGCCGCGGCCGGCGACCGGGGCTGCGGTGCGTCGCGCGAACTGCTGATCAAGCCGAGCAGCACGCCCAGCACCAGCCCGGCGGCGATGGCGACGCCCGCGAGGCGCAGCGTCGTCCACAAGCCCGAAACGAACAGCGGGCCGTAGCCCGCCAGGATCTCCCAGCGCAGATCCATCATGCGGCGCCAGCGCGCCCGCTTACTTGGACGCGGCCGATGCGGCGGCCGCCGGGGCGGCACCGAAGTACTTGGCGTAGATCTGCGCGTACGTGCCGTCGGCCTTGATCGCGGCCAGCCCTTCGTTCAGCTTGCCCAGCAGTTCGGCATTGCCCTTCTTCACCGCAAAGCCGTACTGCTCGGGTTGGAAGGCCGCGTCGTTGACGGTCTTGAACTTCGCGCCCGGGTTGTTGGTGACGTAGTTGACGACCACGCCGTTGTCGGCGACCACGGCGTCCACACCGCTGGCTTCCAGCTCTTTCAGCGCGAGCGGGGTCGATTCGAAGCGCTTGACGTTCGGGCTGTTCTTGCCCAGCAGCTTGGTGACGACCTCGTCACCGGTCGTGCCGGTCTGCACGCCGACCTTCAGCTTCTTGAGGTCGTCGAACTTGGCGACCTTCGAGGTCTCTTTCACCGCGATGAGCTGGTGCGCGTCGAAGTACGGCGCGCTGAAGTCCATGGTCTGCTTGCGCTCTTCGGTGATGGTGATTGACGAAGCCAGCAGGTCGCGGTCGCCTTGCTGAAGCGAGTTGAAGATGCCTTCCCAGGGGGTGTTCTCGAAGCGCACCTGGATGCCGGCCTTCGCGGCCACGGCCGACAGCACATCGACGGTCATGCCGACGATTTCGCCTTTTTCATTCTGAAACTCGAAGGGCGCGTAGGCCGCATCGGTGCCCACCACAAACACCTTCGCCGGAGGCGGTGCCGAGACCACCGGCGCAGGCGCCGAGGCGGTCGATTTGGCCGGGGCGGCTTCTTTCTTGCCGCAGGCGCCCAGCAGGGCAGCGGCGACCAGCAGGCCAGCGGTTTGCAGGAATCGTCGGGTGGTGATCGAGGTCATGAATGGGCCTTCAAGGGTGGATGTGCCTGCACGCAAGCAAGTTGTGTGCGCCGCGGGCGAGTGTATGCAGCGCGATCAGGAAAGGTAAGCCAGTTCTTCGTCGGTGAAACCCGCGGCATGGCGTGCCGCCCGGTTGATCGGGGGGCGCAGGCGCGGGGCTTCGTGGCGCTGGGTCAGCACGGCGTAGTGGGCGACCGGGTCGAGCCCTTCGCGCTCGCACAGCCAGCGGTACCAGTGGTTGCCGATGGCCACGTGGCCGATCTCGTCGCGCAGGATGATCTCGAGGATCTCGACCGCGCGCGCGTCGCCCGCCCGGGCGAACTTCGCCTGCAGCGGTGGCGTGGCGTCGAGCCCGCGGGCTTCGAGCGTGCGCGGCACCAGGGCCATGCGCGCGACGATGTCGCCGGCCGTGCGTTGCGTCATCACCCACAGGCCGTCGTGCGCATCGAAGTCGCCATAGTCGTGGCCGATGCTTTGCAAGTGCTCGCGGAGCAGGCTGAAGTGGTAGGCCTCTTCGCTCGCCACGCGCAGCCAGTCCGCATAGAAGCTGGGAGGCATGCCCGCGAAGCGAAACACCGCGTCGAGGGCCAGGTTGATCGCATTGAACTCGATGTGGGCGATGGCATGCAGCAGCGCCGCGCGGCCTTCCGGGGTGAACGGCGAGCGGGTCGGCACTGCCTTCGGTGGCACGAGCCGGGGGCGCTCGGGGCGGCCGGGCAGGCCCTCGGGCGCGGCAATCAATGTCTCCGCGTTCACCTGCGTCAGGTCGAGCCCCGCAAACAGCGCGCGTGCCGCCGCAGCCTTGTCGGCCGGGTCGGTGAGGCTCAAGACCTGCAGGGCGCGCTCGCGGGGGTTCATCCCTAGAATTATGGCTTTCGCCCCTTCAGCTTTCGCGCCTTTGCCCGGCGCCCCTGCCCATGGCCCTCTACCAACTTGGCGAAGACTCGCCCGACATCGCCGACACCGCCTGGGTTGCCGACAGCGCCCAGGTGATGGGCCGCGTGACCCTTGAAGACAACGCCAACGTCTGGTTCGGCGCGGTGCTGCGGGGTGACATGGACCGGCTCACCGTCGGTCGCAACAGCAATGTGCAGGACAACTCGGTGCTGCACGCCGACCACGGCTACCCGCTGGTGATCGGTGCGGACGTGACGGTCGGCCACCAGGTCATGCTGCACGGCTGCACGATCGGCGACGGCTCGCTGATCGGCATCCAGGCCGTGATCCTCAACGGCGCCAAGATCGGCAAGCACTGCATCGTGGGCGCCGGTTCGCTGGTCACCGAAGGCAAAGAATTTCCCGACGGCTCGATGATCATCGGCTCACCCGCCAAGGTGGTGAAGCAGCTCACGCCCGAGCAGATTGAAGGCCTCAAGCGCAGCGCGGCGCACTACGTCGAGAACGCCAAGCGCTTCAAGCAGCAACTGAAGAAGCTCGGATGACCATTGTTGTGATTGAACGCGCGAGCCCGGCGCCGGGCCGCCCCAAGGCGGGCTCGATCCCCTTGGGGGATCGTCTGCGGTATTCCGCAGACGAGGGGCTTGTGATGCTTGCGGCGCCGGGCCGCCCCAAGGCGGGCTCGATCCCCTCGGGGGATCGTCTGCGGTATTCCGCAGACGAGGGGCTGTCATGAGCGAAATTCACAAATTCCTGTTCGAGGGCATGCCCGTGCGCGGCATGCTCGTGCGCCTGGGCAGCGATTGGCAAGAGGTGCTGCGCCGCCGCGCGTCGGCCGGTGAAAACTACCCCGAGCCGGTGCGTGTGTTGTTGGGTGAGATGGCCGCAGCCAGCGTGCTGATGCAGGCCAACATCAAGTTCAACGGCGCGTTGACGTTGCAAGTGCACGGCGACGGCCCGGTGAAGCTGGCGGTGGCCGAGGCGCAACCCGACCTGGCCTTTCGCGTGACGGGCAAGGTGATCGGCGAGGTGCCCGACGCCGCGCAGCTCGAAGCGCTGGTCAACGTGCATGGCAAGGGCCGCTGCGCCATCACGCTCGATCCGAAAGACCGCCAGCCGGGGCAGCAGCCCTACCAGGGCGTGGTCGGCTTGCATGGCGACCAGCGCGAGCCGCTGCAACAGCTGTCCGACGTGCTCGAGCACTACATGCTGCAGTCCGAGCAGCTCGACACCAAGCTCATCCTCGCGGCCAACGACGAGGTCGCTGCAGGCCTCTTGATTCAGCGCCTGCCGATCGAGGGCGAAGGCAACCTGGGCGGGCGCAGCCGCGAAGACGACATCGGCCTGAGCGAGGCCTACAACCGCATCGCCCACCTGGCCGCGACGCTGACGCGCGACGAGCTGCTGACGCTGTCGGTCGAAAAAATCCTGCACCGCCTGTTCTGGGAAGAAGACCTGCGCCGCTTCCTGCCGCAAGAGGGCGATGCGGTGCCGCACTTCGCCTGCACCTGCTCTCGCGAACGCGTCGGGCGCATGCTCAAGGGCCTGGGGCGCGACGAGGTCGATGACATCGTGACCGAGCAAGGCCGCGTCGAGGTCGGATGCGAGTTCTGCGGCGTCAAGTACCACTTCGACGTGGTCGATGTCGGCGAGCTGTTCACCCCGCCGCGCGACCAGCCGCCCACCCCGCGCAGCATCAACTGAACCCCTTCACCGGGACACACCATGGCCGTCTACGCCGCGTTGAAGATCCTTCACCTGCTTTCGGTCGTGGTGTGGCTGGGGGGCATGTTCTTCGCCCACTTCTGCCTGCGGCCGGTGGCGCTGACCCTGCCGCCGCCCACGCGCCTGCCGCTTCTGCGCGCGGTGCTGGGGCGCTTTTTCGCCGTGGTGCTGGTGGCGGCGCCGCTGACGATCGTCACTGGGGGCTTGTTGGTGGGGCGTGTGGTGTCCAGCGTCCACAAGACTGGCGCCCCGTTCAACACACCGCTCGAATGGTGGGTGATGGGTGCGCTGGGTCTGTTGATGCTGCTGATCTTCGTCTTCGTGCGCTTTGCGCTCTACCCGCGGCTCGAGCGCGCCGTGGACGCGCAGGACTGGCCCGCCGGCGGCGCGGCAATGACGGCCATCCGCAACTGGGTGTTGGCCAACCTCGTGATCGGCGTGCTGATCGTTGTCATCACGCTGATGGGGCAGGCCGGCTGACGGCCCGGTGTGGCGCGATTCAGCCGCGGGGCAGCTTGAGGTGGCGCTCGCAGGCGCCGTCGCTGCAGCGCTCGCAATTCCACTGCCAACGCGGGCCAGCGATGTCGTTGTCGCCTGACCCTTCGCGCGTGCCCAGGGCGTGGCACAAGGCCGACCAGGCCGAGGCGGTGCGTGCGTCGCCCATCCCCGAGACCACGGCATAGGGCCGGCCCGAGCGAGCGAGCGCCTGGCGCAGCAAGGCTTCGACCGGTGCACGCACCTGCGGGCCGTCGCGTTGGTGGCCGTCCTCGACCCAGGGCAGGTCGGTGCGGGTCAAGAGCAGCAGGCCGTCGTCCGGCAGTGCGCCGAGTGCGTCGCTGTAGAGGCCGGTGTCGCCGAAGATCATTTCGCTGTACACGGCGACCATCAGCGCATGCGTGTCGGCGATGACGACCTCGTGTGAACGCGAGGCTGTGGCGATGCGGCGGGTCTGTTCTGCGGCGATGGCCGCTTGCTCGTGCGCCTGGGGCGTGCGGCCGTGGGCGTCGCAAAACTCGCGCAGGTATTCGTCCACGACGGCCACGTGGCGGCCCTCGTCACGCAGCCGGTCGGCGAGTCGCTGCGCGAGTGTGGTCTTGCCGGTGCTTTCGGCGCCGAGCAGCGTCACCACGAACGCCATGCGTTCAGCGCGTGGTGGCGAGCTGGCGCCAGCTGCGCCAGCCGGCAAACGACAGGGCGATGAACAGGCCGTAGAGCAGCGTCGTCAGCCACAGACCCTTGTGCGCGAAAAGTGCCACGCTGGCCAGGTTGACGACCACCCAGGTCGGCCAGTTCTCGACGTACTTGCGCGCCAGCAGCCATTGGCCGATCACGCTGGCGGCGGTGGGAAAGGCGTCCCACCAGGGCACGGTCGAGTCGGTGAAGTGGTCGAGAAAGAGTGCCGTGGCCGGCCAGGCGACGCCCATCGCGGCCACGGCCACGCCCACACCGCGCAGCGACATCGCCCGCACACGCAGCGTCGAGCCGTCGTCTTGCCGGCCGCGCAGCCATTGCCACCAGCCCCACAGCGACACCGCGACAAAGAGGATCTGCAGCGAAGCTTCGCCGTAGAGCTTGCTGTCCCAGAAGAGCGCGCAGTACAGCAGCGAACTGCCGATGGCCAGGGGCCAGGCGAGCGGGTTCACGCGCATGTTGAGCAGCACCATCGCCACGGCCATCGCGAAGGCGATGACCTCGACCCAGGTGACCGGTGCGCCCCACAGCGAAAAGGCGGCGGCGAACAGCGGCTGGATCGGGGCGAGCAGGTCCACGGGCTTCGGTCGCGGCCGGTCAGCGCGGCGGCGTGGCCGCGAACTGGACGTAGATTTCGTCGGGCTTGACCATGCCCAGGTCGAAGCGGGCTTTCTCTTCGACCATCTCGAGGCCTTCTTTCAGGTCGTTGACCTCGGCATCGAGCTGCTCGTTGCGCAAGCGGGCCGAGGCGTTCTCGGCCTGTTGCACGTCGAGCTTGGCTTGCAGTTCCATCACACGCGGCACCCCGCTCTTGCCGAACCAGAGTTCGGCATGCACCAGCGCGATGAGCGCGGCGAGAACGAGCGTGATCACGCGCATGAAGGAGCCGCAGCCTCTTTAACGGTTCAGCGCAGGTTGTAGAACGCGCCGCGGCCCGGGTACGTGGCGACGTCGCCGAGGTCTTCTTCGATGCGCAGCAGCTGGTTGTACTTGGCGATGCGGTCCGAGCGCGACATCGAGCCGGTCTTGATCTGCAGCGCGTTCGTGCCCACCGCGATGTCGGCGATGGTCGAGTCTTCGGTCTCGCCCGAGCGATGGCTGATGACGGCCGTGTAGTTGGCGCGCTTGGCCATCTCGATGGCGGCGAAGGTCTCGGTCAGCGTGCCGATCTGGTTGATCTTGATGAGGATCGAGTTGGCGATGCGCTTCTCGATGCCTTCCTTCAGGATCTTGGTGTTGGTGACGAAGAGGTCGTCGCCCACCAGCTGAACCTTGTGGCCGAGTTTCTCGGTCAGGTGCTTCCAGCCGTCCCAGTCGCCTTCGTGCATGCCGTCTTCGATCGACACGATCGGGTACTTGTCGCACCAGGTGGCGAGGATGTCCGTCCACTCGGCAGCGGCCAGCGTCAGGCCTTCGCCCTCAAGGTGGTACTTGCCGTCTTTGTAGAACTCGCTGGCGGCGCAGTCGAGGCCGATGGCGATCTGCTCACCGGCGGTGTAGCCGGCCTTGTCGATGGCTTCCAGGATCAGCTGGATCGCCGCTTCGTGGCTGGCCACGCTGGGGGCGAAGCCGCCTTCGTCGCCGACGGCCGTGCTCATGCCCTTGGCGTCGATGATCTTCTTCAGCGCGTGGAAGACCTCGGCGCCGTAGCGCACCGCCTCGCGGAAGGTCGGCGCCCCCACGGGGATGATCATCAGCTCTTGCAGGTCGAGGTTGTTGTTGGCGTGCGCGCCGCCGTTGATGACGTTCATCATCGGCACCGGCAGTTGCATCGCGCCCGAGCCGCCGAAGTAGCGGTACAGCGGCAGGCCCGATTCTTCAGCGGCAGCGCGCGCCACGGCCATCGACACGGCCAGCGTGGCGTTCGCGCCCAGGCGGCTCTTGTTCTCGGTGCCGTCCAGGTCGATCAGCGTGCGGTCGAGGAAGGCCTGCTCCGAAGCGTCGAGGCCGAGCACGGCTTCGCTGATCTCGGTGTTGACGTGCTCGACGGCCTTCAGCACGCCCTTGCCGAGGTAGCGCGCCTTGTCGCCGTCGCGCAGCTCGATGGCTTCGCGCGAGCCGGTCGATGCGCCCGAGGGCACGGCCGCACGGCCCATCACGCCCGATTCGAGCAGCACGTCGCATTCGACGGTGGGGTTGCCTCGGCTGTCGAGAATCTCGCGGCCGACGATGTCAACGATGGCACTCATTCAATCTTCCTCAGGTTGCTTTGGATTCTTTTTGCGGCACGGGTCGGGGCTCAGAGCGCCTCGACCACCACCATGCGCATCACCGCCGCGCCTTCGCGGGCGGTGCGCGCCTTGCCGTATTCGGGCGAGTTGTAGAAGGCGCGGGCCTTCTCGACGCTCGGAAACTTCAGCACGACCAGGCGGTCGGGCGTCCAGTCGCCTTCGAGCACCTCGACCGCACCACCGCGCACCAGCACCTCGGCCCCGTGGGCCTGCATGGCGAGCGTCGAAAACTTTTTGTAGTCCTCGTACTGCACCGGGTCGGTGACGCGGACGTTGGCGATGATGATGGCGCTGGGCATGCGGTTCAGATCGGTGGGTTCAGCACGAGAAATCGTTCTCGAGCAGCGGCTGGGTCTTGACCACCCGGTCGAGCGCGACCAGTTGCTCCAGCAGCGCCTTCATGTGCTTCAGCGGCACGGCGTTCGGGCCGTCGCTCAGTGCGTTCGCGGGGTCGGGGTGGGTCTCCATGAAGAGGCCCGAGATGCCCACGGCCACGGCCGCACGCGACAGCACCGGCACGAATTCGCGCTGGCCACCCGAGCTGGTGCCTTGGCCGCCGGGCAACTGCACCGAGTGCGTCGCATCGAAGACGACCGGCGCGCCGGTCTCTCGCATGATGGCCAGCGAGCGCATGTCGCTCACGAGGTTGTTGTAGCCAAAGCTCACGCCGCGTTCGCAGGCCATGAAGTTGTCGTCGTTCAAGCCCTTCGCGCGCGCGGCGGCACGGGCCTTGTCGATCACGTTCTTCATGTCGTGCGGCGCGAGGAACTGGCCCTTCTTGATGTTCACCGGCTTGCCGCACTGCGCGACCGCGTGGATGAAATCGGTCTGACGGCACAGGAAGGCCGGTGTCTGCAGCACATCGACCACCGAGGCCACGGTGGTGATCTCGGCTTCGCTGTGCACATCGGTCAGGATGGGCACGTTCAGCTCGCGCTTCACCTTGGCGAGGATCTCCAGGCCCTTGTCCATGCCCGGGCCACGAAACGAGGTGCCCGACGAGCGGTTGGCCTTGTCGTAGCTGCTCTTGAAGATGAACGGAATGCCCAAGCCCGAGGTGATCTCTTTCAGGCGGCCGGCTACATCCATCTGCAGCTGTTCGGACTCGACGACGCAGGGGCCGGCGATCAGGAAGAAGGGCTTGTCGAGGCCAATCTCGAAGTTGCAGAGCTTCATGGGTGAATCCTTGCGGGCGGGGATGGTGCGGCGCTCAGGCCGCCACCTTCTCGCCCATGGTGCCGGTCGAATCGCTCGCGTTGCGCGCCGCCTTGTGCTTCAGCGCGGCCTCGATGTACGACTTGAACAGCGGGTGGCCGCCCCAGGGCGTGGACTTGAACTCGGGGTGGAACTGCACGCCCATGTACCAGGGGTGCACGCTGCGCGGCAGCTCGACGATCTCGGTGAGCTTTTCGCGTTGCGTCAGCGCCGAGATCACGAGGCCGGCTTCGCCCAGCTTGTCGAGGTAGTTGACGTTGGCCTCATACCGGTGGCGGTGGCGTTCGGTGACGACGTCGCCATAGATCTCGTGCGCCAGCGTGCCGGGCTTCACGTCGGAGCTCTGAGCGCCGAGGCGCATGGTGCCGCCCAAGTCGGACGTCGCGCTGCGTTTCTGGATCGAGCCGTCGGCGTCTTGCCATTCTTCGATCAGCGCGATGACCGGGTGCGGCGTGTCGGCTTCGAACTCGGTGCTGTTCGCACCGACCAGGCCCGCCTTGTGGCGCGCGTACTCGATGGTGGCGACCTGCATGCCCAGGCAGATGCCCAGGTAGGGAATCTTGTTTTCGCGTGCGAACTGCGCCGCGAGAATCTTGCCCTCGACGCCGCGCTTGCCGAAGCCGCCGGGCACCAACACCGCATCGAAACGGCCCAGTTGGCCGACCGAATCGGGCGTCAGCGTTTCGCTGTCCACGTATTCGATGTTCACGCGCGCATGGTTGTGGATGCCCGCGTGGCGCAGCGCCTCGTTGAGCGACTTGTACGAATCCGACAAGTCGGTGTACTTGCCGCACATGGCGATGCTGACCTGCTGCTTGGGGTGCTCGACCTCTTCGACCAGCGCGTCCCAGCGCTTCAGGTTCGCAGGCGGCGTGTTGATGCGCAGCTTGTCGCAGATGAGGCCGTCGAGCCCTTGCTCGTGCAGCATGCGGGGCACCTTGTAGATGGTGTCCACGTCCCACATCGAGATCACGCCCCACTCGGCCACGTTGGTGAAGAGCGAAATCTTCTCGCGCTCTTCTTTCGGGATGGCGCGGTCGGCGCGGCACAAGAGCGCGTCGGCCTGGATGCCGATCTCGCGCAGCTTCTGCACTGTGTGCTGCGTCGGCTTGGTCTTCAGTTCGCCGGCCGCGGCGATCCACGGCACATAGGTCAAGTGCACGAAGGCCGCGTTGTTGGGGCCCATGCGCAGGCTCATCTGGCGTGCGGCCTCCAAGAAAGGCAGTGATTCGATGTCGCCCACCGTGCCGCCCACTTCGACGATGGCCACATCGACCGCCTGCTCGGTGCCGAAGCCCGCGCCGCGCTTGACGAACTCCTGGATCTCGTTGGTGACGTGCGGGATGACCTGCACCGTCTTGCCGAGGTAGTCGCCACGGCGCTCTTTCTCAAGAACGCTCTTGTAGATCTGCCCGGTTGTGAAGTTGTTGGCCTTCTTCATCCGCGTGGTGATGAAGCGTTCGTAGTGGCCCAGGTCGAGGTCGGTTTCGGCGCCGTCGTCGGTGACGAAGACCTCACCGTGCTGGAATGGCGACATGGTGCCCGGGTCCACGTTGAGGTACGGGTCGAGCTTGATCAGGGTGACTTTGAGGCCCCGCGATTCGAGGATCGCTGCCAGAGAGGCCGCCGCGATGCCCTTGCCCAGCGAGGACACCACACCGCCGGTCACAAAGACGAATTTGGTCATTGCTGTCAGCACTGCGAGCGCAGGGCTGTGGTGGTAAAGCGCGATTATAGGCAGGGCACCCTGGGCGATCCGCCCTCGGGTTCAGGGTTTCTCGGGCGCGTCTGCGGACGTTTTGCCGAAGACGTCCAGCCAGCGCAGCACTTCGGCCGCCGTGGCCTCGGGCATCTCGAAGGGATACAGGTGCGTGCCCTCCAGCCACGAGATGTTGCCTTTGGCGACTTTTTCGGTGGCGACCAGCCCGACCTTCTTCACTTCGACCGACTTCGTGCCGCCCACGAAGGCCATCGGGCATTGCAGCGGCCGTTCGCGCAGCACCCGCGTCATCTGGTGCGGGATGGTGTTGTAGATCTCGGTCTCGACCTCGCGCCGGAAGGCCAGGCCATGCCCCTGCTTGCTGGTCGGGATGGGCTCGATGCCGCAGCGGATGTAGTCGTCGAGCACCCGCGGGTCCCAGCGCGCGAACATCGGCTTGGCCGCGAAATGCGTATGGGCTTCTTGCGGGCTCGGCCAGCGGTGGCGGCGAGTCTTCGACACCTTGCCCGGCGACACGCGCCCGCTGAAGCCCGTGGCCTTGGCGACTTGCAGAGCCTTGGCGATGAAGCCCGATGGGATGGGCGAATCGAGCACCACGACGCCGGCCGCGAGGTCGGGCCGTTTCGACGCAGCCAACAGGCTCAGAAAGCCGCCCAGCGAATGGCCCACCAGGTAAGCCGGGCCGGGCGCCTCGCGTTCGATGAAGTGGATCAGCTGGTTGCGCAGGTGCGGCCAGTTGCTGGTGACCGGGTAGTCGGGGTCGTGCCCCAGCTTGTCGAGGGCGTGCACCGCGTAGCCGGCGTCGCGCCAGATGTCGAACAGCAGGCGGTAGGTGCCGGCCGGAAAGCTGTTGGCGTGCGAAAAGACGATGGTCTTGACCTCGCCGCCCGTCCTCTGCCCACGCATCAGACGTCTTTCTCGCTCGCGTTGTGGATCTTGCGCATCGGCTCGTAGCGTGCCGAGGTCACGCAAAGCGGGTGGCTGCTGGTCTGGCCGTCCCACTGCGGGTCCTCGATCGACTCGAAGACCTGCCGCAGCCGTTGGCCCCAGGTGCCGCGAATCATGGCGAAGTACGGGTTGTGTTCGTCGATCACCACCTGCTGGCGGGTCTGGAACTCGCCCACGTTGTAGACCAGCAGGTCGAGCGGCAGGCCCACCGAGAGGTTGGATTTCAGCGTCGAGTCCATCGACACCAGCGCGCATTTCGCGGCTTCGGCCAGCGGCGTGTGCGGGGTGATGAGGCGGTCGAGCACGGGCTTGCCGTACTTCGATTCGCCGATCTGGAAGTAGCAGGTCTCGCGCGTGGCCTCGATGAAGTTGCCGGCCGAATACACGAGGAAGAGCCGCATCGGCTCGCCCTTGATTTGCCCGCCGAAGACCATCGACGCGTTGAAATCGACACCCGCCTGCTTCAACGCCCGGGCGTCCTGGTCGTACACACGGCGCACGGCCTTGCCCAGCACGCGCACCGCGTCGAACATGCTGGTGGCGTTCCAGATGGTGATCGGCGGGCCGTCCGGGTCGTCGTTCTCGATGCGTTCGACCTGCAAGATTTCCCGTACCGACTGCGAGATCGACAGGTTGCCTGCGGAGAGCAGCACCATGAAGCGGTCGTCCGGCCGCTCGTAGACCATCATCTTGCGGTAGGTGCTGATCTGGTCGAGCCCGGCGTTCGTGCGCGAGTCCGAAAGAAACACCAGGCCGGCGTCGAGCTTGATGCCTACGCAATACGTCATGTGGATGAGTCCTCTTGCAGGGCCTTGAGGCGGTACAGCGCGTCGAGCGCTTCCTTGGGTGACAGGGCGTCCGGGTTCAGCTGGGCAAGTGCGCGGTCCACCGCCGAAGGCTCGGCCTCGGGTGCGGCCGCCGGCGCGGCAAACAGATCGACCTGCGCCTGCTCGGCATGTTGCTGCGATTCCAGTGCATCAAGCGTGTTTCGTGCCTGCCGCACCAGCGCCGCCGGCATGCCAGCCAGCCGCGCGACCTGCACGCCGTAGCTCTTGCTCGCGGGGCCGGGCTGGATGTCGTGCAGGAAGACGATCTCGTCGCCGTTCTCGGCCGCCGACACGTGCACATTCAGTGCGCGCTCGTGCTTGAGCGGGAAGTCCGTCAGCTCGAAGTAATGCGTGGCGAACAGCGTGAACGACTTGTTGCGCTCGTGCAGGTGGCTCGCGATGGCGCCCGCGAGCGCCAGCCCGTCGAAGGTGGACGTGCCCCGGCCGATTTCGTCCATCAGCACCAGCGAGTGCTCGGTTGCGCTGTGCACGATGGCGGCGGCCTCGGTCATCTCGAGCATGAAGGTCGATTGCGCATTCGCCAGGTCGTCGGCCGCACCGATGCGCGTGTGGATCGCGTCGATCGGCCCGAGGCGGCAATTCTTCGCCGGAACGAAAGACCCCATCGCCGCCAGCAGTGCGATCAGCGCCACCTGCCGCATGAAGGTGCTCTTGCCGCCCATGTTGGGCCCGGTGATGACGAGCATCTTGTGCTTCGCGTCGAGCCGGCAGTCGTTGGCCATGAAGTTGCCACCACCGGTCTCGGCCAGGCGCGCTTCGACCACCGGGTGGCGGCCGGCCTCGATGTGGATGCAGGGCTCTTTGACGAACTGCGGCCGGCACCAGTTGAGCGTCTTGGCGCGCTCGGCCAGCGCGGTGAGCGCGTCCAGGCTGGCCAGCGCGCGCGCCAGGTTCGACAGCGGTTCCAGGTGCGCCTGCAACTGGTCGATCAACTGCTCGTACAGCAGCTTCTCGCGTGCGAGCGAACGGTCTTGCGCCGACAGCGCCTTGTCTTCGAAGGCCTTCAGCTCGGGCGTGATGAAGCGCTCGGCGTTCTTGAGCGTCTGGCGGCGCTGGTAGTCGAGCGGCACCTTGTCCACCTGGCCTTGTGTGACCTCGATGTAGAAGCCGTGCACCTTGTTGTATTGCACGCGCAGGTTGCCGATGCCGGTGCGCGTGCGCTCGCGCGCTTCGAGGTCCAGCAGAAACGCGTCGCAGTTCTGGCTGATGGCGCGCAGTTCATCCAACTGCGCATCGAAGCCCGACGCGATGACACCGCCGTCGCGCAGCAGCACGGCCGGTTCTGCGGCGATGGCTTGCAGCACGGTGGCGATCTCACCCGGCGGTTGCAGCGCCTGGGCCAACATCTCGAGCAGCAAGGCGCCCGTCGGCACCTTGACCTGCAGCTCGGGCAGCGCGGCCAGCGTGGCGCGCAGCCCCGACAGCTCGCGCGGGCGCACCTGGCGCAGCGCGATGCGCGCGGTGATGCGTTCGACGTCGCTGACGCCGCGCAGCGCCTCGCGCAAGCCGTCCACGCCATGCGACGTGAGCAGCGTGTCGAGGGCGTCGTGCCGTTGCATGGCCACCGTGCGCTCGCGCAGCGGGTGCGTCAGCCAGTGGCGCAGCGCGCGGCTGCCCATGCCGGTGCGGCAGGTGTCGATCAGCGACAGCAGCGTCGGCGCGTCTTCGCCGCGCAGCGTCTGCGTGAGTTCGAGGTTGCGGTGCGTGGTGGGCGGCAGGTCGAGCAGTTCGCTCGCGCGTTCGACCTGCAGCGTGCGCACATGCGCCAGCGCCTGGCCTTGCGTGTGCTCGGCGTAGCTCAGCAGGGCGGCGGCGGCGGCGTGCGCGGTGCCGAGATCTTGCGCGCTGAACGCGTGCAGGCTCGCCACGCGCAGTTGCTCGCACAGCTTGCGCAGGCCCAGCGCCGGGTCGAACTGCCAGGTCGGCCGGTGCGTGAGCGCGATGCGCGACTGCGCGAGCGCCGGCGGAATGTCGTCGCGGTCCACCAGCGCCTCGGCCGCGTTCAGGCGCGACAACCAGCCGGCCAGCTCGCGCTCGGCGCACTCGGTGACGCCCAGTTGCCCGTTCGACAGGCCCAGCCATGCAAGGCCGTAGGTCGTGACGCCGCGCTTGGTGATCGATGCCACCGACAGCAGCAGCGCGTCGCGCTTGTCGGCCAGCAGCTCAGTGTCGGTCACCGTGCCCGGCGTGACCACGCGCACCACCTTGCGCTCGACCGGCCCCTTGGCCGTGGCCACGTCGCCCACCTGTTCGGCAATCGCCACCGCCTCGCCCATCTTGATAAGCTTGGCGAGGTAGCTCTCGACCGAATGCACCGGCACACCGGCCATCACGACCGGCTCGCCGCCGCTCTGGCCGCGCGTGGTCAGCGTGATGTCGAGCAGGCGGTTGGCCTTGCGCGCGTCGTCGTAGAACAGCTCGTAGAAATCGCCCATGCGATAGAACACGAGCGTGTCGGCGTGCTCGGCCTTGATGCGCAGGTACTGCTGCATCATCGGCGTGTGGCCGCTCAAGTCGGCCACCGGCGGCATCTGGCTCACAGTGCGAACCCTGTCGTGGCGGCTCAGAAGGGCGCGTCGTCCTTGCCCACCACGTCGGCCTTGCGAATGCGCACGGCCGCCTTCTTCTTCGGCGGCTCGACCGGGGCGACGGGGGCTTGCAGCGTGGCGGCCAGCGCGTCTTCGGGGGTCAGCTCGGCACCGTCAGCGCCCGGCGCGGCCGTGTTGCCGGCGGCGTCTTTGATGACGCGGGTGTAGGGCGCGAGCACGCCCACCAGTTGGCCGTAGACGCGCGGGTTGCCGGCGACCAGCTCGCGCTGGTACATGAAGTCGGACTCGCCGGTGAAGTTGCCGACCAGGCCCCCGGCCTCGGTGATGATGAGCGAGGCGGCGGCAATGTCCCAGGGGTTGAGTCCGGTCTCGAAGAAGCCGTCGTAGTAGCCGGCGGCCACGTAGCAGAGGTCGAGCGCGGCGGCGCCGGGGCGGCGCAGGCCGGCGCACAGCGGCATCAGCTCTTCGAACATCTTCATGTAGCGCTTGAAGTTGTCGCCCTTGCGGAAGGGAAAGCCGGTGCCGATGAGGCAGTCGCTCAGGCGCGTGCGCTTCGAGACACGCAGGCGCTTGTCGTTCAGGAAGGCGCCCCGGCCCTTCGAGGCATAGAACAGGTCGTTGCGGGTCGGATCGAAGACGACCGCCTGCTGGATCTGGTCGCGGTAGGCCAGCGCGATCGAGACCGCGTACACCGGAAAGCCGTGGATGAAGTTGGTCGTGCCATCGAGCGGGTCGATGATCCAGACGTATTCGCTGTTCTTCGCGCCGTGCGTGCGGCCTGACTCTTCGGCCAGGATGCCGTGGCCGGGGTAGGCGGTGAGCAGGGTGTCGATGATCAGCTCTTCGGCCTTGTGGTCCACCTCGGTCACGAAGTCGTTGGCCGACTTGGTGGTGATCTTCAGCAGGTCCAGGTCGAGCGACGCGCGGTTGATGAAGGCCCCGGCGGAGCGGGCCGCCTTGACGGCCACGTTGAGCATGGGGTGAAGCGCTTGCGACATGGGTGTACCTGCGAGGGGAAGGGCGAGGGGCTGGGGCTGGGAAAGAGCGCGGCGCCGAAGGCGCCAGACCGCGCCGGGGTGCCCGACGGGATAATCCGCGAGTTTACCCGTGCCCCCATGTCGAACACCCCTCTGAACCCCACCCGATTCGTGTTGCTTCACACCAGCCACCCCGGCAACGTGGGGGCGGCGGCACGCGCGATGAAGGTGATGGGCTTCGGCGACCTGGTGCTGGTGGCGCCGCGTTTTGCCGACGTGCTGTCGCAGGAAGACACGGTGGCGATGGCCAGCGGCGCGGCCGACGTGTTGGCCCGGGCGCGCGTGGTCGGCACGCTGACCGAGGCGCTCGACGGCATCAGCTTCGCCTGCGCCACGGCCATGACGCCGCGCGACTTCGGCCCGCCCACCCATGCGCCGCGTGATCTGTTTGCCACGCTGGCGGCGAGCGACCACCGGGTGGCGTTCGTGTTCGGCTCCGAGCGCTATGGCATGAGCAACGAGGACGTGTACCGCTGCCATGCCTGCCTGAGCATCCCGACGCACCCCGACTACGGCTCGCTCAACCTCGCGCAGGCCGTGCAGGTGCTGGCCTACGACTGGCGGCAGGCGCTGGGCGGCTTCGGCGTGGCGCCGCGCACGACGAGTGCCGAGCGGGCCGACGTGGCTTCGGTGCAAGGCGCGCTGGCGCATTGGCAACAGGCGTTGGTGGACATCGGTTTTCTCGACCCCGCCGCGCCGCGCAAGCTGATGCCGCGGCTGAACCAGTTGCTCAACCGCGCCGAGCTGAGCCCGGAAGAGGTCCACATCCTGCGGGGCATTGCACGCGCCGCACAGAAGGCCGCTGGCAAAGTTGACAGTGCCTGAGCCGGCGTGAAACGAGGCCCGCCGGTACACTGCGGCGCACCTCTTTGGGCCTCATTCGCCATGTTCCAGCGTCTCCGTGAAGACATCGCCTGCATCCTCGAGCGCGACCCCGCCGCGCACTCGTCGTGGACGGTGCTCACCTGTTACCCCGGCCTGCATGCGCTGGTCTTGCACCGCTGGGCACATGCCTGCTGGACGGCCGGCTTTCGCTGGCTGGGGCGCTTCATCTCGCACCTCGCGCGCTTCTTCACCGGGATCGAGATCCACCCCGGCGCGGTGATCGGCCGGCGCGTGTTCATCGACCACGGCATGGGTGTCGTCGTCGGTGAAACCGCCGAGATCGGCGACGACTGCACCATCTACCAGGGCGTCACGCTCGGCGGCACCTCGCTCTACAAAGGCGTGAAACGCCACCCCACGCTTGGCAAGGGTGTGGTGGTGTCGGCTGGCGCCAAGGTGCTGGGCGGCTTCACGGTGGGCGACGGTGCGCGTGTGGGCTCGAACGCGGTGCTGCTCAAGCCCGTGCCGCCCGGGGCGACGGCGGTGGGCATTCCCGCGCGCATCGTGCAAAAGACCGACGGCGAGGCCAACCGCGAATCGGCCTTCTCGGCCTACGGCGTGACGCAAGGCGACGACCCGGTGTCGCAGGCCTTGAAGGGCCTGGTGGACAACGCCGCCGGCCACGAGCACCAGATCGCCTTGCTGTGGCAGGCGATCGAGAAGCTCTCGGGCACCCGGCGGCCGGACTGCGTGCCGAGCGACGCGCACACCACCGAGCAGTTCGACGCGGACCGGCTGAATCAGTTGGTGAAGTGAGGGCGGTGCGCGGCTGAGCCCGCCTCGTGCGGGCTAGGCTCGCAGCGCCGACTTCGGCCGGAACGCCTTGCACACCGCGTCGTGGGTGCGCAGGTAGGGGCCGCCGATCAGGTCGATGCAGTACGGCACCGCGGCGAAGATGCCGTGTGCCGGTGGTTCTTCGTTCGGCAGGCCTTGCAAGGTCTCGGCGATGGACTTCGGCTGCCCCGGCAGGTTGATGATCAGCGCCTTGCCTCGGATCACCGCCACCTGCCGCGACAGGATGGCCGTGGGCACGAAGCGCAGGCTGATCTGGCGCATCTGCTCGCCGAAGCCGGGCATCTCGCGGTCGGCGACGGCCAGCGTGGCCTCGGGGGTCACGTCTCGGGGTGCCGGGCCGGTGCCGCCCGTGGTGAGCACGAGGTCGCAGCGGGCCGCATCGACCAGCTCGCGCAAGGCGGCGCTGATGCCATCTTGCTCGTCGGGGATCAAACGCGTTTCCCAGTGGATGGGGTTTTGCAGCGCGCTGTCGAGCCAGGTCTTCAGCGTCGGGATGCCCTTGTCTTCGTAGACGCCCGCCGAGGCCCGGTCGCTGACCGAGACTAGGCCGATGCGCACGGTGTCGAGTGCGTCACTCATCGCTCGGCTCCTGCGCGCGGATGTACTGGAAGAGTTCGCGGTAGGCGCGCCCGCTGCGCTGCTCGGGGGCGACGGCGGCGTCCTTGCGGGCCGCGCGGATCAGGCTGCGCAGCTGCTGCAGGTCGCTTTGCGGGTAGTCGGCCGCCCAGCGCGTCAGCGCGTCGTCGCTGGCGATCAGCTCGTTGCGCCAGCGTTCGGCTTCGTGCAGCGCCAGAGCGTCTTTGGCGCGGCCGAGCTGCATGGCCACCACGGCTTCGCGGATCGGTTCGGTGTCGCTCATCCGCATCAGCTTGCCGATGTATTGCATCTGGCGGCGGCGACCCTCGAACGTCTTGGTGCGCTTGTAGTCGGCCACGGCCGTGCGCAGGGTGTCGGTGATGTCGAGCCCTTCGAGCCGGCTCTCGGGCAGGGCCACCAGGGCTTCACCCAGGGCTTGCAGCTCGTGGCTTTGTTTCTTGAGCTGGGTCTTGCTCGGCCGGTCGTCCTCGTCCATGGGTTCGGGCTGCAAAGGCGCGTCGAAACTGGGCGGGGCACGGCGGGACATGGGGCATCAACTCAAGGGAAAAGCGGCCGGTATCATAGCTCTGGCCCTTTGTTTGCCCTCGGTCTCGCCACCCGCCACGCCTGGCTTCAAGCCCCGTCCGCATGCCCACCTCCAAAGCTCCCGAACACGGCTTCTCGTACACGCGCGAGACCTTCCAGCAGCTGGTCGAAGACGCGCTCAAGCGGGCCAAGTCGCTCGGGGCGAGCGATGCCGGGGTGGAGGTGTCCGAAGGCGCGGGCCTGTCGGTCTCGGTGCGCAAGGGCGAGGTCGAAAACGTCGAGCGCAACCGCGACAAGTCGATGGGCGTCACCGTGTATGTGGGCCGCCGTCGCGGCAACGCCAGCACGTCCGACTTTTCGCCGGCCGCGCTCGCGCAAACGGTGCAGGCTGCCTACGACATCGCCCGCTTCACCGCCGAAGACCCGGCCGCCGGCCTGCCCGACGCCGAAGACCTGGCCACCGGTGAGCTCGCCACGCGCGACCTCGACCTCTTCCATCCCTGGGCGATCAACGCCGAGCGCGCGGTCGAGCTGGCCATGCGTTGCGAGGCCGCGGCACTGGCGGTGGACCCGCGCATCACCAACTCAGAAGGCGCTGGCGTGTCGGCCCAGCAGTCGCACTTCTTCGCGGGCAACACACGCGGCTTTCGCGGGGGCTACGCCAGCTCGCGGCATTCGCTGTCGGTGGCGCCGATCGCCTCGCTGCCGGGCAAGGGCGGCGACGACATGCAGCGCGACGCGTGGTACAGCTCGATGCGCTCACCCGACGAACTGGCCGCGCCCGAAGCGGTGGGGCGCTATGCCTCGGAGCGTGCGCTGTCGCGCCTGAAGTCGCGCAAGATCCAGACCTGCGAAGTGCCGGTGCTGTTCGAATCGACGCTCGCGGCCGGCCTGCTGGGGGGCTATGTGCAGGCCACCAGCGGCGGGGCGCTGTACCGCAAGTCCACGTTCTTGCTGGACAGCCTGGGCCAGCAGGTGCTGCCCGAGCACATCGACATCCACGAAGACCCGCACGTGCCGCGCGCCAAGGGCAGCGCGCCCTTCGACGACGAAGGCGTGGTCACCCGCGTGCGCGACGTGGTCAAGGGTGGCGTCGTGCAGGGCTACTTCCTGTCGAGCTACTCGGCGCGCAAGCTCAACATGAAGACCACCGGCCACGCCGGCGGTTCGCAGAACCTAACGCTCGCGAGCCGCCTCACGCAAACCGGCGACGACCTCGATGCGATGCTGCGCAAACTCGACCGCGGGCTCTTCGTGATCGAACTGATGGGGCAGGGCGTCAACTACGTCACCGGCGATTACTCGCGCGGCGCGGCGGGCTTCTGGGTCGAGGGCGGGCGGATCAAGTACCCAGTGCACGAGATCACCATCGCCGGCAACCTGCGCGACATGTTCAAGGGCATCGTCGCCGTCGGGGCCGACGCCTACACGATGGGCTCCAAGACCATCGGCTCGGTGCTGATCGACCGCATGAAGATCGCGGGCCTGTGACCGGCCCGAACGCTGCGGACCTGTCGCGAAGCTGACGCGGCCCGGCGGGGTAAATACCGGGAGAACCCTGATCCTCGACTTCTAGAATGATTTGATCCCGGCGGTCGCCGAGGGGGCTGCCGGGGCCAACCCTTCTGAGGAGTTTGTTGATGGAACGTCGTTCCTTTATCCGCAAGACCGGCATCGCCGGCGTGCTGGCGGCCGGTGCCGCGCCGGCCATCGTGCAGGCCCAGGCCAACATCCGCTGGCGCCTCGCCTCCAGCTTTCCGAAGTCGCTCGACACCATCTACGGCACGGCCGAGGTGTTCTCGAAGAAGGTCAGCGACATGACCGGCGGCAAGTTCGTGATCTCGGTGCACGCCGGCGGCGAAATCGTGCCGCCCTTCGGCGTGGTCGATGCCGTGCAGAACGCCACCGTCGAGATGTCGCACACCGCGCCGTATTACTTCTATGGCAAGAGCGAGGTCTTCTGCCTCGGCTGCGCGATTCCCTTCGGGCTGAACGCACGCCAGATGACCGCCTGGATGTACGAAGGCAACGGCCTCAAGCTGATGCGCGAGTTCTACGCCAAGTACAACATCATCAGCTTCCCGGGCGGCAACACGGGCGCGCAGATGGGCGGCTGGTTCCGCAAAGAGATCAAGACCGTGGCCGACCTGAAGGGGCTGAAGTTCCGCTCCAACCCGTTCGCCGGCCGCGTGCTGCAGCCCTTCGGCGTGGTGCCGCAGTCGCTGGCCGGTGCCGACATCTACCCGGCGCTCGAAAAGGGCACGCTCGACGCGGCCGAATGGGTCGGCCCCTACGACGACCAGAAGCTCGGCTTCAACAAGGTGGCGCCGTTCTACTACTACCCCGGCTGGTGGGAAGGCGGCCCGCAGCTCGACTTCTTCATCAACACCAAGGCCTGGGAAGGCCTGTCGGCCGAGTACAAGGCCATCGTCGAAGCGGCGGCCTCGCACGCGCACGTGACGATGAACGCGAAGTACGACGCCAAGAACCCGATCGCGCTGAAGCAACTGGTGGGCAGCGGCACCAAGCTGCGCGCCTTCCCGGGCCCGGTGATGACGGCGGCCTACAAGTCGGCCCAGCAGATCTATGCCGACCTGTCAAAGAACAACCCCGAGTGGCGCAAGATCTACACCGACTACGCCAAGTTCCTGGCCGACGAGAACATGTGGTTCCGCTTCACCGAAGGCACCTTCGACCGCTTCATGCAGTCGCAGAAGAACTGACGGGCGCTGCGCCTCCTGCCAAGGCCCCGCACGCGGGGCCTTTTTCATGCGCGCGGGGGCGCGTGCGGTGGGGCGTGTCAGCGCTCGGTGGCCTGCAGGCGGTGCGCGGCCACGGCGGCCATGAACTCGCGCAGCAGGCGGGCGTCGGCCGCGTTGAACCACTGGATGGCACCGCTGCGTTGCCGCACCAACAGGCGCGGGGCCACGATGGCCGAGAACCACGGCCAGTGCACGAGCTTGAGGCTGGCGACGTCGCTGGCCTTGGCGCGCTTCGTCCACAGCCAGGTCTGCACGAGTTCGTCGCCATCGAGCCGCGTGCGGCTGTGGACGATCCAGTAGCCCATCCACACGATGCACAGGTAGGCCAGGCCGAGCAGCGCCATGCCCTGCCACGACCACGCGGCCTGCCGCCACGTGCTCAGCGTGAGGCCGGCGCCGATGGCCAGCGCCGCCGTCAGCAGCACGGCCATCACCCGCGCGAAGGGCGGGAAGGCGGCGCAGTCGGGCGGCAGCTGCGAAGGCGCTTCGCTCATGAACCGGCCGATGCGGCCGGCGCCGTGGGCTCGGGTTCGGCCGGAGCGTCCTTGAACAGGTTGTCCGGGTTCATGTCGGGCTCGGCATCGACCTCGGGCTCGGCCGGCGTGTCTTCATCGACGGGCATCTCGATCTTGACCTTGTCGAGGTCGATCACCTGCTCTTTGTCGAGGAAGACCGTTACCGTCTGCGGCACGAAGATCACGATCACCACCAGCAGCAGTTGCATCACCACCCAGGGCACGGCGCCGAGGTAGATGTCGCGCGACTCGACCTTGCGCGGCAGCGTGCCGCGCTTGAACAGCGTGTCGGCAATGCCGCGCAGGTAGAACAGCGCAAAGCCGAAGGGCGGGTGCATGAACGAGGTCTGCATGTTCACGCACAGCAGCACGCCGAACCACACGAGGTCGATGCCCAGCTTGGCGGCCACCGGCCCGAGCAGCGGCAAGATGATGAAGGCGATCTCGAAGAAGTCGAGGAAGAACGCCAGGAAGAAGATGAACGCGTTGACCACCAGCAGGAAGCCGATCTGCCCGCCGGGCAGGTCGGTCAGCAGGTGCTCGACCCACTTGGCACCATCGACGCCCTGGAAGACCAGCGAGAACACGCGCGAGCCGATCAGGATGAACACCACCATGGCGGTCAGCCGCATGGTGCCGGTGGCGGCTTCGCGGATGAGCGACCAGTTCAGCCGCCGGTAGAGCGCCGCGAGGATGAACGCGCCCGCCGCACCCATTGCGCCGGCTTCTGTGGGGGTGGCGATGGCGTGGTCCATCCACGGCAGGCCACCCATGGTGCCGAGCACCGCGAAGATCAGCAGCGCCGACGGAATGATGCCGCGCAGGCACTTCGACCACAGCGCCCAGCCCTGCAGGGTGCGCGCCTCTTTGGGCAGCGCCGGCATGTGGTCGGGCTTCACGCGGCTCAGGATGAAGGTGTAGAGCGCGAAGATCAGCACCTGCAGGATCGACGGCCCCCACGCGCCCTTGTACATGTCGCCCACCGAGCGGCCGAGCTGGTCGGCCATGACGACCAGCACCAGCGAGGGCGGCACCAGCTGCGTGATCGTGCCCGAGGCCGCGAGCACGCCGGTCGCGTAGCGCATGTTGTAGTTCCAGCGCATCATGACCGGCAGCGAGATCATCGCCATCGCGATCACCTGGCCCGCCACGGTGCCGGTGATGGCCCCGAGGATGAAGCCGACGATGATCACCGAGTAGCCCAGCCCGCCGCGCACCGGGCCGAACAACTGGCCCATCGAGTCGAGCATGTCTTCGGCGAGGCCGCACTTCTCGAGGATGGCCCCCATCAGCGTGAAGAACGGGATCGCCAGCAGCAGGTCGTTCGACAGGATGCCGAACACATTCAGCGGAATGGCCGACATGAACTCGGGCGGGAACCACCCCATGCCGATCGCGATGAAGGCGCACAGCAGGCCCAGCGCCGACAGCGAGAACGCGACCGGGTAGCCAATCAGCATCACGATCACCAGCCCCGCGAACATCAGCGGGGCGAACTGCTCCATCGTCATGCCGAACCCTCTTCAGATGCGTGTGCCGTGCACTGTTGCGGTGTAGCGCCCTGCCGGTTCATTGCAGCGGCCTTTCGTAGTGCAGGTCCATCTCGTACTTGTTCATCAGCCAGGCGATGCGCTTGATCACCTCGGCCACGCCTTGCAGGATCATCAACGCGAAGCCCAGCGGCAGCATCAGCATCGCCGGCCAGCGGATCAGCCCGCCCGCGTTGCCCGACATCTCGTTCGTGGTGAACATGTTCATGAAGAGCGGCCATGACAGCCACAGCATCAGGCCCATCACAGGCAGCAGGAAGACGATCAACCCGAACAGGTCGATGCACACCTGCAGGCGTGGCGGGTAGCGGCCGTAGAGCACGTCCACCCGTACGTGCTCGTTGACCCGCAGCACCTGCGCCGCGCCCAGCATCACGCAGGCGGCGAACAGGTACCACTGGATTTCGAGGTACGCGTTCGAGCTGTAGTCGAGGCTGTAGCGCACGACGGCGTTGGCTGCGCTGATGAAGCACGAAGCGACGACGGCCCACTTGGCGATGCTGCCGAAGCGGTCGGTCACCCAGTCGATCAGGCGAACCAGGGTCAAGAGGCTGGACACGGCGGTCTCCGGGGAAGGTCAGGCCGACAACGTCGATCAGACTCCAAGTTTGGGCGCAGCGCCAGAGGCGCACTGCACGGAACCTGGCGGCGCGAGGCTGGCGGCCGGGGCGGCTTCAGCCGCCGCTCTGGGCTGCGTTGTAGAGCTTGGTCGAGCGTGCGCCGCTGCGGCAGAAGGCGAGCAGGGGGCGGGGCAACTCGGCCAGCAACGCGCCGAAGGCGGCGATCTCTTCGGGCGACTGGTAGGCGCCGTTCACCGGCAGGTAGGCGTAGCGCAGGCCGGCGGCCAGGGCGGCGGCCTCCATCTGTGCGCTGGTGGGCTGGTCGGGGCCGCCTTCGAAGTCGGGGCGGTTGTTGACCACGCTCTTGAAGCCCTGTTGCGCGGCCCAGGCCATCGCCGAGGGCTCGAGTTGCGGTGCGACGCAGACGCCGTCACCCACTTGCTGGACTGACACAGGCTGGCTCATGAGGACTCCTTGTTGCGTTCAGCGGCTGAGCGCCTGCTTGACCGCCGCCGACACCTGGCCCATGTCGGCCTTGCCGGCGAGCTGCGCCTTCACCGCGCCCATCACCTTGCCCATGTCGCCGGGGCCCGAGGCGCCCAGGTCGGCCACGATCTGGGCGACGGCGGCGGCGATCTCGTCGGTGCTCATGCGCTGGGGCAGGTAGCCCTCGAGCACGGCCAGCTCGGCGGCCTCTTTCTCGACCAGGTCGGTACGGCCGGCGGTGGTGAACTGCGCGATCGAATCTTTGCGCTGCTTGATGAGCTTGTCGATGATGCCGACCACGGCCGCGTCGTCGAGCGTGATGCGCTCATCGACTTCTTTCTGCTTCAGCGCGGCGAGCAGGCCGCGAATGGTGAGCAGGTGCGCCGAGTCTTTGGCGCGCATGGCGGTCTTCATGTCTTCGGTGATCTGGTCTTTGAGGCTCATCGTCAGTCTCGGCTGGGCAGTGGGGCAGAGAGGATTGCAGAAATGCGGGGGCTTGAAACAACAAAGCCCGCATGGTGCGGGCCTTGGTGGGCAGAGCGTTGGAGGCTCGTGCGGCGAGCGATCAGTACAGACGCTTCGGCAGCTGCATGCTGCGGATGCGCTTGAAGTGACGCTTCACGGCGGCAGCCTTCTTGCGCTTGCGCTCGGCGGTGGGCTTTTCGTAGAACTCGCGGGCGCGCAGGTCGGTCAGCAGGCCCAGTTTCTCAATCGTGCGCTTGAAGCGGCGCAGGGCCACGTCGAAAGGCTCGTTCTCTTTAACGCGAATCGAAGTCATAAATACAGAGGTTGGTGCGCTCGGTGTTCGCCCGGTTTCCAAGGAGGAGTTTCCGGAATCCTGCCTCGGGGCTAGGACGAATCGACGCGCGGGTTTGCCGGCAAAGACGCGGATTATAGCCAGCGAAATGCGCCTTGCAAGCGCGCGGTTAGTGGCCGCTCCCGGCCGTCGCGGCCATGCCGCGGGCGCAGGCAGCGGCGCTCGCCCAGGCCCACTGGAAGTTGTAGCCGCCCAGCCAGCCAGTCACATCGACCACCTCGCCAATGAAGTGCAGGCCGGGCACGCGCTGGCTTTCCAGGGTCTGCGAGCTGAGTTCGCGTGTATCGACGCCGCCGGCCGTGACTTCGGCCTTTTTGTAACCCTCGGTGCCACTGGGCACGAGCGACCAGCCCTGCAGCCCCTGGGCGAGGGCCTGCAGGTCGCGGTCGCGCGTGTCGGCCAGCGGGCGGGCAGCGAGTTCGCCCTGGCCGGCGAGCCAGGCCTCGGCCAACCGCGAGGGCACCAGCGTCGCCAGCACATTGCCCACCTGCCGCTTGCCGCCGCTCTTGGCTGCGATCAGCTCGGCGGCGAGGTCGCGGCCGGGCAGCAGGTCGATGGTGAGCGGCTCGCCGGGGCGCCAGAAGCTCGAAATCTGCAGGATCGCCGGGCCGCTCAGCCCCCGGTGGGTGAACAGCAGGTCTTCGTGGAAGCGCGTCGAGGCCTTGCCGGTGCCGGCCGTGATCGCCACCGGCAGCGACAGGCCTGACAGCGTGGCAAACGGCGCCCAGCCCGCCGCGTCGAAGGTCAGCGGCACCAGCGCCGGCCGCGTCTCGACCAACCGGTGGCCGAACTGCTTGGCGAGCCGGAAGCCGAAGTCGGTCGCGCCGATCTTCGGGATCGACAGGCCGCCGGTCGCCACCACCACGCGCGTGGCGCGCACCGGGCCGCGCGCGGTGTCGAGCTCGAAGCCGCCGTCTACCTGACGCACCGCCTGCACTCCGCACGGCTGCCAGCGTGTCACGCTGCCTTGTTCGCATTCACGCAAGAGCATGCCGATGATGTCTTCGGCCGACTCGTCGCAAAAGAGCTGGCCCTTGTGCTTTTCATGGAAGGCGATGCGGTGCCGCTGCACCAGCCCAATGAAGTCTTGCGGCGTGTAGCGGGCCAGCGCCGAGCGGCAAAAGCGCGGGTTCTCGGACAAAAAATTCGCCGGCCCCGCGTCGCGGTTGGTGAAGTTGCAGCGCCCGCCGCCCGAGATGCGGATCTTCTCGGCGATGCGCTCGGCGTGGTCCACCTGCAGCACCTTCAGGCCCAGTTGCCCGGCCATGCCGGCGCAGAACAGGCCCGCTGCTCCGGCACCGACAACAACGACATCGAATTTCTGCATCAGGCCGAGACAGGCAAGGAACGATCAAGCAACGCCCAAGGGTCCGGCTTTGCCGGCCGATGGGTGGCGCCCCGTGGGGGCAGGAGCGGGAGCGACTGGGGGGCTGTATCAACCTTTCCAGACGAACGGAAACTTCACCTGCTTCCAGAAGCCATTGGGCACGTAGTCGCCCACCACGCCGTACTGGTTCGGCCATTTGCGGTCGGCCTTCACGGCGGTGCCGAAGAGGTAGTCCAAGAACGCGAAGTGCGCCGCGTAGTTCTTGTCGATGGCCTCGTTGTCTTGCGAGTGGTGCCAGTGGTGGAAGTTGGGCGTGACGATCAGGTAGCGCAGCGGGCCGAGCCGCACGCTCACGTTCGCGTGGTTGAACACCGCCTGGAAGCCGACCACGAGGATGTACGCGTCGATCACCTCTTTGCTGAAGCCCAGCACGTAGATGGGGGCCAGCACCAGCGTGCGCGTGATCAGCAGTTCGAGGATGTGCTGGCGCGAGCCGGCCAGCCAATCCATGCTCTTGACGCTGTGGTGCACCGCGTGCAGCCGCCACAGCGTGGGCACCTCGTGGTACGCGCGGTGCGTCCAGTACTGCACGAGGTCGGCCACCAGCACGATCAGGAACAGCGCCACCCAGAAGTTCAGCCCCGCCACGAAGCCGCGGATGCCGTCGTTCGAGGCCCAGCCGAAGAGCTTGTGCACCAGCAGGTTGGTCGCCAGCAGCACGAAGCCGACGATCAGGTGGTTGACGATGAAGTGGTGGAAGTCGGTCTGCCACTCGGCGCGAAACACCGGCTGGTCTTTTCGCAGCGCCCAGAGCTTCTCGATGAAGATGAAGATCAGCGTCGAGCCCAGCAGGTCGAGGATGAACCAGTCGAGCCCGATGTAAGGCGTGTTGTCCGGAAAGTCATTCACCGGCACCTTGTGCCCGCCGAGCGTGAGCGTCAGCGCGATCAGCACGAAGGCGGCCGCCGACAGCCAGCGCACGCGGCCTCGAATGATGTTGAACAGCGACAGGCTGCCCGACAGCACCAGCGCGCCGAGCATCACCTTGCGGATCACATCGACGTCGTACGACTTGCGCAGCTGCGGCGTCGTCAGGTACTCGGGAAAGTGAAACGCCAGCACGCCCAGAAAGCACAGGATCGCCAGCGAAAGGGCAATCACCCCCGAGACCATGCCCTTGCCGGGCTGCAGCGCCCCGTGTGATTCGGTGAGTTGGTTGAGCTTGTCGAGTTCGATCATCGCGTGGCCCTCCCTTCCCGTGGCCGGCCGCGATTATCCCGAGCGCGAGGCCGACTGCTCCTCGGGGTGTTCACCCGTCAGCGCCTCGCGCGTGCGCAGCAGCGCCTGCACCTGCTGCATCAAGGGCCCCGGCGCGGGCTTTTCGCCGCTCACGACCGACTGGATGTAAAGCGCCGTGGTCGCGGCATCGCAGGTGCGCGGCAGCACCGGCAGCTCGCGCAGCACGCCGTCGTGCGCCGGTACCGACAGGTCCGCGCGCAACTGGCCGTGCACGAACACGTCGAGCCGGGGCACGCGGCGCGGGTCGGCCACCGGCTCGCCTTCGGTGCCGCGCATCAGCATCGCGTTGGCCTGCGTGTGCTGCAGAAAGTCGGTCAGTGTGTGCCCGTACTCGGGGTGCGTGTAGTTCACCACCCGCACCGCCTGCGAGCCCGGGCAGGGGTCGAGCAGCTTGGCCACGGTGTGGGCCGGGTTGCGCAGGCCGATCACCCAGCGCGCGTCGAGCAGGCGCGCCAGCGGTGGGCACAGCACGTCGGTGCGCATGTAGACCGGCTCGTGCCGCGCCCAGGCCTGCGTCACGTCTTCGGCGTCGCGGGCGATGGGCAGGCCCAGGTCGTGAAAGATGTCGGCCGTGGTGACGCGCGTCGGGTCGTCGGGCATGCCGTGCACCAGCACCGGCACCTCTTCTTGCGCGAGCAAGAGCGCCAGCAAGGGCACGAGGTTGGGCAGCTTGCGCGCGCCGTTGTACGAGGGCAGCACCACCACCGGCCGCGGGCAGGGGATGGCCAGGCAGCGCTCGCGCGTCGCCTGCAGAAAGCCCGCGAGCTCTTCGGTCGTTTCGCCCTTGATGCGCATGCCGATGGCGAAGGCACCGAGTTCGAGGTCGCTGACCTTGCCGTCGAGCACCAGGCTCATCAGGTCATGCGCCTGCTCGCGGTTCAGCGAACGTGCGCCGTCTTTGCCCCGGCCGATTTCTTTGATGTAGTGGCTGATGGTCATTGCTGTGCTCCCGGCACCCGCAGGTCCGCAAGACGCGGGCCAAGGGTGGGGCGCGATTTTAGGGAGGGGTGGGGGCCCGGCGGCTTGTCCCCGGGCAGGGCGGGGCTTCGGCGGGCTCTGCCCGAACGGCGCACGGTGGACGCGAAGGCCGCGCGGCCCACCGTCCCTCACACCGCCTGCAAGCGCCCCTTCACCAAGCGCCGCAACTCGGGGATGCACGAGCCGCAGTTGGTGCCGCACTTGAGCTGGCCCTGCAGCTGCGCGAGTTGTGCGTCGTCCGAACCGCTGCACGCCTTCAGCGTGGCGACGATGTCGGGCTCGGTCACGTTGAAGCAGGTGCACACCTGGCGGCCGCGCGACTGCACGGCCATCGGTGCCTTGGCACCGGGCGAGAGCAGCAGGCGGCCGTAGGCCTGCGCGGGCAACTCGTCTTGCAGCAAGGGCTTGACCCACAGCTCGGCGCTGATGTCGCCGGCCAGCACGAAGCCTTCGAGCTGCGTCTGCCCGTTGACCTGGTCGAGCCGCATGCTGCGGCGCTGGCCCTTGCGCTTGTCCACGTAGCGCAGCACCTCTTTGCCGTCGAGCCCGAGGATGCCTTCGATCTGCGCCAGCAGCTCGGGGGGCGCGGCCTCGTAGGCGGCGGCGCGAAACAGCACGCCGCTGCGCTCGCGACCGAAGGGCACGCAGGTGGCGAAGGCGAAGGCGCGCATCAGCGGCTTCAACTGCTCGCGGGCGCGCAAGGCCTGGTCGTGCGGCAGCCAGGCCACGCCGAGCAGTCGCCAGGGCAGCTCGGCGCGCAGCACCTTCACGGCGGTGTGCTTGAGTTCGGGTTGCTTGGATGTGGGGCAGTAGGCCGGCGTCGTGACGGCGTTGATGCCGTAGGCACGTGCACCCGTGCCGCTGCTGCCCGAGAGGAACTCTTCGCCCCAGTGCATGGCGACGAAGGCCTGCGTGGGGGCGACTTGGTCGGTGCCGTGCGCGGGCAGCACGATCGAGCCGCGCCGCGAGGTCACGTGCACGAGGTCGCCTTCGACCAGGTGCAGCCGGGCCATGTCGCTCGGGTGCAGGTCGGTGCTGGGCTCCGGCACGTGGCCGAACAGGCGGCCCAGCGTGCCGGTGCGGCTCATGCCGTGCCACTGGTCGCGCAGCCGGCCGGTGGTCAGCGAGAAGGGGTAGCGCGCGTCGCGCGGCTCGGCCACGGGCATGTAGGGCACGTCGGCAAAGCGCGCGCGCCCATCGGCGGTGGGAAAGACGCCGTCTTCGTACAGCCGCGCCTTGCCTTCGCTCGCGCCTTCGGGAAAGGGCCACTGCGCGGGCGCAGCGTCGATGCGGGCATAGCTCAGGCCGGTGATGTCAAGGTCGCGCCCGCGGGTGCTCTCGCGGTGTTCGTTCCAGATGGATTCGGCGCTGTCGTAGGCAAAGAGCGAGGGTCGGCCGGGGCGCAGGCGGGCTTCGAGCCGCTGGGCGAATTCGGTGGCGATGGCCCAGTCGTGCCGCGCATGGCCGGGCGCGGGCACGGCCGGGTGCACGCGGCTGATGCGGCGTTCGCTGTTGGTGACGGTGCCGTCTTTTTCTCCCCAGGTGGTGGCGGGCAGCAAGAGGTCGGCGTATTCGCAGGTGGTGGTCGTGGCGAAGGCTTCTTGCACGACGATGAACTCGGCGCGTTCGAGCGCGCGGCGCACCACGGCCTGGTGCGGCATCGACTGCGCGGGGTTGGTGCAGGCGATCCACAAGGCCTTGATCTGGCCATCGGCGGCGGCCTCGAACATCTCGACCGCGCTCTTGCCCGGCGTGGCGGGCACGTCGTCGACACCCCACAGCGCCGCCACCTCGGCGCGGTGCTGCGGGTTCGCCAAGTCACGGTGCGCGCTCAGCAGGTTCGACAGGCCGCCGACCTCGCGCCCGCCCATGGCGTTGGGCTGGCCGGTCAGCGAGAAGGGGCCGGCGCCTGGCTTGCCGATCTGCCCGGTGGCGAGGTGCAGGTTGATCAGCGCGGCGTTCTTCGCGGTGCCGGCGCTGCTCTGGTTGAGGCCCTGGCAATAGAGCGACAGCGTGCGTTTGCCCGCTTCGCCAAACCAGCGTGCGGCCTGCACCAGCGCGTCTTCGTCGATGCCGCAGAGCTTGGCCGCTTCTTTCGGCGTGAAGTCGCGCACCCGGTTGCGCAGCGCGTCGAAGCCCTGGGTGTGGGCGGCGATGTAGGCCGTGTCGGTGAGGCCTTCCCACAGCAGCAGATGCAGCATGCCGTGGTACAGCGCGACGTCGGTGCCAGGCAGGATCTGCAGGTGCAGGTCGGCGGCTTCGGCGGTTTCGGTGCGGCGCGGGTCCACCACGACCATGCGCAGGCCGGGCTTCGAGGCCTTGGTGTCTTCGATGCGGCGGTAGAGGATGGGGTGCGCCCACGCGGCGTTCGAGCCGGTGATGAACAGCGTGTCGGCGTGCGGGATGTCGTCGTAGCAGGCCGGCGGGGCGTCGGCCCCCAGCGTGGCCTTGTAGCCGGCCACCGCGCTGCTCATGCACAGGCGCGAGTTCGTGTCGACGTTGTTGGTGCCGATCAGGCCCTTGGCGAGCTTGTTGAAGACGTAGTAGTCCTCCGTCAGCAACTGGCCCGAGAGGTAGAAGCCCACCGCGTCGGGGCCGTGCGCCTTGACGACCTGCTCGAAGCGGTCGACGGCGGTGTCGAGTGCGTCCGTCCACGACACGGTGTGCGGCGTGGCGCCCCGGTGCGCGCGCAGCGCAGGGTGAAACAGCCGGGCCTGCGTGGTGATGGGCGCCGTGGCGGTGTGGTGCAGCGTGCTGCCCTTGGTGCACAACCGGCCGAAGTTCGCCGGGTGCTCGGGGTCGCCACGCACGCCGACGATCTGCGTGCCGCGGGTTTCGATGAGCACGCCGCAGCCCACGCCGCAGTAGGGGCAGGTGCTGCGCGTTTCTTGGCTGGCCGGATGGATGGGAATCTGTCGCATGGGGCGAACGCTGGCGAAAAGGTCGGCGAGTGTCGCTGACCAGCGTTGCACGATGCGTGCCGAGGTGGGCACCCGGCCGTGACAGCCCTCACGGATGGAGGGCTTTGAATGGCTCCGTGTCCCTCTCGCTGAGGGAGGGGAGGGGGCACTGCCTCACTCAGCCGCCGACCTGCGGCGGCGCGACGTTCGGCACCCACTCCCACCATTCGTGCTGGCCTTCGGCCGTGGTGTCGCGCTTGCGGTGGATGTCCCAGGTGACCAGGAAGTCGGGGTTCTGCACATCGACGCCCGAGGGCGCGTGCTTGTAGTGCCCCGGGGGCGCCTTGAACCACGCGTCGAGGTTGGGCGGCAAGATGAACTCGGCCGCTGCCACCGTGGTATCGGCATGGCGCAGCGCGAGCGTGATGCCCAACTCGGCGTCCACCTTCTGCACCGCGCCGGCCAGCTGTGTCTGCCGCAGCAGTTCGCCGGCCGATCCGAAATAGCTCAGGCCGACCACGCAGGTCTTGCCGATCACGTCGTCGAGGGTCATGTCGGGTTTGTCTGCGCCTTGACCTTCAGTGTGTGAGCGGCACCACGCCGACCTGCGGCATGTGGGCCAAGCCGATGTCGCGGGCGTGCTCTTCGAAGCCCTTGTTCTTCCAGAAGAAGGCGCCCGGCATCGTGGTCGGAATGACGAGGATGTAGAACAGCGCGCGGCCGATCAAAGACGTGGCCAGCAGCAGCCCGGCGCTCAGCACCAGGGCCGCGGCACCCAGCAGGTTGAGCGCTTCGTCGGCCAGCAGGCTGCCGAACAGCACGCCCATCAGCAGCACGTTGGCGCCCAGCAGCACGTTGCGCAGCAGGTAGGTCTTGCCGAAGGTGGTGGTCTGCACGTAGTACGAGGCGCCACCTTCGTGTTCGGCGCTTCGCAGGTCGCGCGAGTGGCCCCAGTGGCCAACGCCTTCGATCAGCAGGCCCAGCAGCACGACGCCCGTGCACACCGCAGCCGCCAGCTCGACCGGCTGTGCGGACAGGGCCAGCGTCGGCAGCAGCACCGCACCGACCAGCGTGCCGCCCAGCGACAGCGCATTGCCGACGAAGGCCGTGCCGACTTGCCAGTGGTTCCAGAACGGCCGGGCGCGGATGCGGTAGCAGCGGTTCATGTAGTACAGGCCGACCGCACCGGCCACGAGACTGAACCAGCCGGCCACCGTGGCCGCCTGATCAACCAGGGGCAGGGCGGCCAGCCCGCCGAGCGTGCCGCCCAAGAGGCCGGTCCAGAACCCTTCGTAGGCCGCATTGCCGAAGAGCCCGAAGCCGATGTGCGCGCCCAAGCCAGCGATGAACAGGGCGATGCCCAAGCCTTCACGCGAGACCGGCGAATGCCGCAGGTTGTTGAAGCCCCGGTAGAAGCGGTGCGGCTTGCCCAGGTGCATGGTCGACATGAAGAGGCCGAAGTTCACCAGCAAGAACAGGCCGACCAGCGTGGCCGTGTAGACACCCGTTTGCGCGAAGCCGGTGAAGGCGTCGAGCCCGAACTGCGCGCCCAGAAACAGCAGCGCGAACGCACCCAGCACCGCCTGCGCCGACAGCGTGAACAGCACCAACGGGTTTTCGCGCGACGACAGGCGCTTCAAGTTCCAGTGGCGCGCCTTGCCCTGCTTCTGGTCGATGGTCGGCTTGTACAGGCCGTTCGCGTCTTTGTGGTACTTCACCGGTGCCGAGTCGGTGCGCTTCATCTCGTCGGGCAGCTGCTTGATCTGCTGGAAGCGGATGTTCGGGTGCGTGATGTCGGGCGACGGGAAGCCGGGCAGGTTGGCCAGTGCCTGCTCGCGCCGGTCGGGCACGGTCTCGATCACGCCGAAGTCGAGTGCGTTGCCCACGCAGGCCGACACGCAGGCGGGTTTCAGGCCCACTTCGAGGCGGTCCACGCACATGTTGCACTTCGAGACCTGGCCCTTGATCGGGTCGAGCTGCGGCGCGTTGTACGGGCACACCCAGGTGCAGTAGCCGCAACCGAAACAGGTTTCGGGGTCTTGCAGCACCGCGCCGTACTCGACGTGCTTGGTGTAGGCGCGGGTCGGGCAGCCCTTCAGGCACACCGGGTCATCGCAATGGTTGCAGGCCATCGAGATGTTCATGCGCTTGTAGTCGGGGAAGCTGCCGCCCTCGACATAGCCCACCGAACGGAAGGCGATGTGCGCCGGGTTCTCGTTCTTCTCGCTGCACGCGGCTTCGCAGGCGTGGCAGCCGATGCAGTTGTCGGCCGTGAAGAAGAAGCCGTGCTGCTTGTTTCGGTGGGGGTTGTCGCCCACCGCCGGGTTCTCGTTGATGTACATCGAGCGGCCCACGGGCAACTGGCCCTGGGTGTGCTCGATCAGGTCGATGGCCTGGCCGTAGCGGTTTTTCTGCGGGATGTCTTTCGCCTTGAGGAAGGCGTAGTGCTGTTCCTCGGTGCGGATTTCCCAGATCTTGCGCGGCTTTTTCTGGGGGTCGTGGCCCAGGATGGCTTCGCCGGTTTTCTTGTCGATTTGGATGTTCAACATGGCGTGGCCTCAGTTCAGAACGTGCGGCGCTCGAGGTTCAGTCGCGCGGCTTCTTGTTGGTCGATGTGCTCGACGCGCACCGCGTTTTGCTTGAACGCCGGTTGGCGCGAATACGGGTCGAGCAGGCCCAGCGTGAGCCGGTTCACGCAGTCGTGAAAGTGGAAGGGGATGAACAGCATGTCGCGGCCCACGCGGTGCGTGAGCTGCACCATCACCACCGCGTCGCCGCGGCGGCTCACCAGGCGAACATAGCTCGAATGCTCGATGCCCAGCTCGGCGGCGGCGTCGGGGTTCATCTCCATGTAGGGCGTCGGGCTGAACTTGTTGCAGTTGCCGATCTTCCCGGTGCGCGTGCGGGTGTGGAAGTGCTCGACCACGCGGCCCGAGTTCAACCAGAACGGGTACTCGGCGTCGGGGCACTCGTTGTTGTTGACGAAGCGCACCGGCAGCAGGTTGGCGCGGCCATCGGGCGTCTGGAACTTGCCGTCGGTGTACAGGCGCGGGTTGCCCAGGAAGTCGTAGCGCGTCTTCATGTCGAAGCTGCCGGTGGCGCCCACGCGCGTGGCGTCGTTCGCGGCCTGCTCTTCGCTGTACGGCCACTGGATGCCGCGCGCGGCCTCGATGCGGTCGTAGCTCATGCCCGAGATGTCGAGCGTGCGGCCCTCGCCCTTCGAGAGCAGCTTCATTTCTTCGAACGCGCCCTCAGGCGTCTCGGGGAAGTGGATCTTGTTGCGGTCTTCGAAGCGCTTGGCCATCTGGTTGAAGATCCAGAAGTCGGGCTTGCTGTCGGCATAGGCCGGCAGCACATTGCGCGTGAGGTTCACGCGGCGCTCGGTGTTGGTGTGGCAGCCTTCCTTCTCGGCCCACACGGCCGCCGGAAAGTACACGTGCGAGTACTTGTTGGTCTCGACGTCTTCGTAGACGTCTTGCACCACGAGGAATTCGAGGTTCTCCATCGCCTTGCGGATGCGCGGCTGGTTGGGCATCGAGGTCATCGGGTTGGTGGCGACCAGCCACAGGCCCTTGATTTCGCCGGTTTCGATGGCCGGGAAGATGTCGGTCTGCGCCAGCCCGCGTGCCGGCGGGAAGAAGCTCTCGTCGATGCCCCAGAAATCGGCCACGTGCTTGCGGTCTTTTTCTTTCTCGAGCAGGCGGTAGCCCGGCAGGCCCGAGCACGACGACCACTCGCGCGTGCCCATCGCGTTGCACTGGCCGGTGATCGACAGGCTCGTGCCGCCAGGCTTGCCGATGTTGCCGGTGATGAGGTTGAGGTTGTTGATGTTCACCACGCCGTCCGAGCCGTGGGTGGACTGGTTGATGCCCATCGTCCAGATGCTCATCGCGGCCGGGGCCTTGGCGTAGATGCGCGCCACGGTGCGGATGCGGTCTTCGTCGATGCCGCAGATGTGCTGTGCGGTCTTGGGGTCGTAGTCGGCGACCAGCGCACGCAGCTCGTCGATGCCCTTGGTGTGGGCCGCGATGTAGGCGTCGTCTTGCAGGTTCTCTTTGAAGATGACATGCATCATCGCGTTGATGAGCACGGTGTCGGTGCCTGGCGTGATGGGCAGGTGGATGTCGGCGAACTGCGCCAGCATCGTCACGCGCGGGTCCACCACGATCAGCGGGAACTTGCGCTTCTCGAGCGCTTCTTTCAGCCGCCAATAGATGATGGGGTGCTGCTCGGGCAGGTTCGATCCGAAGGCCATCAGGCAATGCGTGTGCTCGAAGTCGCCGTAGCAGCCGGGCGGGCCGTCGGAGCCGAACGAGCGCTTGTAGCCCGACACCGCCGAGGCCATGCACAGCGTGGTGTTGCCGTCGTAGTTGTTGGTGCCGATCTGGCCGCGCACCAGCTTGCCCAGCGTGTAGAACTCTTCGGTGAGCAGCTGGCCGGTCGAGACCACCGCGAACGAGTCGCGGCCGTACTTGGCCTGGATCTCCTTGATCTTCTCGGCGGTCTTGTCGAGCGCGGCGTCCCAGCTCGCGGGCTGGAAGGGCAAGTGCGCCTTCTCGCGCATCAGCGGCATCATCCCGCGGCCTGGCGAGTCGAACAGCTCGTGTTCGAGCAGGCCCTTGATGCACAGCTTGCCACGGTTGACGTCAGCGCCCGCGTGGCCGCGGCTGGTGACGATCTTTCCGCTGTCGTTCAGGCCGATCTCGATGGCGCAACCGGTCGAGCAGTAGTTGCAGGTCGTGTACTTCCATTCCTTGACCTCTTTGGCCGGAATGGTGATGGGCTTGCGGTTCTTGCGACCAAAAAGCATGCGAGGCTCTCGTACGGCAAACGGGTGATCAGGAATCGAGGGCGAGGGTGTTGAGCTCGGCGGCGTCCAGGTGGACAACGCCGTTCTCGACCTTCACTTGAAACGGGGTGGTGCAACCTTCGTCGGGCTCGTGCGCGCAGCCGGTCCCGAGGCCGATGCTCCAGTTGTGCAGGGGGCAGGCGACGCTTTCGCCATAGACGATGCCCTGGCTCAGCGGGCCACCCTTGTGCGGGCACTTGTCGAGCAGCGCGAACACTTTGTTCTGGTCGTTGCGAAACACAGCGACGGCCACGCCTTGCGCGCGCTCGACACGGCGTGCACCCAGCACGGGAATGTCTTCAATACGGCAGAGGGGCTTCCACTCGCTCATCTTCTTGTCCTTGCTGCAATCGAGGGCCACGACCTGCGACGGATGTGCAGGGGCCAGGGGCTGGGGCGCTTGCGAGGCGCCACCGGCTGCGGGGGATCAACCCAGGGTGAGGGCGCTGAACTGGCGCGTGTCCAACTGCGCCTTGTCGAACTCGAACCACGGGTCGGGCTCGCCGTCGAGCGCGAACTTCAGCTGCGCCCACAGCGCGCGGCGCCCCTCGTGGTCGTCGAGGATTCGCTGCTTCACGTAGTCGAGGCCCACGCGGTTCACGTAGTGCACCGTGCGTTCGAGGTACCAGCCCTCTTGGCGGTACAGCTCACAGAAGGCGCCCGTGTACTCGATGACCTCTTCGGCCGTCTTGAGCTTCACGAAGAAGTGCGCCACCTCGGTCTTGATGCCGCCGTTGCCGGCGATGTACATCTCCCAGCCCGAATCGACGCCGATCACGCCCACGTCCTTGATGCCCGACTCGGCGCAGTTGCGCGGGCAGCCGCTCACCGCGAACTTCACCTTGTGCGGCGCGTACATGCGCCACATGGCGCGCTCGAGGTCTTTGCCGAGCTGGGTGCTGTTCTGCGTGCCCATGCGGCACCACTCGCTGCCCACGCAGGTCTTCACGGTGCGCAGCGCCTTGGCGTAGGCATGGCCGCTGGGCATGCCGATGTCTTTCCAGACGTTGACGAGGTCTTCCTTCTTCACGCCCAGCAGATCGATGCGCTGGCCGCCGGTGACCTTGACGGTGGGGATCTGGTACTTGTCCACCACGTCGGCAATGCGCCGCAGCTCGCTGGCCGTGGTCTCGCCGCCCCACATGCGCGGCACCACCGAGTAGGTGCCGTCTTTCTGGATGTTGGCGTGGCTGCGCTCGTTGATGAAGCGCGATTGCGGGTCGTCTTTCGCTTCTTTCGGCCAGGTGCTGATCAGGTAGTAGTTGATCGCCGGGCGGCAGCTCGAACAGCCGTTCGGCGTGCGCCAGCCCAGGGCCTTGTACACGCCGTCGATGCTCAGCAGCTTTTGCTCGCGGATGGCGTCGCGCACCTCCTGGTGGCTGTTGTCGCTGCAGCCGCACATGGCCTTCTTCTTCGGCGTGGCCGAGTAGTCGCCACCGGCCGTGAACATGATCAGCTGCTCGACCAGCCCCGTGCACGAGCCGCACGACGCGCTGGCCTTGGTGTGCTTGCGCACCTCTTCGAGCGTGAACAGGCCTTTCTCTTTGATGGCCTTGCAGATGCTGCCCTTGGTGATGCCGTTGCAGCCGCAGACCTCGTCGCTGTCGGCCATGGCGGCGGCCTTGCTGTGGCCCTGGTGGCCGGTGTCGCCGATGTTCGACTCGCCGAACATCAGCTTGTCGCGGATGTCTGTGACCTTGCGGCCGTCGCGGATCAGCTTGAAGTACCACGAGCCATCGACCGTGTCGCCGTACATGCAGGCGCCGACGAGCTTGTCGTCCTTGATGACGAGCTTCTTGTAGACGCCGCCGTACGGGTCGCTCATCACGATTTCTTCGCAGCCCTCGCCGCCCATGAAGTCGCCGGCCGAGAACAGGTCGATGCCGGTGACCTTGAGCTTGGTGGACGTCTGCGAGCCCGTGTAGCGTCCGATGCCGAACTCGGCCAGGTGAGTCGCGCAGACCTTGCCCTGCTCGAACAGCGGCGCCACCAGGCCGTAGGCGATGCCGCGGTGCGCCGCGCATTCGCCCACCGAGTAGATGCGCGGGTCGGTGATGGTCTGCATCGTGTCGTTGACGACGATGCCCCGGTTGCAGTGCAGGCCGATCTTTTCGGCCAGTTCGGTGTTGGGGCGGATGCCGGCGGCCATGACCACCAGGTCGGCCGGCAGCTCGGTGCCGTCCTTGAACTGCACGGCCATCACGCGGCCGCCCTTGCCGCCGTCCTGGTCGCCGATGAGTGCCTGCGTCTGCGCGCCGATCATGAACTTCAGGCCGCGCTCTTCGAGCGACTTCTGCAGCAGCTTGCCGGCCGAGTCGTCGAGCTGGCGCTCCATCAGCCACGGCATGATGTGGACGACCGTGACCTGCATGCCGCGCAGCATCAGGCCGTTGGCGGCCTCCAAGCCCAGCAGGCCGCCGCCGATCACGACGGCGTGCTTGTAGGTGGCCGCCGCCTCGATCATGGTGTTGGTGTCGGCGATGTCGCGGTAGGCGATCACGCCTTGCAGCTCTTTGCCCGGCACCGGCAGGATGAACGGGTTCGAGCCGGTGGCGATCAGCAGGCGGTCGTACGGCTCTTCGGTGCCGTCTTCGGCGCGCACGATGCGGTTCTTGCGGTCCACATGCACGACCTTCTTGCCCAGGTGCAGCGTGATGTGGTTCTCTTCGTACCAAGACAGCGGGTTCAGGACGATCTCGTCGAGCGTCTGCTCGCCGGCCAGCACCGGCGACAAGAGGATGCGGTTGTAGTTCGGGTGCGGCTCGGCCCCGAACACGGCGATGTCGTACAGGTCGGGGGCGATCTTCAGCAGCTCTTCGAGCGTGCGAACGCCGGCCATCCCGTTGCCGATCATCACCAACTTCATCTTCTTCATCCGGCGGTCCTTCTGCGAGGTATCTACTCAGTGCGCCAAGAAGAAGCAATGTTGGTGCCAAGCCATACCCCGTTGTTGGGCGCAATGTGGTGCCGGGCGCACTGTTTTCGGGCAAGAGAATTGCTTCATCTGAAATGCCCCTGCTTCTTGTCTGTCTCTTGCCCCAAGCGGGTGCGAGCAGCTTTCCCCCATGAGTTTTGACATCGACATCGGCCACGCGAGCCTCAGTGGCCCGCGCGAGCGCAACGAAGACTTCGCCGGCGTCATGCCGCCTCGCGCGCACGAAGAAAGCCAGGGCCTGGTGGCCGCCATCGCCGATGGCGTCTCGGCCGGCGGCGAGGGCCGCATGGCCGCGCAGACCACGGTGATGACCCTGCTGCAGGACTACTTCGCCGCCCCCCCCACCTGGCACACGACCGTCGTCTTCGACCGCATCGTCAGCGCGCAGAACGCCTGGCTGTCGGGCCACAACCAGCGGCGCAAGAGCGGTGCGGCGCTGACCACGCTGACGGCGCTGTCGCTGCGCGGCCAGACCTGGACGCTGGCCCACGTGGGCGACACGCGCGCCTATCTGATTCGCGGCGGCGACTGCCAGCAGCTCACGCACGACCACTGCATCGAGCACATCGACTTCAAGAGCGGCCTCACGCGCGCCATCGGGCTCGACGACTCGGTGCGGGTCGATTACGACCAGGGCGAGCTGCGCCCCGGCGACACCTTCGTGCTGCTCAGCGATGGCGTGCACGGCTGCCTGCCGCTCGCGCGCATCGCCGAGCTGGCGATGAATCCGCCCAACGCACAAGAAGCGAGCGACGCCCTGGTGCGCGCCGCACTGGCCGCGGGCACGCGCGACAACTGCACCGCCCTCGTGCTGCGCGTGAAGGGGCTCGCGCAGGCGCGCCTGCATGACGAGGTGCTGCGCAGCCGGCAACTGCCCATTCCGCCGCGCCTGAAGGTCGGCGACACGCTCGATGGCTTCACCGTCACCGCCCCCGTCGCCGACACCGCCGTGCACCTGCTCTACCAGGTGCGCGACCCCGTCACGCGCGAGCTGTGGGCCTTGAAGACGCTGCACCCCTCGCGCGCCAGCGACCCGGCCGAGCGCGCCATGCTCGCGCACGAGGCCTGGCTCGCCGGCCGGGTGAGCGAGCGCGCCGAACTCGGCTTCGTGCGGGTGCGCGAGCCCGTCGATCCCACCGCCTTCTACCTGCTCTATGCCTGGCACACCGGCCAGACCCTGGAGCAGCGCCTGGCCGACAAGTCGCGCCCCATCGCCGTGCGCGAGGTGCTCGATTGGGCTGTCGCCGCCGCCCGTGCGCTGGGCCAATTGCACCGCATGGGGGTGGTGCACCGCGACGTCAAGCCCGGCAACTTCCACCTCGGTGAAGACGGCAAGTTGCGCCTGCTCGACCTGGGCGTGGCGGTGTCGGGCAGCGAGCCCGCCGAGCACCGCAGCCTGCATGCCGGCACGCCCAGCTACATGAACCCCGAGCAGTGGGACGACGAACCGGTGGACCCCGGCAGCGACCTGTTCGCGCTGGGCGTCACGCTCTACCAGTTGCTCACCGGGCGCCTGCCTTTCGGCGAGATCGAGCCCTTCCAGTCGGCGCGCTATAAGCGCGACCCGGTGCCGCCCTCACGCGTGCGGCCCGACGTGCCGATCTGGCTCGACCACATCGTGCTCAAGGCCGTTGCGCGCGAGAAGAAACAACGCTTCGAGACCGCCGAAGAGCTGCTGCTCGCGCTCGAACGCGGGGCCTCGCGCCCCTTGCCGGCGGCCTCGGCGACCCCCTTGCTGGCCCGCACGCGCGGTGGGCTGTGGAAGGTGGCCCTGCTGGTGTCGCTGCTGATGAACGTCCTGCTGGTGTACTGGCTGCTGTTCCTGCCGAGGTAGCGGCGGCGACTCTTCGTGCGCCGACGTCACGCGCGATGCTGGCGCGCGGGGTCAAGTTCTGGTGCGCACCAAGTGCGCCAGCGCACCACATGGGCGCGCCGAATCACTGGCTTGGGGTGATTGGCCCTGGTGCAGGCCGGCACGGTTTTCGCTCATTACGCACTAATAACAACCATAGCGTTTCGACTGAGGACCTGAACCATGGCGGGCACCCGCAACTTCCTGGGCAACTTTTTGAAAGCCGGGCACAGCCCGACCCTGCTCGCGTCTTTCATCTACTTCGCTTACTGCTGCGGCGTCTGGGTGACCAACGGCGCGATGGCGCCCTTCATCAAAGAGTCGCTGCAACTGAGCTCGGCCCAGGTCGGCCTGATGCTGTCGGTGCCCATCTTCGCCGGCGCCATCATGCGTTTCCCGCTGGGCATCCTCGCCCAGTACATCGGCCGCAAGAGCGCCACGCTGGTCGAGATGGGCGGCATCGCCATCGCGCTGCTCTTCGGCTATTTCTTCGTCGACACCTTCAACGACCTGCTCGCGATGGGCGTGCTGCTGGGCATCGCCGGCGCGAGCTTCGGCGTGGCGCTGTCGCTCGGCTCGGGCTCGTTCCCGGCGCGCTACAAGGGGCTGGCCATGGGGCTGGTCGGTGCCGGCAACGTCGGCACCTCGGTCTCGGCCTTGCTCGCGCCGCAACTGGCCCAGGCCTACGGCTGGCAGACCGTCTACGGCCTGGCCGCGCTGGGGCTGATGTTCCCGGTGCTGGTGATGATCTTCCTCGCGCGCGAACCCGACGACGTGGACAAGCACGCGAACTTCCGCGAGCACATCGCCTGCCTGTTCGAGAAAGACGGCTGGGCCTTCTCGATCATCTACGCCATCACCTTCGGCGGCTTCATCGGCCTGACGACCTTCCTGCCCAGCTACTACTACGACCAGTTCGGTGTCAGCAAGGTGCAGGCGGGCCAGCTCACCATGCTGGCAGCCTTCATGGGCGCGGCGCTGCGCATCTTCGGCGGCTGGATCTCCGACCACTGGGGCGGCATCAACACGCTGACCACCGTGCTCATCATCATCAGCGTCACGCTCATGCTGTGCGGGCTGGCCGGCGACTCGCTGGTGCTGACCACCTTGCTTCTGATGCTGTGCTTTGCCGCGCTGGGCGCTGGCAACGGGGCGCTGTTCCAACTGGTGCCACTGCGCTGGCCGATGACCACCGCGGTGGCCGGTTCGATGATTGGCGAGATCGGTGCCTTGGGCGGCGGCCTCGTGCCCAACGCGATGGGCCTGTCGCGTCAGTACACCGGCACCTACTTCTGGGGCTTCGCGCTCTTCGCGGTGCTCTCGCTGCTGGTGCTTTTCATGATGCGCGTCATGCAAATCCGCTGGACGCGAACCTGGGCCGAACGAGGCGGCCGCGCACGCGCCGCGCCGATGCCGGCCTGAGGCTTCGACGCCCGACCTGCGGGTGCCCCGCAGGTCGAGCCCCATTCTTGCTTTGAACACGCGCTGCGCCTCGTCACTGGCGCCGCCGACGTGCGAAGCCGCAGGCCCTGACCGCGCACCGCACGGCTCGACCATCAAAAACCACTGAGGACCACCCATGGCGTCAGCCAAAGACTTTCTGAAATCCGGACATCCACCCACGCTGTTCGCGTCCTTCCTGTACTTCGACTTCTGTTTCGCCATCTGGGTGCTCAATGGCGCGATGGCGCCGTTCATCAGCGAGACCTACAACCTCACGGCCGCACAAAAAGGGTTCATGGTGTCGGTGCCCATCCTGGCGGGCGCGCTGATGCGCTTTCCGCTCGGCGTGTTGGCGCAGTACATCGGCCGCAAGAACGCGGCGATGGTCGAGATGGGCCTGATCGTCGCGGCGCTGGCCGGCGGTTACTACTTCGTCAACTCGTACGACCACGTGCTCGCCATGGGCGTGCTGCTGGGTATTGCCGGCGCGAGCTTCGGCGTGGCTTTGTCGCTGGGCTCGGGCTGGTTCCCGCCCAAGTACAAGGGCCTGGCGATGGGCATCGCCGGTGCCGGCAACAGCGGCACCGTGCTCGCGGTGCTGTTCGCGCCGCCGCTGGCCACCGCCTACGGCTGGCAAACGGTGTACGGCCTGGCCGCGCTGTCGATGTGCCTGCCGCTCGCGGTGATGTGGTTCATGGCCAAAGAGCCGCCCGACATCGAGCACCAGACCTTCCGTGAACACATCGCCTGCCTGTTCGAGAAAGACGGCTGGGTGTTCAGCCTGATCTACGTCATCACCTTCGGTGGTTTCATCGGCCTGGCGAGCTTCCTGCCTACCTACTTCTACGACCAGTTCAAGGTCACCAAGATCGAAGCAGGCCAACTCACGATGCTGGCCACGCTGATGGGCTCGGCGGTGCGGGTGCTGGGTGGCTATGTGTCCGACAAGATCGGCGGCGTGAACACCCTCACCGGCGTGCTGGTGGTGGTGGCGCTCTCGCTGGTGCTGTGCGGCATGTCGTCCACCAGCGTGGCGCTGACCACGCTGCTCTTCATGCTGTGCTTCGCGGCGCTGGGTGCCGGCAACGGGGCGCTCTTCCAGCTGGTGCCGCTGCGCTGGCCGCTGACCACCGCGGTGGCCGGTTCGATGATCGGCGAGATCGGCGCGCTGGGCGGCAGCTTCGTGCCGAACGCGATGGGCCAGTCCAAGCAACTGACCGACACCTACCTGTGGGGCTTCGTCGCCTTCGCGGCCTGCACGCTGGTGGTGTTGGTGGTCCTGCAGATCGTCCAGATCCGCTGGACGCGCACCTGGGCCGAGAAGGGTGGCCGCGCCCGCGTGGTGCCGCAAGGCACCTGAGTCTCTTGCTTCTGCGCTGGGCGGGGGGCTCGATCTGATGAGGGTCGTCCGCTCACTGCTCGCCCGCATGCCCGCTTCCGGTTCGTTCGCGCGACGTATTCACACCCTGTGACCGAGGGGGTGAGCGCGGGCCCCCGGAAGCGCTCGCTATGATGACCTAGGGGTATTCCTGATCCCCCTGGCGGTGCATAAAGCCCCGCATTGACATGCGCGCCCGGGTTCGGCCGGCGCTGACGCACGCTGGCATCGAGTGAGCGAATGACGGAATCGAATCAACGGGTCTTGGTAGAACGCTTCGAGCAGGCGAGGGCGCTGTCGGCCTCGTTGCAGCTCGCGCCTGGCGTTTGGGGCGGCGTGTTGTCGTGTGTGCTCGACCGTGTCGAGGGCGCCTGGGCGGTGAAAGACCTCGCCTCGGGCCGCTACGTCTGGGCTTCGCCCCGCATGACCCTGCTGTCGGGCCGAGCCGACCTCGAAGGCCTGACCGACGACGACTGGCTGCCCTCCGAGGCCGGTGCGGCCTTGCGTGCGGCCGACCAGTCCGCCGGGGTGCAGACGGTCGCGCAGGTCAGTGAACATCGCATCGAGAGCGACGGCCAACGCCGCGAGTTCAGCGTCACGCGCGTGCCGCTGGCCTCGGCCGAAGGCGGCCCGGCGCGTTACCTCGCCTGCGTGTGGGTCGAGCTCACCGCCCAGCGGCAAGCCGACGCCCAGTTGCAGACCGCGCTGCACCAGCTCGAACAACAGCAGCAGACCATCGAAGCGCTGCGCAAGGAGTCGCAAGACCCGAGCGTGCACGACCGGGTCACCGGCCTGTACCAGCGCAGCCAGTTCGACGACCAGTTGCGCCGCGAGGTGGACCTGTCGTTGCGCGAGCACCGCGAGTTCTCGCTGGTGTCGGTGGCGCTCGACCCGCTCAGCGAATCGACCCAATCGCAGGGTTCAGAGGCGCGCCAGCGCGTGCTCGAATCGCTGGGTCGCCTTTTGCGCAGCAACACCCGCGCGATGGACTCGTCATGCCGCCGCGACGAAGACGTGTTCGCCGTGCTGCTGTCGGGCGTCGGTCTGGCCACCGCGCATGCGCGCATGGAAGGCCTGCGCCGCCAGTGCGCCACGCAGATCGTCATGCTCAATGGCAACGACCTCGGCTTCACGGTGTCGATGGGTGTGGCGAGCTTCCCCCACACGGCGCACTCGCAAGAAGAGCTGCTGCAGGCCGCCGACGCGGCGCTCGCCGAGGCCCAGCGCCGCGGCGGCAACCACGTCACGCTGGCGAGCATCCGCTTTGACGGCGCCTGAGGGCGGCCGCGCGTTCAGGCCGTCACCGCCACGCCCGGCGCGTACTGCTTCAAGAATTCGGCGCTCGGCGCGATCAGCTTGATCACGTCGATCAGCACGCCGTTCGGGTCGCGCGTGATGAAGTGACGCTGACCGAAGGCCTCGTCGCGCAGGCTCAGCAAGACCGGCAGGCCTGCGCGCTGCAGCCGCTCGTATTCGGCGTCCACGTCGTCCACCTCGAAGTTCAGCAGCAGGCCGGCGACCGGCTGGCGTCCTGGCGCGGGGATGGTCTCGTGGTCCGCCTGCACCACCGCGAGGTTCACGTCCGGGTTCTCTGTCGATTGCAGGTGCACGTACCAGTCGCTGTCGAACAAGGGCTTGAAACCGAAGTGCTGCGCGTAGAAGCGGGCGGTGAGCGCCACGTCGTTTGACATCAGCACGGGATAGGACTGCTTGCATTTCATGAGGGGGCTCCGGTTCATACATACAATGTGTATGTAATTCCATAATACATACAGTCTGCATGTATGCCAATCGCCCCAAAAACATCCCCACGCACGCATCAGGAACGCAGCGACGCGACGCGCGCCGCGCTCGTGGCGGCGGCCCGGCCGCTTTTCGTCGCCAAGGGCTATGCCGAGACCAGCACGCCCGAGCTGGTGGCCGCCGCGCAGGTCACCCGGGGCGCGCTGTACCACCACTTTGCCGACAAGGCCGAGCTGTTCTTCGCGGTGGCGCGGCAGGCGGCCGGTGAAGTCGCCACGGCCATCGCGGCGGGCTCGAAAGGCCGGCTGGCGCCGCATGAGGCCCTGGAGCGTGGCGCCCACGCGTACTTCGCCGCGATGGCCGAAGGCGGCCGCGCGCGCCTGCTCTTGCTGGATGCCCCGGCCGTGCTTTCGCGCGCGCAGCTGCGCGAACTGGCCGAAGCCGCTGGCGAAACCGAGTTGCGCGAAGGCCTGCGCGAAGCGCTCCGTGAGCCGGCCGACGGCCCGACGCTGGAGGCCCTCACGCGCCTGCTCTCGGCCGCGTTCGACGCGGCGGCCCTGGCCATTGCGCAGGGCGAGCCGGCCGTGCGCTACAAGAAGGCGATCCGCCTCTTGATCGACGGCCTGCTGGGGTGAACGCCCCCTCAGGCGCTCAAAGGCTCAGGCCCTTGTAGAGCATGTAGGCCGCCAGCACGTACAGCACGAGCGCGAAGGCCTTCTTCAACTGCTTCACGTCGAGACGGTGCGCGGTGCGTGCCCCGAGCGGCGCGGTCAGCACGCTGGCCATGGCGATCACCACCAGCGCCGGCACGTAGATGAAACCCAGCGTGCCCGACGGCATGCCTTCGAGCGACCAGCCCGCGTAGATGTAGCCCAACGTGCCCGCCAGTGCGATCGGAAAGCCCAGCGCCGCCGACGTGGCCACCGCGTTGTGGATCTTCACGTTGCACCAGGTCATGAACGGCACCGAGATGAAGCCACCGCCCGCACCGACCAGGGCCGACAGCACGCCGATCACGCCGCCCGCGCCGAACATGCCCAGCGCCCCCGGCAGTTCGCGCGTGGGCTTGGGCTTCTTGTCGAGGAACATCTGCGTCGCCGAAAACGCGACGAACACCGCGAACACCAGCGCCAGCCCGCGCGAGGGCAGGGCCTTGGCGATTTGCGCGCCGAGCAGCGAGCCAAACACGATGCCCGGCGCCAGCACGCGGGCGATGTCCCAGCGCACCGCGCCGCGCGCGTGGTGCGCACGCACCGACGAGACCGAGGTGAAGCAGATCGTGGCCAGCGAGGTCGCCACCGCGATCTTCACGATGTAGTCGGCCGGAAAGCCCTTCATGCCGAGGATCAGCGTCATGAACGGCACCATCAGCATGCCGCCGCCGATGCCCAGCAGGCCCGCGAGAAAACCGGTGAAGGCGCCCAGCACCAACAACTCGGCGATGAGCTGCATGCTCATGCCGGACAGCAGATCGGCCATCGTCAACTTTCGAGAAGATCGAGCACGGCGCGCCACTCGTCGGGTGTCACCGGCGTGATCGAGAGGCGGTTGCCCGGCTTGAGCACCTGCATGGTCGCAAGCGAAGGGGCGGCGCGCATGTCCTTCAGCGACAAGAGCCGGGTCTTGCGGTCGAGCTGCACGTCCACGTGCAGCCAGCGCGGCGCGTCGGGCGAGGCCTTGGGGTCGTGGTACTTGCTCGACGGGTCGAACTGCGTGGCGTCGGCGTAGGCGGTGCTCGCCACCCGCGCGAGGCCGGCGATGCCCGGTTCGGGGCAAGACGAGTGATAGAACAGCACACCGTCGCCCACGCGCATGGCATCGCGCATGAAGTTGCGTGCCTGGTAGTTGCGCACGCCGACCCAGGGGACGGTCTGTTTCGCGGCCGCGGCCAAGTCATCGATCGAACACTCATCCGGCTCGCTCTTCATGAGCCAAAACTGTTCGACCATGGCAATGGAAGCTGAAAGAAAGAGGGTGTCCGCCGCGAACCGGGAGCCGCATTCCTGAACCCAAGCGGATTCAGGTGGGCGAGGTCAGCCGGGCTTCGGGTTCATCTGACGCGAGACGATCACACCTACCGGGCGATGTTCCAAGCCCTGGCTCTTACGAGCATCGGTTCAAGGAAATATAGGACTCACGCGAACGCAACGGACGAAGCCATTCTATGCGTCGGTCTCTTGCACAAACAAGTCAGTAGGCCGTGCAGAAACGTAGGAAAAGACGCTTGACTTCGGCCCACTCGTGGGCATTGCCGGCGCCTCGCCGGCGTACGACTTTTTGCTTCGCTCAGAGCAAGCGGCCGTCGGCGCCCAGGGCCTGATCCACGCGGCGGATCAGCGCGTCGATGTCCACGTCGTCGTTGTCCGTGCCTTCGCTCGCTGCGCGGGCGACGACCGGCGGCGGCAGCGGACGTTCGGCGAGCGAGTACGCGAGGTTCAGCGCCGCCAGCACCGCGATGCGCTCACGGGCCTTGACGCGCCCGGCATCGCGGATGGCGCTCATCTCGCGGTCCACATTGCCCACGGCTTCGAGCAGCGAGGTCTCGCCGCCTTCGGGGCAGCCGAGGATGTAGCTCTGCCCCATGATCGTCACTTCCATCTGCTTCATGGTCATGGCGTGGGGGCTCCGGTGTTGTCGGCGGCGGTGGTTTCGGTGGGCAGGCGCTGCAGCAGCGCATCGATGCGGCCGCGCGCGGCGTTCAGGCGCGACTTGAGGTTGTCACGCTCTTGCGTCAGCGTGCCGACCTGCTGTTCGAGCAGTTCGTTGGTGCGCTTGAGCTCCTCGTGCCGAAGCAGCAGGCGCTCCACGCGCTCGGCAAGTTCTTGGATCTTCGACATGGCGGGCCGGGACTCCACAGAGTAGGCGCAGACGGTGGGCGCGAGGGCGCGCGAACAGGTGGGCCGATTGTAGGCGTCGCCCTGCGGCTGCTTACAATCCCACGCGTTGGTGCTCGTGCCGGTGTTCACGCCGGCGCAGTTAAACGGGAAGCAGAGGTGTCCCATCCGCCACGGATGTCTCACCCACCTGCGCTGCCCCCGCAACGGTAAGCGGACGAAAGCTGCGTCGTCGCCCTCGGTGACATGCTTTCAGCTCGTGTGCTCAAGCCACTGGTGTCTTCGGATGCTGGGAAGGTCGCACGGGTCGTTCCGCCAGCCCGGATACCGGCCAACGTTTGGGGTGCGCGGCTCGCTGCGCACCAATGGGTGCGGGCCTGCGGGGAAGCAGGCTGGCACGTTCAAATGAAACCTTCATCGTGAGCATCTCTCTTGCCGCGGGCCGCGCGCCCCGGTTCATTGCGCGACCCTGCGTGGTCGCCGGACTTTCCCTTTTCTCTTTCCTGCACGGCGCCGCGATGGCGCAAAGCCAGCTGCCCCCCGTGGTGGTGACGGCGACGCGCTTTCCCGAGGACGCAGACAAGCTCAGCTTCGGTGTCAGCGTGATCACGGCGGACGAAATCCGCGCCTCCGGGGCCGCGACGGTCAACGAGGCCCTGATGAAACTCGCCGGCGTGCAGGGCCGTGTGGACCTGTACGGCGGCGGCGACTACTCGCTCGACCTGCGCGGCTTCGGCAGCACCGCGGGCAGCAACCAGGCGATCGTGGTCGATGGCATCAAGATCAACGAAGGCGACCTGGGCGGAACGCGCCTGGCCGGCATCCCCATCGACTCGGTGGATCGCATCGAGGTGATTCGCGGCAACAGCGCCGTGCTCTACGGCGAGGGCGCCACGGGCGGGGCGATCGTCATCACCACCAAGGCCGGCCGGGGCAAGGCGCGCCAGAGCAGCGCCCAGACCTACGTGGCGCTCGGCAGCCACAACCTGCTCGACGGCCGCGCCACGGCCACGCTGGCGCTGGGTGACGTCAGCCTCGATGCGTCGCTCAACATGCGCAGCACCGACAACCACCGCGACAACTTCCACTCCGAGGTCGAGGGCGCGTCGCTCACCGCCCAGTGGCGCACCGATGCGCTGCGCGTGGGCCTTCGCCATGCCCACGACAAGCTCGACACGGGCCTGCCGGGTTCGCTGACCGCCCTGCAGTACGCGCAGAACCCGCGCCAGACCAACACGCCGACCAACCACGCGTCCATCGCCAACACGCGCTACGGTGCATTCGGCGAACTGGACCTGGGAGCGTGGCAACTCGCGTTCGACGCCGGTTGGCGCGACAAGAACCTGCAGAACCTGTCGAGCGGCTACGCCTACGAGATCGACGCCACCAACCAGTCGCTGCGGGCCCGCAACACGGCGCGGTTCGGTGCCTTCACCAACGCGGCGGTGATCGGCTTCGACCACGCCGAATGGGGGCGCGACGTGGCCGGCGCCTTCGGATCCTTGTCGAACCAGCGCACCCGCGCCTGGTTCGCCAAGGACGACCTGACGCTGCCCAGCGGCACGCGCCTCAACGCAGGGCTGCGCTCCGAGCACATCGACAAGCGCAGCACCGACGCGCCCGCCGCCAGCATCGACCGCACGATGCACGCCTGGGAACTCGGCGCCCTGCAACCCCTGGGCGCGAGCGCGTCGGTGTTTGCGCGCGTGGGTCGCAGCTTCCGCCTGCCCAACGTGGACGAGATCGGCTTCACGCCCTTCGGCAACGCGCTGCGCCCGCAGACCTCGCGTGACATCGAGGGCGGCGCACGCTGGCGCGAGGCGGGCTCGCGCGCTGAACTGCGGGTCTATCGCAGCGTGCTCACCGACGAGATCGCCTACGACGCCACCGCGCCCAACACCTTCGGCTTCGGCGCGAACGTGAACCTCGACCCGACGCGCCGCCAGGGTGTCGAGCTCGAAGTGGCGCACGCGCTTCAGCCCGCGATCAACCTGCGCCTGACCGCCGCCCATCGACAAGCCCGCTTCACCGCCGGCGCGAACGACGGGCGCAGCGTGCCCCTGGTGCCGCGGCGCAGCTTGTCGTTGCAGGCCGACTGGTCGCCGGCGGACGCGCACCGCTTCGACGCCATCTGGCGCGCGCTGTCGTCGCAGCACCCCGACGCGGCCAACGCCTGCCGCATGCCGGGCCACGCCACGCTCGACCTGCGCTATGTGTGGCGGCAGCCGAACCTCGAGATCGGCTTTGGCGTTGCCAACGTGGCCGATCGCAAGCACTACACGCTGGCCTTCCGCTGCGTGTCGGGCTCGCCGAGTTCGATCTACCCCGAAGACGGCCGAGCGCTCAACCTGTCCGTTCGCGCGAGCTTCTGAGGCAGGGCCGGGTGATGCAGCAGCAGGTTGAACTCATCCTCGGCGGCCAGCGCAGCGGCAAGTCGCGTTGCGCCGAACAGCGCGCGGCGGCGTGGCTCGCGCCGAGCGAGCACACGGCCGTGCTGCTGGCCACCGCCACGCCCGGTGACGACGAGATGCGCGAGCGCATCGCCCGTCACCGGGCCGACCGTGCCTGGCGCGTGCCCCGGCTGGCGACGGACGAGGTGCCGCGCGAGCTGGCCCGCGCCGTCAGGCAGCACAGCAGCGCGCAGCAGATGGTGGTGATCGACTGCCTGACGCTGTGGCTCACCAACCTGCTGATGCCGATGCAGGGCCCAGCGGTCTCGGCCGCCGACCTGTCGGCGCACATCGACGGCCTGTGCGACGCCTTACGCGCCGCACCGGGCCCGGTGGTGTGCGTGTCCAACGAAATCGGCCTCGGCCTGTCGCCGCTCACCCGCGAGGCGCGCCGATTCGTCGATGAACTCGGCCGGCTGCACCAGGCCGTCGCGGCCTGCAGCACGCAGGTCACGCTGATGGTGGCCGGCCTCGAACTGGCGGTGAAACGATGAACGCGTTCTGGCGATGCCTCGCCGCGGTGGGGTGGGCGTGCGTGGCCGCGGCCGTGGCGCGGGCCGCGCCCGTGACGGTGCCCGACCACCGGGGCCACACGCTCACGCTGGCGGCCCCGCCGCAGCGCATCGTGTCGCTGCTGCCGTCGCTGACCGAGGGCGTGTGTGCGCTGGGTGCCTGCGCCCGGCTCGTCGGCACCGACCGCTTTTCGAACTGGCCTGCCGAGGTGAAGGCCCTGCCCAAGCTGGGTGGGCTCGAAGACGCGCAGGTCGAACGCATCGTGGCACTCAAGCCCGACGTGGTGCTGGCCGCGCCGTCGGCCCGTGTGATCGACCGGCTCGAAGGGCTGGGCCTCAAGGTGCTGGTGATCGACTCGAACTCGCACGCACAGGTGCGCCAGGCCCTGGGGACGCTGGCCCTGCTGCTGGGCACGCCGCAGCAGGGCGCGCAGCTGTGGGCCCGCATCGAGCGCGACATCGCCGAGGCCGCGCGCCAGGCGCCGGCCGCGCTGCGCGGCCAGCGGGTGTACTTCGAGGTGGACGCCTCGCCCTACGCGGCCGGGGCCAGCTCGTTTCTCGGCGAGACGCTGATCCGCCTGGGCCTGGGCAACATCGCTGCGCCCGAGATGGGCCCGTTTCCGCGCCTCAACCCTGAGTTCGTCGTGCGGGCCCAGCCCGACGTGGTGATGGCCGCGCGGCGCAACCTCGACGGCATGCCGCAGCGCCCCGGCTGGGCGTCGCTCAAGGCGTTGAAGGCCGGCCGCACCTGTGGCTTCGACAACGAGCGCTACGAACTGCTGACGCGCCCCGGCCCCCGCCTGGGCGAGGCGGCGTTGGCGCTTCTGGGCTGCCTGCAATCGCTCGACAAACCCCCGCCGGACAAGCGTCACTGATGGCTGCCCCACGCACGATCCCGCCCACGACCCACGACCGGCATGCCCGCCGCCGCCTCGCCCTCGGGCTGGCGGTCGTGTCGCTGCTGCTGATGGCGGCGGGGCTGGCCGCTGGCAGCGAGGGCTGGTCGCCGGCCTTGTTGATGCAGACCCTGCAAGGCCCCGACGCCGCGCTGATCGTCGGCGAGATCCGCCTGCCTCGCACCCTGGGTGCATGGCTGACCGGCGCGCTGCTGGGGCTGGCGGGCGGCCTGGCGCAAGGGCTGTTCCGCAACCCGCTGGCCGACCCGTATCTGCTGGGCTCGGCCTCGGGCGCGTCGCTCGGGGTCGTGCTGGTGCTGGCCGGCTCTGCGATGGGCGGCGCGTCGCTCAGCCTCGCGACGGCGGGCTTCTTGTCGCGCATGGGGCTGGTCGGTGCGGCCTTCGTCGGCTCGGTGGTCGGTGTGACCCTCACGCTCAGCCTCGCGCGCGGCGCGCAGCACACGGCGCGGCTGCTGCTGGCCGGCGTCGTGGTCGGTGTCGTGCTCTCGGCGGCCAGCGACATGGTGACGACGATTTCGCCCGATGCGCTGCGCGGCAAGCAGGCCTTCATGCTGGGTTTCACCGGCTTTCTGGGCTGGGAAAGCTGCGCCGTGCTGGCCGTGGGCCTGGTGCTGTCGCTGCCGCTGGCCTGGCGGCTGTCGCGCGCGCTCGATGCGCTGACGCTGGGTGAAGACAGCGCGCGCAGCCTCGGCCTGGCCTTGTCGCGCATCCGCATCGCGCTGGTCGGCGCGCTCGCGCTGGCCACGGCGCTGGCGGTGTCGCAGGCGGGGCTGGTGGCCTTCGTGGGCCTGGTTGCACCGCACTTGGTGCGGCGCTTTGCGCCATCGGCCCACGGCTACCTGCTGGTGGCCAGCGCGGCCATGGGCGGGGCGCTGCTGCTGGCGGCCGATGTGTTTGCGCGCAGCCTCACCGCGCCGCAAGAACTGCCGGTGGGCGTGCTCACCGCCACGCTGGGTGGCGGCTATCTGCTGTGGCTCTTGCATCGACGGAGGGCGGGATGACCGCACCCCAGTTGACCGCACACGGCCTGCAGGTCGTGCTGGGCGAGCAGCCCGTGCTGCACGGGGTGGACCTGTCGGTGCGCCCGGGCTGGACAGCGATCGTCGGCCCCAACGGCGCCGGCAAATCGACACTGCTGCGCGCACTCGCCGGCCTGCAGCCCCTGAACGCCGGCCGCTTGACGCTTGACGGCTCGTCGCTCGACACGCTGCCCGTGCGTGAACGCGCACGGCGCATTGCCTGGCTCGCGCAGCAGTCAGAGGCCAGTGGCGAGCTCACCGTGCGCGACGTGGTGCGCCTCGGCCGGCTGCCCCACCTGGGCCTGTTTGCAGCGCCCGGCCCGCTCGACGAAGCGGTGGTGCAGCAGGCCATGGCCGCGACCGAATGCGAAGCCTGGGCCGACCGCCACCTGCACGAGCTGTCGGGTGGCGAACGCCAGCGGGCGTTGCTCGCGCGCGCACTCGCGGTGCAGGCCCCGTTGCTGTTGCTCGACGAGCCCACCACCCACCTCGACCCGCCGCACCAGGTGGCGCTGGTGCGCCTGCTGCAAACGCTGGCGCGCGATGGTCACACCGTGCTCAGCGTGCTGCACGACTTGCCCTTGGCCCTGCGCGCCGACCGGCTGGTGGTGATGCGTGCCGGGCGCATTTGCGCCGAAGGCCCGCGCGACGACCCGGCGCTGCACGCCGCGCTGGTCGATGTGTTCGGCGGAGCCATCCGCATCGAGCGCGTCGGCGGGCAATGGCTGGCCGTGCCGCATTTGTGATGCCGAGGGCCCGCTGCTCAGGGCGAACGGTTGTGATTGGTTTTGAATCAGGAATGGACCATGCAAATTGAAACACCCCCGACCGAACGCCGCTACGAGCGGCCCGACGGCGAACGCCGTGGCCTCGTGCTCGTCCACACCGGCGACGGCAAGGGCAAGAGCACCGCGGCCTTCGGCCTCGCGCTGCGTGCCCATGGCCGGGGCAAGCCGGTGAAGATCTACCAGTTCATGAAGGTGCCTTCGGCGCGTTTCGGCGAGCACCGCATGTTCGAGCAACTGGGCGTGCCCATCGAGGGCCTGGGCGACGGCTTTTCGTGGAAGAGCAAAGACCTCGACCACTCGGCCCAGCTTGCGCGCGACGGCTGGGCGCGTGCTGAAGCAACCATCCGCGCGGGCGAGCACTTCCTCGTCGTGCTCGACGAGATCACCTACCCGCTGCGCTACGGGTGGATGCCGCTCGAAGCCGTGCTCACCTGCCTGCGTGAACGCCCGCCGCATGTGCACGTGGTGCTCACCGGCCGTGGTGCGCCGCCCGAGCTGGTCGAACTGGCCGACACGGTGACCGAGATGACGCTCGTGAAGCATCACTTCAAGGCCGGGGTGCCCGCGCAGCGCGGCATCGAAGATTGACCGACGCCCTGCGCCCACCTGGGCCATCATCGCCCCCCCGATGACCTCTGCCTTCGCCTTGCTGCTCGCCTGGGTGCTCGACACCGCCTTCGGCGAGCCCCCCAACCGCTGGCACCCCGTGGCCTGGCTCGGGCGCGTGCTGTGGCCGCTCGGCTGCCGGCTGCGTGTGCTCGCGCCCCGAGCGGCCTTGCTCGGCGGCGCGCTGGCGTGGTCGGTCGTGGTGGCCGCAGTGGGTGCGCTCGGCTTCTGGCTCGAAGCGGCCCTCGCGCACAGCGCCTGGGGTGTGGTCGCCGTGGCGCTGGCGCTCAAGCCGAGCTTTGCGTGGCGCATGCTGCGCGACGAGGTGCGCGCGGTCGAGTCGGCCCTGGCGCAAGGCATCGGGCCTGCACGCGAGCGGCTGGCCCGCTTGGTGAGCCGCGACGTCAGCCAGCTCGACGAAGCGCAGGTGCGCGAAACCGCCATCGAGACCCTGGCCGAGAACCTCAACGACTCGGTGATCGCGCCGCTGTTCTGGTTTGCCGTCGCCGGCCTGCCCGGGGCGCTGATCTACCGCGCCGCGAACACGATGGACGCGATGTGGGGCTACCGCGGCGTCTGGGAATGGGCCGGCAAGTGGGCCGCGCGCGCCGACGACGTGCTGTCGTTCGTGCCCGCCCGCCTCACCGCCGCCCTGCTGCGCCCGCGCTTTGGCGCGGCGGCCAGCGCCGAGTTGCGCCGCGAAGCGATGCGCACGCCCTCGCCAAACGGCGGCTGGCCGATGGGCGCGATGGCCTTGCAACTGCGCGCGCGCCTGTCCAAGCCCGGTGTGTATGTGCTGAACGACGCGGGCCACGCGCCCACCGCGGCCGACCTGACCGAGGCGCTGCGCCTGTCGGGCCGCGCGGCTTGGGTGGCCGTGGGCTTGGCGCTGCTCGGGCTGGTCCTCGTGGCGCTGGTGTGGCCGGGGGGCGGGGCATGGGCGTGACGTCGAAGCTTGCCCCCGGGCACGACCACGGCGGGCCCGACGCCGCCGGCGTGCCGCGCTGGGATTTCTCGACCAACGCCAACCCCTGCGGCCCCGCGCCGATGGCGCTGGCGGCCGTGCGCGAAGCCGACGCGAGCCGCTACCCCGACCCCGCCTACGCCGAGCTGCGCGCGTGGCTCGCCGCCCTGCACGGCGTGCCGGCGCAGCGCATCGTGGTGGCGGCCAGCGCCAGCGAATTCATCCAGCGCCTCACGCACACCGTGGCGCGGCACGAACCCCACGCCAGCGTGCACGCGCCGAGCCCCGGCTATGGCGACTACCGCCGCGCCGCCGAAGCCTGCGGCCTGCCGCTGCGGGCCGCCGGTGACGCCCGCCTCGTGTGGCACACCGAGCCGGCCAGCCCGCGCGGCAGCACCGCCCGCGCGCCGCTCGTGCGCGACGAAGCCCTGCTCGTCATCGACACCGCCTACGAACCGCTGCGCCTCGACGGCGCCGCTGCCGTGCCACCGGCCACCGCGTGGCGCCTGGTGTCGCCCAACAAGGCGCTGGGCCTGACCGGCGTGCGCGGCGCCTACGCCATCGCACCCGCCGGGGCCGACGTCTGGCTCGACCGCCTCGCGCACACCGCGCCGTCGTGGCCGCTCGGCGCGCACGGTGTGGCGATGCTGTCGGCCTGGGCGCGCGACGACACGCAGGCCTGGGTGCGCGCGTGCCAGCCCACGCTGCGCGCGTGGAAGCAGCGCCTGCTCGACCAGCTCACCGGCATCGGCTGGACGTGCGAGCCGAGCGTCACGCCCTTCTTCGTGGCGCGCTGCGAGCGGGCCGATGCCATCGACCGATTGCGCGCGCACGGCATCAAGCTGCGCGACGCCACCGGCCTGGGCCTGCCGGGCGCGATGCGCGTGAGCGTGCAGCAACCCGAGGCGCAAGACGCGCTGGTCGCCGCCTGGCACGCCTTGCCATGACCGCGCGCGCCCTCATGGTGCTCGGCACCACCAGCAACGCCGGCAAGAGCTGGCTCACCACCGCGTTGTGCCGCTGGTACGCCCGCCAGGGGCTCAAGGTCGCGCCCTTCAAGGCGCAGAACATGAGCAACAACGCGCGGGTCGTGCCAGGCCTCGATGGCTGTCCGGGCGAGATCGGCAGCGCGCAGTACTTCCAGGCGCTGGCCGCGCGTGCGCAGCCCGAGGTGCGCATGAACCCGGTGCTGCTCAAGCCCGAGCGCGACACCGCCAGCCAGGTCGTCGTGATGGGCGAGGTGCGGCCCGACCTCGCCGCCGTGCCCTGGCGCCAGCGCAGCGAAGCGCTGTGGCCGCATGCGCGCGAGGCGCTGCACGCGCTGATGCGCGAGAACGACTTGGTGCTGATCGAAGGCGCGGGGTCGCCGGCCGAGATCAACCTGCACGCGAGCGACTACGTGAACATGCGCACCGCCCGCGAGGCGAAGGCCGCGTGCCTGCTGGTGACCGACATCGACCGCGGTGGCGCTTTCGCCCACCTCTACGGCACCCACCAGTTGCTGCCGGCCGATGAACGCGCGTTGATCCACGGCTTCGTGCTCAACCGCTTCCGGGGCGACGCCGCGCTGCTGGCGCCCGGCCCGCAGCAGTTGCAAGACCTGACCGGCGTGCCCACGCTTGCCGTGCTGCCGATGTGGCGTGGCCACGGCCTGCCCGAGGAAGACGGCGTGTTCGACGACGCGCCCAGCGGCGCCCACGAAGGCCTGCAGATCGCCGTCGTCGCCTACCCGCGCATCAGCAACCTCGACGAGTTCCAGCCGCTGCGCAACCTGCCCGGCGTGCGCCTGCGCTGGGCGCGCACACCGGCCGATTTGGCCGGTGCCGACTGGGTGGTCCTGCCCGGCTCCAAGCACACCAGCGGCGACCTGGCCTGGCTGCGCGCGCAAAAGCTCGACGCCGCCATCAACGCCCACGCCGCGCGCGGCGGTGCGGTGCTGGGCATCTGCGGCGGCCTGCAGATGCTGGGCGAGTCGCTGATCGACCCGCACGGCATCGACGGCAACGCGGCGGGCCTCGGGCTCTTGCCGCTGGTCACGCAGTTCGCGCGCGACAAGCGCCTGGCCCGCACCCACGCCCGCTTTGCCGCGCTGGGCGCGCCCTGGCAAGCGCTCGACCCTGTGAGCTTCGAGGGCTATGAGATCCGCCACGGGCAAACGGTGCAGCATCCGGCCCTCGCGCGCGCGACCGAGGTGCTGCGCAACGCCGAGGGCGAGCCGATCGGTTGGCAGCAGGGCGCGACGCTGGGCGTCTATGCCCACGGCCTGTTCGAGTCGCCCGAGGTGCTGCGGGCGCTGTTCGGTGCCACGGTGCCCACGCTCGATGCGGTCTTCGACGGCCTGGCCGATTTCGTGGACGCGCATTTCGCGCCAGGTTCGCTCCACGCCCTCTTGCAGAAGGGGCGTGGCTGATGGCTTTTGTCGATTCGCTGCCGACTTCGTCGCCCCGTCAAAACAACAACATGACCCCCGACCTTCCTTCCGTCGCCGCCGTGCATGACGCGGCGCTCGCCCAGGCCCTTCAGCACCGCCTCGACCGCAAGACCAAGCCGCTCGGCTCGCTGGGCCGAATCGAGGCGCTGGCGATGCAGGTCGGGCTGATCCAGCGCCGCGAGTCGCCGCGTTTCGAATCGCCGCAACTGGTGGTGTTCGCCGGCGACCACGGCCTTGCCGCGCACGGCGTGTCGGCCTACCCGAGCGACGTGACCTGGCAGATGGTCGAGAACTTTCTCGCCGGTGGTGCGGCCGTCAGCGTGCTCGCGCGCCAGCACGGCATTGCGCTGACGGTGGTCGATGCTGGCGTGAACCACAGCTTTGCGCCACGGCCCGGCCTGGTGCTTCGCAAGATTGGCCCCGGCACGAACGACATGCGCCGCGGGGTGGCTATGGGCACCGCGCAGTGCCTGCAGGCGATCGACGCCGGCCGCGAAGTCGTGCGCGCCTTGCCCGGCAACGCGCTGCTGCTCGGCGAGATGGGCATCGGCAACACGTCGAGCGCGGCGCTGCTGCTGTCGCAACTCACCGGCGAAGACCTGGCCGATTGCGTGGGCCGCGGCACCGGTCTCGACGACAACGGCCTGGCGATGAAGCTGATGGTCTTGCGCGAGGTGCAAAAGCGCCACCGCGAAGCGACCAACCCGCTGCACGCGCTGGCTGCGATGGGGGGCTACGAGATCGCCATGCTGGTCGGCGCCGTGCTGCAGGCCGCGCACGAGCGCCGCACGGTCGTCGTCGATGGCTTCATCGTCGGCGCGGCGGTGCTGGTGGCCGCGCGCCTCGTGCCCGAGGTGCTGGGCTACTGCGTGTGGGCGCATTACTCGGCCGAGAGCGGCCACATGCGCATGCTGCGGCACCTGGGCGCGCAGCCGCTGCTCGACCTGGGCCTGCGCCTGGGCGAAGGCTCGGGTGCTGCGCTCGCGTGGCCCTTGCTCGTGAGCGCGCTGCAGTTGCTCGACCAGATGGCGAGCTTCGAGTCCGCGGGAGTGTCCGACCGGTCCACCGCACGATGAGCGCCGCCTTCGACTGGCGCCACGAACTGCGCCTGTTCTTCGTGGCGGTGCAGTTCCTCACGCGCGCGGGGGTGCCCTCCTGGGTGGGCTTCCAGCCCGACTGGCTCAACGCGAGTGCGCGCTACTTTCCGCTGGTGGGCTTCTTTGTCGGTGTCGTGGCGGTCTGCGTGGTCGCGGTCGCCACGCGCTTCGTGTCGCTCGATGCGGCGCTGTGGCTCGCGCTGATCACCACCGTGGTGTTCACCGGGGCCTTCCACGAAGACGGCCTGGCCGACACCTTCGATGCCCTCGGCGGCAGCGCGAGCCCCGAGCGCGCACTCGAGATCATGAAAGATTCGCGCCTGGGCACCTATGGCGTCGTCGCGCTGGTGCTGACGCTGGGCCTGAAGGTGTCGCTGCTGTCCACGCTGCCGATCGCGTCGCTGTGCGCGGCCTGGCTGCTGGCGCACACCGCGTCGCGCGCGGTGCCGGTGGTGCTGATCCGCCAACTGCCCTATGTGGGTGACCCGAATGCGTCCAAGGCCAAGCCGCTCGCACAGGGCGTGTCGCGCGCCACGCAGACGGTGGCGCTGCAGTGGGTGCTGGGTGTGGCCGCGCTGCTGTTCTTGTGGCGCATGCACTGGTGGGCGCACGTGCTCGCCGGCCTGGCCGGCGCGGTGCTCATGGCGCTGTGGTGCCGCAACTGGTTCGCGCGCCGGCTGGGTGGCATCACCGGCGACACGCTCGGTGCGGCGCAGCAGCTCACCGAGCTCGCGGTGCTGATCGGCTGGGTGCTGATGCAGAACGTGATGCGCATGTCATGGTGAGCCCGGTGCCGGCGGGTGGGCGGTGGTGACGTCTTTGTGGCTTTGGCGGCACCCGCGCCCCGAAAGTGCCGTGGGCCGCTGCATCGGCATCACCGACCTCGCGGTCGATCGCCGCCGGGCCAAGCGCTTGGCCCACCGCATCCGCCAGGCCGTGCGCCGAGAAGGTGGTCCGCGCGAGGTGTGGACGTCCCCGCTGCAGCGCTGTGCCGACGTGGGCCGCTGGCTGCGCCGCTGGGGCTGGCGGCACCGCATCGACGCCCGCCTGCGCGAACTCGATTTCGGCCGTTGGGACGGCCAGCCGTGGCCAGCCATCGGCGCCGAGGCGGTGGACGCCTGGTGCGCCGACTTCGCGCACCACGCGCCCGGCGAGGGCGAGGCCGTGCTCGCGTTGATGGCGCGCTGCGAGGCCTGGGTGCAGTCGCTGGAGGGGCGGCCCGTGTGCGTGGTGGCCCACGCCGGGTGGATCAACGCCTGGCGCTGGGTGCAGGCTGGCAAGACGCCGCCCTTGCTCGCCGCCGATTGGCCCGCCGCCGTGGCTTACGGCGAGCGCGTGGCCGAGCCGGGCCCGGTCACGCCGCCGCGCGCAAGCCCTGCGGTGCCGAGTCGCACCATGCGCTGACGGCGCACTGCTCGCACAGCGGCCGGCGCGCCTGGCACACGTAGCGCCCGTGCAAGATCAGCCAGTGGTGGGCATCCACCAGGTACTCGGCGGGCACGCGCTTCAGCAGCTTCAGTTCGACTTCGAGCGGGTTCTTGCCCGGCGCGAGCCCGGTGCGGTTGCTCACGCGGTAGATGTGCGTGTCCACCGCCATCGTCGGCTCGCCGAAAGCCACGTTGAGCACCACGTTGGCCGTCTTGCGGCCCACGCCCGGCAGCGCCTCGAGCGCCCCGCGCGTGCGTGGCACCTCGCCGCCGTGTTGTTCGACGAGGATTCGGCAGGTCTCGATCAGGTTCTTGGCCTTGTTGCGAAACAAGCCGATCGTCTTGATGTGCTCCGTGACCGCATCCAGCCCGAGCGCCAGCATCTTCTGCGGCGTGTTGGCCACCGCAAAGAGCCGGCGCGTGGCCTTGTTGACGCCCACATCGGTGGCCTGCGCTGACAGCAGCACGGCGGCCAGCAGCTCGAACACGTTGGTGTATTCCAGCTCGGTGACAGGGTTCGGGTTGGCGGCCCGAAGCGTGGCGAAAAAGGGCTCGATGGACGCGGCTTTCATGGCCGCGCATTCTGGCAGCGGCCAGTGATTGGGCTCTTTGAACGCGCGCCTGCTCAGCGCGGCGCCGATGCCGGTGGCGGCGGGCCCGTGGGCGAACTGGGTGGAATGGGAATCACCGGCGGGTCCGAGGCCGGACCGGCGGGCGGTGTGGCAAAGGCGAACGCCTGGGGCCACCCGCCGGTCTTGGGCGCAGCAGGCACCGATTGATCGCCGCAACTGCCCGGCCCGGCCACCGCCGCACCGATCGCCGCCAGCAGCGTCAGGGCCTTGAGCATGGCAGGGGCTCCACGGCGCGGTGCGCACCAATGAGGCGGGCCGCCCGCATGCGCGCGCGCTGGCGTTGCAGCGCTCGCAACGCGCGAGCCACCGCGAACTCAGTAACGCGCCTGCAACTCACGGATTTGCTGCCGGGCTTCATCTTGGCGAATCCCGTAGGTGCGTTGCAACTTGCCGGAATGCTGTTCGCGCTCGCCGCGTTCGATGGCCTGGTCGTCGCGGGTCCATTGGCCCCAGTTCTTGCGAACCTTGCCTTTGATCTGCTTCCACTGGCCAGCCATGCGATCGCGGTTCATCTCGGCTCCTTGCTGCGGTTGAGTGGACCGGTCTGGCCGCCATGGGCGGGTGCTTCTGACCGTTCCTGAGACGCAGCGTAGGGTGTGCGCCCGAGTGCCCACGTCGGTGGCGCTCAGCGTGACTTGTGGGATCGGGCCGCGACCTTCTGTAGGAATGTGCCCACAGGTGCCGGCACCGGCCAGGGGGTCAGTCCAGCCGGCGGGCCCGCGCGCGCGCCAGCATCTCGGCGATCAGCGCCTTCTTGTCGGCGGCTGCGGCGGTGGGCGCTGCGGGAGAAGGAGGCGAAGCGCCGGGGGGCGCGGCCATGGGCGCTGCGGCGCGCGCGGCCAGGCGTTCGCGCCGCTCGCGCTCTTCACGCGCCAGGCGGTCGCGGTGGAAGTCGTAGCGCGAGCGCGCCTCTTTGGCGGCTTCGGCGCTCCAGGCGTCCCAGCCGGTGCGCGTTCCGCTGGCATTGACGAGCGAGATGCAATCGACCGGGCACACCGGCACGCACAGCTCGCAGCCGGTGCACAAGGCGTCGATGACCGTGTGCATGCGCTTCGGCGCACCGACGATGCTGTCCACCGGGCAGGCGTCAAGGCACAGCGTGCAGCCGATGCACCAGTCTTCGTCGATGACGGCCAACTGGCGCGGCCCTTCGTGGCCGTGGGCCGGGTTCAGGGGCAGGGCGGGGCGGCCCGTCAAGGCGGCCAGACGGTGCACGCCGGCATCGCCGCCGGGCGGGCACTGGTTGATGCCGACTTCTCCAGCGGCGATGGCCTCGGCATAGCGTCGGCAGTCGGGGTAACCGCAGCGCGTGCATTGCGTCTGCGGCAGGGCCGCGTCGAGCGCTTCGACCAGGGCCGGGCCCTGGCGGATGGGGGCACTCACGCCCGCATGGCGCGACGCGGCATCTGCGTCATCGCGCTTTCTTGCGCTGCGGCGTGCTGCGCGCTTGCGCCGTCATCGAAGACTTGCTCGCGGCGGCCCGCTTGGCGGTGCGCGCGTTCGCCGCCTTGGCAGGCTTGGCGACCGGCTTTTCCGACTGGTGGGTGGCGATGAAGTCGCGCACCATCGGGTACACCTTCTCGCGCCACTTGCTGCCCGAGAAGATGCCGTAGTGGCCGGCGCCCTTGACGTCGTAGTGGAACTGCCGCTCTTTCGGGATGCCGGTGCACAGATCGTGTGCCGCACGCGTCTGGCCCGCACCCGAGATGTCGTCCAGCTCGCCCTCGATGGTGAGCAGCACGCTGTCGGTGATGTCTTGCGGGCGCACCAGTTGGCCCTCGACTTCCCAGGTGCCGTTGACCAGCGCGAAGTCCTGGAACACCGTCTTGATGGTGTCAAGGTAGTACTCGGCCGGCATGTCGAGCACGGCGTTGTACTCGTCGTAGAAGGTGCGGTGGAACTCGGCGCTGTCGTCGTCCCCGCGCATCAGGTCGAGGAAGTAGTCGTAGTGCGAGTTCAGGTGGCGGTCCGGGTTCATCGCGATGAACCCGCTGTGCTGCAGGAAGCCCGGGTACACCGCGCGCCCCGCACCGGGGTAATTCACCGGCACGCGGTGGATCACGTTGTTCTCGAACCAAGCGTAGCTCTTGTTCGTGGCCAGGTTGTTGACGGCCGTGGGGCTCAGGCGCGCGTCGATCGGGCCGCCCATCATCGTCAGCGTGCGCGGCGTGGCTTCGCCGTTGCTCGCCATCAGCGACACGGCGGCAAGCACCGGCACGGTTGGTTGGCACACCGACATCACGTTGACCTCGGGTCCGATGTGCCGGATGAAGTCCTGCACGTAGAAGATGTAGTCGTCCAGGTGGAAGGGGCCGGCTTCGAGCGGCACCATGCGCGCGTCGGTCCAGTCGGTGATGAACACCTTGTGATCGACCAGCAGCGCCCGCACCGTTTCGCGCAGCAGCGTCGAGTGGTGACCCGACAGCGGCGCGACCACCAGCACGGTCGGCTGCTCTTTCATCTTGCCCAGGAGTTCCTGGTTGTCGGTGAAGCGCTTGAAGCGCAGCAAGCGGCAGAACGGTTTCTCGATGGCGACTTGCTCTTGCACGGCGACGTCCACGCCGTCCAGCTTGACCGATGTGATGTTGAAGGCCGGCTTCTCGTATTCCTTCGCCAGCCGGTGCATCAGGTCGAGCCCGGCGGCCACACGCTGCGCCATCGGCGTGTGCGTGAAGGGCGACAGCGGGTGGCTGTAGAGCTTGGACGAGGCGCTGGCGAACTCCGAGAAGGGGCTCAACAACGCACGGTGGGCTTCATAAAGCTGGTACAGCATGAGGATTCCTCGCGGGGCAGGGCGACGCAGCGGTCGGGATTTGTGCGTCGCAGCATTCTAGGCACGCACTTTTGATCGTGCACCCAATTGGGCCTTGGAAAACCTCAAAAAGCGGTGGAAAAGCGGAATGACTCGCCCCACGAGTTGCGGGGCAGGTGTTTCCCTCTTTTCAAACGTCGAACGGGTGCGCTGGAATGCCCCGCCGCCGGCCTGGAGCCGGCGGTCAGCTCACCTTGGCGATCGCCGAGACGACCGCGTCGATGTTCTTGCTGTTGAGCGCGGCCACGCAGATGCGGCCCGAATCGACCCCGTAGATGCCGAACTCGCTGCGCAGGCGCTGCATCTGGTCCTTGCTGAGGCCCGAGTAGCTGAACATGCCCTTCTGGCGCGTGATGAAGCTCACGTCCTGCTTCACGCCAGCGGCCTGCAGCTTGGCCTGCAGCGCTTCGCGCATCTGCTTGATGCGCACGCGCATGCCGGCGAGTTCGTCTTCCCACATCGTGCGCAGGGCCGGCGTGGTCAGCACCGTGGCGACCACTTGCGCGCCGTGCGTCGGCGGGTTCGAGTAGTTGGTGCGAATGACGATCTTCAGCTGGCTAAGCACGCGGCCGGCTTCTTCTTGGCTCTCGCAGGCCACGCTCAGCGCGCCAACGCGTTCGCCGTAAAGCGAGAAGCTCTTCGAGAACGAGGTCGAGACGAAGATGTTGATGCCGGCGGTCATGAACTGGCCGATCACCGCGCCGTCTTCGGCGATGCCCTCGCCGAAGCCTTGGTAGGCCATGTCGAGGAAGGCCACCAAGTTGCGGCTCTTGATGGCCTGGATGACGTCGCCCCACTGCGCCGGCGTGAGGTCGTAGCCGGTCGGGTTGTGGCAGCAGGCGTGCAGCAGCACGATGGTGCCGGCCGGCGCGGCGTTCAGCGCGGCCAGCATGCCTTCGACGTTGATGCCGCGCTTGGCGGCGTCGTAGTACGGGTAGGTCTCGACCGTGAAGCCGGCGCTGGTGAACAGGGCGCGGTGATTTTCCCAGCTCGGGTCGCTGATCAGCACCTTGGCGTTCGGGTTCAGGCGCTTCAGGAAGTCGGCGCCGATCTTCAGGCCGCCGGTGCCGCCGATGCCTTGCACGGTGGCGATGCGGCCTTCTTTCACGGCCGCGCTGTCGGCGCCGAACACCAGGCCTTGCACGGCCTTGTCATAGGCCGCGATGCCGTCGATGGGCAGGTAGCCGCGCGCCTTGGGCGCTTCGAGCATCTGGCGCTCGGCTTCGGCCACGCACTTCAGCAGCGGCAGCTTGCCGTTGTCGTCGTAGTACACGCCCACGCCCAGGTTCACCTTGTTCGGGTTCGGGTCGGCGTTGAACTGCTCGTTCAGGCCCAGGATGGGGTCGCGGGGGGCCATTTCGACGGCGGCGAACAGCGAAGTCATGGTGACAGTCCTTGTCAGTAGAGCGGCGGAGAGAGAGGTGAGGTCTTGGGGTTTTGGGCTACCCTGCGCGGTCGCCCTTCGGCCCGCTGCAAGTGGCGAACCGCCAACGAAGGTCGCGAATTTTATCTGCCATGCCCGAGCCCACCGCCGTCGAAGACACCGCCCCCGTCGCAGGGGAGTTCGTGAGCTTCCCCGATTCACCCTTCCAGCTGTTCCAGCCGTACCCGCCGGCGGGGGACCAGCCGACCGCCATCGCTCGGCTCGTCGAGGGCATGGAAGACGGGCTGAGCTACCAGACGCTGCTGGGCGTCACCGGCTCGGGCAAGACCTTCACGATGGCCAACGTGATCGCCCGCATGGGCCGCCCGGCCATCGTCTTCGCCCCCAACAAGACGCTGGCCGCGCAGCTCTACAGCGAGTTCCGCGAGTTCTTTCCGAAGAATGCGGTCGAGTACTTCGTCAGCTACTACGACTACTACCAGCCCGAGGCCTACGTGCCTCAGCGCGACCTCTTCATCGAGAAAGACAGCTCGATCAACGAGCACATCGAGCAGATGCGCCTCAGCGCCACCAAGAGCCTGCTGGAGCGGCGCGACGTGGTCATCGTGGCCACCGTGTCGGCCATCTACGGCATTGGCAACCCGAGCGACTACCACCGCATGGTGATGACGCTGCGCGTGGGCGACAAGATGGGCCAGCGCGACGTGATTGCGCAGCTCATCCGCATGCAGTACACGCGCAACGAAATCGACTTTTCCCGCGGCTCGTTTCGCGTGCGCGGCGACACGATCGACGTGTTTCCGGCAGAGCATTCAGAACTGGCGATTCGCATCGAGCTCTTCGACGACGAGGTCGAATCGCTGCAGCTCTTCGACCCGCTGACCGGCAAGATCCGTCAGAAGATTCCACGCTTCACCGTGTACCCGTCCAGCCATTACGTGACGCCGCGCGACCGCGTCGTGGCGGCCATCGACACCATCAAGGCCGAACTGCGCGAGCGGCTGGCCGAGCTGGTGGCGGCCGGCAAGCTGGTCGAGGCCCAGCGCCTGGAGCAGCGCACGCGCTTCGACCTCGAAATGCTGCAAGAGATCGGCCATTGCAAAGGCATCGAGAACTACACCCGGCACCTGTCGGGCTCGGCGCCCGGCGAGTCGCCCTCGACGCTGGTGGACTACCTGCCGCCCGATGCGCTGATGTTCCTCGACGAATCGCACGTGCTGATCGGCCAGTTGGGCGGTATGTACAACGGCGACCGGGCGCGCAAGACCACGCTGGTCGAATATGGCTTTCGCCTGCCGAGCGCGCTCGACAACCGGCCGCTGAAATTCGAAGAGTTCGAAAAGAAGATGCGCCAGGTGGTCTTCGTGTCGGCCACGCCGGCCGACTACGAGAAGACGCACACCGGGCAGGTCGTCGAACAGCTCGTGCGTCCCACCGGGCTGGTCGATCCGGTGGTCGAACTGCGACCCGCCACGCACCAGGTCGATGACGTGCTGCAGGAAATCCGCGACCGGGTCGAGAAGAACGAGCGCGTCCTCATCACCACGCTGACCAAGCGCATGGCCGAGCAGCTGACCGACTACCTGGCCGACAACGGCGTGAAGGTGCGCTACCTGCACAGCGACATCGACACCGTCGAGCGGGTCGAAATCCTGCGCGACCTGCGCCTGGGCACCTTCGATGTGCTCGTCGGCATCAACCTGTTGCGCGAGGGGCTGGACATTCCCGAGGTTTCGCTGGTGGCCATCCTGGACGCCGACAAGGAGGGGTTCCTGCGCTCGGAACGGTCATTGATCCAGACCATCGGCCGCGCGGCTCGCAACCTGAACGGGCGGGCCATCCTGTACGCAGACCAGGTCACCGACTCCATGCGGCGGGCCCTGGACGAGACCGAACGTCGTCGGCACAAGCAAATTGCCCATAACCTGGCCGAGGGTATTACGCCCCGCGGCGTGCAAAAACAGATCAAGGATTTGATCGACGGCGTGTACTCCGAGAAGTCCGGAAAGGACGACCTCAAGGCCGCCCAAAACGCGGCCGAAGTCGAAGCGCTCTCGGAAAAAGACCTCGGCAAGCGCATCAAGCAGCTTGAGAAGCAGATGCTCGAACACGCGCGCAACCTCGAATTCGAGAAGGCCGCCCGCGTGCGCGATCAACTCTCGCTCTTGCGCGAGCAAGCCTTCGGGGCGCCGGGCACCGACAACATCGTGCCGATTTCGAAGTAGTCTTGCGGCGTTGCGCAGTGCAACAAATCCCTGCGCGCACCAGGGAACTTCGGGCGGCAATGCCGACCGAATCAGTCGGCTTCAGGTAAACTTGAGCAATCTCGTCGGACTCTCCAGGGGTTCCCCCACCCTTGCCGCCGGGCCCAAGAAAGCCATGAAGACGCCCGTTGATTCAAATTGTTTTGCCTTTTCGGCATCAGGAGGAAATTCATGCGTCTGACCACCAAAGGCCGTTTTGCCGTGACCGCGATGATCGACTTGGCATTGCGTGAGAACACAGGCCCTGTTGCGCTGGCCGCCATCAGTGCCCGCCAGCAGATTTCGCTGTCCTACCTCGAGCAGCTTTTCGGCAAGCTGCGCCGCCATGAACTGGTGGAAAGCACGCGTGGCCCCGGCGGCGGTTACGCCCTGGGCCGCAAGTCCGAAGAAATCACCGTCGCCGACATCATCGTCGCCGTCGATGAACCGATCGACGCCACCGGTTGTGCCGGCAAAGAGAACTGCATGGGCGAGGACTCGGGCCGTTGCATGACGCACGACCTGTGGGCCAGCCTCAACGCCAAGATGATCGAGTACCTCGACTCGATCACGCTGCGCAAGCTGGTCGATGAGCAGCTCGCCAAGGGCGTCTCGATCGAAGAACAACCCGTCAAGCGCGCGATCTCGACCCAGCCGGTCGTCAAGCCGATCAAGATCACCGCGCCCAATTCCGTTTTCGCCCTCGGTGGCTCGCTGACCAAGTAAGCAGCGCCCGCCGTCCTGCCACGCCTTCCGCAGCCCATGGACCTCACCCCGCATTTCCCGATTTACATGGACTACGGCGCCACGACGCCAGTGGATCAGCGCGTCGTCGACGCCATGATCCCCTGGTTGCGTGAGCACTTCGGCAACCCCGCTTCGCGCAGCCATGCGTGGGGCTGGGAGGCCGAGGCGGCGGTCGAAAAAGCGCGTGAAGACGTGGCGGCGCTGATCGGCGCCGACCCGCGCGAAATCGTGTGGACCTCGGGTGCCACCGAATCAAACAACCTGGCGCTCAAGGGCGCGGCGCACTTCTACAAGTCGCGCGGCAAGCACTTGATCACGGTAAAGACCGAGCACAAGGCCGTGCTCGACACCATGCGCGAACTCGAGCGCCAGGGCTTCGAGGTCACCTACCTCGACGTGCAGGAAGACGGCCTGCTCGACCTGAACAAATTCAAGGACGCGCTGCGTCCCGACACTATCCTGGCGTCGGTCATGTTCGTCAACAACGAGATCGGCGTCATTCAAGACATGCGCGCCATCGGCACGTTGTGCCGCGAGCGCGGCATCATCTTCCACGTCGATGCGGCACAGGCGACGGGCAAGGTGGCGATCGACCTCGCCGAGCTGCCGGTCGATCTGATGAGCCTGGCCTCGCACAAGACCTACGGCCCGAAGGGCATCGGCGCTTTGTATGTGCGCCGCAAGCCGCGTGTGCGCCTCGAAGCGCAGATGCACGGCGGCGGCCACGAGCGCGGCATGCGCTCGGGCACTCTGCCGACCCACCAGATCGTCGGCATGGGCGAAGCCTTCCGCATCGCCCGCGAAGAAATGGGCACCGAGCAAGAGCGCATCCGCATGCTGCAAAAGCGGCTGATGGACGGCCTCTCGGGCATCGAGCAGACCTTCCTCAACGGCCACGCCGAACAGCGCGTGCCCCACAACGTGAACATGTCGTTCAACTACGTGGAAGGCGAGTCGCTGATCATGGGCATCAAGGGCATCGCGGTGTCGTCGGGCTCGGCCTGCACCTCGGCGAGCCTGGAGCCCAGCTATGTGCTGCGCGCGCTCGGCCGCAGCGACGAGTTGGCGCATTCGAGCCTGCGCATGACGATCGGCCGTTTCACGACGACCGAAGAGATCGATTACGTCGTGACGACGTTGAAGGACCGCGTGGCCAAGCTGCGCGAGCTGTCGCCGCTGTGGGAGATGTTCAAGGACGGCATCGACATCAGCACCATCCAGTGGTCGGCGCACTGACACGCCACCACCCGGGTCGCAGACGACAGCGAAGAGATTTGGAGAACTGAGATGGCATACAGCAACAAGGTCGTGGACCACTACGAAAACCCGCGCAACGTCGGCTCCTTCGAAAAAGGCGACGACACCGTGGGCACGGGCATGGTCGGGGCGCCGGCTTGCGGCGACGTGATGAAGCTGCAGATCAAGGTCAACCCGAGCACCGGGCTGATCGAAGACGCGAAGTTCAAAACCTACGGCTGCGGCTCGGCGATCGCTTCGTCGTCGTTGGTCACCGAATGGGTCAAGGGCAAGTCGCTCGACGAGGCGCTGACCATCAAGAACACGCACATCGCCGAAGAACTGGCCCTGCCGCCGGTGAAGATCCACTGCTCGATCCTGGCCGAAGACGCCATCAAGGCAGCGGTCAACGACTACAAGGCGAAGACCGGGAGTGCCAGCGCCTCACCCGCGTCGGCGGCGCACTGAGTGGACATGGCTGTCACCCTGACCGAAGCAGCGGCCCGCCATGTGTCGCGCTACATCGCCAAACGGGGCAAGGGCGTCGGCGTTCGCCTGGGCGTGAAGACGACGGGTTGCTCGGGCCTGGCCTACAAGCTCGAATATGCCGATGAAGTGGCGCCCGAAGACGTGGTCTTCGAAGGCCATGGCGTGAAGGTGCTGGTGGACCCGAAGAGCCTGCCGTACATCGAAGGCACCGAACTCGACTTCGTGCGCGAGGGGTTGAACGAAGGCTTCAAGTTCCACAACCCGCGCGAGAAAGACCGCTGCGGCTGCGGCGAATCCTTCCGGGTGTGACCGTCGCGGTCACGAACGACAAGGCGCGGCCGCGATGCCGCGCCTTTTTCTTGTGTGATTCCTTTGGACCGTTTCTTTCGGCTGTGCTGACGCCATGAAGCTCGATTCGGACGACTTTGAACTCTTGGGACTGCCCAAGTGCTTTGCCCTGGACCGTTCGACGCTCGACGCCCAATGGCGCGCCTTGCAGGCGCAGGTCCACCCCGATCGCTTCGTGTCCGAAGGCGCGGCCGCGCAGCGCGTGGCCATGCAATGGGCCGTGCGGGTGAACGAGGCCTACCAGCGCCTGAAAGACCCACTCAAGCGCGCCGCCTATCTGTGCGAACTGCACGGCGCGCCGGTGCAGGCCGAGAGCAACACCGCGATGCCGACCGGCTTTCTGATGCAGCAGATGGAATGGCGCGAGGCGCTCGACGATGCCGCCTCGCTCGACGCCGTCGAATCGCTGCACCACGAGGTGCTGGCCCACCGTGAACAGGCCTTGGCCCGCCTCAAGACCCTCATCGACGAACAGCAGGACCATGCGGCTGCCGCGCAGCAGGTGCGGGCGCTGATGTTCGTCGAACGCTTTGCAGAAGACATCGATCAGCGCCTCGACGCGCTGGGACAGTAGAACGAACGACCATGGCCTTGCTACAGATTTCCGAGCCGGGGGAGGCTCCCGATCCGCACCAGCGGCGCATTGCCGTCGGCATCGACCTCGGCACCACGCATTCGCTGGTCGCCGCCGTGCGCCACGGCGTGGCCGAATGCCTGCCCGACGCCCAGGGGCGCGTGATCCTGCCGTCGGCGGTGCGCTACCTCGATGGCGGCCGTCGGCAGATCGGCCATGAGGCCCTGGCCGAGGCCGCCATCGACCCGCGCAACACGCTGGTGTCGGTGAAGCGCTTCATGGGCCGCGGCCTGGCCGACATCGCGCACCGCGAGAAGCTGCCCTACGAGTTCATCGACGCGCCAGGCATGGTGCAGGTGCAGACCATTGCCGGCGTCAAATCGCCGGTCGAGGTGTCGGCCGAAATTCTTGCCACGCTGCGCCAGCGCGCCGAAGACAGCTTCGACGACGAGTTGTTCGGCGCGGTGATCACCGTGCCCGCGTACTTCGACGACGCGCAGCGCCAGGCCACGAAAGATGCCGCGCAACTGGCCGGCCTGAACGTGCTGCGCCTCATCAACGAGCCGACAGCGGCGGCCATCGCCTACGGGCTCGAGAACGGCTCCGAGGGCCTGTACGCCGTGTACGACCTCGGCGGCGGCACCTTCGACGTGTCGCTGCTGCGCCTGTCGCAGGGCGTGTTCGAGGTGATCGCCACCGGCGGCGACTCGGCCCTCGGCGGCGACGACTTCGACCGTGCACTCGCCGACTGGGCCCTCGCGCAGGCTGGGTTGAGCGCCGGCAGCGCGCAAGACAAGCGCGCCGTGCTGGTCGCCGCGCGCGCTGCGAAAGAAAAGCTCTCGTCGGTCGATCACGTGACGCTGGCCTGCCCCATCGGCGACGCCGAGCTGTCGGTGTTGGTGACGCGTGCGCAGTTCGAGGCGCTGATCGAGCCCCTAGTGGCGAACACGCTCTCGGCGGTGCGCAAGGTGCTGCGCGACGCCAAGGCCACGGTGGCCGAGGTGCAAGGCGTGGTGATGGTGGGCGGCTCGACGCGCATCCCGCGCGTGCAGCAGGCCGTGGGCGGCTTCTTCGGCAAGACGCCGCTGACCAACCTGAACCCCGACGAGGTGGTGGCGCTGGGCGCGGCCATCCAGGCCAACGCGCTGGCGGGCAATGCCGGCGCCGAAGAACTGCTGCTGCTCGATGTGATCCCGCTTTCGCTGGGCTTGGAGACCATGGGCGGGCTGGTTGAGCGGATCATCCCGCGCAACAGCACCATCCCGACCGCACGCGCGCAAGACTTCACCACCTTCAAAGACGGCCAGACCGCGATGGCCATCCACGTGGTGCAGGGCGAACGCGAGCTGGTGAGCGACTGCCGCTCGCTCGCGCGCTTCGAGCTGCGCGGCATGCCGCCGATGGTGGCCGGTGCCGCGCGCATCCGCGTGACCTTCCAGGTCGATGCCGACGGCCTGTTGAGCGTCAGCGCCAAAGAAGAAGCCTCGGGCGTCGAGGCCTCGGTGACGGTCAAGCCCAGCTATGGCCTCACGGACGACGACATCGCCCGCATGCTCAAAGAAGGCTTCAGCACCGCCGCAGAGGACATGCGTGCGCGCAGCCTGGCCGAGTCGCGCGTCGAGGCCGAACGCATGCTGCTCGCCACGCGGGCGGCGCTCGCTGCCGACGGCGACCTGCTCGATGCCGCCCAGCTGCAGGCCATCGACGCGCTGCTGACGGCGCTGGCCACGGCGCGCGAGGGCGACGACCACGCTGCCATCGACACCGCCGTCGAAGCCCTGGCCAAGGGCACCGAGGCCTTCGCGGCCGAGCGCATGAACCGGGGCATCCGCCAGGCGCTGGCTGGCCGCCGGGTCGAAGACGTTTGAACAGGCGCGGCCAACCATGCCCATCATCAAAATCCTCCCCCACCCCGACTACTGCCCCAACGGCGCCGAAGTGAAGGCCCCGGCCGGCACCTCGATCTGCGAGGCGCTGCTCGAAAACGGCATCGAGATCGAACATGCCTGCGAAATGAGCGCGGCGTGCACCACGTGCCACGTTGTGGTGCGTGACGGCTTCAAATCGCTCGGCGAGCTGGATGAAGTCGAAGAAGACCTGCTCGACCGCGCCTGGGGCCTGGAGCCCACCTCGCGCCTGTCTTGCCAGGCCATCCTCGCCAAGGACGACGTGACGATCGAGATCCCCAAGTACTCGATCAACCACGCCCGCGAGAAGCATTGACGCCGCCGTGCGGCTGCGCGCAGCCCAGAAAAAAACCTCCTGGCGTGGCGCCAGGAGGTCGATAAAAGGCCAGCGGCCCTACTGAGGAGATAACAGCCGGTGCAGACACCGGCTGTGCTTCTTCAGCAAGTCATGTGCCAGCGCTGGCCTGCGCTCTCGGGTGCGCGGGTTCACGCCGCCTCGGCCAGGTCCACGCAGACCATGCCGGGGTAGGTGTTCCAGCGGAAGGTGATCACGTACGGGTGTTTGCGCGCACGCGGCTGCGTGTTCATCGTGCCGCGCCGGGTCACCGGCACCGAAATCTCGAGCTCTTTGCCCAGCGTGCGCCGCGCGTTGCCGGCCAGGGTGTTGGCGATTTCGCCGACCGCGTCGAGCAGGTTCGATTCGTTCAGCGTGGTCTCGTGCTGGATCAGCAGCAACTCGCGCACCGCGCTCAGCGGCAGCGACACCGTCACGTCACCGGTGAACGGCCCCGAGAAGCTCACGACGCCGTTGAACTCGTGGCCGACGACCTTGTCCACGCCGAGAAAGGCCGAGGTGATCTCGGGCGAGATGCGGCTCGTGACCTCGAAGTAGCGCCTGACCGAATCGACGAACAGGCGCAGGTCGGATTCTTTCAATGCGGGCATGGGTCAGTTCGCTTGGATGAGCCCCAGCAGGGCGAGTTGCAGGTCGTCGTCGCTGAACGGTTTGGGCAGAAAGCCCTGGGCACCCAGGCGCAGCGCGCGGATGGCGGTGGACTTGTCGTCCAGCGCGCTGATGACGAGGATGCGCGTGGCGCGGTGCATGGCCAGCAGCGCCGGGATGCAGGCCAGACCGTCCATCTCGGGCATGGTCAGGTCCATGGTCACGATGTCGGGCGCGGCCTGGCGCGCGGCGCGCAGCGCCTCTTCGCCATTGCGCGCCATGCCCACCAGCGTGATGGGCCCGAGCGCGCCCTTCTGCACGATGCGGGCGATGCGCGTGCGCACGATGTTCGAGTCGTCTACGACGAGGAGTTTCATGGCCGCACCGCCCGGCCGCGCCGAAGGTGCGGGGTGCCCCCTCGGGGGGCAGTGAACGACGTGAGTGTGGGGGCCATCATGTCGTCAGCCTGCCAACCGCACGCGGAAGCTCATGCCCTGGTTCGGCCGGCTCGACACGAGCAGGCGTGCGCCCAGGCGGCGAACTTCGGCCGAGACGATGTCCAGCCCGACGCCGCGGCCGGCGTGTTCGCCGGCGGCCTTCGCGGTCGAGAACCCGGGCTTGAAGATCTGCGAGGCGAGTTGCGCGTCGCTCAGCTCGGCCACTTGCGGTGGCGTCATCCACCCCAGCGCGATGAGCCGTTGCCGCACCGAGTCGAGGTCGAGCCCGGCCCCGTCGTCGTGCACGGCCAGCTCGATGGTGTTGTCGGCGTCGCGGTGCAGTTGCACGTCGATGGTGGCCGTCAGCGGCTTGTGCTGCGCGGCGCGGCTGGTCGTGTCTTCAACGCCGTGCATCAGCGCGTTGCGCACCAGTTGCAGCGCGATCTTCTGCAGCGACTCGTGGATGCGCGAAGGCAGCGCGGTCAGCGTGGCGATGGACGCCGAAAGCTGCGCCGGCTTGCCGGTCTCGTGCGACATGCGCTCGACCAACGCGGCGAGTTGCACGTCGAAGGCGGGTTGCGACTGCGGTGCGATGGCGCGCTCGCGCAGCACCGAGCGCTTCAACGCCTGCAGCCGCGTCAGCAGGTCTTCCAGCGGCAAGGGCAGGGCCAGCAGCGCATCGCCCGCCACGCTGGGCGACTCGCGCAATTGCTGAAGCTGCGACTCGAAATCGTGCGCGGTGGCGGTCAGCAGGTCGAGCGACAGCATCGAGGCTTCGCCCTTCACCGCGTGCACGTGGCGGTAGATCGCGTCCACGGTGCGGCGCAGTTGCTTGGGGTCGCTCGACGCTTCGACCTGTCGCAGCAGGTCGTTCACTTCGAGCAACGACGACTCGGCGCGCTCGACGAAGCCGCGCAGTGCGCTCGGGTCGGTCTCGAAGGCGCGCACCAGCAGGTCGAACTCGCGTTGCGCGCGGCGTTGTTCGCCTTCGAGGCGTTGCTCAAGTTCGATGCGCGAGCTGACGTCTTGCACCGTCACCAGCAGGTGGCGCACCTGCTGGCCTTCGAGCACGCGGCTGAAGCGCAGCGACAGGTGGCGCGAGCGGCGCTGGCCGAGCGCGTCGGTCACGCTCAGTTCGACTTCGGTCAGCGGGTTGATGCTCTGCACCAGCTCTTCACGCACGTGGGGCGCGAACAGCAGCTCGACGTAGCCGCGTGCGTCGTCGAGCGTCTTCTCGGACACCAGCGGTGCCAGCGTGGCCAGGAAGTCGTCGCCCGGTTGAACCGGCCGGCCGAACATGGCCGCGACCGACTTCGACAACTGCGTGCCGAGCTTCATCTCGGGCGTCAGCAGGAAGAGGCCTTCGCGCACCACCGACAAGATTTCGCGTGTTTCTTCAGAGGCTTGCTCGATGGCTTCGTCCGACTGGCGCAGCCGGCGGATGAACTTGAACAGGATGAACACGAAGTTCAGCAGCGCGAGCACGATGCCGCCCGTCTGCACCATGCGCAGCACCGAGGCGCGGTGCGAGGCGGCCGATTCGAGGTCGGTGGTCAGCTCGTTCATCAGGCCCAGCAGGGCGAGGTTGTTGCGGCGCGCGTAGTCGGCCGCTGACTTGATCTGACTCGGCTGGGCCGAGGTGCCGGCCGCGCTGAGGGGGATCAGGATGCTGCGCCACGGGTCCCACAGCGTCGTGGCGCGGGCCAGGATGTCGGCGCTCTTGGGGCCGGCTGCGGGCACCAGTCGCACCGGCTTGCCGTCGCCACCGGTCACGGTGCCACCCTGGCGAAAGCCCTGGATGGTGTCGTCGAACAGCTTGGTGGCGAGCTTCAGTTCATCGGCCAGGGTCTGGGGTAACGGGCCCTGCGCCACGGCGAGTTCTGACGCATACAAAGCCTTCGACAAGCGCTGCGTCAGCATGCGCTGCCGGCCGGCCAGGTTGATCGAGACCGCGTCTTCCGAAATCTGGAACGACACATAGAAATTCAGCACCAGCACGGCCAGGTCGAACAGCAGAAAGAACGCGACCGCGACCAGGATCTCGCGGTACTTGCCGATCGTGAAGCCGAGCGTGGGGCGGGGCAGGGCGGTGGACGCGTGCTTGGGGCGCAGCGCATCGAAGCCCAGGGTGGCGGACGTGGACATGGTTCCCTCTCCCAACGGTGGATATCAAACGTGCTCTGGCGGCACGCCAAGCTCTGCGCACCTCAAGCGCGCGCGCAAAAGGGCCGAGGAGCAATTCCTCGGCCAATCACCCAGACTCCCCCGGGCCCCCTGTCCACCTTCCCGGGTGCGACGCCGCGCTGCGTGCCCACTCCTGTGCAGCAGCGCGGCGTCTGCCGCTCAAGCGGCTTTTTCGACGTGGCCGTGGCGCGTGTACAGAAAGTCGAGCACCTCTTTGCGGTAGTGCACGTAGCGCGTGTCTTCGGCCAGCTCGACACGGTTGCGCGGGCGGTCGAGCTCGACCGACAAGATCTCGCCGATGGTCGCGGCCGGGCCGTTGGTCATCATCACGATGCGGTCGGACAGCAGCACCGCTTCGTCCACGTCGTGCGTGACCATCACCACCGTGCTGTGCGTGCGCGCCACGATCTTCAGCAGCTCGTCCTGCAGGTGGGCACGCGTCAGCGCGTCGAGGGCGCCGAAGGGCTCGTCCATCAGCAGCACCTTGGGTTCCATCGCCAGCGCACGGGCGATGCCCACGCGCTGCTTCATGCCCCCCGAGATTTCATGCGGCCGCTTGGCGGCTGCGTGACCCATGTTGACCAGTTCGAGCGCGGCCATCGTGCGGGCCTTCAGCTGCGCGCTGCTTTCCTTGCCACCGAACACGCGCTCGACGGCGAGGTGCACGTTCTGGAAGCAGGTCAGCCAGGGCAGCAGCGAGTGGTTCTGGAACACCACCGCGCGCTCGGGCCCGGGGGCCGCGATCTCGCGGTTGTCGCACAGCAGCACGCCGCTGGTGGGCAGCGTGAGGCCGGCGATCAGGTTCAAGAGCGTGCTCTTGCCGCAGCCCGAGTGACCGATCAGCGTGACGAACTCGCCCTTGCCGACCGTCAGGTTGATCTCGCGCAGGGCGTGGAAGCGGCCCTTCTTGGTGCTGAACACCATCTCGGCGTTCTGGACTTCGATGAAGTTCTTCATGGCGTGATTCCTTTCGATGCGCCGGCTCAGACGTCGGCGTAGGTGAAGCGCTTGGCGATGGCGACCAGGGCGGTCTCAAGCACCAGGCCGACCACACCGATCACGAAGATCGCGATCAGGATGTGCTGCACGTTCAGGTTGTTCCACTCGTCCCAGACCCAGAAGCCGATGCCCACGCCGCCGGTCAGCATCTCAGCCGCGACGATCACGAGCCAGGCCGTGCCCACCGACAGGCGCACGCCGGTCAGCATGTAGGGCAGCACGGCCGGGAAGAGGATCTGCGTCATCACCTTCCACTCGGACAGGTTCAGCACGCGGGCGACGTTGAGGTAGTCGCTCGGCACACGCTGCACGCCCACAGCGGTGTTGATGATCATCGGCCAGATCGAGCAGATGAAGATCGTCCACACCGCGGCCGGGTTGGCGGCCTTGAACACCAGCAGGCCGATGGGCAGCCACGCGAGCGGCGACACCGGGCGCAGAAGGCTGATCAGCGGCGAGAACATGCTGTTCAAGAACTCGAAGCGGCCGATCATGAAGCCCAGCGGAATGCCCACCAGCGCGGCCAGCCCGAAGCCGATGGCCACGCGCTGCAGCGACAGCAGGATGTTCCAGCCGATGCCCTGGTCGTTCGGCCCGTTGCTGTAGAACGGGTCGGCGAACAGCTTCACGGCCGCATCGAAGGTGGCCGCAGGCGTCGGGAAGTTGCCGCCGTTCATCGTGAGCAAGGCCCAGATGCCCACCAGCAAGCCGATGCCCACCAGCGGTGCCAGCACCTTGAGGGCCACGCCGGGCCAGTCGATCGAGGCTTTGGGCATGGCGGGCGCTGCGGCCGGCTTCGGGGTGGCGCTGGGCGCGCTGGCGGGTTTGGCCGCCTTGGCGCTCTTCGCTTCGTTGGCCGCGTCGAGCGGCGAATGGAACACTGCACTGACCATCATGGACTCCTTGAAATGCAATCTGCCTGAGGGTCAGGCCACGCCTGCCTTGATCTTGAAACCGTCGGCGTACTTCTTCGGGTCCTTGCCGTCCCATACCACGCCGTCGATCATCTTGGTGGTGCGCAACACGTCCTTGGGCACGTTGATCTTCAAGGCGCCAGCGGCCTGCTTGTAGAGGTCGATCTGGTTGACCTGCTTGGCCACGGCCAGGTAGTCGGGGTGGTCTTTCAGCAAGCCCCAGCGCTTGTGCTGCGTGAGGAACCACATGCCATCGCTCAGGTACGGGAAGTTCACCGCACCGTCGTTGAAGAACTTCATGTGGTTGGGGTCGTCCCAGGTCTTGCCCATGCCGTTCTGGTAGCGGCCCAGGATGCGCTGGTTGATCGCATCGACACCGGTGTTGATGTACGACTTCTGCGCCACCGTCTCGGCCATCTTCATCTTGTTCTGCAGGCTGGCGTCGATCCAGCGGCCGGCTTCGAGCACGGCCATCATCACGGCGCGCGCGGTGTTGGGGTACTTCTTGACGAAGTCACCGGTGGTGCCCAGCACCTTCTCGGGGTGGTCCTTCCAGATGTCTTGCGTGGTGTTGGCCGTGATGCCAATGCCGTCCATGATGGCGCGGTGGTTCCAGGGCTCGCCGACGCAGAAGCCGTCCATGTTGCCCACGCGCATGTTGGCCACCATCTGCGGCGGCGGCACGGTGATGAGCTTGGCGCCCGACAGCGGGTTGATGTCGGCGGCGGCCAGCCAATAGTGCATCCACATCGCGTGCGTGCCGGTCGGGAAGGTGCCCGCGAAGGTGTATTCGCGCTTCTCTTTGGCCATCACCTTGGCGAGCGAGGGGCCGTCCACCGCACCCTTGTCCGCCAGCGCCTTCGACAGCGTGATGGCCTGGCCGTTGTTGTTGAGGCTCATCAGCACGGCCATGTCTTTCTTGGGGCCGCCGATGCCCAGGTGCACGCCGTAGATCAGACCGTACAGCACGTGGGCCATGTCGAGCTCGCCGTTGACGAGCTTGTCGCGCACACCGGCCCACGAGGCCTCTTTGGTCGGGATGATCTTCACGCCGTACTTCTTGTCGAAGCCCAGCACCGAGGCCATCACCACCGAGGCGCAATCGGTCAGCGGGATGAAGCCGATCTTGACTTCTTCTTTCTCGGGCTTGTCAGAGCCCTGGGCGTACACGGCGGTGTTCAGGCCCGGCACCATGCCGGCGGCGCTGGTGGCAGCGGCAGCTTTGATCAGGGTTCGGCGGGTCATCGCGGTCTTTCGAATGAGGGGGCTGGTCATGGCAGTTCTCAAGTTGGGTCGGTTCGTGGCCTGCGTGAGAAGGCGGAAAGACAAAAACAAAAAGGCGTCCACACATCAGCAGGCATGAAGCCTGTCTTTGTGAGGACGCCGTCGTCCCATCGCACGAAGCACCGTCGTCGGCACCTGTCGATGTCTGTGAAGATCGCCGTTGACCTTCTGTCTTTAGCTACGCAAGCGGTGTGCCAGGTGTGGGTTGGGGGCCGAGGGGGTGATGCCGCACCAAATGAGCGCCTGGCTCGGGTGGGTGCACGAATGCTGTGCGGTGCCCGCGTTCAAGCGAGCAGGTCCGACACGTCGATGATGCGTTGGGCCACGTCGGCGATCTTCAGGCCTTTGTCCATGGCCGTCTTGCGCAGGCGCGCATAGGCCTCAGGCTCGGGGATGCCATGGCGCGTCATCAAGATGCCCTTGGCGCGGTCGATGACCTTGCGCTCGGACAGTTCGTTGCGCGCCACGGCCAGTTCGCGGCGCAGGCCCTCTTCATGAAGAAAGCGCGCCATCGCCACTTCGAGCACGGGCTTCACGCGCTCGGCGGCCATGCCGGCCACCACGTAGGCCGTCACCCCCGCGGCAATGGCCGCCGGCACGTGCGAGGTGTCTTCATCGTTGGTGAACAGCACGATGGGCCGGCGGGCGTCACGCGTGGCGAGCACCACATGTTCGAGTGTGTCGCGCGCCTGGCTCTCGGCGTCCACGATGATCATGTCGGGTGCGATCTGCGCCAGCCGCTCGGGCAGAAAGACGTCGGCCGGCAGCACGGCCACGATGTCGTAGCCGTTCTCGAGCAGGCCGATGCGCAGGCTGCGCGAGCGCTCGGCCTCGAAGGTGGCCTGGGGGTCCGACCCGTCGGGCGTGAGCGTGTCGGGCGCCACGATGACGATGCGTGGGCTCGGCGAAAGGCTGGGAGGCGAGGAACTCATGCCCGCAGAGGCTGCAACATTCGCGCCAATCCGGGGCGCGGGTGCGGGCATTCGTAAAATCTCACCCGGGTGCGTGCAGCCCCGGGGCGGTGCGCGTGCACCGGGGCTGGGTCAGCTCAGGGTGCGTCCCGTCGCGGCGCCGAGCGTGCGGCGCAGCCAGCCACCCAGTGGGCGCAGCGTTTCCATGATGCGCGAGTCGGGCGCGGTGAGGTCGCGGTCGGTCAGCAGGCCACGGGCGTCGAGTGCGTCCACGAAGGCCTGCACTTCAGGCTTGCGCAGGCCGCTGACGTCGGCCAGTTGCTGGATCGACATGTAGCGGTGCGACATGTCGCTCAGCATGCGGCGGTGGCCCGTGCGGTCGAACGCAGTGGGCAGATCCGTCCAGGCGATGAGGCGGTATTCCTTCATGGTGCAGGTCCCAAACAAACTTTCTTGCGGAAGCGCGTCGAGGCGTCTTCTCCGGTGTCGCAGGGTACGGCCGGGTGCTGTCAGCGGGGGACAGGGTTTTACCTTTGACTTCGGGAATCTCCTGATCGCCTGACGTGACAAAGTGCAAGTCCGGTGTCTTTCGGGGTGGCCGGCCCGGCTGGCTACACTGCGCGCCCTATGAAAGTCTTGGGCATCGAGTCGTCCTGCGACGAAACCGGCGTGGCGCTCGTGGATGCCTCGGGCACCGCCGTGCCCCGGCTGCTGGCCCACGCGCTGCACAGCCAGATTGACATGCATCAAGCCTATGGCGGCGTGGTGCCCGAGCTGGCCTCGCGCGACCACATCCGGCGCGTGCTGCCCCTGGCGCGGCAGGTGCTGGCCGAGGCGGGGGCGACGCTGGAGGCGGTCGATGTCGTGGCCTACACGCGCGGGCCCGGCCTGGCCGGGGCGCTGCTGGTGGGCGCGGGCGTGGCCTGCTCGCTGGCCGCGGCGCTCGGCAAGCCGGTGGTCGGCGTGCACCACCTCGAAGGGCACCTGCTGTCGCCGTTTCTGGCGAGCGACCCACCCGAGTTCCCGTTCGTCGCGCTGCTCGTGTCGGGTGGCCACACCCAGCTGATGCGCGTCACCGACGTCGGCCAGTACGAGTTGCTGGGCGAAACCATCGACGACGCGGCCGGCGAAGCCTTCGACAAGTCGGCCAAGATGATGGGCCTGGGTTACCCGGGTGGCCCCGCGCTGGCTCGGCTGGCCGAGTTCGGCGACGCCAGCACCTTCGCGCTGCCGCGCCCGCTGCTGCACAGCGGCAACCTCGACTTCTCGTTCGCCGGGCTCAAGACGGCTGTGCGCACGCAGCTGATGAAGCTCGGCGATTCGCCCTGCGACCAAGACAAGGCGCACCTGGCGGCGTCCACGCAGGCGGCCATCGTCGAGGTGCTGGTGCGCAAGTCGCTCGCGGCGCTCAAGTCCACCGGGCTGAGCCGGCTGGTCGTGGCCGGTGGCGTGGGGGCCAACGCCCGGCTGCGTGAACTGCTGAATGCCGAATGCGCCAAGCGCCGCATCCGCGTGCACTACCCCGAGCTGGCCCTGTGCACCGACAACGGCGCCATGATCGCGCTGGCCGCGGCCATGCGCTTGCAGCGCGGGCTGGCGGCGCCGCGCACGGTGTATGGCTTCGATGTGCGCCCGCGCTGGGCGCTGGCGGACATGGACATCGCCGCGGCCTGAGCTTCCCTGGCTATAATCCGCGGTCTTTTCGCCCGTCCCGGGTGGAAAGCCATCGCACGGCGCGGGTCGGTTTCACCTGCTGCCGCAAGTCCAACCCCTGAAACCACGGCGTCGCACGCAGCGGCCCGCGGCCAGGACACCAGGAAACAACATGTCTGTTGCCGATATCAACAAGGCCGAGATCGTCAAGGCCAATGCCCGCAGCGCAAACGACACGGGCTCGCCCGAAGTCCAAGTGGCACTGCTCACCGCTCGCATCAACGAGCTGACCCCCCACTTCAAGACCAACGCCAAGGACCACCACGGTCGCCGCGGCCTGCTGAAGATGGTCAACACCCGCAAGAGCCTGCTGGCGTACCTGAAGAACAAAGACGCGGACCGCTACACCGCGCTGATCCAGAAGCTGGGTCTGCGCAAGTAATCCGCTGAAGAACGCCAAGAGCCTGTCTGGATCACCCCAGCACAGGCTCTTTGCATTTGGAGCCCGGCACCCATTGATGACGATGTGTCATTCCAGAAGCGCTTCGACGCACGAGCGTCTCTGGAATGGCATCGCGCCAGGTTGCCCGCTCCGGGTCGATGCACCACCCGAAGGTGCCGAATCACGACAAGGAGATAGCAAATGAGCATGTTCAACAAAGTCACCAAGACCTTCCAATGGGGCCAGCACACCGTGCGCATGGAGACCGGCGAAATCGCGCGCCAGGCTTCGGGTGCGGTGCTGGTCGATGTGGAAGACACCGTGATCCTGGCCACCGTGGTCGGTGCCAAGAACGCCAAGCCGGGGCAAGACTTCTTCCCGCTGACCGTCGATTACCTCGAAAAGACCTACGCCGCCGGCAAGATCCCCGGCAGCTTCTTCAAGCGTGAAGGCCGCCCGAGCGAGCTCGAGACGCTGACCTCGCGCCTGATCGACCGCCCGCTGCGCCCGCTCTTCCCCGAGGGCTTCTACAACGAGGTGCAGGTCGTCATCCACGTGCTGTCGCTGAACCCCGAAGTCTCGGCCGACATCCCCGCGCTGATCGGCGCGAGCGCGGCGCTGGCGATTTCGGGCATCCCGTTCAACGGCCCCATCGGCGCCGCGCGCGTGGGCTACATCAACGGCCAGTACGTGCTGAACCCGGGCAAGACCCAGCTGCTCGACTCGCAGATGGACCTGGTGGTCGCCGGCACGCAAGCCGCGGTGCTGATGGTGGAGTCCGAAGCCCAGCAACTGAGCGAAGAAGTCATGCTCGGTGGCGTGGTGTTCGGCCACGAGCAGGGCAACGTCGCCATCGCCGTCATCAACGAACTCGTGCGTGAAGCCGGCAAGCCGGCCTGGGACTGGCAAGCGCCCGCGAAGGACGAGTCCTTCATCGGCAAGGTCACTTCGCTGGCCGAAGAAAAGCTGCGCGCTGCCTACCAGATCCGCTCGAAGCAGGCCCGCACGCAGGCCACGCGCCAGGCCACGGCCGATGTGTTCGCTGCGCTCGACGCCGACGGCACCACCTACGACAAGGTGAAGGTCGAGAACGTGCTGTTCGACATCGAAGCCCGCATCGTGCGCAGCCAGATCCTGTCTGGCGAGCCGCGCATCGACGGCCGCGACACCCGCACCGTGCGCCCCATCGAGATCCGCAACGGCGTGCTGCCGCGCGTGCACGGCTCGGCGCTGTTCACCCGCGGTGAGACGCAGGCCCTGGTGGCGGCCACGCTGGGCACCGACCGCGACTCGCAGAAGATCGACGCGCTGGCGGGCGAGTTCAGCGAGCACTTCATGCTTCACTACAACATGCCTCCGTTCGCCACCGGCGAAACCGGTCGCGTGGGCTCGCCGAAGCGCCGCGAAATCGGCCACGGCCGCCTGGCCAAGCGCGCGCTGGTCGCCGTGCTGCCCGATCGCGCCGAGTTCCCGTACTCGATGCGTGTCGTGTCCGAGATCACCGAGTCGAATGGTTCGTCGTCGATGGCTTCGGTGTGCGGCGGTTGCCTCGCGCTGATGGACGCAGGCGTGCCGATGAAGGCCCACGTGGCCGGCATCGCGATGGGCCTCATCAAAGAGGGCAACCGTTTCGCCGTGCTGACCGACATCCTCGGTGACGAAGATCACCTGGGCGACATGGACTTCAAGGTGGCCGGCACGACCACCGGCGTGACCGCGTTGCAGATGGACATCAAAATCCAGGGCATCACGAAAGAGATCATGCAGGTCGCCCTGGCCCAGGCCAAGGAAGCCCGCCTGCACATCCTCGGCAAGATGACCGAAGCGATGGGCGAGGCCAAGGCCGAGGTGTCGCAGTTCGCGCCGCGCCTGTACACGATGAAGATCAACCCCGAGAAGATCCGTGACGTGATCGGCAAGGGCGGCGCGACCATCCGTGCGCTGACCGAAGAGACCGGCACCACGATCGACATCGGCGAAGACGGCACGATCACCATCGCCTCGACCGACGCCGACAAGGCGGCCCACGCCAAGAAGCGCATCGAAGAGATCACCGCCGAAGTCGAAGTGGGCAAGGTCTACGAAGGCCCCATCACCAAGATCCTCGAATTCGGTGCCCTCGTGAACCTGCTGCCCGGCAAGGACGGCCTGCTGCACATCAGCCAGATCGCGCACCAGCGCGTCGAGAAGGTCACCGACTTCCTGAAGGAAGGCCAAGTGGTCAAGGTCAAGGTGCTCGAGACCGACGAGAAGGGCCGCGTCAAGCTGTCGATGAAAGCCCTGATCGACCGCGAACCGGCGCCGGCCGCCGAGTGAGCTGAAGGCTGATCCGCCCAGTCGTTCGCGGCTGGGTGGTTCGTCGAGCGACCCACCATGAGAGCCATTGAGATCAGCTCGTACGGCGCGCCGGAAGTGCTGCGCCCGGCCACTCGCCCCGACCCTGTCGCGGGTGCGGGCGAGGTGCTGATCCGCGTCGCTGCTTCGGGGGTAAATCGGCCCGACGTACTCCAGCGCAAGGGCCACTACCCGGTGCCGCCGGGGGCGTCTGACCTGCCGGGGCTCGAAGTGGCGGGCGTGATCGTCTCCGGCGACGCGCAGGCCATGGCCGAGGCGGGGCTCAAGATCGGTGACCGTGTCTGCGCGCTGGTGGCTGGCGGTGGTTATGCCGAGTTGTGCGTGGCCCCGGCCGTGCAGTGCCTGCCGGTGCCGGCGGGCTTCAACGACGTGCAGGCGGCGAGCCTGCCCGAGACCTTCTTCACCGTCTGGTCGAACGTGTTCGACCGCGCACGCCTGCAGCCTGGTGAAACCTTGCTCGTGCAAGGCGGCACCAGCGGCATCGGCGTCACGGCCATCCAGATGGCCAAGGTGTTCGGTGCGAGGGTGATCGCCACGGCGGGCAGCGACGACAAGTGCGCGGCTTGCTTGAAGCTCGGTGCCGACCATGCCATCAACTACCGCACGCAAGACTTCGTCGCCGAGGCGAAGCAACTGACCGGTGGCAAGGGCGTGGACGTGGTGCTCGACATGGTCGCTGGCGACTACATCGGGCGCGAGCTGCAGTGCCTGGCTGAAGACGGCCGCATCGTGATCATCGCGGTGCAAGGCGGCGTCGATTCGAAGATCGATGCCGGCCTCGTGCTGCGTCGCCGCCTCACGGTGACGGGCTCGACGCTGCGCCCGCGGGCGGTGGCGTTCAAGGCGGCGATTGCGAAGTCGCTGCGCGACACCGTGTGGCCGTGGCTCGAATCGGGCCGCATCCAGCCGGTGATCTACAAAGAATTCCCTGCCGAGCAGGCAGCGCAGGCCCATGCGCTGATGGAGTCGAACCAGCACATCGGCAAGTTGGTGCTGGTCTGGTAAGAACAATCGAGGAGCGAGAGCGATGCGTCGCAAGCTGGTGGTGGGCAACTGGAAGATGAACGGCAATCGCGTCAGTAACATGGAGTTGCTGGCCGAGTTGCACAAGGCAGGCCCCTGGGGGGCCGACGTTGCCGTGTGCGTGCCGTTCCCGTACTTCTCCGACGTGGCCATGTCGCTGCAAGGCAGCCGCATGGCCTGGGGGGCACAAGACTGTTCGACCCATGAGTCGGGTGCCTACACCGGCGAAGTGTCGGCCGGCATGCTGGCCGAGTTCGGCTGCCACCTGGTGATCGTCGGGCACTCCGAACGCCGGGCCTACCATGCCGAAAGCGACCAGCTCGTCGCCGACAAGGCCAAGATCGCGCTGGCCCACAAGCTCATCCCCATCGTGTGCGTCGGCGAGACGCTGGCCGAGCGCGAGGCGGGCCAGACCGATGCGGTGGTCAAGCGCCAGCTGTCGGCCGTGATCCACACGCTGGGCCACTGCATCTCGCAGGTCGTCGTTGCCTATGAGCCCGTGTGGGCCATCGGCACGGGCAAGACCGCGTCGCCCGAGCAGGCCCAGCAAGTGCACGCGCTGCTGCGCACGCAGTTGCGCGCGGCCAGCGAAAAGGCTGATGACATGAAGCTGCTCTACGGTGGCAGCGTGAAGGCCGACAACGCGGCCGAACTGTTCGCGCAACCCGACATCGACGGCGGCCTCATCGGCGGCGCGTCGCTCAAGGCGGCCGACTTCGCGACCATCTGCCGCGCGGCCAGCTGAAATCACAAGAATCTTTCTGGAGACCTGAAGAATGCAAGTGTTGTTCAACCTCGTGCTGGGCGTGCAGATCCTCGCCGCGCTGGCGATCATCGGGCTCGTGCTGGTGCAGCACGGCAAGGGCGCCGACATGGGTGCTTCGTTCGGCAGCGGGTCGGCCGGCAGCCTGTTCGGTGCGACCGGCAGCGCCAACTTCCTCTCACGGGCCACCGCGGTGGCGGCCACGGTGTTCTTCGTGTGCACGCTGGGCCTGGCCTACTCGTCGCACGAGCGCGCCAAGCCGACCGGCGACACGCTGCTCGACCGCGCCAACGCGGCCGTGCCCGCGGCCAGTGCGGCGTCGGGCGCGGCGCAGATCCCGCTGGGGGCTGCTTCGGCGGCGGCCGCTTCGGCACCTGCTCCGGCTGCTTCGGGCGCGGCAGCCATCCCGACCCAGTGACCGCACGCGGTCATTGATGAAGAGGGTGAGGGCGCTGCGGCGCGCGCTCACCCTATCGCGCGTAGCCCGCGCGACGAGTTTGATCTTTTGCAAGTGCTCAACAAAGTCGCTTGCACAATGCTGCAATGCGGTGCTTTAGGGTTAGAATGCGCGGCTGTCCGGTGAGCCATTCCTCATGCGATCCGGACGCTGCGTGAAGCGCAGCCGACGTGGTGAAATTGGTAGACACGCTATCTTGAGGGGGTAGTGGCGAAAGCTGTGCGAGTTCGAGTCTCGCCGTCGGCACCAGATCTGCTCCGAAGCGCATGATGCGCTTCGCGAGCAACCCGCAAAGCACCCAGCAGCGCACCATGGATCTTGCCCCCTACCTCCCGGTCATCCTGTTCATCTTGGTGGGCGTGGCGGTCGGCGTAGCACCCCAGGTCCTCGGTTTCATCTTCGGCCCCCGCAGGCCCGACCAAGCCAAGAACTCTCCGTACGAATGCGGCTTCGAAGCCTTCGAAGACGCGCGGATGAAGTTCGACGTGCGCTACTACCTGGTCGCCATCCTCTTCATCCTGTTCGACCTCGAAATCGCCTTCCTCTTTCCGTGGGCTGTGGCCTTGCGCGAAATCGGTCCGGTGGGCTTCTGGTCGATGATGGTGTTCCTGGGCATCCTGGTGGTGGGTTTCATCTACGAGTGGAAGAAGGGCGCGCTGGACTGGGAATGAGTTCCCCGGCCGCTGGCCTGGCGCTTCGATTCAACCATTCGGCGTGATTCGCCCCCACTGACATCTGAGAGTTCCGACATGGGCATCGAAGGCGTTCTCAAAGAAGGGTTCGTGACCACGAGCCTGGACACGGTGATCAACTGGTCCAAGACCGGCTCGCTGTGGCCCATGACCTTCGGTCTGGCCTGCTGCGCCGTCGAAATGATGCATGCGGGCGCGGCCCGCTATGACATCGACCGCTTCGGCATGTTGTTCCGCCCCAGCCCCCGGCAAAGCGACCTGATGATCGTCGCCGGCACCCTGTGCAACAAGATGGCCCCGGCCCTGCGCAAGGTCTACGACCAGATGGCCGAACCGCGCTGGGTGCTCAGCATGGGCTCATGCGCCAACGGCGGCGGCTACTACCACTACAGCTACTCGGTCGTGCGGGGCTGCGACCGCATCGTTCCGGTCGATGTGTACGTGCCGGGTTGCCCGCCCACGGCCGAGGCGCTGCTGTACGGCATCCTGCAGTTGCAGGCCAAGATCCGGCGCGAAAACACCATCGCCCGCTGAGTCGCCCCGAAGGTTTTCATGAGCAATCTCGACACCCTGACCTCGGCGCTCGAATCGGCACTCGGCCACCGCATCAAGCGCATGGTGCGCGACCGCGGCGAGCTCACCCTCACCGTTGGGGCTGCCGACTACGCCAGCGCAATGCGCACGCTGCGCGACGACGCCGCACTCGCCTTCGAGCAACTGATCGACCTGTGCGGCATGGACTATTCCGCCTACAAAGACATGCCGCAGGAAGGTCTGCGCTTCGGCGTCGTGTCCCACCTGCTGTCGGTCAGCAAGAACTGGCGCCTGCGCGTGAAGGTGATGTGCGCCGACGACGACCTGCCCATGGTCGAGTCCGTCACCCCGATCTGGAACTCGGCCAACTGGTTCGAGCGCGAAGCCTTCGACCTCTACGGCATCCTGTTCGAGGGCCATGTGGATCTGCGCCGCATCCTCACCGACTACGGCTTCATCGGCCACCCCTTCCGCAAGGACTTCCCGACCTCGGGCCACGTCGAGATGCGCTACGACCCCGAGCAGAAGCGCGTGATCTACCAGCCCGTGACGATCGAGCCGCGCGAAATCACCCCGCGCGTGATCCGCGAAGACAACTACGGCGGCCTGCACTGAGCGCACCCCATGGCTGACATCAAGAACTACACGCTCAACTTCGGCCCGCAGCACCCGGCCGCGCACGGTGTGCTGCGCCTCGTGCTCGAACTCGATGGCGAAGTGATCCAGCGTGCCGACCCGCACATCGGCCTGCTGCACCGCGCGACCGAAAAGCTGGCCGAGAGCAAGACCTACATCCAGTCGCTGCCATACATGGACCGTCTCGACTATGTGTCGATGATGAGCAATGAGCACGCGTACTGCCTGGCCATCGAAAAGCTGATGGGCATCGAGGTGCCGCTGCGTGCGCAGTACATCCGCGTGATGTTCAGCGAGATCACGCGCCTGCTGAACCACCTGCTGTGGATTGGCGCGCACGGCCTCGACTGTGGCGCGATGAACATCCTGATCTACGCGTTCCGCGAGCGTGAAGACCTGTTTGACATGTACGAGGCGGTGTCAGGCGCGCGCATGCACGCGGCCTATTTCCGTCCGGGCGGCGTGTACCGCGACCTGCCGGATTCGATGCCGCAGTACCGGGTCTCGAAGATCCGCAACGCCAAGGCGATCGCCGCGCTGAACGAAAACCGCCAGGGCTCGCTGCTCGATTTCATCGACGACTTCTGCAAGCGCTTCCCGAAGAACGTCGATGACTACGAAACCCTGCTGACCGACAACCGCATCTGGAAGCAGCGCACTGTGGGCATCGGCGTCGTGTCGCCCGAGCGTGCGCTGAACCTCGGTTTCACCGGCCCGATGCTGCGCGGCTCGGGCATCGAATGGGACCTGCGCAAGAAGCAGCCCTACGAGGTCTACGACCAGATGGATTTCGACATCCCGATCGGCAAGACGGGCGACACCTACGACCGTTACCTCGTGCGCGTGGCCGAGATGCGCGAGTCGAACCGCATCATCCAGCAGTGCGTCGAGTGGTTGCGCAAGAACCCCGGCCCGGTCATCACCGACAACCACAAGGTGGCCCCGCCATCGCGCGTCGAGATGAAGTCGAGCATGGAGCAGCTGATCCACCACTTCAAGCTCTTCACCGAAGGCTTCCGCGTGCCCGAAGGCGAGGCATATGCCGCCGTCGAGCACCCGAAGGGCGAGTTCGGCATCTACCTCGTCAGCGATGGGGCCAACAAGCCGTACCGCCTGAAGATCCGCGCCCCGGGTTTCGCCCACCTGGCAGCGCTCGATGAAATGTCGCGCGGCCACATGATTGCCGACGCGGTGGCGGTGATCGGCACGATGGACATCGTGTTCGGAGAGATTGACCGATGAGCACAAGCGCAGCAACCCCGGCCCTGGTCTTCAGCGAAGCGACGCTGGCGCGCTTTGCCCGCGAAGTGGCGAAGTACCCCGCCGAGCAGAAACAGTCTGCCGTGATGGCCTGCCTGGCCATCGTGCAGCAAGAGCAGGGCCACGTCTCGCAAGAGGCCGAGAAGCTCGTCGCCGATTACCTCGGCATGCCGCCCATCGCGGTGCACGAGGTGACGACCTTCTACAACATGTACAACCAGCACCCGGTGGGCCAGTTCAAGCTGAACGTGTGCACCAACCTGCCGTGCCAGTTGCGCGACGGCCAGAAAGCACTCGATCACCTGTGCCACAAGCTGGGCGTCGAAGAAGGCGGCACGACGGCCGATGGCCTCGTCACCGTGCAAAAGAGCGAGTGCCTCGGCGCCTGCGCCGACGCGCCCGTGATGCTGGTCAACGACCGCCAGATGTGCAGCTTCATGACACCCGAGCGGCTCGACGACCTGATCGACACGCTGCGTGCGAACGCGAAGTCCAAGTGAGAGCCACGCGATGACGCTCGATCTGTCCAAGTTCCAATCGACCGGTACCGAGACCTGCTTCCATGGCCGGCACATCGGCCCGCAGATCTATGCCGACCTGAACGGCAAGAACTGGTCGCTCAAAGACTACGAAGCGCGTGGCGGCTATGTGGCGCTGCGCAAGATTCTTCAAGGTGCTGATGGCGTCGAGCCGATGACGCCCGATCAGGTCATCGCCGAAGTGAAGACCTCGGGCCTGCGGGGCCGGGGCGGCGCGGGCTTTCCGACCGGCCTGAAGTGGAGCTTCATGCCGCGTCAGTTTCCGGGGCAGAAGTTCCTGGTCTGCAACTCCGACGAGGGGGAGCCGGGGACCTGCAAGGACCGCGACATCCTGATGTTCAACCCGCACGCGGTGATCGAAGGCATGGCCATCGCCGCTTTCGCGATGGGCATCCGCACGGGCTACAACTACATCCACGGCGAGATCTTCGAGGTGTACGAGCGCTTCGAAGCTGCACTAGAAGAGGCGCGCGCCGCGGGCTACCTGGGCGACAACATCCTGGGCAGCAGCCACAGCTTCCAGTTGCATGCGGCGCATGGTTTCGGTGCCTACATCTGCGGCGAAGAAACCGCCTTGCTCGAATCGCTCGAAGGCAAGAAGGGCCAGCCGCGGTTCAAGCCGCCGTTCCCCGCGAGCTATGGGCTGTACGGCAAGCCGACCACGATCAACAACACCGAGACCTTCGCGGCGGTGCCCTGGATCATCCGCAACGGTGGCCAGGCCTACCTCGAAGTGGGCAAGCCCAACAACGGCGGCACGAAGATCTTCTCGGTGGTGGGTGATGTGCAGCGCCCCGGCAACTACGAGGTGCCGATGGGCACGCCCTTCAGCAAGTTGCTTGAGCTTGCCGGTGGCGTGCGCCCGGGCCGCACGCTGAAGGCGGTGATTCCTGGCGGATCGTCGGCCCCGGTGCTGCCGGCGGCCATCATGAACGAGTGCACGATGGACTACGACTCCATCGCCAAGGCCGGCTCGATGCTGGGCTCGGGTGCGGTGATCGTGATGGACGACACCCGTTGCATGGTCAAGAGCCTGCTGCGCCTGTCGTACTTCTACATGCACGAAAGCTGCGGTCAGTGCACGCCGTGCCGCGAGGGCACCGGCTGGCTGTGGCGCATGGTCGATCGCATCGCGCGCGGCGAGGGCCGCATCGAAGACGTGGACCTGCTGAACTCGGTCGCCGACAACATCCAGGGGCGCACGATCTGCGCGCTGGGCGATGCGGCGGCGATGCCGGTGCGGGCCATGATCAAGCACTACCGCGACGAGTTCGTCCACCTGATCGAGCACAAGACACCGAAGGTTGCGGCCACTGCCTGAGGGCAGGGCGCGACGAGGGCAAGAACCGATGATTGAAATCGAACTCGACGGCAAGAAGGTAGAGGTCACCGAAGGCAGCATGGTGATGCATGCGGCCGACAAGGCGGGCACCTACATCCCGCACTTCTGCTATCACAAGAAGCTGTCCATCGCGGCCAACTGCCGCATGTGCCTGGTCGATGTCGAGAAGGCGCCCAAGCCGATGCCGGCCTGCGCCACGCCCGTCACGCAGGGCATGATCGTCCGCACCAAGAGCGACAAGGCGGTCAAGGCCCAGCAGGGCGTGATGGAGTTTCTGCTCATCAACCACCCGCTCGACTGCCCCATCTGCGACCAGGGCGGCGAGTGCCAGTTGCAAGACCTGGCGGTGGGCTACGGCGCTTCGAATTCGCGCTACACCGAAGAAAAGCGCGTGGTTCTGCGCAAAGAGGCGAGCCCGCTCGTGGGCATGGAAGAAATGACGCGCTGCATCCAGTGCACGCGCTGCGTCCGCTTCGGCCAAGAAGTCGCCGGCATCATGGAACTGGGCATGGTGAACCGGGGCGAGCACTCCGAGATCACCACGGTCGCGGGCGACACCATCGACTCCGAGCTGTCGGGCAACATGATCGACCTGTGCCCGGTCGGCGCCCTCACGAGCCGGCCATTCCGCTACAGCGCCCGCACCTGGGAACTCTCGCGCCGCAAGAGCGTGAGCCCACACGACAGCACGGGTGCCAACCTGATCGTGCAGGTCAAGGGCAACCGCGTGATGCGTGTGCTGCCGCTCGAAAACGAAGACGTCAACGAGTGCTGGCTGGCCGACCGTGACCGCTTCTCGTACGAAGCCGTCAACAGCGAAGACCGCCTGACCACGCCGATGATCAAGCAGGGCGGCGAGTGGAAACCGGTGGACTGGACCACGGCGCTCGAATACGTCACCCGCAACCTGAACGAAATCAAGGCGCAGCACGGCCCGCAAAGCATCGGCGCGCTGGGCTCGGCCCACAGCACCGTCGAAGAACTGCACCTGCTGCAAAAGCTCGTGCGCGGCCTGGGCAGCGACAACGTCGACTACCGCCTGCGCCACGCCGATTTCTCGGTCGAGTCCGCGCAGGCTGCGCGCTGGCTGGGAGCCTCCATCGCGTCGTTGACGAACCTGCAACGCGTGCTGGTCGTGGGCTCGTTCCTGCGCAAAGACCACCCGCTGTTCGCGCAGCGCATCCGCCAGGCCGCGCGCAAGGGCGCGAAGGTCCACAGCATCCACGCGCTGCAAGACGATTGGCTGATGCCGATGGCCGCTGGTATCACCGTGGCGCCAAGTGGCTGGGTCAGCGCGCTGGCCGAGGTCGCTGCGTCGGTTGCGGCGAGCAAGGGCGTGTCGGCACCGACCCCGGCGCAGGCCACCGAGGCCGGCAAGCTCATTGCCGAGTCGCTGCTGTCGGGCGAGCGCAAGGCCGTGCTGCTGGGCAATGCCGCCGCGCAACACCCGCAGGCCGCGCAACTGTTGGCACTGGCCAACTGGATCGGCGAGCAGACGGGCGCCAGCGTCGGCTACCTCACCGAGGCAGCCAACACCGTTGGCGCGCAACTCGTCGGCGCATTGCCCAAGAGCGGCGGCAAGAACGCCGGCCAGATGCTGAGCGAAGGTTCGCTGAAGGCCGTGCTGTTGCTCAACACCGAGCCGGCCTTCGATGCGGCCAACCCCGCGCTCGCGCAGGCCACCTTGCAAAAGGCCGGCACCGTGATCGCGCTGACGGCGTTCAAGAACGCTGCGGCGGACGAGGCCGATGTGCTGCTGCCGATCGCTCCGTTCACCGAGACTTCGGGCAGCTTCGTCAACGCCGAAGGGCGTGTACAGAGCTTCCACGGCGTCGTGAAGCCCTTGGGCGATGCCCGTCCGGCGTGGAAGGTGCTCCGCGTGCTGGGCAACATGCTCGGCCTGCCAGGGTTCAGCCAAGAGACTTCTGAAGAGGTGAAGGCCGAGGCGCTGGGCGATCTGGCCAGCGTCGCCGCGCGCCTGAGCAATGCAGGCGGTGGGGCCGTGACCCCAGCCGCGGCGCCGGCCACCGGTGCCGAGCGCATCGCCGACGTGCCGATCTACAGCGCCGATTCGCTGGTGCGCCGCGCCGCGCCGCTGCAACTCACGACCGACGCCAAGCCGCCGGTGGCGAGCGTGTCGTCGTCGTTGTGGGCGCAGCTTGGCCTGAGCACTGGCGCCACGGTGCGCCTGAGCCAGGGCGAGGCGCGTGCCGAACTGCCGGTGCGCCTGGACGAAACCCTCGCGCCCAACGCCGTGCGCGTGCCCGCCGGTCACCCGCTGACCGCCGGCCTGGGGTCGATGTTCGGCCCCATCACCGTCGAGAAGGTGTGAGGACACGACCATGATCGACACCTTCAACAACTTCGGCAGCGACCTGCTCGGCGGCTTCTGGCCCGTCGTGTGGACGCTGATCAAGATCGTCGCGGTGGTGGCGCCGCTGATGGTCTGCGTGGCCTACCTCACGCTGTGGGAACGCAAGGCCATCGGCTGGACGCAGATCCGCCCCGGCCCGAACCGCGTGGGCCCCTTCGGCCTGCTGACGCCCATTGCCGACGCGGTGAAGCTGATCTTCAAAGAGATCATCGTTCCCACGGCCGCCAACAAGCGCCTGTTCTTCCTCGGCCCGATCATGACGATCATGCCGGCGCTGGCGGCCTGGGCCGTGGTGCCCTTCGGTCCCGAGGCGGCGTTGGCCAACATCAACGCGGGTCTGCTGTTCCTGCTGGCAATCACCTCGATGGAGGTCTACGGCGTGATCATCGCCGGCTGGGCCTCGAACTCGAAGTACGCCTTCCTGGGCGCGCTGCGTGCCTCGGCCCAGATGGTCAGCTATGAAATCGCGATGGGCTTCGCGCTCGTCGTGGTGCTGATGGTCTCGGGCAGCCTCAACATGACCGAGATCGTGCTGGGGCAGGGCAAGGGCTGGTTCGCCGAGCATGGTGTGAGCTTCCTGTCGTGGAACTGGCTGCCGCTGCTGCCCATCTTTGTCGTGTACTTCATCTCGGGCCTGGCCGAAACCAACCGCCACCCGTTCGACGTGGTCGAAGGCGAATCCGAAATCGTCGCCGGCCACATGATCGAGTACTCGGGCATGGCCTTCGCGATGTTCTTCCTGGCCGAGTACGCGAACATGATCCTGGTCTCGGTGCTGGCCGTGACGCTGTTCCTCGGCGGTTGGATGGCCCCGGTCTCGTTCTCTGCCTTCGGCATGACGACCCCCGAGTGGATCGTGGGTTCGATGTGGTTCTGGAACTGGTTCTGGCTGTTCGCCAAGACCTTCGTCGTCGTGACCATGTTCCTGTGGGTGCGCGCTTCGTTCCCGCGCTTCCGCTACGACCAGATCATGCGTCTGGGCTGGAAGATCTTCATCCCGGTCACCCTGGTGTGGTTGCTGGTGGTGGGCCTGTGGATCCAGTCGCCGTTCAACATCTGGGAATCTTCGGACACGCCGCGGCCCACCGCCGTCGAAGCGTCCGGACAGGAGGGCTGACCCATGGTTGCCGCCGTCGCAAACATCAAAGACCTGTTCTCGAGCTTCCTGCTGATCGAGCTGTTCAAGGGCCTCGCCCTGACTGGCCGTCACTTCTTCTCGAAGCACATCACGATCCAGTTTCCCGAAGAAAAGACGCCGCTGTCGCCGCGCTTCCGGGGCCTGCACGCGCTGCGCCGCTATGACAACGGCGAAGAGCGCTGCATCGCCTGCAAGCTGTGCGAAGCGGTGTGCCCGGCGATGGCGATCACCATCGAGTCCGACGTGCGCGACGACGGCTCGCGCCGCACCACGCGCTACGACATCGACCTGACCAAGTGCATCTTCTGCGGCTTCTGCGAAGAGAGCTGCCCGGTCGACTCGATCGTCGAGACGCACATCCTCGAATACCACGGCGAAAAGCGCGGCGACCTGTACTTCACCAAGGACATGCTGCTGGCCGTGGGCGACCGCTACGAAAAAGAAATCGCCGCCAACAAGGAGGCCGACGCGCGCTACCGCTGAAGAACCCCTCCGTTCGGCCGAGCGTCAAGCTCGGGGCTGCCCTTCGTGACAGCCGGGCGAACGGAGACGGTTCCAGGTTGCATTGATCCGCGTTCGACACCACATGAACACCACCACCGCGCTCTTCTACGTCTTCTCGGCCGTGCTGCTGGGGGCGTCATTCCGCGTGATCACGGCTCGCAGCCCCGTGCATGCGGCGCTGTTTCTCGTGCTCGCGTTCTTCTCGGCCTCGTGCATCTGGATGCTGCTGCGCGCCGAGTTCCTGGCCATCTCGCTCGTGCTCGTCTACGTGGGCGCGGTGATGGTGCTGTTCCTCTTCGTCGTGATGATGCTTGACATCAACGTCGATGCCTTGCGGGTCGGCTTCTGGAAGCACTTTCCGCTCGCGGCCATCGTCGGCGTGATCATCGTGCTCGAAATGGCGGCGGTGCTGCTGGGTGGCTTCCAGCTGGCCGATGCGCCGCCGGTGGACCCGGTGGTGGCCAAGATGGGCAACACCAAGGCGCTGGGCATCGAGATGTACAGCCAGTACATCTACCCGCTGCAGGTCGCGGCCGTGCTGCTGCTGGTGGCGATCATCGCGGCCATCGCGCTGACGCTGCGCCAGCGCAAGGATTCGAAGTTCCTCAACCCCTCGCAGCAGGTGCGCGTGAAGGCAGCCGACCGCGTGCGCCTCGTCAAGATGAAGGCCGAAGTGCCGCCGCCCCCCGCCGCACCTGAAGCCCCTGCCGAAGGAGGCAAGGCATGAGCGACCTGAGCCTCGGCCCGATCACCCTCGGCCACTTTCTTTCACTGGGCGCGATCCTGTTCACGCTGTCGGTGATCGGCATCTACCTGAACCGCAAGAACCTGATCGTGCTGCTGATGGCCATCGAGCTGATGCTGCTGGCGGTCAACCTGAACTTCATCGCCTTCTCGTACTACCTGGGCGACATGGCGGGCCAGGTGTTCGTGTTCTTCATCCTCACGGTGGCGGCGGCCGAGTCGGCCATCGGGCTGGCCATCCTCGTCGTGCTGTTCCGCAACCGCGCCACGATCAACGTCGATGAACTCGACGCGCTGAAGGGCTGATCCGATGTCGGCAACTCTCTCTCCCAACCTGCTCCTGGCGGTGCCCCTGGCGCCGCTGGCCGGGGCCATCCTCGCCGGCTTCTTCGGCAAGGCCATCGGCCGCACCGGCGCGCACCTCGTCACCATCCTCGGTGTGCTGGTCGCGTTCATCCTGTCGGCGATGACGCTGGTCGATGTGATCGCCGGGGCGCGCTTCAATGCCACCGTTTACGAGTGGATGGTGCTCGGCGACCTGAAGATGGAAGTCGGCTTCCTGATCGACGGGCTGTCGGCCATGATGATGTGCGTGGTGACCTTCGTGTCGCTGATGGTGCACGTCTACACCATCGGCTACATGCAAGAAGACCCGGGCTACCAGCGCTTCTTCTCGTACATCTCGCTGTTCACCTTCTCGATGTTGATGCTCGTGATGAGCAACAACCTGCTGCAGCTCTTTTTCGGCTGGGAAGCGGTGGGCCTGGTGTCCTACCTGCTGATCGGCTTCTGGTACACCAAGCCGACGGCGATCTTCGCCAACATGAAGGCCTTCCTGGTGAACCGGGTCGGCGACTTCGGTTTCATCCTCGGCATCGGCCTGATCGTGGCCTTCGCCGGCACGCTGAACTACGGCGAGGTCTTCGCCAAGCGCAACGACCTGGTCGGCATCACCGTGCCGGGCACCGAGTGGATGCTCATCACCGCGATCTGCATCTGCCTGTTCATCGGTGCGATGGGCAAGAGCGCCCAGGTGCCGCTGCACGTGTGGCTGCCCGACTCGATGGAAGGCCCGACCCCGATCTCGGCGCTGATCCACGCGGCGACCATGGTCACGGCCGGCATCTTCATGGTGGCGCGCATGTCGCCGCTGTTCGAGCTGTCCGACGTGGCGCTGAGCTTCGTGCTGGTGATCGGTGCCATCACGGCGCTGTTCATGGGCTTCCTCGGCATCATCCAGAACGACATCAAGCGCGTGGTCGCGTACTCGACCCTCTCGCAACTGGGCTACATGACGGTGGCGCTGGGTGTGTCGGCGTACTCTGTGGCGGTCTTCCACCTGATGACGCACGCGTTCTTCAAGGCGCTGCTGTTCCTCGGCGCGGGCTCGGTGATCATCGGCATGCACCACGACCAGGACATCCGCAACATGGGCGGCCTGCGCAAGTACATGCCCATCACCTGGCTCACCTCGTTGCTGGGCTCGCTGGCGCTGATCGGCACGCCGCTGTTCTCGGGCTTCTATTCGAAGGACAGCATCATCGAAGCGGTGCATGCGAGTTCGCTGCCGGGCTCGGGCTTCGCCTACTTTGCGGTGGTGGCCGGCGTGTTCGTCACGGCGTTCTATTCGTTCCGCATGTACTTCCTGGTCTTCCACGGCAAAGAGCGCTTCCACCACAAGCCCTTCCCCGGCGAGCACGACCACCACGACGACGCGCATGACCACCACGCGCATGAGCCGCACACGCCGCACGAATCGCCCTGGGTGGTGACGGTGCCGCTGGTGCTGCTGGCCATCCCCTCGGTCGTCATCGGCTTCATGACCATCGGGCCGATGCTCTACGGCGACTTCTTCAAAGACGCGATCACGGTCGATGCGGCCAAGCACCCGGCCATGGCCGAGATGGCGGCGCACTTCCACGGCGCGGCCGCGATGGCCGTGCACGGTCTGAGCACGCTGCCGTTCTGGCTGGCGTTGGCGGGCGTGGTCGTCGCCTACGTTTTCTACCTCGTCAAGCCGGCGATCCCGGCCTGGTTCGCGCGCACCTTCAGCCCGCTGGTCACGGTGCTCGAGAACAAGTACTTCATGGACTGGATCAACGAGCACGTCCTCGCAGCCGGCGCACGCCTCATCGGGCGGGGTCTGTGGAAGGGTGGTGACGGCCTGCTGATCGACGGCGCCATCAACGGCTCGGCACGCACGGTGGGTGGCATCGCGGCGCTGACACGCTTCGTGCAGAGCGGCTACCTCTACTGGTATGCGCTGGTGATGATCCTGGGCGTGATCGCACTCATGACCTGGCAGTTGTGGCCCTACATGAGCAACCTGCTCCGGTGAGCCGGTAGCCTCGGAGAACAAAAAACATGGGTTTGTTGAGCCTTGCCATCTGGTTGCCGATTGCATCGGGTGTGCTGCTGCTGGCCTTGGGCCGTGAAAACCAGGCGACGCTGGTGCGCTGGCTGGCGCTGATCGCCTCGGTGGTCAGCTTCCTCGTCACGCTGCCGTTGATCTCGCGCTTCGACACGGCGACCGCTGCCGCGCAGTTCCAGGAAAAGTACCCCTGGATCGAACGCTTCAACGTCAACTACCACCTGGGTGTCGATGGCATCTCGGTGTGGTTCGTGCTGCTCACCGCCTTCATCACGGTCATCGTGGTGATCGCCGCGTGGGAGGTGATCACCGAGCGCGTGAACCAGTACATGGGCGCCTTCCTGATCCTGTCGGGGATCATGATCGGCGTGTTCGCGTCGCTCGACGGCTTGCTGTTCTACGTGTTCTTCGAGGCGACGCTGATCCCGATGTACATCATCATCGGCGTGTGGGGTGGCCCGCGCCGGGTGTACGCCGCGTTCAAGTTCTTCCTGTACACGCTGGCGGGTTCGCTGCTGTCGCTGATCGCGCTGATCTTCCTGTACTACAAGTCGGGCGGCAGCTTCGACATCTTCACGTGGCACCGCGTGCCGCTGAACATGACCGAGCAGACGCTGATCTTCTTTGCCTTCTTCGCGGCCTTCGCGGTGAAGGTGCCGATGTGGCCGGTGCACACCTGGTTGCCCGACGCCCACGTCGAGGCGCCCACCGGCGGCTCGGTGGTGCTGGCGGCCATCATGCTCAAGCTCGGTGGCTACGGCTTCCTGCGGTTTTCGCTGCCCATCGCCCCCGATGCCTCGCAAGAGTGGACGTGGTTCATCGTCGCCCTGTCGCTGATCGCCGTCATCTACATCGGCCTGGTCGCACTGGTGCAGCAAGACATGAAGAAGCTGGTCGCGTACTCGTCGATCGCGCACATGGGCTTCGTGACGCTGGGCTTCTTCCTGTACAACGAACTGGGCATCTCGGGTGGCCTGGTGCAGATGATCAGCCACGGCTTCGTGTCGGGCGCGATGTTCCTGTGCATCGGCGTGCTGTACGACCGCGTGCACTCGCGTGAGATCGCCTCCTACGGCGGCGTGGTCAACACCATGCCCAAGTTCACCGCTTTCGCCGTGTTCTTTGCCATGGCCAACTGCGGCCTGCCGGGTACGGCCGGCTTCGTGGGCGAGTGGATGGTCATTCTCGGTGCGGTGAAGGTGAGCTTCTGGTACGGCTTCCTGGCGGCCACAGCGCTGATCTTCGGTGCTGCCTACACGCTGTGGATGGTCAAGCGCGTGTACTTCGGCCCGGTGGCCAACGACGACGTGCGTTCGCTCACCGACATCAACACCCGTGAGTTCGCCATGCTGGCGGCGCTGGCGATTGCCACGCTCTACATGGGTCTGTACCCCAAGCCTTTCACCGACGTCATGCACGCCAGCGTGACCGAGTTGCTGCGCCACGTTGCCGTGTCGAAGCTCAACTGAACCATCGGAACTGACGCCTTCGTCGGAACGACAACATGAACGAGATGAACTGGCTGGCCGTCTATCCGAGCCTCGTGCTGCTGGTGATGGCCTGCGTGGTTGCCGTGGTTGACCTGTGGGTCAAGAGCGAGCGCCGCACCCCCACCTACTGGCTCAGCCAGGCAACGCTCGCCGTCGTGGCAGTGATGTTCTGGTCGTACTTCGAAGGAGGCCTCAACATCTACGGCATGCAGGGCCTGGTCGTCGCCGACCCGATGGGCAGCCTGCTGGGCTTCTTCGCCACCATCGCCACGATGGTCACGCTGGTCTACGCGCAACCCTACGCCGCCGAGCGCGGCCTGCTGAAGGGCGAGCTGTTCACGCTGAGCCTGCTGTCGCTGCTGGGCATCTGCGTGATGCTCTCGGCGAACAACTTCCTGGTCATCTACCTCGGCCTCGAACTGATGAGCCTGTCGCTCTATGCGCTGACCGCGCTGCGCCGCGACGACCTCAACGCCACCGAGGCGGCGATGAAGTACTTCGTGCTGGGCGCGCTGGCGAGCGGCTTCCTGCTCTACGGCCTGTCGATGATGTACGGCGCGGCCGGTTCGCTCGACATCGGCGAAGTCTTCAAGGCCATCGGCACCGGCCAGATCAACAAGGCCGTGCTGGCCTTCGGCACGGTGTTCATCGTGGCCGGCCTGGCGTTCAAGCTGGGTGCCGCCCCGTTCCACATGTGGGTGCCCGACGTGTACCAGGGCGCGCCGACGGCGGTCACGCTCTTGATCGGTGGCGCGCCGAAGCTGGCCGCGTTCGCCATCACCGTGCGTCTGCTGATCGAAGGCATGCTGGGCCTGGCGGTCGATTGGCAGCAGATGCTGGTGGTGCTGGCGGTCGCGTCGATGGCGCTCGGCAACCTCGCCGCCATCGCGCAGCGCAACCTGAAGCGCATGCTGGCCTACTCGACCATCGCGCAGATGGGCTTCATGCTGCTCGGCCTGTGCTCGGGCGTGGTGAACAACAACACGCTGTCGGCGGCCAACGCGTACAGCTCGGCGATGTTCTACGCCGTGACCTACACGCTGACCACGCTGGGCACCTTCGGCATCATCCTGCTGCTGTCGCGCCCGGGCTTCGAGTCCGAAGACATCGACGACCTGAAGGGCCTCGCCAAGCGCAGCCCCTGGTACGCGGCCGTGATGGCGATCTTCATGTTCTCGCTGGCCGGCCTGCCGCCGACGGTGGGCTTCTACGCCAAGCTCTCGGTGTTGCAGGCGCTGGTCTCGACCAACGTCACCGGCTTCATCGTGCTGGCGGTGATCGCGGTCGTGCTGTCGCTGGTGGGCGCGTTCTACTACCTGCGCCTGGTCAAGGTGATGTACTTCGACGAGCCGACCGACACCGCCCCCATCCGCAGCAGCTTCGACGTGCGTGCGGTGCTGTCGATCAACGGCCTCGCGGTGCTGGCCTTCGGCCTGTTGCCGGGCGGCTTGATGGCGTTGTGCTCGCAGGCGATCGTGCGCTCGCTGGCGCTGGGCTCCTGAGCGCCTTGATGACGTCCGCGGCCGACGAGCACCTGCGCGAAACCTGCGTCGAAGGCCGCCAGGTCTACCGAGGGCATTTCCTCGACGTCCGCCGCGACGAGGTGCGTCTGCCCGACGGCAAGCTCACGCACCGTGAATACGTGGTGCACCCAGGCGCGGTGATGATCGTCCCGCTGCTCGACGACGGGCGCGTGGTGGTCGAGCGACAGTTCCGCTACCCGATGGGCCGCGTGATGCTCGAATTTCCGGCCGGCAAGCTCGACGCCGGCGAGCCGCCACTGAGCTGCGCGGTGCGCGAGCTGGCCGAAGAGACCGGCTACCGCGCGCGCGAATGGGCCCGTGCCGGCATCCTGCACAACGCCATCGCCTACTCGACCGAAGGCATCGAGGTGTGGTTCGCGCGGGGTCTGAGCCTCGGTGAGCGCGACCTCGACGCGGGTGAGTTTCTCGACGTGGATGCCGCCACGCCCGAAGCGCTCGACGCCGCCGCGCGCAGCGGCGAGCTCACCGACGCCAAGACGCTGATCGGCCTGCTGTGGCTGCAGAACTGGCTCGCCGGGCGCTGGCCGCTCGTGTGGCAGCCGGCCGCTTGATGCGTCTGCGGGCGGGTGTGGGTCGATGAAAGTCCTGGATCTTCGTTGTGCGCACGAGCACCGCTTCGAGGGCTGGTTCGCCTCTGAAGACGACTACCTCTCGCAACAAGAGCGTGGCCTGGTCGAGTGCCCGGTGTGCGGCGACAAGCAGATCGCGCGTTTGCCGAGCGCTCCGCGCCTGAACGTGACGAAGGCGCGCGAGCCGGTTGTGGCCCCGTCGCCGCAGCCCGAGGGCGCCGACACCGCCGTGACGCTTCAATCGGTGTGGATGCGCGCCGTGCAGCACGTGCTGGCCAACACCCAAGACGTCGGCGAGCGCTTTCCCGAAGAGGCCCGCCGCATGCACTACGGCGAGGCCGAAGAGCGCGCCATCCGAGGCAAGGCCTCGGCCGAAGAAGCCCAGGCCCTGGCCGACGAGGGCATCGAGGTCGTCGCGCTGCCGGTGCCGCCGGCACTCAAGGGCCCGCTGCAGTAGGGCGTCCGCCGCACGGCGTGCGGCCGCTGGCTCAGAGCAGCCGGCCCGGGTTCATCAGGTTCTGCGGGTCGAGGGCTTGCTTGATCGCCCGCATCAACCCCAGCGCCACCGGCGACTTGCGGTGCGCCAGTTCGTCGCGCTTGAGCGCACCGATGCCATGCTCGGCCGAGATCGACCCACCATGAGCCGTCACCGCGTCGTACACCCGCGTGTTGATTGCTGCCTCGTGCCGCGCGAGGAAGTCGGCCGCCGACTGCCCCACCGGCGATTGCACGTTGTAGTGCAGGTTGCCGTCGCCCAGGTGGCCGAAGTTCACCAGCCGCACGCCGGGGTGCGCGGCTTCGAGGGCGGCGTCGGTCGAGGCGACGAACTCGGGGATGCGCGACACCGGCAGCGCGATGTCGTGCTTGATGTTGAGCCCCTCTTCGGCCTGCGCCAGCGGGATCGACTCGCGCAAGTGCCACAGCGCGTGCGACTGGTCGAGGCTCTCGGCCACCACCGCGTCGGTGATCAGCCCGGCCTCCATCGCCGATTCGAGCAGGCCTTCGAACAGCCCGCGTGCATGCGCCTCGCCTTCGGTGTCGGACTGCTCCAGCAGCACCGTCCACGGCGCGGGCGCGAGTGGTTGGCGCAGCTGCGTGAAATGCCGCCGCACCAGGCCCAGCGACACCTCGTTCATCACCTCGAAGCCGGTGAGGCCGGCGCCCAGCCGCGCCTGCGCCAGCTGCAAGAGCGCGATGGCCGCCGGCAGAGTGGGCAGGCTGGCGAGTGCGGTCATCACGGCCGCCGGCTGCGGGTAGAGCTTCAAGGTGGCGGCGGTGATCACCCCCAGCGTGCCTTCGCTGCCGATGAAGAGGTCGCGCAGGTCGTAGCCGGTGTTGTCCTTGCGCAGGCCGGCGAGGCCGTCCCACACCTCGCCGCGGGCGGTCACGACTTCGAGCCCCAGGCACAGCTCGCGCGCGTTGCCGTAGCGCAGCACCTGCGTGCCACCGGCGTTGCTGGCGAGGTTGCCGCCGAGGGTGCAACTGCCTTCGGCCGCCAGGCTCAGCGGAAAGAGCAAACCCTGCGCGGCGGCCGCTTCTTGCACGCTTTGCAGAATGCAGCCCGCATCGACCGTCATCGTCAGGTTGGCCGCGTCGAGTGCGCGCACGCGCTGCATGCGCTGCAGGCTCAGCAGCACCTGCGTGCCCGAAGCGTCGGGCACCGAGCCACCGACCAGGCCGGTGTTGCCGCCTTGCGGCACCAGCGCCACGCCGTGTGCGGCACAGGCCTTCACGACGGCGGCGACCTCGTCGGTGCTGGCCGGACGCACGACCGCGAGCGCGCGGCCCCGGTAGCGCTTGCGCCAGTCTTGCTCGTAGGCCGTGAGGTCACCGCCGGACAGCACCTGGGCGTCGCCCACGGCCGCGCGCAAGGCCTGCAGCAGGTCGCTCACGGCGCGGGCCCTCGGTGCAGGCGGCGGCTCATGCCTGCGGCCTCGCGTGTCGCAGGCGCCAGCGCACGTGCATCGCGCAGGCGGCGAAGAGCACCAGGCACAGCACGATCTCGACGATGGCCAGCGGCACGCCGAGGCCGCGGTCGCTGGTCGCGCGCACGGTGCCTTCGGCGAAGTACAGCCACACCAGCAGGCTGACCCAGCGGTAGGTGTACATGCGGTTCTTCCAGAGGCCGGGGATGGGCAGCAGCAGCGGCAGCACCTTCAGCGCGAGCCACGAGCCGCCGGGGCGCACCGGCGCGAGCCACAGCTCCCAGGCCAGACCGAGGGCGATCAGGCCGAACACGCTGGCCAGGGCCATGGCACGTGTGCGGGCCACAAAGGGCGGCACCGGCGTCTCGGGCGCAGCGGAAGAGGAGGACGTAGAGGAGGGCAGGGCAGCAGTCATCGCTGGCTATCATGCCAGCAGCTCTTGCCCGCACCGCCGCACAGGCCGTCTGCCGGCCCGCCTTCAGGGGCATTCGCCCCGCGCACCGCACCTCGCCCATGAACTTTCGCAAACCTTTGACCGTGGATTGGCGTGCCCAGCTCCGCGAGTTGGTCGAGACGCTGCAGCGCTGGCCGTGGATGGACACGGTGCACACGCTGCGCGAGCGCTTCCGCGAAGACCGCCTGGGGCAGACGGCCGGCAGCCTGACCTTCACGACACTGATCTCGCTGGTGCCGCTGGCAACGGTGATGCTGGCGTTGTTCACCGTCTTCCCGATGTTCTCGAAGTTCCAGATCGCGCTGCAGAAATACTTTCTGCAGAGCCTGGTGCCCGACGGCATCGCCAAGCCGGTGTTGGGTGCGCTGACGCAGTTCGCGCTCAAGGCCAACAAGCTCGGCACGGCCGGCCTGGTGCTGCTGCTGTTCACGGCGCTGGCGCTCATGCTCACCATCGACCGCACGCTGAACGCCATCTGGCGCGTGCGCAAGCCCCGGCCCATCGCCCAGCGCGTGCTCGTGTACTGGGCGGCCGTGACGCTCGGGCCGCTGCTGCTGGGGGTGAGCCTCACGATGACCTCGTATGCGCTGTCGGCTTCGCGCGGGCTGGTGGGCACCCTGCCCGGGGGCGTGGCCTTCGTGCTCAATGCGCTCGAGTTCGCCGTGCTCGCCGGCGGCATGGCGGGGCTCTTTCACTACGTGCCCAACACCCATGTGCAGTGGAAGCACGCCTGGGCCGGCGGGCTCTTCGTCTCGACCGGGTTCGAGCTGGCGAAGAAGGGCCTCGGCCTGTACCTCGGCAGCGTGCCCACCATCACCAACGTGTACGGCGCGTTCGCCACGGTGCCCATCCTGCTGATCTGGATCTACCTCGGCTGGGTGATCGTGCTGCTGGGCGCTGTGATCACGGCCTACGCGCCGAGCCTGCAGATGCGCATCGTGCGGCGCGTGGCCGTGCCGGGCTACCGCTTCCACCTGGCCGTGGCCTTGCTGCGCGAACTTGCGCAAGCCCGTGGCTTGGCCACGCACGGCCTGAGTTCGGCGCAACTCGCGCTGGCCTTGCGCACCGATCCCTTGCAGATCGAACCGCTGCTCGACACCCTGGTTGCCATCGACTGGGTCGGGCGGCTCGACGAAGAAGGCGCGGCGCGCTACGTGCTGTTGTGCGACCCGGCCCAGACCCCGGCGGCGCCGCTGCTCGGCCTGGTGCTGATCGACCCCGGCACCGAACTCAAGCACTTCTGGCAGCGCGCCGGCTTCGACCGCATGACCCTCGCCGAGGTGGTGCAGGCTTGAGGGCGCGGCGCCGTCCGACCACCTCGCGGGCGGCGTTCTGCAGCGGTCAATTCCAGGCACGGATGCCCCCGCAGGGCAGGGAATATGGGGTTGCAGCCCGCTGAATGTGGGCTATATTGGCCCGCACCCCTGGCCGATCCAGCCGCCCTGGCTGCGAACGGCTCGCGTTAAAGCACCAGCCGATCGAGGAGGCCCCCGCATGAAAGTCGCCGACATCCTGCGCGTGAAAGGCGGAACGCTTTTCACCGTCTCACCCGATCAGCCCCTGGCCGACGCCATCGCGACGATGGCCGACCGCGACATCGGTTCGCTCGTCGTCATGGAACACGGCGAACTGGTGGGCATGCTGACCTTCCGCGAAGTCATCCAGGCCGTCGTGCGCAACGGCGGCGTGGTCGGTTCGATCGGCGTGCGCGCCGTGATGGACGACCACCCGCTCACCTGCACGCCCGAGACCGAGATCGACGAAGTGCGGCGCATGATGCTCGACCGCCATGCGCGCTACATGCCCGTCATGACGCAACGCACGCTGATGGGCGTGATCTCGTTCTACGACGTCGCCAAGGCCGTGGTCGAAAGCCAAGACTTTGAGAACCGCATGCTCAAGGCCTACATCCGCGACTGGCCGGTCGAAGAGCAGATCGAGCCGCAAGCGCAGCCGCAGAGCTGATTCGCCCACGGCGGGCAGGGCGCCCTCGGGGCCGGCCGTAAAATCGCGCCCTTCCCATCCAGCCCAGCCCCGACGCGGTGAACCCGCCGACGCGGCGCCCGCCCCCCATGTCTGGCAGCACCTTCGGCACCCTCTTTTGCGTCACCAACTTCGGTGAGTCCCACGGCCCGGCCATCGGCTGCGTGATCGACGGTTGCCCGCCCGGCATGGCGCTGAGCGAGGCCGACATCCAGCCCGAACTCGATCGCCGCCGCCCCGGCACCTCGCGCTTCGTCACGCAACGCAACGAGCCCGACCAGGTCGAAATCCTTTCGGGTGTGTATGAAGGCAAGACCACCGGCACGCCGATCTGCCTGCTGATCCGCAACACCGACCAGCGCAGCAAGGACTACGGCAACATCCTGCAGACCTTCCGCCCAGGGCATGCCGACTACACCTACTGGCACAAATATGGCATCCGCGACCCGCGTGGTGGCGGGCGCTCCTCGGCCCGGCTGACCGCGCCCACGGTGGCCGCCGGTGCGGTGGCCCGCAAGTGGCTGCAGCAGCAGTTCGGCACCACCTTCTCGGGCCACATGACGCAGCTCGGCGAGATCGAGGTGCCGTTCGAGTCGCTCGAACACGTGCCCAACAACGCCTTCTTCGCCGCCAACGCCAGCGACATTCAGCGCCTGGAAGACTACATGGACGACTTGCGCAAGGCCGGCGACTCGTGCGGCGCGCGCATCGCCGTGGCCGCGCATGGCGTGCCGGTCGGCCTGGGCGAGCCGCTGTTCGACAAGCTCGACGCCGACATCGCCTACGCGATGATGGGTTTGAACGCGGTCAAGGGCGTCGAGATCGGCGCCGGCTTCGCCAGCGTCGCGCAGCGCGGCACCGAGCATGGGGACGAGCTCACCAGCGCGGGCTTCAAGTCGAACAACGCCGGTGGTGTGCTCGGGGGCATCTCGACGGGGCAAGACATCACGGTGTCGATCGCCATCAAGCCGACCAGTTCGATCCGCAGCGCGAAAGAATCCATCGACCTCACCGGCCAGTCGGCGACGGTCGAGACCTTTGGCCGCCACGACCCCTGCGTCGGCATTCGCGCCACGCCCATCGCCGAGGCGCTGCTCGCGCTGGTGCTGATGGACCATGCCCTGCGGCACCGGGCGCAGTGTGGCGATGTGCGGGTGGACACGCCGAAGATCGCCGGGCCGCGCTGATCACCCGTTCAAGCGTGCATCCCGTGCGGGCTGAGGTGTCGAACCCCCCCTGCCACTCGAACGGGACTTCGGTACCCCCGACCGAACGGATTCGGTGATTCGCAGCGAGGCCTCGACGGCTCAGGCCGAACGGAACAAGCCGTGTACCGAGCGCGGCCCCGATCTCACTGCGACACGTGAATCACGTCGCGCACGATCGGGTAGATCTGCCGTTGCCAGCGGCTGCCGCTGAACACGCCGTAGTGGCCGACGCCGGCCTGCACGTAGTGGGTACGCAGGTACGGTCGCAGGTTCGTGCAGAGGTCTTGCGCGGCCAGTGTCTGGCCGGTGGCGCAGATGTCGTCGCGTTCGCCTTCGACGGTCAGCAATGCGGTGCGGCGGATGGCCGCCGGGTTCACGGTGCGGCCTCGATAGGTGAGCTTGCCCAGCGGCAGGTCGAAGGTCTGGAACACGCGCTGCACGGTCTCGAGGTAGAAGTCGGCCGGCAGGTCTGACACGGCGAAATACTCTTCGTAGAACTTGCGCGTGTGCTCGGCCTTCTGGCGCGACTCTTCGTTGTCGGTGTCGAGCAGGTGCGCGTAGTACTCCTTGAAGGCGTTGACGTGCCGCTCCTTGTTCATTGCCATGAACGCGGTGAGCTGCACGAAGCCCGGGTACACGCGCCGGCCGCCGCCCCGGTGGCGCCAGGGCACGATGCTGATCAGGTTTTTCTCGAACCACTCGATCGGCTTCGTGGTGGCGAGCTTGTTGACCTCGGTCGGGCTGATGCGGCAGTCGATCGGGCCGGCCATGAGCGTCAGGCTCGCCGGCGTGGCCGGGTGGTCGTCTTCGCTCATCAGCGCGACGGCCGCGAGCGCCGACACGCAGGGCTGGCAGATGGCCATCATGTGCGAGCGCGGGCCCAGCACCTCCATGAACTGCATCAGGTGCTCGGTGTACTCGTCGAGCCCGAAGCGGCCGGCCGACACCGGCACGTCGCGGATGTTGTGCCAGTCGGTCACGTACACGTCGTGGTCGGGCAGCACGGTGCGCACGGTGTCGCGCAGCAGGGTCGAAAAATGCCCCGACAGCGGCGCAACGATCAGCACCTTGGGCTGCGATTCGAGCGAGGGCAGGTCTTTCTTGAAGCGCAGCAGCGTGGCAAAGGGGGTCACGTGCGCGGCCTCTTCGACCACCGGCACCGCCTCGCCCTGCACCACGATGCTGTCGATGGCGAAGGCCGGCCGGTGATGGGTGACCTCGGCGAGCGAGAACACCTTGCACGCGGCGGCCAGCTTGCGCTTGACCTCGTCGTGCCCCCAGGGGTGAGACGTGGCTTCGAGCCAGGGGATGGAGTGGCGGGCCCACGCGCGCAGTGGCGACAGCCAATCTGACTGGGTTTGGTAGGCGTGGTACATCATGCGCGCTCCTCTTTCCTTGTGATGAGAGGGGTCAGCAACTTGCGCGCCACATGCCGGGCCCGTGCGCGGTGCACCCCGTGAGTGCAGGCAGGGGAAATCCGGACGCGTCGATTGGCATATCCCTTGCAGCACCGGTGCATCAACCCGGAGACCCTGCATGCCATCCGTTGCCAAGAAGGCCGCTGCCAAGAGCGCCGTGAAAGCCGTGAAGAAGACCGCCGCGGCGCCTGCCAAGAAGGCGGCGCCGGCCAAGCCCAAGGCGGCACCGGTGATGAGTTCGATCACCCTATCGAGCAAGAACTACTCGTCGTGGTCGCTGCGTGGTTGGTTGATGGCGCGCTTCGCGGGGCTGGTGTTCGACGAGGTGATGGTGTCGCCCGACGACGCCGACGCGAAGCAAGAGATCCTGCTGCTGTCACCGTCCATCCTCGTGCCCTGCCTCACGCACGAAGGCATCGAGGTGTGGGACACGCTGGCCATCGGCGAGTACCTGGCCGAACGCTTTCCGGCGAGCGGCCTGTTGCCGCCCGACCTGGCCTCGCGTTCGCATTGCCGGGCCATCAGCGGCGAGATGCACTCGGGCTTCAGCAGCCTGCGCTCGGCGCTGCCGATGAACCTGAAAGGCGACTTTCCGAACCACAAGGTGTGGACACGCGCCGAAGCCGACATCGAACGCATCGTCGCCATCTGGCGCGACTGCCTCGGGCGCTACGGCGGCCCGTTTCTCTTCGGCAAGCAGCGCTGCCTGGCCGATGCGATGTATGCGCCCGTGGTCACGCGCTTTCTCACGTACCACGTGAAGCTCGACCCGGTGTGCGCCGCCTACTGCAAGACCATCATGCAGATGCCCGAGATGAAAGAGTGGGTCGCCGAAGCCAGGCGCGAGCCCGAAGACATCGAAGAACTCGAAATGGACTTCTGATGGGGCGACGCCCCGCGCGGGCGTCCGGCCTGAGCCTCAAGTCCAGGGCGTGGGCGAGGGGATCGCGCACGGCGCTTCGGCATCGACCGTCTTGAAATCGGCCGGGCTCACGATTTCGAGGTACTCCATGTCGGGCGAATAGTCGAAGAGGTAGTGCACGATGCCGGGGCGCTGGTGCACGCAATCACCGGCCTGGACCAGCGTCTCTTTGTCGCCGTACATGAAGCGCGCCCAGCCCTTGGTCATGATGACGATCTGGAAATCTGCCTCGTGCCGGTGCCAGCCCGTGCCCTTCTCGGGTGCCATGTTGGCCTTCACCAGATGCGCGATGACCTTGCCGTGGGTGGCGGCCGCCACGCCCAGGTCCTTGTAGAGAAAGAAGTCGCGCAGGCCGTCGCTGCGCCAGCCGGTGTCTTCGGGTTTGACATGGGAAAACTGGGTGGCGGTCGTGTCCAGCATGTCCGGCTCCTTCGAGGCAACGATGAGGGGGCGTCATGCATGAAGCGTTCCCAGCGTGGGCCGGCCCGGCTGCCCCAAAATGCAGCAGCCCCGCCGGTGCATCATCGGGGCCTCGTCGCCGGGCCCGGCCCGGTTCACCCCCCGACCGATTCGCTGCCGCGCCCGACGTGACGACCTCGCCCACCGCTTCCGCTGCCCCGGCCGCCACCCGCTACGACCGGCTCGACGCGCTGCGTGCGCTGGCCGTCGTCTGGATGGCGGCGTTTCACTTCTGCTACGACCTGAACTACTTCGGGTTCATCCGCGAGCGGTTTTTGTCCGACCCGTTCTGGACCGTGCAGCGCACCTGCATCGTCACGCTGTTCATGTTTTGCGTGGGGCTGAGCCAGGCGGTGGCGCTGGCGCACGAGCCGCCGGGCAGCGCGCGTTTCCCGCAGCGCTTCTGGCGGCGCTGGGCGCAGGTGGCCGGTTGCGCGGCGCTGGTCAGCATCGGCTCCTGGCTGATGTTCGGCCCGAGGTTCATTCACTTCGGCGTGCTCCACGCCATCGCGGTCATGCTGATCGTGGTGCGGCTCACCTCGGGCGCGGGGCGCTGGTTGTGGCTGCTGGGCGCGGTGGCGATCGTGCTGCCGCAGGTGGTCCGCCATGAAGCGTTCAACCCGGCCTGGGCCAACTGGATCGGCCTCGTCACCCGCAAGCCCGCCACCGAAGACTACGCACCGCTGCTGCCCTGGCTGGGCGTGGTGTGGTGGGGCCTGGCGGCCGGGCGCTGGGTGCTGACCCACCGCGCGCAGTGGCTGACCGGGCCGCTGCCGCGCGGGCTGCACCCGCTGGCCGTGCTGGGGCGCTGGTCGCTCAGCTTCTACATGCTGCACCAGCCGGTGTTGATCGGCCTGCTGTGGGGGGTGGTGCAGGTCGTGCGCTGAAGAGGGCTTGAACGCGTCTACCATCGCCGGATGTCCTCTTCGAAACTCCTCTTCGGCTTTCATGCCGTGACCGTGCGGCTGAAGACCGCGCCGCAGTCCGTGATCGACATCCACGTCGATGCCACCCGGCGCGACCAGCGCATGCGCCAGTTCGTCGAGCGCGCCAAAGAGGCCGGCGCCAAGCTGATCGAGAGCGACGACGAACGCCTGCAAAAGATGTGCGGCACGCACCGGCACCAGGGCGTGGTGGCGCGGGTCAACACGGTGGCGCTGAGCCATTCGCTCGACGACACGCTCGACGCGGTCGAAGGCGTGCCGCTCTTGCTGGTGCTCGACGGCATCACCGACCCGCACAACCTGGGCGCCTGCCTGCGCGTGGCCGACGGCGCCGGCGCGCACGCGGTCATCGCCCCGAAAGACCACGCGGTGGGTGTGAACGCCACGGTCGCCAAGGTCGCCAGCGGCGCGGCCGAGACGGTGCCGTACTTCATGGTCACCAACCTGGCACGCAGCTTGAATGAACTGAAGGAACGCAACATCCTCGTGGTGGGCACCTCCGACCAGGCCGAACAATCGCTCTACGACATTGACCTCAGCGGCCCGGTGGCCCTGGTGCTCGGCGCCGAGGGCGCGGGCATGCGGCAACTCACCACCAAGACCTGCGACGTGCTCGTGCGCCTGCCGATGATGGGCGCGGTGGAAAGCCTGAACGTCTCGGTCGCCAGCGGCGTGTGCCTCTACGAGGCGCTGCGCCAGCGCACGGTGGCGGCGAAGCCGGCCTGATCGGCCCCGACGAACGAACGCTGAACGACGCCCAGGACCGACCCATGCCCGTGATCGCCGTTCAACACCCGCTGGTCAAGCACAAGGTCGGCCTGCTGCGCGAGAACGGCATTTCGACCAAGTCGTTTCGTGAACTCACCAACGAGATCGCGCGCTTGCTGGCTTACGAGGCCACGGCCGACTTTCCGCTGGAGAAGACCACCATCGACTGCTGGAGCGGCCCGGTCGAGATCGACCAGGTCAAGGGCAAGAAGGTCACGGTCGTGCCGATCTTGCGCGCCGGGCTGGGCATGCTCGACGGCGTGCTCGACATGATCCCCAACGCCAAGGTCAGCGTCGTGGGCCTGAGCCGCAACCACGAGACGCTGCAGCCCGAGCACTACTTCGAGAAGTTCGTCGGCCACCTCGACGAACGCACCGCGATCATCATCGACCCTATGCTGGCCACGGCCGGCTCGATGATCGCCACCATCGACCTGCTCAAGCGCCGTGGCTGCACCGACGTGCGCGCGCTGGTGCTGGTGGCCGCGCCCGAGGGCATTGCGGCGCTGGCGGCCGCGCACCCCGACGTGCGCTGCTGGACGGCGGCCATCGACAGCCACCTGAACGACGTGGGCTACATCATCCCGGGCCTGGGCGACGCGGGCGACAAGATATTCGGAACCAAGTGAACGAGGAGAAGCTGTCCATGAAGAAACTCGTCTACCTGCTGATTTGCGTGGGCGCCCTGGCGCTGATGGGTGCCTGCACGCAAGAGCAGCAGAACGTGATCCGCCGCGACATCCAGAACTGGACCGGCACCGACGGCATCCTCGAAATCTATGCCGGTGACAAGCTCGTCAAGCGCTTTCTCAAGATCGACAAGATGAGCACGGCGCACGGCACCAGCGACAACCTGCCGCGCTCGTACCGCTTCGGCTACGGCGTGCTCGACGCCAACATGAACGGCGTGGTGGACAACGGCGAGAAGCGCGTCTACTTCGAGATCAGCGACTTCGCCACGAGCTACGTCTTCTTCGAGAACCCGAACTGAGAGGCTGCGACTTTTCTACTGCGCGGACACGTGCGCGCAGCGCACACCGCCCACGTCAGGCGCGCCTGCGATGCTCGTCGTACGCCAGGACGACTGCGCTTCTCGACGCACGCTGTACCCGCTCGCTACGAAAATTCGCAGCCTCTGCGTGTCGTTGTGGCGTGTCGTTGTGTGAAGGGGGTCAAGCCCAACCGAGCGCCCCGACCACGGCCCCCACGGCCACGAGCCAAATCGGGCTCAGCCGCGTCTTCCATGCGATGACGGCCGTCACGGCCACCAGCAGCATCGCACCCAGGTGATCTGCGGCGGGCTCGGCGAGCAGCCAGCCGGTGGCAACGATGAGCCCGATGGTGAGCGGCGCCATGCCGGCGACGAAGGCGCGCACCGGCGGGCTGTCGCGCCGCTCGGCCGCCCAGCGCGTGGCCCAGAAGGCCAGCGTGGTCGAGGGCAGCATGATGCCGAGCATCGTCGCCAGCGCGCCGGGCAGGCCGGCCACGTTGTAGCCCAGCACCGCGACGAAGGTGACGTTGGGCCCCGGCGCGGCCTGCGCGAGCGCCACCGACGAGGTGAACTGCGCGTCGCTCAGCCAACCCGTCTCGACGACGAGGTAGCGGTGCATGTCGGGTGCGGTGCTGATCGCGCCGCCGACGGCCAGCAGGCTCAGCATCAAGAAGTGCACGAACAAGCTGCCGAGCTGAGCGGCCTCGGTAGACGCGAGCCAGGCACTCATCGCTTGAGCCGGGCCCAGGCGAGCGCCATCGACAGCGAGCCCAGCCCGAGCACCACCCACGCGAGCGGCCACTTGAGCCACACGACCAGCACGCAGGTGAGGGCGCCGATGCCCAGGTACAGCGGCCCGCCCATCGCGTGGCCGCGCCAGTTCGCCGCGAGCTTGAGCGCCGTGCCGAACATCAGGCCGGCTGACACCGCGCCCATGCCGCGCAAGGCCCCGCCGACCTGCGGGTGGTGCGAGTAGCCGGCGTACAGCGCGGCCAGCGCGATGACGATCACCAGCGGCATCAACAGCATGCCGGCCAGGGCCGCGCAGGCGCCGCGCCAGCCGAAGAAGCGGTCGCCGATCATCAGCGAGAGGTTGACCACGTTCGGCCCCGGCAGCACCTGGCTGACCGACAGCATCTCAAGAAACTGCTCGCGCGTGAGCCAGCGTTCGCGGTCCACCAGCGCGTGCTGCGCCACGGCGATCACGCCGCCGAAGCCCTGCAGCGCGAGCCGGTTGAAGGCGAGGAAAAGTTCGGTGCAAGACGCCGGCCGGCGCAGCGGCGCGCCCGCGTCGTCAGACCTGGCCACCCGACTGCTCCATGCGCCGCTGGGCCCACACGCTCAAGGCCACGGCGGCGACCATCCACACCAGCGCCACCCAGCTCAGGCCCGCGAACTGCGCCTTGCCCACCGCGCTGTTGGCCGCGTGCGCCGCCACGATGGCGCCGCCACCGGCCGCGCCCACCGCCTGGCCGAGGTAGATGGCCGAGGTGTTGAGCGCCAGCAGCGCCGAGGCGCGCGTCGGTGCGGCGCCGCCCATGCGCGCCTGCTGGGCCGAGTTCGACGCGAAGCCGCCCAGCGCCCAGGGCAGCATCACCAGCGCCATCGACACCACGCCCACCGCCAGCGGAAAGATCAGGATGCTGAACGCCATGGCCGACAGCGCCAGCGCCACGATGCGCGCCGCGCCGATGCGGTCGATGTAGCGCGACAGCAGCAGGTTGCCCAGCAGGCCCAGTCCGCCGAACCAGAAGAACAGGCCCGAGGTCTGCGCCGCGTCGGCCCCCAGCACCTGGCGGTAGTAGGGCGCGAAGTAGGCGAACAGGGTGAACTGCGCCGCGCCCGACAGGGCCGTCACGGCCACCATGGCCATCAGCACCGGGTGGGTGAACAGCTCGCGCCAGTCGGCCAGCTTCATGGCCGGGGGCTTGATGCCGGCCGGCATGACGCGGTGGATCCACCACGCGGCGATGCTCGCCAGCACCGCCACCACCGCGAAGGCGTAGCGCCAACCGAAGGCCTCGCCGATGAAGCTGTGCACCGGCATGCCGATCACCGAGGCCACCGACCAGCCGAGAAAGATGAAGATCACCGCCCGGCCGCGCTCTTCGGGGGGCGCCACGCTGTTGATGGCGGCCGCCGCCTGCGGCGTGAACACGGCCGCCGCCACCACGCTGATCACGCGCAGCGGCAAGAGCGCCGCGTAGTTGGGCGCCAGCGCGCACAGGGCGTGGCCGATGGCGTACCAGACGAGCGACAGCACCAGCAGGCGGCGGCGGTCCCAGCCACCCACCAGCGCGGCCAGCAGCGGCGCGCCGAAGCACATCACGATGGCGGCGGCCGAGATGAGCTGCCCACCCACCGCCACGCTGACCTCGAGCGAGCGGATCAGGCTGTTCAGCGAGCCCGCCACCACCATCACGCCGCAGCCGATGGCGAAGTTGCCGAACATCAGCGCCCAGCGCGCCTGCGTGAGCCGCTGGTGCGCACTCAGGTCCGGGTTCATCCCCGCAGCACCTTCAACGCTTCGGGGTTGACGATGCCGGTGGGCGTGCCGTTGATGAAGTTCACGACGTTCTGGAAGGCGGCCTCGAAGTACAGCTCGTAGCTGTCTTGCTCGACATAGCCGATGTGCGGCGTGCACACGGCGTTTTCGAGCCGCAGCAGCGGGTGGCCTTGCAGGATGGGCTCGCTCTCGAACACATCGACAGCCGCCATGCCGGGGCGGCCGCGGTTGAGCGCCGACACCAGCGCGCCTTCTTCGATCAGCTCGGCGCGCGAGGTGTTGACCAGCAAGGCGGTGGGCTTCATGCGCGACAGGTCTTCGAAAGTCACCAGCCCGCGTGTGCCCTCGGCCAGCCGCAGGTGCAGCGAGAGCACGTCGCATCCTTCGAAGAAGGCTTCACGCGAGGGGGCGGCCTCGAAGCCGTCGGCCTGCGCCGCGGCGCGCGAGGCCTCGCTGCCCCACACGGTGACCTGCATGCCGAAGGCGCGGCCATAGCCGGCGACGATCTTGCCGATGCGCCCGTAGCCCCACAGGCCCAGCGTCTTGCCCTTGAGCACCATGCCGATGCCGAAGTTGGCCGGCATCGACGCGGCCTTCAGCCCCGATTGCTGCCAGGCGCCGTGCTTGAGGTTGCCGATGTACTGCGGCAGCCGGCGCATCGCCGCCATGATGAGTGCCCAGGTCAGCTCGGCCGGGGCGACCGGCGAGCCCACGCCCTCGGCCACGGCGATGCCCAGGCGGGTGCAGGTGTCCAGGTCGATGTGCGAGCCGACGCCGCCGGTCTGCGAAATGAGCCGCAGCTTGGGAAGCTTTTCGAGCAGGGCGCGCGGGAACTGCGTGCGCTCGCGGATCAGCACCAGCACCTCGGCGTCGCGCAGCCGCACCGACAGCTGGCCGATGCCCTTGACGGTGTTCGTGAAGACCTTGGCGTTCAGGGCCTCCAGCCGGGCGGCGCACTTGAGTTTGCGCACCGCGTCCTGGTAGTCGTCGAGGATGATGATGTTCACAGGCAGGGGGGCTCGAAGGCTGCGATCAGGGGCGGTGAAAGATTGTGCACGCTGAGCGCGCCGGGGCCTGTCGCTTTAGCATCGTCCCTTCTTTCAATCGGGAGACGAATTTGGCGATCACCATGCACTCGGCCAGCGTGCCGGTTTTCATCCGAACGCTCAAGAGCCTGTCGCGCTGGCTCGACAAGGCGCAGGCCCTGGCCGAGACCAAGAAATTCGACAGCGGCGTGCTGCTTGCAGCCCGCTTGGCGCCCGACATGCTGCCGTTCACGCGCCAGGTGCAGATCGCCTGCGACGCGGCCAAGTTCGGCACGGCGCGGCTGGCCGGCGTTGAGGCCCCACGTCATGAAGACAACGAGGCGTCAATCGATGAACTGAAGGCGCGTATCGCCAAGACCATCGAATTCGTGCAATCGGTGCCGGCCGAGAAGTTCGAGGGCAGCGAAGCGCGAGAGGTCAACGTGCCCCAGCGCAGTGGCAATGTCACGATGGCCGGCGAGGACTACCTGCGCTTCTTCGCGCTGCCGAACTTCTACTTCCACGTGACCACGGCCTACGGCCTGCTGCGCCACAACGGTGTCGAACTGGGCAAGGCCGATTTCCTCGGCGCCCGCTGAGCCGGGGCACTTCAGAGCGGCGCGAACTCGGTGTCGCCCCCGGCGTCGGGAAAGGCCGCTTCGAGCTGCTGGCGCAACTGGCCTCGCCAGTGACTGCCGCGCTCGGTGTCACCAGGCAGAGCGGCGAACACTGCCCGGTGCAACTGCCACAGGGCCTGCACGTCGGGTGCCTGGCGCACCTGGTGGCGCAGCCACTCGGCCTGGCCGCCGGTGAAGTCGGCGGCAGCGTCCAGAAAACACTGTTTCATCTCGACGAAGGCGCGGCGTGCGGCCACGCGGGCCAGCCGCTCTTGCGGCGTGCCGCTCACGTGCCAGACCGCGTCGTGCCGAAAGGCCGGGTCCGGCGTGGGGTAGGGGGCGGGGCTTGCGGCGGGGTTCATCGCGCGCCGTCCAGCGGGGTGAAGCCCGAGCCGGCCGAGCGCGTCGGGAAGTGCCGGTTGAGTTGCGCAAGCCGCTCGCGCGCTTCGTCCTGGCTGTGGTGGCACGAGACGAGGCCGAAGATGGTGACCCGCAGATGCCACAACTCTTGCAGCGAGCGGGCATCGTGCACCTGGGCGCGCACGGCGCTGGCGTCGGCGGCCCAGATGTCGCGCACGGCAATGATGAATTCTTCGCGGGCGTCGGCCAGCACTTCCAGTTCGCGTTCGCGCTGCCTCTTGCGGGCGCGCACATGCGCCGGCAGGTGCGACGGGTTGAGCAGTCCCAGGCAGGTCTGCAACAGCAACTGCATGCGGGCGCCGAACGAGCCCCGGCTCAGCGGCGGTGGCGGACAGGCGCCGAGCCGGCCTTGCACGGCGGGCACGAGCGGCCGCTGGGGCGCGCGGGCGGTGTCGAGCGAGTTTCTTCGCATGTCGGCAGTCCCTCCGGGGGTGGCGCAGTTGTGTGAATCTGTGTCGGCGATTCTGTGAACCACGCCACGAAGCGAAGCGGGGAATAGCGACCCGATCCAAGGCCATTTCGGGCCGGTGCACACACGCGCTAACCTCGGCGTCCGCGCTCGAACAAGAAGGAACACGCGATGAACCTATGGCTGAAACGCACGCTGTGGACGGTGGGGCTGGTGGTGGCGGGGGGAGGCCTCGCGATGGCCATCTACGTGCACCAGGCGCTGCCGCAGGTCGAAGGGGAACTGCCGGTGTCGGGCCTGGGAGGCAAGGTGCGCATCGAGCGCGACGCGCACGGCATCCCGACCATCCGCGCGGCCACCCGCGAGGGCGCGATGTTCGGCCTGGGCTTCGCCCACGCGCAAGACCGGCTCTGGCAGCTCGAAACCCACCGCCGCATCGGCTCGGGCCGGCTGGCCGAGGCCTTCGGGCCGGGGGCCGTCGAGAGCGACAAGTTCTTGCGCGCGCTGGGCGTGAAGCGCGCCGCCACGGCGCAGTGGGCATCGGCCTCGGCTGAAACCCGAGCCGCCGTGCTGGCCTACACCGACGGCATCAACGCCTACCTTCGTCACGGCCTCAAGGCGCGTCCGCCCGAGATGCTGCTGACCGGCGTGCAGCCCGAGCCGTGGACGCCCGAAGACACGCTCGCCTGGACGATCATGATGGCCTGGGACCTGGGCGGCAACTGGAACAACGAGTTGCTGCGCATGCGGCTCGCGCTGAAGATGCCGGTCGAGCGCATCAACGAGCTGCTGCCCCCGTACCCCGGCGAAAAGCCGCTCGCCACGGCCGACTACGCGGCGCTGTTCCGCGGCCTCAAGGTCGATGGCTCGCTCGGCAAGCAGGCGCTGCTGCACGCGCCCGAGTCGGGCGTCGAAGGCGTGGGTTCGAACAACTGGGTCCTGGCCGGCTCGCGCACCACCACCGGCAAGCCGCTGCTCGCCAACGACCCGCACCTGAAGCTCACGACGCCGGCGCTGTGGTACTTCGCACGGCTCGAAGCGCCTGGCCTGAAGGTCGCGGGCGCCACCATGCCCGGCCTGCCCGGCGTGGTGCTGGGGCAGAACGAGCGCGTGGCCTGGGGTTTCACCAACACCAACCCCGACGTGCAAGACCTCTACCTCGAACGCGTGCACGCCGACGACCCGGCGCAGTACCAGACGCCCGACGGCTGGGCCCGGTTCGAAAGCTTCGACGAGGTCATCAAGGTGCGCGGTGGGGCCGACGTGTCCATCACCGTGCGCGGCACGCGCCACGGGCCGGTGATCTCGGACGTCGGCGGCCCGGCCGACGGCTTGACCGGTGCGCCAGGCGGACCGGGCTATGTGCTGGCGATGCGCTGGACGGCCCTCGACAGCGACGCCGACCTGCTCGAAGCCCCGCTGCTGGCCAACCGCTGGCAGTCGGTGGACGACTTTCTCACCCACTCGGGCAAGTACATCGCGCCGATGCAGAACGTCGTGGTGGCCGACACCGCCGGCCGCATCGCTTTCGTCGCCGCCGGCCGGGTGCCGCAGCGCGGCCCGCAGCACGACCTGAAAGGCCTGGTGCCCGCGCCCGGGTGGGAGGCCCGCTACGACTGGACCGGCTTCGTGCCGGGCGACCAGACCCCGCGCGAACGCGACCCCGCGCGCGGCTGGCTGGGCAGCGCCAACCAGCGCATCCACCCGCCCGAGTACCCGCACTACATCGCCAGCGAGTGGACGACGCCCTACCGCATGCAACGCATCGAGCAGATGCTCGAAGGCAAACCCAAGCACGATCTCGACAGCCTGCGCGCCATGCAGGGCGACGAGCTCTCGCTGGCCGCGCAGCGGTTGCTGCCGCACCTGCGCAAGGCGCAATCGGTGCACCCGCTGGCGGCAGCGGCGCAGCGCGAGTTGACGGGCTTCGACGGCACGATGGCCGCCGAACGTGCGGCGCCACTGGTCTTCTGGGCCTGGGTGCGCCAGCTCACGCAGGCCGTGCTGGCCGACGACATCGGCCAGGCGTCTTACGACCGCAGCGTGGGGTCGCGCAACTTCCGCGAGGCCCTCGAAGGCGTGCTCGACCGCAACGACGCGTGGTGGTGCGACGACAAGGCCACCGCCGCCGTCGCCGAGACTTGCGCCCAGCAGAGCGACGCGGCCCTGACCCGCGCGCTCGACGAACTGCAGACCCTGCAAGGCCCCGATGTGTCGAAATGGCAGTGGGGCCGCGCCCACATTGCCCGCGCCGAGCACCGGCCGTTCAGTCAGGTCGGCCCGCTGGCGCGCTGGTTCGAGCTGCGCACGCCGGTGGGCGGCGACACCCACACGCTCAACGTGTCGAAGGTGGCCATGCGGGCGGATGCCCGGATTGGCATGCCCTACCGCACCGAGCACGGCCCCTCGCTGCGCGCGCTCTACGACCTGGGCGACCCGTCGAAGTCACGCTTCATGCATTCGACCGGGCAGTCGGGCCTGGTGTTCTCGTCGAGCTACCGGGGCTTTCTCGACCTGTGGCGCGAGGTGAAAGACGTGCCGGTGTGGGGCGACGGTTCGGCCGGGCACGCGCTGGTGTTGACCCCCGGGGCGCCTTGAGGGGTCAGCCCCTCACACCGCCCCGAACTCGGCCTTGCGCCGCGCCGTGTAGGCCCACCACGGCGCCTTCTGCGCGCCGCCCATGAAATCGACCACGGCCATGAAGGTGTCGAGCACGCACGGGTCTTGCCGCAGGCCGGTGGCCTGGCACAGGCGCTGGTAGAGCGAGAACGGGTCTTGCCCCGCGAGTTCACGCGGGTGCTGGATGCCGATCAAACGCAGGTCTTCGGCCAGCGCCGGGCCGATGTTGGGCAGCTGTTCGAGCTGCTCGCATTCGTCGGCGCTGAGCGCCTTGCGCAGGGGTTTGGTGGCGAAGGCCGTGCGGCTCACGGGGGCCTCACATCAGCATGTTGTTGCGGATGAGCCCGACCGCCAGGCCTTCGAGTTCGAAATCGACATCGCCGAAGGGCACGACGATGGGTTCGAAGTCGGGGTTCTCGGGCAGCAGCTCGATGGTCGTGCGCGTGCGCTTGAAGCGCTTGACCGTGACCTCGTCGCCCAGGCGCGCCACGACGATCTGGCCGTTCTTGGCGTCTTTGGCGCGCTGCACAGCGAGCAGATCGCCGTCCATGATGCCGGCGTCGCGCATGCTCATGCCCCGCACTTTGAGCAGGTAGTCGGGCCGGCGCGGAAACATGCTCGCCTCGACCAGATAGGTCTGGTCGATGTGCTCTTGCGCGAGGATGGGGTGGCCCGCCGCCACACGCCCCACCAGGGGCAGCGAAAGCTGCGCGAGCGAGGGCAGGGGCAGCGAGAACTGCTTGCCGCGGCTCTCGTTGAGCGCACGCAATGTGTCAGACTTCAAACGGATGCCCCGCGAGGTACCGCCGACCAGTTCGATGACGCCCTTGCGGGCCAGGGCCTGCAAATGCTCTTCGGCGGCGTTGGCCGAGCGAAAGCCCAGCTCGTTGGCGATCTCGGCGCGGGTGGGCGGAGCCCCGGTGCGCTCGATGGCGCTTTGCACCAGATCGAGGATCTGCTGTTGTCGGTCGGTCAGTTTGGGCGTGTCTTGCATGGCGCGTCCTGCGGTTGGTGGGCGGCAACTCAACCACTGTATTTTCATCCAGCCTCACGAAAATGAAAAGTACTCGTGCGCTTGTCGTGGTGTTGGGCACCGGCGGCACCATCGCCGGCACGGCCACGGGCGCGGCCGACGCGCTCGCCTACCGCGCCGCGCAACTGGGCATCGAGCAACTCGTCCAGGCCGTGCCGCCGCTGGCCGGCACCCCGCTCGAATGCGAGCAGGTCGCCCAGATCGACAGCAAAGACATGGACTTCACCGTGTGGCAGGCGCTGGCCCGGCGCGTGTCACACCACCTCGGCCGCGATGAAGTCGCCGGCGTCGTCATCACCCACGGCACCGACACGCTCGAAGAGACCGCCTACTTCTTGCAGCGCGTGCTCGCGCCCACCAAGCCGGTCGTGCTGACCGCCGCGATGCGCCCCGCCACCGCCTTGCAGGCCGATGGCCCGCAGAACTTGCTCGACGCCGTGACCGTGGCCCGCACGCCCCAGGCCCGCGGCGTGGTGGCCGTGATGGCCGGCGCGGTGCATGCGGCCGCCGATGTGCGCAAGGCCCACACCGTGCGCATCGACGCGTTCGACTCCGGCGACGCCGGCCCCATCGCGTGGATCGAAGCGGGGCGCTTGCGCGAACTGCGCGGGTGGCCCGAAGGCGAGCCGGCGGGGGCCGATGTGGGCCGTGACCCGCAGGCGTGGCCGCGAGTTGCCATCGTGAGCAGCCATGCCGGCGCCGATGGTTTGCTGGTCGATGCCGCCGTGGCGGCGGGCGTGCAGGGCCTCGTCGCCGCCGGCACCGGCAATGGCACCTTGCACGCGTCGCTCGAAACCGCTTTGCTGCGCGCTCAGGCCGCGGGCGTGCAGGTGCTGCGATGCAGCCGCGTGCCCAGTGGCCCCGTGCTCGCCAAACCCGACGACACGCTCGAAGCCGGCGGCACGCTGTCGCCGGTGAAGGCGCGTGTGGAGTTGATGCTCCGCTTGCTCGCGCCCTGACGCGGGCACGTGCCGAGCGCTGCGCCCGCTGCTGCGCGGGGCTGCGCAGCAGCGGGGGATCAGCAACTGAACGGGTAGAACCGTTTCTCGGTCGTGGTGCCGTCGTGAGAGAGCGTCACCCAGCGCCCGTCTTCCTTGACCTCGGTGAAGCCGCAACCCAGGTGGCGAAAGTCTTCGTAGGTCTCCTGGTTCACGGGGTGGCCGCCCTCGGGTGAGATGACCTGGTACCGACCTCCGGCGGGTTCGGGCAGGCGCCGAACCATCATCCCGGTGCGCAAGCTCATGACCACCTCGCCTTCGATCACTGCCGTTGGTGTCATCGCGGCGGGGACGTCCTTGCGGTACACGCGAAGGCGCCCGTCCTCATCGCGACCGCTCACGTAGGCGCTGTGCTGGCTGCTGAAAAGGGCGACGCAGCGCTGCGAGCCCGGCGCGAGGGGCTGGTCGAGCAAGGGCTTGAGGCCCGCGTCGAACACCTGGCAGCGGCCGTCGGGCCAGCGTGTGGTGACCAGCACGGCACGTTCGGGCGAGGTGGTCCCGCTGTACGGGTTCTGCAAGTCGTGCAGCCACCGCATGTCGCCGAAGCCTTCAGGTGCCCCAGGCAGGCTCAGGGGCTGACCGTCCGTTGAATAGAGCTGGCTGCCCTTGCCATCGAAGGCACGCGCCAGCAGGTGCACGAGTTTCAGCCCGGGGCCTTCGATGCCGAACGCCTCGACGCTGCGCCATTGCGGCGCGATGACCTCGCGCAGCGTCGCCCGCGCGAGCACGCCCCGGCCGTCCCGCGTCTCGATGGAAATGAGGCCGAGAGGTTTCAAGCCGGTGTCTTGGGCATCGACCGAAACGAAGCTGCCCGGCGTGCGGGCGACCAGGCGGCCGCGCTCGAACAAGGCGAGGCGGGTACCGCCGTCACCCTCGGCCAGGGTCAACAGCACGCGCTCGGATGCGCCGCCTTGCTCAGCGGGCGCAGGCTCGGGATACGCAGCGTCGAAAGGCGCGAGACCGAACGTTTGGCCCCGGGCATCGACCAGGGTCGAGCAGCCTTGTCGCCAAGCCAGAAAGCCGTGATGGCCTCCGCCGAGAGCGATCGGGTAGACCGAGCGATACACCGTGCGCGGCTTGGGTGCCTTCCGCAGCACGAAGCGGCCCCGGTGGCCTTCCATGTGAGGCGTGAGCGACAGCGTGCGCACATGCTTGAACCACACGGGGTTGCGCACGAGGCGCCCGTCCGCCGTTTCGTCGAGGCCCGTGTAGGCCCCGTCGTCGTAGGCCTGGGGGTTCGGCTGGCAGGGTGCAGCCCCTGCGAATGTGCTGACCACCAGGGCCGTGATCGCTGCAATCCAGCGCGCAGCCCGTCCGTTCAAAGACCGCCCAGGCACAGGTACTTCACCTCGACATAGTCCTCGATGCCCTGGCGCGCGCCTTCGCGGCCGAGGCCCGATTGCTTCACGCCGCCGAAGGGCACTTCGGCGGTCGAGATCAGGCCGGTGTTGACGCCGACCATGCCGTATTCGAGCGCTTCGCCGACGCGGAAGATGCGGCCCACGTCGCGGCTGAAGAAGTAGCTGGCCAGCCCGAACTCGGTGTCGTTGGCCAGGTGGATGGCTTCTTCTTCGGTCTTGAAGCGAAACACCGGGGCGACCGGGCCGAAGGTCTCTTCGCGCGCGCACAGCATGTCGCTCGTGGCGTCGGCCAGCACGGTGGGTTCGATGAAGCGGGCCGCGAGCTTGTGGCCGCCGGTCAGCAGGCGGGCGCCCTTGGCCTGCGCGTCGGCGATGTGGCGTTCGACCTTGGCGACGGCCTGGTCGTCGATCAGCGGGCCCACGTTCACGCCGGCCTCGAAGCCGTTGCCGACCTTCAGGCCCTGCGCACGCTCGGCGAGCTTGTCCACGAAACGGTCGTAGATGCCGTCTTGCACATAGAAACGGTTCGCGCACACGCAGGTCTGGCCGGCGTTGCGATACTTGCTGGCGAGTGCGCCTTCGACGGCGGCGTCGAGGTCGGCGTCGTCGAAGACGATGAAGGGCGCGTTGCCGCCGAGTTCGAGCGAGAGCTTTTTGATCGTCGGCGCGCACTGGGCGGCGAGGATGCGGCCGACCTCGGTCGAGCCGGTGAACGACAGGTGGCGCACGGTGTCGCTGGTGCACAGCACCTTGCCCACGGCGATGGATTGGTCGCCATCGGCCGTGACCACGTTCAACACGCCCGGCGGCATGCCCGCGCGCTGCGCCAACTCGGCCACGGCCAGCGCCGACAGCGGCGTCTGCTCGGCCGGCTTGATGACCACCGGGCAGCCGGCGGCAAGCGCCGGTGCGACCTTGCGCGTGATCATCGCGATCGGGAAGTTCCACGGCGTGATCGCCGCGCACACGCCGACCGGTTGCTTCAGCACGAGGTAGCGCTTGGTGGCGTCGGTGGTCGGCACGACCTCGCCATACACGCGCCGGCCTTCTTCGGCGAACCACTCGATGAAGCTCGCGCCGTAGCCGACCTCGCCCTTGGCCTCGGCCAGCGGCTTGCCTTGCTCGGCGGTCATCAGCCGCGCCAGGTCGTCGGCGTGCTGATTCAGCAGCGCAAACCACTTCATCAGGATGGCGGCGCGCGCCTTCGCGGTGGTGTTGCGCCACGCCGGCCAGGCGGCGTTGGCGGCGGCGATCGCGCGCTCGGTCTCGGCCACGCCGAGGTTGGCCACCTCGGCGAGCTTGTGGCCCGTGGCCGGGTCGGTCACGTCGAAGCGGGCACTCCCGGCAACCCACTGGCCGCCGATCAGCGCGTCGGTCTTCAGCAGGGTCGGGTCGGCGAGGGCGGCGAGCGGCGAGGTGGGGGTGTTCATGGCAGAGGTCTCCGAGGGGCCGCAACCAGGGAAATCGAGGGCCCGTGCAAGCGAATGCCGGGGATCATAGGCCGGGGTGCCCGCGCCGCCGCGCCGTGGGAAAATCCCGCCTTCGCGCCCATGGCATGCCGCCCCGCGCCCCCGGTCACCCACATCAGAAAGCCTCGGATGAAAGCCTCCGAAATCCGCGCCCTGTTTTTGAAGTTCTTCGAGTCGAAGGGCCACACGATCGTCGCGTCCAGCCCCGTGGTGCCGGGCGACGACCCGACGCTCTTGTTCACCAACGCCGGCATGAACCAGTTCAAGGACGTGTTCCTCGGCTTCGACAAGCGCCCGTACTCGCGCGCCACCACGTCGCAGAAGTGCATCCGCGCCGGCGGCAAGCACAACGACCTCGAGAACGTGGGCTACACCGCGCGCCACCACACCTTCTTCGAGATGCTGGGCAACTTCAGCTTCGGCGACTACTTCAAGCACGACGCCATCAAGTACGCCTGGGAGCTGCTGACCGAGGTCTACAAGCTGCCCAAAGAGAAGCTCTGGGTCACGGTGTACGCCGAAGACGACGAGGCCTACGACATCTGGCACAAGGAAGTCGGCGTGCCCACCGAACGCATCATCCGCATCGGCGACAACAAGGGCGCACGCTATGCGTCCGACAACTTCTGGATGATGGGCGACACGGGCCCCTGTGGCCCTTGCACCGAGATCTTCTACGACCACGGCGAGGGCATCTACGGCGGCCCCCCGGGCTCGCCCGAAGAAGACGGCGACCGCTACATCGAGATCTGGAACAACGTGTTCATGCAGTTCAACCGCGACGAAGCGGGCGTGATGCACAAGCTGCCCAAGCCGAGCGTGGACACGGGCATGGGGCTGGAGCGCATCACCGCGGTCCTGCAGCACGTGCATAGCAACTACGAAATCGACACCTTCGTGGCGCTGCTGGCGGCGGCGAAGAAGGCGGTCGATGCGGCGGGCGCCGGCGATTGCGACAAGGACTCGCCTTCGCTGAAGGTGATCGCCGACCACATCCGCGCGTGCAGCTTCACGGTGACCGATGGCGTGATCCCCAGCAACGCCGGCCGCGGCTATGTGCTGCGCCGCATCGCGCGCCGGGCCATCCGCCACGGCTACAAGCTGGGTGCGCGCAAGCCCTTCTTCCACGCCATCGTGCCGGCGCTGGTGGCCGAGATGGGCGACGCCTACCCCGAGCTGCGGCAGGCCGAGAAGCGCGTCACCGAGGTGCTGAAGACCGAAGAGGAAGGCTTCTTCCGCACCATCGCGAATGGCATGGAAATCCTCGAGAAGGCGCTGGCCAGCGGTGCCAAGCAGATCGACGGCGACACCGCCTTCAAGCTGCACGACACCTACGGCTTCCCGGTGGACCTGACCGCCGACGTGTGCCGCGAGCGCGATGTGACCGTCGATGAAGCGCGCTTCAACGCACTGCTGGCCGAGCAGCGCGACCGCGCCAAAGCCGCTGGCAAGTTCAAGATGGCCGCGGGCCTCGAATACAGCGGCGACGCGACCACCTTCCACGGCTACGAGCACCTGACGCGCGATTCGTCCAAGGTCACCGCCATCTACGTGGACGGCTCGCCCGTGCAGACCGCGAACGCCGGCGACGACGCGGTGGTCGTGCTCGACCACACGCCGTTCTACGCCGAGAGCGGCGGCCAGGTCGGCGACACCGGCGAGCTGCGCAACGCCACGTCTCGCTTCGTCGTCGAAGACACGATCAAGGTGCAGGCGGCCGTGTTTGGCCACCAGGGCCACATTGCCGAAGGCCGCGTGTCGGTCGGCGACGTGCTCAACGCCAAGGTCGATGCCGAGCGCCGCGCCAAGACGGTTCGCAACCACAGCGCCACCCACCTGATGCACAAGGCGCTGCGCGAGGTGCTGGGCGCGCACGTGCAGCAGAAGGGCTCGCTCGTCACGCCGGAACGCACGCGCTTCGACTTCGCACACAACGCACCGCTGAGCGACGCCGAGATCAAGCAGGTTGAGGCGCTGGTCAACGCCGAGATCCTGCAGAACCACGCCACCAACGCGCGCGTGATGCCCATCGACGAGGCCCAGAAGGTCGGCGCGATGATGCTGTTCGGCGAGAAGTACGGCGACGAAGTGCGCGTGCTCGACATCGGCAGCAGCCGCGAGCTCTGCGGCGGCACGCACGTGCAACGCACCGGTGACATCGGCCTCTTCAAGATCGTGGCCGAGAGCGGCGTGGCCGCCGGCATCCGCCGCGTCGAAGCCGTGACGGGCGAGAACGCGCTGGCCTACCTGCAGTCGCTTGAAGGCACGGTGAACCAGATCGCCGGCACGCTGAAGACGGCGCCTGCCGAAGCCGCTGGCCGCTTGGCGCAGGTGCTCGATCAGGTGCGCGCGCTCGAGAAGGAGCTGGCCGCCATCAAGGGCAAGCTGGCGTCGTCGCAAGGCGATGAACTGATGGCCCAAGCCGTCGATGTGAAGGGCCTCAAGGTCTTGGCCGCCATGCTCGAAGGCGCCGACGCCAAGGCGCTGCGCGAGACAATGGACAAGCTGAAAGACAAGCTCAAGACCGCTGCCATCGTGCTGGCCGCGGTGGACGGCGGCAAGGTGCAACTCGCCGCCGGCGTCACCAACGACAGCATTGGCAAGGTCAAGGCCGGCGAGCTGGTGAATTTCGTCGCGCAGCAGGTCGGCGGCAAGGGCGGTGGCAAGCCCGACATGGCGATGGCCGGCGGCACCGACCCCTCCAAGCTGGCGCTGGCGCTGGCCTCGGTGCAGGCCTGGGTGGCCGAGCGGGTGTGACGCTTCGGGTCGTCAAGACCGCGCGATGAGCACGAAGCGTTCATTGCGCATCGGTTGGATGGCCGTGCTGCTGGCCGGGGCCGGTGGCGCGTGGGCCCAATCGGCCTGGCAGCACGTGCCGCCGGGTGGCTTGGTCAGCCCCGGCCCGGTGTTGGCTCCCCGGCCGCCGCCCGCCGCGGCCTGGGAGCCGAAGCAACTGGTCGAAGCCTTCCGTGAAGCCTGCGTGCTGCACGAAGGTGAGCCGGGCGCGGCTGCTGACTGGGCCTTGGCGCGCGGCTACGAGCCGGCCGACTTGCAACAGGGTGGCCGGGGCGATGGCTTGCTGAGCGGTCAGCGCGGCACCGTGCTCGCGGCGCCGGCCAGTGGCGGCCAGGTGCTCTTGGTGATGGCCGAGGGCCGGGGGTGCAGCGTATGGGCCGACCAGGCCCTGGGCCCGGCCGTGCGCCTGGCCTTTGCGGCGATGGTGGGTGAGTTGACCGCCAAAGGCGCACGCGTCCAGGCCCAGATCGACCGGCCGGTCGAACGCGCCGGCGCCTGGCGCCACCAGGCGCAGTGGCGCTACCGCCGCGTCGGCGGCACGCAAGATTTCGCGCTGGGTGCTGCGACGACGCTCACCGACAGCCCGGGCACGCAACTGCTGCACCTGCAGCCGCAGGCGGCGGCGGTCAACTACACGCCCGACGGACAGCCGGTGCGCTGACTGCCGCCGGCGCGATCACGCGTAGCGCAACTCGGTCGCCTTGCCGCGGAACACGCGGTACGCGAACACCGTGTAGCCCGCGATCATCGGCACGGTGATCGCGGTGCCGATCAAGATCACCTTCAGCGAGGCGGGTGCCGACGCGGCCTGCCAAATGGTCATCTTGTCCATGATGACGAACGGGTACAGGCTGTACGCGAGGCCGAAGAAGCCCAGCACGAAGATGCCCACCGTCAGCGCAAACGGCACCCAGCACCACTTGCCAAGGATGCGCGGCGCATTCAAGGCCATGCGCAGCACCACGAGCGCGGCGAGCGTCGTCAGCGGAATGGGCAGCAGCGCAATGAACGCCGGCATGCTGAACCAGCGCTCGCGCACCGTCTCACTCACCCAGGGCGTGGCGATCGAGATGAGCCCGATGCCCAGCACGACCGGCAGCCACGCGAGCTTGGCCCAGCCGACGGCGCGGCGTTGCAGCTCGCCTTCGGTCTTCAGGATCAGCCAGCCGGCGCCCATCAGCACATAGGCGGCGGGCAGGGCGACGGCGATGGTCGCGGCGAAGGCCGTGTACTGCCAGCCTTCTTCGAGGCCGGTGATGTAGCGCCCGAGCATCCAGCCCTGGGCGACCGAGGCCAAGCCCGAGCCGGCGAAGAACAGGCGGTTCCACAGCGGCTTGTGCGCGGCATGCGCCTTCACGCGAAAGTCGAAGGCCACGCCGCGCAGGATCAAGCCGATCAGCATCAGCGCCGTGGGCAGGTACAGCGCGGTCAGCACCACGCCGTGCGCCTTGGGAAAGGCGATCAGCAAAATGCCCACGCCCAGCACCAGCCAGGTTTCGTTGGCGTCCCAGAAGGGGCCGATGGACGCGACCATCGTGTCCTTCTGCACATCGCTCGCGCGGTGCATCAACAGGCCCACGCCGAGGTCGTAGCCATCGAGCACCACGTAGGTCAGCATGGCCACGCCCATCAAGGCCATGAAGATGACGGGCAGCATGTGATCGAAGCTCATCGCGGGCCTCCTTCGGCCTTCAGCGGCGCGGTGATCGCACCGGGTGGGGTGGCCGCGCGTTCGCGCGCTTCGTCAGCGAGCACCTGCTCGGGCTTTTCGGCCATGTACTTGAGCACCCCGATGTAGGCCACGATCAGCGCGAGGTACAGCGTGACGTACAGCGCGAGCGTGAAGGCGATCATCGGCGAGGGCACGGTCGAGGCCACGTCGGCGGTGCGCAGCAGGCCGTAGACGATGAAAGGCTGCCGCCCGATCTCGGTGACGTACCAGCCCGCGACCGTGGCGACCCAGCCCGAGAAGGTCATCCCGGCCAGCGCCCACAACAACCAGCGCGGCAAGCGCTCGGCGACCCACGCGCGGCGCTTGTAGACGAACAGCCCCGACCAGCTCACCGCGAGCATCAGCATGCCCACGCCCACCATGAGGCGAAAGCCGAAGAACAGCGGCTTGACCGGCGGATGCGCGCCTTCGAACTCGTTCAGGCCCTTCAACTCGCCGTCGGCCTCGTGCGTGAGGATGAGGCTCGCCCCGCGCGGTATGCCGATGGCGAAGTCGTTGCGCCGATCGGCTTCGTTCGGCCACGCAAACAGCAGCAGCGGTGCGCCGCGCTCGGTGTGCCAGATGCCTTCCATCGCGGCGATCTTGGCCGGCTGGTGCTTCAAGGTGTTCAACCCGTGCAGGTCGCCCACGAAGATCTGCACCGGGATCAGCAGCGCGCCCATCACGAGCCCGGTGCGCAGCACACGCGCCGTCGAGCGGTTGGCCTTGCCCTTGAGCAACTGCCACGCGCTGATGCCGGCCAGCAAGAAGGCCACCGTCAGCGCCGAGGCCAGCAGCTTGTGGCCCAGGCGGTAGGGCAGCGAGGGGTTGAACACCACCTCCATCCAGCTCTTCACATGGAACTCGCCGTTGATGATTTCGTGGCCGGTGGGCGTCTGCATCCACGAGTTGAGGCTCAGGATCCAGAACGCGCTGAGCGTGGTGCCGAAGGCCACGAGAAAGGTCGCCACCAGGTGGGCGCGTTCGCTCACCTTGCCGTGGCCGAACAGCATGATCCCCAGGAAGCTCGCCTCCAAGAAGAACGCGGTCAGCACCTCGTAGCCCAGCAGCGGCCCGGCCACGTTGCCGGCCTTTTCCATGAAACCGGGCCAGTTGGTGCCGAACTGAAAGCTCATCGTGATGCCGCTGACCACGCCCAGCGCGAAGGTCAGTGCGAACACCTTGGTCCAGAAGCGATACGCGGTGAGCCAGGCTTCGTCGTGCGTCGAGAGCCAGCGCAGGCGAAAGAACAGCAGCACCCAGCCGAGCGAGATGCTGATGGTCGGGAAGAGGATGTGGAAGGTGATGTTGGCGGCGAACTGCATGCGCGCCAGGAGCAGGGCGTCCATCATCACTTGGCTCCCTTCGGCTGCGCCGGCTTGCCGCCGGCGATGACTTTCATCTTGCCGGTGAATTCGAGCACGCGCTGCACCTTCGAGCCCATCTTCATCAGCTTGGACAAGGTCTGCGAATCCATGTCGCGCACGTCGTCGAACCAGGTCGTCATCAGCTCGATGAGGTCGTGCATGCTCTTCATGCGTTCTTGCGCCACGCGGTCGTCTTCGGTGCGCGGCTCTTCGATCAGCGCATTGCGCAGCATCGACAGCGTGGGCTCGACCTCGCGCCGGCGGCGCTCTTCGGCCAGGGTGCGAAAGATTTCCCACGCGTCGGTGGGCGCCTCGAAGTACTCGCGGCGGTCACCGGGCTGGTGGCGCAACTGCACCAGCCGCCAGGCCTGCAGTTCTTTGAGGCCCATGCTGACGTTGGAGCGCGAAAACTCCAGCGCTTCGCCGATATCGTCGGCATTCAAGGGGCGGGGTGAGACGTAGATCAGCGCATAGATCTGCCCCACCGTGCGGTTGATGCCCCAGCGGCTGCCCATCTCGCCAAAGTGGCTGACGAAGCTGTGGACCAGGGGCGACATGCTGCTCATGCGGACACTCCAAACGGTGAAGCCGCCTGCGCGCCGCGGTCGCCGCGCGAAGCGAGCCTCGTTGACCTGCCGCAAATTCTATTTGAATTTTCAGTAATTCTTGAAAATTCAAGATGCACTGGAGTGTGGGGTCTTGCGTGCGTTGTTCACGCCTGGGCCCAAAACACGGCGAACCAGCCGCGTGCATCGGTCCAGTGGCGCATTTGTCGAAAGCCGGCATGGCGCAGCAGCGCCTCGAAGGTGCCCAGCGTGTACTTGTGCGAGCACTCGGTGTGGATGCGCTCGCCGGCCGCGAAGTGCCGTTCGTTGCCGGGCCATTGCACGTGCTGTGCGGTCGTAGCTTCGAGGTGCATTTCGACGCATGAACGCACGCGGTTGAAATGGGCCAAGTGACGCCAATGTGCTGCGTTGAAGTCGCTGCCGATCAGTCGGTTGACGTGGCGCAGCGCGTTGCGGTTGAAGGCGGCCGTCACGCCGAGTGCGTCGTCGTAGGCGGCTTCGAGCACGTCCAGCGGCTTGAGCAGGTCCACGCCGATCAAGAGGCCGCCGTCGCCGGCCTGCTCGCGGATGTGCGTCAGCAGGCGTTCAGCCGCGTCGGTGTCGAAGTTGCCAATGCTCGAACCGGGGTAGAAAAAAACCGGGCGCTCGCCACGCAGCTCGGCGTCGATGGACAGGCGCGACGAGAAGTCCTGACCGAGGCCGACCACGTCGAGCGTCGGGTGGCGGTGCTGCACGGTTTGCAAGGCGTCGCGCAGAAATTCCACCGAGATGTCCACGGCGACGTAGCGTTGCGGGCGCAGTGCGTCGAAGAGCGACACCGCCTTGGCACAGTTGCCGGCGCCCAGGTCGATGAGCGTGACGTTGCGCCCGACGGCCGCCGCCATGTCGAGTCGATGCGCGCGAAAGACTGCGGCTTCGGTGCGCGTCGGATAGTACTCGTCGAGCTCGGTGATCGCGTCGAAGAGAACCGAGCCGAGGCGGTCGTAGAAGAACTTCGGCGACAGCGCCGCATGCTTGCGCAGCAGGCCTTCGACGATCTCTTCGCGCACCGCGTCGGCGTCGCCGTGGTGGGTCTGGATGAAGCGGGGCTCGCGGACGGTGGCGGGGCGGCTCATGGGTCTCCTTTTCCGTGGCGGTGCGCGAGGCAGCGTGCACGCGGCTTGTAGCACCGCTGTGACACGCGGTGTGGCTTGCCCATGGCAAGGCATGTGCCTGGGTGGCGTCCATAATCGCGGCCTTCTCGCCAGCGCGCCCGCGCAGGGTTTTCTCAGCCGACATGCGCCGAAGGGCGCCCTGAGCATGAACGAACGACTCGATCTGGCCGGCCGGCACCTCGTGCTGGGCCTGAGCGGTGGCATCGCCTGCTACAAGTCCGCCGAACTGGTGCGCGCCCTCACCAAGGCCGGCGCGACCGTGCAGGTGGTGATGAGCGAAGCCGCCGAACACTTCATCACGCCTGCCACGATGCAGGCGCTGTCGAACCGCAAGGTCTACAGCAGTCAGTGGGACGCCCGCGAGCCCAACGGCATGGCGCACATCAACCTCACGCGCGGGGCCGATGCCGTGATCGTCGCGCCCGCCAGCGCCGACTTCATCGCCAAGCTGGCGCAGGGCCGAGCCGACGACCTGCTGAGCCTCATGTGCCTGGCGCGGCCGGTCGAGCGCTGCCCCTTGCTCATCGCCCCGGCGATGAACCGCGAGATGTGGGCGCACCCCGCCACACAACGCAACGTGGCCCAGGTGCAGGCCGATGGCGCCACCGTGTTCGGCCCCGGCAACGGCGACCAGGCCTGCGGCGAGATCGGCGATGGCCGCATGCTCGAAGCTGAAGAGCTGTGCGAAGACGTGGTCGCGTTTTTCCAGCCCAAGGTGCTGGCCGGTCGCAAGGTGCTGATCACCGCCGGTCCGACCTTCGAGCCCATCGACCCGGTTCGGGGCATCACCAACCTCTCCAGCGGCAAGATGGGTTTCGCGCTGGCCCGCGCGGCGCACGAGGCCGGCGCCGACGTCACGCTGGTCGCCGGCCCGGTGCACCTGCCCACGCCGCGTGGCGTGCGCCGCGTCAACGTGCAGACCGCGCAGCAGATGTTCGACGCGGTCGTGCCGCAGGCGACGCAGCACGGCGTGTTCATCGCCACCGCCGCCGTGGCCGACTGGCGGCCGGCGGCGCTGTCTGACCACAAGATCAAGAAAGACGGCAACAAGGTCGCGCCGACCTTCGAGCTGACCGAGAACGCCGACATCCTGGCCGCCGTGGCGGCCTTGCCCGACCGGCCCTATTGCGTGGGCTTCGCGGCCGAGAGCCACGACCTGCTGAAGCATGCGCGCGAAAAGTTGCTGCGCAAGAAGGTGCCGTTGATCGTCGGCAACCTCGGCCCCGCCACCTTCGGTCGCGATGACAACGCGTTGCTGCTGGTCGATGCCGACGGGCAGCGCGACATCCCGCAGGCCGACAAGCTCACGCTCGCCCGCACCCTGGTGCAAGACATCGCGGCCCGGCTGGCCCGGGCTCTTGCCTGACCCCTCGCCTGATCCTTGCCCGAGTCTCCACGCATGACCACCCATTCCATCGACCTCAAGGTGCTCGACCCGCGCATGGCCGAGCAACTGCCGGCCTATGCCACCCCCGGCAGCGCCGGCCTTGACCTGCGCGCGTGCCTCGACCAGCCGCTGGTGCTTGAGCCGGGTCAGACCGTGCTCATCCCGACCGGCATCTCGATTCACATCGGTGACCCGGGCCTCGCGGCGATGATCCTTCCGCGTTCGGGCCTGGGCCACAAGCACGGCATCGTGCTCGGCAACCTGGTGGGTCTGATCGACTCCGACTACCAGGGCCCGCTGATGGTGAGCTGTTGGAACCGTGGCAACACGAGTTTCACCGTGCAGCCGATGGAGCGTATCGCGCAGCTCATCATCGTGCCCGTGGTGCAGGCGAGCTTCAGGCGGGTGGATGATTTCGCGGCGAGCGACCGCGGCGAGGGCGGCTTCGGCTCGACCGGCAAGCACTGAGAGCGGGCGGCGGCCCGCGGCGGGGGCGGCTCAGCCGCTCAATGCAGCGTGTTGCCGTTGGATTCGGTGACCACGCTGATCGCCGCCTGGCTCACGGTGCCGGCCTCGATCTCGTCGTCGGTCGCCTCGCGCACGTCGAGCACCTTCACGTCCAGCCGCAAGGCAATGCCGGCGAGCGGGTGGTTGCCGTCGAGCACCACGTGCGTCTCGTAAACCTCGGTGACCGTGTACACCGCATCGGCCGGCAGGCCTTCGGTCGCGGCACCTTCGGGCGGGCCGTCGAACTGCATGCCCGGCTCGACCGATTCGGGAAAGATCGAGCGCTCTTCGAAGAACACCAGGTCGGATTGGTAGTCGCCGAACGCGTGTTCGGGTTCGAGGTGCAGGCTGGTTTCGAACCCCGTCTCTTGCCCCGTCAATGCCTCTTCGACCTTGGCCAGCAAGTCGTCACCGCCGACAAAGAATTCCATCGGCGCTTCGAGCTCGTCGATGAGTTGACCTTGGGCATCTTCGAGTCGCCAAGTGAGGCTGACGACGCAGGGGGCAGTGATGATCATCGCGCGATGATCGCACAATCAACCCCATGAACATCCACGACCCAACGCCATTGCTGGCGGGGCTTTCGCCGCAAACATTCATGCGTCGGCATTGGCAAAAGAAGCCTTTGCTGATCCGCCAAGCGGTGCCCGGCGGTTGGCCTTTCATCACCCGCCGGGAGCTCTTTGAATTGGCCTCGCGCGACGACGTCGAGTCGCGCCTTATCGTGCGTGACGCCGCGCGCTGGAAGCTGCGCCGCGGGCCCTTGCCGCGTCGCGCATTACCCCCGGTGGCCAAGCCTGGCTGGACCCTGCTGGTGCAAGGGCTGGACCTTCACCACGACCCGGCGCGCGAGTTGCTGGAGCGCTTTCGCTTTGTCCCTGACGCACGGCTCGATGACCTGATGGTGTCGTGGGCGAGCGACGGCGGCGGCGTGGGGCCGCACATCGATTCGTACGACGTGTTTCTTTTGCAGGTGCACGGCCGCCGGCGCTGGCGCATCGGGCCGGTGCGCAACGACGCACTCGTACCCGACTTGCCGCTGCGCATCCTGAGCGACTTCGAGCCCAGCGAAGAGTGGCTGCTCGAACCGGGCGACATGCTGTACCTGCCGCCGCGCTGGGGCCACGACGGCGTGGCCGAGGGCGAATGCATGACGGCGTCGATCGGCTTTCGCTCGGCCCCGCGCAGCGAACTCGGCCGCGAGGTGCTGCTGCGCTTGCTTGATGCGTTCGAGCCCCCGCCCAAGGACCCGCTTTACCGCGACCCCGGCATGCCGGCAAGCGATGCGCCTGGCCGCGTGCCCGAGCCCTTGCAAGCCTTCGCTCTGGATGCGGTGCGACGCCTGATCGACGACCCCCAAGCCTTGGCCAGTGCGCTGGGCGAAGCGCTCAGCGAACCCAAGCCGCAGGTGTGGTTCGAAGCGGGCGAGCCCCTCCCGCGTGATCGTGGCATTCGCCTCGACCGCAAGACGCGCATGATGTATGACGAGCATCATGTCTTCATCAATGGCGAATCGTTCTGTGCCGGCGGACGCGATGCGCGCCTGATGCGCCAATTGGCCGACGAGCGCACATTGCCCGCGCGTGCCGTCGCCCAACTCAGCGACGATGCTGCCGAGTTGGTCGGCCAATGGGCCGAAGCCGGGTGGTTGCACGCCCATTAAGCATTCATTCACGGAGCTGACACATGACTGACAGCAGTTCGCGCATCCTCACCTCGCGCGGTGAATTGCACGACGCCATTCGCGAGGCCTTCGCACAAGCCGCTGCGCAGGGCTGCCGCGAAATCTTCATCAGCGATGCCGACTTCGCCGATTGGCCGCTCGGCGAGCGCGCGGTGATCGAAAGCCTCACGCAGTGGGCCTATGCGCATCGGAGGTTCACCATGCTGGCGCACCACTACGATGAGGTGCTGCGCCGGCATCCCCGCTTTGTCGACTGGCGCAGGCGCTGGGATCACGTGATCGACTGTCGTGCATTGACGGAACTTGAAGTCGAGCAGTTTCCGTCGATGATCATTGCCACTGGCGTGTTGACCTTGCGTGTGCTCGATGCAGAGTCTCACCGCACGGTGATCTCGAGCGATCCTGGCGACGAGTTGCGCGCCCGCGAGCGACTTGATGCGTGTCTACAACGGTCAGAGATTTCCTTTGCGGCCTCGACTGCGGGCCTCTAGGGAAGTTCCCTAGCCCGGGTATACTCGCGGGCTGGCATTGGAACGCATGTGCGTTCTGAGCCTGAATGAGCTGGGGATCGGCCGAGAGGAGGGTTCCCGCAATCACCGAATTGTTTGAACCTTATTGAGGATAAGTAATGAATAAGTCGCTTCTGTTGGCCTCCCTGTTCGCCGCTGCAACCCTGGCCGCCTGCGGCAAGAAGCCTGAAGAGGCTCCCGCTGCTCCGGCCCCCGCCGTTGAAGCTCCGGCCCCCGCCCCGGCTCCCGCCGTTGACGCTGCTTCGGCTGCCTCGGCTCCTGCCGACGCTGCTTCGGCTGCTGCCCCGGCCGCTTCCGCTGCCTCGAACTGATTCGATCCGGCCATTCGAAAAAAGCCGCCCAGTGGGCGGCTTTTTTCATTGTGCCGACGCAAAAGCATCGCCCGCTTGGGCCTCGCAGGCCTGTGTTCTCAGCGCAGCGACAGCCAATCGAAACCCTGGTCGGGGTCGGCGACGACGATGTCTTGCGGGGTGGCATTGACCACCTGGGCCAGCGCCGCGCGGGCCAGTTCAGGGCGGTTGTTCTGGGCGCTCAAATGGGCCGCAACAAGGTGTCGCATGCCGGCATGGTGGCAGGCTGCCAGGATCTGCGCCGAGACCTCGTTCGCCAGGTGTCCGAGCCGCCCGCCGATGCGGGCCTTCAGCGACGCGGGGTAGGCCGAGTCGGCGAGCAGTTGGTGGTCGTGGTTGCACTCCAGCAGCAGGGCATCGCACCCCTGCAGGTGGCCGGTCACGTGGGGCGTGGCGCAGCCCAGGTCGGTCAACACGCCCAGGTGCGATTGGCCGTCGGTGAATCGCAATTGCAGCGGTTCATTGGCGTCGTGCGGCACGGTGAACGGGGTCAGCTGCAAGTCTCCGATGGCGATGGTCTGACCGTCGCGTGCGAAGCCGATGCCGGGCAGCTCGGGTTCGCCGAGGGCGCGCCATGTGCCGCGGCTGGTCCACAGCGGCACTTGGTGGCGGCGCTGCAGCGTGAGTGCGCAGCCGACGTGGTCGCCATGCTCGTGGGTGACGAACACGGCGTCGATGTCGGTCGCTGAAAGGCCATGGCGGCCGAGCCGAAGTTGCAACTCTTTGAGCGAGAAACCGCAATCGACGAGCACCCGCGTGACGGTGCTGCCGCTGCGGGCCTCGACCAGCGTGGCATTGCCGCCGCTGCCGCTGCCCAGGCTGCAAAAGCGCATGGCGCGCTGCCCGCCGGTGCCGAAACCTGAACGCGCGGCTTACTTGAGGTCTTCGATCAGCAGCGCCACGATGCGGCGGCCCGCGTCGCCGTTCTCGGGGGCGCCTTGTGCGTCGAGCACCGACACCACGGTGCCTGCACCTTCGGCCTTGACCGAGACGCGGTAGCGCACCGGGCCGGTCGGGCCCGTGCTGCCGCGGAAGATGCGGCTGAAGAAGCCGGGCTCTTCTTTGCCGGCCTGGGCCGGGTCCACGTAGCGCACGAAATAGACGCCTTGGGCGCGGTCACGGTCTTCGACGGTGAAGCCGCTGCGGTCGAGCGCGAGGCCTACGCGGCGCCACGCGCGGTCGAAGCTGTCATCCACCTCGAGCGAGGCGGCCGGACGGCCCGGCAGCGCCCGAGCACGGGCGGCCTGTGTCGGCGCGGCGGGGTTGGCGGCCGCAGCGGTACCGGCTTCGACGGCCTTCGCCTGCTCAGCCGGGGCGCCGAGCTTGAGCATGATGCGCGACAGCATCGCGGATTCCATCTCGGGCTCGCGCGGGCGGGGCTGCCACACGGTGGTGTCTTTGTTGCTGCCGCTGTAGACCTCTTGCAGGCCCTTGTGGGTGATGTAGACCTCGGAGCCGCTGCCCGTGCGCTCGACGCGCACGCGGTACTTGTCGAGTTCGCCGGTCGAGTAGAGCCCTTCGAGCACCTTGCCCAGCGTGCGGCGGATCACGTCGCTGGGCAGGCGGGCGCGGTTCTCGGCCCATTCGGTTTCCATCAGGCCCACATCGGCCTGGTCCACCACCAGCGTCAGGCCGCGCTCTTTGAAGAAGGCCTGCAGCTGGGGCCACAGCTGCTCGGGAGGCAGCGAGGTGACGAGCCAGCGCATGTCGCCGCTGCGTTCGATGCGGAAGGTGCCGGCCGCCTGCACTGCGACGTTGCTCGGGGCTGAGGCGGGTGTGGCCGCGGCGGCTGTCTGGAAGTTGGTGGCGCTTACCGTGCCGCCTTGCGGCTGGTAGCGGCCGCTCTCGGCGCTGATCTGCGACAGGTCGGGCGGCACGTCCAGCGGGGTCTGGCGGACCTTGGTGCCCCGGTAGTCCACGCGGTTGTCGGCAACGCCTTCGAGTGATCCGCATGCGGTCAGGGCGATCAGCGAGGCCACGGCCGACATCAGCGCGGGGCGGGCAAGGGGGAAACGGGTCACGTTCGACTCTCCGGGGAATGGGGGCGCAGCCCATCGGGCCGCGCGGGGCGAACGGGGCGGATCCACATGGACCGCACCCGCGCAAGGGTCAGATCAGACCCGCTTCGCGCAAGGCTTGTTCCACGACCGCCTGGCTGGCGGCGGTGATCGGCTGGATGGGCAGGCGCAGGGTCTCGCCGCACTGGCCCATGCGCTTGAGCGCCCACTTGGTCGGTGCGGGGCTCGGCTCGATGAAGAGGTTTTTGTGCAGCGACAAGAGCTTCTTGTGGATTTCCATCGCCTCTTGCGCGCGGCCGCCCAGCGCGGCCATGCACAGCTCGTGCATCGCACGCGGCGCGACGTTGGCGGTGACGCTCACGTTGCCGTGGCCGCCCAGCAGCATCAGCGCGATGGCGGTCGGGTCGTCGCCCGAGTAGATCGAGAAGCCCTTCGGGGCTTGCTTGATCAGCCAGCAGGCGCGTTCGATGTTGCCGGTGGCTTCCTTGATGCCGACGATGCCAGGGATCTGCGCGAGGCGCAGCACCGTGTCGGGTTGCATGTCTGCCACCGTGCGGCCGGGCACGTTGTACAGCACCATCGGGATGTCGGCGGCTTCGGCGATGGCCTTGAAGTGCGCGTAGATGCCTTCTTGCGAGGGCTTGTTGTAGTACGGCACGACCGACAGGGTGCAATCGGCGCCGGCCTTCTTGGCGTAGCGCGACAGCTCGATCGCCTCGCGGGTGGCGTTCGCGCCGGTGCCCGCCATCACGGGCACACGGCCTGCGGCTTGCTCGACGGCGACGCGGATGATTTCGCAGTGCTCTTCGACGGACACGGTGGGCGATTCGCCCGTGGTGCCGACGACGCCGATGCAGTCGGTGCCTTCGGCGATGTGCCAGTCGATCAGGCGACGCAGGGCGTCGTAATCGACGGCGCCATCTTCTTGCATCGGCGTGACGAGAGCGACGATGCTGCCAACAATGGGTCTCATGGGGGGATTTCCTCGGGGAATCGGCGGATTTTAGCCGGCGCCGCCGGGCCCGGCCGGCTCCAGCGGGCAGCTGTCTCCAGGGGCTTCGCCCGGCGCGGGGCGGCGTGCTGCGATGCGCTGAATGCAACGCGACGGGCCCTCAACGCGGCCGTCCTCGTAGGCGATGACACGCAGGCCCGCGGCCACCTGCAGCAACTCGCCGGGGGCGAGCAGAAAGTCGGGGTTGCGCGGGCGGCCGAAGGCTTCGTTGCCGTGCGCGAAGGTTTCATAGATCAGCAGGCCGCCGTCGTTGAGCGCCGCCACCAGCGTGGGCAGCAAGGGGCGCCACAGGTAGTTGGTGACGACCACGGCATCGAACCGGCGCGCGCCGAAGGGCCAGGGGCCGCCTTCGATGTCGGCGAGGTGGATTTCCCCGACCCGGCGCAGCGGTTCCAGCGCCTCGCCGTCGCGGTCTACGCCCACGACACGGCAGCCCCGGCCGGCGAAGAAGCGCAGGTGCCGGCCCGAGCCGCAGGCCACGTCGAGCACCTCGGCGCCTGCGGGCACCAGGTGCGCCCAGCGCGCGACCCAGGGGGACGGTGTGCCGCTCATTCGGGCCTCGCGTGTTGGTTCAGGGCCTTGAGCGCGAGGCGGTCCACCAGGCCCGGGGCGATCAGCTTGAGCCAGCGGCCGAGCTGGCCTTGAGTGGTCATCACAATGTCGCGCCGGCCGGCCTCGGCGCCTTCGATGATGAGCCGCGCACAGGTCTCGACGCTCATCGCGCCGGATTCGTCGAGCCCGCTGCGGCCGGCCGCGCGGCCCTGCGCGTCGAAGCCGCGGTGGCGGATGTCGGTCGCCACGACGCCAGGGTAGGCGATCGTCACGCCGACACCCACCGGCGTGAGTTCGACCCGCAGCGCCTCGAAGAAGCCGGTCATGGCGAACTTGGTGCTGCTGTAGGCCGTGCGCCCCGGCACGCCCACCAGCCCCGCGAGGCTCGAGACCGCCACGATGCGCCCCCGGCTGGCCTTCAGGTGCGGCAACGCGGCGTGCGTGCACCACACGCTGCCCCAGTGGTTGATGCGCATCAGCGTTTCGTACCAGCCGAGGTCGCTCACTTCGGCGAGCAGTGCCTGGGCCGACATGCCGGCGTTGTTGGCGAGCAGGTCGATGCGGCCGAACGTGCGCACGGCGGCGTCGATCAGCGCCACGCAGTCGGCCTGCACGCCGACATCGCAGCGCTGCACCAGCACCTGGGCGCCGTGCGAGCGGCAGGTCTGGGCGACGGCTTGGAGCTTGTCCGCCTGCCGTGCGGCCAGCACCAGGGCGAGCTTCGAGCGCTCGCGTTCGGCCCACTGGCGGGCCATCTCGGCGCCGATCCCGTCGGACGCGCCGGTGATCACGATCACGCGCATGGTGGGGTGAGCCTCAGAAGCAGTTCCAGATCTGGTTGGCGAGCGTGAACGCCATCTCGGGCTGCAGGTAGGCCAGGGCCACCGCGCCGAGCGCCAGCACGATGAGCGTCCAGATGAGCAGGCGGCGCGTTCGGGTGTGCATGGCGCGGGCCCTCACGCGGCCTGTGGCTGCACGCGCACGATGGCCGTCTCGCGTACCGGCAGGTTGACGAGCGCGGCGAAGAAGCCGAGCCCCACCGCGATCCACCACACCACGTTGTAGCTGCCGGTGGTGTCGTACAGCCGGCCGCCCAGCCACACGCCGATGAATGAGCCGACCTGGTGGCTGAAGAAGACGAAGCCGCTCAGCATCGACAGGTACTGCACGCCGAAGATCTGCGCGACCACGGCGTTGGTCGGCGGCACGGTCGAGAGCCACAGAAAGCCCATCGCGGCCGAGAAGACGTACACGCTCCACGGCGTCAAGGGCAGCAGCAAGAAGGCAATGATCGCCAGCGAGCGCAGCGTGTAGATCGACGACAGGATGTAGCGCTTGGGCATGCGCTCACCCAGCGAGCCGGCCACGTAGGTGCCGAACACGTTGAACAGGCCGATCAGCATCAGCGCGGTGGTGGCCACGTCGGGTGTGAGGCCGTGGTCCTTCAGGTAGCTCGGCATGTGCACGCCGATGAACACCAGCTGAAAACCGCAGACGAAGTAGCCCGCCATCAGCAACAGGAAGCTCGGGTATCCAAAGGCCTCGCGCAGCGCGGTGCCGATGCTCTGGTGGGCGCCCGGCGCGGGTTGGAAGGGCGGCTCGCGCATGCCGAAGGCCAGCGGCACGATCGCCAGCGCCAGACAGCCGACGGCGAACAGCGCCGTTTGCCAGCCCAGCCCGCCGATGAGCCAGTTTTCGACCGGCACCATCAGGAACTGCCCGAACGAGCCCGCCGCTGCGGCCACGCCCATCGCCCAGCTGCGCTTTTCGGGCGCCACATTGCGGCTGATGACGCCATAGACCACGGCGTAGGTCGTGCCGGCCTGGGCCATGCCCAACATCAGCCCGGCGCTGCCGGTGAAGGCGAGGCCGCTGGTCGCCAGGGCCATCAACACCAGGCCGCCGGCGTAGAGCACGCTGCTGACGATGAGCACGCGGAAGGCCCCGAAGCGGTCGGCCAGCATGCCGGCGAGGGGGCTGCTGACGCCCCACGCGAGGTTTTGTACCGCGAGCGCGAACGCGAAGGTCTCGCGCGACCAGCCCCGGTCCATCGTGATGGGCTGCAGCCACAGGCCGAAGCCATGGCGGATGCCCATCGACAGGCTGACGATGAAGGCGCCGCACAGCAGCACCTGCAGCATCGACAACGGGGCCCGGGCGAGGCGCTCTGAGGCAGCGGCGGCAGTCATCGGCGCAATGTAGCCAAATGCGCCGTCGTCTGCCTGTCGCGACGAAGACGCCGCTTGATCTCGCGCCGCAGGAAGCTTCAGTCTCTCAGAACCGGAAGCCGAACTTCACGCCGTAGCTCGATGCGTCGCCGGTCTTGTCGGCTTCGAAGGCCAGGTTGGCCAGGCCGAAGTTCACGTTCACGCCGGCGAACACCTTGCTCAGCGAGAAACTCTCTTTCGTTTTGCCGGTGGACGCATCGGGCGTGCTGTTCACCTTCACGGTGCCCACGCCTGCATAGGGCGTCAGCAGCGCGAAGCCCTTCGAGATCGACACGTCGAGCCCGGTCGTGCGCAGCTTGAGCTGATCGACGCCCGACAGCGAGGTGACGCTGGCGCGCAGGGCCACGGCCGGCACCAGGGTGCTGCCCGGCAGCACGGCCCAGCGCAGTTCGCCGCCGGCGAGCTTGATGTTGGTGGACGGCACCGCCGCGTACGACGCGCCGATGTCGATGTTGAACGGCAGGCCCTTGTGCACGCGCAGCGTGGGCACGGGCAGGGTGCTGGGCACGTCGCCGCTGGCGGCCTGGGCCCACTGGTCTTTGTGTTCGAGCTGGGTGCCTGTGACGGCGATGCCGATGTCGAAGCCGGTGATGCCCATGCTCTCGGCAGGGATCAGCGGCTTGTACGACAGCGCCGAACCGAGGTCTTCGGACAGCAGGCGGAACTGCTGCTGGTTCAGCAACTGCAGGGCGTTGAGGTCGCCGGCCTGGGCGAACGGTGCGACGGCGGCGAGCGCGAGGGCCAGCAGCGAGGGGCGGAGGGTGCGGGTCATGACGCGTCCTGGTGTGGGGTGGATCAGTGGGGGCGCAGGCGTGCCCTGCAAGAAGCAGCGCGGGCGCGGCCCGGCGCGAGGCGGCGGTAAGCGTAACCCGCACGCTGGCCGTGCGGCAATTCACACCTCCGGGAATGTGGCCCGAGGCCCACGGACCGCGCTCCTAGAATCCGCGCCCTATGGCGAGTAAACCAAGCAAACCCAGCACGAGCCCCAGCACCTACGGCGAGGCGTCGATCCGCGTGCTCAAGGGCCTGGAGCCCGTGAAGCAGCGTCCGGGCATGTACACCCGCACCGACAACCCGCTGCACATCATCCAAGAGGTGATCGACAACGCGGCCGACGAGGCCCTGGCCGGCCACGGCAAGCGCATCGACGTGACCCTGCATGCCGACGGCTCGGTGAGCATCGAAGACGACGGCCGGGGCATTCCCTTCGGCCTGCACCCCGAAGAGCAGGTGCCAGTGGTCGAGATCGTGTTCACCCGGCTGCACGCGGGCGGCAAGTTCGACAAGGGCGCGGGCGGTGCCTACAGCTTCTCGGGCGGCCTGCACGGCGTGGGCGTGAGCGTGACCAACGCGCTGGCCAAGCGGCTCGAAGTGAGCGTGTGGCGCGAGGGCCAGGTGGCGAACCTGACCTTCTCGGGCGGCGACGTGATCGAGCCGCTCACCACGCGCAAGGCGGCGAGCGGCGACCGCAAGAGCGGCACCACCGTGCGCGCCTGGCCCGATGCGAAATATTTCGAGAGCGCCGACTTCCCGCGCGGTGAGCTGATCCACCTGCTGCGCAGCAAGGCCGTGCTGATGCCGGGTGTGACGGTCAAGCTCACGACCGAGAAGACCGGCGATGTCGTGACCTGGACGTACAAGGGTGGCCTGCGCGACTACCTGATGCAGACGCTCAATGCCGACCCGGTGATTCCGCTCTTCGAAGGCGAGCACTACGCCGACGGTGGCGAGACCGAGAACTTCGCCGAGGGCGAGGGCGCCGCCTGGTGCGTGGCCTTCACCGAAGAAGGCTCGCCGATGCGCGAGAGCTACGTCAACCTCATTCCCACCGTGGCCGGGGGCACGCACGAGTCGGGCCTGAAAGACGGCCTCTTCGGCGCGGTCAAGGGCTTCATCGACATGCACAGCCTGCTGCCCAAGGGCGTGAAGCTGATGCCCGAAGACGTGTTCTCGCGCGCCAGCTTCGTGCTGAGCGCCAAGGTGCTCGACCCGCAGTTCCAGGGGCAGATCAAGGAGCGGCTCAACAGCCGCGATGCGCTGCGCCTCGTGTCCACCTACGTGAAACCGGCGCTCGAACTCTGGCTCAACCAGCACGTGGACCTGGGCAAGAAGCTCGCCGACCTCGTCATCAAGCAGGCGCAGACGCGCCAGCGCGCGAGCCAGAAGGTCGAGAAGCGCAAGGGCTCGGGCGTGGCCGTGCTGCCCGGCAAGCTGACCGATTGCGAGAGCCGCGACCTGCTGCACAACGAGCTGTTCCTCGTCGAGGGCGACTCGGCCGGCGGCAGCGCCAAGATGGGCCGCAACAAGGAGACGCAGGCCATCTTGCCGCTGCGCGGCAAGGTGCTGAACGCGTGGGAGGTCGAGCGCGACCGCCTGTTCGCCAACAACGAGATTCACGACATCGCGGTGGCGGTGGGCGTCGACCCGCATGGCGCGAACGACACGCCCGACCTGAGCGGCCTGCGCTACGGCAAGGTCTGCATCTTGAGCGATGCCGACGTGGACGGCTCGCACATCCAGGTGCTGCTGCTGACGCTGTTCTTCCGCCACTTCCCGAAGCTCATCGAGGCCGGCCACATCTACATTGCCAAGCCGCCGCTGTTCCGCGTGGATGCGCCTGCGCGCGGCAAGAAGCCGGCAGCCAAGATCTACGCGCTCGACGAAGGCGAGTTGACCGCCACGCTCGACAAGCTGCGCAAGGAAGGCGCGCGCGAAAACTCGTGGAGCATCAGCCGCTTCAAGGGCCTGGGTGAAATGAATGCCGAGCAGCTGTGGGACACCACGCTCAACCCCGAAACCCGCCGCCTGCTGCAGGTGGGATTCGGGCAACTCGACTTCCTGGCCACGGTCGATTCGTTGACCAAGCTGATGGGCAAGGGCGAAGCCCAGGCGCGCCGTGACCTGATGGAACTGCACGGCGACGACGTCGAAGTGGACGTTTGATTGCGCCGTTCGAAACGGCAACGTGAATCTCTCTGCGGCGCCGAGGCGTCCTGAATAAACCCAGCATGAACCAGATGACGATTGACGACGCAGCCCCCACGGGCGGCGGCGATGGTGGCAACCCCGACGCCATCACCTTGGCGCACTACGCCGAGCGCGCGTACCTCGAATACGCGCTGAGCGTGGTGAAGGGCCGCGCCCTCCCGGACGTGTGCGACGGCCAGAAGCCCGTGCAGCGGCGCATCCTGTTCGCGATGGAACGCCTGGGGCTCAGCTTCACCGGCGCGTCCGGTGCCAAGCCGATGAAGAGCGCGCGCATGGTGGGTGATGTGCTGGGGCGCTACCACCCGCATGGCGACCAGTCCGTCTACGACGCCCTGGTGCGCATGGCGCAAGACTTCTCGCAGCGTTACCCGTTGATCGACGGTCAGGGCAACTTCGGTTCGCGCGACGGCGATGGCGCGGCGGCGATGCGCTACACGGAGGCCCGGCTCGCGCCGATCGCGCGGCTACTGCTCGACGAGCTGGACGAAGGTACGGTCGACTTCGTGCCCAACTACGACGGAACCACCGACGAGCCGAAGCTTTTGCCGGCACGGCTGCCGTTCGTGCTGCTCAACGGCGCGAGCGGGATTGCGGTCGGCCTGGCGACCGAGGTGCCTTCGCACAACCTGCGCGAAGTGGCGGCCGCCGCAGTCGCGTTGATCCGCAACGATGGGCTGACGGACGATGAGCTCGCCACCCTGATCCCCGGCCCCGACTACGCCGGCGGCGGCCAGATCATCAGCAGCGCCGAAGAAATCCGCGCGGCTTACGCGACCGGCCGCGGCAGCATGAAGGTGCGGGCGCGCTGGAAGATCGAGGACTTGGCGCGCGGTCAGTGGCAGTTGGTGGTGAACGAGCTGCCGCAAGGCACCAGCGCACAGAAGGTGCTGGAAGAGATCGAGGAACTGACCAACCCGAAGGTCAAGGCGGGCAAGAAGGCCCTCAGCGCCGACCAAGTGCAGTTGAAAACCACCGTGCTGTCGGTGCTGGACGCCGTGCGCGACGAGTCGAGCAAGGATGCACCGGTGCGTCTGGTGTTCGAGCCCAAGAGCAGCCGCATCGACCAGCAGGAGCTGATCAACGTGCTGCTGGCACAGACCAGCCTCGAAAGCTCCGCGCCGATCAACATGACGATGATCGGCGCCGACGGCCGGCCGACGCAGAAGAACCTGCGCCAGGTGCTGACGGAGTGGATCGGCTTTCGCATGCAGACGGTGCAGCGGCGCACGCAGCACCGTCTGAACAAGGTGCTCGAACGCATCCACGTGCTCGAAGGCCGGCAGCTCGTGCTGCTGAACATCGACGAGGTGATCCAGATCATCCGCACCTCGGACGAGCCGAAGCCGGCGTTGATCGCGCGCTTCAACCTGAGCGACCGGCAGGCGGAAGACATCCTTGAGTTGCGTTTGCGTCAGCTCGCGCGGCTGGAAGCGATCAAGATTGAACAAGACTTGGCGACGCTGCGTGGCGAACAGGCCAAGCTCGAAGACATCCTCGGCAACCCGGCCTCGCTGCGCCGCGTGATGGTCAAAGAGATCGAAGCCGACGCGAAGCAGTTCGGTGACGAGCGCCGCACGCTGATCCAGGCCGAGAAGCGCGCGGTTGCCGAGGTGAAGGTGATCGACGAGCCGGTGACGGTGGTGGTCAGCCTGAAGGGCTGGGTGCGCGCGCTGAAGGGCCACGAGGTCGATGCGGCCACGCTCGCGTTCAAGGCGGGCGATGGGCTGTATGGTGTTTTTCCATGCCGCAGCGTGGACACCTTGCTCGTCTTCGGCAGCAACGGCCGCGTGTACTCGACGGCCGTGAGCGGCATGCCCGGTGGGCGTGGCGACGGCCAACCGATCACGAGCCTGATCGACCTCGAAACCGGCACGCAGCCGCTGCACTACTTCGCGGCCGCCGGCGAGACGACGCTGCTGCTGGCCAACACCGGTGGTTATGGCCTGATGGCCAAGCTGTCCGACATGACCAGCCGGCAAAAGGGCGGCAAGAGCTTCCTGTCGCTCGAAGCCGAAGACAAGCTGCTGCCCCCGGTGCCGGTGGGCCCGGCGCATGTGCAGGTGGCTTGCCTGAGCTTGAGCGGGCGGCTGCTGGTCTTCCCGCGCGACGAGTTGAAGCTGCAATCGAACGGCGGGCGCGGCCTGACGCTGATGGACGTGGACGCCAAAGACCCGCTGGTGTCGGTGGCGACCTGCGCCGCCGGCCTCAAGGTGCAGGGCCTGGGCCGTGGCCAGAAGCCGAAGGACGACGACCTGAAGGGCGCCTCGCTCGCGGTCTATGCCGGCAAGCGGGCCCGCAAGGGCAAGGCGCTCGACATCGGGATGAAGCCGCAGCGTTTGCTGGCCTTGTGACGGGGCCGGGCGTGTTGCACGGGCCGGCACCGGCCCGCGTGGTGCACACGCCCCGAGGAGGGGCGCGGCGGCGCGGGCGCGCTTCTACACTCGCCCGACCTGTTCAACCGGAGGGAGTTTTCGAATGAAGCACATCGCCATCGCCTTGCTGGCCACGTTCACCGCTGTGGCGGCCCAGGCCGCCAAGCCTTGCGAAGAACTGAAGTCCGAGATCGCGGCCAAGCTCGACGCCTCGAACGTCAAAGGCTATGCGCTGGAAATCGTGGCCAAGGACCAGGTCGGCGCGGCCAAGGTCGTTGGCAGCTGCGAAGGTGGCTCGAAGAAGATCACCTACGCGAAGAAGAAGTGAACGAGGGGCGGTGCGCAGCCTGAACGGGCTGCACCGTTTTGGCGCATCGGCGCGGTGGCCTGTCTGGCGACCGCGCCGATTCGTTTGGGGGCGTCGCCCTCAGCGCGAGGTGCTGCGCGAGCCGCGCTTGGTGCCGGTGCGCGGCGGCAGGGCATCGGGCTGGCTGGCCATCGTCGCGTCGTTGGCGGCGCTCGGCAGGGCATTGGCGCCCAGCCCCTGCGTGGCCCAGGCAGGCATGGCCCACATCGCGCTCCACAGGCTCAGCCACGCATGACTCGCGTTGAGCCATTGCTCCCAGGTGAGCGTCTGCCAAGCCATCATCTGCTCGGCCGGCCAGGGTTCCTTCCAGACAGGGGCTGTTTCCAGCTCGGTCTTGCCGTTGGGCTCGGTCGGGGCCCAAAGTGAATTCCAGTGGAGCATGGCGCTTCTCCAGGGTTGTGAGGCAGGGGGCGGGTCGAGGCGCAGCTTAGCCCGCACGCTCGGTGCACGCCAGCAAAGTCCATGCAGAGATTGATCGGAGTCAGCCTGCCAGGCGCTCTGGTGGTGAGCCCCAACCGGCGTGGCGAGGCTGCAACTTCGTGGGCCGGTGGCGACAAAGTCTCGGCCAGAATCGCCGCTCCCAAACATACACACGGAGGAAGGGTCCATGAAAGTCGCTACTCGTTTCGCAGGTCTGCTGATGGCGTTTGCAATGGTGGGGTGCGCCACCGTGCCGCAAGAGCCTGTGCAGTTCAACGCCGCCACGCCCCTGACGGGCGCTCGTGTGGGGGTCGTGATGTCCACCATGCCTGCGGTCGATACGCACCTGCCCGGCGCGAGCTGCCTGCTGTGCATGGCCGCGGCCTCGGTGGCGAACGCGTCGCTGACCAGCCATGCGAAGACGCTCACCCCCGAAGACCTGCCGCAGCTCAAAAACCAAGTGGCGGCCGCCCTGCGCAAGAAGGGCGCCGACGCGGTCGTGATTGCCGAGCCGCTGGACCTCAAGACCGTGCCGGACGCGGCCAACAAGGGCCCCAACCTGGCTGCCAAAGACTTCGCTGCGCTTCAGAAGAAGCACGGCATCGACAAGTTGCTCGTGATCGATGTCACCACGCTGGGTTTCGTCAGAACCTATTCGGCCTACGTTCCCACCAGCGAGCCCAAGGGCACGGTGCAAGGCGCGGGCTATCTCGTCAACCTGAAGACGAACGCCTACGAGTGGTACTTGCCGATCAACGTGACCAAGAGCGCCGAGGGCGCCTGGGACGAGTCCCCGAAGTTCCCCGGTCTGACGAATGCCTACTTCCAGGCCATCGAACTGAGCAAGGACAGCGTCCTCAAGCCGTTCGGCAGTTGAGAAGCCAGGCGACACAAGAACTCGTCAGCACCGCAGAGGGAGCCTCACCATGAAACTGAAATCGCGTGTCCGATGCGCCGTCGCCGGGCTGGCGTGGTCGGCCTGCAGCGGGTTGGCCGTCGCCTCGACGGCCGACGGGGCCGCGAGCCCCGCAGTCACCGCCCCGGCGGCGGTCGTGCATCGCTGGTCGGTGCTCTTGCCGAAGGACGAGAAGGTCGGCTTCCGCGGCGGCGTCAGTTTCGACCAGGCAGGTGGCGGGACGGGCGCCATGCTCTACCCCGCCCCCAACCTGGTGGGGCTGCTGGCAGCGGTGCTGACGCACAGCGTCATGGCGGATTCGGCGCAGAAAGCCGAGAAGGCTCGCATCCAGGAGGCCGCCGACAAGGTGCTGGTACCTTACCAGCCGGTGCTCGAGGGCTTTCGACACCAGGACCTGATGCAGAACGGCCTGTCGCGCAGCCGCTTCGGCGGTGACCGGACCCTGTTGCCGAGCACCGAGCCCAGGCCCGCCGGGCGCTGGATCGTGGAGAGCGCGCCGATGTTCACGCTGACACAGGACCAGCGCGCGCTGGTGCTCGACAACGTGGTGGTCCTGCGCTCGCCGCAGAACCCGGAGGCTCTGGCATACCAGGGCGTGATCCGCGTCGTGTCTCATCCGCAGGAGTCCACCGATCTGGCGGCCCACTGGACCGCAGACCAAGGCAACCGCCTCAAGAACGAAAGTGCCGAACTCTTTGCCGAGTCGCTTGACATGGCGATGGGCATGGCGGTCGGCACTCTCGTGCCGAGCAGCGAGGCGCAGAAGACCGTCCGCTACCCCGAGGGCGGTGCCGAGCGCATGGAGCGTGCGCAGATCGTGGCCGAGGGCTGCGGTCGGCTGATCATCAAGACCCTTCGCGGGTGGATGATGTCCGTGCCCACCCGCGATGGCGTGCGCGAGCCGTGCGTCGCCAAGACCGAGGTGGCTGCTCAGGCGACCCCGCCGGCCGGCAAATGATGGAGGGCAGGCGGGGCTTTGGCCCCGCCTGCCGAGCCCCGACGGGCACCACTCAGCGCCGCACCAGCACCGCCAGCGACAGCAGCCCGAGCAGGGCGAAGAGCGCGAGGCTCCAGTACTCGAAGGGCACTCCGAGCACCGACACGGCGGCATCGGCGCAGGTGGCGGTGACGCCCAGCACCGAGGGCCACAGCGCTTCGAGCTTCAGGGCACTGAGGATCTTGTCGGCCAGCGTGAGATTGCACGAGTAGAGTTTCGCGGCCACCACGTGCTGGTAGACCGCCGAGGCTGCGCCGGCCGCGCACAGCAGCAGCGTGACGCCGGCCGCGGCCATGCGGGCACGCGGCATGGGCAGCACCAGCCCGACCAGACACACGGCGGCAATCACGAGGTAGATGACCCGCTGCAGGATGCACCACGGGCAGGGCTGCATGTCGAAGCGGTACTGCGCCAGGAGCGCGAGGCCGACCGACGCGAGCGCCAGAAAGGCGATGGCCCCAAGGCGCAGGGTGTTGCGGGCCTGGGCCGCGCGGGGGCTGGCGGGGTGGGCCGACACCTCAGGCCACCTCGGCAATCAGCTCGATCTCGACGCAGGCACCGAGCGGAATCTGCGCCACGCCGAAGGCGGCGCGCGCGTGCACGCCCTTGTCACCGAACACCTGGCCCAGCAACTCGCTGCAGCCGTTGGTGACGAGGTGGTGCTCGGTGTAGTCGCCGGTGCTGTTGACCAGGCTCGTGAGCTTGACGATGCGCTTGACCTGGTTCAGGTCGCCGACCGCTGCGTGCAGCGTGCCCATCAGGTCGATGGCGACGGCGCGGGCAGCTTGCTTGCCGGTGGCGGTGTCCATGTCGCGGCCCAGTTGGCCGACCCAGGGCTTTCCGTCTTGCTTGGCGATGTGGCCCGATAGAAACACCAGCGAGCCGGTGCGCACGAAAGGCACGTAGGCCGCCACGGGCACGGACAGGGGCGGCAGCTGGATGCCGAGTTCTTGGAGGCGGTCGTAGACAGACATGGCGCGATGAAGATGGGGGCCGTTCGGCGGAAGGCAAATCCTACACTCGGGCATGGGAGGACAAGACATCGCCCGGCGGCTGGCCGCCATGGGTTTGGCGTGGGGGCTCGGGGCGTTCGCGCAGATGCACGAGCGCGCCTTGCAGCCCTGGGGGCTGTATGCCGCCGGCTGCGCGCTGGGCCTGGCGCTCACGCTTGGCGGGCTGTGGCTGCGCCGGGCGGCGTGGCGCGGGCTGTCGATCGGCCTGCTGGTGGCGGGCACGGCGTTGCTCGGGGCGGCCAGCACCGGCTGGCGTGCGGAGGACCGCCTGGGCGACGCCCTGCCCGCCGCACTCGAAGGGCAAGACATCGAACTGCACGGCGTGGTCGCCGGCCTGCCCAGGCTCACCGGCCAGGGCACCAGCTTCGACTTCGAGGTTCGCGAGGCGCGCCTCAACGGCCAGCCGGTCGCCGTGCCCCGGCACCTATCGCTCGCCTGGTACGCCGGGCGCTATGACGAACCCGCGCCCGGGGCCGCGCAAGCCGCCGTGCGCGCCGGCCAGGCCTGGCGCTTCGTCGTGCGTTTGCGCCAACCCAACGGCGGCCAGAACCCGCATGGCTTCGACCACGAGCTGTACCTCTTCGAGCGCGGCGTGCGCGCCACCGGCTACGTGCGCGCGCAGAGCGACCCGCCGCCGCAGTTGATCGACCCCCACGCCGGCCAGCCGGTGCACCGGCTGCGCCAGGCCGTGCGCGACGCCATCGAGCGCCGGGTGGACGACCCGCGTGCCGCCGGCGTGCTGGCTGCGCTGGCGGTGGGCGACCAGGGCGCGATCGAGCGCGACGACTGGCAGCTCTTCCGCACCACCGGCGTCGCCCACCTGATGAGCATCAGCGGCCTGCACGTGACCATGTTCGCGTGGCTGGCGGGCCTGCTCGTGGCCTGGCTCTGGCGGCGCAGCCCGCGCGCGATGCTGTGGGTGCCCGCGCCGGTGGCCGGGCGCTGGGGCGGGCTTGCGCTGGCCGTGGCCTATGCCGTGTTCGCCGGCTGGGGCGTGCCGGCGCAGCGCACGGTGTGGATGCTCGCCACCGCCGTGTTGCTGCAGCAGCTGGGCCGGCGCTGGCCCTGGCCGATGGTGTTGCTGGCGGCGGCCACGGTCGTCACGGCGCTCGACCCCTGGGCGCTGCTGCAACCGGGCTTCTGGTTGTCCTTCGTCGCGGTGGGCCTGTTGATGGCGTCCGAGCCCGCAGGCCACGGCGCGGACGACCGGCCCGCCGACACCCCCGGCTGGCGTGGCCGCGTCACTGCATTCGCTCGACTGGCCGCCGGCGGCGTGCGCACGCAGGCCGTGGCGACGCTGGGTTTGGCGCCGCTGTCGCTGGTGTTCTTTCAGCAGCTCTCGGTGGTGGGCTTCGTGGCCAACCTGGTGGCGATTCCGCTGGTCACGCTGGCGATCACGCCGCTGGCGCTGCTGGGGGCCATCGCACCGCCCTTGTGGACACTCGCGGCCGCGCTCGAACGCGGCCTGGCGGCGGGCCTGGCCTGGGCGGCGTCGTGGCCCGCTGCGGTGTGGACGGTGCCCGCCGCGCCGGTCTGGGCCCAAGTTGCCGGGCTGGCCGCTGCCGCCTTGCTGGTCGTGCCCAACCCGTGGCGGGTTCGCATGCTGGCGCTGCCGCTCGCCTGGCCGCTGCTGATGCCGGTGCCCGAGCCGCCGGCCGACGGGCAGTTCGAGCTGCTCGCGGTGGACGTGGGGCAGGGCAGTGCGGTGCTCGTGCGCACGCGCCACCACCTGCTGGTCTACGACGCCGGCCCGCAGTACAGCCGCGAGAGCGATGCCGGCCAGCGCGTGCTGCTGCCGCTGCTGCAGGCGCGCGGCGAGCCCGTCATCGACCGGCTGGTGCTGAGCCACCGCGACATCGACCACGTCGGCGGTGCCCACGCCTTGCTGACCCAGCGCGAGGTGCGCGCACTGCACGGCTCGCTCGAAGGCGGCCACCCGCTGCGCGAGGCCGGCGCGCCCTTTGTGCGCTGCGAGGCCGGGCAGGGGTGGACCTGGGACGGCGTGCGCTTCGACGTGCTGCACCCGCAGCCCGCCGACCACGACCGCCCCTTGAAGCCCAACGCGCTGTCGTGCGTGCTACGCGTCAGCGCCGCGCAGGGCACCGCCTTGCTGGCCGGCGACATCGAGCGCGACGAAGAGGCGGCTTTGGTCGCGGCGCAAGCCCAGTCGCTGAAAGCCGACATGCTGCTGGTGCCGCACCACGGAAGTCGCACCTCGTCTTCCCCGGACTTCCTGAGAGCGGTACAACCCCATGTGGCCGTGGTTCAGGCCGGGTACCGCAACCGCTTCAACCACCCGGCTCCCGAGGTCGTGCGCCGGCTCCATGCGCACGCGGCCGAGGTGAGAACCAGCGCGGCCTGTGGTGCGTGGCGATGGGGGCCGGGCGAGCCGGCTGCATCAGGCACGTGCCAACGTCAGATCGCCTCGCGTTATTGGCATCGGACCGTGCAGGCCGATGCGCTCGACATGCCCTGAGCCCCACGCGGTGTGCACGCGCACCGAAGTGGCCTGGATATTGCTAACTTGTTGTGCGAGGAGCCTTGCTGATGAAGCACAGTTTTGACGAGATGCAAGCCACGAGCACCACGGTCCGGGATCACTACCGCACCTACGACCGGTGGCTGGCCAAACAGCCGCGCGACGTGATGCGCTCGCGGCGCGAAGAAGCCGAGATGATCTTCCGCCGCGTGGGCATCACCTTCGCGGTCTACGGCGCCAAAGACGAAGACGGCTCGGGCACCGAGCGGCTCATTCCCTTCGACCTGATCCCGCGGGTCATTCCCGCCCACGAATGGGCCGAGATGGAACGCGGCCTCGTGCAGCGCGTGACGGCGCTCAACCGCTTCATCCACGACGTCTACCACCAGCAAGAGATCGTGCGCGCGGGCGTGGTGCCGGCCGACCAGATCTTCCAGAACGCGCAGTTCCGGCCCGAGATGATGGGCGTCGATGTCGCCGGCGGCGTGTACTCGCACATCAGCGGCATCGACATCGTGCGGGCCGCCAACCCCGACGGCAGCGGCAGCTACTACGTGCTCGAAGACAACCTGCGCGTACCCAGCGGCGTGAGCTACATGCTCGAAAACCGCAAGATGATGATGCGGCTGTTTCCCGACCTGTTCAGCCAGCACCGTGTGGCGCCGGTCGCGCACTACCCCGACCTCTTGCTCGAAACCCTGCGCGCCGTGGCGCCGGCGGCGGTCAACGACCCGACGGTCGTGGTGCTCACGCCCGGCATGTACAACAGCGCGTACTTCGAGCACGCCTTCCTGGCGCAGCAGATGGGCGTCGAGCTGGTCGAAGGGCAAGACCTCTTCGTCAAGGACAACTTCGTCTACATGCGCACCACGCAAGGCCCCAAGCGCGTGGACGTGATCTACCGCCGCGTGGACGACGACTTCCTCGACCCGCTGGCCTTCCGGCCCGATTCGACGCTCGGCTGCGCGGGCCTCTTGAGTGTCTACCGCGCCGGCAACGTGACGCTGTCGAACGCCATCGGCACTGGCGTGGCCGACGACAAGTCGATCTACGCCTACGTGCCCAAGATGATCGAGTTCTACCTGGGCGAAAAGCCCATCCTCAACAACGTGCCGACCTACCAGTGCCGCGAAGCGGACGACCTCAAGTACGTGCTCGACCACCTCGACGAGCTGGTCGTGAAAGAGGTCCACGGGGCCGGCGGCTACGGCATGCTGGTCGGCCCGGCGGCCACCAAGGCCGAGATCGCCGACTTCCGCAAGGCGCTCGAAGCCAACCCCACGGGCTACATCGCGCAGCCGACGCTGAGCCTCTCGACCTGCCCGACCTTCGTCGAAAGCGGCATCGCCCCGCGCCACATCGACCTGCGGCCGTTCGTGTTGAGCGGCAAGAGCGTGCAGATGGTGCCGGGCGGCCTGACCCGCGTGGCCTTGAAGGAAGGCTCGCTGGTGGTCAACTCGTCGCAAGGCGGGGGCACGAAGGACACCTGGGTGCTGGAGGCATGAGATGAGGCTCAGCCTGTGGACTGCCCGAGCCGATGGCATGCCTCTTTCAACGCAAAGGCGCCAAGGAAATTCCCAAGGCCGCCAAGAAAAGCGGTCCCTCCGTGATTCGCCTCAGTCTTTGGGTTTGTCTTTGCGAGCTTGGTATTCCCTTGGCGTCTTTGCGGTAAGAACTTTGAGCATGCCCACCAACCTTCTTTACGCCGCCCTCGGATCGAGACATGCCCGGGAGACGCCGATGCTGTCTCGATCCACGGCGGGGTTTTCGGCCCACTGGAGTTAACGCGATGCTCTCTCGCACAGCCGACCACTTGTTCTGGATGGCCCGCTACATGGAGCGGGCCGAAAACACCGCGCGCATGCTCGACGTCAACTACCAGACCTCGCTGCTTCCGCAATCGGCCGACGCCGCCGAGAAGGGCTGGCGCGGCCTGCTCAGCATTTCTGAGCTGACCGACGACTACACCAAGCGCCATGGCGAGATCACCGCGCACAAGGTGATGGACTACATGGTCAGCGACGAGAAAAACCCGTCGAGCATCTACAACTGCCTGATGGCGGCGCGCGAGAACGCACGCGCCGTGCGCGGCACGCTGACCACCGAAGTCTGGGAAACGCAGAACCAGACCTGGCTCGAATTCCAGCGCATGCTGCGCAACAAGTCGTTCCAGAAAGACCCGGGCGACGGCTTCGAATGGGTGAAGTTCCGCTCGCACCTGTCGCGCGGCGTGACGGTGGGCACGATGCTGCAGGACGAGGCCTTCCACTTCTTGCGCATCGGCAGCTTTCTCGAACGCGCCGACAACACCGCGCGAATGCTCGACGTGAAGTTCCACGCCGCCAAGAGCGAGTTCTTCGGCACCGGCCAGATGCAGAGCCAAGGCAATGGCAACGGCAACAACGGCAAGGACCAGGAATACGACTTCTATCACTGGTCGGCCATCTTGCGGTCGGTGTCGGCCTTCGAGGTCTACCGCAAGGCGTACCGCAACGTCATTCGCCCCGAGAAGGTGGCCGAGCTGTTGATCTTGCGCAGCGACATGCCGCGCTCGCTGGCCGCGTCGATCGACGAGGTGGTCGCCAACCTGGCCAAGGTCGCCAACGAGCAGTCGGGCGAGACGCTGCGCCGCGCCGGCCGCCTGCAGGCCGACCTGCGCTTCGGGCGCATCGACGAGATCCTGGCGACGGGGCTGCATGCCTTCCTGACGCAGTTTCTCGAACGCGTGAGCGACCTGGGCTTCGGCATCAGCCGCGACTTCCTCGTGCCCGTGTCCGCGTGATGAACACCCGGTCAGCTGCCATGGCCAGGTCGAGCGCGCGACCGCACCCCAGTCGGCCCGGCCTCCCCTGGGACATCGCCCGGCGCAGCCATCGGGCGAGGGGCTGACCGTGCGACTGCGCATCGAACACGTCACGCAGTACGACTACAGCGTGGCGCTGAAATATGCGCACCAGTCGCTGTGCCTCACACCGCAGGGCAGCGCACACCAGACGGTGCACGACTGGGCGCTCAGCGCGCCCGGGCCCCTGTTCGCACAGCGTGACGGCTACGGCAACCTTGCCCACACCTGGACGCTGATGCGCCGCGCCTTCAGCGGACGCGTCGTCGCGCGCGGCGAGGTCGAGACCCATGCCTCGCCCTGGCTGCGCGGCGACGACGGCCCGCCGCCGCAGATGTACCTGCGGCCCACTCACCTGACGGCGCACGACGGCGCGCTCGCCACGCTGTCGCGCCACTACCTCGCCGACGGGCTGAACGAACGCACCCTGCTGGCCCTGGCCGACGAGGTGCTGCGCCGCGTGCCTTACGAGACCGGCATCACCTCGGTCGCCACCACCGCGCGCGAGGCCCTGGCCCACGGCGCCGGGGTGTGCCAGGACCACGCCCACGTGTTCATCGCCGCCTGCCGCAGCCAGGGCGTGCCGGCGCGCTACGTGAGCGGTTATTTCCATGCCCCGAATGCCCCGCACCTGGCCAGCCACGCCTGGGTGGACGTGTGCGCCGACCCGGCCGAAGGCCGCTGGGTCAGCGTGGACGTGACCCATGGTTGCCTGATGGACGAGCGCCACGTGCGCCTGGCCGTCGGCCCCGACTACGCCGCCTGTTCACCCATTCGCGGCGTGCGCGAGGGCGGGGGCGACGAGTCGATGCGGGTGCAGATTCACATCACCGAAACCTCGCGCGAAGAAGAATCGCTGCTGTCCCCGTTGGAGTCCTGATGTCCATTCACGTCGCGCTGAACCATGTGACCCACTATCGGTACGACCGACCGATCAACCTGGGACCACAGGTGATCCGCCTGCGGCCCGCGCCGCATTCGCGCACGCGCATCCTCAGCTACTCGATGCGCATCGAGCCGGCCACGCACTTCATCAACTGGCAGCAAGACCCGCAGAGCAACTACCTCGCGCGGGTGGTCTTTCCCGACAAGACCACCTCGCTGCGCATCGAGATCGACCTCGTCGCCGAGATGTCGGTGCTCAACCCCTTCGACTTCTTTCTCGAACCGGCGGCCGAGCACTTTCCCTTCGAGTACGACCCGTCGCTTGCGCACGAGCTGCAGCCCTACCGCGACAAGGCGCCGCTGACGCCGGCCTTCGAGACCTACCTCAAGAGCATCTCGCGCGAGAAGATGCAGACGACGAACTTCCTCGTCGCGCTGAACCAGCGGCTGCAAGGCGACATCGGCTACCTGATCCGCCTGGAGCCCGGCGTGCAGACGCCCGAAGAAACGCTGACCAACAAGTCGGGTTCGTGCCGTGACTCGGGTTGGCTGCTGGTGCAGTTGCTGCGCCACCTGGGCTTTGCGGCCCGCTTCGTGTCGGGCTATCTGATCCAGCTCAAGAGCGACGTGAAGTCGCTCGACGGCCCGAGCGGCACCGAGGTCGATTTCACCGACCTGCACGCGTGGTGCGAGGTGTATTTGCCCGGCGCCGGCTGGATCGGCCTCGACCCGACCTCGGGCCTGCTGGCGGGCGAAGGGCACATCCCGCTCGCGTGTTCGCCCGACCCGTCGTCGGCCGCGCCCATCACCGGCGCGCTCGACGAATGCGAGACCACCTTCGAGCACCACATGCAGGTCACGCGCATCTGGGAAGCCCCCCGTGTGACGCTGCCCTACAGCGACGCGCAGTGGGCCGAGATCGAAGCCCTGGGCCACGCCGTCGACGACGACCTGCGCAAGCACGACGTGCGCCTCACGCAAGGCGGCGAGCCCACCTTCGTGTCGGTGGACGACCGCGACGGCGCCGAGTGGAACACCGACGCACTGGGCCCCACCAAGCGCCAGCTCAGCGCCGAGCTGATGGACAAGCTGCGCGCCAAATACGGCGACGGCGGCCTGCAGCACTACGGCCAGGGCAAGTGGTACCCGGGCGAGCAACTGCCGCGCTGGTCGCTCAACCTCTTCTGGCGCAAAGACCGCGAACCCATCTGGACGCACCCCGAGCTGTTCGCCAGCGAGAAGCAGGACTACGGCGTCACCGAGCTGCACGCGCAGAAGTTCTTGCGTGGCGTGGCGGCGCGCCTGGGGCTCGATGCGAAGTACGTCTTCCCGGCTTACGAAGACGTCTGGTACTACCTCTGGCGTGAACGCAAGCTGCCCACCAACGTGGACCCGTTCGACGCCCGTCTCGACGACGCCCTCGAGCGCGAGCGCATCCGAAAGGTGTTCTCGCAAGGGCTCGACAAGGTCGTCGGCCACGTCCTGCCGGTGATGCGGCACCCGGCCGGCGCGCCGCGCTGGCAATCGGGGCCGTGGTTCTTGCGGGCCGAGCGCTGCTACCTGATCCCCGGCGACTCGGCGATGGGTTACCGCCTGCCGCTCGACTCGCAGCCCTGGGCCGCACCGGGCGACTACCCCTGGATTCATCAGCCCGACCAGAGCCAGCCCTTCGTGCCGCTGCCGCCCTACCAGCGCCTGCGCTATGCCCATGGGGCCACCGAAGCTGGCGCGCCGCTGGCTGCCGAGCCTGGTGGCGCGCACGACGCGGCCGCGGCCTGGGGCAGCTTCGGCGATCGCTCGCGCGCCGCGCAGGGCCTGGGCACGCCGCCCGCCAGCCGCTCGCCGCACCCCGAGCAGCTCGTTCAACCGGCGCCGCCGCCGGTGATGTTCCAGTCGGCCGGGGCCATCACCCGCACCGCGCTGTCGGCCGAGCCGCGCGGCGGCCGGCTTTACGTCTTCATGCCGCCCACCAGCGCGCTCGAGGACTACCTCGAACTCGTCGCTGCCATCGAAGACACGGCGCTCGAGATGCGGCTGCCGCTGGTCCTCGAAGGCTACGAGCCGCCCAAAGACCCGCGCCTCTCGACGCTGCGCGTCACGCCCGACCCCGGGGTCATCGAAGTCAACATCCACCCCGCCCACAGCTGGGAAGAGCTGGTCGATCAGACGACCCACCTGTACCAGGCCGCCCACGAAACGCGGCTCTCGACCGAGAAGTTCATGGTCGATGGCCGCCACACGGGCACCGGTGGCGGCAACCACTTCGTGCTTGGCGGTGCCACGGTGGCCGACTCGCCCTTCCTGCGCCGGCCCGACCTGCTGGCGAGCATGGTCGCCTACTGGCACAACCACCCGAGCCTGAGCTACCTGTTCTCGGGCCTGTTCATCGGGCCGACCAGCCAGGCGCCGCGTGTGGACGAAGCACGCAACGACTCGGTCTACGAGTTGGAGATCGCCTTCGCCGAGATCAAACGCAAGATGGCCGAAGGGCCGAACGCCTGCCCGCCGTGGCTGGTAGACCGCGTGCTGCGCAATTTGCTGATCGACGTGACAGGCAACACGCACCGCGCCGAGTTCTGCATCGACAAGCTGTACTCGCCCGATGGCCCCACCGGCCGGCTGGGCCTGCTGGAGATGCGCGCCTTCGAGATGCCACCGCATGCACGCATGAGCCTCACGCAGCAGTTGCTGATGCGTGCGCTGGTCGCCCGCTTCTGGCAGCAGCCGTACCAGCCGCCGCGGCTCAAGCGCTGGGGCACCGAGCTGCACGACCGCTTCATGCTGCCGCACTTCATCTGGCAAGACCTCTGCGACGTGATCGAAGAGACCAACGCCTGCGGCTATGCGATGAAGGCCGAGTGGTTTGCGCCGCACCTGGCGTTCCGCTTTCCGAAACTGGGTGACTTTGCCGCGCTCGGGGCCGAGGTCGAGTTGCGCCTGGCGCTCGAACCTTGGCACGTGATGGGCGAAGAGGGTGCGCCGGGGGGGACGGTGCGTTTTGTCGACTCGTCGGTCGAGCGTTTGCAGCTGAAGGCGACGGGGCTCGTGAGCGACCGGCATGTGCTGACTTGCAACGGGCGGGTGGTGCCGATGCAACCCACCGGCAAGGTGGGCGAGTTCGTCGGCGCGGTGCGCTACCGCGCGTGGGCGCCGCCGTCGGCCTTGCACCCGACCATCGGGGTGCATGCGCCGCTGACCTTCGACCTGGTGGACACGTGGATGAGCCGGTCGGTCGGTGGCTGCCAGTACCACGTGGCGCATCCGGGCGGGCGCAACTACGACACGGCGCCGGTGAACGCCTACGAGGCCGAGGCGCGGCGGCTGGCGCGCTTCTTCCGCGTGGGGCACACGCCGGGCGGGATGCGGGTGCCGGTGGAGGAGCGCAATCCGAACTTTCCGTTCACCTTGGATTTGCGGCGGGCGGTGGGGTGAGGGGGCGAACACCACCCTCCCTCCCGTTCGCCCTGTATCGAAGGGCCCGCCCGCACGGCGCCCATCTCCGCTCTAACTGAGCTTGTCGAAGGCCTCGCTCCGTTCGTGGCATGTGGGCTCCTTCTTCCCCATACGGAAGTCGGCGCCGGGACATGCGCCCGGCAGCGCACCCACTTTCTTTCAGAAAGAAAGTGGGCAAAGAAACGGCCCCGGGCCGGCGGTCCCGCTGCGCGGGACTGCTCTGCGATGCTCGGTCTTGAGGGCGGGTCGCCGACAACTCCCTCCGTTCCCTTCGGTCACTGCGAGTCGAACAGTCGGCGAAGTCAGAGGTGGAAGCGCGCTCACGCGCGCCGCCCTCAAGCCCTGCGCTTCTCGACGCCTCTACGGGGCTCAAGAGCAAAGCTCGGTCAGGCGCTTCGCGCTTTGTTGAACGCGGATGGGGCTTTGCCCCTTGCCCCCAAGTTGGGCTCACGCTTTGAACTTCGCTGCGCTCGTTCGATGGGGGCACCCGTGAAAATCGAGGGCCCTTCACTCTGCGCGCCCGCGTCCCTGGCCATGGGCATCGAAATCGAACGCAAATTCCTCGTGCTTGACGCGCGCTGGCGGCAGGCGGCTCAACCGCCGCAAGGGCAGCGCCTGAGCCAGGGTTACCTCAACCGCGACAAGCACCGCACGGTGCGCGTGCGCATCGCGGGCGAGCGGGCGTTTCTCACCATCAAGGGCCTCTCGACCGGGGCGACGCGTGCCGAGTTCGAGTACGAGATTCCGCTGGCCGATGCCGCGCCGCTGCTGGCGCTGTGCGAGGGGCCGGTGGTCGAGAAGACGCGCTTCCTGGTGACGCACGAAGGCCACCGCTGGGAGGTGGACGAGTTTCTCGGCGACAACGCCGGGCTCGTGGTGGCCGAGATCGAACTCGGCGACGAGGCCGAGCGCTTCACGCCGCCGCCGTGGCTGGGGGCCGAAGTCACGCACGACGCGCGCTACTTCAATTCGAGCCTGGCCGAGCGGCCGTACCGCGACTGGGCGGCGGCCGCGCCGCGCTGAGCCCGCTCGGCGTGTGCCGACCGTCGATGGCGGCCGCGCGGGGCGGGGCAGGGGGGCGTCGAGGGGCGAGATTCCGCCCCGCCGCCCGGGCCATGGGCCGATCTGCGGGCGAAATACCCCCGCTTTCCCCCCGTTCCTCACCGCTTTGGTGAGCGGCCACTCCGGGAATACTGCCCAGGCACTCCCCGGAGCCCCCATGTCGCTCGACAAATGCCAGATGTTCGAACTGCCGAAGATCCATGATCCTCGCGGCAACCTGACCTTCGTCGAAGGCCATGTCCACGTTCCGTTCGACATCGCACGCGTCTATTACCTGTACGACGTGCCCGGCGGCTCGGACCGGGGCGGCCATGCGCACAAGGAGCTTCACCAGTTCATCATCGCCATGTCGGGCAGCTTCGACGTGGTGCTCGACGATGGCAAGGACAAGAAGCGCGTGCACCTCTCGCGTTCGTACAACGGCCTGTACATCTGCCCGATGATCTGGCGCGAGTTGGACAACTTCTCTTCCGGCTCGGTGTGCATGGTGCTCGCGTCGCACCGCTACGACGAAGCCGATTACTACCGCGACTACGCCGACTTCATGCACGCCCGCTGGTGCAAGAGCGCCTGACCGCCCATCCCCCGCCGCCATGATCGACTTTCTGAATCTGAAGCGGGTCAATGCCCCGCACGAGCAGGCCATCCGCGAGGCCATCCAGCGCGTCATCGACTCCGGTTGGTACGTGCTCGGCCAAGAGACCGAGGCCTTCGAGCAAGAGTTCGCCGCCTTCTGCGAGGTCGAGCACTGCATCGGCGTGGCCAACGGGCTCGACGCGCTGCACCTTATCCTGCGTGGCTATGGCATCGGCCCGGGTGACGAGGTCATCGTGCCGTCGAACACCTTCATCGCCACCTGGCTGGCGGTCAGCCAGGCCGGGGCCACGCCCGTGCCGGTGGACCCGGACGAGCTGACCCACAACATCGACCCCGCGCGCATCGCTGCGGCCATCACGCCGCGCACCCGGGCCATCATGCCGGTGCACCTGTACGGCCAGCCGGCCGACATGGACCCGATCCTTGCGCTGGCGCGCCAGCACGGCCTGAAGGTCATCGAAGACGCCGCGCAGGCGCATGGCGCGCGCTACAAGGGCAAGCGCGCCGGGTCGCTGGGCGACGCGGCCGGCTTCAGCTTCTACCCGGGCAAGAACCTGGGCTGCCTGGGCGATGGCGGCGCCATCGTCACCCGCGACCCCGAACTCGCCGCCACGCTGCGCAAGCTGCGCAACTACGGCAGCAGCGTGAAGTACCGCCACGACGTGGCCGGCACGAACTCGCGGCTCGACGAGATGCAGGCCGCCGTGCTGCGCGCCAAGCTGCCGCACCTCGACCAAGAAAACGCCCACCGCCGCATGCTGGCCGACGAATACCTCGCCGCGCTCAAGAGCGCGCAGGTGGTCTCGCCCGTGGTGCTGCCGGGGGTCGAGTCGGCCTGGCACCTCTTCGTCGTGCGCAGCACGCGCCGTGAAGAGCTGCAGGCCCACCTCGGCAAGCGCGCGATCGGCAGCATGGTTCACTACCCCATCGCCTGCCACCGCCAGAAGGCCTATGCGAACCAGTCGTGGCCTGCCTTGCCGGTGGCCGAACGCCTGCAGTCCGAGGTGCTGAGCCTGCCGATGTCGCCTTGCATGACGCGCATGGAAGTGCGCACCGTCGCCGGCGCCGTCATCGAAGCCTTCGATGCCGTCCGGGCGGCTTGAACCTCTTCTTCCTGACACCCTGAACGGGGCCGCCGCATGACCAGAAGTCTCGACCTGAGTTGCGGCGGCGCGCTGCACAACCCGTTCAATGCCGACGAGGTGGTGGGCATTTCGCTGCATGCCGCCGGCCGGCCCAATGTCATTGAGGCCGACCTCGTGGTCGAGCCGATCCCCTTCGCCGACGCGTCGTTCGACAGCGTCACGGCGTACAGCTTCCTGCAGTTCGTGCCGCAGCTCGTCTACGCGCCCGAGCGCCGCAACGCGTTCATCGAGCTGATGAACGAGGTGGCGCGCGTGCTGAAGCCGGGTGGCACCTTCCTGTCGGCCACGCCGCTGTACCCGCACGCGCTCGCCATGCGCGACCCGTTGCAGGTCAACGTGATCACCGAAGAGACCTTTCCGCTGTACTTCGCGGCGCCCAACCACTGGGCCTCGATCTATGGCTTCGCGGGGCAGTTCGCGCTGGGCCGCCAAGAGCTGCGCGGCGAGCAACTGCTGGTGATGCTGCAGAAGCTGCCGGTCGTGGCCGCGCCGGTCGGTGCGCCCAAGATCAGCGTGTTCATTCCGGTCTACAACGGCGGGGCCTACCTGCCGCGCACGCTCGACGCGGTGCTCGCGCAGAGCTTTCAAGACTTCGAGCTGATCTGCATCGACGATGGTTCGAGCGACGGCAGCCACGCCGTGCTGCAGCAGTACGCCGCACGCGACGCCCGCGTGCGCGTCTTCAAGACCCCGCAGAACCTGGGCGCCGTGCCCCGCGTGCTGAACTGGGCGATGGAGCACATGCGCGGCGACTACTTCGTCTACTCGTCGCAAGACGACCTCTTCTCGACCGACTGGCTGGCCAAGATGCACGCCCGCGCCGTCGAGACCGGGGCCGACGCGGTGGTGCCCGACCTGATCTTCTTTCACGAGCATGAGCCCGCGAAAAACCGCGCCATCGTCGGCGTGCATGGCGACCGCCGCCCGGTCATCACCGGGCGTGAGGCGGCGCAGCTGTCGCTCGACTGGTCCATCCCCGGCAATGCGCTGTGGCGCGCCGAGCTGATCCGCCGGGTGAAGTTTCACGACTTCGCGGTGAACGCCGACGAATACACCGGCCGCGTGCTGTACCTCAACTGCGCGCAGGTGGCGTTCAGCGAAGGCCAGTTCTTGTACCGGCAAGACAACGCCGCGGCGATCACCAAGACCGTCACCTACAAGACCTTCGACCTGCCGTACACCTTCTACCGGCTGTACGAGCTGCTGAAAGAGCACGGCTTCGCGCGCGAGGTCTACGAGGCCGAAGCGTTGAAGGGCCTGCGCATGCTCGCCGGCCTGAAGCCCTTTCTCGACTCGAAGCGGGGCGAGTGGCCGGCCGAGCACATCGAGCAGGCTGAACAGCGCATGGCGCGCGCCCGCGGGTGCCTCGCCACGACCGGGCTGATGCCCGAGGTGCTGGCCGCGGCCGCCTGAACCCATCACCCAGAAAACCACACACGCAAGGAGACGCGCATGGCCACCAAGACCCTCGACCTCGGCTGCGGCAGCCGCCCCAAGAACCCCTTCAATGCCGACGAGCTGTACGGCGTGGACGTGCGCGACGATGTCGAAGGCTTCGTGCGCGGGGCCGACCTGGTGGTCGAGCCGATCCCGTTCGAAGACGAGGGCTTCGACTTCGTCACCGCGTTCGACTTCATCGAGCACATCCCGCGACTCGTCTACGCACCCAAGCGTCGCAACGCCTTCATCGAGCTGATGAACGAGGTGTACAGGGTGCTGAAGCCGGGTGGCCTGTTCCTGTCGTCGACGCCGGCCTACCCGCACGCCGTGACCTTCCGCGACCCCACGCACGTCAACTTCATCACCGACGAGACCTTCCCGCTGTACTTCGACGACACCAACCGCTGGGCGTCGATCTACGGCTTCAAGGGCGCCTTCCAGATGCAGGTGCACGAGTGGCGCGGCCCGCACATCTTCGCGGTGATGCGCAAGGTGGCGGTGCCGGTGGCGCCTGTTGCCCCTGCGGCCTAACGCGTCTGCGTCGTCAGTGAACGCACGGCTTCGCGGCCGCTGCGCGTGAGGAAGGGCATCACCTTTTCGTAGGGCAAGACCACCTCGGCGTCGCGGGCCCGGCCTGCGTGGCCGTGGGTCAACCAGAGCGCCATGCCGCGCCGTGAGGGGTAGGGGTGGGCGAAGCGGCCCCCTTCGCAAGCCTCGTGGGCCTTCTGCGCCGCTTCGGCCTTGTGAAGCAGCGCCATCAGGCGCGGGGCGTCGCTTTTGATGCCCGACGCGTCCGCCTTCTGCCTGAACCAGCGGCGAACATCCGTGCGCTGGCCGGTCGCCGCTTGCGGTGAGCCTTCGGTCAGCTCGAAGCCGGTCGAACCGCCCTGCAGGACCTCCACGTACGGCCGGCCTTCGAACGACGCGGACTTGCTCTGCCTGCGGTCAGCGTGCCCACGGTGCCGCGCCACGCGCCCGCGTACGGCGGTGCAGGCTCGGTGGCGCAGGCGGCCGAAACACCGGCCAAGCAAGTCGAGAGCAGCGCGGCGATTCGAGGCGTTGGGGTTCGGATCATCGGGTTGTCTTCAAGCGACGCTGGTCAGCGTGGCAGAGCGCGCAAATGGTGACAAGCGGCTTCTAATTGATTGAACGATGGCGGCACATTCGTGGGAGATTTTTCCCAAATGATCCGACCTAGCGCGCCCCATAGTCCGCGAGCCTGCGGGATTTGTCACGGCTGACGCCTTCAAGCCCCCCGCATTTCGAGGGGCGGGCGAGGGCTCACCCGAAGGCGCGGCGCTGGCATCGGCGGCGCGCCTTTTCTGTTGCGCACGTTCAATCGGTTACGCATGGCGACGAAGCCTGCAACACCCCGCTCGAATAATCGCGCCACGTTCAAGCCCACCCGGAACGGCCAGGTCCCTCTTGCCTGAAGCCCGTTCACCCCGAGGACCGGGATCGACGTCGATCAAGGACTGTGCCGATGCGCCGCCCCGGCCGCGAGCACGAGCGAGGGATTCATGTTGAGCGGTACCTCCGACTTCCGTCAGCGTTCTGCTGCACCCGTGCACGGGTCGGCCGGAGTGCGCGCATCGGGCGGTTGGTACACCCGCGAAGAAGCCATCATGGGCACGGCCATCAAGGTCGAGCTGTGGTGCGACGGCGCCGCCGCAGCCCAGGCGGCCATGGCGGCGGTGATCGCCGAGATGCACCGCATCGACCGCGCGATGAGCCCGCACAAGGCTGACTCCGAGCTTTCGCGCATCAACCGCGAGGCCGCGCAGCACGCGGTGCCGCTGAGCGAAGAGATGACGCGCCTGCTGCAGCGCGCGCTGCACTTCTCTGAGCTGTCGGCGGGGGCCTTCGACATCACCTACGCCAGCGCCGGCCACCTCTACGACTACCGTGCCGGCACGGGCCCCAGCGACGAGGCCCTTGCCCAGGCGCGTGCGGCCATCGGCTGGCGCCACCTGCAGCTCGACGCCAGCGCCGGCACCTTGCGCTTCGCCCGCGAAGGCGTGCGCATCGACCTGGGCGGTTTTGCCAAGGGCCATGCGGTGGACAACGCCGCGGCCATCCTCGCGGCGCGCGGCATTCGCCACGCGGTCGTCACGGCCGGCGGCGACAGCCGCGTGCTCGGCGACCGCCGCGGGCGGCCCTGGATGATCGGTGTGCGCGACCCGCGCCGCGAAGGCGAGATGGTCGCCGTGCTGCCGCTGGCCGACGTGGCGATCTCGACCTCGGGCGACTACGAGCGATTCTTCGAGCGCGACGGCGTGCGCTGCCACCACCTGATCGACCCGAAGACGGGCAAGTCGCCGCTGCATGTGCGCGGCGTCACCGTGCTGGCCGACGACGGCCTCACCAGCGAAGCCCTGTCGAAATGCGTTTTCGTGATGGGGGTGCGCGACGGGCTGCGGCTCGTCGAATCGCAGCCCGGGGCCGACGCGGTCGTCATCGACGACCAGGGCCGCTTGCACTTTTCAGCCGGCTTGTTGCCCGGCGGCGACGGCCAGCCCGCGCACTGAAACCAACACAGACCAGAACACTAGAAAGACCCGACCACCTCGCTCGATGGTTCACAAGTTATGCAGGAGGAAAAAATGAACAACCCGATTCTCAGAACTGCCCTGGCACTGGCCTTGGGCTTCGTGCTTGTCGCCTGCGGTGACGGCGGTGGCGACTCCACCACCACCAGCGCCGACGAGTCCGTCACGATCAACGGCGACGTCGCCGTGGCCTACGCCAAGCGCTCGGTCGAGCTCGATATGAACCCCACCGATGGCACGCCCACGGCGGCCGGAGGCGACCTGATGGTGCGCGAGCGCTCCTCGGCCAGCGCCACCGAACACAACGTGACGGCGCACATCACGCGCGGCACGGGCGACGTGTCCGACCCCGAGGCCTCGTACGACGGTCGCAAGATCGTGTTCGCGCTGCGCTGCCCCACGGCCAACAACGCCGCCATCGGCCAGGCGCTGTGCACGGGCCGCTGGAACATCTGGGAATACGACATGACCGGGCGCAGCCCCAGCACGGGCACGTTGCGTCGCGTGACCAGCTCGACGACCGACGACGACGTCGACCCGTACTACCTGCCCGACGGCCGCGGCTTCGTGTTCGCCTCGAACCGCCAGACGGTTTCGCGCCTGAACAACCCCTTCGGCCGCGACTACAAGGGCCTTGACGAGTACGAGCGCGAGGCCGTGCTCAACCTGCACACGATGAACGCCAACGGCGGCGACATCGAGCAGATCACCTTCAACCAGAGCCACGACCGCAACCCTGTCGTGCGCCCCGACGGCACCATCATGTTCTCGCGCTGGGAGCACGTGGCCGACCGCAACCGCTTCGCCGTCTTCACCGCCAAGCCCGACGGCGCGAACATGTTCGTGTTCTATGGCGCGCAGAGCGGCGGCAACAGCTTCCTGCACCCGCGCGACATGGACCCGCGTGGCGCCTACAACGGCAAGCTCGTCTCGTCGCTGATGCCCCTGTCGGGCACGCAAGAGGGCGGCGCGCTGATGATCATCGACGCGGCCAACTACTCCGAGCAAAACACCCCGGCCAACCGCAGCGTGCCCACCCAGGGCGGGCAAACCCAGGCCGTGGCCGACCCGGCCAAGCAACTCGAAGACGGACGCGGCTTCTCGCCGTTCGGCCGGGCGACGACGCCGTACCCGCTGTGGGACGGCACCAACCGCGTGCTGGTGGCCTGGCGCCCCTGTGAAGTCACGCGCAATGGCGAGGTCGTGCCCTGCTCTGGGCTGACGACGGCCGAGCGCGCCCAGCTCGAAGCGGCTGGCGACATGACGCGTGAGGCGCGTCGCGCACAAGCCGTGCAAGACAACGCACCTGCCCGCTACGGCATCTACATGTTCGACCCGGGCGCCCAGACCTGGCTGCCGGTGGCCCTGCCGCCGACCGGCTACATGTACACCGACCCCATCGCGCTGCAAGCACGCCCCGAACCGCAGGTCACCGAGCCCAGCCCGCGCGACTCGGCGCTGGCCGCCATGACCCCGCCGATGGGCCTGATCGAAGTGCGCAGCGTGTACGACACCGACGGCCTGAACCGCATGGCCGCTCAAATGCTTGCCGCGACCGACCTCGAAGCCGGTTGCAGCACCGCGATCGCACAGACCACGCCGCCCGCGCTGGCTGAAGAAACGCGCAGCTCGGTGCCCGACATCCGCCGCCTCAAAGACCCGACCAACCCCGCCTACCGCTGCGGCCCGGCCTGGTTCGTGCGCGCGGTGCGTGGCATTTCGCCGCCGGCCGGCATGACCGGCATGCGCTCGGCCATCGGTGAGACCGAGTTCGAGCAGCAGCAGATCCTCGGCTACGCGCCGATCGAGCCGGACGGTTCGTTCAAGCTGCGCGTGCCGGCCGACGTGCCGATCGGCTTCCAGGTGATCGACGCCGAGGGCCGTGCCTACCAGACCCACACCAACTGGATTCAAGTGCGCCCGGGCGAGCGCCGCACCTGCGACGGCTGCCACAGCCCGCGCCGCGGCGCCGCGCTGAATTCGGGTGACGTGGCCAACACGCTCTCGACCGGCATTCGCAGCGAACTGCGCAGCCAGCACCTGTCGGGCGAAACCCTGGCCGCGCTGCGCACCCGGCTGAACCCCACCCAGCTGCAGACCAGCACCGACATGCGCTACACCGACGTGTGGGCCGACACCACGCAGACCGGTGTGACCGCGCGCCGCAGCATCGAGATCCGGTACACCGGCAACGCCGATCCGGCGGACGACCTGCCGGCCGGCGTGCCGGCACCGGTCAACGGCATCGTCAACTACCCGACGAACATCCAGCCGATCTGGAACCGCGACCGCGGCGCCAACACCTGTACCACCTGCCACAACGACGCACAACGCCTCGACCTGCGCGGCAGCGTCGGCGGCTCGGGTCGCATGACCTCGTACGACGAACTGATGCTCGGTGACCCGCTGCTCGACACCAACGGCCAGCCGGTGATCCGCCTGCGCGATGGCGTGCCGATGGTCGAGCGGGGCATTCCGCTGGTGGACAACAGCTCCGGCGCGATGAACACCGCCGGCATCGCCCGCAAGAGCCGCCTGACCGAGATCCTCTTTGGGCAGACGCTGCTGGCCGGCAACGCCGCGCGCACCGCGCATCCCAACCCCCCCGGCACGGCACCTGACCACTCGACCATGCTCAACCGCGCCGAGAAGCGCCTGCTGGTGGAGTGGATGGACTTGGGCGGGCAGTACTACAACAACCCGTTCGACTCGACCGGGGTGCGCATGCTGCCCGCGCTGAGCGAGACCACGTTCCGCACCCAGGTCATGCCGGTGCTGGCCACCAACTGCATGGACGGCTGCCACCAGGCCGGCCGCGTCGCCCCGACGCCGGGCGCAGGCACCAGCTTCCGAGGCAACCGCTATGTGCTGACCGGCAGCCCGGAAGGCGACTACGGTGCCACGCTGTCGATGATCACCGACGTGTGCAACCTCAGCAGCAACTACCTCATCTCGCGTGCCGGCACCGCGCCGCACCCGGCGGGCGCCACGGGTCAGACGACCCCGCCGCTCACCGGGGCGGGCTACACCGCCATCGCGAACTGGATCAGCAGCGCCTGCAACCCATGACGAAGACCACCGCGAGCCGAGCCGCCACGCCTTCCGCTTTCCTCTCGACGACCCTGCGTTCCTTCCGGCTCGCCGCGGTGGCGGTGGTCTGCTCCCTCGCCGGCCTGTCAGGCTGCGGCGGGGGCGGCAACCCACTCGACAACGCCGACACCATCGACAACCCCAGCAGCACCGGGGGGCGTCGGCTGTCGTTCCTCTACTTCCAGTACTGCGTCAACCCGATCTTCGACCTGCTGCTGCCCGTGCGCGACCCGGTCACGCACCAGGTCACCTCCAACAACACCTGCAGCAGTTCGGGTTGCCACGCGGCCGGCGTGAGCACCGGCGGCGCACTGACGCTCGAAGCCGGGGCCACACCTCAGGCCTACCCCGCGGGGACCGCGCCGCTGCCGCAGGCCGACATCGACGCACTGCGCGCCGGTCGGTCCATCTACCGCAATTTCGTGTCGGCCCAGGCGGTGGTGGTCATTGGCTCGCCGGCGCAAAGCCTGCTGCTGAACAAGCCGCGGGTCAACAACGTGCTGCACGGCGGGGGCGTCATCTTCGAGACCGACAGCGACCCCCATGTGCGGACGATCCGCTTCTGGCTGCAGCGCCCCATGCCCGAAGGGCAGGACGAATTCAGCCGCAGCCTCGAGAGCTCGATGTTCGCGGGCGGCGTCGCGAGCCCCACGACTTGCCTGACCAACTGAGAAGCCGCCCGTGTCCATGACCTGTTCTCGTTCCAGCGCGGCCCCCACGCGCGTCGATCGCCGGCGCACTGTCTCGCTTCTGTTCATGTCGGTGGTGCTGGTGCTGGCCTGGGCTGCGCTCGTGCTGCCGCAGGTCGCCCATGCCGCGCCGCGCGTCGAGCGGCTGCAGGTCACCGACCCCTACGTCGAGATCCACACCGGCCCGGGCCGAGGTTTTCCGGTGTTCCATGTGGCCGAGCGTGCCGAATGGATCGAAGTCGTCATGCGCCACACCGACTGGTTCAAGCTGCGCACCGCCGACGGGCGCGAGGGCTGGGCCCACCGGGCGCAGCTCGAACGCACCCTCACCGAGGGCGGCGTGCAGAAGACCTTCCGCGACGTGCTGCTCGACGACTACCTCAAGCGCCGCCTCGAAATGGGCACTGCCTTCGGCCGCTTCAAGGGCGAGCCCATGCTCAAGGTCTGGACGGGCTACCGCTTCAGCGATGCACTCAGTGCCGAATTCACCATCGGCCAGGTGCAAGGCACCTTCTCGGGCTCTGACCTGTGGCACGCCAACCTGATGGCCGAGCCCTGGTCCGACAAGCGTCTCTCGCCCTTCTTCGCCGTGGGCTTCGGCCGCTTCAAGAACGTGCCCAACGCCAGCCTGGTGAGTGCCATCACCGTCAACACGACGCTGGCCGATGCCTCGGTGGGGCTGCGCTACCACCTCAGCGAGCGCTTCGTCGCGCGGGTCGACTACACCACCTACACCACCTTCGTTTCCGACACCAGCTCGCGCGAGTTCCACTCGGTGTCGCTGGGCGTGTCGTTCTTCTTCTGACCTGCTTCTTCACGGCCCCTTCACCATGCCACTTCGCCACACCGCCGCTGCGCTCGTCCTCGGTCTTGCCTTGGGTGGCGCATTCGCCCAGGGCGGGGCCACGCCCACGGCCCCCGAGGCGCCCAACAACAGCGGCTCGGTCGCGCAGCAGCCCATCGTGCCCCAGGTCGATCGGCGCGACATCAAGCCCGTGCGCATTCCCTCGAACGACTTCTCGATCGGCCTCTTCGCGGGCAGCTACGCGACGCAGAACTTCGGCACCAGCGCCGTCAGCGGCGTGCGGGCGGGCTACCACATCACCGAAGACTTCTTCATCGAAGGCACCTACGGCCAGACCACGGTCGATGACGAGCCCTTCCCGGGGCTGCTGCCGCCGGGCGGGCTGTTTCCGGGTGACCAGAACAAGCTCACCTACTACAACATCTCGCTGGGCGTGAACGTGCTGCCCGGTGAGAGCTTCATCGGCCGCAAGTACGCCAAGGCGTCGGCGCTGTACTTGGTGATGGGCACCGGAAGCACCAAGTTCGCCGACCAGAAGAAGCAGACCCTCAACTTCGGCTTCGGCTACCGCGTGATGCTCGCCCGGTGGGTGTCGGCCCAGGTCGACGTGCGCGACCACATCTTTTCGCTCGACCTGCTCGGGCGCAACCAGCGCACGCAGAACATCGAGATGAGCGCCGGCCTCAGCTTCTTCTTCTGACCGCACGGAGACCGCCCCATGCGTCGCACCCCCTCGTTCGATTCACGTCGCCGCGCCCTGCGTGCCCTCGGCACGCTCAGCGCCGTGGCCCTCGCGGTACAGAGCTTCGGCGCGGTGGCCGCCGTCTCGGCCCAGGCCCCTGCGCCCGACTTCACGCTGCGCAGCCTCGAAGGTCGCAACACGCGCCTGAAAGAGTTGCGCGGCAACGTCGTGCTGGTGAACTTCTGGGCCACGTGGTGCGGCCCCTGCAAGCAAGAGATGCCGCACCTCAACCGCCTGTACGAGAAGTACCGCAGCTCGGGCTTCGTGCTGCTGGGCGTCAACATCGACGAAGACGCGCGCAAGGCGGGCGACCTGGTGACGCGCATGGGGCTCAAGTTCCCCATCCTGCACGACGGCGACAAGGCCGTCAGCCGCCTCTACGACCTCAACTCGATGCCCGCGACCGTGCTGGTGGACCGCGACGGCCGCGTGCGCCACATCCACCGTGGCTACCGCGAGGGTTACGAGAACACCTACGACGAACAGATCCGCGCGCTGCTGAAGGAATGAAGATGCTCTTAGCCGCGCCCCGTTGCGCCGCCGCGCTGGCGACCCTTGCGCTGTTGGCCGGTTGCGCCACCGAACCCTGGGTCAAGCCCTACGAGCGCGAGCGTCTGGCCGACCCCGTGATGAAGCTCAACCGCGACCCGCTGGCGGCCAAGCACCGCGAACACGTGCGCGACGTGCGCGAAGGCGCACGTGGCGCCACTGGCGTGCAAGGAGGCGGCTGTGGCTGCAACTGATCGCCGCGACACCGTGCGTGACATCGCCACCCTGCGCGATGGCTGGCGTCGCCTCGCCGCCCTGTGGCGCGCCGTGCGTCGCCGCATGGCCGGCGTGCGAGTACAAGGCGGGCGCCTGCGCTGGGTGGGTGTCCTCGGCGGCACGCTCGCGGCTGGCACGGCGCAGGCGGTCGATTTGCCCGAAGACCGTGCCGACGCCATGTTCCACGTCTACGACGGCGGTGGCGTGCGCGCCACCGGCCCGGCCTTGCTCGTGCGCAAGCGCGTGGCCGACAAGTTCTCGTTCTCGGGCTCGTACTACGTGGACATGGTGAGCAACGCCTCGATCGACGTGGTCACCACCGCCAGCCCCTTCAAGGAAAAGCGCACCGAGTACGGCCTGAGCATGGACTACGCGCACCGCGACGCCATCGTCACGCTCGGTGTCTCGAACAGCGAAGAGCCCGACTACACGGCGCGGGCCTTCAGCATGGACGTTTCTCAAGAAACCTTCGGCGGCATGACCACCGTGGCCATCGGTTTCACGCGCGGCTCCGACGAGGTGCGCAAGAAGAGCGAACCCAACTGGCGCGACACCGCCACCCACTGGCGCTGGCGCACGAGCGTCACGCAAATCCTTTCCCCGCGCTGGTTGCTGACCGGCGCCTACGAGGCCGTGTCCGACGAGGGTTTTCTCGGCAGCCCGTACCGCGCGGCTCGCGTGGTCGGCACCACGGTGCCCGAGCGCAACCCGCGCACCCGCAGCAGCCGGGCGGTGAAGCTCTCGACCAAGGGCGAGGTGGCCACGGGCCATGCCGTGCACGGCGAGTACCGCTACTTCTGGGACAACTGGGACATCAAGGCCCACACCTTCGAGGTCGGCTACAGCCGCTACTTCGGCGAGCAGTGGCTGGCCGACTTCCACCTGCGCCACCACAGCCAGAACAAGGCGCTCTTCTACAGCGACGACGCCACGCAGCAGACGCTCTACATCTCGCGCAACCGCCAACTCAGCACCTTCAACACGCTGGGCCTGGGTGGGCAGGCGACCTACCGCCTCTCGCAGCCGGTCGGCCCCTTCCAGGCCAAGCTGAGCGCCGCCTACGAGTTCGTCCGCTTCAATTTCAAAGACTTCACCGACGTGCGCAGCGGCAGCCCGTACAGCCACAACGCCCACGTGTTGCAGCTCTTCCTCACGGCGACTTTCTGAGGATCGCCCACATGACCCATTCCACCTACCTTCAACGTTGCGCGGCCACGCTGGCCGTGCTCGCGACCCTCACCGCGCCGGCCTGGGTCGTCGCGAACGAACCCGTGCGGGGCGCCACCGTGGCCGCCGCACCGCAGGCGGCCCTGGCCGCTGCACCGGCACCGGCTGCCACCGCAGTGCCGGTCGCCGCCGCCGCTTCGGCGGCACCTGCTGCGGCCTCGGCGCCCGACGCGGCGGCCAGCGCGGCTGCCCCAGCCGCCGCGCTCGACACGCGCATCCAGGACGTCAAGAGCGAGGTCATCCGCCTCAACCGCGACCTGCTGGTGCTCGAAGAAGAGCTGCTCTTCCCGGCCAGCACGCAGGTGGCTGTGTTCGTGTCGATGGACGTGGGCAAGCTCTTCAGCCTCGACTCGGTGCAGATCAAGCTCGACGACAAGGTGGTGGCCAACTACCTCTACACACCGCTCGAAGTCGAAGCCCTGCACCGCGGCGGCGTGCAGCGCCTTTACCTCGGCAACCTGAAGTCGGGCACGCACGAAGTCGTCGCCTTCTTCACCGGCAAGGGCCCGCACGAGCGCGACTACAAGCGCGGCGCGACCATCAAGTTCGACAAGGGCACCGACCCGAAATACATCGAACTGCAGATCAAAGACTCGACCGGCAAGCTGCAGCCCGAGTTCGAGGTCAAGGTTTGGCAGTGAGCGACGGCGGCTTCATGCAACTGCTGGGTTATGTCGGCCTGCCGGCGGTGCTGCCGTGCCTGCGGTCGGGTTCGTCTGTTGGGCCGGCAGGTTCAACGCAAAGGCGCGAAGAACGCAAAGAACGCAGGGGAAAGGCAGAGCGGTTTTCTCTTCTTGGCGACCTTGGCGTTCTTTGCGCCTTTGCATTGAAAAGAGCTTCGACCACCGCAGCCCCCTCGCTCAAGCGCGCCACGCTTGCAGCCGCCATGCTGTTGGCCGCGACGGCCGGCCAAGCCGCCGACCCCAAGCCCGGGCCGAAGCTCGTCAACGACCCGCACTACGGCGACACGCTCTACCACTTCTACCAAGGCAAGCACTTCAGCGCGATCACCGGGCTGATGGTGTCGCAGCACTTCAACCGCGTGGCGCGCCATGCCGACGAGGCCGAGGTGCTGCGCGGCGGCATGCTGCTCGCCTACGGCCAGCACCGCGAGGCCGGCGACATCTTCAACGCGCTGCTTGAGAAGACCCAGCAGCCCTCTGTGCGCGACCGCGCCTGGTACTACCTGGCCAAGATCCGCTACCAGCGGGGCCTGTACCCCGAGGCCGAAGACGCCGTCACGCGCATCGGCAAGAACCTGCCGCCCGCGATGGAAGAAGAGCGCGGCCTCTTGCATGCCCAACTGCTGATGGCGCGGCAAGACTACGCGGGCGCCGCGCGCTTGCTCGAAGCCGTGCCCGGGGCCCTGAGCGACAACAAGAAAGAAGAGAAAGGCCGCTACGCGCGCTTCAACCTCGGCGTGGCGCTGCTGCGCGGGGGTGACGAAGCCCGGGGCACGACCCTGCTCGACGAACTGGGCCAACTGCCCGCCAGCAACGAGGAATACCGCGCCCTGCGCGACCGCGCCAACGTCGCGCTCGGCTACGCCGCGCTGCAAGACGACCAGCCCGAGAAGGCTCGCGTCTACCTCGAACGCGTGCGCCTCGGCGGGCGCCACGCGACCAAGGCGTTGCTCGGCTTCGGCTGGGCCGCCTCGTCGATGAAGAACGCCAAGCTCGCCCTCGTGCCCTGGACCGAACTTGCCGAGCGCGAGGTCAGCGACCCGGCCGTGCTCGAAGGTCGCATCGCCGTGGCCTACGCCTTCGCCGAGCTCGGTGCCTACGGCCAGTCGCTCGACCGCTACCAGCAGGCCATCGCCACCTTCGAGGGCGAGAACCGCGCGCTCGATGAATCCATCACCGCCATCCGCTCGGGCAAGCTGGTCGAAGACCTGCTGCAGGCCAACCCCGGCGAAGAACTCGGCTGGGCCTGGAACATCACCCAGCTGCCGCAGATGCCGCACACCACGCACCTGACGCCCGTGCTCGCGCAGCACGAGTTCCAAGAGGCCTTCAAGAACGTGCGCGACCTGCAGTTCCTGTCGCGCAACCTGCAGGCCTGGACCGACAACCTCGGCGTCTTCGGCGACATGCTCGCCACACGTCGCCAGGCCTTTGCCGAGCGCCTGCCCAAGGTGCGTGCCGGTGCCGAAGGCAGCGGCCTCGCGGCCCTGCAAGGCCGCGCCCAGGCCCTGGCCACCGAGCTGCAGCGGGTCGAGGCCGAAGGCGATGCCGCGGCCCTGGCCGACGCGCGCCAGCGCGGCCTGCAAGAGCGCCTGCAGCGGGTGCAAGGCGTGCTGGCCCAGGCCGGCGCATCGAACACCGACCCCGACGTGGCCAACGCCCGCGAGCGCTTGCGCCGCGTGGCCGGTGCGCTGAGCTGGCAGCTCGCGCAGGACTACCCAACCCGCCTGTGGGACGCCAAGAAGAACGTGCGCGCCATCGAAGGCGGCGTGGCCGAAGCGCGCCGCCGCGACGCGGCGCTGGCCCAGGCCCAGCAAGACGAACCCAAGCGCTTCGAAGACTTCGCCGCGCGCATCGCCGAACTCGACAAACGCCTGCAGACGCTGAGCCCGAAGGTCGCCTCGCTGCGCCTCGAACAGCAGCAGCAGGTGCAAGACATGGCCGTCGCCGAACTGACGCAGCAGAAAGAGCGGCTCGCCGGCTACATCACCCAGGCCCGCTTCGCGGTGGCGCAGTTGCAAGACCGCGCCAACCTCAGCGCGACAGACCTTCAAGACCATGCGACGAAACGCTAAGACCCTCGTCGCCCTGGCCGTGCTGGCCTTGTTGAGCGCCTGCGCCAGCAAGCGCCCGGCCGGCAGCACGCCCGACAACGAGCCCACGCTCAAGGCACTGGCCGGCCGCGAGGTGCAGGTCGATAAAGACGCCGGCATTCCGCCCAGCCTCGACAAGGCCATCACCGCCTACAAGGACTTCCTCGCCGTGGCGCCCAAGGCCGCGCAGCGCTCGGAAGCCATGCGCCGCCTCGGCGACCTCGAGATGGACAGCGCCGACCAGCGCATCGCCGACGGCAAGGCCGCCGGTGGCACGCCCGAGGACTACCGCGCCGCCGTCACGCGCTACCAGGACTTCCTCGCCGCCTACCCCAAAGACCCCGGCAACGACCGCGTGCTGTACCAACTGGCGCGCGCGCAAGAGCAGGGCGGCGAACTCGAAGCCGCGCTCAAGACGCTGGACCGCCTGGTGGCCGAGCACCCGACCACGCGCTTCACCGAAGAGGCGCAGTTCCGCCGCGGCGAGATGCTGTTCTCGATGCGCAACTACGCGGCGGCCGAGCAGGCCTTCGGCATCGTGCTCAAGCGTGAAGACGGCAACCCTTACCTCGACCGCGCGCTCTACATGCACGGCTGGTCGCTGTTCAAGCAGGCCAAGCTCGAAGAGGCGCTGAAGTCGTTCTTCGGCGTGCTCGACCTGAAGATCGCCCAACGCGACCAGGGCGGCAACGGCGAAGAAGACCTCGACACCGTCAAGGGCCTGAGCCGCAGCGAGCGCGAGCTGGTCGAAGACACCTTCCGCGTCACCAGCCTGTCGCTGCAAAGCCTGCAAGGGGCCGAGTCGATCCCGGCGTACATGACGAGCGACACGCGCAAGTCGTACGAGTTTCGCGTGTACCAGCAGCTGGGCCAGCTCTACATCAAGCAAGAGCGCGTGAAAGACGCGGCCGATGCCTACGCGGCCTTCGCCAAGCGCCAGCCGCTGCACCCGCAGGCGCCGCTCTTGCAGGCGCGCGTGATCGACATCTACCAAGATGGCGGCTTCACCGCGCTCGCGCTCGACGCGAAGAAAGAGTACGTCGCCAACTACGGGCTCAACAGCGAGTTCCGCAAGAGCAACCCCGAGGGCTGGGAGCGTGCGCAGCCGCTGGTGAAGACGCACCTGTCCGAGCTGGCCCGCCACCACCACGCCACCGCGCAGCAAACCAAGAACAGCGCCGACTACCAAGAGGCGGTGAAGTGGTACCGCGCCTACCTCACGTCCTTCCCGAAAGACCCCGAGGCCGCGCAGAGCAACTTCCTGCTGGCCGAGCTGCTGTTCGAAGACAAGCGCTTCGCCGAGTCGGCGGTCGAATACGCCAAGACCGCCTACGAGTACCCGGCGCACCCGAAGGCGGCCGATGCCGGCTACTCGGCCATCCTCAGCCACGAGCGGCAGCGCAAGGCCGCGAGCGGCCCCGAGGCGGCCACGCTGCAGCGCGCGCTGGTCGAAAGCGAATTGCGTTTCGCCGACACCTTCAAGGCCGACGCCCGCGTGGCCCCGGTGCTCACCAACGCGGCCGAGCAGCTCTACGCGCTGGGCGAAGGCGAGCGCGCTTCGGGCGTGGCCGAGCGCGTGCTCTCGCTCGACCCGCCGGCCGTGCCCGAGCAACGCCGCGTGGCCTGGACGGTGGCCGCCCACACGGCCTTCGAGCGCAACGACTTCTTGCGGGCCGAGAAGGCCTACGGCGAGGTGCTGGCGCTGATGCCGCCGGCCACGCCGGTGCCGGTGGCCGCACCCGCGCCGGCCGTGTCGTCGGGCCGCGGTCGCGGCAAGGCGCGGGCGGTCGAACCCGTCGCCCCGCAGCTGTCGGCCGAAGCCGCCGCCAACAACAAGGCACGCCACGAGTTCACCGAGCGCCTGGCCGCATCGGTCTACAAGCAGGGCGAAGCGGCCCGTGCGAGCGGCGACCTGCGCGGCGCGGTGGGCCACTTCGAGCGCGTCGGCGCGCTCGCGCCCAGCTCGCCGATCCGCATCAACGCGCAGTACGACGCGGCGGCCGCCTTGATCGGCCTGAAAGACTGGGACGGCGCGATCAAGTCGCTCGAAGACTTCCGCCAGCGCCACCCGCAGCACCCCTTGCAGGCCGAGGTCGGCCCGAAGCTCGTGGTGGCCTACCTTGAGAAGCAACAATGGGCGCAGGCGGCGGGCGAGCTCGATCGCCTGTCCACCACCAGCGCCGACGCCAAGGTGGCGCGCGACGCCCTGTGGCAAGCCGCCGAGCTGTACGAGAAGGGCGGCTCGCGCACGAACGCCGCGCGCGCCTACGAGCGCTTCGCCAAGACCTACCCGCAGCCGCTCGAACTCAACCTCGAAGCACGGTACCGGCTCGCCGGCATCGCCAAAGCCGAGGGCAACGCGGCGCGCGAATCGGCGCTGATGAAAGAGATCTTCGAGGCCGACCGCGCAGGCGGCACCGCGCGCACCGACCGCACGCGCACGCTCGGCGCGATGGGCGCGCTGCACGCGGCCAAGCCGGTGTTCGAGGCCTACAAGAAGATCGCACTGGTCGAGCCGCTGGCCAAACAGCTCAAGCTCAAGAAGGCCAAGATGGAAGAGGTGCTGCGTGCCTACGCCGTGGCCAGCGAATACGGCGTGGCCGAGGCGGTGACGGCGGCGACCTTCCAGACGGCCGCGCTGTACCAGGACTTCGGCCGCGCGATGATGACCTCACAGCGGCCGAAGAAGCTGTCCAAGCTCGAACTGGAGCAGTACAACGTGATGCTCGAAGAGCAGGCCTTCCCGTTCGAAGAAAAGGCCATCGAGCTGCACGAGGTGAACGTGCGGCGTTCGGGCCAGGGCGTCTACGACACCTGGGTGAAGAACAGCTACGCGGCGCTGCGCGAACTGCGCCCGGTGCGCTACGGCAAGAACGAGCGCAGCGAAGGGGTGATCGATGCGATCCGTTGAACGCAGCATGCGCGGCCTGGTGGCCCTGGGGCTGTGCGTGGCCAGCACCGGCTGCGCCTTGCTGGGCGAGCGCGTGAGCTCGATCACCCAGTCGATCGCGGCGACGGTGGGCGAGGTGGTCTCGTCGCCAGCGCAGGCGGCGGCACCGAGCGCCGGGTCCGCGCCCACCGAACGCGCGGCCGCCGTGGCCGCCCCGGCACCGCAAGAGCCGCCCGCAGCGCCGGTCGATGCGCGCGTGATGCGCGCCTACGACGACGCGCTGCGCCTGCTGCGCAACGGCCGTACCGAAGACGCCGAACGCGCGCTCCGCGCGCTGGCCCAGTCGCACCCCGGCCTGGGTGGCCCGCACGCCAACCTGGGCGTGATGCACCAGAAGGCCGGGCGCCTGCCCGAGGCGGCCGAAGCGCTCGAACGCGCGGTCGCAGCCAGCCCGCGCCAGCCGGCCTATGCCAACCAGCTGGGCATCGTCTACCGCGAGCTGGGCCGCTTCGACAAGGCACGCGACGCCTACGAGCGCGCGCTCGCCGTCGAGCCCAACCATGCCGACGCGACGCTGAACCTGGGCATCCTCTACGACCTGTACCTGTGGCAGCCGCAACGCGCGCTCGAGCAGTACGAGAAGTACCTCGCCCTGCACAAGGACGCCACCGTCACCAAGTGGGCCGCCGACCTGAAGAACCGCGCCAAGGCCGCGCAAGCCACCACGGCCGCGGTGAAAGACAAGGACAAGCCATGAAGACGCTCTCGACGGCGCTCGCGCTGCTGACGCTGGCCGCTGCGGCGCAGGCCCAGCCGTCCCCCAAGCCCACGGCCACGCCGGCGCCTGCCGCCACCACCGACCGCGCCGAGATCGACCGCGCGCAGATCATCGGCAACCGCGAGCTGCCCAAGGTGCTGTACATCGTGCCCTGGAAGAAGCCGCTGCCCAGCGACCTGGCCGGCCGCCCGCCGGTCAGCGTGATCGACGAGGCGCTCGCGCCGGTGGATCGCGACGTCTTCCGGCGCGAACTCAATTACGCGGCCCAGGTGGCCGCCGCCAAGAATGCCCCTTCGGGCCCGGCCGCCGAGCCGGGTGCGAAGAAGTAAGACCCGGTCCCCGGTTTCGTCAGTCCCCTCAGTTCCTGTCCTGTTCCTGTACCTGTCTTGTCAGCGGAGAAAGCGCGATGAACACCTTCCAAACGGTCGTCAAGTTCTTCTTGGATTGCGGCCCCTTCATCATCCCCAGCCTGTTGCTCACCGCCATGGGCTCGGCCATTGCCATCGAGCGCCTGTTGTTCCTCAACAAGGCGCGGGCCGAGAACCGCAAGGCCTGGGGTCAGATCCAGCCCCTGCTGCAGAACGGCCGCCTGAAAGACGCACTGGGCCTGAGCCTGAGTTCCGAGTCGGCCATCGGCAAGATCGTCAGCAACGGCCTGAACCGCCTGCACAGCTCGCGCCGCCGCGAAGACCTCGACGCGTCGATGGAAGAGGGCATGATGGAAATCGTGCCGCGCCTTGAAAAGCGCACCCACTACATCGCCACCTTCGCCAACGTCATCACGCTGGTGGGCCTGCTGGGCACCATCATCGGCCTGATCAAGGGCTTCACGGCGGTGGCCGCGGTCAACCCGTCCGAGAAGGCCGAGATGCTGTCGGCGTCGATCTCGATCGCGATGAACAACACCGCGTTCGCGCTGATGGTGGCCATCCCCTTCCTGCTGATCCACGCCTTCTTGCAGGCGCGCACCTCCGAGATCGTGGACGGCCTGGAGGCCGCGAAGATCAGCTTCCTGAACCAGGTGCAGAAGATCGCGCCCGAGGGCGTGGTCGCGGCCCAGTCGGCCGCCGCCGTGCGCTGAGGCGCGCGACGAGACCTGCGCCGTGTTGATCGCCGCTTTCCCTGTTTCATTTCTTCGGGTTCAAAGGACTGACCGATGAGAGTCCGCCGTCTGCGCAAAGAAGTGGCCCACCTGGAGCTCACCGCGTTCATCAACCTGATCGTGGTGCTGGTGCCCTTTCTGCTGTCCACCGCCGTGTTTTCGCGCCTCGCGGTGCTCGACCTCACCTTGCCCGCACAGGCCAGTGGCGCGCTGCAGCAGCTGAGCACCGACAACCTGCAGCTCGAAATCGTGCTGCGCCCCGACGCCATCGAGGTGGGTGACCGCATCGGCGGGCTGATCCAGCGCATCCCCGATGTGCCGGGCGGGCACGACTACCGCAGCCTGTCGGGCCTGATGGTGCAGATCAAGCAGAAGTTTCCGGACAAGACCACCGCCACCGTGCTGGCCGAACAAGACACGCCCTACGACGTGCTCGTGCAGACCATGGACGCGGTGCGCACCGGCAAGGTCATGGCCGAGGGCAACAAGGTCATCACTGCTGACCTCTTCACCGACATCTCCATCGGCGACGCGCCGGTGCGCAAGCGCTAAGCCCGGCCGCAGGCCCCCAAAGGACGCCCCACCATGCCGATGCTCACCCCCATCCAGAAGCGCGCGATACGCAAGCAGCGCAACCAGGCGGTGATGGACATGAACCTCGTCTCGCTGATCGACGTGTTCACCATCCTGATCTTCTTCTTGCTTTCGAGCGCCACCGAAGTCGAGGTGCTGCCCAGCGCCCGCGCGGTCAAGCTGCCCGAGAGCATCACCGAGAAGGCGCCGAAAGAAACCGTCGTTGTCATCGTCAGCGGCAACGAGATCCTCGTGCAGGGCACGACCGTGGCCACCGTGCAAGAGGTGATGAACATGCAGGGCGACATCATCGCGCCGCTGCAGCAAGAGCTGCAGGACTACGCCGCCCGCACGCCGCTGCTCACCGGCAACAAGGAAGAAGGCCGCGCCGTGACCATCATGGGCGACAAGGACATCCCCTACCAATTGCTGCGCAAGGTGATGGTCACCTCGGCGCGGGCCAACTTCACCGAAGTCGCGTTTGCGGTGCGGCCGAAGGGGGGCGCATGAGCGTTGCTGCTGTGTCCTTTCGCGAGGGCGTCTTCGCTTGGTCGGTCACCCCCGAAGACCAGGCGCGCTTCCGGCGCATCCAGGGCGTCATGCTGGCGCTGCTGGTCATCCTGTGCCTGCTGGTGCTGTTCGTGCCGGTGCCCAAGAAGGCGCCGAAAGAACAGGCCGTGCCCGCGCGCGTGGTGAAGATGATGCTTGAGCGCGCGGCGGTGCCGCCACCGCCCGTGCCCAAGCCTGAGACGGTGACCAAGAAAGACCCGGCGGCCGACAAACCGGCCGACAAGCCCGAGGCGAAGGCCGACCCGAAGCCCGAGCGCGCCAACCGCGAACCGCTGCCGCGCGCCAACGCGCCCGAAGCACGCAACCCCATCGCCGGTCGGCCGCCCGGTGAAGTCGAAGGCGCACGCCGGCGTGCGGCTGGCGTCGGCCTCTTGGCCGCGAAAGACGACCTCGCCGAACTGCGCGGTGCCCCGGCGGCCCCGCAACTGCGGCAAGACATCAAGGCCGGCCCCGGCGTGGGCAGTGGCGTCGGAGTGGGCGTCGGTGCGGGCACCGCCCCGGGTCTGCCCGACCGCTCGATGATCACCAGCAACGCCACCGGCGGCAGCGGCGGCATCAACACCGCCGGCTACAGCCGCGACACCGGCGGCGGCGGCCTCGCCGGCCGCGCCACCACGCTCGTCGAGGGCGTGGCGGGTGGTGGCGGCGGTGGCGGCCCGGGTGGTGGTGGCGCGCTCAACGGGCGCGGCACCGGCGCGGGCAAGGGCGGTGGCGGCGGCGGCGCCGGTGGCGCCGTGCAACGCGGCCAGGGCGGCAAGGCCTCGCGTTCGCTCGAAGACGTTCGCCTCGTGTTCGAGCGCAACAAGGGCGCGATCTACGCCATCTACAACCGTGCGCTGCGCGAAGATCCCACGCTGCAAGGCAAGGTGGTGGTCGAGCTCAAGATCGCCTCGACCGGCGAGGTGGTGGGTTGCCGCGTGGTGAGCAGCGAACTCAACGCCAACGACCTCGAACGCAAGCTCGTCGCGCGCATTCGCCAGTTCGACTTCGGCGCGAAAGACGTCAACGAGATGGTCGTGACCTGGCCGCTCGATTTGCTGCCGTCGTAGCCGCTTGCGGCCGCCGCGTCAGGCCGGCGCGCCAGCGCTGCGCATCTGGCGCGGGGTGAGGCCGGTCACGCGGCGCATCAGCCGCCACAGCGCGGTGGCGTCGCCGTAGCCCACCTGTTCGGCGACCTGCTCGACCGACAGGCGGCTGCCTTCCAGCAGCGCGCGGGCGCGGTTCAGTCGCACGCTTTGCACCAGGGCCAGCGTGCTCTGGCCGGTCTTGGCGCGCACGTGGCGGGCCAGCGTGCGCTCAGACATGCCGAAGCCTTGCGCCAGCGCGCCGATGCTGGGCACTTCGGGCAAGGCCGCGGTGACCCGTTCGATGATGCGGGCGATCAGCTCGTCGCCATCGGCCAGCATCTCGGGCACGACGAACGGGGCCTGCGCCTCGCGCCCATCGACCAGCAACAGCCGTGACACGGCCTTCGCCAGCGGCGCGCCGAAGCGTGCGCGCAGCAGGTGCAGCATCAGGTCGGTCTGCGCGAAGGCTGCGCCGGCCGTGACCACCGGGCCGTCGGCGCAGACCATGCGGTTGGCGTCCACGGTGCAGGTGGGCTCCAGCTCGCGCAGGCCGGCGGCCAGCCACCACGAGGTGGTGGCCTTGCGGCCCGCCAGCAGCCCGGCGGCCTGCAGCACAAACACCGCCGAGCACGACGCGGCCACCGTGCCGCCGCGCCCCGCGTGCGTGCGCAGCGCGCGCACGGCGGCCTGCACGTCGGCGCGCTGCAGGCGTTCGCGCGCCGCGCCGGGCGAGTCGAGGCCGAGCCCCGGCACGACCCACACGGCGCCGTCGTTGGCCGGGGCCTTGGGCAGCGGCTTGGCGGCGAGCGTCAGGCCGTTGCCGAGCGGCACCACCCCGTCGCCCACCCCCAGCACCCGCCAGCGCGGCACGGCCACGCCGAGCCGGGGCGCCACGGCGGCCGCGGCATTCAGCAGGTCGAGCGTGGTGGCCACGCTGCTCGCATAGGCCCCGGGCAGGGCCAGCACGGTGAAATCGAACATTGTCTGGTTCGGCACTGAAATTGATATTTCAGACAATGGTAGGCAAGCACCCGGCGTGGCGCAATGGCGGCTCTCGTCAACCCTGGAGCCCCCTGATGCCCAACATCCTCGTGAAGATTCCCCACGGCAGCTTTGCCGGTGCCGCCCGCCAGGCCTTGTCGAAGGCCATCACCGCCGTCGCGGTGGATGTCGAACAGGTCGGTGGCAGCCCGCAGCAGCAGGCCATGACCTGGGTGGTGATCGAAGAGATGCCGTCGGGTGGCATCACCGCCGGCGGCCACGACGTCACCGACCGCGTGCTGCAGTGCCTGGTGCAGGCGTTCATTCCGGCGGGTGTGCTCGACGGTGCTTCGCGCGCGGCCTATGTGTCGCGCCTCAATGCCGCGTTCGAGGGCGCCCGGCCGGCGGCCGACACGCGCCGCGTGCTGCTTTCGACGCTGTTGCTCGAAGTGCCCGAGGGCCAGTGGGGCGCGGGCGACGCGATCTGGCGCCTGCCCGACGTGACGGCGGCGGCCGGCTTCCGGCACCTGCAATCCTTGGTGACCCGGGCATGAATGCGCATGCCCGGTGCGACGACGACTTGCCAGTGCAAACCGCCGACCAAAGAGCGGCACCCCTGCGCGCCGTGGTGGCCGTGGGCTTCGGCGACCCGGCCCAGGTGCTCGGCACCTGTGCGCAGGCCCGGCCCACGCCCGGCCCGGGCGAGGTGCGGCTGGCGCTGATCCTCGCGCCCATCCACACCCACGACCTGGAGATGGTGCGCGGCGAGTACGGCCACCGGCCCGCCATGCCGTTGACCCCGGGCACCGAGGCCGTGGGCCGGGTCGATGCGGTCGGCCCGCAGGTCAGCGCGCGGGCAGCGGCTGGGCCTGCGCGGTCAACGCCGGCATCACGAACTGCCCGCCGCCCAGGTGGTGCAGCGTGTGCAGCTCGGGGTTGTCGTCGCGGAACGACCAGCGCCCCTGGTCGAACACGCGGTCGTCGGCGAAGGCCGCGACGACTTCGCCGAAGCAGGTGTCGTAGGCCGCTTCGGTGTGCCGCTCGGGGATGAGCCGGCATTCGAGCCAGGCCACGCAGCCGGCCACGAAGGGCAGGCCGAGCGTCGGGCTGTCGAAGTGGTCGATGCCGTAGGCGGCGAACTTGTCGGGGGCGCCTTTCGCGGCGAGGTCGCGGCCCGACACGCTGCCCACGGTGTAGGTGGCGTCGATCAGCGCGCGGCAGGGCACGCTGAGCGTGAAGCCGCCGCTGGCCATCACCAGCTCGCGCGTGAAGGTCTTCTTGTCGATGACGACCGCCACGCGCGGCGGCGTGAACTCGACCGGCATCGACCACGCGGCGGCCATCACGTTGCGCCGGCCGCCGTGGGCGCTGCCCACGAGCACGGTGGGCCCGTGGTTGATGAGGCGGCAGGCGTGCGCCAGGGGGAGGGGTTGTTTCATCGCGCAAGTCTAGGTGTGTGATGCGAGCCGGGGCGATACCATCGCCGCCGTCTCAGGCGTTGCCCCATCAGAGCAAGATAGCACCACGGGAGGTTTCCATGCGCACCCTGTCCATCGCCAACGGCGAACTCTGGCTGCACCAGGACGGCCAGGCGCCGAAGCAGATCGAGTCGCCCTTCGCCAAAGAGCTGGTCGAGCGCGCCGCCGCGAGCCGCCGCACCACGGGCTGGAAGCATGCGCCGCGCGAAGAGCAGACGGGCGTCATCCCGACCTCGACCCTGTGGGGCCAGCGCGGCGGGGCCGAGACGGTGATGCAGATCCGCTTCGTTCACGTGTGCAAGGGCCCCGACGACGACACCCTTTACTACGTGCTCTCGGTGGGCAACACGACCGGGCTGTTTCGCCGGCATTTGGGCGAAGACCGCGAGGTGCGGCTCTTCCACCGCGCCGGCTGGGACTGCGAAGGCTTCTCGTACAACCCGGGCGACCAGCGCCTGGTCGTGGCCTCGCGCAACGCCGATGGCACGGCGCACGTCGAGGTGTATGACGAAGACGGCAACCGCCGCGGCGCCATCACCGATGGCGACTGCGTGGACGGCTCGCCCGCGCTGGTGCCGGGCCGGGCCAAGACCATCGTCTACTCGTCGAGCGGTGTCGCGCGGCATGCGCAGTCGGGCCAGATGATGGCCTTGGCGCATGCCTGCGTGCACATGCTCGACTACGGCAGCGGGCAGATCCAGACCCTGCTCGACGACCGGCGCTTCGACTTCGTCTCGCCGCGCATGGATGCGCAGAACCGCCTGTACGCGATTCGCCGCCCGGCTGAAAAGCCGCTGACCGACCGCGCGGGCAGCGCCCTGATGGACACGCTGCTGATGCCCTTCCGGCTGCTGAAGGCGGTGTTCGGCTACCTCAACTTCTTCTCGATGGTCTACGGCAAAGAGCCCTTGCGCTCGGCCGGCGGCCCGCGCACCCCGGCGCTCGACCAGGACCTCGGCCGCCTGTGGCTGCACGGCCGCATGATCGAACTGTCGAAGGTGAAAGGCGACCCGCAGTACGGCGGCAACCTCGTGCCGCGCGACTGGGAGCTGATCCGCGTCGATGCGCCGGGCGCGGCGCCGCAGGTGATCGCCTCGCACGTGGCCTGCTTCGACCTGCGCGCCAATGGCGACTTGGTCTACACCAACGGCTTCGACATCTTCAAGTTCGAAGGCGGCAAGCGCTGCGGTGTGGCACGACAGCAGCAGGTGGCCGGGTTGGGGTTGGTGTGAGGCTGCGCGGCCTGGTTTGAACGGCTGTCAGGCGTTCACGGCGCCTGCGCAATCAACTGCCGCAAGGCCGACAGCGTGAAGGGCTTGCGCAGCACCCGGGCCGTGCCCAGGCCCAAGAGCTGCACCTGGGCGAGCGCCTCGCCGATCTCTTGCGAGTCGGCCCCGCTGCACACGATCACGTGCGCGCGGCAGTCGCTGGATGCGAGGCGGCGCAGCACTTCGATGCCTGTGATGTCGGGCATCGTCAAATCGATGGCGACATGGGTCGGCGTCCAGGGGCTGAGTTGCTCGAAGAACGAACCCGCATCGAGACACAAGCGGGCTTCAAAGCCCACGGCCTGCGCCCCCATCACGAGGATCTGTCCGACCGCTGCATCGTCGTCTAGAACCAACAATCGACCGCTCTGCATGTGTCACCTTGGCGTGTCGTGAACCGTCTTCGGTCCCTATCATCGCGACCGAGGGGGGCACACAAGAAAGCTGCGACGAGCTCGGCTCGCCAATGTCGCGGCATGGTGCCACAGGCGATGAGCATTCGTGCACGGCTGTTGTTGATTGCGCTGCTGGCCACACTGGCCCCGGCATTGCTGTTGTTCATTCACTACCTCGAGCATCGCCGCAGCGATGTCGCGGCGCACACGGCGCGTTTGTCCGCCGTGGCCGAGCAAACCGCCGAAGTGCTGTCGCGGCGCATCCAGGGCACGGCGCAACTGCACTACGGGCTGGCGCGTGCGCAAGACCTGGCCAGCGGTGACCGCGAAGCGTGCTCGAAGTTCTTGTCCGAGGTGCGCGAGGCCTACCCGCAGTACACCGGCATCCTCACGATCAAGCCCGACGGGCGCCTGTTCTGCGACTCGCTGCGCACGCGGCGTGAGCTCGACCTGAACGACCGCGACTACTTCCGGCGCGCCATCGACACCCGCGGCGAGGTGGTGCTCGAACCGACCTTCGGCCGGCTCACGGGCATTGCGGTGCTGCAGATCGCCTACCCGGTGCGGTCATCGACGGGCGAGTTGCAGTTCGTGCAGCTGGCATCGCTCGACCTGCAAAAGCTGGCCGACATCGAGCCCCTGGGCGTGCCGGGTGCGCGTGTGCTGCTGGTGTCGCACCAGGGCATCGTGTTGGCCTCATCGCCCAAGCGCGGCAGCGAGATGAAGCCGGGTGCGTCGATCGCCGACTCGGCGCTGTTTCGCTTTGCGTCGAGCGGCAGCGACGCGCTGAGCACCGACATCGACGGCCCGCAGGGACAGAGCTCGCGCTGGGCGTTGGCCCAACCGGCCCGCACCGACAAGGCAGGCCTTTACGTGCTGGTGGGCGCCTCGAAAGACGCGCTGCTGGCCGAGGCCGACCATGCGCTGAAAGAAGAATTGATCGCGCTGGTGGCGATGGCCTGCGGGCTCTTCCTGGCCGTGTGGGTGATGGCCGAGGTGGCGGTGAGAAAACAGATCTCTCGCGCGACCAGCATGGCGCAGCAGCTTGCCCGGGGCGACCTCGCCGCGCGCATCGCGCCACCCCTGCCCAAAGGTGAGCTGGGCGAGTTGATGGCGGTGCTGAACCAGACCGCGCAGTCGCTCGAACATCAGCGCGACGACATCGCCAAGCTCAATGCGCGCCTGCTGCAGTCGCAGCGGCTCGAAGCGGTGGGGCAGCTCACCGGCGGCGTGGCGCATGACTTCAACAACCTGCTCACAGTCGTGATGGGCAATGCCGAGTTGCTGGCGGAGCAGGCGGCCGAGAAATCGCAGCAGCGCATGCTGGCCGAGATGATCAGCAACGCTGCGCAGCGTGGGGCCGAACTCACGCAGCGCCTGCTGGCCTTTGCACGCAAGCAGGCGCTCGACCCGCGCGCCACCGACATCAACCAGCTCGTCGCGAGCTTCGACCCGATGCTGCGTCGCACGCTGGGCGAGCACATCGACATCGAGCTCATCCGCGGTGCCGGCCTGTGGCAGGCCATGGTCGATGCCGGCCAGCTCGAAAACGCGTTGCTCAACCTGTGCCTCAACGCACGCGACGCCATGCCCTCGGGGGGGCGGCTGACCATCGAGACCGCCAACGTCGCGCTCGACCAAACTTACGCGGACCGCTTCCCCGAGGTGACGGCCGGGCAGTACGTGATGCTGGCGGTGTCTGACACGGGCGGTGGCATCGAGCCCGAGCACCTGTCCAAGGTCTTCGAGCCCTTCTTCACCACCAAACCCAAAGGCAAGGGCACCGGCCTGGGGCTCGCCATGGTCTGGGGCTTCATCAAGCAGACCGGCGGGCATGTCAACGTGTATTCCGAGCCGGGGCAGGGCACGGCGGTGAAGCTGTACCTGCCGCGCAGCCTGGGCACCGAGAACCGCGTCCGCGACACGAGCCACGAGCGCGAGATCGTGGGCGGCAGCGAAACCATCCTCGTGGTCGAAGACGACGAGCTGGTGCGCCGCTATGCGGTCAACGAACTGCAGGCGCTGGGTTACCGCGTGCTCTCGGCCGACAGCGGCAAGAGCGCGCTGGTGCTCGTCGAGCAGCACCCCGAGATCGACCTGCTCTTCACCGACGTGGTGATGCCCGGCGGCATGTCGGGTCGCGACCTGGCCGACGCCGCACGGCAGTTGCGACCGCAATTGCGCGTGCTCTACACCTCGGGCTACACCGAAAACGCCATCGTGCACCACGGCCGCCTCGACCCCGGCGTGGTGCTGCTGGCCAAGCCCTACCGCCGTGCCGAGCTGGCCCGGGCGATCCGCGTGGTGCTGGGGGCGGCCATCACCGCATGAGGCGCCCGGGGGCGGTCAGCCGCGTGGCGGCGCGATGCGCTCGCCGAGCGCGCGCCGCCACAACCAGGCCAGGGCCCGGCGCAGGTCGGGCCGCCGGCCCACCGACTGCGGCGGCTGCACCGGCACGGCTTGGCTGCGCCGCTCGGCGATCAGGAAGGTGAAGCTGTAGTTCGGCTCCTGACCCATGCGCAAGTCGCTCAGCAGCACCTGGGGCCCGCTTTGCCGCAGGGCGTAGAAGCCTTGGCTGAAGGCCGCGATGCGCTGCACGCTGTCGAGCGCGGCCAGTTCCCGTGCCAGCGCCTCGCCCTGGTCGAAACGGTCGAAGTCGATGCGCGGCGCGTCGTCGAGCAACGAGTAGAAGCCCTCGTGGTACTGCCCCTCGCCCACGGCCACCACGCGCCACAACACGCTGTTGAAGGCCGTGGGCGTGACCAGCACGCGCTCGGCCCTGATGCCTTGTGCCGCGAGCGCATCGTGCGCCACACCTTCGACGTGGGCCTGCGCCGCCACACCCCAGCCGAGGTAGGCGGAGCTGAGCGCCAGGCCCACGAGGTGGGCGTGCCGGCCGCGCCCGTGGCCCCGGGCGACGAGCGCCCACACCACGCCCCCTGCCAGCGGCAGCGTGTACAGCGGGTCGATGATGAAAACGCTGCCCACGGCGTAGGGGTGGTTCGTGAAAGGCAGGGCGAGCTGCGTGCCGTAGACCGTCATCGCATCGAGCAAGGGGTGGGTGACGAGTGCGAGCCACATCGCTAGCCACCACTGCTTCCAGTGCGCCCAGTCGCCGTGCAAGCGTGCGATGGCCGCGGCGAACGGCAGCGAGAAGAGCGTCAACCAGAACAGCGCATGCGATTCGGCCCGGTGCAGCACTATGTTGAGGACCGGGTCCCCGTGGTCGATGAACACGTCGAGGTCGGGCAGCGTGCCGGCGACGCCACCCCACAGCGCGGCCTTCCACGCGGCGGTGCGGTGGCCCATGGCGGCCATGCCGACCGCGGCACCGAGCGCCAATTGGGTGAGCGAATCCATGCGAGGGGCGACGGGTTCAGCGCGCCGCAACCGGCGGCACGCTGGCAAGCACGCGCGTGAGCCAATCGGGCTCGGGTGGCTTCACGGCGAAGTGGTCGAAGCCGGCCTGCATCGCCTCGATCCGGCTCGACTCTTGCCCATAGCCGGTGAGGGCCACCAGCACCGTGTGCGCCGTCTCGGGCGCGGCACGCAGGCGGCGCGCCAGCGCGTTGCCGTCTTCGTGCGGCAGGCCGATGTCGAGGATGCACACGTCGGGGCGTTCGCGCTGGGCGCGCTCGAAGCCTCGTCGCGAGTCGTGCTCGACCAACACGCGGTGGCCGGCCGCTTCGAGTTGCAGGCCGAGGGTGTCGGCGGCGTCCTGGTTGTCGTCGACCACCAGCACCAGGCGCCGTGCCAGCGGCTCGGGTCGCGCGGGGGGGCGGCCGGGGCAGGGCCCGCGCGGGGTGCGGTGGGCAGGCGTGGCAGCCGCAACGTGAACTCGCTGCCCTCGCCAAGGCGGCTGCTGCAGGCCACGTCGCCGTCGTGCAGTTCGACCAGGCTCTTCACCAGCGCCAGGCCGATGCCCAGCCCGCCTTGCGTGCGGTCGGCGCTGCGTTCGGCCTGCACGAACAGGTCGAACACCTGCGGCAGCAGCTCGGGCGCGATGCCCACGCCGTTGTCCGTGACGCGGATGACGAGGGCGCGCGCCTGCACCTCGACGCCGAGGGTGATCTCGCCGCCCTCGGGGGTGTACTTGGCGGCGTTGGTCAGCAGGTTGGTCAGCACCTGGACAAGGCGTTTCTCATCGCCCGACACGTGTGCCGGGTCGGCGGGCATGTCCACGTGCAACCGGTGGCGGCGCGCCTCGATCAGCGGGCGCACCTGCTCGATGGCGTCGAGCGCGATGCGTGTCATGTCCTGCTCGCGCCGGTCGAGCGTGACCAGGCCGCGCGTGACCCGCGACATGTCGAGCAGGTCGTTCACCAGTCCGGCCATGTGGCGCACCTGCCGCGCGATGACATCGCTTGCGCGCCGAACGCGTTCGGGGTCGAGGTCGCCGCGGCGCAGCACCTCGGCCGCCGAGCTGATGGGCGCCAGCGGGTTGCGCAGCTCGTGGGCGAGCATGGCCAGAAACTCGTCCTTGCGCCGGTGCTCGCGACGCAGTTCATCGGTGAGGGCTTCGGTCTGCTGGCGGTTGCGCACCTGCTGGGTCACGTCGTAGCAGAACATCAGGATGCCCGTCGTACGGCCCACCGCGTCTTTGAGTGGCTGGTAAACAAAATTGAAGAACGCCTCTTCGGCGCCCGAACCCCGGTCGATCAGCGCGCGCTCTTCGACCCCGACGCGGGCGACGCCCGTGGCGAAAACGTCGTCGAGCATCTGCGGGAACGGCTGGTCGAACAGCTCGGGCAGGGCGTCGCGCAGCCTCCTGCCCAGCAGGCGCCGCGGACCGATCAACGACTGGTACAGCGGGTTCACGAGCCTGAAGACGTGGTCGGGCCCTTCGGTCACCGCAATGCCGGCGGGTGCCTGCGAAAACAGGTCGTCGAGGTAGGCGCGGTGCCGCTCGACGGCCTGCAAGGCGAGCGCGCGTTGCAGCGCGGCCGTCAGCTGGCGCGCCAATGCGTCGAGAAACTCGCGGTAGTTGCGGTCGAAGTGCAGACGTGGGCTCAGCCCGATGGTCAGCGTGCCGAGCCAGGGGCCGGCCGGGTCGTCGCACAAGGGCAGCACCAGGGCCGAGGGCGCGGCCAGGCGGATCGGCTCGCGCCGCACGACCGACTGCGAGGCGGCGGTGTCGAGGGCTGCAAGCAGCTCGTCCGGGGCCGTGCTGCCGGCCAAGCGCAGCGCGGCGCCGCTGCCCTCGTCGTGCAGGTGGATGACTGCGTAGGCAATGTCGCCCGCGTTGTTCGACAGCACCCGCAGCGTGTGGGCGACGGTGTCGTCGCTGCGGCCTTGGGGCTCGAGCGCGCGCAAGGTCGCGCCGCGCCGTTCGTCGAGCACCGCCTGGGTCACCTCGAACACCGGTTGCAAGATGCCGGCGATGCGCCCCTCGTCGTCGCGCAAGGGGCTGAAGGTGAAGGTGAAATAGGCCTCTTCCTCGAAGCCGTAGCGCGTCACGGGAATCAACTCGCGCGTCACCCCGATCAGCTCGCCGGCGTCGAGCACGCGACGCATCCACGGGTGGATCAGCGGGTAGGTGTCGGGCCAGCAGGCGCGGTAGGGCGCGCCAAAGAACGCCGGGTGTCGCGGCCCCATCACCACCGCGTAGCCGTCGTTGTAGATCTGCGTCTGCTCGGGGCCCCAGAAAATGATTGCTGGCGTGGGCAGCTCCATCACCATCGCCACATGGCTGTGCAGGCTGCGCGGCCATTGCGCCATGGGGCCCAGCGGCGTGGCTGACCAATCGGTCTGGTGCAGCAGCCGGCGTGTCTCGCCTGCGACCTGGAGTTGTTGCATGGGTGGAGTTCGATGAGCTGGCCAGTTTAGGCAGAGCGCTTTGGCCCTCGGGCGTGTGGGCCTTGTTCGGACCCGCCCGGGCCGTGGGGCGGCGGCTTTGCGCTGGCGCAAGAACGGTGCGGCCCCGCGGTCGCTCGGGCCGGTTTTGTCAGCGAACCGGGGCCTCGCCGGGGGTATGTTTCAAACGAGAGGGCGCGCGGCTTCGGCATGTCGCCGCAGGCGGGCGCACCCCGTGTTGAAGGAGAAGCTCATGTTCAAGAAGAATGAAGGCGTTCTGGACCGCGCCCTGCGCGTGCTGGCCGGCCTGGTGCTGATCGGCCTGGCCATCGGCGGGCAACTGGGGCCGTGGGCCTACATTGGCGTTGTGCCGCTGCTCACCGGCTTGATCGGCTGGTGCCCGCTGTACACCCTTTTCGGGCTCAACACCTGCCCGCTGTCGTCGCGCCGCTGACAAGCGGCGCCCTTTGGTCATTGCCGATTGCGTCATGAGTGAACAAACCGTCCAGGTCGAACTGCAACAGCAGCACGACTTCGTCTTCGAGGTCGACTTCGGCGGTGCCGTGCCGGCCCTGCGCACCGACGAACCCCCGCCGCTGGGTCAGGGCACCGGGCCATCGCCGGTGCAACTGCTGTCGGCGGCCGTGGCCAATTGCCTCAGCGATTCGCTGCTGTTTGCGTTGCGCAAGTTCAAGCAGTCGCCCGAGCCACTGCGTTGCGTGCTGCGCTCGCAGGTCGGCCGCAACGCCGAGGGGCGCCTGCGTGTGCTCGGCATCCACGCGGCCCTGCACCTGGGGGTCGCGGCCAGCGCGCTCGAGCACCTCGACCGTGTGCTCGCCAGCTTCGAGGGCTACTGCACGGTGACGCAAAGCGTGGGCATTCCGGTGCAGGTGGAAGTTTGGGACGTGACCGGCCAGCGCCTGAAGTGATGGCCTGAACGCCCGGGCGCCTGCGGGCGGCGCGCTGGCGTGGGCAATGTGACGGGCCCGGCATCACCCTCCGCTACAGTCCCTGCGCGCCGCCGCGCGGCCGGAGTTGTGCATGCGCCCGTTCCCCCTCTTTCGCGTCGTGAAGCCCCGTTGGCCTGCACTGTTGCTGGCGGCCTGCCTGGGCCTGCCGCTCGCGCAGGCGGGCTACGAGCAGGGGTTGGCGGCCCTCCAGGCGCGCGACTACGCCAGCGCCATGCAGCAATGGAAGGCACTGGCCGCGCGCGGTGATGCCCGCGCGTTGGTCGGCGTGGGCGACCTGCATGCCCAGGGGCTGGGCGTGCCGCAAGACTTCGCGCAGGCCGCCGAGTGGTACCGCCCGGCCGCGGCGGCGGGCGATCGAGAAGCCCAGTTCAAGCTCGGTGACCTGTGCGACAGCGGGCGCGGCGTGCCGCAAGACCTCGCCGCGGCGATCAACTGGTTTCGCAAGGCGGCGATGCAGGGTCACGCAGCGGCGCAGACGCGCCTGGGGGGCGTCTACTACGCCGGCCGGGGCGTGCCCCAGGACGCCCGCGCGGCCGCCGAGTGGTTTCGCAAAGCGGCGGTGCAGGGCGATGCCGCGGGCCAGCACAACCTGGCGGTGATGTACGAGCGCGGCCACGGCGTGCTGCGCGACTACGCGCTCGCCGCCGAGTGGTATCGGCAAGCCGCGGCGCAAGACATCGCGCAGGCGATGTCCAGCCTGGGCGCCATGCACGAGCGCGGTCTGGGCATGCCGGCCAACGCCCGCCTCGCCGCCGAGTGGTACCGCCGGGCCGCTGCCCTGGGCGACCACAACGCCCAGGTGCAACTGGGCCTGCTGCACGAGCGCGGCCAGGGCGTGTCGCAGAACAAGGTGCTGGCCGAAGCCCTCTTCGAGTTGGCAAGCCAGGGCGACGACGGCTCGCGCACCGCGGCCAGCCATCGCGACCGCCTGCGCGCCGAGCTGTCGCCAGCGCAGCAGCAGGCCGCACAGGGCCTGGCCCAGGAACTCGCGCGACCCGGACGACTGGCCGAGGCCTTGCGCGCCGCCGCGGTGAAAGCAGCGCCGGCGCCAGCCAGTGCGAGCCTGCCTCGGCGCGACCTCGTGCCGGCCGCTGCCTCACGCGATGCGCAGGTCGAGCGCTGCCTGGACCGGCGCGTCGCCGCCTTTCGCCGCGAGGCGGCACCCGACGCGCCCGTGCCCGAAGGGCTCATGCGCGTCTGGTTCACCGAGTGCCGTGCCGGCCCGAACAGCCATTGAGCTGCGAACCCGTTCAACACAACACAACCGCTCTGGGAGGACCCATGCATTGCATTCGCGTGACCCCGTGGCTGGCTGCCCTCTTGCTGGCAGCCTGTGGCGGTCCCGACAACGACAGCGAAGCCCATCGACAAGCCGTTGATCGGGCCCTGGCCAAAGAGACCGAAGCCCGCGCGCTCTCCACCGACACGCCATGTACCAATGTCGGGCAGTGCGGCACCTTGAACTTCCTGTCGCCGTCGGCTCGCTGCCCCGACTGGACGTACCACGTTCATTCGACCGCTGCGCCTTCGGCCGGGGCCGCCTCGGCGGCTGCGGCCGACCAGAACGTGCTGGCGCAACAAGCGCGTGCGCTGGCCCCGAGCGATGCCGTGTGCGCGGCCGTGATCACGCCGCCGCCAGCGCTGGCGTGCGTCGCCAACCGCTGCGGCGCGGCCGTGAGCGTGCAGTGATCGCCGCCGCGCGTCATCGCCTCTGACGCGAGGCCGACGCGCCCGGGGCATCGGTCAGATCAGCGGCAGCCCGCCTGCCAGCGGTTCGTCGCCGAGCGGCGTGCGCGGGGCGGCGCCGGCCCCCGGTGCAGACGCCGCCGATGCGCTGCTGGTTGTCGCCCCGTCGATCAGCTCGGCCGACGGCGCGGCGATCAGCTCTTGCAAGCTCGGCGCTTGCGCGTCCTTGGCGAACCACACGTCGGCCATCGCGTGCTGCGAGCCATCGGTCCGGGTGTAGCTCGACACCAGGGCCAGCAAGTTGCCGTTGTCCACCTCGGTGCCGGTCTGGGCCTTGAGGTCGAGCGAGGCGATGTCGAATTCAGCGAGCGTCTTCAACTCGCCGGCATCGGCCTCGCCGTTCTGGTTGGCGTCGACCCACAGACGCAGCTCGCCCCAGGCGGCATCGCTGCTGTCGAGCTTGAGGTCGGCGTTGCTGTCGAGCAGGCGCATCGCCTCGTAGCCGGTGCCGGCGCGGGTGCCGTCGGCGCGCTGCGTGGCCACGCCGAACAGCTCGCGGCCATCGTTGATCTGACCGTCGCCGTTGAGGTCGCGCACCAGCAGGCCGTCGCTGGCCGAGGCCCAGCCCACCTTGGCGGCGTTGCCGGTGGCGTTCAGGTCGAACACCACGCCGTCGCTCGCCGCCATGGTGCGCACGCCGTTGCCGTCGAGGTCGAGCACGATCGGCGACACGCTGAACAGCGCGTCGATTTGCGCGCCGCTCATCACGCCGAAGTCTTCACCTTCGAACGACACCACCTGCTCCATCGACATCGAGGCGATGTCGCGGGTTTCGAGGGCCATGACCTGGTTGGTGGTCATCGCGACGATCTGGTCGGTCGTCAGCGCGGCGGCCTGCTCTGTCGTGAGGCCGGCGATCTGCGCAGTGGTCATCGCGGTGATGTGCGCAGGCGCCAGCACCTGGAATTGCGCACCGGTCAGCCCCTGCAGGCTGGCGGTCGCAATGGCGCGCAGGTCGGCGGTTTCGAGCGTGCTCAGTTGCGCGTCGGTCAACGAAGCCACCTGCTGCGAGCTCAACGCGGCGAACTGCTGCGTCGTGAAGGCGTTGAGGTCGGTCGCCGACAGGCCCGACACCTGGGTGGTGGTGAATGCGGCCACCTGTCGGGTGCTGAAGGCTTCCCAGGCGGTGGGGTTGGAGGCATCGACCGCGTCGAGCTGCTCGGCCGTCAGCGCGCGCAATGCAGACGTGCTCAGCGCGCGCAGGTCGGCCGTGTCCATCGCAGCGATCTGCGCCGGCGTGAAGGCCTGCACCTGGGCGGTGGTGAAACCGGCGAACTGCGCGGTGTTGAAGGCGCTGAGCTGCGCGGGGCTCAGGTTCGAGATCTGGTCGCCGGTCAGCGCGCCCATCTGCTGGCTGGTCAGCGCGTTGAGCTGCACGCTCGTCAGGCCGCCCAGTTCGGCGGCGCTCAGGGTCTGGATCTGCGCCGTGGTCAGCGAGGCCATCTGCGCACTCGACAAGGCGGCGAAGTGATCGCTGTGCAGCGCGTCGAACTGCTCCGCTGTGAACGCGCGCAAAGAGGCCGTGCTCAAGGCGCGCAGGTCGGCCGTTTCGAGCGTGGACACCTGCTCGACGCTCAAGGCCCGCAGTTGCGAGGTCGACAGCGCCGCGAACTGCGTCGAGCTGAGCGCGTTCAGGCTGTCGGCGCTCAGCCAGGGCAACTGGTCGGTGCTCAGCGCCACCACCTGCGCGGTGCTCAACACAGGCCAGTCGGTCGGGTCGAGCGCGTTGAGCTGCGCAGCCGACAGGGCCCGCACCGCGGACGTCGTCAGGGCACGCAGGTCGGCTGTTTCGAGTGCGGCCATCTGCTCGGCGGTCAGGCCAACGACCTGGGCCGACGTGAGCGCGGCGAACTGCATGCTCGTCAGCGCATTCAGGGTGGCCACGGGCAGGTCGGTGACGATGCCGCTGGTCAGGCTGCCGATCTGCGCCGTGCCGAAGGCTGCCAGCTGATGGCTGCCCAGCGCGCCCAGCTCGGCGGCCGACAGCGACTGCATCTGCGCCGTGCTGATGGCCGCAATCTGCGCGGTGGACAGCGCCGCCAGTTGCTCGGCGCTGAAAGCGTCGAAGTTCTCGGCGCTGATGCTGCGCACGGCGCCGGTGCTGAGTGCGCGCAGGTCGTCGGTCTCGAGGGCGGCGAGCTGGCCGGCCGTCATCGCGCGCACCTGCGCGGTCGAGAGGGCCGCGAACTGCTGGGTGTTCAGCGCGTTCAGGTCTTCGGCCGCCAGCGCTTCGATCTGCGTGCTGCTGAGCGAGGCCACCTGCGCCGTGCTGAGCGCCGCCCAGTGCGTGGTGTCGAGCGCAGCCAGTTGCTCGGCCGACAGCGCGCGCAGGGCGGCGCTGCTGATGGCGCGCAGGTCGGCGGTTTCGAGCGCGGCCAGTTGCTCGACGGTGAGCGAGGGCACCTGAGCCGAAGTCAGCGCGGCGAATTGCGCGGTGCTCAACGCGTTGAGCTGCTCGGGCGTCAAGCCGCCCAGCAGGCTGCCCGTCAGGTGGCCGACCTGGGCGGACGACAGCGCGGCGACCTGCGCCGACGTCATGGCGGCGAGGTCTTCGGGCAGGAAGGTCTGCACCTGCGCACTCGTCAGCGCAGCGATCTGCGTCGTCGACAGCGCGGCCAGTTGCTCGCCGGTGAGCGCGTCGAACTGCTCGGCGCTCAGCGCCCGCAGTGCGGCGGTGCCCAGCGCCCGCAGGTCGGCCGTTTCGAGCGCCGCGACCTGTTCAACCGTGAAGGCGCGCACCTGTGCGGTGGACAGCATCGCAAACTGTTGCGTCGTCAACGCGTTCAGGTCTTCGGCCGGCAAGGCCGCGATCTGGTTCGTGTACAGAACCGCCACCTGCGCCGTCGTCAGCGCGGCCCAATGCGCGGGCACCAGCGCCGCCAGTTGCTCGTCGGACAGCGCACGGATCACCCCGGTGCCCAGCGCGCGAACGTCGGACGTTTCCAACCGCGCGATCTGTTCGGGCGTGAACGACAGCACCTGGGTCGGAATGAGCACGTTGAATTGCGCCGTGGTCAGCGCGTTCAGCGTTTCCGACGGCAGGCCGCTGAGCTGCGTGGTCGTGAGCGCGCCGATCTGCGTGTTGCTCAAGGCGCCCAGCTGCGACGAGTCGAGGGCGCTCAACTGCTCGGCCGTCAGGCCCCGTATCGCCGAGGTGTTGAGGGCTCGCAGATCAGCCGTTTCGATGGCCGCCAGCTGCTCGGGCGAGAGCGCACCCATCTGCGCCGGCGTGAGGGCGGCGAACTGCGCCGTCGTCATCGCCTGCAGCGTCGAGGTCGAGAGGCCGCCGATCTGCTCGGGGCTCAGCGTGGCGATCTGCGCCGTGCCCATCGAGGCATACAGGGTCGGGCCCAGCAGGTCGAGGTCTTCGGCCGACAGCGCGGCGATCTGTGCCGTGGTGAAGGCCGAGATCTGCGCACTGCTGAGCGACTGCAACTGCTCTGCGCTCAGTGCGTCGATGCTGGCCGGCGACAGCGCGCGGATTTGCGCGGTGCTCAGCGCGCGCAGGTCGGCCGTTTCCATGCCGGCAGCCTGCTCGGGCGTGAGTGCACCGATCTGCTGCGTGGTCAGCGCGAAGAACTGTTGCGTCGTGAACTCGGCCAGGTCGGTGGGCGTCATGCCGGCGATCTGGTCGCTGGTGAGGCGGCTCACCTGCGCTGTGCTCAGCGCCAGGCTCTGCGTCGAATCGAGGGCGTTCAGCTGCTCGGCCGACAGCGCCCGCAGCGCCGACGAGTTGATGGCGCGCAGGTCGGCCGTCTGCAATCCGGCCATCTGTTCGGCGGTGAGCGCGGGTGTTTGCAGCGAGGTCAGCGCCGCGAATTGCGCGGTGCTCAACGCCTGCAGCGTCTCGACCGGGATGGCGGCGATCTGCGCCGGGCTGAGCGCGGCGATCTGCGCCGTGGGCATGGTGAGGTAGAGCGTCGCCCCCAGCACGTCGAGATCTTCGGGCGACAGCGCGGCCAGTTGCGCCGAACTCATCGCCGCGATGTGCATCGTGCTGAGCGACAGCAGTTGCTCGGCGCTGAGCGCGTCGATCTGGGCCGGCGTCAGCGCGCGGAACTGCGCCGTGCTCAACGCGCGCAGGTCGCTGGTCTCGATGGCGGGGATCTGCTCGACGCTCAGGCTGCTGATCTGCCCCGTGGTGAGCGCGGCGAACTGTTGCGTCGTCAGTTCGGCCAGGTCGCCCGCGGGCAGTGCGTTGAGCTGCGTTGAGGTGAGGGCGGTGATCTGTGCGGTGCTGAGCGCGGCGCTCTGCGTGGCGTCGAGCGCGCCGAGCTGTTCGCCGCTCAGGGCCCGCAGCGCGTTGCTGTTGAGGGCGCGCAGGTCGGCGGTCTCGATGGCGGCCATCTGCTCCAGCGTGAGCGCCGGCGTCTGCAGCGAGGTGAGGGCGTTGAACTGCGCGGTGCTCAGCGCCTGCAGGCTGGCCAGCGGCATGGCGGCGATCTGCGCGGGTGACAACGCGGCGATCTGCGCCGTGCCCATCGACGCGTAGAGCGCGGCGCCCAGCAGGTCGAGGTCTTCGGGCGTGAGCGCGGCGTACTGCGCCGTGGTCATGGCGGCGATCTGCGCGGGGCTGAGCGCGAGCAATTGCTCGTCGGTCAGCGCGTCGATCTGCGTCGGCGTGAGCGCGCGGAACTGATTCGTGTTCAGCGCCCGCAGGTCTTGAGTTTCGATGGCAGCGACCTGCGTGGGCCCGAGCGACGCGACCTGGGTGGTCGTGAGCGCGGCGAACTGCTGCGTGGTCAGCTCGGCCAGGTCACCCGCAGGCAACGCGTTGAGCTGCCCGGTGGTGAGCGAGGCGATCTGCGCCGTGCTGAGCGCGGCGCTCTGCGTGATGGTGAGCGCACCGAGTTGCTCGCCCGACAGCGCCCGCAACGCGTTGCTGTTGAAGGCACGCAGGTCGGCGGTCTCGAGGCCGGCCATCTGCTCGGCAGTGAGCGCCGGAGTCTGGATCGAGGTGAGTGCGGCGAACTGAGCCGTGCTCAGCGCCTGCAAGGTGCTCACCGGCAGCGCGGCGATCTGCTCGGGCGAGAGCGACGCGATCTGTGCGGTGGACATCACCGTGTAGAGCGCAGGGCCCAGCGCCGCCTGGTCTTCGGGCGAGAGCGCGGCGAGCTGCGCGCTGGTGAGCGCGCCGATCTGCGTGGTGCTGAGCGCTGCCAGCTGCTCGGGCGTGAGCGCGTCGATCTGCGTTGGCGTGAGCGCGCGGATCTGCGCGGTGTTCAGCGCGCGCAGGTCGGCGGTTTCGAGCGTGGCCACAAGCCCCGGCGTCAGCGACGACACCTGGGCCGTGCCCATGGCCGCGAACTGCTGGGTGGTGAGGGCGTTCAGGTCTTCGGCGGCCAGCGCGTTCAGCTGCGCGCTGGTGAGCGAGGCCACCTGCGCCGTGCTGAAAGCGACCCACTGGGTCTCGTCGAGCGCCCCGAGCTGGTCGCCCGACAGGCCGCGCAGCGCGCTGGTGGTCAGTGCGCGCAGGTCGGCCGTTTCCATCGCGGCCATGTGTTCGAGCGTGAAGCCGGGTGTCTGCGCCGAGCTGAACACCGCGAACTGCGCGGGCGACAGCGACTGCAGCAGCGGCACCGACAGCGCCGCGATCTGCTCGGCGGTCAGCGCGGCGATCTGCGCCGTGCCGGTCAGCAAGAGCGCCGGGGCGAGGATGTCGAGCGCCTCTTGCGGCAGGTTGGCCGTCTGCTCGGGCGTCAGGGCCACCGCCTGCGCGGGCGTCAGCGCAGCCAGCTCGGCGGTGGTCATCGCCGCCACTTGCTCGGGGGTGAGGGCGCGGATGTCGTCGGTGCCCAGCGCGCGCAGGTCGGCCGTTTCGAGCACCGCGATCTGCGCGGTGGTGAGCGCGGCCACCTGCTGCGGGGTGAGCGCGGCGAACTGCGCCGTGCTCATCGCAATGAGGTCTTGCGTCTCGATCGCCGCAATCTGCGTGGGCGTGAGTGCGGCGACCTGCAGGCTGCTGAGCGCGGCCAGGTGCGCGGTGGTCAGCGCGGCCACCTGCAAGGCATCGAGTGCCCGCAATGTGTTGGTGCTGAGCGAGCGCAGGTCGGCGGTTTCGAGGGCGGCGATCTGATCGACCGACAGCGCCTGGATCTGCGCTGGCGTGAGCGCGGCGAACTGCGTGGTCGTCAGCGCGTTGAGTTCGTCGGTCGTCAGCGCCGCCAGTTGCGCGGGCGTGAGGGCTGCCACCTGCGCCGTGCCGAGCGCCACCGTTTGAGCGGTGGTCAGGGCGGACAGGTCTTCGCTGGCCAGCTGTGCGATCTGCGCGGTGGTGAGCGCGGCGATCTGCGCCGTGGTCAGCAGCGCGATCTGGTCGCTGGTGAGGGCGTCCAGCTGCGCGGCCGTCAATGCGCGGATTGCGGAGGTGTTGATCGAGCGCAGGTCGGCGGTTTCGAGTGCCGGGATCTGCGTCGCCGTGAGCCCCGGCACCTGCGCGGCGGTGAGCGAGCCGAACTGCGTTGGCGTCAGGCTGTTGAGTTGTTCGGTCGCCAGCGCGGCGATCTGCGCGGCGGTGAGCCCCGCGACCTGTGCGTCGGTGAAGGTGCCGTTGCCGGCGGGCGCGTCAGGCTGCGCGGCCGCGCCACCCGATCGGAAGATGCGCAGCCGCGACGAGCCGGTGAACCACTTGAGAAGAAAAAACTTCATGGGGCCGCGCGGGTCAGGGTCTGTTCACCAAATGAAGAGGCAAGGGCGGGCTGTGTGAACAGGGCGGGGGCATGTGTGAAGGCCGCAGCGCACACCTCGGGTGAAGTGCACGCTGCGGCCTGCCCTTTCGGGCCTTAGATCAGCGGCGGGGCCTTGGTCGGGTCATCGAGGCCGAGCAGGTTGCTGCTGCTCGGTGCCACGCTGCCCGAATCGACCGGGTTCACCACCGCTGCGACTTGCGCCGGGGCGGACGGCAGCACGTCGGCTGTCGGTGCGGCGAGCACGTCGCTCAGTTGCACCGGCGGCGTCGAACCGTCCTTGGCGAACCACACGTCGGCCATGGCGGCTTGGGTGCCATCGGTCTTCGTGTAGCTGGACACCAGGCCCAGCAGGTTGCCGTTGTCCACCTCGGTGCCGACCAGGCCATTCAGGTCGAGCGACGCGATTCCGAACTCGCCCAGCGTCTTCAGCTCACCCTCGGCGGTCACGCCGTTCTGGTCGGCATCGACCCAGAGGCGCAGCTCGTTGAAGGCGGCGTCGTTGCTGTCGAGCTTGCCGTCGGCGTTACCGTCGAGCAGGCGCATGGCTTCGTAACCGTTGCCGGCGCGGGTGCCATCGGCGCGCTGCGTGGCCACACCGAACAGCTCTCGGCCGTCGTTGATCTGGCCGTCGCCGTTGACGTCACGCACCAGCAGGCCGTCGGTGGCAGAAGCCCAGCCCACGCGGTTGACCGTGCCGGTGGCGTTCAGGTCGAACATCACGCCGTCGCTGGCTGCCGTGGTGCGCACGCCGTTGCCGTCGAGGTCGAGCACGATCGGCGAGGCGCTGAAGAACGCGTCGAGCTGGCTGGCCGACATCTGGCCGACGTCTTCACCTTCGAAGGCCGCCACCTGATCCATCGACATCGCGGCGATGTCGTTGGTTTGCAGGCCGGCGATCTGCGCGGTGGTCAGTGCGACGATCTGGTCGGTCGTCCAGGCTTCCACCTGCGCCGTCGTGAAGGCCGCGATCTGCGTCGTCGAAAGCGCCTGGAACTGGTCGGTCGTGATCGCCTGGACCTGGTCGGTCGTCAGCGCCTGGATCGAGTTGGCGTTCAGGGCACGCAGGTCGGCTGTTTCGAGGTTGGCGATCTGCGTCGTCGTCAGGCTGCTGAGCTGCGTCGTCGTCATGATCGAGAACTGAGAGGCGCTCATGCCATTCAGGTCGTCGGTCGTCAGGCCGGCCAGCTGCTCGGTGGTGAGGCTGTTCACCTGGCCACCCAGCGCCTGCATCTGCGTCGAGGTCAGCTCGTTGAGCTGGTCGGTGCTGAGCGAGCGCAGCGAGGTCGAGGTCAGCGCACGCAGGTCGTGGGTCTCGATCGCCGACATCTGGTCGGTGGTCAAGCCATCGAGCTGCACCGAGGTCAGCGCGGCGAAGTGCGCGGTGGTCAGCGCGGCGATGTCTGCCGTTTCCAGCGTGGCGATCTGGTCGCTGCTCAGGGCGCTGATCTGTGCGGTGTTCATCGCACCGAACTGCTGCGTCGTGAAGGCGTTCAGGTCGTCGCTGTTCAAGCCGCCGATCTGCGTGCTGCTCATCGCGGCCACTTGCTGCGTGCTCAGGGCGCCGATGTGGTCGCTGTTGAGTGCGGCCAGCTGGTCGCTGTTGAGCGCGCGGATCGCCGCCGTCGACAAGGCACGCAGGTCGGCCGTTTCGAGCGCCGCCATCTGGTCGGTCGTGAAGGCCTCGACTTGCGAAGAGTTCAGCACGGCGAACTGGCTGGTCGTCAGCGCGTTCAGGTCATCGGTCGTCAGGCCCTTCACCTGGTCGGTGGTCAGCGCGCCGACTTGGGCGTTGCTCATCGCACCGACCTGGTCGCTGTTGAGGGCGCCGAGTTGGTCGGTGTTGAGCGCGCGGATCGACGCCGTGGACATCGCCCGCAGGTCGGCCGTTTCGATGGCCGCCATGTGGTCGGTGGTCAGGCCCGGCACCTGCGCAGAGTTGATCACCGCAAACTGGCCGGTGGTCATCGCGGCGAGGTCGGCGGTTTCCAGGGTGCCGATCTGCGCCGAAGTCAGCGAGGTGATCTGCGCGGTGGACAGGGCGGCGAACTGCTGCGTGGTGAACGCGTTCAGGTCGTCGCTGTTCATCGTCGAGATCTGCGTGGTCGTCAGCGCGGCGACCTGGGCGCCGGTGAGGGCGCGGATCTGGTCGCTGGTCATGCCGGCGATCTGGTCGCTGTTGAGGCCGCGGATGCCGGCCGTGCTGATCGCACGCAGGTCGCTCGACTCCAGCGCGCCGAGTTGGTCGCTGGTGAAGGCGCCGACTTGCGCGGTGTTCAGCGAAGCGAACTGCAGCGTGCTCAGTGCGTTCAAGTCGTCGGTGCCAAGCTGGGCGATCTGCTGCGTGGTCATCGCACCGACCTGCGCCGTGGTGAGGGCGCCGAGCTGGTCGGACGTCAGCCCCGCGAGCTGGTCGCTGTTGAGTTCGCGGATCGCGGCCGTGGCGATGGCGCGCAGGTCGGTGGTCTCGATGCTCGGCAACTGGTCGGTCGTCAGCGCACGGATCTGGTCGCTCGTCAGGCGGGCGAACTGGGCCGTGGTCATCGCAGCCAGGTCGGCCGTTTCCATGGTCGAGACGGCCGAGGTGCTGATCGCGGCGATCTGAGCGCTGGTCAGCGCACCGATCTGCACCGTGCTGAGCGCGTTCAAGTCATCGCTGTTCAGGCCAGCGACTTGCGTCGTGGTCAGCGCAGCGACTTGCTGGGTGCTCAGGGCGCCGACGTGGTCGCTGTTGAGGGCAGCCAGTTGGTCGCTGTTGAGGGCACGCAGGCCGGCGGTGGTCAGTGCACGCACATCGGCCGTTTCCATCGCGGCGACCTGGTCGGTCGTCAGGCTGGCGACCTGCGTCGTGGTCAGCGTCGAGAAGTGCTGCGTGGTCAGGGCGTTCAGGTCGTCGGTGTTCAGGCCGGCGATCTGGGTGGTGGTCATCGACGACACCTGGGCGGTCGTCAGCGCACCGATCTGCGTCGAGGTCAGGGCAGCGAGCTGGTCGCTGTTCAGACCGCGCAGCGCGGTGGTGCTGATGGAGCGCAGGTCGTTGGTTTCCAGGCTCGGGATCTGATCCGTTGTCAGCGCACCCACCTGGCTGCTCGTCAGACGCGCCACTTGCGCAGTCGTCAGGGCAGCGAGGTCGGCCGTTTCCATCGTCGAGACAGCCGAGGTGCTGATGGCAGCGACTTGAGCCGTGGTCAGGGCACCGATCTGCTGCGTGTTCAGCGCGTTCAGGTCGTCGCTGTTCAAACCGGCGACTTGCGTCGTGGTCAGCGAGGCGACTTGCTGGGTCGAGAGGGCACCGATGTGGTCGCTGTTGAGGGCGGCCAGCTGGTCGCTGTTGAGGGTACGCAGGCCGGCGGTGGTCAGGGCGCGCACATCGGCCGTTTCCATCGCAGCGATCTGGTCGCTGGTCAGGCTGGCGATCTGGGCGGTCGTCATCGACGCGAACTGCGCCGTCGTCAACGCGTTCAGGTCGTCACTGTTCAGGCCGGCGACCTGGGTGGTGGTCAGCGAGACGACTTGCGCCGTGGTCAGGCCACCGATCTGAGCGGAGTTCAGCGAAGCGAGCTGGTCAGAGTTCAGGCCACGCAGGGCCGTCGTGCTGATGGCGCGCAGGTCGGCCGACTCGATGCTCGGCAGTTGGTCCGTCGTCAGGGCACCGACCTGGGCGCTGTCCAGACGGGCCACTTGCGCGGTCGTCAGGGCGGCGAGGTCGGCCGTTTCCATGGTCGAGACAGCCGAGGTGCTGATGGCAGCGACTTGCGCGGTCGTCAGGGCACCGATCTGCTGCGTGTTCAGCGCGTTCAGGTCGTCGCTGTTCAAACCGGCGACTTGCGTCGTGGTCAGCGAAGCGACTTGCTGGGTGCTCAGGGCACCGATGTGGTCGCTGTTCAGGGCGGCCAGCTGGTCGCTGTTCAGGGCACGCAGACCAGCGGTGGTCAGGGCGCGCACATCGGCCGTTTCCATCGCAGCGATCTGGTCGCTGGTCAGGCTGGCGATCTGGGCGGTCGTCAGCGTCGAGAAGTGCTGCGTGGTCAGCGCGTTCAGGTCGTCGGTGTTCAGGCCGGCGATCTGGGTGGTGGTCAGCGAAGCGACCTGGGCGGTCGTCAGCGCACCGATCTGCGTCGAGGTCAGGGCGGCGAGCTGGTCAGAGTTCAAGCCACGCAGAGCCGTCGTGCTGATCGCACGCAGGTCGGCGGTTTCGAGGCTCGGGATCTGGTCGCTGGTCAGGGCACCGACCTGGGCGCTGTCCAGACGTGCCACTTGCGCGGTCGTCAGGGCGGCGAGGTCGGCCGTTTCCATCGTCGAGATGGCCGAGGTGCTGATGGCGGCCACTTGCGCGGTGGTCAGGGCACCGATCTGCTGCGTGTTCAGCGCGTTCAGGTCGTCGCTGTTCAAACCGGCGACTTGCGTGGTGGTCAGCGAGGCGACTTGCTGGGTCGAGAGGGCACCGATGTGGTCGCTGTTCAGGGCGGCCAGCTGGTCGCTGTTGAGGGCACGCAGGCCGGCGGTGGTCAGGGCACGCACATCGGCCGTTTCCATCGCAGCGATCTGGTCGCTGGTCAGGCTGGCGATCTGGGCGGTCGTCAGCGTCGAGAAGTGCTGCGTGGTCAACGCGTTCAGGTCGTCGGTGTTCAGGCCGGCGATCTGGGCCGTGGTCAGCGAAGCGACCTGGGCGGTCGTCAGCGCACCGATCTGCGTCGAGGTCAGGGCGGCGAGCTGGTCAGAGTTCAAGCCACGCAGAGCCGTCGTGCTGATCGCACGCAGGTCGGCGGTTTCGAGGCTCGGGATCTGGTCGCTGGTCAGGGCACCGACCTGGGCGCTGTCCAGACGTGCCACTTGCGCGGTCGTCAGGGCGGCGAGGTCAGCCGTTTCCATCGTCGAGATGGCCGAGGTGCTGATGGCGGCCACTTGCGCGGTCGTCAGGGCACCGATCTGCTGCGTGTTCAGCGCGTTCAGGTCGTCGCTGTTCAAACCGGCGACTTGCGTCGTGGTCAGCGAAGCGACTTGCTGGGTGCTCAGGGCACCGATGTGGTCGCTGTTCAGGGCGGCCAGCTGGTCGCTGTTGAGGGCACGCAGGCCGGCGGTGGTCAGGGCACGCACATCGGCCGTTTCCATCGCAGCGATCTGGTCGCTGGTCAGGCTGGCGATCTGGGCGGTCGTCAGCGTCGAGAAGTGCTGCGTGGTCAACGCGTTCAGGTCGTCGGTGTTCAGGCCGGCGATCTGGGCCGTGGTCAGCGAAGCGACCTGGGCGGTCGTCAGCGCACCGATCTGCGTCGAGGTCAGGGCGGCGAGCTGGTCAGAGTTCAAGCCACGCAGAGCCGTCGTGCTGATCGCACGCAGGTCGGCGGTTTCAAGGCTCGGGATCTGGTCGCTGGTCAGGGCACCGACCTGGGCGCTGTCCAGACGTGCCACTTGCGCGGTCGTCAGGGCGGCGAGGTCGGCCGTTTCCATCGTCGAGATGGCCGAGGTGCTGATGGCGGCCACTTGCGCGGTCGTCAGGGCACCGATCTGCTGCGTGTTCAGCGCGTTCAGGTCGTCGCTGTTCAAACCGGCGACTTGCGTCGTGGTCAGCGAAGCGACTTGCTGGGTGCTCAGGGCACCGATGTGGTCGCTGTTCAGAGCGGCCAGCTGGTCGCTGTTGAGGGCACGCAGGCCGGCGGTGGTCAGGGCGCGCACATCGGCCGTTTCCATCGCAGCGATCTGGTCGCTGGTCAGGCTGGCGATCTGGGCGGTCGTCAGCGTCGAGAAGTGCTGCGTGGTCAGGGCGTTCAGGTCGTCGGTGTTCAGGCCGGCGATCTGGGCCGTGGTCAGCGAAGCGACCTGGGCGGTCGTCAGCGCACCGATCTGCGTCGAGGTCAGGGCGGCGAGCTGGTCAGAGTTCAAGCCACGCAGAGCCGTCGTGCTGATCGCACGCAGGTCGGCGGTTTCAAGGCTCGGGATCTGGTCGCTGGTCAGGGCACCGACCTGGGCGCTGTCCAGACGTGCCACTTGCGCAGTCGTCAGGGCAGCGAGGTCGGCCGTTTCCATCGTCGAGACAGCCGAGGTGCTGATGGCAGCGACTTGCGCGGTCGTCAGGGCACCGATCTGCTGCGTGTTCAGCGCATTCAGGTCATCGCTGTTGAGGCCAGCGACTTGCGTCGTGGTCAGCGAAGCGACTTGCTGGGTGCTCAGGGCACCGATGTGGTCGCTGTTCAGAGCGGCCAGCTGGTCGCTGTTCAGGGCACGCAGGCTGGCCGTTGTCAGGGCGCGAAGGTCCGCCGTCTCCAGCGCAGCGACCTGGTCGGTCGTCAGGCTGGCGACTTGCGTCGTGGTCATGGCCGCGAAGTGCTGCGTCGTCAGCGCGTTCAGGTCATCGGTGGCCAGCGCGGCGACTTGCGCCGTCGTCAGCGAGGCGACCTGGGCGGTGGTCAGTGCCGCGATCTGGTTCGAGGTGAAGGCGCCGAACTGCTCGCTGTTCAGGCCGCGCAGGGCCGAGGTGCTGAGGGCACGCAGGTCGGCGGTTTCGAGGCTCGGGATCTGGTCGGTCGTCAGGCCACCCAGTTGCGTGCTGGTCAGGCGGGCGGCCTGGGCGGTGGTGAGCGCGGCCAGGTCGGCCGTCTCCATCGTGCCGATTTGCGCCGAGTTCAGGGCCATCACCTGGGCGGTGGTCAGCGCACCGACTTGCGCGGTGTTCAGTGCGTTGAGGTCGTCGCTGTTCAGGCCGGCGATTTGCGCCGTGGTCAGCGAAGAAACCTGCTGCGTCGAGAGGGCACCGACGTGGTCGCTGTTCAGCGCAGCGAGCTGGTCGCTATTGAACGCACGCAGGGCCGAGGTGCTGAGGGCCCGGAAGTCGGCTGTTTCCAGCGCGGCCATCTGGTCGGTGGTGAACGAGGTGACCTGGGAGCTGGTCAGCGCGGCGAACTGGGCCGTGGTCAGCGCATTCAGGTTGTCGCTCGTCAGCGATTCGACTTGCGGCTGGGCGCTCAGGGCGGCCACTTGTGCGGTGGTCAAGCCGGCGAGCTGGTCGCTGGTGAGGGCGTTGATCTGGTCGGTCGTCAGGCTGCGCAGCGCGGCGGTGCTCAGCGAGCGCAGGTCAGCGGTCTCAATGCTCGGGATCTGGTCGGTCGTGAGGGCGACCAGTTGGCTCGTCGTCAGACGCGAGAACTGCGCGGTGGTCATCGCGGCCAGGTCGGCCGTTTCCATGGCGGCGACCTCGTCGGTGCCGATGGCCATGACCTGGGCGCTGGTCAGCGCACCGATCTGTTGCGTGTTCAGTGCGTTCAGGTCGTCGCTGTTCAAACCGGCGACTTGCGCCGTGGTCAGCGAAGCGACTTGCTGGGTCGAGAGGGCACCGACCTGGCTGCTGTTGAGTGCGGCCAGTTGGTCGCTGTTGAGGGCACGCAGGCCGGCGGTGGTCAGGGCACGAACATCGGCCGTCTCCATCGCCGCGATCTGGTCGGTCGTCAGGCTGGCGACCTGGCTGGTCGTCATCGACGCGAACTGCGCCGTCGTCAACGCGTTCAGGTCGTCACTGTTCAGGCCGGCGACCTGGGTGGTCGTCAAGGCCACCACTTGCGCGGTGGTCAGCGCGGCCATCTGATCAGAGGTCAGCGCGGCGAGCTGGTCAGAGTTCAGGCCGCGCAGGGCCGTCGTGCTGATGGCACGCAGGTCGGCCGATTCGATGCTGGGGATCTGATCCGTCGTCAGCGCGCCAATCTGGTCGCTGGTCAGACGCGCCACCTGGGCGGTCGTGAGGGCGGCGAGGTCGGCGGTCTCCATCGTCGAGACAGCCGAGGTGCTGATGGCGGCCACTTGCGCGGTCGTCAGGGCACCGATCTGCTGCGTGTTCAGCGCGTTCAGGTCGTCGCTGTTCAAACCGGCGACTTGCGTCGTGGTCAGCGAGGCGACTTGCTGCGTCGAGAGGGCGCCGATGTGGTCGCTGTTCAGGGCAGCCAGCTGGTCGCTGTTGAGGGCACGCAGGCCGGCGGTGGTCAGGGCGCGCACATCGGCCGTTTCCATCGCAGCGATCTGGTCGCTGGTCAGGCTGGCGATCTGGGCGGTCGTCAGCGTCGAGAAGTGCTGCGTGGTCAGGGCGTTCAGGTCGTCGGTGTTCAGGCCGGCGATCTGGGCCGTGGTCAGCGAAGCGACCTGGGCGGTCGTCAGCGCACCGATCTGCGTCGAGGTCAGGGCGGCGAGCTGGTCAGAGTTCAAGCCACGCAGAGCCGTCGTGCTGATCGCACGCAGGTCGGCGGTTTCGAGGCTCGGGATCTGGTCGCTGGTCAGGGCACCGACCTGGGCGCTGTCCAGACGCGCCACTTGCGCAGTCGTCAGGGCAGCGAGGTCGGCCGTTTCCATCGTCGAGACAGCCGAGGTGCTGATGGCAGCGACTTGCGCGGTCGTCAGGGCACCGATCTGCTGCGTGTTCAGCGCATTCAGGTCGTCGCTGTTCAAACCGGCGACTTGCGTCGTGGTCAGCGAGGCGACTTGCTGGGTCGAGAGGGCACCGATGTGGTCGCTGTTCAGGGCGGCCAGCTGGTCGCTGTTCAGGGCACGCAGACCAGCGGTGGTCAGGGCACGCACATCGGCCGTTTCCATCGCAGCGATCTGGTCGCTGGTCAGGCTGGCGATCTGGGCGGTCGTCATCGACGCGAACTGCGCCGTCGTCAACGCGTTCAGGTCGTCACTGTTCAGGCCGGCGACCTGGGTGGTGGTCAGCGAGACGACTTGCGCCGTGGTCAGGCCACCGATCTGAGCGGAGTTCAGCGAAGCGAGCTGGTCAGAGTTCAGTCCACGCAGGGCCGTCGTGCTGATGGCGCGCAGGTCGGCCGACTCGATGCTCGGCAGTTGGTCCGTCGTCAGGGCACCGACCTGGGCGCTGTCCAGACGGGCCACTTGCGCGGTCGTCAGGGAGGCGAGGTCGGCCGTTTCCATCGTCGAGATGGCCGAGGTGCTGATGGCGGCCACTTGCGCGGTCGTCAGGGCACCGATCTGCTGCGTGTTCAGCGCGTTCAGGTCGTCGCTGTTGAGGCCAGCGACTTGCGTCGTGGTCAGCGAGGCGACTTGCTGGGTGCTCAGGGCACCGATGTGGTCGCTGTTCAGAGCGGCCAGCTGGTCGCTGTTGAGGGCACGCAAACCGGCGGTGGTCAGGGCACGCACATCGGCCGTTTCCATCGCAGCGATCTGGTCGCTGGTCAGGCTGGCGATCTGGGCGGTCGTCATCGACGCGAACTGCGCCGTCGTCAACGCGTTCAGGTCGTCGCTGTTCAGGCCGGCGATCTGGGTGGTCGTCAAGGCCACCACTTGCGCGGTGGTCAGTGCGGCCATCTGGTCAGAGGTCAGCGCGGCGAGCTGGTCGGAGTTCAGGCCACGCAGGGCGGTCGTGCTGATGGCACGCAGGTCGGCCGATTCGATGCTCGGCAGCTGGTCGCTGGTCAGGGCACCGACCTGGGCGCTGGTGAGGCGGGCCACCTGGGCCGAGCTCAGCGCGGCGAGGTCGGCCGTCTCCATCGTCGAGATGGCCGAGGTGCTGATGGCGGCCACTTGCGCGGTCGTCAGGGCGCCGATCTGTTGCGTGTTGAACGCATTCAGGTCGTCGCTGTTGAGGCCAGCGACTTGGGTCGTGGTCAGCGAGGCGACTTGCTGCGTGCTCAGCGCACCGATCTGGTCGCTGTTGAGGGCGGCGAGCTGGTCGCTGTTGAGGGCCCGCAGGCCGGCGGTGGTCAGGGCGCGAACATCGGCCGTCTCAAGCGCGGCGATCTGGTCCGACGTGAGGTTGGCGATTTGCGCGGTGGACAGCGCCGCGAAGTGCGCCGTGTTCAGCGCATTCAGGTCGTCGGTGGTCAGGCTCGCCAGCTGCGCGGTGGTCAGGGCGGCGATCTGGCCGGTCGTGAAGGCGCCGATCTGGTCAGAGGTGAGGGCGACAAAGTGGTCGCTGTTCAGGGCGCGCATGGCCTGCGTGCTGAGGGCGCGCAGGTCCGTCGACTCGATGTTCGGCAGCTGGTCGGTGGTCAGCGCGGCGACCTGGTCGCTGCTGAGCCGGGCGAACTGGCTGCTGGTCAATGCGGCCACGTCGGCCGTTTCCATCGTCGAGATTTGCGAGGTGCTCAGCGCCCCGACTTGCGACGACGTCAACGCGGCAATCTGCGCGCTGTTGAGCGCGTTCAGGTCATCGCTGTTCAGGTTCGCGATCTGCGTGGTGCTCAGGCCCACCAGTTGCGAGGTGCTCAGCGCGCCGATCTGGGCGCTGTTGAGCGCGGCCAGCTGGTCGCTGTTGAAAGCGCGAAGCGCGCTGGTGCTCAGCGCGCGAAGGTCGTCGGTCTGCAGGTTGCCGATCTGGTCGGTCGTGAGGGCCGCGATCTGAGCGGTCGACAGCCCGGAGAACTGCGCCGTCGAGAAGGCGTTCAGGTCTTCGGTGTTGATCTCGGAGATCTGCGTGGTCGTCATCGACGCCAGCTGTCCGGTCGTGAGGGCACCGATCTGTGCGCTGTTGAGCGCGCCGACCTGGTCCGAGTTCAGCGTGCGGATCGCGCTGGTGTTGAAGGCGCGGATGTCCTGCACCTCGAAGGCCGCCATGTGCGAGGTGTCGAGCGCGGTGATGCCCAGCGTCGAAATGGCCGCCACTTGCGCCGAGGTCAGCGCGGCGATCTGCGCCGTGCTGAATGCCGCCCAATCTTCGGTCGTCAAACCTGCAATCGTTCGAGTCCCCAGGCCAGCAATTTGCGAGGTGGACAGGGCGGAAATGATCGTGGCCATGAGGCTTCCTTTGTGATCAGGCGTTTGTGAGACCGGCCGACGCTGTCGCCGTCAGCACCAAAGCACCGGCCTGGCGTGATGCCAGTCGGTGCTCAGGTGTCGGCGTGAATTGCGTTGGGTCGGCCATGTCAGCTTTTCGACGGGTTCTTTCGGACGTCATGGGGAGGGGGATCGACGGTCGATCCGCCCAAGACGCACGCGAACGCACGCTCCCTTTTTCCCATTCCGTCGGAATATCGGAGAGGTGCTGAGGCGACTTAAGGTGGATTTGCGGGGCCAGAAGCCCCCAGTTCGTGAAATGCGTGGGGTCTTCCCCATCGTCCGTGACGCATTCCCCAAATTCGTCTCAACCCCGACATCCCGCGGGTGAGTGGGTATCGGTGAACCCCTGTGAGACTTGCGTCGCCTCGCGTGACAAATGACCTGGCTTTTGCGGTCAGATGCTGCTGGTGGTCAGCCGCGAGTCAGCTTGCGATGACTGCGAACGGGTGGCGATGACCGCGCTCTTCTCACGAGCTCTTCTCTTGTGCGCGCCTCACGTGCGCGCCTCACGTGCGCGTGCGTGTGCAGCGGTGCGCGCGTGGGTGCATCGACAGCCCGCAGTTACGATCTCGCATGACCGATACCCGCTCGACCCCCGGCGTGCCGCCTGAGAAGGCCGCCTCTGCGCCCACCGCTTCCTCTGCCGCCACCGCCGACGCCACGGCCTTCGCGCGGCTGCCTTTGTCGCCCACGGTGCTGGCCAACCTGCAACGCCTGGGCTACGAGCACATGACGCCCATCCAGGCGGCGAGCCTGCCGCTGGCCCTGGCTGGCAAAGACCTCATCGCCCAGGCCAAGACCGGCAGTGGCAAGACCGCCGCGTTCGCCTTGCCGCTGCTCGCCAACCTCAACCCCCGTCGTTTTGCCGTGCAGGGCCTCGTGCTGTGCCCCACGCGCGAACTGGCCGACCAGGTGACGCAAGAGATTCGCCGGCTCGCTCGCGCCGAAGACAACATCAAGGTGCTCACGCTGTGCGGTGGCGCCACCATGCGCCCGCAGATCGCCAGCCTCGAACACGGCGCGCACGTGGTCGTGGGCACACCGGGCCGCATCCTCGACCACCTGGCGCGTGAAACGCTGTCGCTCGATGCGCTGAACACCCTGGTGCTCGACGAGGCCGACCGCATGCTCGACATGGGCTTCGCCGAAGACATCGCCAACGTGGTGAAGCACGCGCCCAGGCAGCGCCAGACGCTGCTGTTCTCGGCCACGTATCCCGACGACGTGAGCAAGCTCGCCGCCAAGTACCTGCGCGAGCCGCAAGAGGTGAAGCTCACCGAGCGCCATGCCACCAGCAAGATCCGCCAGCGCTTCTATGAGGTCAAGGACAGCGAGCGGCTGCACGCCGTGGGGCTGCTGCTCAACCACTACCGCCCGGCGCGCACGCTGGCGTTTTGCAACACCAAGCAGCAATGCCGCGACCTCACGGCCGTGCTGCAAGGTCAAGGCATCGTTGCCCTCGAACTGCACGGCGACCTGGACCAGCGCGAGCGCGACCAGGTGCTGGTGCAGTTCGCCAACCGCAGCTGCAGCGTGCTCGTGGCGACCGACGTGGCCGCGCGCGGGCTCGACATCGCGCAGCTCGAAGCTGTCATCAACGTGGACATCACGCCCGACGTCGAGGTGCACACCCACCGTGTGGGCCGCACGGGCCGGGGCGACGAGGAAGGCTGGGCCTTCAGCCTGGCCAGCATGGACGAGATGGGCCGTGTCGGCCGCATCGAAGAGATGCAGGGCAGCCCGAGCGTTTGGCAGCCCCTGAGCGAGTTGACCGCGTCCGACACCGAGCCGCTGCATCCGCCCATGGTCACCCTGCAGATCGCCGGCGGGCGCAAAGAGAAGATCCGCCCCGGCGACGTGCTGGGTGCCCTCACCAAAGACCTGGGGTTCGACGGCGCGCTGATCGGCAAGATCAACGTCAACGAGTTCTCGACCTACGTGGCTGTGGACCGCAGCATCGCCAAGGACGCGATGCGCGGCCTGAACGCCGGCAAGGTGAAGGGCAAGTCGGTGAAAGTGCGTCGCCTGTGAACCGGCGCTGAGCGGCGCCGTTCACACCTTTTCAGGCCTGGGCAGCAGGCTCGCCGGCGCGCAGCGCGTGCAGCACCTGGTCGAGGTTGCGCAGCACGAAGAGGTGGGTCTGGTTGTCGACCATCGTGAGCGCGGCGTTCGGCAGTGCCTGGGCGAAGGCTTTCACCATGTCCGGAGGCACGAGCCCGTCTTCCTTCCCGTACCAGAGGTGGATCGGCGGGCGGATGTCGTGCAGGTCGATGGACCACGGCTGGTTGATCAGCACGCTCTCCATCGCCCAGGCGCGCGTGCCCTGGCGCAGCGACTCCATCATCGAGGTCACGAAGTAGGGCAGGTTCTCGGGGTCGTTGATGTAGGCGATGTCCGATGGCGTCAGGCTGAAGGCATTGCTGTCGCGCGCGTGGCTCAGCGAGGTCAGCAGCGATTCGACGCTTTGCCCGAGCAGGGCCAGTTCCATCGCGGGGCGCAGCAGGCTGGGCACCACGCGAAAGAAGTGGTTCATGGCGCTGTTCAGCGCCGAGGGCGAGTTCGACGCGAGGATGTACTCGGTCGGCGGCACCACCGCCGTGCAATGCACGCTGCGAATGCGGTCCGGCAAGGCCCAGCCGCAATGCAGCGCGTGCGCGCACCCCGCCGATGCGCCCAGCGCATGGGCGCTCTCGATGCGCAGTTCGTCGAGCAGTGCCTGCACGTCGGCGGTGAACTCGCGGTAGTCGCGGCGCTCAGCGAACGAGCTGTGGCCGTAGCCCGGCCGGTCGAACGCGATCAGTCGGATGCCATGCTCGCGCAGCCGGTCGGCGTGCATGAGCAGTTCGAGGCGCGAGGCATTCAGCGCGTGGAAGTACAACACCGGCAGGCCGTTCGGTGCGCCGTATTCGGCATAGCCCAGTTGGCGGCCATCGGCGAGTGCCAGCGTGCGTGAGTGCGCCAGGCCGGTGATGTGCGGCAGCAGCTTGCCGTTGTGGCTGCTGCCCGCCTGTTCGAGCACGATGTTGCGAAGCACCAGCGCAAAGAGCGCGTTCTGGTTGTGCACCCCGGTCTTCGTGTAGATGTTCTTGATGTGCTGCCGCAGCGTGTGGAGCGTGACACCCGTTCGCGCGCAGATGGCATCGAGGTCCAACCCCTGGATCGACAGGTCGATGACCTCGACCTCGCGCGGCGTGAGCCCGACGCGCTTGCCCAGGTAGGCAATCGACTGCTGGATGCAACGGTGCCGGTCGATCATCAGCAGCGAGTAGGTCGCCGCCACTGCGCCGCCCTGTGTGGGCGGGTTCTTGTAGATGTAGACGAGCAGGCCGGTGGGTGCATCGGTGCTGGGCCCCGCGGCTGCATGGCCGGCGCCGCCGATGCGCGCGCTGCCATACGACTGACAGTCGGCTTGAGCGATCAACTGCGCAAGCGTCCCGGGCTCGCGGCACGACAGCACGCCGCCCTCGACACCGAACGCGCTGTCGCCGCCCAGCAGCGACTCGGCGTCACGGTTCAGGCCCAGCACGCGCAGCGCCGCGTCCACCACGATGACCGGAGGCGCCACCGCATCGATGACATCGAGCACACGTTGGCGTTCACGTTGCAAGGCCGAGTGCGTGGCGCCCAGGCGAAGCGCCCGCTTGATGTGCTTGAGCATCACGCGGGTCAGCGGGGTCTCGTCGCGGCTGCGGTCTTCTCGAAAGTGCACCAGCAGTTGCTGTTGCAGACGCAGGCGGTTCTCGGGGTTCAGTGCGGTCTGGTAGACGGCCTCCAGCAACGCGTCGGTCGGTGAGCCGTGCCCCTCGGGACCGGGCATCGGTTCGTGGCCCGGGTCGAGGGCGAGCGCCGGGGCGAGCGAGGTGATGGAGGTCATCGGTCGTCGAGGTGTGAGGCCGGGGGCGCGCCCGTGGACAAGCGGGGCGGCGGTACAGACGAGGGGTGCCGCGCCTTGCGGCCATCGGACGCCACTGCGGCGAGGTGCTGCCCCATCGGCTGCAGGGTCACGGCGTGCAGTGCCTCGAACATGAGCAGCCCGATGTCCTTCTGGCCGCTGCGGCCGAGCTTGCGGAACACCGACTTGAGTTGCGCCCGCGCCGTTTCGAGCGACCGCCCCGTCAGCGCAGCGTACTGCTTCAGCGACATGCCCTGGGCCAGGTTCCACGCGAGTGGCAGCTCCTTGTCCGTCAGGGCATGGTGATGCTGCAGGTGGGCCGCCAGCACGGCGGGTGGCTGGGTGATGTCATGGAGGTGCCGAGGTTCGCCGTGTTCGTGGATGAACACGAGCACGTCGCACCGCGGCTCGAGTCGCGCAGGCGAGGGCGGGGCATGCGGGCCGGGCAAACGCTTCAACTTGATGTCCAAGCCGTTGACCTGCACTTGGTGATGCAACTGCTTCATGTCGGAGGCGAACGCCTGCAGGGCGAGGTCCCATGCCGCCTGTTGCTCGGGCAGGCACAGGCGCCCCCCGCGCAGCGCGACCCGCCGGCTTCGCGCCAGCAGTTCGCGGCTTTGCCGGTTGAGCAGTACCACGTTCAGGTGCTCGTCGAGCATGGCGATGTTCAGCGGCAATGCGTCGATGACCTCGCGCAGCGAAGCGAGGTCGCTGTGCGCCGCGTCGAGCGAGGCCTTGAGTGAGAGCGCGCCCCACAGGTGCGCGCAAAGCGCGTGGAATTCGCCCCTCTGCTGGGGCGTGAAGCCGTCGGGCGAGGGGCTCAGCGCCGTGATCGTCGGCCACTGGACCTGCTCAGGCGGCGGCGATGCGACGAGGCTTCGCCGGGGTGGAAGCGCGGCTTCGGGTGGCGGCAGCGATGCGAGCCAGCCCGGCGCAACCCAGCCCACCGAATGCGCCCCGATGCGCGCAGCCCAACTCCGCATGAAGGGCTGCCACGGCGGGGGCCAGTCGCTGAGCCAGTCACTGGCCCCGTCGCCCGACGGCGTCGTCTGCGCGTCGTGCGTGGGCAAGGGGCTGAACGGCGCGATGCCGGCGGCGTCGTCAGGGTCTTCGTCCGCTGCTTCGAGCAGGGCATAGAGCTCATCGAGCAGGGACAGCCACCCCAGGTCGTGGATGCGCGGCGCGTGCGCTTCAGCGGCATCGGCGACCGGCTTCGGCGGGATCGATCGCATGGCTGCTCGTGAAGGACGCCGGGGCATCAGCCGCGGTGCGAGCCCGCGTGTCTGGGCGTGGGCGTGCGCATCTGCATGGGCATGGGCATGTGCATGTGCATGTGCATGGGCATGGGCATGTGCATGTGCATGTGCATGTGCGTGCCCGCGCCGATCGCCGCGGTGCCCGAGCCGGGGCGTGGCCCAGCCGGCCGCTTGGTGCGCCGGCTTAACCCGGTTTGGGTATTCAGCCCACCGGGGGGGCTGCCTATAACCGGCAGGCGCTGCCACGGCGGGCCCATCCACAAAGAGACAACATGAGGATCAACCATGCATAAGTTCCTGTTGAAGCTGCTGCTGCCCTGCGCCCTGGCGCTGGGATCCAACGGTGCCCACGCCGACCAACTGGTGTCGCCGACGAACCTGAAGAACACCGAGAACGGTGTGTTCATGTCGAACGGACGCTATTTCGTCGCCGGGGTCGATGGCGTTCACGAGGTCAAGCGAACGGTGGATACGAGCCCGAATTGCCGCATGGACGCCGCTTCGGGCTTCACCTACTGCCAGATGCTGGCGCCAGCCTACGGGGCCGACTCGTGCTTCTACTCGGGCATGACCACCGACCACACGTATTTGTACGCCGTGTGCACGGTATGGAAATCAGGTTCTATCCTGAGTCAGCTGGTGGCCCCCAAGAGTGCCGCGCTGTTTCGCATCAAGCCTGGTGCCAGCGGGGCGGACGAGGTCAAGAGCAAGCCATTCGCCGTGCCCGCTTGGTACAACGGCATGACCATGCTCGACAAGAGCACCATCTTGATGACGCCCTCGACGCCGCTCATGCCCAAGCCGGCCATCGTGAAGCTCAAGATCACCAACCTGGCGACCCTCGACCACACCCTCGGCACCTGGCTGCCGGGATCGCCGCTGTACATCATGCCGAATGGGCTGGCGGTCAGTAACGGCCACGTGTACTACGTCGGCGGCCAGAACCTGTTCCGCATCCAGGTCAAGAGCGATGGTTCGGCGGGCCTTCCGGTGCTGCTCTACCAGACCACCATCAACCAGGCGCTGGATGACATCGTGATCGCGGGCGACTGGGTGGCTGTGGCCGAGCTGGGCATCGTCAACGGCCTGGGCCTGAACTCGATCACCTTCGTGCACAAGACCGGCCTGGCCCCGACCTACCGGCTGTGGACGGGCATGACGCAGCTGAGCAGCCTCGCCATCGACCCGGGCAGCTTCGGCACACCGGGGGCCTTCATCGCCACAAGCTACTTCCAGGGCGGCATCTACCGCTACTTCTACTGATGCCGGTTGCCCGTGGCCTCGCGCAGGCGGGGCCCGGGCATCGCCTAACCGTCGGTCGAGATGGCATCGGCGCAGTGCTGCGGCATGCGCAGTTGGCCGTCGGCCCCGGGCACGGCCCGAATGCCGATGACCGGCGCCCCCGTGGTGACAGTGCCGAAGATGGTGGCAAAGGCCACGTCGGCCGCGTCGCGGCCCGTGCCGAAGCGCACGAAGCCCATCGGGATCGCCGTGCCCGACGGGTCGAACATGTACCAGCGGTCGCCCAGGTACACCTCGACGTAGGCGTGGAAGTCGGTCGGCCCGAGTGCCGGGTCGGCGCCATAGTCGATGCCCGTCGCAAAGCGCGCCGGGATGTTGATCGCCCGGCACAGCGCAATCATCAGGTGCGCGAAATCTCGGCACACGCCCACGCCTTCGAGCAGGGTGTCGATGGCCGAAGTGTTCGACGTGGACGTGTTCGACGCGAAGGTCGTGCGTTCGAGCACCCAGTCGCGGATCGCCTGCACCCGGCTGTAGCCTTGCCAGAGCTGGCCGAACTCGCGCATCGCCAGGCGGTGCAGCCGGTCGGACTGGCAATAGCGGCTCGGGTAGATGTAGCTCAGCACCGAGGCCGGCACGCGCGCGATCGGCACCTCGGCGATGTCACCTGGCGAAGCAAAGTGGTGCGCCAGCTCGATGGTCGCGTGGTACGACACGCGCAAGGGCCCGGCATGTGCCTGCACGCGCAGGTAACGGTTGAGTGTGACCGGGTCGGTCTCGACGCGGGGCATCAGGTTCTGGCTCAGCACCAACGACTCGTTCAGCACCTGCTGCCGCGGCGTGTGCGCGGCGTGGATGTTGAAGATGAAGTCGCAGCCGGGGTCCGAAATGTCGTAGTCGAGGTCGAGCGCGATGTCGAGCCGGATCATGGCCGGTGCCGCGAAGCGGGCGAGGCCAGGGGTGCGTGCGCGTGCCTCATGCCAGCGCGCTTCGCATCTGCTGGCAGATGTTGCTGCCCGTGGTGGTGACGCACAAGGCGCCGCCGTTCCATTCGAGCCAGTTGAGTGCCACGCAGTCGGTGATCACGTCTTCAGGCACCAGGTCGGCGCGCCGCCGGTGCAAGGCATCGACCGTGCTCAGGAACTGGTCGCGCAAATGTGCGTGTCGCAAGACCCGCGCAGAACGCGCGGCCTTCGTGGCGATGGACCGACTGCGGGCAGACGCGGGTGATTTCATAAAGGCTCCGGTGGCGACCCACCTTAACACCTGCGCCGGGCGGTACCTCTGTCGGCTGCAGGGGATCGCCGTGCGCCGTGGCGGGGCCCACGCGTCCGGGCGCGCGTCGGCCCCAGGGCGCCTCACGCCACCCGGTGCCGGGCCCGAAAGACCTCGGGTGTCACGCCGCTGTGGCGTTTGAAGAATTTCAGAAAGTTCGTTGGCTCTGAAAAGCCCAGTTCTGCGCCGATCGAGGCCGAGGTCGCGCCGCTGTGCACCAGCAGTCGCTGTGCTTCGAGTGCAATGCGCAGGTCGATCACCGCCTTGGCCGAGCGGCCGGCCTTGGCGTGGCAGGCGCGGTTGAGCGTGGTGGGCGACACACGCAGCCGCTGCGCCAGAGCTGCCACCGACGGGCGCTTGGCCACCTGCGCATCGAGTTCGCGCTGCAGGCGTCGGTACAGCAGCTCTTGCGGCGTTTGAGGCGCCAGGCCGGGCCGTGCGGCGCGCGTCAGCCACAGCAGCATGCAGCGGTACAGCTGGTGCGCAAGCGACACCGACAACTCATCGACCACGGCCTGCGCCAGCTCACGGTGCAGCATGGTGCGCAACGCCTGCCAGTTGGCCTGCTCTTGCGCCGACAGCGTGAAGCGCGTGGGCCAGTCGTCGAGACCCAAGGGGTGCGCCACGCCAGGCGGCCCCGACTTCGCGCGAGGCTGCATGACATGCGGCGCCACCAGCAGCACATCGCCTTCGACGCCCGGGCGCAGGCACCACTGGTGCACCTCGCCCGGGCGCACGAAGACCGCGACCCCGGGTTCCAGCGCGATGCGTTGAAAGTCCACCACGTGTTCACCCTGGCCGGCGGTCACCACCAAGATGATGCAGAACGTGATGCGTTCGGGTGAGGTCAGGTCGACCCACGCCGACCACTCGCGAAATTGCGCCAGCGTCAGCACCTGAAGGCCGACATGCGACAGGCGTGCATTGGTGAAGTGCTGGTGGCGCAGCGAACGGGAAGGCGCACTCATTCGGTCTTTCAGGGGGCGTGACGGGCTGGGACTTGCCCGGGTGTGCTCGATTTTGACCATGCATTGGCGGCTGCCCACCTCGGCGTTTCGGCGGGTGCGACGCACAGTCGGCGCTCCGCCACACCACAGGTCCTTCTTCCATGAATCGCACGCACTTTCTTCGCCACGCCCTCGCATGGGCCGCGCTGAGCCTCGCCCTCGGCGGCTGTGCCGCCACCGCTGGCGCCCCGACGGGCACCGCACCTGCGGCCGACCGAAAGGCACAGGTCGTCGCGCTGCTCAAGAGCATCGAGACCGGTGACGCAGCAGCGGCTGGCGTCCTTCACCCCGACAAGTACATCCAGCACAACCTCGCGGTGCCCGACGGCCGGGCCGGCTTTGCGGCGGTGGTGCAGGCCTTGCCCAAGGGCTCGGCCAAGGCGAACACGGCGCGCGTGTTTCAAGACGGCGACTTCGTGTTCGCGCACACGCAGTACGACTTCTTCGGCCCGAAGGTCGGCTTCGACATCTTTCGTTTCGAAGGCGGGCGCATCGTCGAGCACTGGGACAACCTGCAGACCCTGCCGGTCCGACCCAACCCCAGCGGGCGCACGATGATCGACGGCGCCACGCAAGTCACCGACCTCGACCGCACGGCGGCCAACAAGGCACTCGCCGCCGCGTTCGTCGATGACGTGCTGGTGCACGGCCGCATGGACCGACTGCCGCAGTATTTCGATGGAGACAACTACCTGCAGCACAACCCGCAAATCCCCGACCAGCTGTCTGGCCTGGGCGGGGCCTTGCAGGCCATGGCCAAGGCCGGTGTGACGATGAAGTACGACAAGGTGCACCGGGTGCTGGGCGAGGGCAACTTCGTGCTCGTCGTCAGCGAAGGCCACTTCGCCGGCAAGCCCGTGGCCTTCTACGACCTCTTCCGCATGGCTGGCGGCAAGCTCGCCGAACACTGGGACGTGGTGCAGGCCATCCCGCCGCGCAGCGAGTGGCGCAACGGGAATGGGAAGTTCGGGTTCTGAGGTTTCGGAGCGCGCAACAAAAAGCCCTGCTGTTGATGGCAGGGCTTGGTGTTGGGGCGGGAGGACTGCTTTCGCGTCGCCGGTCCTGCCTCAGTCCTCAGGCCGCTGCGGGCGCCGGGGTGGGGAACAGCACCCGCGAGGGCTGGGTGCCGTCGGCCTTGCGGCGCTTCCGGCCGCTTGCCGTCTTGCGGACTTGCTTGGCGGAAATGGTTCTCTTGCCAACGCGCTTCTTCTTTGACAGTGCCATGTCGATCCTTTCGAGTAAAAGCTCGAAGGATACAGGGGGCGCGGACGCCAACTCGTGCACAGCACAGCCCCGGGCGGCACTCGGGCTCGCAGCCCGCGCATGCAAAGCCGAATTCGCGCTGCTAGACTGCCCGCCAACTCTAGTTGGGGAGTAGCCATCGGGGTCGCCAGCGGGCAGGGCGCACATCCGATGCAGTGTCGTCAGTACGGTCGCGGTGCGCTCCACCCGGCCCGGCGCTGCAGGCCACGAACCCGGTCATCGACCGCGGCATCGTTGGCAAGGCAAGACCAGCCTTGGGTCCTTGAGGTCCCCCTGGCGTTCGCAAGCAGCGAGCGGCTCGGTGGATCTTCGGTCACTCAACTTCAAAGGCGGTCATGGAATCCATCGGTTCTCCTCTCATGTGGTCGTTGTTCGCGGCGTTCGTGCTCGTCGCGCTGCTGGTCGATTTTTTTGCGATGAGCAAGCAAGGCGCTCACCGCGTCAGCACGCGCGAGGCGGCCATCTGGTCGCTGGTCTGGTTCGGTGTGTCGTTTGTCTTCATGGGCTGGCTGTGGTGGTACCTCGGTGGCACCGGCAGCGACGCGGCCGCACGCGCGGTGGCCAACGACAAGTCGCTCGAATTCTTGACGGGCTACCTGATCGAGAAGGCGCTCGCGGTGGACAACATCTTTGTCTTTCTGATGCTGTTCACCTACTTCGCGGTACCGGCAGGCTTTCAGAAGCGCGTGCTGATGATTGGCATCCTGGGGGCGCTCGTGCTGCGCGCGGCGATGATTCTGGTGGGGGCGTGGCTGATCGCGCAGTTCCACTGGATCTTGTACGTCTTCGGCGCTTTCTTGCTGTTCACCGGCATCAAGATGTGGTGGGCCGCCGGCCAGGAGCCCGACCTCGACAACAACCCGGCGCTCAAGTGGGTGCGCAGCCATTTCAAGATTTCGCCCGAGTACGACGGCGAGAAGTTCTTCACCGTGGTGGGCGGGGTGAAGATGGCCACGCCGCTGCTGGTGGTGATCTTGCTGATTGCCGTCGTCGATGTGGTGTTCGCGGTCGATTCGATCCCGGCCATCTTCGCGATCACGACCGACCCGTTCATCGTGCTCACGTCCAACGTGTTCGCCATCCTCGGCCTGCGCGCGATGTACTTTCTGTTGGCCAACATGCACGAGCGCTTTCACCTGCTCAGCTATGGCCTGGCGATCATCCTCGTGTTCATCGGCGCGAAAATGCTGCTGATCGACGTCTACAAGATCCCGGTGGCGGCCTCACTCGGCTTCACGGCACTGACGCTCGTGGTCACGATGGTCTTGTCGCTGAAGATCCCGCCGAAGGGCAAGTCGGGCGGTGCATACCCGTTCGGCGCCAAGAAGAAAGACGAACGCGACTGAGCGAGCCGGGCGCAAAAAAGCCCTGCCGGGGCGACCGGGCAGGGCTTCGCGTTTTGCAGCGCGGCGTGCGCCGGTCAGGCCTTGGTCTTCTCGAATTCGCCCAGATAGGTCACCAGCGCCTGCACGCCTTCGAGCGGCATGGCGTTGTAGATCGACGCCCGCATGCCGCCCACCAGGCGGTGGCCCTTGAGCTGCACCATGCCGCGCTGCTCGGCGCCTTGCAGAAAGGCGTCGTTGAGCGATTCGTCGCGCAGCTTGAAGGGCACGTTCATCAGCGAACGGTCTTCGCGGGCGACGGGGCTGTAGAAGAACTCGCTCGCGTCGAGGGCGTCGTACAGCAGCTTCGCCTTGGCGCGGTTGCGCGCTTCCATCGCGGCCACGCCGCCTTGCGCCTTGATCCACTGAAACACCAGCCCGGCGATGTAGATGCCGTAGGTGGGCGGGGTGTTGAGCATCGAGTCGTTCTTGGCCTGGTGCGTGTAGTCGAAGGCCGTGGGCGTGATGGGCAGGGCCTGGCCCAGCAGGTCTTCACGCACGATCACGAGCGTCACGCCCGAGGGGCCGATGTTCTTTTGCGCGCCGGCGTAGATGCAGCCGTAGCGGCTGACGTCGAAGGCGCGCGAAAGAATTTCAGACGACATGTCGGCCACCAGCGGCACGCTGCCGGTGTCGGGCGTGAAGTGGTACTGAATGCCGCCGATGGTTTCGTTCGCGCAGATGTGCACGTAGGCGGCGTTGGGGTCGAGCTTCCAGCTGTCTTGCTTGGGCACGTGGCGAAAGCCATCGGCTTCGCTGCTGGCCACCACGTTCACCTGGCCGTACTTGCGGGCTTCGGCCAACGAGCGCGACGCCCATTCGCCGGTGTTCACATAGTCGGCGCTCGTCTTGCCGCGCAGCAGGTTCATCGGCACCAGTGCGTTCTGGCCCATGCCGCCGCCTTGCAAGAAGAGGATCTTGTAGTGGGCGGGCACCTTCAGCAGCTCGCGCAGGTCGGCCATCGCCTGCGCGTGGATCGACATGAACTCTTTGCCGCGGTGGCTCATCTCCATCACCGACATGCCCGAGCCGTGCCAGTCGAGCATCTCGTCGGCGGCCTGGCGCAGCACGGGTTCGGGCAAGGCGGCGGGGCCGGCGCTGAAGTTGAAAACGCGGGTCATGGAGCGGGGCTTTCAAAGGGGCAGAAACGGAGCGCGCAAGCTTAGCCGATGGGGTTGGGTGTCGGCCCGAGTGGTGGGGGTGAAAGAGATGTCACCGCCAAGCCGCCAAGAACGCGAAGAACGCCAAGGAGAAGGCCAAGGAGAAGGCCCGATTACGCCCAGCGCCATGAGTTGTTCCTTTGCGCCCTTTGCGTTCTTGGCGTCTTGGCGGTAAGAAGCCTTCGACCACCACCGAAGCCCCATGCCCGTCTGCGTTCTAATCCCGCCTTCCCCGACGAACACGCCGCGAGCACGCGCATGGCCGACCTCAGCTTCTTCTGGCACGACTACGAAACCTTCGGCCGCGTGCCCCGCCGCGACCGCCCGGCGCAGTTTGCCGGCGTGCGCACCGACGCCGACCTGAACGAGATCGACGCGCCGGTGATGCTGTACTGCCGCCCCGCGCCCGACTTTCTGCCCGACCCCGAGTCGTGCCTGCTCACCGGCATCACCCCGCAGCAGTGCCTGGCGCAAGGCGTGCCCGAGCACGCGTTCGCCGACGCCATCGAGCAGCAGCTCGCGCGGCCCGGCACCATCGGCGTGGGCTACAACTCGATCCGCTTCGACGACGAGGTGACGCGCCACCTCTTCTGGCGCAACCTCATCGACCCCTACGCCCGCGAGTGGCAAAACGAATGCGGCCGCTGGGACGTGCTCGACGTGGTGCGCATCACCTGGGCGCTGCGGCCCGAAGGCATCACCTGGCCGAAGCACGACGACGGCCGGCCCTCGTTCAAGCTCGAACACCTCACCGCCGCCAATGGCCTGGCCCACGAGGCCGCGCACGATGCGCTGTCGGATGTGCGCGCGACCATCGCGCTGGCCAAGCTCATCAAGACGCGCCAGCCCAAGCTGTGGGACTTCTGCCTGCGCCTGCGCAAGAAAGACGAGGTCATCCGCGAGATGGGCGTGGGCCGGCCCTTCCTGCACGTGTCGGGCATGTACGGCGTGGACAAGGGCTGCACCGCCCTCGTGTGGCCCCTCGCGCCGCACCCGACCAACAAGAACGAAGTCATCGTGTGGGACCTGGCGCACGACCCGAGCGAGCTGTTCACGCTGGGCGTCGAGGCCATTCGCCATCGCATGTTCACCAAGACCGAAGACCTGCCCGAGGGCACGACGCGGCTGCCGCTCAAGACCATCCACATCAACAAGTCGCCCATCGTCGTGGGCAACCTGAAGACGCTGAGCCCCGAGGCGGCGCAGCGCTGGTCGCTCGACGTGGACCAGGCGCTGCGCCACGCCGAGACCGCGGCGCGCCACGCCAACAAGCTGGCCGGCATGTGGCCCGCGATCTTCGACCGGCCCGAGGCCCCGAAGAAGCCCGACGTCGATGAAGACCTCTACGGCGGCTTCCTCGGCAACGACGACCGCCGCGCGCTGACCCGGCTGCGGTCGCTCACGCCCGCGCAACTGGCCGACAAGCGCCCGGCCTTCGCCGACCACCGGCTCGAAGAGCTGTTGTTCCGCTACCGCGCGCGCAACTTCCCCGAGACGTTGACCGAGCCTGAGCGCCAGCAATGGCTCGACCACTGCATCCACCGCCTGCACGACGGGGTGGACGGCTTTCTCACGCTCGAAGCCTTCTTCGAGAAGATCGACCAACTGCAGGAAACGGCCGACGAGCGCGGCCAGGACCTGCTCGGAGAGCTGGTGGACTACGCCACCGAGATCGCCCCCGAGCGCGACTGAAAAGCGCGGGCGCGAGGCTCTCGCCCCCGCGCCCCAAGCCGCGCGCAGCGGTAGGGCCGATCAGCGGTCGTTCTCGCGGATCGCCTTCTTCTCGTTCTCGTAGATCATCTGTGCCTCGGCCTTTTGCTGCTTGGCAGTGGCACGTGCGTTCTTCTTGCAGGCGTGCTCAGCCATGCCGTCGGACGTGGTTTCACATTCGGCCTTGTTCAGCGACTTCTCGGCGTCGGCAATTTTCTTGCGGGCCTTGTATTCGCCCTTGGCTTCTTCCTTGGCGTCCTTGGCCTCGGGCGACAGACCCCCCGAAGTGCTTTGCGTGCCCGGGGTGCCCGCGGGGGTGTAGGGCGACGTGGTCTGTGCCAGGGTGGCACCGCCGAAGCCCATCGAAGCGGCGATGAGGGTGATGGCGAGGAAGTTCTTGCGCATGGATGTTTCTCCTTGGTGACTGGACGTCCCAGCCTGCTCATCCCGGCAATCCACATGCCTTGAACCCCCTTGTGGACGCTCGAACCGACGTTTGCCGCAACTTCGCGGCGCCGTCCGACAGGCGCGCGGCGTGTGGTCAGACACGTGAATCGTTCGCGGCACGGGTCGGTCATTCGCACGCCAAACGAAGGCGCAACTGAGCGGCGGAGGGCAGTCCCTCGCCGAGGCAAACGCTTGGCTCAGGGGCGGGCCGAAAGGCTGGGTGGCCGATCAGCTCTCCGACACGTCCAGCTCGACGTGTGTCACCACCTTGGCGCGGTTGAAGTACACGACGAGCTTCTTCGTACTCAGGCGGTTGGCCTGCTTGTCGTACGAGAGCGCGTCGTAGGTCCAGGCGCTGCCGCCCACGTCGCGTGCCGAGGGGTAGAGCGCCGTGCCCGAGGGCGTGCCCAGCAGGCGGCTCACGTCGCCCTGGCGCGTCTTGCCGCGCACGATGGACTTGACCTTGGCCTCGTCGAAGTCGATCGACTCGGCCGGAAAGCTGCTGCGGTGTGTGGCGTCGATCAGGCTCTCACCGGCGAACAGGAACACCGCCGAGCGGTACGCGTGCATGCCCGGCTTGGCGGCGGGCGCGGCGCGGTCGCTGAAGTAATAGGTCAGCCGATCGATGGGCACCGGCTGCGCGAGCGTGCGGCCGCTCAGGTCGCGCACGGCGCTGAACGCGTCACTTGCCTTGGGTTGCCCCAGCTCGGCCAGCACCTGCGTCTTGGTGGCCTGGCCGGGCAAGAACTGGCGCGCGCGCGTGGCATCGAAGTTGATGCCGAAGGTGCTGGGCGGGGTGGTGGGCTTGGGGATGCAGCCGGTCAGCAGCACGGCCAGCAGGCCCTGCACGCCAAGCGACAGCCAGAAAGAAAGTGAACGGCACCGGGTGGCGGCCATGAGAAATCTCCCTCACGAATTGCTTTTCTGCGGCGCGGGGCCGGCGAGGGCCGGATTGTCCCGTGCGGCGCGCGCGCCTGCCTCGGGGCAAACATCGACAGCACTCGCTTGCGGGGCCCCGGCGTGAAAAAGCCCCGGCACTTGCGCACCGGGGCTTGCGGCTGGGGGCCTCAGCGCGGCGTGGGCCGCGCGACCGATCAGGCCGTGACCGTCTTCGCCTTCTCGACGTATTCGCCGATCTGGTCGAAGTTCAGGTACTTGTAGATCTTGTCGCTGTTGCTGTCGAGCACGCCGATGTCGGCCAGGTACTCGGCCTTGGTCGGGATGCGGCCCAGCTTCGAGCACACGGCGGCCAACTCGGCCGAGCCCAGGTACACGTTGCTGTTCTTGCCCAGGCGGTTCGGGAAGTTGCGGGTGCTGGTCGAGAACACCGTCGCGCCTTCTTTCACCTGGGCCTGGTTGCCCATGCACAGCGAGCAGCCCGGCATTTCCATGCGGGCGCCGGCCGTGCCGAGCACGCCGTAGTGGCCTTCTTCGGTCAGCTGCTGCGCGTCCATCTTGGTCGGCGGTGCGACCCACAGCTTGACCGGGATGTCGCGCTTGCCTTCGAGCAGCTTCGACGCCGCACGGAAGTGGCCGATGTTGGTCATGCACGAGCCGATGAATACCTCGTCGATCTTGGCGCCGGCGACTTCGGACATCGTCTTCACGTCGTCCGGGTCGTTCGGGCAGGCCACGATGGGTTCGTGGATGTCGGCCAGGTCGATCTCGATCACGGCGGCGTAGTCCGCGTCGGCATCGCCCTTGAGCAGCTGCGGGTTCTTGAGCCAGGCTTCTTGCGACGCGATGCGGCGTTGCAGCGTGCGCGCGTCGGCGTAGCCGTTGGCGATCATGTTCTTCATCAGCGTGATGTTGCTGTTGATGTACTCGATGATCGGCTCTTTGTTCAGGTGCACCGTGCAGCCAGCGGCCGAGCGCTCGGCCGAGGCGTCGCTCAGCTCGAATGCTTGCTCGACCTTCAGGTCGGGCAGACCTTCGATTTCGAGGATGCGGCCCGAGAAGATGTTCTTCTTGCCGGCCTTGGCCACGGTCAGCAGACCAGCCTTGATGGCGTACAGCGGGATCGCGTTGACCAGGTCACGCAGCGTGACGCCCGGCTGCAGCTTGCCCTTGAAGCGCACCAGCACCGATTCGGGCATGTCCAGCGGCATCACGCCGGTGGCGGCGGCGAAGGCCACGAGGCCCGAGCCGGCCGGGAACGAAATGCCGATCGGGAAGCGGGTGTGCGAGTCGCCGCCGGTGCCCACGGTGTCGGGCAACAGGAAGCGGTTGAGCCACGAGTGGATCACGCCGTCGCCCGGGCGCAGCGCGATGCCACCCCGGTGGCTGATGAAGTCGGGCAGCTCGTGGTGCATCTTCACATCGACCGGCTTCGGGTAAGCGGCGGTGTGGCAGAACGACTGCATCACGAGGTCGGCGCTGAAGCCCAGGCAGGCCAGGTCTTTCAGCTCGTCGCGGGTCATCGGGCCGGTGGTGTCTTGCGAGCCGACCGAGGTCATGCGCGGTTCGCAATACGTGCCCGGGCGAACGCCCTGGCCTTCGGGCAGGCCACAGGCGCGGCCGACCATCTTTTGTGCGAGCGAGAAGCCCTTCTTCGTATCGACCGGGCTTTGCGGCAGGCGGAACAAGGTCGAGGGCGGCAGGCCCAGCGCTTCACGCGCCTTGGCGGTCAGGCCGCGGCCGATGATCAGCGGGATGCGGCCACCGGCACGCACTTCGTCGAACAGCACGTCGCTCTTGACCTTGAACTCGGCGATGACTTGGCCGTTCTTGAGCGCCTTGCCGTCGTAGGGGCGCAGTTCGACCACGTCGCCCATGTTCATCTGGGACACATCGAGTTCGATGGGCAGCGCGCCGGCGTCTTCCATCGTGTTGTAGAAGATCGGGGCGATCTTCGAACCCAGGCACACGCCGCCGAAGCGCTTGTTCGGGACGAACGGGATGTCTTCACCGGTGAACCACAGCACGCTGTTGGTTGCCGATTTGCGCGACGAGCCGGTGCCGACCACGTCGCCCACGTAGGCCACGAGGTTGCCCTTGGCGCGCAGCTCTTCGATGAACTTGATCGGGCCGCGCTTGCCGTCTTCCTCGGGCGTGAAGGGCGCGCCGTCGCGCTTGTTCTTCAGCATCGCCAGCGCGTGCAGCGGGATGTCGGGGCGGCTCCAGGCGTCGGGCGCAGGCGACAGGTCGTCGGTGTTGGTCTCGCCAGGCACCTTGAAAATGCTGACGGTGATGCTTTGCGGCACTTCAGGGCGCGACGTGAACCACTCGGCGTCGGCCCAGCTTTGCAGCACGGCCTTCGCGTTGGCGTTGCCCTTGTCGGCCTTTTCTTTCACGTCGTGGAACTGGTCGAACATCAGCAGCGTGTTCTTCAGGCCCTTGGCGGCCACGGCGCCCACGGTGGCGTCGTCCAGCAGGTCGATCAGCGGGCTGATGTTGTAGCCGCCGAGCATGGTGCCCAGCAGTTCGGTCGCCTGTTCGCGCGACACCAGCGAGCACACCTCGGTGCCATGGGCCACGGCGGCCAGGTACGAAGCCTTCACCTTCGCCGCGTCGTCCACACCGGCCGGCACGCGGTGCGTCAGCAGGTGAACGAGGTTCGCGCCTTCGCCGGCCGGCGGGGCCTTCAGCAGTTCGATCAGTTCAGCGGTCTGCTGGGCCGACAGCGGCAGCGGCGGAATGCCGAGGGCGGCGCGCTCGGCGACGTGTTGGCGATAGGCTTGAAGCATGGAGTTCTCCGGTGGGTCGAAATCGTCTGACGCGGTAAAGCGGGAACGGGTGAAAAACAGAGCAAGAAGCTTGCAGACTCAGGAGGGCGCTCGCAACGCGCGAATGCCCGAAAACAGGGATGTCAGTTCACGGCACGGCTTTCACGAAGTCTGAAAGCCGGGGGGCGTGAGGTGCGTGGGGCGCCGACGTGGTGCGGGCGCCCACGTCGCCATCGAGGGGTGCGTGCCGAGACGAGAACCGGAAGGCCAGGCGAACCCGCCGCCGCAGGGCGCCCAGGCCACGGCGAGGGCCGGGGCGGCAGGGCGGATGAACGGTGCGCGGCGGGTCATGCGGTCGCTGGGGGGTTTACTTGTTGGCGGCGTCGGCCGCGGCGCGCTGCTTTTCGTGGACACAGTTGTCCACCAGGCGGCGACCAGCCTTCACGTCCATCAGCATCGACTTGTTGGCGATCTGCAGCAGCAGGGTCTTGCCGGTCACGTCTTCGAGGCGCAGCGCGCCGGTGGACGACAGCACGGGCTTCATCGTGTAGACGGCCTTGCCAAACTTCACATCGACGTAGCCGGGGGCCTTGGGGTTGATCGACACGTCGATCGACTGCTTGAATTCGCAGTCGTACAGGCCGTAGTGCGTGTACTCGGCGGCTTGCAGCTGGGCCTGGTCGGCAGCCGGCAAAGCCTTTTCGACCTTCTTGCCCTTGGCCGCGGCGGGTTTGGCGGCGGCGGGCTTCGGCGCCGGAGCCGATTGCGCGAGGACGCTGGCGCTGGTGAATGCGAAAGCTGCGGCAAGCACGACGGAACGGATCATGGAGTGACTCCAAGGGTTGAAGGGGCTCCGATTGTGGAATGCCGCTTACAGGTGTCTTCCGTCGGTCTGGCCCCGTTTGCAACAAATTGCACCCAGCCCCGAATGGCCGCCACGCGCAGGGCCGGGCGGGTCAGACGGGCCTCACCCTCGGTGGCGCGCAAGCGGCGAAGGCCCCCGTGAGTGAAGTCACAAACATAGGCGGTGGCCGCGCGCTTGTCATGGGCGAGCGCGTGATAGCCGCCGGACGTCAGCGCACCGCCGTGCTGAAACATTTGATTGACACCCGGCACCGTGCCATGCGGCGTCCTACCCACACAGCGGTTCATGCGCGGGCCTCGTCGCCGAAGAACGCGAGCGCCACTTCTTGCGGCAGCGGCTGGCCGGTGCGCCGGGCGCGGTCGAGCACATGCCAGAAGTAGCGGTAGCTCGCGCGGTCGTGCAGCGTGTCGCGGTGGCTGATGGGGGCCCAGTTCGCGGCTTGCGCGGCCAGCAGGATCTCGATCGCCTGGTCGGTTTCGGCCACGGTGGGCGCGAAGGCTTCGACGATGGGACGGATCTGGTCGGGGTGGATGCTCCACATCCGCAGGTAGCCCAACTGGCGCGCGGCGCGCGTGGCAGCGGCCTGCAGCAGGTCGAGCTTCTTGAATTCGGTGACGACGCAGTGCGACGGCGTCTTGCCATGGGCGTGGCAGGCGGCCGAGATCTCGACCTTGGCCCGCACCACCAGCGGATGCTCGAACTGCCCCTGGGCGCTCATGCCGGCCTGGGGAATGGCCCCCCGGTGCGCTGAGACGAAATCCATCAGGCCGAACGACAGCGACTCGATGCGCGGGTGCGCGGCGATGGCGTGCACCTCGTGCAGCGCGCCGTGGGTTTCGATCAGCGCGTGGATGGGCAACGGGTGCGTCTGGCCGTGCGCTGCACGCTGGCGGTCGATTTCGGTGATGCCGGCCTGCAACTGCGCGGCGCTCGCGACCTTGGGCACCATCAGGTAGGCCAGGCGCGTGCCGGCACGGCCGACCAGGGTGGCCACGTCGTCGGCGAAGGCCGGGTGATCGACCGGGTGCACCCGGGCCCCCACGCGGTCGTGCACGTTGCGCGGCGACATCGCCAGCTCGGCCACCAGGTGCGCGTGCTCGGCCTCGCCGCCGACGGGGGCGCCGTCTTCGCAGTCGAGCGTCACGTCGAACACCGGGCCCAGCTCGGCCTGCAGCTGCAGGCTCTTGTGCATGCGTGCCTCGACGCCCGAGTAGTGGTCGCAGACGGGCAGCGACGGCGCCGTTTCACCGGCGTCGAACAACGCTTCGCAGGGATGCACAGCGGCTGCGGTCATGGACACAGGGGCGAAGGGCAGGCGGGGCGGAGTCGAAAAAAAGGCCAGCATGCAAAGCGTGCCGGCCTTTGGTTTGCGGCGCCCGCAGGCGCCGCGGGCCGTTCAGGGGCCGATTTACAGCAGGTGCTTGACGCCGTCTTGCTCTTCTTGCAGCTCGGCCAGCGTCTTGTTGATGCACTCTTGCGAGAAGGCGTCGATGCTCAGGCCTTCGACCAGCTTGTACTCGCCGCCTTCGCAGGTGACGGGGTAGCCGAACATGACGTCCTTCGGGATGCCGTATTCGCCGTTCGACGGCACACCCATCGTGACCCACTTGCCGTTGGTGCCCAGGGCCCAGTCACGCATGTGGTCGATGGCGGCGTTGGCGGCCGAAGCGGCCGACGACACGCCGCGGGCGGCGATGATGGCTGCGCCGCGCTTGCCGACGGTCGGCAGGAAGGTGTCACGGTTCCACACGTCGTCGTTGATCATGTCCTTGACCGACTTGCCTTCGATGGTGGCGAAGCGGTAGTCGGCGTACATGGTGGGCGAGTGGTTGCCCCACACGGCAAGCTTCTCGATGGCCGACACCGGCTTGCCGGTCTTGGCAGCGATCTGGCTCAGCGCGCGGTTGTGGTCCAGGCGCAGCATGGCGGTGAAGTTCTTGCGCGGCAGGTCGGGGGCCGACTTCATCGCGATGTAGGCGTTGGTGTTGGCGGGGTTGCCGACGACCAGCACCTTGACGTTGCGCGAGGCCACGGCGTTCAGGGCCTTGCCCTGGGCGGTGAAGATCTGGGCGTTGGCCGAGAGCAGGTCCTTGCGTTCCATGCCGGGGCCGCGGGGGCGGGCGCCGACGAGCAGGGCGTAGTCGGTGTCCTTGAAGGCGGTCATCGGGTCGCTGTGCGCTTCGATGCCGGCCAGCAGCGGGAAGGCGCAGTCGTCGAGTTCCATGATCACGCCCTTGAGCGCGTTCTGGGCCTTCTCGTCGGGGATTTCGAGCAGCTGCAGGATGACCGGCTGGTCTTTGCCCAGCATTTCGCCCGAGGCGATGCGGAACAGGAGGGCATAGCCGATTTGGCCAGCAGCGCCGGTGACGGCGACGCGAACGGGTTTCTTGCTCATGGAAGACTCCGAAGGGGTTCGAGGATGAAAGAAAACTGATGGCGCGCCGAGGTGCGCTGGCCGAGCCAAGCCCGCTAGTTTAAAAGAGTCTAGGGGGCAACCCGTAGGGCGTCAAGACTCTTATGTCTTATATAAGACATCTTGCATGCGACGCATGGACGGCGCTGTTCGGCTGTGCTGCAATCGTGGTCATGGTCACCTCGCTCACTCCTGTCGGCTTGCCTTCGATGGCCGATGTCGCCCCCAGCGGCGAGGTGGGCGGGCCCGCGTTCAGCCCGCTGTACCAGCAGATCAAGTCGCTGATCACGCGCAGCCTCCAGTCGGGCGAATGGAAGCCGGGCGAGGCCATTCCGAGCGAACTGGAGCTGGCGGCCCGCTACAAGGTCAGCCAGGGCACGGTGCGCAAGGCGATCGACGCCTTGTCCGACGAAAACCTGCTCGTGCGCCGCCAGGGCAAAGGCACCTTCGTTGCGACGCATTCCGAGCAGAAGATTCAGTTCCGCTTTCTGCGTCTGACGCCCGACGACGGCCAGACCGGTGGCATGGAGCGCCGCTTCATCGATTGCCGCCGCCTGCGCGCGCCGGCTGAAATCGCACGCGCGCTCGAATTGAAGTCGGGCGACCCGGTGGTGCAGGTGCGTCGTGTGCTGCACTTTCGCGGCACCCCGGTCATCCTCGACGACATCTGGCTGCCCGGGCATTTGTTCAAGGGTCTGACGGCCGAGCGCCTGAGCGAGTACAAAGGCCCGATGTACGGTCTCTTCGAGACCGAGTTCGGGGTGCGCATGATTCGCGCCGAAGAACAGTTGCGTGCCGTGGCAGCCGATGCCGCCGCGGCCGAGTTGCTCCACCTGCCGGTGGGGTCGCCGCTTTTGAGTGTGGAGCGGCTGTCACGCACCTACGACGACAAGCCGGTGGAATGGCGACGCGGGCTCTACAACACGCAGTCGCATTACTACCGCAATGAGCTGAGTTAGTGGTCCTTCGTGCATGCGGTGTCGCCCCTAAGACGGGCGTCGCTGGTGCGTTGCAATAAAATCCTTCGGTTTCATCTGGATTTCACAAGGTTGGGTATGGCAGAGATCGCAAAGAAAAGACCAGGCACCATGCGTCTCATCGACGCGACTCAATACCGGCTTCCGGCCGCGGGTTGGGTGTCCATCCTCCATCGCGTGAGCGGCGTGCTGATGTTTGCGCTGCTGCCGTTCATCATCTGGATGCTCGACACCAGCCTGACCTCTGAAATCTCGTACAGCGTCTTCACCAGCGCCTTCATCGGCGGTATCTGGGTGTTTCCGGCGTGGTTCCTCAAGCTCGTGGTGCTGGCGCTGATCTGGGCCTATCTGCATCACTTCATCGCCGGTCTGCGCCACCTCTGGATGGACGTGACCCACTCGGTCAGCAAAGAGTTCGGTGCGAACTCGGCGGTCTTCACGCTCGCCGTCAGCGTGATCCTGACCCTGGCGCTGGGCTACAAGCTCTTCTTTTGAGTCGTCCTCCTGAGGCAAATCCCAACATGACACAGAACTTTGGTTCCAAGCGCGTCGTGGTCGGCGCGCACTACGGCCTGCGAGACTGGCTCGCCCAGCGCGCCACGGCGCTGGTGATGGCGCTTTTCACCCTGGTCCTCATCGTCCAGGTGCTGCTGCCGGGCGAGATGGGTTACGACAAGTGGGCTGGCATCTTCTCGGCCCAGTGGATGAAGGTGCTGACCTTCACCGTGATCATCGCCCTGGCCTACCACGTGTGGGTTGGCATGCGCGATGTGTTCATGGATTACGTGCAGCCCGTCGTCGTGCGGCTGGTGCTTCAAGTGGCCACCATCGTGTGGCTGGTGGGTTGTGCCGGTTGGGCGATCCAGGTGTTGTGGAGACTGTGAACGTGAGCTCAACCTCTTCTCTTTCCAAGCGCAAGTTCGACGTCGTCATCGTCGGTGCCGGTGGCTCCGGCATGCGCGCCTCGCTGCAACTGTCGCTCGCCGGCCTGAACGTGGCCGTGCTGTCGAAGGTGTTCCCGACCCGTTCGCACACGGTCGCCGCGCAAGGCGGCATCGGTGCCTCGCTCGGCAACATGAGCGAAGACAACTGGCACTACCACTTCTTCGACACGGTGAAGGGCTCCGACTGGCTGGGCGACCAGGACGCCATCGAGTTCATGTGCCGTGAGGCGCCCAAGGTCGTCTACGAGCTTGAGCACTTCGGCATGCCCTTCGACCGCAACGCCGACGGCACCATCTACCAGCGCCCGTTCGGCGGCCACACCGCCAACTACGGCGAGAAGCCCGTGCAGCGCGCCTGCGCCGCGGCCGACCGCACTGGCCACGCGATGCTGCACACGCTGTACCAGCAAAACGTGAAGGCCCGCACGCAGTTCTTCGTCGAGTGGATGGCGCTCGACCTGATCCGTGACGCCTCGGGCGACGTGGTCGGCGTGACCGCGCTCGAAATGGAAACGGGCGAAGTCTTCATCCTCGAAGCCAAGACCGTGCTGCTCGCAACAGGCGGGGCAGGACGCATCTTCGCGGCCTCCACCAACGCCTTCATCAACACCGGCGATGGCCTGGGCATGGCGGCGCGTGCGGGCATTCCGCTCGAAGACATGGAGTTCTGGCAGTTCCACCCGACCGGCGTGGCCGGCGCCGGCGTGCTGCTGACTGAAGGCTGCCGCGGCGAGGGCGCGATTCTGCGCAACTGCAACGGCGAACGCTTCATGGAGCGTTACGCGCCGACGCTGAAGGACCTGGCCCCGCGTGACTTCGTCTCGCGCTGCATGGACCAGGAAATCAAGGAAGGCCGTGGCTGCGGGCCGAACAAGGACTACGTCGTCCTCGACATGACCCACCTGGGCGCCGAGACGATCATGAAGCGCCTGCCGTCGGTCTTCGAGATCGGGCACAACTTCGCCAACGTGGACATCACGAAGGAGCCGATCCCCGTGGTGCCGACCATCCATTACCAGATGGGTGGCATTCCGACCAACGTGCACGGCCAGGTGGTGGTGCCCAATGGCGAGAAACCCAACGCGGTGATCAACGGCCTCTACGCCGTCGGCGAATGCGCCTGCGTGAGCGTGCACGGCGCGAACCGCCTGGGCACGAACTCGCTGCTCGATCTGCTGGTGTTCGGCCGCGCGGCCGGCAACCACATCGTCGAGAGCAACCTGAAGGCGCAGTCGCACAAGGAGCTGCCGAAGGACGCCGCCGACTACACGCTGTCGCGTCTGGCGAAGTACGAGACCAGCACCGGCGGCGAGTACGCGCAAGACGTGGCCAACGACATCCGTTCGACCATGCAGCAGCACGCTGGGGTGTTCCGCACCCAGGCGTCGATGGATGAAGGCGTCACCAAGATCAAAGCCGTGGCCGAGCGTGTGAAGAGCATCCACCTGGCCGACAAGTCCAAGGTGTTCAACACCGCGCGCGTCGAAGCGCTGGAAGTCGAAAACCTGATCGAAGTGGCGCTGGCCACGATGATCTCGGCGGCCGCCCGCAAGGAAAGCCGCGGCGCGCACACGGTCAACGACTACGGCGACAGCGCCCAGTACCCGAACGGTCGCAACGACACCGAGTGGATGAAGCACACCCTCTGGTACCGCGACGGCAACCGCCTCGACTACAAGCCGGTGAACTTGAAGCCGCTGACGGCCGAGTCGATCCCGCCCAAGGTTCGTTCCTTCTAATTTCTGCGTCAGGAATCCCTGTCATGACCAAGCGTGTTTTCCAGATTTACCGCTACGACCCGGACACCGACGCGAAGCCGCGCATGCAGACCATCGAGGTCGAACTCGACGGCAGCGAGCGCATGCTGCTCGACGCGTTGATGAAGCTGAAGGCGGTCGATCCGACGCTGAGCTTCCGCCGCTCGTGCCGTGAGGGCGTCTGCGGCTCCGACGCGATGAACATCAACGGCAAGAACGGCCTTGCGTGCCTGACCAACATGCGCACGCTGAAAGACCCGATCGTGCTGAAGCCGCTGCCCGGCCTGCCCGTGATCCGCGACCTGATCGTGGACATGACGCAGTTCTTCAAGCAGTACAACTCGATCAAGCCGTACCTCGTCAACGACACGCCTCCGCCCGACAAAGAGCGCCTGCAGTCGCCAGAAGAGCGCGATGAGCTGAACGGCCTGTACGAGTGCATCCTGTGCGCGAGCTGCTCGACGAGCTGCCCGAGCTTCTGGTGGAACCCCGACAAGTTCGTCGGCCCGGCTGGCCTGCTGCAGGCGTACCGCTTCATTGCCGATAGCCGCGACCAGGCCACGGGCGACCGCCTCGACAACCTCGAGGACCCGTACCGCCTGTTCCGTTGCCACACCATCATGAACTGCGTCGATGTGTGCCCGAAGGGTCTGAACCCCACCAAGGCCATTGGCAAGATCAAGGAATTGATGGTCCGCCGCGCCGTTTGAGGCATTCTGCGAACGCACCGTTTTCGAGCAACCCACGCACCGTCGATATGCAATCCGATCTGGTGGATGCACGCAGCCTGAGCAAACTCAAGTGGCGTTGTCGGCGTGGCCTGCTCGAGAACGACCTCTTCGTGGAGCGCTTTTTCGCCCGGCACGAATCGACTCTGACAGAGAATCAGGCCCAAGGCTTGCGGGCGCTGATGGAGCTGTCGGACAACGACCTTCTCGATTTGCTGCTTGCCCGCAAAGAACCCGAGGGTGATCTGGCCCAGCCCGACGTGATCGAAGTGCTGCGCCTGATGCGTACCCCGCAATGACCACAGCGTGTCTTTCTGGTTTGTTTTTTTCTAAGGAATGCCCATGACCCCGTCTGACGTGAAAGCCACCCTGTCGTTCTCCGATGGCAGCCCCGCCATGGAGCTGCCGGTCTACAAAGGCACGATCGGCCCCGACGTCATCGACATCCGCAAGCTGTACGCGCAGACCGGCAAGTTCACCTACGACCCGGGCTTCCTGTCCACCGCCGCTTGCCAATCGACCATCACCTACATCGACGGTGACAAGGGCGAGTTGCTGTACCGCGGCTACCCGATCGAGCAGCTCGCGACGAACTGCGACTTTCTCGAAACCTGCTACCTGCTGCTGAAGGGCGAACTGCCCAACGGTGACCAGAAGGCCGAGTTCGAGCAGACCGTCATGCGCCACACGATGGTCAACGAGCAGATGCAGTTCTTCCTGCGCGGTTTCCGTCGTGACGCTCACCCGATGGCCGTGATGACGGGCCTGGTCGGCGCGCTGTCGGCCTTCTATCACGACAGCACCGACATCAATAACCCGCAGCACCGCGAGATCGCGGCGATCCGCCTGATCGCCAAGATGCCCACGCTGGTGGCCATGGCCTACAAGTACGGCATCGGCCAGCCGTACATCTACCCGAAGAACGACCTGTCGTACGCCGGCAACTTCATGCGCATGATGTTCGCCACGCCGTGCGAGGAGTACCAGCAGAACGACGTGCTGACCCGCGCGATGGACCGCATCTTCATCTTGCACGCCGACCACGAACAGAACGCCTCGACCTCGACGGTGCGCCTGTGCGGCTCGTCGGGCACGAACCCGTTCGCCGCCATCGCCGCCGGCGTGGCCTGCCTGTGGGGCCCGGCGCACGGTGGTGCCAACGAAGCGGCACTGACCATGCTCGAAGACGTGCAGAAGATGGGCGGCGTCGAGAAGATCGGCGAGTTCATCAAGCAGGTCAAGGACAAGAACTCCAACGTCAAGCTGATGGGCTTCGGCCACCGGGTCTACAAGAACTACGACCCGCGCGCCAAGCTGATGCGCGAAACCTGCCACGAGGTGCTGGGCGCGCTGGGCCTGCAGAACGACCCGCTGTTCAAGCTGGCGATGGCGCTCGAGAAGATCGCCCTCGAAGACGACTACTTCGTGTCGCGCAAGCTGTACCCGAACGTCGATTTCTACTCGGGCATCGTGCAGCGCGCCATCGGCATCCCGGTGAGCCTGTTCACGGCCATCTTCGCTCTGGCCCGCACGGTCGGCTGGATCGCCCAGTTGAACGAGATGATCGGCGACCCCGAGTACAAGATCGGTCGCCCGCGCCAGCTATTCCACGGCTCGATCAAACGCGACGTCACCCCGATTTCGCAACGCGCCTGATCGCGCCTGGGAGCCGGCCCAGGCCGGCACCGAATCACGAGACCCCGGCAAATCGCCGGGGTTTTTGTTTACAAGCGCCTAAAATTCGCGTCTTTCCTCGCGCTTTCCCGGCGCTTCTCTGATCCGACGTTTTTTTGGCGTTTCTTCGCGAGCGAAACGCCAGCCAAGGACACCCCGCCATGGGCCGCACCCTCTACGACAAGATCTGGGACGAGCACGTCGTCCACACCGAAGACGATGGCACCGCCGTGCTCTACATCGACCGCCACCTGCTGCACGAGGTGACGAGCCCGCAGGCCTTCGAAGGCATCGGCCTGGCGGGCCGCAAGGTCTGGCGCCTGTCGGCCAACCTGGCGGTCAGCGACCACAACGTGCCGACCACCGACCGCTCGCAGGGCATCGCCGACCCGATCTCGCGCCTGCAGGTCGATACGCTCGACGCGAACTGCGACCGCTTCGGCATCACGCAGTTCAAGATGAGCGACAAGCGCCAGGGCATCGTCCACGTGATCGGCCCGGAGCAGGGCGCCACACTGCCCGGCATGACGGTGGTCTGCGGTGACTCGCACACCTCGACGCACGGCGCGTTCGGCGCGCTTGCGCACGGCATCGGCACCAGCGAGGTCGAGCACGTGCTGGCCACGCAGACGCTCTTGGCGCGCAAGGCCAAGAACATGCTGGTGAAGGTCGAGGGCCAACTGCCCAAGGGCTGCAGCGCGAAGGACATCGTGCTCGCCATCATCGGCAAGATCGGCACGGCCGGCGGCACGGGCTACACCATCGAATTCGCCGGCTCGGCCATGCGTGCGCTCAGCATGGAAGGTCGCATGACGGTGTGCAACATGGCCATCGAAGCCGGCGCGCGTGCCGGCCTGGTGGCGGTGGACGACACCACGATCAACTACGTCAAGGGCCGCCCGTTCACGCCGAGTGGCGTCGAATGGGAGCAGGCCGTCACCTACTGGCGCACGCTGCACAGCGACGCCGACGCCAAGTTCGATACCGTGGTCGAGCTGGATGCCGCACAGATCCGCCCGCAGGTCACCTGGGGCACCTCACCCGAGATGGTGCTGTCGATCGAAGACCGCGTGCCCGACCCCGACCGCGAGAAGGATCCGAACAAGCGCGGCGCGATGGAACGTGCGCTGCAGTACATGGCGCTGGAGCCCAACAAGCCCATCACCGACATCCGCATCGACAAGGTCTTCATCGGCTCGTGCACGAATTCGCGCATCGAAGACATGCGCGAAGCCGCCGCCGTGGTGCGCCGCCTGGGCGGCAAGATCGCGTCGAACGTGAAGCTCGCGCTGGTGGTGCCGGGCTCGGGCCTGGTGAAAGAGCAGGCCGAGCGCGAAGGCCTCGACGTCGTCTTCAAGAACGCCGGTTTCGAATGGCGTGAGCCGGGCTGCTCGATGTGCCTGGCGATGAACGCCGACCGGCTGGAGCCGGGTGAACGTTGCGCCTCGACCTCGAACCGCAACTTCGAAGGCCGCCAAGGTGCCGGTGGCCGCACCCACCTCGTGAGCCCCGCGATGGCTGCCGCCGCCGCCATCGAAGGCCACTTCGTCGACGTGCGCCGCATCGCCTGAGGCCGAAAGGAAAGACCCCCATGCAAGCCTTCCGCATCCACAAGGGCCTGGTCGCGCCGCTCGACCGCGAGAACGTCGATACCGACGCGATCATCCCGAAGCAGTTCCTGAAGTCGATCAAGCGCTCGGGCTTCGGTCCCAACCTGTTCGACGAGTGGCGCTACCTCGACCACGGCGAGCCCGGGCAAGACCCGGCCACGCGCAAGCCGAACCCCGACTTCGTGCTGAACCAGCCGCGCTACAAGGGCGCCTCGGTGCTGCTGACGCGCCAGAACTTTGGCTGCGGCTCGTCGCGCGAGCACGCGCCCTGGGCGCTCGACCAGTACGGCTTCCGCGCCATCCTCGCGCCGAGCTATGCCGACATCTTCTTCAACAACAGCTTCAAGAACGGCCTGCTGCCCATCGTGCTGCCCGAGCCAGTCATCGACCGCTTGTTCGACGAGGTGAATGCCTTCGTCGGCTACGAGCTGACGGTCGATCTGGAGCGCCAGGTCGTCATCAAGCCCGATGGCGCCGAGCTGCCGTTCGAGATCGCGTCGTTCCGCAAGTACTGCCTGGTGAACGGCTTCGACGACATCGGCCTCACGCTGCGCCACGCCGACAAGATCAAGGCCTATGAAGCCGAGCGTTTGCTGCAAAAGCCCTGGCTCGCGCACTCGCTGTGATCCGCCTTTTTTGAAGACTTGAAGAAAGACCTCTTGTGAAGATTGCGATCCTGCCGGGCGACGGCATCGGCACCGAAATCGTGGCCGAGGCCGTGAAGGCCTTGAACTGCCTCGACCTCCAGTTCGAGATGGAAGAAGCGAAGGTCGGCGGTGCTGCCTACGAGGCGCACGGCCACCCGCTGCCCGAGGCCACGCTGAACCTCGCCAAGAGCGCCGACGCGGTGCTGTTCGGCGCGGTCGGTGACTGGAAGTACGACAAGCTCGACCGCCCGTTGCGGCCCGAGCAGGCCATCCTCGGCCTGCGCAAGAACCTCGAGTTGTTCGCCAACTTCCGCCCGGCCATTTGCTATGAAGAACTGACCCACGCCTCGTCGCTCAAGCCCGAGTTGGTGGCCGGCCTCGACCTGCTGATCATTCGCGAGCTGACCGGTGACATCTACTTCGGCCAGCCGCGCGGCCGCCGCCAGTCGCCCGATGGCGCCTTCCAGGGGGCCGACGAAGCCTTCGACACGATGCGCTACTCGCGCCCCGAGATCGAACGCATTGCGCACGTGGCTTTCCAGGCCGCACGCAAGCGCAGCAAGAAGGTCTTGAGCGTGGACAAGGCCAACGTGCTTGAAACCTTCCAGTTCTGGCGCGACGTGGTCACCGAGGTGCACGCGCAGTACCCCGACATCGAACTCGAACACATGTACGTGGACAACGCCGCGATGCAGCTCGTGAAGGCCCCGAAGCGGCTCGACGTGGTGGTCACCGGCAACATGTTCGGCGACATCCTCAGCGACGAAGCGGCCATGCTGACGGGCTCGATCGGCATGTTGCCCTCGGCCTCGCTGAACGCGAAGAACCAGGGCCTGTACGAGCCCAGCCACGGCTCGGCGCCCGACATCGCCGGCAAAGGCATCGCGAACCCACTGGCGACGATTCTTTCGGCCGCGATGATGCTGCGCTTCAGTCTCAACCAAGAAAAGGCGGCGCAGCGCATCGAAGCCGCCGTGAAGACGGTGCTGGCCAAAGGCCTGCGCACCGCCGATATTTACAGCGAAGGCACGACGAAGGTCGGCACGCGTGAGATGGGCGACGCAGTCGTCGCCGCGCTCAAGGCCCAGGGCTGAAGCGCGCAGCAAGAGTCACAACAATCGACTGAGCAGATAGGAACGACGATGACGACGAAACTGGTCGGCCTGGTGGGCTGGCGCGGCATGGTGGGTTCGGTCCTGATGGATCGCATGGCAGCCGAAGGCGACTTCGCGCTGATCGAACCCGTGTTCTTCAGCACCAGCAACGCGGGTGGCAAGGCCCCGGCGTTCGCCAAGAACGAGACCACGCTGAAAGACGGCTACGACATCGAGGCGCTCAAGCGCTGCGAGATCATCATCACCGCGCAGGGCGGTGACTACACGACCGAAGTCTTCCCGAAGCTGCGCGCCGCTGGCTGGAACGGCCACTGGATCGACGCCGCCTCGACGCTGCGCATGAAAGACGACGCGGTCATCGTGCTCGACCCCGTCAACCTGCCTGTCATCCAGAACGCGCTCAAGAGCGGCGGCAAGAACTGGATCGGCGGCAACTGCACGGTCAGCTGCATGCTGATGGGCGTGGGCGCGCTGTACAAGGCCGGGCTCGTCGAGTGGATGAGCACGCAGACCTACCAGGCCGCGTCAGGCGGTGGCGCGCAGCACATGCGCGAGTTGCTGACGCAGTTCGGCACGCTGAACGCCGAGGTCAAGGGCCTGCTCGACGACCCGAAGAGCGCCATCCTCGACATCGACCGCCAGATCATCGGCAAGCAGCGTGCGCTGACCGAGGCCGAGACGGCCAACTTCGGCGTGCCGCTGGGTGGCTCACTGATCCCGTGGATCGACAAGGATCTGGGCAACGGCACCAGCAAGGAAGAGTGGAAGGGCGGCGCCGAGACCAACAAGATCCTCGGCCAGGGCGAAGGCTTCGGCACGCCCGCGACGCCGGTCGATGGCTTCTGCGTGCGCATCGGCGCGATGCGTTGCCACAGCCAGGCGCTGATGTTCAAGCTCAAGAAAGACGTGCCGCTGGCCGACATCGAAGCGATGATCGCCGCCGACAACGCCTGGGTGAAGGTGGTGCCGAACACGCGTGAAGCGACGATCCGCGACCTCACGCCGGTGGCGGTGACGGGCACGCTGACGATTCCCGTGGGCCGGCTGCGCAAGATGGCGATGGGCCCCGAGTACCTGGGCGCGTTCACCATCGGTGACCAGTTGTTGTGGGGCGCGGCCGAACCGCTGCGCCGCATGCTGCGCATCTTGCTTGAGGCTTGACGCGCGTTAAGCCGCCGGGCAGGGCGGTGGCACGTTGTTCGGGTGCAACGAAGGGCTGCTCCTGAACCCGAGGTTACGCAGTGGCGGCTAACGTCAGCCATTGCATGAGCTTGTCACCGTATCTGCTTGATGTTATTGTGTTTTCTACATTTTTCCGCCGAGGGTGCAGATGACGAGTCTCCGCGGCAACGTCCTTCAGCCCGGGGTCTCGCTCAGCCCCGCACCGTCCAATCGGGAGACGCCTTGAAGAAAAAGTCGCAATTCGCAGGGCGAATCGCTCTGACCGCGGTCGCTTTGGCCGCGATGGGATGGGCCAACAGCGCTTATGCGCTGGGCCTCGGGCGCTTGAATGTGCAGTCGGCGCTGGGCGAAACGCTCCGCGCTGAAATCGCCATCACCAGCATCACGCCCGAGGAAGAAAGCAACCTGCGCATTCGCGTGGCGCCGCCCGAGTCCTATCGGGCCGCGGGCGTTGACTACAACATCGTGCTGCCCAGCACGAAGGTCGAACTGCAGCGCCGCACCGATGGCCGCCCGTACCTTCGCATCAGCAGCGACCGGGCGGTGCAAGAGCCGTTCGTGGACGTGATCCTCGAAATTTCGTGGAACACCGGCCGCCTCGTCCGCGAATACACGCTGTTGTTCGATCCACCGAACACGCGCACCGCGCAGACGCCGGCTCCAGCGCCGGCCACCGCACCCTCGTTCAGCCCCGCGCCGGTTGAAGCGCCTGCACCGCGGGCCGAGCGCCGGCCCGCCCCGGCACCCGCGCCGCGCCCCGCTGCGGCACCCGCCGAGACACCCGCACCGAGCGAGCCGCGCTCGACGGCCGCCCGCCCGGCGCCGGCGGCATCGGCGAATGTTGACGAGTACCGTGTGCGCTCCGGTGACACGCTTTCCCGCATCGCTGGCCGCACGCAGCGCGCAGGCGTGTCGCTCGACCAGATGCTGGTGGCGCTGTACCAGAACAACCCCGATGCCTTCGTCGGCAACAACATGAACCGGCTCAAGTCGGGCGTGGTGCTGTCGGTGCCCTCGGGCGACGCGGTCAAGGCGGTGACGCCGGCCGAAGCGCGTCAGGTCATCCAGGCACAAAGCGCCGATTTCGGCGCGTACCGCCAGCGCCTGGCGAGCGGCGTGCCCGAAACCAAGGCCGAATCGGCCTCGCGTCAGGCGGGTGGCAAGGTGCAGAGCGCGGTCGAAGACCGCAAGCAAGCCGCTGCCGCTGCGCCCGACAAGCTCACCTTGAGCAAGGGCAGTGCGAAGGCCTCGGCGCCTGAAGAAAAGGTGTCGAAGCAGCTCGAAAAGAAAGACACGCAGACGCGTGTGGCCGAGTTGTCGCGCAACGTCGAAGAGTTGCGCAAGCTGTCGTCGGCCGCATCCGCCGCTTCGGGCACGGGCAAGGGCGCCGCGAAGGCGCCGGCGCCTGCCGTGACCCCGCCGGCTCCGGTGGTGGCTGCCGCGCCGGTGGCTCCGCCGCCCCCGCCGCCGCCCCCGCCGCCCCCGCCGCCCCCGCCGCCTGTGGCTTCGGCCCCAGCGCCTGTGGTCCCTGAGCCCGTGGTCCCTGAGCCCGTGGTCGCAAGTGCCCCCGTGGTTGCGAGCGCGCCGGTGCTGGTGGCCAGCGCGGTCGAGGCCGCCAGTGCCCCGGTGGTGGTCGCGTCCGCTCCGCTGCCCGTGCCTGCCCCTGCGCCGGCCCCGATCGAAGAGCCGGGCATGCTGTCGAGCCTGATCGAAGACAACCCGCTGGCCCTGGCGCTCGGCGGCGGTCTGCTGGCCTTGCTGATCGGCTTCGGCATCTACCGCTTCACCAAGCGTTCGAAGAAGGACAGCGGCGAGACCTCGTTCCTCGAAAGTCGCCTGCAACCCGACTCGTTCTTCGGTGCGAGCGGCGGCCAGCGCATCGACACGCGCGACGCCGGCGGTGCCTCGTCGTCGATGAGCTATTCGCTCAGCCAGCTCGACGCCATCGGCGATGTGGACCCGGTGGCCGAAGCCGACGTGTACCTCGCCTATGGTCGCGACCTGCAGGCCGAAGAAATCCTCAAGGAAGCGATGCGTGCGACGCCAGACCGCCTGGCCATCCGCACCAAGCTGCTCGAGGTGTACGCCAAGCGCCGCGACACCAAGGGCTTCGAGCTCCTGGCCACGCAGCTGTTCGGCCTGACCAACGGCCAAGGCGAAGACTGGCTCAAGGCGCAAGAAATCGGTCGCCAGATCGACCCCGAGAACCCGCTGTACCAACCGGGCGGTGCGCCGGTCTCGACCGCGGGCGATGGTGGCCGTCCGTCCGAACTGCTCGGCGCGAGCACGATGCCGCAATCGGTGCTGCCATCGCCGTCCGAGTTCGGCAGCAGCGGTACGCCGTCGAGCGGCTTCGGCCCGAACTCGGGGGCTTCGGTCGATCTCGACCTGGACCTCGACACCTCGACGCCTGCCGCGAGCCCGGCGCCTTTCCACCAAGAGGCCACCCAGCCGCTGGCGCCTGCGCCGGTCGCTCCGGCTTCGCTGGATGAGCCGATGAGCTTCGACCTACCGCTCGACGCGCCGCCTGCTCCAGCGCCGGCACCGAAGGCTGCACCCGCACCCGCCCCGGCGTCGATGGATTTCGACCTGTCGTCGATTTCTCTCGACCTGGGTGGCGACACGACGGTGATCAAGCCGGTCGCACCGCCGCCGGCCGAGTCGGTGCCCGACTCCGACTTCGGTGCGCTGGACCTCGACTCGGCGATCCCGGACGACGATGCCGACCCGATCCACCGCAAGCTCGAACTGGCCGAAGAGTTCCGCCAGATCGGCGACATGGAAGGCGCCCGCGACCTGCTGCAAGAGGTGATTGCCAAGTCCAGCGGCAGCACCAAGTCGCGCGCCCAGGCGATGCTCGACACGCTGGGTTGATCGCCCACACCCCCAAGACGCCGCCGCTCACCCGGCGGCGTTTTTCTTTGACCTGACGAAGACCACACGATGAGGCTGGCGCTGGGCATCAGCTACCGGGGGCAGGCCTACACCGGTTGGCAGAGCCAGCCGAGCGGCCAGACCGTGCAGGACAAGCTCGAAGCCGCACTCTCGGCCTTTGCCGCGCAGCCCGTGGCAACGCTGTGTGCCGGCCGCACCGATGCCGGCGTACACGGCCTCAACCAGGTCGTGCACATCGACGCACCGGTCGAGCGCGAGTTGAACTCATGGGTGCGTGGCACCAACCGCTACCTTCCGAGCGACATCGCCGTGCAGTGGTGCCACGCGGTGGACGACAGCTTTCATGCCCGCAGCAGCGCGCGTGGCCGGCGCTATGCCTATGTGCTGCTCGAATCGCCGGTGCGCCCGGCTGTCGAGGCAGGGCAGGCCGGCTGGGTGTTTCGCCCGCTCGACGAGGCCGCGATGCGCGAGGCCGTGACGCACTTGCTGGGCGAGCACGACTTCAGCGCCTTTCGTGCCGCGGCGTGCCAGGCGCTTTCGCCGGTCAAGACGCTGCGCGGCATCGACATCCGCCGGCGCGGCCCGTATTGGCGTTTCGACTTCGACGGCAACGCCTTCCTGCACCACATGATCCGCAACATCATGGGCTGCCTCGTCGCCATCGGCAGCGGCAACCGCCCGCCGGCCTGGATGGCCGAGGTGCGCGATTCGCGTTCACGCGAGCGGGCCGCGCCGACCTTTTCCCCCGACGGGCTTTACTTCGTGGGCCCGTACTACGATGCCGAACTCGGCCTGCCCACGCACACCCCGGCGATGGACTGGCTGCCCGCCTGAACAGGGCGCGAACCAACCCGCCATGCCGCACCGCACCCGCATCAAGATCTGTGGCCTCACCCGCGAGGCCGACGTAGACGCCGCCGTCGAAGCCGGGGCCGACGCCATCGGCCTGGTCTTCTACGAACGCAGCCCGCGCCATGTGTCGATCGCACGCGGTGCGGAACTGGCGCGCCGCCTGCCGCCGTTCGTCACACCGGTGGGCTTGTTCGTGAATGCCGGTCCGGGGCACATCCAGGCCGCAGTGCAGGCCATCCCCACGCTGATGCTGCAGTTTCACGGGGACGAAACCGCGGCCGATTGCCGTGCGCCGGGCCGGCCCTACCTGCGGGCCGCACGCATGGCGCCAGGGTTCGATTTGCTAGACTTCGCGGCTCAGTTTCCCGACGCCCAGGGGCTGTTGCTCGACGCCCATGTCGAGGGTTATGGCGGCGGCGGAAAGGTCTTCGATTGGTCTCTCATTCCTCGGCACGTGCCCCGTCCGCTCGTTTTGTCTGGTGGGTTGCATGCCGCAAATGTGACGAGCGGCGTGCAGCAGGTGCGGCCCTGGGCCGTTGATGTGAGCTCCGGCGTCGAGACCGCGACCAAAGGCATCAAGGATGCCGACGCGATCCGCCGGTTCTGCGAGGCCGTGAGACTGGCCGACAGTCTGGCCGATGCCCCCCCGACCTGAACACCGAGACACCATGCTGAACTACGACCAACCCGATGCCCGCGGGCACTTCGGGCCCTATGGCGGCACCTTCGTCGCCGAAACGCTGATCCACGCGCTCGACGAGTTGAAGGCGGCCTACGACGAAGCGCGCCGAGACCCGGTCTTCATGGCCGAATACCAGTACGAATTGGCGCACTTCGTCGGCCGCCCGAGCCCCGTGTACCACTGCGCGCGCACCAGCCGCGAACTCGGCGGCGCGCAGATCTACCTGAAGCGCGAAGACCTCAACCACACCGGCGCGCACAAGGTCAACAACACCATCGGCCAGGCGCTGCTCGCGCGTCGCATGGGCAAGCCGCGCGTGATCGCCGAAACCGGCGCCGGCCAGCACGGCGTGGCCACCGCCACCATCTGCGCGCGCTACGGCATGGAATGCGTGGTCTACATGGGCAGCGAAGACGTCAAACGGCAGTCGCCCAACGTCTACCGCATGCACCTGCTGGGCGCGAAGGTGGTGCCGGTTGACAGTGGCTCGAAGACCCTGAAAGACGCGCTGAACGAAGCGATGCGTGACTGGGTCACCAACATCGAAAACACGTTCTACATCATCGGCACCGTGGCCGGCCCGCACCCTTACCCGGCGATGGTGCGCGACTTCCAGCGCGTCATCGGCGACGAGTGCATCACGCAGATGCCCGGCATGATCGGCACGCCTGAGCGCCAGCCCGACGCCGTGATCGCGTGCGTGGGTGGCGGCAGCAACGCGATGGGCATCTTCTACCCGTACATCCCGTTCGAAGGCACGCGGCTGATCGGCGTTGAAGCGGCCGGCGAGGGCCTCGACACCGACAAGCACTCGGCCAGCCTCACCAAGGGCACGCCCGGCGTGCTGCACGGCAACCGCACCTACCTGCTGCAAGACGACAACGGCCAGATCACCGAGACGCACTCGATCTCGGCCGGCCTCGACTACCCCGGTGTCGGCCCCGAGCACGCGTACCTGAAGGACATCGGCCGCGCCGAATACGTCGGCATCACCGATGCCGAGGCGCTGGCGGCCTTCCACTTCTTGTGCCGCACCGAAGGGATCATCCCGGCGCTGGAGTCGTCGCACGCCTTTGCGCACGCGATGAAGCTCGCGCCTACGATGCGCCCCGACCAGCACATCCTCGTCAACCTGTCGGGACGTGGCGACAAGGACATCGGCACCGTGGCCGACCTGTCGGGTGTCGAAGGCTTCTATGACCGGCCGTCGCAGGCGGGGCGTTCGGTCAAGGGTGCCGCGGCGCTGAAGGGCGGTGCGCAATGAGCCGCATCCGCGCAAGGTTCGAGACGCTCAAGACGCAGGGCCGCAAGGCGCTGATCCCTTACGTGACGGCGGGTGACCCGTACCCCGAGGCCACGGTCGAGCTGATGCTCGCCATGGCCAAGGCCGGGGCCGATGTCATCGAGCTGGGCGTGCCCTTCAGCGACCCGATGGCCGACGGCCCGGTGATCCAGCGCGCGGCCGAGCGGGCGCTCGCCAAGAAAGTCGGCATGCCGCAGGTGCTCGACTACGTGCGCGCCTTCCGCCAGCAAGACAACGAGACGCCCATCGTGCTGATGGGCTACGCCAATCCCATCGAGCGCTACGACCAGCGTCTGGGCGAACACGCCTTCGTGCGCGACGCTAGGGCCGCGGGTGTCGATGGCGTGCTGGTGGTGGACTACCCGCCCGAAGAGTGCGAGGCCTTCGCCCAGCGCATGACTTCGCAGGGGCTGGACCCGATCTTCCTGCTGGCACCCACCTCGACCGAGCAGCGCATGAAAGACATCGGCCGCATCGCGACGGGCTATGTCTACTACGTGTCGCTCAAGGGCGTGACCGGCGCGGGGCACCTCGACGTGAAGGCTGTGGCCGACATGGTGCCGCGCATCCGCCAGCACGTGAGCGTGCCGGTGGGCGTGGGCTTCGGCATCCGCGACGCCGAGACGGCCAAGGCCGTGGGTGCGGTGTCCGACGCGGTCGTGATCGGATCCCGCATCGTGCAATTGCTCGAAACCCAAAACCGCGACAATGTCGCCCTTGCCGGCGCGGCGTTCATCGCTGAAATCCGCGCCGCCCTCGATTCGCTGAAAGGAGCCCCCGCATGAGCTGGTTGGAAAAACTGCTGCCCCCCAAGATGCAGCAGACCGATCCGAGCGAACGCCGCACGGTGCCCGAAGGTCTGTGGATCAAGTGTCCGTCGTGCGAGACGGTGCTCTACAAGAACGACCTCGACCAGAACGTCAACGTCTGCCCCAAGTGCGGTCACCACCACCGCATCGGCGCGCGCGCCCGGCTCGACGCCTTCCTCGACGGCGAAGGCCGCTACGAGATCGGGCAAGAGGTCATCCCCGTCGATGCGCTCAAGTTCAAGGACAGCAAGCGCTACCCCGAGCGCCTGAAAGACGCGCTCGAAACCTCGAGCGAAACCGATGCGCTGGTGGTCATCGGCGGCTCGGTGCACACCATCCCGGTGGTGGCCGCCTGCTTCGAGTTCGACTTCATGGCCGGCTCGATGGGCTCGGTGGTCGGCGAGCGCTTCGTGCGTGGCGTCGAGACCGCCGTCGAGCAGAAGGTGCCTTTCATCAGCTTCGCCGCTTCGGGTGGCGCGCGCATGCAAGAAGGCCTCTTGAGCCTGATGCAGATGGCCAAGACCAACGCCGCGCTCACGCGCCTGGCGAAGGCGAAGCTGCCTTACATCAGCGTGCTGACCGATCCCACCATGGGCGGCGTGTCGGCCAGCTTCGCCTTTGTGGGCGATGTCGTGGTGGCCGAGCCCAAGGCGCTGATCGGCTTTGCCGGGCCGCGCGTGATCGAGAACACCGTGCGCGAAAAGCTGCCCGAGGGCTTCCAGCGCGCCGAGTTCCTGATGCAAAAGGGCGCCATCGACATGATCGTGGACCGCCGCGAGATGCGCGCGACGATCGCGCGGGCGCTGTCGATGCTGCAACGCCTGAGCGCCGACGCGGTGGCGTGATCCACGGTGTCTGAAGCAGGAAGGCGGCTTCGGCCGCCTTTGTTTTTTCACGCTTTGTTTTGTGACGGATTGAGCGAGGGCTTCGATACCTCAGCCCGAACGGTGATGGAGGCATGCGCACGGGTTAGATGGCGCATGCACCGAACCCGCTCCAACCTCCGTCCGTCCTGAGGTACCTAAGGGCCGCTCCGGCCTTGCAACCGAACGCCATGTCCATTCCCACCACCCTTGCCGATTGGCTCGCCCACTGCGAGCGCATCCACCCCCAAGAGATCGACATGACGCTCGACCGCGTGCGTGCGGTCAAGGATCGACTCGGCCTCTCGTTCAAGGTGCCCGTCATCACGGTGGCCGGCACCAACGGCAAGGGTTCGACCTGCATGATGCTCGAGACCATTGGCCTGCAGGCCGGCTACCGCGTGGGCCTGTACATCAAGCCGCACCTCGTGCACTTCGAAGAGCGCTGCCGCGTCAACGGCGAGATGGTGAAGGCGGACGAGTTGCTGCCGCACTTCGCAGCCGTGGAAGAAGCACGTGGCGACATCACGCTCAGCTACTTCGAGTTCACCACGCTGGTCATCCTGCGCTTGCTCTCGCAGGCCGCGCTCGACTTCGTGATCCTCGAAGTGGGTCTTGGCGGTCGCCTCGATGCCGTCAACATCATCGACACCGACTGCGCGGTGATCACGAGCATCGACATCGACCACATCGCCTACCTCGGGCCCGACCGTGAGTCGATCGGGCGCGAGAAGGCCGGCATCCTGCGCACTGGCAAACCGGCCATCGTCAGCGATCCGATGCCGCCGCAAAGCCTGATCGACCACGCGAAGGAGATCGACGCCGACCTGTGGCTGATCGGGCGCGACTTCAACTACGCCGGCGACAAGCAGCAGTGGGGCTGGGGCGGGCGCAACAAGCGCTTCAACGGCCTGGCCTATCCGGCGCTGCGCGGGGCCAACCAGTTGCTGAACGCCTCGGGCGCGCTGGCCGCCTTCGAGGCGCTGCGCGAGCACCTGCCCATCAACGCGCAGGCGGTGCGCAACGGGCTGGCGATGGTCGAGCTGCCCGGGCGCTTCCAGATCGTGCCCGGCCAGCCCACGCTCGTGCTCGACGTGGCGCACAACGTGCACGCCGTGTCGGCGCTCGCACAAAACCTCGACCAGATGGGTTTCTTTCCGCGCACGCACGTGGTGTTTGGCGCGATGGCCGACAAGGACATCCCGGCCATCCTCGCGCGCATGGCGCCGCTGGTGGACCACTGGTACTTCTGCGACCTGCCGATTCCTCGCGCTGCGACCGGTGAGCAGCTGCTCGCGATGCACCAGTCGGCCGGGCTCCAAGGGCCCGGTCCGGTGGGCACGAGCGTGCATTCCGACCCGCGGGAAGCCCTGCTCGCGGCCCTGGGTGCAGCAGACCCCGCTGATAGAATCGTTGCCTTCGGTTCGTTCTTCACCGTGGGCGGTGTGTTGAAAGACGGTCTGCCTCGTCTGACCGCAAAACACATGGGCTGAGACCCTGCATCCAGCCCGCATCCGCCGGGTGCCGCACCCGCGCCACCTGATCGCCGCAACGTCTCTCGCCTCACCTGGAACCGGCTCTGCATGGGTTTGCTGTCCTTTCTGAAGCGCACTTCCGGTGACTCGCCCAAGGCGGCACCCCTCACCGAGTCGGTCGATTCGGTTCAGCAGGCCCGCACCCGCGCGCGGCAACGCCTCATCGGCGCCGTGGTGCTGGTGGTGTTGGGGGTGATCGGCTTCTCGCTGCTGTTCGAGACCCAGCCCCGGCCCGTGTCGGTCGATGTGCCCATCGAGATCGCGCGCCGCGAGGGCAGCTTGGGGCCGGCCCCGTCGTCGTCGCGCCGTCCCGCGCCACCCGATCCTGCAGTGGCGCGCAGCGAGGTGGTCACGGAGTCGCCCGCTGAAGCCGGCCGCGAGGTGGCACCGACGCCCGCCCCGGTGGCCTCGGCCCCGCGCGCCGAGCCCGCCCGGCCCCGCGAAACCCCGACCCCAACCGAAGCCCGCCGCGCCGAGGCGCGCACGCCGGCTGCATCGGCCCCGATGCGTGCCAACGAGGCCGCCCGTGCGCAGGCCTTGCTCGACGGCCGCGAGGCCCCCGCCGCATCGGCCGGCCGCTTCGTCGTGCAGGTCGGCGCCTTCGCCGAGACGGGCGCCGCCCGCGAGGTGCGCCAGAAGGTCGAAAAGCTGGGCCTGAAGACCTACACGCAAGTCGTCGAAACCTCGGGCGGCAACCGCATCCGCGTGCGCGTGGGGCCGTTCGCCTCGCGCGACGAAGCCGACCGCGCGGCCGGCAAGCTCAAGTCGGCGGGGTTGCCCTCGTCGGTGCTGACGCTGTGAGCCTCGACATGGCCTGGGTGGACATCGCCTTGCTGGTGGTCCTCGGCTTCTCGGTCGTCGTGGGCATCGTGCGCGGGCTAGTGTTCGAACTGATGTCGCTGCTCGGTTGGCTGGCCGCGTGGATCGCCGCGCAGTGGCTCTCGCCGCTGGCCGCACCGTACGTCCCCATCGGCGAGCCGCACTCGGCGATGAACCATGCCGCCGCGTTTGCGGCGACCTTCGTCGTGGCGCTGATCGTCTGGAGCATCGTCGCGCGCGTGCTGCGCATGCTCGTGCATGCCACGCCGCTGAGCGTGCCCGACCGGCTGCTCGGTGCCGTGTTCGGCTTGCTGCGCGGCGTGCTCGTGCTGCTGGCCGTGGCGACCGTGGTGGGCCTCACGCCTCTGATGAAGTCGAATGCGTGGCAGGCCTCGGCCGGGGCGGGCTGGCTGCATGCCGCCCTGCACGGCCTGAAGCCGCTGCTGCCTGAACAAATTTCCCAGCATCTGCCGGCCTGAAAGCCGCGCGAACCCAAGGACCTGAGCTATGTGTGGCATCGTCGGTGTGATTTCGAAGGCACCGGTCAACCAGTTGATCTACGACGCGCTGCTGCTGTTGCAGCACCGCGGCCAAGACGCCGCCGGCATCGTCACGATGCAGGGCACCAAGTGCTTCATGCACAAGGCGCGCGGCATGGTGCGCGACGTGTTCCGCACGCGAAACATGCGGGCCTTGCCCGGCACCGTGGGCCTGGGCCAGGTGCGCTACCCGACCGCCGGCAACGCCTACAGCGAAGAAGAGGCGCAGCCGTTCTACGTCAACGCGCCCTACGGCATCGTGCTCGTGCACAACGGCAACCTGACGAACGCGCATTCGCTGAAAGACGAGTTGTTCGCCATCGACCGCCGCCACATCAACACCACGAGCGACACCGAGGTGCTGATCAACGTGCTGGCGCACGAGCTGGAGCGCGCGACCACCGACCTGCCGCTGTCGCCCGGCGACATCTTCAAGGCCGTGGGCGCGGTGCACAAGCGCTTGAAGGGCTCGTACGCGGTGATCGCGCTGATCGCCGGCCACGGGCTGCTGGCCTTCCGCGACCCGTTCGGCATCCGCCCGCTGTGCTACGGCGAGGGCGACACGCCCGAAGGCCACGAGGTGATGGTGGCGAGCGAATCGGTCGCGGTCGAAGGCACGGGCCACAAGGTGACCCGCGACGTGCAGCCGGGCGAGGCGATCTTCATCGACCTCAACGGCAAGGTGCACGCGCAGCAGTGCGCCGAGAACCCGTCGCTCAATCCGTGCATGTTCGAGTTCGTGTACCTGGCACGTCCCGACTCGGTGATGGACGGCATCTCGGTCTACCAGGCCCGCCTCAACATGGGCGAGACGCTGGCGCAGCGCCTGGTGTCGACCATTCCGCCGAGCGAGATCGACGTGGTGATCCCGATCCCCGAGTCGAGCCGGCCCTCGGCCATGCAACTCGCGCAAAAGATCGGCAAGCCCTACCGCGAAGGCTTCGTGAAGAACCGCTATGTCGGCCGCACCTTCATCATGCCGGGGCAGGGCGTGCGCAAGAAGTCGGTGCGCCAGAAGCTCAACGCCATCGAGGTCGAGTTCAAGGGCCGCAATGTGCTGCTGGTGGACGACTCGATCGTGCGCGGCACCACCTCGAAGGAAATCGTGCAGATGGCTCGCGATGCCGGTGCGCGCAAGGTCTACATGGCCTCGGCTGCGCCGCCGGTGCGCTACCCCAACGTGTACGGCATCGACATGCCCACCAGTGAAGAGCTGATCGCGCACAACCGCAGCATCGAAGAAATCCGCCAGTTCATCGGCGCCGATGCGCTGATCTACCAAGACGTCGATTCGATGAAGAAGGTCGTCGGCGCCCTGAACCCGCAGATCGCGAGCTTCGAGGCCTCGTGCTTCGATGGTCGCTACATCACGGGCGACGTGTCGGCCGCCGATTTCGATGCCATGGCCACGCAGCGCAAATCGCAAGGCGAAGAAGAAGAGGGCGCCGACCGCTCGCGCCTCGCGCTGCAGAACGCATCGGAGCAAACCGGATGAGCCAAGCGAAGAAGACCCTCCCGCGCAAGCAGCTACCGGCGGACGCCCGGCTCGACACGCTGGCCGTTCGCGAGGGCCTGCCGCCCAGTGCCTGGGGCGAAAACTCCGAAGCGCTTTTTCTCACCAGCAGCTTCGTGCAGCCCGATGCGGCCACCGCCGCCGCGCGCTTTGCGAACGAAGAAGAAGCCTTCATCTATTCGCGCTTCACCAACCCGACGGTGATGATGTTCGAGCGTCGCCTGGCCGCGCTCGAAGGCACCGAGGCGTGCATCGGCACGTCGAGCGGCATGAGCGCCATCCTGCTGCTCGGCATGGGCCTGCTGAAGGCGGGCGACCATGTCGTCTGCTCGCAAAGCGTGTTCGGCGCGACCATCATGTTGCTCGGCCGCGAGTTCGCGAAGTTCGGCGTCGAAACGAGCTTCGTGTCGCAGACCGACGTGAGCGCGTGGCGCGACGCGATCAAGCCGAACACCCGGCTCTTGTTCGCCGAGTCGCCGACCAACCCGCTGACCGAGGTGTGCGACATCCGCGCGCTGGCCGAAGTCGCCAAGGTGGCCGGTGCCTGGCTCGCGGTGGACAACTGCTTCTGCTCGCCCGCGCTGCAACGCCCGGCCGAGTACGGGGCCGATTTCATCGTGCATTCGGGCACCAAGTACCTCGACGGCCAGGGCCGTGTGCTGGCCGGCGCCATTTGCACCAGCCAGAAGCACATCGACGAGAAGTTCATGCCCGTGATGCGCAGTGCCGGCATGTCGCTGTCGCCCTTCAATGCGTGGGTCGTGCTCAAGGGCATGGAGACGCTGTCGATCCGCATGAAGGCGCAAGGCGAGCGGGCGCTCGAACTGGCCACGTGGCTCGAACAGCAACCGGCCATCGAGCGTGTGTTCTACCCGGGGCTCAAGTCGCATCCGCAGCACGAGCTGGCGATGGCGCAGCAATCGGGCAGCGGTGGCGCGGTGCTGTCGTTCATCGTCAAGGGCCAGCAGACGGGCGGCCCGGCGCTGGCGCGCAAGAACGCCTTCCATGTGATCGACCACACGCAGGTGTGCTCGATCACCGCCAACCTGGGCGACACCAAGACCACCATCACGCACCCGGCCAGCACCTCGCATGGCCGCTTGACCGAAGAGCAGCGCCTAGCCGCCGGCATCACGCAGGGCATGGTCCGCGTGGCCGTGGGGCTCGACGATGTCGAAGACCTCAAGGCCGACCTGCTGCGTGGTCTGTCGTCCCTTTGATTGCTCTCACCCTGACCGCATCGCCCTGATCGCATGACCACGAAGATCCGCACCCGCATCGCGCCATCGCCCACCGGCTTTCTGCACCTGGGCACCGCGCGCACGGCCTTGTATTCCTGGGCGTTCGCGCGCCACCACGGCGGCGAGTTCGTGCTGCGCATCGAAGACACCGACGTGGCCCGCTCGACGCAAGACTCGGTCGAGCAAATCATCGCCGCGATGAATTGGCTCGGCCTCGATGCCGACGAAGGCCCGATCTACCAGATGCAGCGGCTCGACCGCTACGAGGCGGTGGCCGAACAGCTCATCGCCGAAGGCAAGGCCTACCGCTGCTACGCCACGCCCGAAGAGCTCGACGCGATGCGTGACGCGCAGAAGGCCCGGGGCGAGAAGACGCTCTACGACCGCCGCTGGCGCCCCGAGCCGGGCAAGACGCTGCCGCCGGTGCCCGAAGGCGTGAAGCCGGTGATCCGCTTTTGCAATCCGCTGGACGGCGCGGTGACCTGGGACGACCTTGTCAAAGGCCCCATCACCATCGCCAACCGCGAGATCGACGACTTGATCATCGTGCGCACCGACGGCGTGCCGACCTACAACTTCGCCGTGGTCGTCGATGACTGGGACATGCGCATCAGCCACGTCTTCCGCGGCGACGAGCACATCAACAACACGCCGTGGCAGATCAACATCTTCCACGCGCTCGGTGCGCCGCTGCCCTTGTTCGGGCACTTGCCGATCATCCTGGGCGACGACGGGCTCAAGTTGTCGAAGCGCCGTGGTGCGGTCAGCGTGACCGAGTACGAAGCCAACGGCTACCTGCCCGAGGCCATGCTCAACTACCTGGCCCGCCTCGGCTGGAGCCACGGCGACGACGAACTCTTCTCACGCGAGCAGTTCGTGGCTTGGTTCGATGGCAACCACTTGTCCAAGAGCCCGGCCCAGTGGGACCCGGCCAAGCTGGCGTGGGTCAATGCCCAGTACCTCAAGACCATCGCCGAAGACCGCCTGGCCGCGCTCGTGAGCGCGCAACTGGCGCGTCGCGGCATCGAGGCAGGTGTTGAGTCGCTGGCGCGCGTTGTCGGCCTGTTCAAGGACCGCTGCTCGACCACGGTCGAGTTGGCCGACTGGGTGGCGATGTACTTCGCACCGGTTGTGCCGTCGAGCGAAGACCTGGCCGCGCACGTGACCGATGCCGTGAAGCCTGCCGTGCAAACCTTGCGCGACAAGTTGCAGGCCATCGAATGGACCAAGGCCACCATCGCTGCCGCCATCAAAGAGACGCTCGGTGCCCATGGCCTGAAGATGCCGCAACTCGCGCACGCCGTGCGTGTGCTGGTGTGCGGCCGCGCTCAAACGCCCTCGGTGGATGCAGTGCTTGAGTTGTTCGAAAAAGAAGTTGTCATCAAACGATTGCAAAGCCTCTAAAAATCGGTCTATACTCGCGGTCTCGCTTGAACAGCGCAGCCTTCAAGGTTGAAACCAAGAGGGGGTATAGCTCAGCTGGGAGAGCGCTTGCATGGCATGCAAGAGGTCAGCGGTTCGATCCCGCTTACCTCCACCAAAAGTTAAAGCTTGAGGTGGCGCGCAGTTCAAGATGAACGAAGAATTTGTCCCCTTCGTCTAGAGGCCTAGGACACCACCCTTTCACGGTGGCTACAGGGGTTCGAATCCCCTAGGGGACGCCAAGTTTGATGGCGCTTGTGCAGAGATGCAGAAGCCATCTGGAGTGGTAGTTCAGTTGGTTAGAATACCGGCCTGTCACGCCGGGGGTCGCGGGTTCGAGCCCCGTCCACTCCGCCAACGTTTCAAGCAAAACGCCGTCCCTAGGGACGGCGTTTTGCTTTGTGCTGTGCGTTCTTCTGCTTGGGTTCGACGCATGCGGTGAAACCGGTGGCGGCGCTGCTCGTGACCGGCCCTTCAGCCAGGCGACTCAGTGATCGTCAACGTCGCGGCGAGTCCATCGCCGAGGCTGCTGCTTACCGAAGCGCATCACCTGTGCCGGCAGGTCCTGCATCTGCCGGGGTGATGCTGGGGCGCTGTGACGCGCCCCGCGCAATCAGCGCGACTCTTTCAATGCCCGCTCGATATGGCGCCGCGCTTCCTGGCGTTCATGGCGTTTCGATTTTGTGTGCGCGCCGGCCTTGCGTTTTGCTGTGGGCGCGACGAGCGGATTGCGCGGCTTGGGGGGCGCGAGCTTGAGTTTGATCTTGCGAAGCGAGGTCATGGTGGACGCTTGTTGAGCGAGGCGCGCAAGGGTAGTGACACGAGGCCGGTTGTCAACCCGGTGCCCACGAGGATGGCGCCACAGCCCAGGGCCATCGCCAGCGTGACGTGCTCGTCGAGCACCAGGCCTCCCCAGGCCATGGCGAAGAGCGGCACGAGGAAGGTCACCGACAGCGCGTTGGCCGAGCCCGCGCTGGCGATCAGGCGGAAGTACATGACGAAGGCGATGCCCGTGCACACCACGGCCAGCAGCAAGGCCGCGACCCAGGCGCTGGCGGGTGGGTTCACGGCCGGCCACGCAAACCACGCCGGCGGCAGCAGCAGCAACGAGGCGACGATCTGGCAGCCGGCGGCAACGCCCAGCGGCGGCACGTTCGAGAGGTAGCGCCGGGTTGCGCTGGCGGCCACGCCGTAGCAGATCGCCGCGCCCATGCAGGCGATGATGGCCAGGGTGCTGCCCAGGCCCGGCGCCATCTCGAAGCCACCGCGCGAGGCCACCAGCCACGCGACACCACCGAAGCCGATGCCCAGCCCGACCATGCGCGAGGCATTGAGCCGGTCGCCCAGCCAGACCCACGCAATCACCGCGCCGAAGAGCGGCGTGGCGGCGTTGAACACCGACGAGAGGCCGGCTGGAATCCACAACGCCGCGTACGAATAAAACAGGAAGGGCAGCGCCGAGTTGATGGCGCCCAGCAGCAGCAAGGCGCGCCAGTGCCGCAGCAGTGCCGGGCCTTGCCGGTACCAGGCCAGCATGGGCACCAGGAAGAGCAGCGAGCCGGTGGCACGCACCGCCGCCAGCGCCACCGGGCCGAACGAATCGGCCCCCATGCGCATGAAGAGGAACGACGCGCCCCAGATCGCCGCGAGCACGGCCAGCTCGAGGCTTTGCGCAGGCGTCATAGCAGCACCGCCTGGGCCGATGCGGCGGTGGCGGCCGCAGCCGGCGCCCCCAACCGGGCCTCGATGTCGAGCAGCGCGCGCTTGCGGTGCAGGCCACCCGCGTAACCGGTGAGGCTGCCATCGCGCCCCAGCACCCGATGGCAGGGCACGATGATGCCGATGGGGTTGCGCCCGATGGCCACGCCCACCGCACGCACCGCGAGCGGCGAGCCGATCTCTCGGGCGATGTCTGAGTAGCAGCAATGCGCCCCGGCCTCGATGCGCAGCAGCGCCTGCCACACGGCCTTTTGGAACGGCGTGCCATGCAGGTCGAGCGGCATCTCGAAGCGCTGCCGCTCACCGGCGAAGTACGCCGCCAGCTCGGCCATGGCCTGCTGCAGCAAAGGGTCGTCGCCGCGCTCGGGCGCGGGCAGCGGCGACGGAAAGTCTTTCTGGTCGATGAACCAGACACCGGCCAGGCCGTCGGCGGTGCGTGCGAGCAGCATCGGCCCGAGCGGGGACGGCCACCAGGCTTGCGCGGTGCACAGGGTGGCGAGGCTGCGGTGGGTGAACAGGGGCATGGGGCGTCCTTCGGCGATCAGGGGGTGGCAGCCGTGGGCACGGCGGCCGGGCTGGCGAGGCTGTTCCACAGCCGCAGCACGGCGTAGCCGCGCCAGGGGCGCCAGCGTTGCGACTGTTGCTCGGCCTCGGCCGGCGAGCGGGTGCCAAAGAGCGATTGCATGGCCTTGATGACGGCCACGTCGCGCGGCGGAAAGGCATCGGGCCAGCCCAGGCTGCGCATCGCGATGTAGTGCGCCGTCCACGGGCCGATGCCGGGCAGGGCGCGCAACTGCTCGATCAGGCGCTCGGGCGACGCCGGCCGGCCGAGTTCGCGCGACCACACCGGCCAGGCCGCTGCCAGGGACTGGATGGCGCCGGCCCGGGTGCGGATGATCCCCAACTCGGCGATGGCCTCGATCGGCGCATCGGCCAGCACCTGCGGCGCCGGAAAGACCCGGCGCACCTCGGCCCAGGGGCTCGCCACCGGCGTGCCGAAGCGCTCGACCAAGCGGCGCGCGAGCGTCCGGGCCGCGGCCACCGTGACCTGCTGGCCCAGCACGGCGCGCACGACCAGCTCGAACGCGTCGAGGGCCCCGGGCAGGCGCAGCCCCGGCGCGCCCGGCAAGTCGGCCAGCGCCGCGTCGATGGTCTGCGGCGAGGCGTCGAGGTCGAGCCAGCGGCGCACGGCCGTCACGACACGCGCGCTGTGCGCGGCCCATGCCGGTGTGAAGCGCACGCGCACCCGCGCGCCGCCCACCGGCCGTTCGGGCAGGAACTCGGCTTCGATCCACCCGGCGTGCGCACCGAACACACCGGTCGGCACGCTGCGGCGTATGCGCGAGCCTTCGACCGATTCGATGCCGTCGATGGCGCGCTGCGCCAGAAAGCCCGTCATCGCCGCCACGTCGTAGGGCAGGCGGTGGCCAAGCATCAACTCGATGGCTTCGGGCGCGGCGGTGCAGGCAGGCTCGGCCAGCGCGCGCAGCCGCGTCGGGTTCATGCGGTAGCTGTCGGCGAAGGCCGCGTTGAAGCGGCGCAGGCTGCCGAAGCCGCTGGCCAGCGCGATGTCGCCGACGGGCAGGCGCGTGTCGGTCAGCAACTGCTTGGCCAGCAGCAGCCGGCGCGTCTGCAGGTACTGCAGCGGCGTCACGCCATGCTCGGCCTGGAAGATGCGGCGCAGGTGCCGGTCGCTCACGCCCAGCTGCGCGGCCAGCTCGGCGATGCTCGCGCCCTGCGCGCTGCCTTCGGCCGCCGAGATGCGCTCATCGAGCCATTGCGCCGCCTGCTGGGCGAGGGTGCGCGACGCGTCCATCACGGTCCACGTCCACCCCGGGCCCGGCGCCACTTCGGGGCGGCACTTGAGGCAGGGCCTGAACGATGCGGCCTCGGCCTGCGCCGGCGTATCGAAGAAGCGGCAGTTCTCGCGGCGCGGCGTGCGCACCCGGCAGATGGGGCGGCAATAAATGCCGGTCGATGTCACGCCGACAAACAGCCGGCCGTCGAAGCGGGCGTCGCGGGCCTTGAAGACTTCGTAAGAAGCGGCGTGGTCGAAGGGCATGCGGTCGATTATGGGCAGTGGGCCGGGGCGGGACTGGCCGTTTTCGGACACGTCGCCGGGGCTTTGCCGCTGGCCCGAAACCCGCTTTCAGGGTCGCGGTTCGAGGTCTCGCGGCGGTCGCGGGCCTCCCTACAATCCGCCCACTTCACAGAAGGAGCCCGTCCCCATGCAAGTCAGCGCGTCCAACTTCAAGGCTTATGACATTCGCGGCATCGTCGGCAAGACCATCGACGAAGCCTTCGCCGAACACCTGGGACGCGCGTTCGGCAGCGAGGCCGTGGCCGCCGGCGAGAAGGCCGTGGCCGTGGGCCGCGACGGGCGCCTGTCGGGCCCGGGCCTCGTGGCCGCGCTGATCCGCGGCCTGGCCTCGACCGGCCTCGACGTGGTGGACATCGGCGCCGTCACCACGCCGATGCTGTACTACGTGGCCGCCACGCGCGGCAAGCACGGCTGCAACAGTGGCATTCAAGTGACCGGCAGCCACAACCCGAAGGACTACAACGGCTTCAAGATGGTGCTGGCCGGCCGCGCGATCTATGGCGACGACATTCAAAAGCTGCGCCAGCGCATCGAGGCCGAAGACTATGTGAAGGGCACCGGCCGCTCGGCCACGATGGACATCCTCGCCGAGTACAGCCACCGCATCACCAGCGACTGCAAGCTCAAGCGCAAGATGAAGATCGTGGTCGATTCGGGCAACGGCATTCCGGGTGCGTCGGCCCCGGGCATCTTGCGCGCGCTGGGCTGCGACGTGACCGAGCTGTACAGCGAGGTCGATGGCGACTTTCCGAACCACCACCCCGACCCGAGCAAGCCCGAGAACCTGGCCGACCTGATCCGCACGGTGAAAGAGACCGGCGCCGAGATCGGCCTCGCGTTCGACGGTGACGGCGACCGCCTCGGCGTGGTCACGAAGGAAGGCCACATCATCTACCCCGACCGGCAGTTGATGCTGTTTGCCACTGACATCCTCTCGCGCAACAAGGGCGCGACCATCATCTACGACGTGAAGTGCACGCAGCGCCTCGCGCCCGTCATCAAGAAGGCCGGCGGCAAGCCACTGATGTGGAAGACCGGGCACTCGCTGGTCAAGGCCAAGATGAAAGAGATGAAGGCGCCGATCGCCGGCGAGATGAGCGGCCACATCTTCTTCGGCGAGCGCTGGTACGGCTTCGACGACGCCACCTACACGGCGGCTCGGCTGCTTGAGATCCTGTCGCGCAGCAAGAACCCGAGCCAGGTCTTGAACGACTTGCCCACCAGCCACAACACGCCCGAGCTGAATGTGGCCTGCGAAGAAGGCGAGCCGAAGCGGCTGGTCGAAAAGCTGCTCGAAACCGCCAAGTTCCCGGGCGCCGAGGTGAGCACCATCGACGGCGTGCGCGCCGACTACAAAGACGGCTTCGGCCTCATTCGCTCGTCGAACACCACGCCCGTGCTCGTGCTGCGCTTCGAGGGCCACACGGCCGAAGCGTTGCACCGCATCGAGAGCGACTTCATGCAGGCGCTCAAGGTCGTCAAGCCCGACGCCAAGATCGCGGCGGCGGCGCACTGATGTCGTTCGCTGCGTCACGGCCCGGTGTTGTCGGGCGCCTGAGCTAAGTGCGAGTCCTCATCGTCAAGCTCTCGTCGCTGGGCGACGTGGTGCACGCCATGCCCGTGGTGCACGACATCCGAAGCGCCCACCCCGGCGCGCAGATCGACTGGGTCGTCGAGCCCGCCTTCGCGCCGCTGGTGCGCAAGGTCGAAGGCATCGGTGAAGTCTTCGAATGCGCGCAGCGCCGCTGGCGCAAAGCCTGGTGGACGCGCGCCGTGCGCAGCGAATGGCGCGCCTTTCGTGCCCGCCTGGGCGCCCCCCGCTACGACGCCGTGCTCGAACTGCAAGGCCTCACCAAGGCCGCGCTGGTGGCGCGCCTCGCGCACGGCCCGAGCCACGGCCTGGGCAACCGCACCGACGGGTCGAGCTACGAGCGCCCCGTGCGCTGGCTGCTCGACCACACGCATGTCATCGAGCCGCACATCCACGCGCTCGACCGTGCCCGAGAACTGGCCGCGCGTGCGCTCGGCTACCGCGTGCAAGGCGCGCCGCAATTCGGCCTGCGCGGGGCCTTGCCGCCGACCCGGCCCGCCACCGTGGTGCTCGTGCACGGCACCTCGCGCGACGACAAGCTCTGGCCCGAGACGCACTGGATCGAACTCGGCAAGCGCCTCATGCACGCCGGCTATCACCTCGCGCTGCCGCATGCCGGCGCGGTCGAGCAAGAGCGCGCCCAGCACATCGCGCGCTCGCTCGGCGAACGCGCGCAGGTGTGGCCCGCGATGGACCTCGCCACCCTGACCGACCGGCTCGGCGCCACGCAAGGCGTCATCGGCGTGGACAGCGGCCTGAGTCACATCGCCGTGGCCCTGGGCCTGCCGCACGTGCAGATCTACAACTTTCCGACCGCGTGGCGCACCGGGCCGCAGGTGGCGCATGGGCACCACCACCAGGTCTCGGTCGAAGGCCAGCCCACGCCCGGCATCGAGGCCGTGTGGTCGGCGTGGCAAGGTGTGTCGGTCGCCGCCGCGCAAACATCCCACCCATGAACGCGAACCGGCACTGGTTCGCACGCAGCGCCTACTCGACGCTGCTGTCGCTGATGAAGCCGGCCTACCTGGCCAAGCTGTGGTGGCGCGGCCGCGACGAGCCGCTGTACCGCCACGCCATCGGCGAGCGCCTGGGCGACTACCGCGCGCTCGGCGCGAAGCCCTGGTCGGGCGGCGTGTGGGTGCACGCCGTGTCGCTCGGTGAAACCAAGGCCGCCACGGCCTTGATTGCCGCGCTGCGCGCCCAGCACCCCGGCCTGCGCCTGCTGCTCACGCACAGCACCGCCACCGGCCGCGAAGCCGGGCAGGCCCTGCTGACCGAAGGCGATGCGCAGACCTGGCTGCCCTACGACACCCCGGCCGTTGTGCAGCGCTTCTTCGCGCACTTCAAGCCGGCCGTCGGCGTGTTGATGGAAACCGAAATCTGGCCCAACCTCTTGCTCGAAGCCCAGGCCGCCCAAGTGCCCATGGTGCTGGCCAACGCCCGCCTCAGCGCCAAGAGCCAACGCCAGGGCCAGCGGCTCGACGCCGTGCTGCGCCCCGCCGTCGAATCGCTCGCACTCGTGCTCGCGCAGACCGAAGCCGATGCCCAGCGCCTGCGCGAAGCCGGCGCGCGCGACGTGCGCGTGTGCGGCAACCTGAAGTTCGACGTGTCGCCCGACCCGGCCTTGATCGAACGCGGCCGTGCCTGGCGCCAGGCGCTCGGCCGGCCGGTGGTGATGGGCGCCGTGACGCGCGAAGGCGAAGAAGCGATGCTGATCGACGCGTGGCTCGCCCAGCCCGCGCGTGACCGGTCGCTGCTGCTCATCGTGCCCCGCCACCCGCAGCGCTTCGACGAGGTCGCCGCGCTCGCGCAATCACGCGGCCTGCGCGTCGCGCGCCGCAGCAGCTGGGGCGACGCACCCGGCGCCGACGCACTGCAGGCCGACGTGTGGCTCGGCGACTCGATCGGCGAGATGCCCGTCTACTACGGCAGCGCCGACGCGGCCCTGCTCGGCGGCAGCTTCGCGCCCCTGGGCGGCCAGAACCTCATCGAAGCCGCCGCCTGCGGCTGCCCCCTGGTGATGGGCCCGCACACCTTCAACTTCGCCGATGCGGCCGAGCTGTCGCTCGCGGCGGGTGCCTCGGCGCGGGTGTGCGACATGGCCGAAGGTGTCGAGAAGGCGTTGGCTTGGTTGCATGGCAACGAGCGCGCTGAACGCGCCCAGGCGGCGATGGCGTTCGCCAGCGCGCACCGAGGGGCGGCTCAGCGGATGGCCTCAATGATCGGGCCGCTGCTTGTCAGCGATTGACCGCCGGGCGACAACTCGCCCCGATGACCCACCGCCCGCCGCCATGGCAGCGGCAAGACAGCGCGTTCAGCGCATCGCCTGACCGCTGAGCCGGGTGTGGAAGCCCGGATCGACGTCGCGGCCCGAACAGACCCAATCGCTCGAGGACTTGTCGGAGCCGGTGAAGTTGTAGCGGTAGGCTCCCGTCTCGCCGCCCGACCAGGTCGTCGATGCCCCCGGCGCGAGGTGCGAAGCACCGGCATCCCAGCTGCCGTCCTTGCGCTCGTTGCCGTGATCGAGGTAGATGCCCCATCGACAGTCGTTGCGGTAGGTGACGCGCGTCTCCCCCTGGTGCACGACGGCCCTGGTGACCACCACGCACCAGCTGCGGTTGCGCTCGGGTATCCAGCAGCCGTCCTTGTTTGGCGGCCCGCCGACCTTGGGCAGTGCAGCCAGGCGGTCGGCTTCCTCTCTGGCCTTTCGTTGACGCTCGGCCTCTTCTCGGGCGCGTCGGGCCTGTTCTTCATGTCGCTCGGCCTCGGCCTTTGCTCGCTGGCGTTCGTCGGTGTCTTGTTCTCGTGGCGACCGGCCCCCGGCGCTGCTGACAGTGCCGGCGGTGGACGCCGAGGACGTGGAGCCGCCCGCGCTGCTGCTGCGGCCGGCCGTGGCGCCCGCCGTGGGTGCAGGCGCATCGCGGCCGGAAGACGTGCCACGGCCAGCGCCGCCCATGGCGTCGCCGCTGCCCGCAGGGCCGCTGCGGTTGCCGCTGCCGGAAGACACTTCGCCCGTGCCGGTGGGGGCTGCGCGGCGGGTGTTGGCAGAGAGGGTTGCGTTCAACTCGCGGCCCATGCGGGCCTGGTCGGCCTGGGCCCGGGACAGAGCGGCAGCCATCTCAGGCGACGCCAGGACTTGCAACGTGGCCTCGGCCGCCGTGCCCACCGCCGTGCCCACCGCCTTGACCACGGTCGCCCCGCCACCCACCAGATAGATCGTCAGCGCACTGAGGTTCATCTGGTCGGCCTTGTGCTCGGTTTGCAGCGCGTCCAGTGCGGTGCGGGCCTGCGCGGCGTCACGCGGGTCGAACTCTGACTTGAGGGCCAGAAAGAAGCCTCGAATGTTGCGTTGCAGGGCCAGCGTCAAGGCGTGCGCCTCGATCGTTGCCGCAAAGTTGGTTGAGGTGCCTTGGCTGCCGATCTCCCAGGCGCCCACCTTCTCGGTCTTGTCGAACAGTTCATAGCGGATGCGGGCGCGGTAGCTGACGGGGAACAGCCCGGTCGACCGCGACAGCTCCAACACGTTGACCTGTACGGACAGGCGTCCCTCACCCTCGCCGTCGAAGGCGTCGGAGGCGAAGAACGCATCGCGCAGCGCACCCCGAAATTCGTCCAGCGCGTCGGTCTTTACCTGAGACTCGACTGTGATGCGGCCGAAGCGCCGGTTGAAGTAGGGCGCCGAGGCCTTGAACTCGCGCATCTCGGCGTCCGACAGGTCGAAGCTGTAGTCGAGCGCACACGCGCTTGCGGCCATCAGAACGGCCAGGCAGCCGGCCAGCGCCTGGCGCAGACCGCGAAGCCACGCGCGGGAGCGGGCTGCGCAGGCGGGGGCGGTACCTGCCGCGGCTGCCGTGCGATGAGGCCGCGTGTGCATCACTGCGGGTCGAGGGCGCCGCTGCCTTCCAGCTCGCGCACGAAATCGGCGATCAGGCGCTTTTGCATGCGCTCGTTGATCCGGGCGTAGTCGTCCTCCCGGGTCCACAGGTTGACGTTGCCCTCGTCCACCAACTTGAATTTTTTGTCGAACAGCTTCTTGCGCTGCTTGGACAGTGCCACGTCGAGTGTGAGGCGCTGTCGATGGGTCGCGGGCAGGGCTCCGAGCGTCAGTACAGCCGCTGCGGCCGATCCGCCGGCTTTGTCTGTGTAGACGTCTTCGTAGATGAGGTTGGCGCCGATGAAATAGTCGTAGGGCTCGGTCGAAGCCTCCGGAATGGTGCGCACCCATTGCTGCAAGGCCGTCTCGAAGGCGAGCTTGCCAGGGGCCCCTCGGCAGGACTTCGTGCCCGTCGTTGCATTGCCTTCGATGTCGTAGCAGAAGTAGCGAATCGCGACCTTGGCCGTCATGCCCTTGGCTGACTGGGCAAGACGCTGCACCTCCCTGTCGACATTGGCCTCGCGTCGATCGGTGGTCGAGGCGCAGGCAGTGAAGAAGACGGCGACCCCGATGAGGGCGAGCCGGCGATACGCGAGCGAAAAGGCTTTGTGTGGCGACTGGGATGGCACGGCAAGGCAAGGGGCAGCGAGGATTCCCAAATCTAGCTCTGCCATGCACCGGCCGCACACCAGGCTCCGTGAACGAGCGCGCCGTATTTCACAAGCAAGCGCGTCCTCTGCCTTCGCGCTGCGAAGGCCCACAGCGGACATCGCGAGCGCTGGTCCTTGAGAGGCCTCGGCAGGCGTTGCGGCCCCGAGCGCCCACCAGGTCACTTCGCCCCCGGCAACGCATTGATCGGAATCCTCAAATACGTCACCCCGTTGTCATCCGCCGGCGGCATGTGGCCGCCGCGCACGTTGACTTGGATGGACGGCAGGATCAGCGTGGGCACGGCGAGGGTGGCGTCGCGGGCTTGGCGCATCTTCACGAAGGCGTCTTCATCGACGCCGTCGTGCACGTGGATGTTGAAGGCGCGTTGTTCGGCCACGGTGGTCTGCCAGCGGGGCTCGCGCTCGCCGGGTGGGTAGTCGTGGCACACGTAGATCGTGGTCTCGGGCGGCATGTCGAGCAGGCGGCGCACCGAGCGGTAGAGCTGGTGCGCGTCGCCACCGGGAAAGTCGGCCCGTGCCGTGCCCACGTCGGGCATGAAGAGGGTGTCGCCGACGAACACGAGGTCGCCGGCGCTGCCGTCTGCCTTGCTGCCACCGTTGCCGATGCGGTAGGCCATGTCGGCCGGCGTGTGCCCCGGCACCCACAGCGCCTGCGCTTCGAGGTTGCCGATGCGAAAGGTTTCGCCGTCGCTGAAGAGGTGGTCGAACTGGCTGCCGTCGGGCAAGAAGTCGCGCTCGAAGTTGAAGAGCGTGCGAAACACCGTCTGCACCTGGCGAATGCGTTCGCCGATGGCGATGCGGCCGCCGGCCTGCTCTTTCACGTACGGGGCGGCTGAGATGTGGTCGGCGTGGGCGTGGGTTTCGAGCACCCAATCGACCGTGAGTTGTTCGCGGCGCACGAAGTCGAGCACGCGGTCGGCCGATGCGGTGCTGGTGTGGCCCGACTTGGGGTCGTAGTCGAGCACGGGGTCGATGACGGCGGCGCGGCGGGTGGCGCGGTCCCACACCACGTAAGAAACCGTCCAGGTCTGAGGGTCGAAGAAGGCTTCGACGGCGGCGGAGGCAGGGGTGCGGGTGTTCATGGGTGGCTCCCGGTGATAAACGATCTATTGACAAACAATATATCTACAAATATATTGTTGTCAACCGAGCGCATCAAGCATCTCGCCAGGCCACGGGGCCGCGTTTTGCGCCATGTCAGCTGCGGCCCCTGTTTTTTGAGGACGATCCGTGAAGAACACCCCCACCACCATCGACCCCGAGGTACTGCGCGGCGCAGCCGGGCAGGCCGTGGCCGCGCTCAAGGTGCTGGCCAACCCCGAACGCTTGTTGCTGCTGTGCCAGCTGGCGCAAGGCGAGATGTGCGTGAGCGATCTCGAAGAACAACTGGGCATTCGCCAGCCGACGCTGTCGCAGCAGTTGAGCGTGCTGCGCAACGAAGGCGTGGTGGCCACGCGGCGCGAAGGCAAGAACATCTTCTACAGCGTGGCCGAGCCGGCCTTGCTTGAAATCCTGGCGGTGCTGTACCGCCTCTACTGCCCGAAGGAGGCTGTGTGATGAACCTCGACTGGAACGCATTCACCCCTTGGTCGTCGCTGGCCGGGGGTGCCTTGATCGGCCTGGCGGCCGTGATGTTCGTGCTGCTGAACGGCCGCATCGCCGGCATCAGCGGCGTGCTGGGCGGGCTGCTGCGGCCCATGCGGGGCGACATCGCCTGGCGCGCCGCGTTCGTCGCTGGCTTGTTGATCGCGCCGGCGGTCTATGGGCTCGTCAATGTGCTGCCAGCGGTGCAGGTCGGGGCGACCGACTTGGCGCTGGTCGTCGCCGGCCTGCTGGTCGGCGTGGGCACGCGCTATGGCTCGGGCTGCACCAGCGGTCACGGGGTGTGCGGGTTGTCGCGCCTGTCGCCGCGCTCGCTGGTGGCCACGCTGGCGTTCATGGGGGCGGGCTTCGTCACCGTGTTCGTCATGCGCCACCTGCTGGACCTGACGTTCTGAGTTTGAAAGGATTGCCATGAACATCTTCACGTCTTTGCTCACCGGGCTGGTCTTCGGGCTCGGGTTGCTGATCTCGGGCATGGCCAACCCGGCCAAGGTGCTGGGTTTTCTTGATCTGGCCGGCGCTTGGGACCCGTCGCTCGCGTTGGTGATGGCCGGTGCCATTGCGGTCGGCGTGGTCGGTTTCGCGGTGGCGGGCCGGCGCACGCGCTCGTTCATCGGGGAAGAGATGCGCCTGCCCACGGCGCGCCACATCGACCGCCGGCTGGTGCTGGGCAGCTTGGTCTTCGGCCTGGGCTGGGGCATCGCCGGCATCTGCCCGGGGCCGGGCCTGGTGGCGCTGGGCATGGGCAACGGCCGCGCGGCCTTGTTCGTAGTGGCGATGGTCGCGGGCATGGTGGTGTTTGAACTGCTGGAGCGGCGCGGCAGCGCCCGCACGGCAAGCGGGGCCGCGCGATGAGCGACCCGGGCAGTTGGCTGGCCGCCGGCGCGACGCTGGCGGTGCTGGGCGTCTATGAGCTGGCGATGCTGCCGCTCGGCCGTCGCCGCCCGGGGCGTGTGGCGCGCACCGCGCATGCAGCGCTGCGCGAAGAGTGGTTCGCCGCAGTCTCGCGCCAGCCTGGCAGCGAGATCCTGGCGGTGCAGACGCTGCGCAACTCGGTGATGTCGGCCACGCTGACCGCATCGACCGCCGTGCTGGGCCTGATGGGCAGCGTGACGCTGGCCGCACCGACGCTGCGCGCAGGGCTGGCCGACGCGGCTGCGCGCACGCTCGATGCGCGCCTCGCGCTTGAGCTGCTGCTGATGGCGCTGCTGTTCGCGGCGCTGGTGGCTTCGGCGGTGGCGGTGCGTTACTACACGCACGCGGGCTTCGTGGCAGGCATGCCGGTCGGGTCGCCCGAACGCACGCAGTGGTCGGCGGCCGGCACGGCCTATGTGCGCCGCGCGGGTTTTCTGTACGGCTGGGGCCTGCGGCAGTTGTTCTTGATCGCGCCCATCCTCGCGGCCATCGTGCATCCGCTGGCCGGGCCGGTGGCGGCCGTGCTCACGGTGGGGGCGCTGGCGGCGTTCGACCGTTTCGGCGTGCGGTGACGGGGGCAGGGGCGGGGTTGAAACGACCCGGGTGCCGTGACGCGAGGCCCCAACGAAACAGCCCCGCGAGAGCGGGGCTGTTCGTTGTGGGGTGTGCTCAGTGCGCGCGCAGGCTCAGAAGGTTTCCCAATCGTCGCTCGGCGGCTTCGAGGCCGCGGCGGCGACGGCGGCCACAGGCGCCGGGGCGGGTGACGCCGGTGTCGGGGCCGGTGCGGGCTTGGGGGCGGCCGGCGCAGGCTTCACCGCCACCGGGACGGCGGCCGCGGGGCGCGGGGTGTAGGCGGCGGGTGCGGGCGCCGGGGCGGGCGAGGGCGCCACCGCAGCGGCCGAAGCGCGCACTTTATTGATCACCGCCGAGGCGTGGTTGTTGGCGCGCTCGACGCGGAACACGGCCACCGCCTGCGTCAGGCGCTCGGCCTGGTCTTTCAGGCTGCCAGCGGCCGCGGCCGATTGTTCGACCAGCGCGGCGTTCTGCTGCGTCATCTGGTCGAGCTGGTTGACCGACTGGTTGACCGTGTCGATGCCCTTCGATTGCTCGGAGGTCGCCGCGCTGATCTCGCCAATGATGTCGGTGAAGCGCTGCACGCCCGAGACGATCTCTTGCATCGCGGCGCCGGCGTCTTGCACCAGGCGCGCGCCGCTCTCGACCTTTTCGCTCGACGCGCTGATGAGCGTCTTGATCTCTTTGGCGGCCTGCGCGCTGCGCTGGGCCAGCGAGCGCACTTCGCTCGCCACCACCGCGAAGCCGCGGCCTTGTTCGCCGGCGCGGGCGGCTTCGACGGCCGCGTTCAGCGCGAGGATGTTGGTCTGGAAGGCGATGCCGTCGATCACGCCGATGATCTCGTTGATCTTGCGCGAGGCGGCGTTGATCTCTTCCATGTTGGTGACCACGTTCGAGACGATGTCGCCGCCACGCTGCGCGGCACTGCCGGCCGACGCGGCGAGCTGGTTGGCCTGTTGCGCGGCCTCGGCGCTCTGGCGCACGGTGCCGGTGAGTTCTTCCATCGAGCTGGCGGTTTGCTGCAGGTTCGACGCGGTGGTCTCGGTGCGGGCGCTCAGGTCGAAGTTGCCGGTGGCGATTTCGGTCGAGGCGGTGGCGATCGAGTCGGTCGCTTCGCGGATCGAACGCACCGTGCCGCGCAGGCGCTCGACCATGCTCGACACCGCGGCGTTCAGCGAACTGCGGTCGCCGGCATCGACCGGCACGCTGACTTCGAGGTCGCCGTCGGCCACCTTGCTGACCAGTTCACGCAGGCGGGTGGGCTCGCCGCCCAGGTCACGCCAGACCGACTTCACGATGAACCACGACACGAAGCCCAGCACCAGCAGGGCGATCAGGCCGGTGAGCACGGCCGCGGCGATGCTGGCCTTGACGTCTTGGCCGAGGCCCGAAAACTGCGACGCGATGTGCGCGCGGGCGTCTTGCTGCTTCTGGTCGAGCAGCTTGTCGAAGGTCGCTTGCGTGCTCTGCATCTGGGTGAACTTGTCGCCCATCTCGGCCTTCTTGAGCATCGAGCTCACGGCGTCGACGGCGGTGCCCATGTAGGCGTTGACGGCGCCGGCGAGTTGGTCGGCCTCGGCGGCCTTGCCTTCGAGCTGGCGGATCGTGGCGAGCGATTTCTTCGCTTCGTTGCCCAGCGCTTCGGCTTCCTTGAGCTTGGCGTCGTCGCCCTCGGTGGCGGCCGACTGCAGCGTCAGGCGGAACTGCTCGACGTGTCGTTCGAGCTGGACGAGTTGTTCGAGGTAAGGGGTGTCCACGCTCTGCAGCGTGTTCAGCCCCGACGAGATTCGGGCGCCCACGAAGACGCAAACCGCGATGCCGATGACGAACACGACCGTGGCGCTGAGCGGCATGGTCCAGATCTTGGAGCGGAAGTTCATGGGGTCACCTGGAAATGTCTCGAAGTCGGTGGAGCGGCACTCGCTGGGGCGGCCGGCTCCGATGGCGGACCTTGCCGTGCGTCGATGCTCGTGGCATCTGCGGTCCGTCTATCGGTCGAAAAGCAGGCCGAGTTGAGGGGATTTCGCCTCGGCCCGCCGCGCGAACCGTCGGACGCCCACTCGGCGGGGCCGTCCGGCGGTGCTACGCGGCCGCTCAGTCGAGGCTGAGGACGACCTTGACGCTGCCGTCCACGGCCGACTTGTCGATGTAGCCGATGGCTTTCGGGTCGGCCGCGACGGCCTTCTTCACGGCGGCGGCGTCGGGCAGCTCTTTGGGGGGCTGGCCCTTGCCGGTGAACACGATGCGCGCCCAGGTGGATTTCACCTGCGCCAGCTCGCGTTCGGTGGCCTTGCGATAGAACACGTCGCGTGTCGGCGAGGCTTCCGGCAGGTCCACCGGCTTCAGATCGAAGCTGCGGCCGAGGTAGATGTTGGCCACCTGGTCCTTGGTCAGCGCGGCGGCGCCAGGGGCCATCACCACGGCGACCTGCGCCTGCGCGGGCAGGGCGCTGGCCAGCGCGATGGCGGCGGCAGCAAGAGAGAAACGGAGCGATGTCATGAGGCGTCCTCCGGTCTCAGAACAAGAAGTCCACGGCGACCGTGAACACTTCGAACTTGCCGCCGTTCGGGCGGGTCGGTTCTGCGTTCGTCAGCCGGCCCTTCGAGTTGGCGCCCAGCGTCGTGTGGTCGTACTGCACCTTCACGGCCGTGTTCTTGACGACGTCCCAGCGGGTGCCGATCGAGCGTGTCTTCTGCGTCGCGGTGAACTGGTACAGCGTGGTGTTGATACCGCCGTTCAGCTGGGCAATGCCGCCGGCCACCATGCCGGGCAGGCCTGCGGTGTTGATACCGGACTCTTCGGAGATGTCGGCCTTGGTCTGCGCATAGGTCACGTAGGGCGTGAACTTGTTGATGCGGTAGCCGAAGGTGGCGTACAGCGAATTCGCGTCCGACAGGAAGCCATCGCCCTTGAAGTGCGCGAACTCACCCATCAAGAACCAGTTGCCGGCGTCGTGGTTGGCGCCGAGCGAAAAGGTCTGGAGCTTCATGTCGCGCGTGCTGTACTTGTCGAGCAGGCGCTGCGCATCCACGGCGTAGCTCGGCCCGAACATGCTCAGCCCACCGGCGGCGATGCCGGCGAGGTTGGTGAACAAGGGGTTGAGCTGCGGGGTGTTCAGATCGAGCGAGTTGTTCAGGTAGCCCACTCGCAGCGTGGTGTCGCCGAACTCCATCGTGTCGTTGAAGCCCCAGCTCGGCTTCGACTTCACCTCGCCGTTGTTGGGCAGCTTGGCGGTGTTGGTGCCGTAGTACCCCTGGATGGCGTGGCTCACGCTGCCCAGTTGCGTGCGGTAGGTGGCGTCAACGCCATCGCTGCTGGTGATCGACCCGAGGAAGTAGACCTCGCTCGGTGGGCGAACCCAGGGCTGCGAATAGCCCACGAAGCGCGACTCGGACACCAGGAAGGTCGGCAGCGCGATGCGGCCCGCGCGCACGCTGAAGGCCGGGGTGACCTGGTACTTGAGATTGGCCCACTCGATGGCCGGGGTGTGGCTGTTGTCGTAGCGGTGCTGCGCGATGACCTGCACCACGCCGGTGAGGTCTTTCGTGAACTTGCCCGTGACCTGCGCGCCCAGGCGGCTGTCGGGATTGAAGTCCCAGTCGCTGGTGCGACCGGTGCCGTTCGGCTGGTAGATCGTGCCCACGAAGTCCGCCCGCTTTTCAGAGGCGTGGGTGGCAGCGAGCGTGCCAAAGCCGGCGAATGAAAACATCGACTCGGCGTTGTCTTGCGCATGTGCGCCGGGTATTGCAAACAGCGCGGCGCAAGCCAGCGCAACTGCCGTGCCGTGGCGAAGAGGCGTTCGGATCATGGGGTTCCCTTGTTGAATGCGAAGAGAGGCCTGCGCGATGCAGGTCTGCTGTGCATATCGACCGCCTCGGGAAACTCCTGAGCTACCTCACCGTGACAAACCGCCGCGAATCCGCCCGAATCGGCAGAAAACGCGCTTCCGAACAAGACCGCTTGATTGAAATCAAGTAGGCGTGAAAAAGCCCGCCGAAGCGGGCTTTTGATCGAAGGTCGGGTGACTCGACGATCTCAGAACGCGTAGCGCAGGCCGACGCTGATCAGGCGGGCATCTGCCTTTTCGCCTTCGTACTCGAGCTGGGTGAAGTCGATGCCGGCATCGACGCTCAGTTCTTTCGTCACGTTGAAGGCCAGGCCCAGGCCGAAGTACGGCTTGACCTTGGAGTCGCTGTCGGATGCGCTCAAGCCGAACGCGCTGACCTTCACTTCCGAGCGATTCGACGCCAAGCCGAGGCGTGCGATGCCGGTGAGCGACGGGTTCAGCGCACCAAAGAAGGCGACGCCAAAGCCGACAGAGCGGCCTTTGATTTCAATGTTGAGCGGGCTGTCAGTAGCACTGACCTTGCCGTAGCTGGCGTAGGACAGTTCCAGTGCCACGTCTTGGTTGAGCTTGTAGCCACCCAGCAGCTTGAAGCCCGAGCTGGAGTCGTCGCAGTTGGTCACGCCCGTGCAGTCAACGTCTTGTTGGGCGACGCCCACCGAGCCACCCACGTAGCCTTGGGCCGAAGCGGCGGTGGCGAAAGAAATGGAAGCGGCCGCAGCCGCGATCAATGCAAGAGCTTTCATCGTTGATTCATTCATCTAGTTTGGGAAAACGCCCCTCCCCTATGGAACGGCGGCGCGATGCTACGAGAACAACCGCACCGATTTGCCCACGGCGTCGCGTGGCTGCGACAAGCGGCCGCAGGTTCCCCCAAAGGTGGGCGGCACGTGGCTGACGCGCGGGTGAAAGCGCCTCAGCGCGCCAGCACGCGGTTCACCGCATCCACGTCTTCCGGTCGCAGTTGCCCGGCGGCCTGGCGCAGGCGCAATTGCGTCAGCAGCACGTCGTAGCGCGCGCGGGCGAGGTCGCGGCGGGTGCTGAAGAGCTGGGTCTGGGCGTTGAGCACGTCGAGGTTCACGCGCACGCCGACCTTGTAGCCAAGCTGGGTGGCTTCGAGCGCGAGCTGGCTGGACGACTCGGCGGCTTCGAGGGCCTTCACCTGCGCCTGCAGCGATTGCGCACCGAAGAAGGCCTGGCGCGTGGCCTGGGCGACCTGGCGGCGGGCGGCGTCGAGGTTGTTGCGCGACTGCTCTTCGAGCAGCAGCGTTTCCTTCACGCGGTTCTGCACCGAGAAGCCGGCGAAGAGCGGCAGCTTGAGCGTCACGGCGACGTTGCTCTGCGTGGTCGAACCGGTCGTGAACGCGCTGTTGATGGGCACGAAGCTGCCGGCGGTCACGCCTTGTGTCGAGAGCTGGGTGCCGGTGGTTTCGGTGCGGCCGCGGCCGTAGCTGCCGGTGAGTTCGACCGTGGGCAGGTGGCCGGCCTGGGCCTTGTCGGTTTCGAGCTTGGCGATCTCGTAGCCGAGCGTGGCCTTGCGCACGTTGGGCGCGCTGTCGGTGCGCGAGACCCAGTCTTCGACGCTTTCGGTGCCGAGCGCGGGCAGGGCCACGGGCACGGCCAGCGGGCGGGGTTCGATGTTGCTGCGGCCGACCAGTTGGTCGAGCGCGATGCGCTTGAGGCGGAGGTCGTTTTCGGCCGCGAGTTCTTGCGCGGTGGCGAGGTCGAAGCGCGCCTGGGTTTCGCGGGTGTCGGTGATGGTGGCGGTGCCGACCTCGAAGTTGCGCTTCGCCGAGGCGAGTTGCTCTGAGATGCCGGTGCGGTTGGCGCGGGCCGTGGCGAGCGTGTCTTGGGCCGCGAGCACGTCGAAGTAGGCCTGCGCCACGCGCACGATCAGCTCTTGCTCGGCGAGTTCGAGGTCGGCCTGGGCCACCTCTTGCGCACGTTCGGCCTGCGCGATGGTGGCGTCGTTGGCGCGGTTGAAGAGCGACTGGCGCCCGCCGAGGCCCACGCTGCGGTCGGTGCGGGTGGTGTCGCCGGTGGGGATGTCGCTGCCCACGCGCGCCACCGAAGCGTTCAGCTCGACGGCCGGGCGGCGCAGCGCGTGCGCCTGCTGGGCCTTGTACTGCGCCGACTCGGCCACGGCACGCGCGGCGAGGTAGGTCGCGTCGTAGCCGCGCGCCGTCTGGTACAGCTCTGACAGGCTTTGCGCCTGCGCCCAGGGGGCGAGCCCGAAGGCCAGCGCGACGGTGGCGGCGACGCGGGTCAGCGGGTGCGCGCGGGCGGGCTGGGCGCGAGAGAAAAGGGCAACGGACATCGGACGTTCCTTGGGGCGGATCAGGGGTTCACGACAGGTCAGTACAGCGGCACCGAGGCATCGACCTCGCGCGACCAGGCGTCGATGCCGCCGGCCACGTTGAACACCTCGGCGAAGCCCTGGCGTTCGAGAAACACCGCCACCTGCATGCTGCGCATGCCGTGGTGGCACAGGCTGATGACCGGCTGCGCGGGGTCAAGTTCGGCCATGCGCTGGGGGATTTCGTTCATCGGGATGAACACGCTCTTCGCGCCGGGCACGGTGATCGAGGCGGCCTCGACCTCCCAGGGCTCGCGCACGTCGAGCAACACGGGGGCACGTTCGGTGCCGAGGCTTTCGACCAGCGTCGCGACGTTGCGAACAGAGACTTGCTGCATGCCGGCCCGATCAGAAGACGAAGCGCGAGGGTTCGTCGAAGCCCTGCAGGCGCGGCGCGACGGTGTCGAACAGCTCGACGCTGCGGTACTCGCGTTCGTTGACGCGCGTGACCAGCGTGGCGCGCATCACGGGCGCCTGGCCGACGATGGCGGCGAGCCGGCCGCCCACGCTCAGCTGCGACAGCAGCGTTTGCGGCACGGAGGCCACCGAGCCCGACAGCAGGATCACGTCGAACGGCCCCGAGGTGGGCACCGCGCGCGAAGCGTCGCCATCGACCACGCTCACGTTGGCGATGGCTGCGCGCTTGAGGTTGTTGCGCGCGAGCTGGGCGCGCACGGGGTCGCTCTCGACCGTGACCACTTGGCGGGCCTTGTGCGACAGCAGCGCGGCCATGTAGCCCGAGCCCGCGCCGATTTCGAGCACGCGCTCGTGGCGGCGCACGGCCAGCTCTTGCAGCAGACGCGCTTCGACCTTGGGCGACAGCATCGCCGCGGGCTCGCCGTTGGACGAGGGCAGCGGCACCTCGGTGTCGAAGAAGGCCATCGAGCGGTAGGCCTCGGGCACGAAGTCTTCGCGCTTGACGACGGCCAGCAGTTCGAGCACGCCGGGGTCGAGCACGTCCCAGGGGCGGATCTGCTGCTCGATCATGTTGAAGCGGGCTTGTTCAAGGCGCGGGTCGGTGTTCATGGCGGTCCTTTTTTGGCGGGGCGATGAGGGGCGGGCGGCAGCGTTCGGGCGCCGCGCGAAGCCGTCGATTTTATTTGGCGAGGGGTGGGTGAAGTGGCTCTGAAGCGGCCGCCGAACCCACGTGGAACTTGCGTTTGAGCCAGGTCGAAAAGTCGTCGAGGTAGCAGTAGACGACCGGCACGACCACCAGCGTCAGCAGCGACGAGGTGATGACGCCGCCGATCACCGCCTGGCCCATCGGCGCGCGCTGCTCGGAGCCTTCGGTCAGCGCAAAGGCCAGCGGCACCATGCCGAAGATCATCGCCAGCGTGGTCATCAGGATCGGGCGCAGCCGCACCTGGGCCGCTTCGAGCAGCGCGGCCTCGCGCGTCATCGGCGCGGTGCCGTGTTCGCCCTTGCGGGCGCGAATGGCGAAGTCCACCAGCAAGATGGCGTTCTTCGTCACCAGGCCCATCAACATGACGATGCCGATGATGCTGAACATGTTGAGCGTCGAGCCGAACACCAGCAGCGTGAGCACCACGCCGATCAGCGTGAGCGGCAGCGAGCTCATCAGCGCCAGCGGCTGCAGGAAGCTCTGGAACTGGCTCGCCAGGATCATGTAGATGAACACCACGGCCAGCGCCAGCGCGCCCAGCGCGTAGTTGAACGACTCGGTCATGTTCTTGGTCGAACCGCCGAAGCTGTAGCGGTAGCCGGGTGGCCAGCTCACGCTGTCGAGCACCTTGCGGATGTCGGCCGACACGTCGCCCGAGCTGCGCCCGAAGGCGTTGGCGTCGATGTTGATCTCGCGGTTGAGGTCGCGGCGGTTGATCTGGTTCGGCCCGGTCGAAGGCGTGATGTCGGCCACCTGCGACAGCCGCACGATGCGCGGCGAGCCGTCGGCGGCGGGCGTCACGTTGATGGGCACGCGCTGCAGGTCGGCGATGTTGACGCGGCTCTCGGGCGCGACGCGCACGTTGACGTCGTAGTTCTCGCCATCGGGGGCGCGCCAGTTGCCGGCCAGCGTGCCGGCGATCAGCGTGCGCAGCGTGCCGGCCAGCGCGTTGACGTTGAGCCCCGCGTCGGCGGCGGCATCGCGTTTCACGTCGATGGCCACGGTGGGTTTGTCGGGTTTGAGCGTGCTGTCCAGGTCCACGAGCCCCGGGATGGCCGTGAGCTTGGCGAGGATGTCTTTCGACAGGCGCTCCAGCTCGTCGAGGTCTTGCCCCTGGATCGAGAACTGCAGGCTCTTGCCGCCGCCCATGTCGGTCTGGCCGATGTTGGTGATGGTGATGCCCGGGATGCGCGCCAGCCGCTCGCGCAGCGGGATCGCCATCTCGTTGATGTTGCGCGTGCGCAGGTGGCGGTCCACCAGGCGCACGTAGGTCACGCCGTAGATCTTGCCGGCGGCCTGGCCGCTGTTGATCGTGGTCACCGTGTACCTGACCTCGGGCATCTCGCGCAGCACGGTGTCGATCTGCCGGGCGCGCTGCTCGGTGACTTCGAGCGACGAGCCCACCGGCGTGTAGAAGTTGACCTGCGTCTCAGAAAAGTCGGCCTTGGGCACGAACTCGGCGCCCAGCACCGGTACCAGAAAGAAGCTCACCACCAGCGTGAGGCCCGCGATGCCCAGCGTGGCGAGGCGGTGCGCGAGCGACCAGCCGAGGATGCGCTGGTAGCCGTTCGACAGCCATTCGGTGAACTGGTCGAACCACAGCGTCACGCGGCCGATGGTCTTGTCGTACAGCGTGACCGCCGGGCCCCGGTGCGTGCCGTGCGCCGCTGGGTCGTGCCAGATGCTGGAGAGCATCGGGTCGAGCGTGAAGCTCACGAACATCGAGATCAGCACCGCCGCCACGATGGTCAGCCCGAACTCGTGGAAGAACTTGCCGACGATGCCGCCCATGAAGCCGATCGGCAGGAACACCGCCACGATCGACAGCGTGGTCGCCAGCACCGCCAGGCCGATCTCTTGCGTGCCGTCGAGCGCGGCCTGGTGCGCGCTCTTGCCCATCTGCACGTGTCGCACGATGTTCTCGCGCACGACGATGGCGTCGTCGATCAGCAGCCCCACGCACAGGCTCAGCGCGATCATCGTGATGGTGTTGATCGTGAAGCCGAAGGCGTACATGAACAAGAACGTGCCGATCAGCGCGATGGGCAGCGTGAGCCCGGTGATGACCGTCGAGCGCCACGAGTTCAAGAACAGGAAGACGATCAGCACCGTGAGCACCGCGCCTTCGATCAGCGTGCGCTTCACGTTGGCCACCGACACGCGGATGGAGCGCGAGTTGTCGCGGATCACATCGACCGCCACGCCGGCCGGCGTGAGCGCCTTGGCTTCGGCCAGCGCCTGGTACAGCCCATCGACGACCGCGATGGTGTTTTCGCCCTGCGATTTCTGCACCGACAGCAGCACCGTGCGCTGGCCGTTGTAGAGCGCGAGGCTCTCGACCTCTTGCGGGCCATCGACCACGTCGGCGACCTGCCACAGCTTGACCGGCAGGCCGCCCTTGCGCGCGACCACGATCTCGCGGAAGTCTTCGGGGCGCTTGAGGCGCGCGTTGATCTGCACCACACGCTCTTGTTCGAGCGAGCGCAGGGCGCCCATGGGCAACTCCTGGTTTTCGCTGCGCACGGCGGCCACGACCTGATCGACGCTCACGCCCAGCGCTTCGAGCGCGGCGGGCTTGAGGTAGAGGTTGATCTCGCGCTCGACCCCGCCGACCACGCTGACCGAGCCCACGCCGCGCACGTTCTGCAGGCGCTTTTGCAGCACCTGGGTGGCCCAGGTGGTCAGCTCTTGGCTGCTCTTGCACGATGCGCCGCCGGCCGTGCCTGCCGCGCAGTCGGCCGCGCCCTCGGACGCGCCCTCGGACGCGCGCACGGCCACGTTGAAGATCGGCGCGCTTTGCGGGTCGAAGCGCGAGATGCGCGGCTCCTTGACCTCTTCGCGCAGGTTGGGGCGGATGAGCGCGACCTTCTCGCGCACGTCTTCAGCCGCCTGGCGGCCGTCCACGTCGAGGTTGAACTCGACCACGACGACCGAGGTGCTTTCGTACGAGCGCGAGAACAGCGAGTTGATGCCGGCCACCGTGTTGACGGCCTCTTCGACCTTCTTGGTGACTTCGCTCTCGACGATCTCGGGCGAGGCGCCGGGATAGTCCATCACCACCACGACGGTGGGAAAGTCGATGTTCGGAAACTGGTCGATCGCCAGCCGCTGGTAGCTGAAGAGACCCAGCACCACGAAGGCCAGCATGACCATCGTGGCAAAGACCGGGTTGCCAATCGAGACGCGGGTGAACCACATGCGAGGCGGCCCCGGGTCAGCGCGAGGCCGAAGCGCTGGCGGCCGTGGCCACCACGGTCAGGCGTGCGGGCGTGCCTTCACGCACTGCGCCCACGCTGCCACGCAAGACGTGCGTGCCCTCGGCCAGGCCCTCGCGCACCTCGACCACGGGCTCGGGCGCGCTGCCCAACACGGCCTGCCCGCGGCGGCCCAGCGTCACGGTGTGGCGGGTGATCTTGCCGTCGGCCACGGCCAGCACGTAGGGCCGGGCGTCATCGACGCGCACCGCGTCTTGCGGCACGACCAGCGCCCGCGCGCGTTCGACCTCGATACGGCCGCGTGCGAAGAGGCCCTGGCGCAGCCCGGCATGCGGCTCGATGGCCAGGTACACCAGGACCGCGCGCGTGCCGGCCTGCGTGCTGGGGTTGATGCGTGCGACGCGGGCCGTCACCGGCTCGGCCATGCCATCGACGCTGACGCGTGCCGTCTGCCCGACACGCACATCGACCACATCTTCGGGCGTGACGGCGGCTTCGAGTTCGAGCTTCGACAGATCGACCACCTCGACGATGCGTGCATCGATCGACACCCGCTCGCCGGGCTGCACCAGCCGCTGCGACACGAGGCCGGCAATGGGCGCCACCAGGCGGGCGTCGCCCATCGACTTGCGCGCCAGCTCGACGGCCGCCTGCGCGGCGCCGTAGTTCGAGCGGGCCGAGGCCTCGTTGGCGATTGAGGTCTCCAGGCCCGTCGGCGAGATGAAGCCCTGCGCCACCAGTGCGCGGTTGTTTTCGAGGGTGCGCTTGGCGATGTCCAGCTGCGCGCGCGACGCGGCGGCGGTCTGTTCGGCTTGGCGCAGGCGCCATTCGAGTTCGGTCGTGTCGATCTGGCCGATCAGCTGGCCGGCCTTCACCGTGTCGCCTTCGCGCACGGTGAGCGCGCGCAACTCGCCGGCCACGCGGGCCTTCACGAGCGCGCTGTTGACGGCCTTCAGGCCGCCCGAGATGTCGAGCGTCAGCGCCAGCTCGGCGGGGCGGGCGACGGCCACGTCGGTCGCGGCGAGTTCGAGCGCCGTCGGCGTCTTGCCGGCCGCCATGGCGGCTTGTTGCTGCTGCTTGCGGGCGTGCAGCGTGCGCGCGGCGAGGCCGCCGATGAGCCCCAGCACGACGAGGGGCAGCAGCCATTTCAGGGTGGACCGCAACTTCATGCGCACGCCCCCCCGTTGCAGGGCGGGGCGGGACGCACCAGTTCAGACTCGGGCCGCATCACCAGGCCGTTGAGCACGAGGTCGATGTGCGCGGCGATCACCGCGTCGCAGTCGATGGTTTGGTGCGCCGTGCAGGCGCCGATCGAGTGTTTGTGCAGGGCCATGAAGATCATCGGCGCAAAGAGCACGAGTGTGACCTCGCGCAAAGGCATGGGGCGGAACTCGCCGCGCTCGATGCCCCGCTGCAGCATGTTCGACAGCAGGCGCTCCGCCGGTTGGATGACTTCGCAGTCGTAGAACTCGGCCAGCTCGGGGAAGTTGCGCACCTCCGACATCATGATCTTGTGGATGCCCGACGCGGGCGTGTTGCCCACGCGCTGCCACCAGGTGTTCATCAGCAGCGCCAGCAGGTCGGCGGTGCGCCCCTCGAAGCTTTCGGCGATGCCCGAGCCTTCGGCGATGAGCTGCGAGAGGTTCTCGCGGATCACCGCCTTCAGCAGTTCTTCCTTGCTGGGGTAATAGAGATAGAGCGTCCCTTTGGACACCCCGGCGCGGGCGGCGACCTCTTCCGAGCGCGTGGCGGCGAACCCCTTCTCGACAAAGAGCGCGAGCGCGGCGTCGAGCAGTTCTTGCGGGCGGGCTTCCTTGCGGCGCTGGCGGGCAGGAGAAGGGGCAGTGGACGGCGGAACAGCTGGGGTCATGGGGACGATACTGACTGACTGGTCAGTAATGTAGCCGCGAGCTCGTGCAGGGGTCAAGCCGTGGCGCTTGTGCTGGCGCAAGAAGTGCCTGCGGGGATCGTTTGCCGGCGGGTCCGCAAGGGGCGAGGCTTCATGACGCGTTTCGGCCTTGCGCGCCGACCGGCCATAGGCCGCCGCTATGATCCGCGGCTTCTTTTGAGGCGCAGTGCAGAGGAGTCGGTTTGGACATCACCTTGTGGGTCAAGGCGGCGATCATGGGCATCGTCGAGGGCTTGACCGAGTTCCTGCCGATCTCAAGCACGGGCCACCTGATTCTTGCCGGCTCGCTGCTCAATTTCACCGGCCCGACGGCGAAGGTCTTCGAGATCGCCATCCAGACCGGCGCGATGCTGTCGGTGATCTGGGAATACCGCCAGCGCCTGAAGCAGACGGTCGTCGGCATCACGCATGACCCGGTCGCGCAGCGTTTTGCACGCAACGTGTTCATCGCCTTCCTGCCGGCCGCGTTTCTGGGCCTCGCCTTCGGTGGCTGGGTCAAGCAATACCTTTTCAAGCCGGTGCCGGTGGCGGTGGCCTTCATCGTCGGCGGCTTGATCATTCTGTGGGTCGAGTGGCGCCACAAGCGCCTGTACGGCGAGCGCGACCTCGAAGGCGGCCGCGTGGCCCGCGTCGAGACGGTCGATGACATGGGCATGGCCGACGCGCTGAAGGTGGGCCTGCTGCAGTGCCTCGCGCTGATCCCGGGCACCAGCCGCTCGGGCGCAACCATCATCGGCTCGGTGGTGCTGGGCTTTTCGCGCAAGGCCGCGGCCGAGTTCAGCTTCTACCTGGGCATCCCGACGCTGATGGGCGCCGGCGCGTACTCGGTCTACAAGCAGCGCGAGTTGCTGCAGTGGAGCGACCTGCCGCTGTTCCTGATCGGCATCGTGTTCGCGTTCGCCAGTGCGCTGGTGTGCATCCGCTGGTTGATCCGCTACGTGTCCACGCACGACTTCACGGTGTTCGCGTGGTACCGCATCGTGTTCGGCGTGGTGGTGCTGCTCACGGCCTACAGCGGCGTGGTGACCTGGGCCGATTGACCGGCGCAGCGACCCACCGCGCGCATCCCCCATCCAGACGGGCCCCCTCCAGGGGCCGGCTTGCCCACCCTCGGCGGGATGGGGCCCAGCGGCCCGCATTCCCACACTTCGATCCCGTCACGACAACACACGGGAGAGAGTGGATGAACACCGAGCACGACCTGTTCGCGCCGCGCCGGCCGGCCAACGAACGAGGCAGCCTGCCGATGAGCTGGCACGACTCGACCTGGGACTTGCGGCGCGGGCTCGAGATCGTCGAAGACGTGCCCGCGCACCTGCTGCCCAACGAGTGGCAGGCGGCCTTGTTCAGGGCCCCGTGCGGTCTCGAATGAGCGCGATGGATTCGCCCAGTTCGATGATCGCCAGCGCGTAGTAGCTCGACCAGTTGTAGCGGGTGATGGCGTAGAAGTTCTGCGTGCCGGCCACGTAGCTCGGGGCCGCGTCGCCGTTTTGCAGCTCGACCAGCGCGAGCTTGCCCTCGTGGCGCTTGCCGGCGTCCGACAGCTCCGCGCCGCGCTCGGCGAACTGCGTGGCGGTGAAGCTGGGCAGGATGTCGGGTGCCAGCAGCACGGCGCGGTCGCTCACCTCCATCGGCGCGGTCACCTCGTAGCGCGTGGGCATGCCGCGCTGCCAGCCGAACTCGGCCAGGTAGTGCGCGACGCTGCCGATCACGTCGGCCGTGTTGCGGTGCAGGTCGATGTGGCCATCGCCGTCGAAATCGACCGCGTACTTGTTGGCGCTGCTGGGCATGAACTGCGGCATGCCCATCGCCCCGGCGTAGCTGCCCTTCAGGCTGACCGGGTCGATGCGCTCGCTGTGCGCGAGCACGAACAACTGCTCCAGCTCGTCGCGGAAGAAACCGCTGCGGTCCTTGCGGCCGGTCGGAAAGTCGAACGACAGCGTGGCCAGTGCGTCGATCACGCGGAAGTTGCCCATCTGCTGGCCGTAGATCGACTCGACGCCGATCAGCGCGACCACGATCTCGGGTGGCACGCCGTACATCTCTTGCGCGCGGGCGAGCCATTTTTCGTTGTCGCGCCAGAACGCGAGCCCGGTGCGGATGCGCAGCGGCTCGACGAAGCGCGCGCGGTACGCGGCCCAGTTCTTGGCCGTGCCCGAAGGCGGCGGCATGATGAACTTGGCCGCTGCCGGCACGTAGCGCGCTTCGGCCAGCTTGCCCTGTACCCAGGCTTCGTCGAGCCCGCGGCGCGCGGCCAGTTCGGCGCCGAAGCGCATCACGTCGTCGCGCCGGCCATAGGTGATGACCTCGGGCGCGTTGTCGTCGCGGATCTGGACCTGTCCTCGCTTCTGGGCCTGAGCGAGCGAGGTGTCGAGCAGCAACGGGACGGCGGTGAGCGTGGCCAGCAGGGCCAGCGAGAGGGGGAGTCGGCGAAGCGAAGGCATCGGACGATTATCGAGGTCGTTCAAGCCCCTGGGCGCGTCGTCCCTGTTCGGCGGTTGGCGGCTCAACGCGAGGCCTTGAGGGCTCGCAGCTCACTGCGCGCCGAACGCCACCACAAGCGCGACGGCCGCGTGGCTGCGTCGCGGCCATAACGCTGGCGGTCGAGGGCGTCGAGCAGGCCGGCGAGCGCTTCGCCCCGGGCGCCGAAACGCTCGCGCACCTGGGCGGCCAACTGGCGCGGCGGGCTGTGGGCTTCGGCCGCCATTCCGAGCGCGCGCAGGCCGCGTCGCACCGCCTGCGCCTGGCGCTGCCAGGGGTCTTGGCGGTGGCGGTCCCACCAGGCCCAGCTCGCGCCGGCCAGGGCCAGCGTGCTCAAGACGGTCACCAGCAAGAGCGCGACGTCTTCCCAGCTGGGGGACTGGTAGCCCAGCGACTTCAGCAGGTCGAGCTGCTGGCCGCGCGAGTAGTTGAGCACCCACTGGTTCCAGCGGTTGTTGACCGACTCCCAGGCCTCGCGCATCGAGGCCAGCAGTTGCGGGTTGACGTTGTCGATGGCCCCGGCAATCACCCCGCGTGGCGGCACCAGGTTGCGGCTGCGGTCGATGCGGTCGGGCGCCACGGCGGCCGTCGGGTCGGCGCGCAGCCAGCCCCGGCCTTCTTGCCAGTACTCGGCCCAGGCGTGGGCCGAGCTGTTGCGCACGACGTAGAAGCCGTCCACCGGCTCGGGGTCGGTGCCCTGGTAGCCGGTGACGATGCGCGCCGGCACGTTCATCGAGCGCATCAGCACCACGAAGGCGGTGGCGAAGTGTTCGCAGAAGCCCTCTTTGCGATCGAGCCAGAACTCGTCGATGGCGGTGCGCGGGTCGGCTTCACCATAGAGGCCCGGCGACAGGGTGTAGCTGAAGCCGGCATGGCGCACCTGGCGCATCAGTTCTTGCGCGAGCTGGGTCGCGTCGGCCCCGGCCAGGCGCGGTTCGGCTTTCAATGCCTGGGCCCAGGCGCGGGCGCGCGGTGCGTGGCCTGGCGGCAGGCTGAGGTACTCACGAAAGGCCTGGGTCGGCAAGGTGAGCGGGCCGTGCTCGAACGCGAGGTGCGCTGTCGCCGTGAAACGCAGGCGCTCGATGACGGGCCGCTGCGCCGACCAGACCAAGTCGGCGCGTTGCCGCAGGCGCAGCCCCTCTTGCTCGGGCACGGCGGTGGTCAGCTCCAGCAAGGGCAGGGTGCCGATGCGCTGGGGCTCCAGGGTGACCTCGTAGCGCATCGGCCGGCCGAGCGGGCGCACGTCTTCCAAGGGGCCCATCTGCCCGATGCCCGGTTGCCACTCACGCCCGTCGAAGTACGACAGCACCGGCCCGCGGAAATAGCGCGCCTGCGGTGGCGGCACGCCGTCGAGAAAGCGGATGCGCATGGCCACGCTGTCGTCGAGCGCAATCTCGGACACCGAGCCGAAGCGCATGCTGTTCGACAGCCCGGTGCCGGCCATCGCGTCCGACGGCACGCCCCACAGCGGCCCCATGCGCGGAAAGAGCACGAACAGCAGCGCCATCAACGGCGCCCCCAGCAGCGCGGTGCGCACGGCCAGGCCGCTGGCGAGCTTCAGGCTGGGTTGGCCGACCGGCATGTGCGCCAGCACCAGCGCCGTCAACAGGCCCCACACCGACACCAGCATCGCGGCGGCGACCAGCAGCGACTGCGAGTACAGAAAGTGCGTGAGGATCAGGAAGAAGCCGAGGAAGAACACCACGAAGGCGTCGCGCCGCGCGCGCAACTCCAGCGTCTTCAGCGCCATCAGCACCACGGCGAGCGTCACGCCGGGGGCCTTGCCCAGCAGCGTCTTGTACGACCACGCCGTGAGCAGCAAGGCCACCGCGAGCACCGCCGCCAGCGCCCAGCGGCCCGGCAGCGGCGCATTGGCCACCGCGAGCCGTGCGCGCCACAGCAGCACGCCCGCCGTCAGCGCCGTGCACCACAGCGGCAGGTTGCCCACATGCGGCAGCACGGTCCAACCGATCACACCCAGCAGAAACAGCGTGTCGCGCGCGTCGCGCGGCAGGTGGCGCCAGCCCGGCCAGCGGGGCAGCCACGGGGTCTGGGCGGTGGCGGGAGAGGTTGTCGCGGCCTTCATCGTCGTCACGCCCACAGCGCCAGGGTTTCGAGGCAGCGCAGCCGGTGCGCGTCGCCCTGCTCGGGCCGCAGTTCGACCCCGGGCAGGCGCAGGCCGCTGTCGATGCCGGCACGGTCGGCGGCCAGCACCCAGGCGGTCAGGCGCGAGAGCCGGTCTTCGGGGGCGAGCGCGGCGCCGCACTGGTGCCAGTCGAGCCACAGCTCTTGCTGCACCGAGCTGGTGGTGTCGCGGCTGACGAGGTCGCCGCCGGCTTCGAGGCTGCGCGCGGCTTTCTTCCAGAGCACGAGTTTCAAGGGGTCGCCGCGCCGGTAGCCGCGCACGCCTTCGGTCTCGCCGCCCTGCGCGCTGCGCTGGGGTGTCGGGCCGCCGGCCACGCCTTGTGCGGCGGGCAGCGGGGCCGCGGGGCGTTCGGGTTGCGGGTAGACCAGCACCAGCGCCGCCGGCCGCCACACGGCCCAGGCCCGAAAGAGGCCGAGCGGAAAGCGTGTCTCGACGCTCAGCATCGGCACCTCGTGGCGGCCGCGCCGCTCGGGCACGAAGCTCACCTGCGCCGTGGCCTGGCCGCCGGCCGGCACGTCGGTCCACGCGAGCTGGGCGTCAGGCCCGGCTTCGACGCGCAGGCCGATGCCGAAGCGCGCGCGGCCGGTGCCGCTGAGGCTGACGTCAAGCGGCGCTGCGTCACCCGCGAACACCCCCGTGGGCGGACGCAGGTGCAGCGTGAGGCCCCGCAGCGTGCCGTGCGTGAGATGCATCGACACCGCGCCGCTGCCGGCCAGCAGAAAGGTCAGCACGTAGCCGAGGCTCAGCTGGTAGTTGATCGACGCGACCAGCAGCACCAGCAGCGTCGCGCCGAACATCCACCCCGCCCGCGTGGGCAGGATGTACACGTTGCGTTGCGTGAGCAGCAACGTGTCGGTGCGGGGCAGGCGAGCCTGCCACCATGCGCGCAGGCGGCGGCGCAGCGCCGCGATCGGATGGGGCCACGACGGGCGGGGCAGCGTCAGGCTGGGCATGGGGCGCATGGTAAGTCGGCAAGCGCCTATGCTGCGGCGCTGAGAACGCAGGTTCAGCACGAACGTTCAGCACGAAAGACAAGCCATGGCCGACGACAAGAAATCCGCATCCCCGTCTGGATCCCCGTCTGGAAAGAACGGCAAGAACGGCAAACTCGGCAAGGCCGAATACGCCGATGCGCTGGAGCCCCTGCAGGTCGAACTGAATGCCATGGCGCGCTGGGCACAGAAGACCGGCGCGCGCATCGCGGTGGTCATCGAGGGGCGCGACACCGCCGGCAAGGGCGGCGTCATCGCGGCGATCACCGACACGCTGAGCCCGCGCCAGTGCCACACCGTGGCGCTGGCCAAACCGAGCGAGCGCGAGCGCAGCCAGTGGTACTTCCAGCGCTATGTGCCGCACCTGCCGGCGGCCGGCGAGATCGTCCTGTTCGACCGCAGTTGGTACAACCGCGCGGGCGTCGAACAGGTGATGGGCTTTGCGACCGACGCGCAGGTGAAGGCCTTTTTGCAGCAGGCGCCGGCCTTCGAGAAGCTGCTGGTGGACGACGGCATCCTGCTCTTCAAGTACTGGCTGTCGGTGGACCAAGCGCAGCAGGAAAAGCGCTTCCAGGAGCGTCTCGACGACCCGCTCAAGCGCTGGAAGCTGTCGCCCATCGACCTGCAGGCGCGTGCCAAGTATGACGACTATGGCCGGGCCCGCGACACGATGATGCAGGCCACCCACACGCCGCACGCGCCGTGGACCATCGTCGAGTTCAACGACCAGCGACTGGGTCGGCTCACGCTGATCCGCCACCTGCTCGACCGCCTGCCCGACACGCACGTGCCGGCTGAGGTGCTCGACTTTCCGGCTTTGGCGGGCGAACCGAAGAGCGAGCGCTTCAACGGCCCGGTCAAGCCGATTCCATCCTTGAAACTTTGACCCGTGGAAAAGGGGGTGCCATGTTCTCGCACGTCTTCATCGGTGTCGGTGACTTCGACCGGGCCCTGGCCTTCTACGAACCGCTGATGGCGGTGCTGGGCATCGAGCCGCGCTTCGTCGATCGCACCCGGCCCTGGGCGGGCTGGCAGACCCCCGGCGGCCCCCGGCCGCTCTTCCTGATCGGCCGTCCGCACGACGGCCAGCCGCACGCGCCGGGCAACGGCCAGATGGTCGCGTTTCAGGCGGACAGTCACGCGCGGGTCGAGGCCGCCTACCGCGTGGCGCTGGCGCACGGTGGCCGCTGCGAGGGCCCACCCGGCCTGCGGCCCGAGTACCACGCGAACTACTTCGGGGCGTACGTGCGCGACCCGGACGGCAACAAGCTGTGCGTGGTCTGCCATGCCGCGCCACCGGTGGAGTCGCCGGCATGAGCCGCGATCCAGAACGCGACGCCCCGCGTGGCGAAGGCGTGCAGCCCCGGGTGCAAGGCCTGCGGCCCGAGGCCGAGGTCATGACGCGCCAGCGTCTGCCGTACTTCGTGGGCATCTCGGGTCAGACGGTCGGGGCCACGGGCTTGTCGATGCACCTCGTGGTCATACCCCCTGGCGCACGAGCGGAGCCGCATGTGCACGTGGGCCATGAAACCGGCATCTACGTGCTCGAAGGCCGGGTGCTCACGCGTTGGGGCGTCAGGCTCGAACACGAGGTCGTGAGCCAAGCGGGCGACTTTCTCTTCGTGCCGCCGGGTGTGCCGCACGAGGCCATCAACCTGAGCGACACCGCGCCGGCGCGGGCCGTGGTGGCACGCAACCATCCGGCCGAGCAGGACCGGGTCGAGCCCTACGTGCGCAAGGCGTGAACCCGCCGAGCGGGCGTCGCTCAGGCCGCGAGGGGTTCGGCCTGCGGGGCGGGCAGCGGCTGGTCCAGCGGCAACTCGCCGCCGAGTGCCGCCATCAGGTCGGGGATGAGCTGGCTCAGTTCGCCGGTGGTGATGGCCACGTCGGCATCGAAGCCGTTGTCGGCCCTTTGCGGTGCGCCTTCGAGCACCACGTCGAGCAGCTTGATCTTCTTCAACGCGAGCGATTCACTCAGCACGAACGACACGCGCCCGGCCCAGGTGAGCGCCAGTTGGGTGGGCAGCTTGCCTTGCTTGATGTGTTCACCGACCTCGTCGATGTCGAGCACGTGGCGCGCGTAGCGCACCGTCGATTTGTCGCTGTCGGGCTGCTTCAGCTCGCACTCGCGGTCGATGCTGAAGCCGGCCGGCGCCTCTTTGCTCGACAGCCATTCGGCCATCGCGATGGCCGGTGACGTTTGCGTGTTCACCGGGCGCAGCACGATGCCACCGCCAAGCGCCTCGACCAGCAGCGTGATCACGCGGTCGGCGCTCTTGTAGCTGCTGCCGTTGACCACCACCCAGCCCGCGTGCGGGTCGATCCACACCAGGATGCTCGACCGCTTGGGAAAGGCGCGCGGCAGCAGGTCCTGCACGATCTCTTCTTTCAGCTCTTTGGCGATCTTGCCCTTGGGGCGGCGGCCGGTTTCGGCCTCGACCTTGTCGAGCCGTGCCTCCAGCTGCGTCTTGATGACCGAGCCCGGCACTGCCTTGCGCTCGACGCACAGCCGCAGGATCAGGTGGCCGCCGACGATCTCGGCCAGCGCGGCGTGCTTCTCGCCGCGCGGCTCCACCCAGCCGGCCGACTCGGGCTGCGTGGCCCCGCACTCGGCGAAGCGCGCCGTCGAGAGGCGGTCTTCGAGGCTGGCGCGCGCGGCCGGGTCCCATTGGGTGATGCGAAAGAGCAGGGCGGACTTGAACATGGTGGGAGGCGAGCGGTGGGGTGGTGGTCGAGCGGAAGGGGGCGGATTCTACGGAGCGCGGCCCATTGCCCGGGGGCTGCGGAGGGGCTTCGTGCGATCCGTCACGTGAGGCCCCGCCGCGGGGTGCGGCAAGGGGTGCGGCGGGTTTGCGATCAGGCCACGCCGATGGATTCGATCATCGCGCGCACCTGCTCTTTGGCGCCGCGCCCGGCACCGGCCACCGGCACCAGGCGGTGCGCAATGGCCTGCGGCAGGATGGCCTGGATGTCGTCGGGCGCCACGTAATCGCGCTGGTCGAGCAAGGCAAAGGCCTTGGCCGCGCGCAGCACCGCGATGCCGGCACGCGGGCTCAGGCCATCGACGAACCAGGCCCCGCTGCGGGTGGCGGCGATCAGCGCCTGCAGGTAGTCGAGCAGCGCTTCCGAGGCGTGCACCTTCAGCACCTCGCGCTGGGCCGCGATCAACTCTTCGGGCGACATCACCGCCGGCAGCGCGTGCACGGCCTCGCGCCGGTCCACCCCGGCCAGCAGCGCACGTTCGCTGGCGCGGTCGGGGTAGCCGAGGGTCAGGCACATCAGAAAGCGGTCGAGCTGCGACTCGGGCAGCGGGTAGGTGCCCAGTTGGTCGGTCGGGTTCTGCGTGGCGATCACGAAGAAGGGCTTGGGCAGCGGCCGGGTTTCACCGTCGATCGTGACCTGGTGTTCTTCCATCGCTTCGAGCAGCGCGCTCTGGGTCTTGGGGCCGGCGCGGTTGATCTCGTCGGCCAGCAGCACCTGCGCGAACACCGGCCCGGGGTGGAAGACGAAACTTTCCTTGCTGCGTTCGTAGACGCTGACGCCGATCAAGTCGGCTGGCATCAGGTCGGCCGTAAATTGGGTGCGCGCAAACCGCAGCCCCAGAGACACGGCGAGCGCGTGGGCCAGCGTGGTCTTGCCAACGCCCGGCACGTCTTCGATCAGCAGGTGGCCACCGGCCAGAAGGCAGGCCACGCTGTCGCGGATTTGCGGGCGTTTGCCCACGATGATCGTGCTAATCTGATCAATGAGTCGGGTCAGTTGTTGGTGCAAGGCTTGGCTCATGTGAAACACCATAACCCAAACACGGCGCGCGATTTCACATGGCCACCGCCTTCTTCAGCCACCCCGATTGCCGCCGCCACGACATGGGCGATGGGCACCCCGAATGCCCGCAGCGGCTCGATGCCATCCATGACCAGTTGATCTCAAGCGGCCTGGCCCCCGCACTCGAAATGCGCGAGGCGCCGCTGGTCGATGCAGCCGCGCTGACCCTGGCCCACACCGCTGCGTACGTGGCAAATATGAAAGACCTGTTGGTGCGCGTCGAAGCCTCGGGCGAGCGCCGTGGCATCGACCCCGACACCTATGCCAGCCCCGGCACCTGGCGTGCCGCGCAGCGCGCTGCCGGCGCGGCCGTGGCCGCCACCGACGCGGTGATCTCAGGCGAGGTGGACAACGCCTTCTGCGCTGTGCGCCCGCCCGGCCACCACGCCACGCGTGACGAGGCCATGGGCTTCTGCTTCTTCAACAACGTGGCCGTCGCGGCCCGCCGCGCGCTCGACGTGCATGGCCTCAAGCGCGTGGCCATCGTCGATTTCGACGTGCACCACGGCAACGGCACCGAAGACATCATCGCGGGCGACGACCGCATGCTGATGGTCAGTTTCTTCCAGAGCCCGTGCTACCCCGGCAGTGGCGAAGAGCCCAAGGCCGGCAACATGCTCAACGTGCCGGTGCCGCCCTACACGCGCGGGCTGGCAGTGCGTGAACTGGTCGAAACGATGTGGCTGCCGCGCCTGCATGCGTTCAAGCCGCAGATGCTGTTCATCTCGGCCGGCTTCGATGCCCACCGCGAAGACGACCTCGCGCAACTCGGCCTGGTCGAGGCCGACTACGAGTGGATCACCCTGCGCCTGAAAGAGGTGGCCGCCACGCACGCCAAGGGGCGCATCGTCTCGTGCCTGGAAGGCGGCTACGCGCTCAGCGCGCTGGGCCGCAGCGTCGTGGCACACCTGCGCGTTCTGAGCGGCGCTTGAGCGACGGGGCCCAGGCCCCGCGTGAACGGGCCGCGGCAGCCGAGGCATGATCGCGGGTTGTTCGCCGCCAGCTCGCGTTTCCACCTTGCGTTCCAGCCCCGCTCCTGCAGTGTCCTGAGAGAAGACATGTCCGCCAGCACCCCCGACAACATCGCACACGACCTCCTTGAACTGCTGGACGCCCTGACCAGCCGCGCCGCCCTCACCGAAGCGGCGGTGCTGGCGGGCTGCCTGCTGCTGTCGTGGCTGGTGTGCGCCATCGGCCGGCGGGTGGTGAAGGGCGACGGGGCCGCAGGCACCGGCCCCGTCGGTGATGGCGTCTCGGTGCTGTTCGGCCGCCGCGTGATCGACGGGGTGCTGTTTCCGGCGCTGGCGCTGGTGTTCGCGTGGGTCGCGCGCTACCTGCTCGCCGGTGCGGTGAAGGTGGCGGTGTTCAAGCTGGCCATCCCGATCCTGACCTCGCTGGCGGTGATCCGCCTCACCGTGCGCGTGCTCACCGTGGCCTTCCCCAACGCCTCGTGGTCGCGGGCGCTCGAACGCACCGTCTCGTGGCTGGCGTGGATCGCCGTCGTGCTGTGGATCACCGGCCTCGGCCCGGCCGTGATGGCCGAGCTCGACGACGTGAAGTGGCAGCTCGGCGGCAACCTGGTGTCGCTGCGCACCATCATCGAAGGCACGGTCACCGCGGCCATCGTGATGATGTTCGCGCTGTGGGTGTCGGCCGCCATCGAGAAGAAGATCATCAAGGGATCGGGCAACGACCTCTCGGTGCGCAAGATGGTCGCCAACGTGGTGCGGGCGCTGCTGCTCTTCCTGGGCCTCTTGTTCGCCATGTCGGCGGTGGGCATCAACCTCACGGCGCTGAGCGTGCTGGGCGGTGCACTCGGCGTGGGCCTGGGTTTCGGCTTGCAGAAGATCGCGGCCAACTACGTCAGCGGCTTCGTGATCCTCGCCGAGCGTTCGCTGCGCATCGGCGACGTGGTGAAGGTCAACGGCTTCGAAGGCCGCATCACCGACATCCGCACGCGCTACACGGTGATCCGCGCGACCAGCGGGCGCGAGGCCATCGTGCCCAACGAGATGCTGATCACTCAGGTGGTCGAGAACGCTTCGTTGGTGACGGCCGAGTCGCGTGTGCAGATCAGCCTGAACGTGCAGGTCGCGCACGGCACCGACGTGCGGGCCCTGCAGACGCGGCTCGAAGAAGCCCTCGCGGGCATCTCGCGGGTGCTGCAAGACCCCGCGCCCTTCATCCAGCTCACGGGCTTCGTGCCGGGCGGCATGGAGCTGGTGGTGAAGTACTGGCTGACCGACCCCAACAACCAGCAAGACCTGGTGAAGTCGCAGGTCAACCTGGCGGTGCTGGACGCGCTGACCGCGCAGAACGTGGAGTTCCCGTCGCAGCAGCGCATCGTGGTCGAAGGCCTGGGCTCACGCGAGGGTGGCGACAGCGGCGTTTGAACACCGCCGCCTGCGCTTGAAGGTTCAGCGCCCGCCGGCTGCACGCGCCGGCACCTGCTGCAGGTGGACGTACAGCGCGCGCAGGTCGGTGTCGTTCATCTCTTTCAGCGCCAGGAAGGGCATCACCGGGCTGACGGCGCTGCCATCGGGGCGCTTGCCGCTGCGCATCATCGCGACGAAGGCGTCGGCGTTGGTGTAAGCGGGCATCGCGCTGCCGTCACCTGGGGTCAGGTTCGCGGCGGCCGGCCACGCCGGCGGTGCGCCCGGAATCTTGCCGCCCGACAGGTGCTCGCCGTGGCAGCCGATGCATGACTGCGCCACGTAGGCGCCGTGGGCGGCACTCACCGTTTCGGGCACTGGCGCCGGGGGCGGCAGGCGGTGGTCGATCTTCTCGGCCGCGTCGCGGATCACCCCGAGGCCATACAAGGCCTTCACCGGCATCGGCAGCTGGATGCGCGGTGGCTCGCCATCGACGGCCGGCATTTGCTGCATGTAGGCGATCAGTGCGTTGAGGTCGGCATCGGTCCAGCGTGCGTAGTCTTCGCTGGGCATGATGATCAGCGGCCGGCCCGTGGGCGCGACGCCGTGGCGCACGGTGCGCTGCCAGTCTTGCGCGGTGTAGCCCGTGACCACGCTGTTGCGGCCGCCCGTGATGTTGGGCCCGCGCACGAGCATGCCCTTGCCGTCATTGACAACCTCGCGGCCCGCGCCGTCGGTGCCGTGGCATTCGGTGCAGCCGCGCGACATGAACAGGTAGCGCCCCCGCGCCAGGGCGCTGTCGGTGCTGGGGTGGCCGGCGGTGGCCAGCGGGGGCAGGTCGATGTCGATGCGGCGCAGCATCTTGCGTTCGCCCAGGTGCGCGGCAATCAGCAGCGCCACGGCGCCGAGCGCGAGGAGCACGAGCAGGACGACGCCCGCGCGGGTGAGCCATGTCTTCATGGGTGGGTTCCGGTCCAAGCGGCAAGGCGATCAGGCGAACTTCGGGCCGCGCACGGGCAGGCCGAGGTCGCGGGCGAGCTTTTCCCAGGCGCTTGCGTCGAGGTGCGGGCGGATGGTGTCGATCAGGCCCATGAAGGCCTCGGGCGGCGTGGTCGCGCGGATGGCGCCGAGCATGCCCGCGCGTTCGACCGGGCTCAGCGCCGGCACCATCCAGCGGGCGATCTGCAGATGCTCTTCGGGCGGGATGCTCGCGAGCAGGCGGTCATGCAGGGCGTGCAGCTCTTCGTCGGTGTACAGCGACCACAGCGCCGCGTTGTTGGCCGTTTCTTCGATGTGCATGTGCTGGAAGTTCTCGGCCACGAAGAGCGCGAGGTGGCGGTACAGGCGCAGCGAGAGTGGCATGCGTTCGCCGGGGGCGGTGATGCGCAGCGTGGCCACTTCTTGCCGCAGCGCGCGGATCGCCATGCCGTGTTCGGCGTGGTCGTCGGCGGTGCGCTGGGCCCCGTTGGCACGGCGTGCGTCGATCGCGCTGTGCACGAAGTCGTTCTCGTGCTGGATGTGCTTTTCACACAGCGTGAGCAGCGCGTCGAGTTGGCCGAGCGTGCGCGCCATGTCGTCGGCGTCGTACACGTCGAGCCAGCCCACGCGGGCGAGCGTGTCGTTCATGAAGGCGCGCAGCGCCTTGTGGATGGGCACGTACATGTCGAAGCGCGGGGCGTCGGTGGCCGGCGTGGCGGCGGCGGGGCGTTCTTGCGTGGTGGTGTTCATCGGGTGTCCTTGAAAGGGGTTGGAAAGGGTGCGGGCCCCTGGGGCCGCGGCATGGGTTGGCAGTGTTCCGTGATGGCGGGTGGCCCACATCGGCCACAAGAGCCATTGGCCCGGTCGGCGGCGGGCCAACCCGGAGGGGCGTCCCCCGATCGGGGGTGCCGGGCGACGCGGGACTCGCGGCATGCGGCGAGGGCCCAAAGTCACCCGGCGGGGCGCCGACCCTTCGGCAAAATCGCGGGATGCCGCCGCCGGTTTCGCCGTCCCCGTTCGCCCTCGCCAAGATCCAGCCGCCCCGACCGCGTGCCGGGCTGGTCGAACGCCCGGTGCTCGAGCACGCGCTCGGCGCCGCGCTCGCCCACCTGCCGCTCACGCTGCTGCTGGCGCCCGCTGGCTACGGCAAGACGGCGGCGCTCACAAGGCAGATCCAGCGCCTACCGGCCGGCTGGGCGCTGGCCTGGGTCTCGGCCGACGAAGACGACCGCCTGCAGCGCTTTCTGTCGTGCCTGACGGCTGCGCTCGACGCGCACGACCTGCCCTGGCGCGTGGCCCCCGACGCGCTGGCGACGCTGGCCGAAGGCGAGGGCGGCCTGTCGAACGTGGCCGGCGAACTGGTCAACGCCCTGGCCGCGGCCGAAGTCGAACGCGGGCTGATCGTGCTGGACGACGCCCACCGCATCAACGACCCGCGCGTCTTCGAGCTGATCGCGCTCACGCTGCCGCGCCTGCCCGCGCACTGGGGCCTCGCCATCGCCAGCCGCGTCGAACCCCCGCTGCCCTTGGCGCGCCTGCGCGCGGCGGGCGACCTCGCCGAGTTTCGCCAGTACGACCTGCGCTTCAGCGAGGCCGAGGTCTCGTCGCTGCTCGCGGCGCACGACACCCACGCCTCGCCGCGCGAGCTGCTCGACCGCACCGACGGCTGGGCCGCCGGGCTGCGACTGAGCCTGTCGGTGCGGCCGGGCGGGGCGGCGCACGATGCCGGCTCGCGCACGCAGCGCCACCTGTTCGACTACCTCGCCGCCGAGGTGCTGGCCGACATGCCCGACGAGCTGCGCGACTTTCTCTTGCGCTGCGCCGTGCTGCCCGAGCTGAGCGCCGCGCGCTGCGCCTTCGTGAGCGGCATGCCGCAGGCCGCGCGACTGCTCGGCGAGGTCGAACGGCGCGGCCTTTTCGTCAGCGTGGTCGATGCCGACGAGCTGACGCTGCGCCTGCACGACCTCTTCCGCGACTTTCTCGAAGACCGCCTGCAGCGCGACCACCCCGAGCTGCTGCCCGGCCTGCTGAGCCGCGCCGCCGAACACGAGCCCGACCTCGCCCGCGCGATGGGCTACCTGGCGCGCGCCGGGGCTTGGGCCGAGGCCACGCAACTGCTCGCCAGCCGCGCGCAAGAGCACCTGAGCATCGGCGCCGGCGCGCTGCTCGACCAGATGCTCGCGCTCTTTCCCGAGTCCGAGTTCGCACGCCGGCCCGACCTGCACCTGGTGCGCGGGCTCGCCGCGTGGCCGCGCTTCGACTGGGACACGCTGCTGGTGTCCATGCGCCGTGCCGCCGAGGGCTACGCCGCCTGCGGCCGCGAGCGCGACGCCGCCCTCACGCGCGCCAACGTGTGCTCGGGGCTGATCCACGCCGGCGGGCTGCGCGAGGCGTCTGACGAGCTGGCCCGGCTGCGCCAGTTGCCGCTCGACGACGCGGCCACCGCCTTCGTCTACTTCACCAGCGCCTGGACGGCCTTCGCCGACGCCCGCACCGACGAAGTCGCGCCCCTGTTCGAGGCCATGCTCGACGCGCTGGAGCGCATGCCCGCCGCCGTGCTGTGGCTGCAGTTTCCGATCCACTGCGTGTTCGTCGGCCTGCCCGGCATGCGGCCCCTGCTCGAACGTTTTGCCGACGGCGCCACGCGGGTGTGCGGCGATTCACCGACGCAGATGCGCGCCGGCGTGCTGCACATGCGCGCCTGGCTCGCGCTGTCGCAAGGCCAGCTCGACGAGGCCAAGACCCTGCTCGCGCGCGCCGACGAAGACTGCCGCTGGCTCGGCATGCCGCGCCTCGTGGTCACCGAGAACCGCTTGGCCAACACGCTGGTGCATGCGCTGTGCGGCCAGGGCGAGGCCAGCCACGCGGTCGCCCGCGAGCTGGTGGACGACATCCGCCAGCACAGCCCGCTGAGCCACCGGCGCGTGCACGAGTCCGAGGTCTTGTTCGTGCATGCGCGCGCCGCGTGGATCCTGCAAGACGCGCCCGCGCTGCGCGCCATCGACGAAGCCCTGGCCCGTGCGGCCAACCCCTTCGAGTGGACGGCCGCACCCGCCAACCGCGCCATGAGCCGCGCCTTTGTCGCGCTGGTCGAAGGCCGGCTCGAAGAAGGCCTGAAGCTCTTGCAGCCGGTGGCCCACGACATCGACCGCTCGCTCTTCTACCCGGCCGTGCAGGCACGGATGATGCTGGCCGATGTGCAGCAGCGCCTGGGCGACCGCGACAGCGCGGCCAAGACGCTGCGGCGCTGGTTCGACGCCGTGGCCGTGTCGTGCGAAGTGGGCGGCGCCCTGCTCGCCGGCCCCGACGTGCTGGGCCGCTTGGCGGGCGCCGATTGGGGCGGCCGCCTGTCGATGGACGACCAGGGGCTGCTGATGCGCCTGGCCGGCCTGTTGCAGCGTGGGCCGGCTGGGGGGGCGGTGCAACCCGCCATGTCACCGCGCGCCGGGCGGCCGGCGTTGCACCCGGTCGATCAACTCAGCGAACGCGAGCGCGAAGTGCTCGAACGCATCGCCGCCGGCGACAGCAACAAGCTCATCGCCCGCGCCTTCGACCTGAGCCCGCACACGGTCAAGCGCCACGTGGCCAACATCCTCGGCAAGCTCGGCGTGGACACGCGCGGGCAAGCGGCGGCACGCTGGCGGGATCGCTCGGCGGGCTGACTTTCAAAGGGCCGCGACGCCCGTGCCCAGAAATGCGAAAGGGGCCTCGCGGCCCCTTCCATTCACGCAGCCCCTCAGCCTGCGCTGACCGGAATCTTCCCGATCTTCGCCTGCCATTCCTTCGGGCCGGTCTCGTGCACCGAGGTGCCCTTCGAGTCCACCGCCACCGTCACCGGCATGTCGTTGATCTCGAACTCGTAGATCGCCTCCATGCCCAGGTCGCCGAAGCCGACGACCTTCGACTGCTTGATGGCCTTGCTGACCAGGTAAGCCGCGCCGCCCACTGCCATCAGGTAGGCGCTCTGGTGCTTCTTGATCGCCTCGATGGCCACCGGCCCGCGTTCGGCCTTGCCGATCATCGCGATCAGGCCGGTCTGCGCCAGCATCATCTCGGTGAACTTGTCCATGCGCGTCGCGGTGGTCGGGCCGGCCGGGCCAACGACTTCGTCGCGCACCGGGTCCACCGGGCCCACGTAGTAGATGACGCGGTTGGTGAAATCGACTGGCAGCTTCTCGCCCTTGGCCAGCATGTCTTGAATGCGCTTGTGCGCGGCGTCGCGGCCGGTGAGCATCTTGCCGCTCAGCAGCAGCGTGTCGCCCGGCTTCCAGCTGGCCACTTCTTCGCGCGTCAGCGTGTCGAGGTTGACCTTCTTCGACTTGTTGTAGTCGGGGGCCCACTTCACGTCGGGCCACATGTCCAGGCTCGGCGGCGTGAGGTAGGCCGCGCCCGAGCCGTCGAGCACGAAGTGCGCGTGCCGCGTGGCCGCGCAGTTGGGGATCATCGCGACCGGCTTGCTGGCCGCGTGCGTCGGGTAGGTGGCGATCTTCACGTCGAGCACGGTCGTCAGGCCGCCCAGGCCCTGCGCGCCGATGCCCAGCGCGTTGATCTTGTCGCACAGCTCGATGCGCAGCTCTTCGACCTTGTTCTGCGGGCCGCGTTGCTTCAGCTCGTACATGTCAATGTCCTGCATCAGCGACTCTTTGGCCAGCAGCATCGCCTTTTCGGCCGTGCCGCCGATGCCGATGCCCAGCATGCCCGGCGGGCACCAGCCGGCGCCCATGGTCGGCACCGTCTTCAGCACCCAATCGACCAGGCTGTCGCTCGGGTTCATCATCACGAACTTGCTCTTGTTCTCGCTGCCGCCGCCCTTGGCGGCAATCTGCACATCGACCGTGTTGCCCGGCACCACGCTCATGTGCACGACGGCGGGCGTGTTGTCGGTGGTGTTCTTGCGCTCGAAGTGCGGGTCAGCCACGATGCTCGCGCGCAGCTTGTTCTCGGGGTCGTTGTAGCCCTTGCGCACGCCTTCGTTGATGGCGTCTTCGATGCTGCCAGGGAAGCCCTCGAAGCGCACGTCCATGCCGATCTTCAGGAAGACGTTGACGATGCCCGTGTCCTGGCAGATCGGGCGGCGGCCCTCGGCACACATCTTCGAGTTGGTGAGGATCTGCGCGATCGCGTCTTTCGCGGCCGGGCTCTGCTCGGTCTGGTACGCCCGCGCCAGGTGCGCGATGTAGTCGGCCGGGTGGTAGTAGCTGATGTACTGCAGGGCTGCGGCGACGCTCTCGACGAGGTCTGCGTGGCGGATGGTGGTGGGCATGGCGGTGGGGCGGCGCGGTCGGCCGCAGGTTGATCGACGCGAAGGGCGAAGTTTACCGAGGGGCGCTTGCGGCGCGCGGTGAAACTCCGCGTCTCACGGGCCCGGGGTCAGTGTCTGCCTGATTGGGCCGTGCCCGACATCACCCGGTCGGCCCATGCAATGGCCAGCGCCGAGAACAGAAACGCGACGTGGATCAGCGTCTGCCACATCAGGAATTTCTCGGTGTAGTTGTCGGCGTTGATGAAGGTCTTGAGCAGGTGGATCGAGCTGATGCCGATGATGGCGGTGGCGAGCTTGACCTTCAGCACCGACGCGTTCACGTGGTTGAGCCACTCGGGTTGGTCGGGGTGGCCTTCGAGGCCCAGGCGCGACACGAAGGTTTCATAGCCGCCCACGATGACCATGATCAGCAGGTTCGAGATCATCACCACGTCGATCAGGCCCAGCACCACCAGCATGATGATGGTCTCGTTGAGCGAGGTGATTGGCGCGGTGCTCTTGTAGCCGATGCTGTTGACCAGCAGTTCGAGTGCGTGCGTGTCACCGAACACCGCCTCGATCAGGTGGACCAGTTCGACCCAGAAGTGAAACACGTAGACCACCTGGGCCACGATCAGGCCCAGGTAGAGTGGCAGTTGCAGCCAGCGGCTGGCGAAGATCAAGGCAGGCAAGGGCGGCAAGCGCGCGGCGCGTTGCTCGGGTGGCAGAGGCATCGGGTGTCCAGCGGGGTGAGAAGGGCGAAATTCTAGGCTCGCCCCCGGGGCCGCGAATGACGCTCGGCCATTTCGCTGCGTCGGCTGGCGAGGCCTGTGTGGATGGCCGGTCTCGTCGCGCAGCCCCCGTGCGTGCTGCAGTAAGCCGTTCGTAAGAGCGCCGGCCTATGGTGCGCGAAAATTTCCAGACCCCTTCACGAAGGAGACCGCGATGAGTTCCAACGCCCCCGCCACGCACAACGAGCACACCTATGCCCCGCCTGCAGCCCTGGCCGAGAGCGCGCACGTCGCGGGCATGGCGGCCTACCAGCGCCTGTGCGCCGAGGCCGAGGCCGACTACGAGGGCTACTGGTCACGCCTGGCGCGCGAGTTCGTCACCTGGAAGAAGCCTTTCACGGTGGCGCTCAACAGCAGCAACGCGCCCTTCTTCAAGTGGTTCGAGGACGGCACGCTGAACGTCTCGTACAACTGCCTCGACAAGCAGGTCGAAGCGGGCCTGGGCGACAAGGTGGCGATCCTCTTCGAGGCCGACGACGCCACCGTCACCCGCGTCACCTACAAAGAGCTGCTTGAGAAGACCTGCCGCCTCGCCAACGCGCTGAAGGCGCAGGGTGTCAAGAAGGGCGACCGCGTCGTCATCTACATGCCGATGTCGGTCGAGGGCGTGGTGGCCATGCAGGCCTGCGCGCGCATCGGCGCCACGCATTCGGTTGTGTTCGGCGGCTTCTCGGCGCAGTCGCTGCGCGACCGCATCCACGACGCCGGCGCCGTGCTGGTCATTACCGCCGACGAGCAGCAGCGCGGCGGCAAGTCGCTGCCGCTGAAGGCCATCGTCGATGAGGCGCTGGGCATGGGCGGCTGCGAAACGATCAAGAGCGTCGTCGTCTACCGGCGCACCGGCGGCAACGTGGCCTTCGACGCCAAGCGAGATCTGTGGATGCACGAGTTGATGGCCCAGCAGCCCGCCACCTGCGAGCCCGAATGGGTCGGCGCCGAGCACCCGCTCTTTCTTCTGTACACCTCGGGCTCGACCGGCAAGCCCAAGGGCGTGCAGCATTCGAGCGGTGGCTACCTGCTGCATGCGGCGCTCACCACCAAGTGGACCTTCGACCTCAAGCCGGCCGATGTGTTCTGGTGCACCGCCGACATCGGCTGGGTCACGGGCCACACCTACATCGCCTACGGCCCGCTCGCGCTCGGGGCCACGCAGGTCGTGTTCGAGGGCGTGCCCACCTTCCCGAACGCGGGCCGCTTCTGGGACATGATCCAGCGCCACAAGGTGTCGATCTTCTACACCGCGCCCACCGCGATCCGCTCGCTCATCAAGGCGGCCGAGGGCAACGAGGCTGTGCACCCGAAGCGCTACGACCTGTCGAGCCTGCGCATCCTGGGTTCGGTCGGCGAGCCCATCAACCCGGCCGCGTGGGAGTGGTACCACCAGCACGTGGGCGGCGGCCGTTGCCCCATCGTCGATACCTTCTGGCAGACCGAAACCGGCGGCCACATGATCACCCCGCTGCCCGGCGCGACGCCGCTGGTGCCGGGCTCGTGCACGCTGCCCTTCCCGGGCATCCAGGCCGCCGTGGTCGATGAAACCGGCAAAGACGTGCCCAACGGGCAGGGCGGCATCCTCGTCGTCAAGAAGCCGTGGCCGTCGATGATCCGCACCATCTACGGCGACCCCGAGCGCTTCAAGAAGAGCTACTACCCCGAAGACTTCAAGGGCCAGTACTACCTGGCCGGCGACGGCGCGATCCGCGACGAGAAGACGGGCTACTTCACCATCACCGGCCGCATCGACGACGTGCTCAACGTCAGCGGCCACCGCATGGGCACGATGGAGATCGAATCGGCCCTCGTCTCATGCACCGAACTCGTCGCCGAAGCCGCCGTGGTGGGCCGCCCCGACGACACCACCGGCGAGGCGATCTGCGCCTTCGTCGTGCTCAAGCGCCCGCGCCCGAGCGGCGACGAGGCCAAGGCCATTGCCAAGCAGTTGCGCGACTGGGTCGGCAAAGAGATCGGCCCCATCGCCAAGCCGAAAGACATCCGCTTCGGCGACAACCTGCCCAAGACCCGCAGCGGCAAGATCATGCGCCGCCTGCTGCGGTCGGTGGCCAAGAACGAGGCGGTGACGCAGGACACGTCCACGTTGGAGAACCCGGCGATCCTCGAGCAGTTGGGGCAAGCCTACTGACCCCACCGGGCGTCCGGCGCACAAAAGAAAAGGCCTCGCATCGCGAGGCCTTCGTCGTTCAAGGGCAGGGGCGGTTTACTTCGCGCCGCCCAGCACCCAGGTGGCCAGCTGCTTGGCTTCAGCGGCCGACACCTGCGGGTTGGCCGGCATCGGCACGTTGCCCCAGGCGCCCACGCCGCCCTTCTGGATCTTGGTGGCGAGCTTGTCGGCCATGTCTTTCTGACCGGCGTATTTGGCGGCCACGTCCTTGAAGGCCGGGCCCAGCACCTTCTTGTCCACGGCATGGCAGGCCATGCAGCTCTTGTCTTGTGCGAGCTTCGGGTTGGCGAAGGTCGGGGCAGCGAGCAGGGAAGTTGCGGCAACAATCAGCGGCAAAACGAGCTTCATGGTTTCCTTCGTGTCGATGAACGGCGGGCTGGATTAAAGTCCCCCGCCAAGGCTACAACGCATTCTAGGCGTGCAGGTTGACGCCAAATCCGAGCCGCCGGGTGCGGCTTCCCGTGAGGAACTGGTCATGTATTTCATTGTGCTGGGCTGTCTGTTCATCGTGATGAAGCTCGCCGAGTTCGGGCCCGTGGCGCTGTGGTCGTGGTGGGCGGTGCTGTGGCCTTTTGGGGCGGCGGTGATCTGGTGGTGGTGGGCCGATTCGACCGGCTACACCAAGCGCCGCGAGATGGACAAGATGGACGACCGCCGCGAAGAGCGCCGCAAGAAGAACCTCGACGCGCTGGGCATGGATCCGAAAGGCCGGCGCACCCCGAAGCGCTGAACAAGTCTGGGCACGGTAGCGCGTGCAAAGTTGCGCGCGCAACCAAGCGTGCAAAGAGGCGAGCAAAGAAATGCAAAGGGCGGCCGGGGGGCCGCCCTTTTTCAATGCCCGTCGCAGGCCCGGTGACCGGGCCGCGGGGCGGTCACTCGAACTTGTCGAGCACCGCGCCGGTGGCCGCGCCCGAAGCGTTCATCGCAAACTTGGCCAGCACGCCGCGCGTGTAGCGCGGGGCGGGCTTCTTCCAGGCGGCACGACGCTTGGCCAGTTCGGCCTCATCGACGTGCAGGTCGAGCGTCAGCGTCTTGGCGTCGATGGTGATCGAATCGCCCTCTTGCACCAGCGCGATGTTGCCGCCGGCATAGGCCTCGGGCGACACGTGGCCGACCACCATGCCCCAGGTGCCGCCTGAAAAACGCCCGTCGGTGATGAGGCCGACCGATTCGCCCAGGCCTTGGCCGATCAGCGCGCCGGTGGGGGCCAGCATCTCGGGCATGCCCGGGCCGCCCTTGGGGCCCAGGTAACGCAGCACCATCACGTCGCCGGCCTTGATTTTGTTGGCCATGATGGCTTCGAGCGCCGATTGTTCATCGTCGAACACGCGCGCCGGCCCGGTGATGGTCGGGTTCTTGAGGCCGGTGATCTTGGCCACGCAGCCGTCAGGCGACAGGTTGCCCTTCAGGATGGCCAGGTGGCCTTCGGCATACATCGGCTTGTCGATCGGGCGGATCACGTCTTGATCGGCGCGCGGCGCATCGGGCACGTCGGCCAGGTTCTCGGCGACGGTCTTGCCGGTGATGGTCATGCAGTCGCCGTGGATCAGCCCGGCCTTCAGCAGCATCTTCATCACCTGCGGAATGCCGCCGGCCTGGTGCAGATCGACCGCGAGGTACTTGCCCGAAGGCTTCAGGTCGCAGAGCACCGGCACGTTCTTGCGCACGCGCTCGAAGTCGTCGATGGTCCATTCGACTTCGGCCGCGTGGGCGATGGCCAGGAAGTGCAGCACCGCGTTGGTCGAGCCGCCCGTGGCCATGATCACGGCGACCGCGTTCTCGATGGACTTGCGCGTCACGATGTCGCGCGGCTTCAGGTCCTTTTTGACCGCTTCGACCAGGGCCTTGGCGGCCGCGGAAGCGCCCACGGTCGTCTCTTCGTGCGGGTTGGCCATGGTGCTGCTGAAGGGCAGGCTCATGCCCAGCGCCTCGAAGGCCGAACTCATCGTGTTGGCGGTGTACATGCCGCCGCACGAGCCGGTGCCGGGGATGGCGCGGCGCTCGATCTGGCAGAAGTCTTCTTCGCTCATGTTGCCGGCGGTGAACTGGCCGACCGCTTCGAACACGCTGACGATGTTGAGGTCTTGGCCCTTGTACTTGCCCGGCAGGATGGTGCCGCCGTAGACAAAGATGCCCGGCACGTTGGCGCGCAGCATGCCCATCATGGCGCCCGGCATGTTCTTGTCGCAGCCGCCGATGGTGATGACGCCGTCCATCCACTGGCCGCCCACGCAGGTCTCGATGCAGTCGGCGATGACTTCACGCGACACCAGGCTGTACTTCATGCCCTCGGTGCCCATGGCCATGCCGTCGCTGATGGTCGGCGTGCCGAAGATCTGCGGGTTGCCACCGGCGGCCTTCACGCCCTCGACGGCTGCATCGGCCAGGCGCTGCAGACCGGCGTTGCACGGCGTGATGGTCGAGTGGCCGTTCGCCACGCCGATCATCGGCTTCTTGAAGTCGCCTTCTTTGTAGCCCAGCGCGTAGTACATCGAACGGTTGGGCGCACGGGCCACGCCTTCGGTGATGTTCTTGGATCGGCGGTTGATGTCGCTCATGGGGGCTCCTGGCGGAAAGGCTGGACGAAAGGGCGTGAAAGAAAGAGCGCGAAGTATTCCCCGAGCCAATCCGAGTGTCCAATATATCCAGGGGTGTTGATTGATACTCTGCGCGTATGAGTGACCTGCCTTCGCTTCCGGTCGTCGAGTTGCGCGCGTGGCGCCAATTTCTCGCGCTGGCCGAGACCCTGCACTTCGGCCAGGCGGCCGAGCGCCTGCACATGACGCAGCCGCCACTGACCATGGCCATCCAGCAGCTCGAAGCGCGCCTGGGCGTGCCGCTGTTCGAGCGCAGCCGGCGCCGCGTAGCGCTCACGTCCGCCGGGCAGGCGCTCGTCGAGCCGGTGCGCCAGTTGCTGCACCAGGCGGCGGCTTTGCCGGCGCTGGCGCAGGCGGCTGGCCACGGGGCGGTGGGGCGGCTGCGGCTGGGCTTCGTCTCGACGGTGGGCTTCGGCCCCTTGCCGGCCTGGTTGCGCGGCTTTCGAGACGCGGAACCCGGCGTCTCGCTCGTGCTGCGCGAAGCCACGACCGACGTGCAACTGCTCGCGCTCGAACAGGCCGAGGCCGACGCCGGCTTCATGCTGCACGCGCCCGGCATGCCGCCCGAGGTCGCCGGCAGCGTGCGCCTGCAGCACCTGTCGCTCGGCACCGAGCCGCTGGTGCTGGCGCTGGCCGAGTCGTCGGCGCTGGCGCGATCGAAGACGCTGGCCCTGCCCGAGGTGCTGGCGCAGCCCTTGGTGATCTTTCCCAGGCCCATCGCGCCCTCGCTCTACGACGCGGTGCTGGCCTTCTATCACCGCCACGGCGCGTCGCCCGTCATCGGGCAAGAGGCGATCCAGATGCAGACCATCGTGAACCTGGTCTCGTCGGACCTCGGCATCGCCTGGGTGCCGCATTCGGTGACGCTGCTGCAGCGGCCGGGCGTCGTCTACCGCCAGTTGCCGGCGGTGCTCGCCAAGGCGGCGCCGCGCTGCGAGACCAGCCTCGTGTGGCCCGAATCGGCCGGGCCGGTGGTGCAGCGCTTCGTGCGATTCGTCGAGCGCTCGCTCGCGGCGGGTTAGGGCGCCGAGCACGGTCGGTTATCGTTCGCGGGCTTTTCTCGGCCAACCGTCTGCCCCGATGCTCGTCCACCCCCAATTCGACCCCATCGCCCTCAAGCTCGGGCCGCTCGCCATCCACTGGTACGGCCTGACCTACCTCGTGGCCTTCGGCCTCTTTCTGTGGCTGGGCTCGCTGCGCGTCAAGCAGACGCAATTCGCGCAAGCCGGCTGGACGCGCCGCGACGTCGAAGACCTGCTGTTCTTTGGCGTGCTGGGCGTGGTGATCGGCGGGCGGCTGGGCTACGTGCTCTTCTACAAGCCGGGCAGCTACCTGGCGAACCCGCTCGACATCTTCGCGGTGTGGAAGGGCGGCATGTCCTTCCATGGCGGCTTGCTCGGGGTGGTCGCGGCGATGGCCTTCTTCGGCTGGCGGCGCAAGCGGCCGTTCTTGCAGGTGATGGACCTGATTGCGCCCTGCGTGCCCACGGGCCTGGCCTCGGGGCGCATCGGCAATTTCATCAACGGCGAGCTGTGGGGCCGTGTGGCCGACCCGAGCCTGCCCTGGGCGATGGTCTTTCCGCAATCGCGCACGCCCGACCCGCGCCACCCGTCGCAGCTGTACCAGTTCGCGCTCGAAGGGTTGCTGCTCTTCGCCATCTTGTGGCTGTACGCGCGGCACCCTCGGCCCGCGGGGCGTGCCTCGGCGCTGTTCCTCATCGGCTACGGCATCTTCCGGTTCATCGCCGAATACTTCCGCGAGCCCGACAGCTTCCTCGGGCCCTTGGCGATGGGCTTGAGCATGGGGCAATGGCTGTGCGTGCCGATGGTGCTGTTCGGCATCGGCGTGTGGGTGTGGGCCGGCAAGAACGACGCGAACGGCAAGGTGCAAGCGGCATGAGACAGGTCTTCTTCGACACCGAAACCACGGGCCTGAGCCCCGAGTCGGGCGACCGCATCATCGAAATCGGCTGCGTCGAGATGGTGAACCGCCGGCTCACCGGCAACAACCTGCACTTCTACCTGAACCCCGAGCGGTCGAGCCACGAAGACGCGGTCAAGATCCACGGGCTGACCGACGAGTTTCTGGCCGACAAGCCGCTCTTCGCGCACATCGCCGACGAGTTGTTCGAGTACCTGGCCGGTGCCGAGGTCATCGCGCACAACGCGAGCTTCGACGTGGGCTTCTTCAACGAAGAACTGCGTCGCCTGGGCCGGCCGAAATTCGTCGAGCACGTGGCGAAGGTGACCGACACGCTCGTGATGGCGCGCGAGATGTTCCCGGGCAAGTCGAACTCGCTTGACGCGCTGTGCAAGCGTCTCGAGGTGGACAACTCGAACCGCACGCTGCACGGCGCCTTGCTCGACGCGGGCCTGCTCGCCGAGGTCTACATCAACATGACGCGTGGCCAGAACTCGCTCGTCATCGACGAAGCGGTGTCCAGCCACGAGCAGATCGTCATCGAGGCAATCGACTTCAGCCGTTTCGAGCTGCCGGTGATCGAAGCCAGCGCCGACGAAGCCTCAGCCCACGAGGCCGTGTTGGCCGATCTCGACAAAGCTTCCGGCGGCAAGACGCAATGGCGTTTGCTTGTGGCATAATCTTGGGCTTCCCGAACGAATTCGGGCGGTTAGCTCAGCGGTAGAGCACTGCCTTCACACGGCAGGGGTCGCAGGTTCGAACCCTGCACCGCCCACCAAGACAGAAGCCTCGCAAGTCATCGACTTGCGGGGCTTTTCTCTTTTCTGGCTCCGCAGCGCGCGTTCCCGCGAAAGTTGATCCAGGTCATGGCCGTGCCTGCGGTGGATTTCTACATTAGGTGCACGTCAAATGCACCTTTTAATCCACCACTGAACTGGACATGCCATGAAGACCAACAACCGGCTGTGGCGATGGCTCGGCCTCATCTTCGTCCTGTCGTTCGGGGCCCTCGGGTACCTCGGATGGCAGATCTACCTTTCGGCGCCGCCGATCCCGAAGTCTGTGCAGACGACCGACGGCGAGGTGCTGTTCACCGGTGAGCAGGTGCAGCGCGGCCAGCAGGCCTGGCTGGCGGCGGGTGGACAGCAACTGGGCAGCGTGTGGGGCCACGGCAGCTACGTCGCGCCCGACTGGTCGGCCGACTGGCTGCACCGCGAGGCCGTGGCCTTGCAGAAGATCCGCGCGGCGCAGCACCGCCGTGACTCTGAGGCGCTGAGCGACGACGCACAGGCGATGGTCGATGCGCAGGTGCGCAAGGAAATGCGCCGCAACACTTACGACGAGACCAGCGGTGTCGTGAAGGTGTCGGCCGAACGCGCACAAGCCATTCGCCAGGTCGCTACGCACTACGAGGGCCTGTTCGGCACCGAGCCGTCGCTCGCGACGCTGCGCGAGCAGTACGCGATGACCGAGGGCGCCTTGCCCGAGAAGAGCGACCGCCAGGCACTGACCGCGTTCTTCTTCTGGTCGGCCTGGTCGGCCGCCACGGACCGCCCCAACGAGCCCGGCGTCTCGTACACCAGCAACTGGCCGCACGAGCCGCTGGTGGGCAACACGATGACCAGTTCGGCGGCGATCTGGTCGATGGTCAGCATCATCTTGCTGCTCGCGGGCATTGCCGCGATGCTGTGGTTGCACGGCCGAGGCCACGACGAGCAAGAGGCCGAAGTGCCGAAGGCCGACCCCTTGCTCGGCGCCAAGGCCACGCCCTCGATGAAGGCGACGCGCAAGTACTTCTTCGCGGTCGTCGGGCTCATCCTGCTGCAAGTGGGCATGGGTGTGATCACCGCCCACTACGCGGTTGAGGGGCAGTCGTTCTTCGGCCTGCCGTTGGCCGAGGTGCTGCCCTACGTGACCAGCCGCACCATCCACACGCAGGTCGGCATCTTCTGGATCGCCACCGCGTGGCTGGCCACCGGTCTCTACATCGCGCCGCTTCTGGGGGGGCGCGAGCCCAGGCTGCAAAAGCTCGGGGTGGACTTTCTCTTCTGGGCGCTGATCGTCGTGGTGCTGAGCTCGACCCTCACCGGCTGGCTCGGCACGCTGCAGCACCGGGGCGTGGACTTCTCGTTCTGGCTCGGCAACCAGGGGCTCGAATTCACCAGCATGGGCCGCGTGTGGCAATTGCTGCTGTTCGTCGGCCTGCTGCTGTGGGTGTTCTTGCTGGGGCGCGCGCTGTGGCCGGCCTTGCGCACGGCGTCTGAGATCCGCGGCCTGATCGCGATGGTCTTTCTGTCGGCGACCTGCATCGGCGGCTTCTACGCCACCTCGCTGACCTGGGGCCAGCACACCCACTACTCGATGATCGAGTACTGGCGCTGGTGGCTGGTGCACCTGTGGGTCGAAGGCTTCTTCGAAGTGTTCGCCACCGCCGTGGTCGCGCTGATCTTCACCAAGCTCGGCTTGATCCGCGCGGCCAGCGCCAACCGGGCCATCGTGGCCGAGACCATCGTGTTTCTGTTCGGCGGCATCTTGGGCACCTTGCACCACCTGTACTGGACGGGCACGCCCACCTCGGTGATCGCCGTGGGCGCGGTGTTCTCGGCCCTCGAAGTCGTGCCGCTGACGCTGATCGGCCTGGAGGCGATGCAGACCTACCGCCGTTCGCGCCACGTCGCCTGGCTGCAGGCCTACAAGTGGCCCATCCTGTGTTTCGTGGCCGTCGGCTTCTGGAACACCGTCGGCGCCGGCCTGCTGGGCTTCGCCATCAACCCGCCAGCTTCGCTGTACTACGTGCAGGGCCTGAACATGACCGCCGCACACGGCCACGCCGCGCTCTTCGGGGTGTACGGCATGCTCGGGATCGGCCTGATGCTCTTCTGCCTGCGCGGCCTCTACGAGCGTTCGCTGCATGCCGATCGGCTGCTCAAGCCCGCCTACTGGGGCCTGAACGCAGGCCTGGCGATGATGGTCTTCATGTCGCTGTTGCCCGCCGGCATCTACCAGGCCTACGGGGCCGTCACGCAGGGCCTGTGGTACGCCCGCTCGGCCGAGGTGATCCACTCGCCGGTGATGGAAACGCTGGTGTGGCTGCGCGTGCCGGGCGACATCGTGTTCGCGGCGGGGTGTGTCTATCTGGCACTCTATGCACTGCGCCTGTTGCGCCGGCCTGCTACGCAGGTGGCGCCGGTGGGGGCCGTCACCGCCAAGTAAACATCGCAAGCAAGAGGCGAGGGGGCTGCGGCTCCCTTGCCCCATTGAGGCAGCACCATGAAGCTCACCGCGTTCACCGACTACAGCCTGCGCGTGCTCATCTACCTGGCCGCCGCACCGACGCAAAAGGCCACCATCGCCGAGATCACGCGCGCCTTCGACGTGTCTGAAAACCACCTCGTCAAGGTCGTGCACTTTCTCGGCAAGAAGGGCTGGATCAGCACCGTGCGCGGCAAGGGCGGGGGCCTCAGCCTGGCCCTGCGGCCCGAAGACATCTCGGTCGGGCAGGTGGTGCGCGACGCCGAGGGCGTGCTCACGCCGGTCGAATGCTTCGAGAGCGGCGGCGGGCGTTGCACCATCGGCGGTTGCTGCCAGCTCAAGGGCGTGCTGGGCGAAGCCATCGGCGCGTTCTATGCGGTGCTCGACAAGTATTCGCTGGCGCAGGTCACGACCAACCGGCAAGAGCTGGTGCAGGTGTTGAACTTCCACCCCTTGGCGCGCATGAAAGAGGCCCCATGAGCGATCAACCGAATGCGGCCTCGTACCCGTACGAAGGGCCGGAGGATTTGCGCCAGCTCATCGAAGCCGCGCTGCGCCGCGTGGTGGACCCCGAGGTCGCGATGAGCATCGTCGATGTGGGGCTGGTCTATGGCGTGGCGGTCACCGAGGCCCGCGTGCATGTGCGGGTGACGATGACCTCGGCCGCCTGCCCGGTGGCCGACATCATCCTCGACGACATCCGCATCGAACTCGACCGCAGCCTGCCGCCCGCGTATGCACTCGATGTGGAACTGGTCTGGGAACCGCCATGGACGACCGAGCGCATGAGCGCCAGTGCCAAGGCCTTCATGGGCTGGTAGCGGCTATGCCTCTCAGCGTGGCGCGTGTGGCGAGGGGTGTGTTCGTTGCGCTGGTGGCGGCTGCGCTGCTGGCGGGCGTCTTGGGTGGCCTGGTGCGCGCGGGTGTCAGTGCGCCGTCGTGGCTGCCGCTTGAGGTGCTGCCGCGTGCGGTGGTGGCCCACGCCTTCTTGATGGTGTCGGCCTTCATGGGCACGGTGATCGGCATCGAGCGCGCGGTTGCGGTCAAGGTGCGCTGGGCCTTCATTGCCCCGGGCTTGAGCGCGGCCTCGGGCGTGTTGACCTTGACCGGCGCGTCCGCCGTGGCAGCCTGGCTGTCGGTCGGCGCGGCGGCGGTCTTCATTACGGTGAACGGGCTCGTGGTGCGCCGCCAGCGCGAGCCGCACACCTGGCTGCTGCTGGTCGGTGCGGGTGCCTGGTTCGTGGGCAACGGCTTGCACGCGCTGCAGGCGCCGGGTGAGGCCGCCATCGCATGGTGGTTCGCGTTTCTCTTGCTGACCATCGCGGCCGAACGGCTGGAGATGACGCGCCTGATGCGCCGCCGACCCGGTGCTGCCGAGGCGCTGCATGCGCTGTTGGGCGGCATGCTGCTGGGCGCGGCGGTCGCGGTTGTCTCGCCGGTGGGTTTGATCGTCTATGGCGCCTCGCTCACGGGGCTTGCTGTCTGGCTGCTGAGCTTCGACATCGCGCGGCGCACGGTCAAGGCGCAGGCCCTGAGCCGCTACATGGCGGTGTGCCTGCTGCTGGGCTATGGGTGGCTCGGTGTGGCGGGCGTGGCCTGGGTCGCGCTGGGGGCCGGCCTGGCCGTGCGCGACATCGCGCTGCATGCGCTCGGCCTGGGTTTCGTGCTGAGCATGATGCTGGCGCATGCGCCGGTCATCTTGCCGGCCGTGGCCCGCGTGAAGGTGCTGTACGGGCCGGTGTTCTACGCACCGTTGGCCGTGTTGCACGTGTCGCTGGCCGTGCGCCTGTTCATGCCGGGGCAGCTCACGCTCGGGGCTGTCGGCAATGCGCTGGCGATGGTCGCGTTTGCGCTCGTCATGGGGGGCTCGGCCTGGGCCTGGCGGCGCAAGCACCCGCCGGGCCCGACCGCCCGTGCACGCGCGGGGTCAGTTCAGCGCTGAGTGCCCGCTGGGGCGTGTTTGGGGGCGATGAACGACATCGCCCGTTCGGCCAGCGCGGTGATCGTCAGGCTGGGGTTCACGCCCAGGTTGGCGCCCAGCGTCGAGCCATCGACCACCAGCAGGTTCTTGTAGTTGAAGACCCGGTGCTGCGCGTCGATCACGCCCTGCGCCGGGTCGGCCGCGATCGCGCAGCCGCCCATGCAGTGCGCGGTGAGCGGCACGTCGAACAGGATCTCGCCCAGGCCCGTCATTGGCAGGCCGCTGAAGTGCCGCGCCATCTTTTGAGCGAAGGCGTTGGCCTCGGGGATGTAGGTCGGAATCGGCTGACCCTCGCTGCACAGCAAGCGACCGAAGGGCCAGTACCACGGGCGCTTGAGGCGCATGCGCAGGGTGCCGTCGAGCGTTTGCATCACCAGCAAGATCAGGCACTCGTGCGCATAGCCGCGCGGGTTGGCCGCGCGCGCGAAGCTCACCGGGTGGCGCACGGCCAGCCACAGCCAGCGCGCGATGCGGCCCCAGCGCCCGCCGCCTTCGGGCATCAAGGTGCTGACCAGGCCCATCGCGTCTGAACCGCGTGGGTAGCGCGTGGCTTCGATGTGCGTGTAGGCGTCGAGGTGGATCGACGAGCCGATGGCCACGCCCTGGCTCATGTCCACCTTGCTGTTCGGAAAGCGCACGCCGATCAGCGACTCGGCGTTGGTGCGCACGCCGCGCCCCAGGGCGTATGACAGCGCGGGCAGCGAGCCGCGCTGCTTCAGGCGCAGCAGCAGTTCTTGTGTGCCGAGCGACGAGCCCGCGAACACCACGTGCCGTGCGCGCCAGGTGCGTCGCTGCCTGGCGAACCACGCGGTCGATCGTTCGGTGGTGACGAGGTAACCCGCGCTGCCGTCGGCCTGGCCCGTGGCCGGGTCGGCGAGGGGCTTCACGTCGATCACCCGGGTTTCGGCATGGATCTGTGCGCCGTGCTTTTCGGCGAACCAGAGGTAGTTCTTGTCGAGCGAGTTCTTGGCGTTGTGCTGGCAACCCATCATGCAGCCGCCGCAGCCGGTGCAGGTGCCGCGCGCGGGGCCTGCACCGTTGAAGTACGGGTCGGGCACGGCCTGGCCGGGCACCTGGCCCTCGCCCGCGAAGCAGGTCGCCACGCGCGTGGGCCGGAAGGTGTGGCCGACGCCCACGCGCGTGGCCATCTCGTGCAGGCGGTGGTCGGCGGGGCCGAGCCAGCGGTTGTCGGTCACGCCCAGCATGCGTTCGGCCGCGGCGAAGTGGGCGGGCATCTCGGCCTTCCAGTCGGCCGCGCCGGCCCACGAGCCTTCGTCCCACACCTTCTCGGGCGGCACCAGCAAGGTGTTGGCGTAGGTGACCGAGCCGCCGCCGACGGCGTTGCCGCATATCACCATCACGTGGCGAAAGACCCGCAGGTTGAAGAAGCCGAACAGCTTGAGCCCAGGGCGCCACAGCCAGCGGCGCAAGTCCCAGTTGGTCTTCGGCAACTCGGCGGGGGACCAGCGCCGGCCCATTTCCATCACCACGACCGAGTGGCCTTTTTCGGCCAGCCGGCAGGCCGAGACGCTGCCGCCGAAGCCGGAGCCGATGACGAGGTAATCGCAGTCGTGGGTGTCTTGCAAGGCGGCTCTCGTGGGGGGGCGTCAGCGAAGGGCCGATCTTCGCCAGCCGCGTCGCCGGTTCGCGCCGCGGGTGCGCGAATGATGTGACGAATTCAACGCGGCGGAGGCCGTTGAGCGGGTCACAACGTGCCTGCGGCGAAGTGCGCGCGCTTGTCCTGCATCAAGCAGGGCGGGCGAGCGCCTTTCGATACTCGCCGACGGGCCCGGTGTTCGGGCCCGCCTCAAAAGGGGTTCGATGGCATGGATGTGGTGATCGCCTCGCTCGCCGGGGGGGCTGGCAACCTCGCGGCCTACCTGGCCGCGCATGTGTTGCTGTGCCTGCTGCCGGCGTTTGCCATCGCGGGTGGCATGACGGCCTTGATTCCCAAGGCGGCCATCACGCGCTGGCTGGGCCGCACCACGCCGTACCGCATCTCGTACCCGGCGGCCGCGGCGGCGGGTTCGCTGCTGGCGGTGTGCTCGTGCACCATCGTTCCGCTCTTCGCGGGCATCTACAAGAAGGGCGCGGGCATCGGGCCGGCGGTCACGTTTCTCTTCTTCGCGCCGGCGGGCAACGTGCTGGCGCTGGCCTACACCGGCAGCATCCTCGGGGCCGACTTCGCCATCGCGCGCTTTCTGCTGTGCCTGGTGTTCGGAATCGGCATCGGTCTGCTGATGGCCTTGCTGTTCTGGCGCGACGACCTGGCGCACGACGCGCAGGCCGACACGGCCTTCGCCGCGCAAGAGCGCATCGGCAAGCCGCAAGCCGGCGTGCTGCTGTCGCTGGTGGCCGTGCTGATCGCGGGCACGCTGAAGGTGTCGCTCTTGACGGGCACCGTGCTCACGGTGGACCTGCCGTTGCCCGGCGCCGCCGCGTGGCAGGCCACGCTGCTCGACTGGGTGCCCTTCGATGCCACGCGTGGCGAAGAGGGCGTCAGCGTGCAGGGCTCGGTGCTCATCGTGCTGCTGGGCCTGATCGGCCTTGCGGCCTGGCGCGGGCTGGAAGACATCACCGAAGGCGCGAACCGCTGGACCTGGCTCGCGCTCTCGCTGGTCGCCGCGACCTTGCTGATCGCCTCGATGCAGTTCAGGCCGCATGCCGAGGGCTTGGCCATGGTCGTCACCGGCCGCACGCTGGCCGTCGGCCTGGCGCTGGGTGCCGTGGTGTTTTACTCGCGGCAGTTGCCCCGAGACCAACGGCTAGGTTGGATGTGGGAGTCATGGCGCTTCGTGAAGCAGATCTTTCTGCTGCTGGTGCTGGGCGTGTTCATCGTCGGAGTGGTGCGGCAGTGGGTGCAGCCCGAGTGGATTCGCGCGCTGGCGGGCGAGAACACGGTGCCCTCCAACCTGGTGGCGGTGGCCTTTGGCGTGTTCATGTACTTCCCGACGCTGGTCGAGGTGCCGGTGGCGCACCTCTTCCTCGACATGGGCATGCACCGTGGCCCCTTGCTCGCGTACCTGATGGCCGACCCCGAGCTGAGCCTGCAAAGCATGTTGATGGTGGCGGCAGTGCTGGGCCGCACCCGCACGGCGGCCTATGTGCTGCTGGTGGCCACGTTCAGCGTCATCGCCGGCCTCGTCTTCGGGGCCTGGGTCGATGGCGTGCCGGCCGCGTGGCTGTCGGGCGGCCTGCTGGCGTTTGCTGCGGCGCTGGGCGCGGTGCTCGCGTGGGTGCGCCGTGGGCGCAACGCGCTGGCGCTGAAGATTTGATTCGAAAGGAGACCCCATGACCACCGTGAAGATCCTCGGCTCGGGCTGCGCCAACTGCAAAAAGCTCGAAGCCGTGGCGCGCGAGGCCGCGACCGCTGCCGGCGTGAGCGCCGATTTCGTCAAGGTGACGGACATGAAATCCATCATGGCCTACGACCTGCTCTCGACCCCCGGCCTCGTGATCGACGACAAGCTGGTCAGCAGCGGGCGCATCCCGACGCAGGCCGAGATTGCGCAGTGGCTGAAGGCCTGAGCCGCTGAGCGCAGGCCCGATCCACAATCCGCCGATGGACACGGTGGATGCAGTGGTGGTCGGCGCGGGTGTCGTGGGTCTGGCGACGGCGCGTGCGCTCGCCCGGCGCGGCCTCGAAACCCTGGTGCTCGAAGCCGCCACGGCCATCGGCACCGGCGTCAGTTCGCGCAACAGCGAGGTGATCCACGCCGGGCTCTACTACCCGCCGGGCTCGTTGAAGGCCCGCCTGTGCGTGCGCGGGCGCGAGTTGCTGTATGACTTTTGCGCGACGCACGGCGTGGCGTACCGGCGCACCGGCAAGCTGGTCGTGGCGACCTCGGCGGCGCAGGTCGCGCAACTCGACGGCCTGCTGGCGAAGGCCCGCGCCAATGGCGTCACCGACGTGGCACGCCTGAGCGGCCCCGAGGCGCAGGCGATGGAGCCGGCGCTGGCCTGCCATGGTGCGATGTGGTCGCCGTCCACCGGCATCGTCGATGCACATGGCCTGATGCTCGCGCTGCAAGGCGAGCTCGAAGGCGCGGGCGCTGCGGTCGCCTTGTCGTCGCCGGTGCTGCGCGTCGAGCTGGCGGCAGACGGCCACGTGCTGCACGTCGGTGGCGACGAGCCGATGGCCTTGCGCACGCGGTGGATGGTCAACGCGGCGGGGCTGGGCGCGGTGCCGCTCGCGTCGCGCATGCAGGGGCTCGATGCCCGCCACGTGCCGCGTGCGCATCGGTGCAAGGGCAGCTACTTCGCGCTGGCTGCGCCGGCGCCGTTTTCGCGTCTCGTGTACCCGATGCCGCAAGACGCCTGGCTCGGCGTTCACCTCACGCTCGACCTGGCAGGGCAGGCCCGCTTCGGGCCCGATGTCGAATGGCTGGGCGAAGACGACGGCAGCCCCCTCGACTACCGCGTGGACCCGGCGCGCGCCGAGGCCTTCTATGCCGACGTGCGCCGCTATTGGCCTGGTCTGCCCGATGGCGCCCTGGTGCCGGCCTACAGCGGCATGCGGCCGAAGATCCACGGGCCGCACGAGGCGGCGCCCGACTTCGTGTTGCAAGGCCCCGCGCAGCACGGAGTGCCGGGCCTGGTGAACTGTCTGGGCATCGAGTCGCCTGGGCTGACCTCGTGCCTCGCCCTGGCCGACGAGGTGGCCGAGCGGCTAGGGCTGGGGTAGGTCGCCGGCCAGCGTCCAGCGGCCGTCCACCAGCAGTTCGTGCGGGCGGAACTGCGCCTTGTAGGCCATCTTGTTGCTCTCGCCGATCCAGTAGCCGAGGTACAGGTGCTTGAGCTTGAGCAGCTTGGTCTGCTCGATCTGCCACATCACGTTGTAGGTGCCGTAGCTCGTGCCGTCTTCGGGCTCGTAGAAGGTGTAGACCGCCGAGAGGCCGTCGTTGAGGATGTCCAGGATCGACACCATCTTCAGCACGCCTTCGGGGTCACGAAACTCGACCAGGCGTGAGTTGACGCGGCTTTGCAGCAGGAACTGCGTGTACTGGTCGATGGAGTCGTTGTCCATGCCGCCGCCGCTGTGGCGGCCGGCCTGGTAGCGCAGGTAGAGCTGGTAATGCTCGGGCACGAAGCACAGGCGCAGCACGCGCGCGTGCAGGTCGGTGTGGGCCTTCCAGGCGCGGCGCTGGCTGCGCGTGGGCGCGAAGGTCTTGACCGGGATGCGCAGCGGCACGCAGGCCTTGCAGCCTTCGCAGTACGGCCGGTACGTGAACATGCCGCTGCGGCGAAAGCCGTTGGCGACGAGGCCCGAGTAGGCGTCGGCGTGGATGAGGTGACTGGGGGTGGCGACCTGCGAACGCGCGAGGCGGCCGCTGAGGTAGCTGCACGGGTAGGGTGCCGTGGCGTAGAACTGCAGGGACGCGAGCGGTAGCTCTTTGGGATGGGTCACGGGCCGGTGTCCTGCGCGGGCGGTGAAAGCAGGCTGGCGTCGAGCCGGGCCCACAGCGAAAGATCATAGGTCCAATCATCCACCGAGGGTTCCCTCAGCCTGGGGGGCAACAGGGTTTCGAACAGGCTGCGGGGTATTTCGCGCCCGCCGAGCGAGGCCAGGTGGCCGGTGCGCTGCTGGCAGTCGATGAGGCTGATGCCGTGCGCGCGGCAGAACGCGATCAACGCGGCCATGGCGATCTTCGAGGCGTCGGTCTGGTGCGAGAACATCGATTCGCCGAAGAACATGCGCCCGAGGTTCACGCCGTAGAGGCCACCCACCAGTCGCCCGTCCACCCAGGTCTCGACGCTGTGTGTCACGCCCAGCGCGTGCCAGCGGCAATAGGCATCGACCATCTCGGGGACGATCCAGGTGCCGTCCTGCCCCTCGCGTGGCGTGTGGGCGCAGTGGGTGATGACGGCGCGAAAGTCGCTGTCGATGCGCACTTCGCAGCCGGGGCTGCGAATGAAGCGCTTGAGGGTCTTGCGCAGCGAGCGTGACAGCTTGAACTCGTCCACGAACATCACCATGCGCGGGTCGGGTGACCACCACAGCACGGGCTGGCCCTCGCCATACCAGGGGAACACGCCGTGGCTGTAGGCCTCGGTCAGGCGCTGTGGTGTCAGCTCGCCGCCGGCCGCCAGCAGTCCCGGCGCGTCAGAGCCCGCCGGCAGGGCGCGCCGCGTGTCGGGCAGCCGGTCGTGCGCGTGGTGCAGCCAGGTGATCATGGTTCGGCAGCGTGCATCGAGGGTGGGGCGGGGGACGGGTTGGGTTTCTTCTGCACCAGGTCCACGCCATGCCGCACCGCGACGATCTCCGCCAGGATGGCCACCGCGATCTCGCCCGGCGTGCGCCCGCCCAGGTGCAGGCCGATCGGCCCGTGCAGGCGTGCGATCTCATCCGGCGTGAGGTCGAAGCCCGCGAGGCGTGCTTTGCGACGCGCGGTGTTGGCGCGCGAGCCGAGCGCGCCGACGTAGAACGCGGGCGACTTCAGCGCTTCGAGCAGCACCAGGTCGTCGAGCTTCGGGTCGTGGGTCAGCGCCGCGACCGCGGTGTGCGCGTCGAGCGCGAGTTCGATCGCCAGGTCGTCGGGCATGGCGTGGCTCAGGCGCACGCCGGGCACGGCCCAGCCCTCGGTGTATTCGGTGCGCGGGTCGCAGCAGATCACCTCGAAGTCGAGTACGAGCGCCATGGGGGCCAAGGCGCGCGACAAAGGCCCGGCGCCGACGATCAAGAGCCGCCAGCGCGGGCCGAAGTGCTGCGTGAGCGTGTGGCCGTCGAAGGCGAAACCATCGCCACGCGCGGCGGTGAGCAGCGACAGGCGGCCATCGCGCACATCGAGCCTGCGCGACACGCATTCATGGCGAGCGACGCGTGTGAGCACGTCATCGATCCATCCAACGTCTTGCAGCGGTTCTTGCAGCAGGCGCAGCGTGCCGCCGCAGGGCAGGCCGAAGCGCGCGGCCTCGTCGCGCGTCACGCCATAGCTCAGCAGCGTGACCCGATCGGGCCGCTCGCCGCTGCGCACGCGGGCAATGAGGTCGTCTTCGACACAACCGCCCGACACCGAACCGGCCACCGCGCCGTCGTCGCGCACCGCCAGCAGCGCGCCGGGCGGCCGGGGCGCGGAGCCCCAGGTTTCGACCACCGTCACCAGCCACACGGCGTGCGCGTCGAGGCGCCATTGCCGGGCCTGTTGCAACACGTACAGGTCGAGGCTTTCCATCGCGGGCAAGAAGGGTCTGGGGCGAGCCGGTTTCCGAGCCATCGAACTCTCGGGTCGTGCTGCGCACGGTTCTGCAGGAAGACTTTGCTGCGGCGCATCCTAGCGCGCGCGGCGAGCAGCGGCGCGCGCGGGGTTGTGCGCCGGACACGCCGCACGCCGCGGTGTGGGATATGCATGCTTCCATGCCACACCCGGGTGACGCTTCATTGACAGCCCTCGGCGATTGGTCCAGCCTCGGCGCCCCATAGGAAACGCAGAGGGAGGGTCATGGTCGACGTCGGCGTGCGCGTCAGGCTGGGTTTGCTGCTGGCCGTGTTGGCGGCGGTGCTGGCGGGCATCGGCGCGTATTCGATCGGCCATGTCCGTCAAGCCCACCGGACCCTGACGACCGTCTTCGAAGACCGCGTCGTGCCCTTGCGTCAGCTGCAGCGCCTGGCCCACGCGCACGCGCAGACGGGCCTGGTGGTCCAGCAACTGCGCGATGGTCTGCTTGATCCAGATCAAGCCATTCGGCAGCTGCAGGTCGCGCACGAGGCCTCCAGCCGCGAATGGTCGGCCTACCTCGCCACCTACCTCGTGCCCGACGAGCGGGCGCTGATCGAACGCACCCGCCCGCTGCTCGCGCGCAGTGAAGCCGCACGCGGGCGTGTCATGGCGCTGCTGCGTGCCCGCGACCGCGCCGGCCTCGCGGCCTATGCAGCCGACAGCCTGCCCGGCGAAACCCAGCCCCTGGTCCAGGCCTTGAGCCACCTGCAAGACTTGCAGGTCATCGTGGCCCAGCGCGAACTTGAGGCCAGCCAGCGTGCCTATGACCTCGCCTTGCTGCGCACCGCGGTCGCGGTCGCGCTGGCCCTGCTGGCCGGCATTTCGCTGATCGCCTGGATCATCGTGCGCTACACGCGCGAGCAGGCCGCGGCTCAGCACGCCAAGCGGCGCCAAGCCGACTTCTACGCGGCCTTGTCTCACACCAACCAGCTCATCGTGCGGGTGCGCGATGCGCAGGTGCTGTACGACGAAACCTGCCGCATCTGCGTGGACGCCGGCCACGCCACGCTCGCGTGCATCTGGCGTTTCGACCCCGACGCCGCGCGGCTGGAACTGCTGGCCTCAGCTGGCCCCACGGCGCACTACCTCGGCGCCACGGCGAGCGAAACCGGCGACGTGCCTGGGCCCGATGGGCCCGTGCTCGGCGCCTGGCTCGGCGGGCGCTCGGCGGTGGCCGACGAGTGCCATGCCACCACCTTCAGCGACCCGGCCCACCGGCATGCGCAGGCCAAGGGCGTGCGCGGGGTGGCGGCCTTTCCCATCCGCCGGGGCGGTGCCGTGGCCGCGGTGCTCACCCTGTACGTTCTGGAGGCGGGCTTCTTCGACCGCCCGCTGCTGGCCCTGATGGACGAGATGGCGGGCGACCTGAGCTTCGCGCTCGACAGCATCGACCGCGACGCCGCCCACGCCGAGGCGCAACGCGCGCTGGCCGACAACGAATCCCGCCTGCACGGCATTCTCGAAAGCGCGCTCGACGCCATCCTGTCAATCGACAGCCGGCGCGTCGTCGTGCAGTTCAACCAGGCGGCGGCCCGCATGTTGCGCATCGAGGCGCAAGACGTGATCGGCACCAGCGTCGATCGGTTCGTGCCGCCTGAGCGGCTGGCGCAAGACCACCGCTCTTTCGATGAATACCTGCAGGGCGTGCGTCAGCCCCCGCCGGTGCCGACCCGCATGGTCATCGTGCGCGCCGATGGCGAGCGCTTCTGGTCGGACCTCACGCTTTCGCTCAGCGGCAGCGGTGAGCGCATGGTGATGACGCTCGTGTTCAGCGATGTGACGGAGCTGCTCGCCGCCGAGCAGGCGCGCGAAGACCAGCGCGCCGCCGAAGCCGCAAGCCGCGCCAAGACCGAGTTTCTGTCGCGCATGAGCCATGAGCTGCGCACGCCCTTGAACGCGGTGCTGGGCTTCTCGCAGATCCTGCAGAACGACGACACGCACCCGCTCGTGCCTTCGCAGCAGGCCCAGGTCGAGGCGATCAGGCAAGCCGGATGGCACTTGCTCTCGCTCATCAACGACGTGCTCGATATCTCGCGCATCGAGAGCGGCCAGATGCAGGTGCAGCCCCGGCGCGTGCGGCTGGAACCGGCCGTGGCCGAGGTGGTGGCGCTCGTGCGCACGCAGGCCGAAGCCGCGTCGGTGGCGCTGGAAGTCGAGCCTTTCGACTCGCCCGCGCTCGAAGCCTGGTGCGACCCCTTGCGCTTGCGCCAGGTGCTGCTCAACCTGTTGAGCAACGCTGTCAAATACAACCGGCCGGGTGGCCGGGTGCAGGTGTCGGCGCAAAGCGGCGAGCCGCTCATCTGCCTGCGCGTGAGCGACACCGGCCACGGTATGTCGCCCGAGCAACTCGACCACCTGTTCGAACCCTTCAACCGCCTCGGCCGCGAGCACGGGCCCGTCGAGGGCACCGGCATCGGCATGGCCATCGCCCGGCAGCTCATCGAGTTGATGGACGGGTGCATCGAGGTCGAAAGCCGCGAAGGCGAGGGCACCACCGTGCGGGTGCGCTTGCCCACGGCCGACGCCCACGCCGGTGCACCGAGCGACGCCCCGCCTCAGCGGGATGAGTCGCTGCTGGCGGCCGGGGCCGAACCGCAGGGCACCGTGCTGTACATCGAAGACAACGCGGTCAACGCGATCGTGGTCGAGCAGATGCTCGCGCGCTGGCGGCTGGTGAAGGTGGTGCACGCCGAAAGCGGCCACCAGGGGCTGGAACTCGCCCGGCGCATCCACCCCGAGCTGGTGCTGCTCGACATGCACCTGCCCGACATGGACGGCCCGGCCGTGCTGCGCGCCTTGCAGGGCGACACGGCCACCGGGTCCTTGCGCGTGGTCGCGCTGTCGGCCAGCGCACTCGACGACGAGGTGCAGGAAGCGCGCGCGCTGGGCGCCTTCGACTACTGGACCAAGCCGCTCGACTTCGAGCGCTTTCTCGACTCGGTGCGCCGGCTGTTGGTGACGTCAGAGTGACTGGGGCCTGAGCCCCGGTTCAATCGACCTCGACGCAGAACTCGCCGTCGTCGATGAGGCAGGTGGCGTCGTTCGAGGCGAGGCTGTCGCCGCCGCGCGTGACGATGCGGCTCGCGCTCAGCTTGGCCGCTTCAGCCAGCGGCATCATCACCCACATCTGCCCGCGGTGGCGCGTGCTGCGGGCCTTCTGCCCGGCCTCGTGGCCGAAGCCCCAGAAGTAGTCGGCCCGCAGGGCGCCGCGAATCGCCCCGCCCGTGTCTTGCGCGAACACCAGGCGCTGCATGGCGATGGACGAGCCACTCGGCGCCGGCGCGCTGAGAAACATCGGATAGCCCAGCGGCGTGACCCGCGGGTCGACCGCGACCGAACGGCCCGGCGTCAGCGATACGCCGAGCGCGCCCTGGGGCCCCTCGGTCGCCGGCCGGTCGGGCACCTGCTTGAAAAACACATAACTCGGGTCGGACACCAGCCGCGCCGTCACGGCCGCCTTGGGGGGGCTGACCTTGGTTGCCCCGGTGTTTGAAGCGCCGGCTTTGGCCGGGGTGCCGGCGGCCTTGGGCGCGGCTGCGCGCTTGTTGGACAGCAGCGCATCGACCATTGCGTCCGACGTGGGCCGCGGCGCCGTCGCCGAGGCCGGGCGCGCGGCGCCACCGCGTGTCAGCACGGTGGCCTCGTCGGCCGGGGACGGGTCCACCTGTGCTTCGGTGGCCTCGCCATCGAGCACGAATTCGTCGGCCCCTTCGGCCCCGGGGGCCGCGCCCCGCGTCACGACGGCTGGCTTCGGTCGCGCTGCCACGCGCAGCGGCTTGAACGGGTGGCCGTTCTGCTCGGCGTATTGCACCCGCAAGATGCTGCCGTCCTGCAGGCGGATGCGGCCCGAGCCCTGCACCTGCATCGCATAGAGCGCGAGCGGGTCGTTGACCCACGCGATGACCGGCGCACGGATGCCGTTCGGCAGCCCCAGCGCGTCGAGTTCGGCGCGTGTGTGGTATGGCTCGACGCGGGCGTTCGTGGCGTCGTTGACCAGCCGCAGGCGCAAGCGGCGGTCACGGTCGTCGAGCGTGAAGCGGCGCATGTCCATCGCATAGCTGCCCGGCGCCTGGGCTGGCACCGGCATCAGCAGCGAGCCGTTGGGCGCCACGCGGATCACCGCCTTGCGCTGCGCGGCTGGCACGCGCGCCCAGTCCATCGTGTACAGGTCGGTGGGGGTGCCCATCACGGGCACGTCGAACTCGGCGCTGCGTTCGCGCTGGCCTTCGAGCAGGGGCTCGAAATAACCGGTGACTTCGCCTTCGCGGCTGTTGTCGGTGTTGAGGATGCGCAGCACCGCGAAGCGGCTTTCGTAGAAGCTGCGAATCGCCGCCGCGTCGTTGGGTGGCACGGTGCGCGAGGCGGCGCAGAGGTCGCGCCACGTCTCGCGGCGCTGCAAGGCTTCGCACGAGTTGCGGAAAGCGCCCCAGCCGTTGCGCAGGTCGTCTTGCTGCCAACCGGGCAGCTCGTCGAATTGCGCGCGGCGGAAGAGGGCGTTGCGGGTGCGCACCTCGGCCGGTGCGGGGTTGCGGGCGGCCGGGCCGGTGGCGGCGCCGGCGGGGGCGCCTGTCTTGCGCGCCGCCGAAGGGCTGCCTGTGGGGCCGCCGGCCGATTCGCGCGCCGAGCCGGCGGCACCGGCCGTGCCGTTCTGCGAGGGGCCAGAAACGCAGGCCGCCAACAGCAGGGCCGACGCCGCCAGCGCGGCCGTCAGGGCGCACGCCGGTCGGGCCGGGCGGGGGGCGGGTGGGGGCGGGTGCAAGGTGGCGTCCTCGGGCGGGGTCGGACCCACAGCCTATGCAAGCGCGGGGGCGCCTCCAACTGACCTTCGTCAACCGCGCGCGGGCGGGGGCGGGTGTCGGGGCAGGGCGCGGGCCGATTACCTTGGTCACACCGCCCGCTGAAAGCCCGCCGGTATTCTCCAAATGGCCTGTACGACCACGAGGCCCCCTGGGCCATCTGCCGTGTTTTCGACCACCAGATTGCCCATGCCGCTTCCTCTTCGTTCGTCTGACCTTGCCGGCGTGGCATTGCGCCGCACCCTGCTGGGCTCGCTGTTGCTCACGGCCGCGCTGGCCACCGGCTGCTCGGTCGTTGACAAGGTCATCAAGCCCAGCCCCCCGGCGATGGCCACCACGGTCACGGCCACCGCCAACGTCAACCCCGACGCCCGCAAGCGCCCCTCGCCCGTGGTCGTGCGCGTGTACGAACTCAAGTCGTCGGCCGTGTTCGAGTCGGCCGACTTCGTTTCGCTGTTCGAGAAAGACCAGGCCGTGCTCGGCGCCGAGATGGTCTCGCGCGAAGAGCTGGTGCTGCGCCCCGGCGAGAGCAAGCCGATCAACAAGAACCTCGCGCCCGAGACCAAGTTCGTCGGCGTCGTCGCGGGCTTCCGCGACCTTGAGCGCGCGCGCTGGCAGGCCATCGTGCCGGTGGCGGCCGGCAAGAAGAACGTCATCACCATCACGCTCGACGCCATCACGGTGCAGGCCAAGCGGCAGTCGCCCTGAGCCCGACGCCCCGCGAATCCACCCGCGACCGCGTCGTCGTTTCTCTCTTCAACGTCTAGGCAACTTCCAAACACCATGAGCTGGCGCGCCAAAGTCGTGTGGTCCTCGGGCATGTTCTTGCAGCCCCACCACTTTCAGCAAGAGACGCGCTACCTCGAACGCCTGGTCGATGCGCGGGTGCGCAGCGTCAGTCCGTTCGCCTGGGGCTTTCACGAACTCGAACTCGACGAGGGCCTGCTTGCGCTGGGCAAGCTGGCGATCACGCACGCCACCGGCCTGCTGCCCGACGGCACGCCCTTCGCCATGCCGCAGCTCGACCCGCTGCCGGCGCCGATCGACGTGACGGTCGATGTGAAGGGTGAGCTGGTCTACCTGGCGCTGCCGGTGCAGCGCGAGGGACTCAACGAGGTCGATTTCGGCACCGGCGACGGCGCCGAGTTGTGCCGCTTCGACGCCACCGAAGAAGACGTGCGCGACAACACCGATTCGGCCGACGAGCCCACGACCATCCAGACCGGCCGCTTGAAGGCTCGCCTCGTGCGCGCCAAGGACGCGAGCGACGCCTACGCGATGCTGGGCGTGGCGCTGGTGGCCGAGCGCCGCAGCGATGGGCACGTCACGCTCGACCGGCACTACATCCCGCCGCAGGTGGCCATCGACGCCAGCTCGCAGCTGTCGGCCAGTGCGTCGCTGCTGCATGGGCTGATTCTTCAGCGCGCGCAGGCGCTGGCCGGGCGCATGGGGCAGTTGAGCAGCGGGGTGTCCGAACTCGCCGACTTCCTGATGCTGCAAACGCTCAACCGCAACGAGCCCATCTTCAGCCAGCACGCGGCCACACCGAACGCGCACCCGCGCGAGCTGCACCGCGACTGTCTGCGCCTTGCGGGCGACCTGGCCACGCTGGCCAGCACCAACCGCCGGCCACCTGAGTTTCCGGCCTACCGGCACGACGACCTGCGCGCGACCTTCACGCCGGTGTTCGACGAACTGCGGCGCATGCTCACCGCGGTGCTCGAACAAAACGCCATCCAGATCGAACTGGTGGACCGCAAGTACGGCGTGCGCACGGCGGTGGTCACCGACCTCGAACTCGCGCGCAGCGGCAACTTCGTGCTGGCCGTCAACGCGCAGATGCCGGGCGAGCAGTTGCGCCAGCGCTTCCCCGCGCAGACCAAGCTGGGCCCGGTGGACAAGATCCGCGACCTCGTGAACCTGCAACTGCCGGGCATCGGCCTGCGCTCGCTGCCGGTCGCGCCGCGCCAGTTGCCGTACCACGCGGGCTACTTCTATTTCGAGCTCGACCGCGCCAGCGCCGAGCTGTGGAAACCCATCGAGCAGAACGGCAGCTTGGCGATGCACATCTCGGGCGACTTTCCCGGGCTCGAACTCGAACTGTGGGCGATCCGCAAGTAAGCGCGGCATGACCCACGCGGCATTGACGCTTCACCGCACTGAACACCTCTGGGCCCCGCGATGAGCACCTCTCCCTCGGACGATCCGTTTGCCGCCATCGACGCCGGCCGCACCTTCATCATGCCCACGCCGGGTGGACGCGCCGCTGCGCCCGCCGCCGCCCGGCCGATGCCGCAAGCGGGCGGGGCCGACGTGGCCGCCGACATCGGCCTGCCCGACAGCGGCCTGAACGCGCTGGTCGCGCTGGCCAACCCGCTGCTGGCGCTGGTGCCGCAGATCCGCTCGACCCTGACCATGGCCGACCCGGGCGCGCTGCGCGAGTCCATCGCCCAGGGCCTGCGCGAGTTCGAGGCCAACGCCAAGGCCAAGGGCATCGCCCCCGAGCGCGTGCTCGCGGCGCGCTATATCCTGTGCACGCTGCTCGACGAGGTCGCGGCCACCATGCCCTGGGGCGCGTCGGGCCAGTGGGGCCGGCACAGCCTGCTGGCGATGTTCCACAACGAAACGGGCGGCGGCGAGAAGGTCTTCCAGTTGATGGCCAAGCTGGCCGAAAACCCCTCGGCCAACCGCGACCTGCTCGAACTCATCTACGCCGCGCTGTGCCTGGGTTTCGAAGGCCGCTACCGCGTGGTCGATGGCGGCCGCGCGCAGCTCGAAGCCGTGCGCGAACGCCTCGCGCAGATCATCAAGAAAGAGCGTGGCGACTACGCACCCGCGCTCGCGCAAAACTGGAAGGGCGAGGCCGTGGCCCACCGCTCGGGCCTGAGCTGGCTGCCGCTGTGGGTGACCGGTGCGGTGGCCCTGCTGGTGCTGGTGGGCATCTACGTGGCGCTGTCGTTCAGCCTGAGCGGCGAGAGCGACCCGGTGTTCGGCCGCATCCAAGAACTTCGTCTGTTGCCGCCCACGCCGCCCGTCAAACAAATGGCGCCCAAGCCGCGCCTGGCGCAGTTTCTCGTCAACGAGATCAAGGCCGGCTTCGTGGCCGTGGGCGACGAGGTGGACCGCAGCGTGATCACCATCCGCGGTGACGGGCTCTTCGCGCCCGCGAGCGCGTCGCTCACCAAAGAGCGCGAGGCGCTGATGAAGCGCATTGCCGAAGCGCTGGCGCAGGTGCAGGGCCAGGTGGTCGTCACCGGCCACACCGACAACGTGCGCATCCGCACGGCGCAGTTCCCGTCGAACTGGCACCTGTCGGAAGAGCGCGCGAAGACCGTGCGCGACATCTTGCTGAGCGACGGCGTCGCGGCCGACCGGGTCAAGTCCGAAGGCCGCGCCGACGGCGAGCCCGTGGCGCCGAACGACACCGCCGCCAACCGCGCGCTGAACCGCCGCGTCGAGATCACGCTGTTCGTGCCGCGCGGCACGGCCGCAGGAAGCTGACGAGAAGACTTGACATGAAGAAGCTGCTGGGACTCGTCTTCAACGCCTGGGTGCTGCTGGCCATCGGCCTGCTGGCGCTCGCCCTCGTCATCTGGATCGTGGGGCCGCTGGTGGCCATCGGCGAGCTGCGGCCGCTGCAAAGCCCGGCCGCACGCTGGGGGCTGATCGCCGCCATCGTGTTGCTGATCGCCTTGCGCAAGGCCTGGCAGTGGTTCGCCGCCCGCAAGAAGAACGACAAGGTCGTCGATCAACTGCTGGCCCCCGCCGCCGGCCCCGCCGACCCGGCCGATGCCGAACTCAAGACGCTGAACGAGCGCTTCGCTGCGGCCCTGAGCACGCTGAAGAACGCGCGCTTCGACACGCCCAAGACCGGCGTGGCCGGCGCGGTGAGCGGCATGTCGGCGCGCCTGGGCAAGCGCTACCTGTACGAGCTGCCCTGGTACGCGATCATCGGCGCGCCCGGCTCGGGCAAGACCACGGCGCTCATCAACTCGGGGCTCAACTTCCCGCTGGCCGCTGCGACTGGCGACCACGTCGTCAAGGGCGTGGGTGGCACGCGCAACTGCGACTGGTGGTTCACCGACCAGGCGGTGATGATCGACACCGCCGGCCGCTACACCACGCAAGACAGCAGCAAGGCCACCGATGCGAAAGCGTGGGAGGGCTTCCTCGGCCTGCTCAAGCGCAGCCGCCCGCGCCAGCCGCTCAACGGCGTGCTGGTCACCGTGTCGGTGACCGACCTGCTCACCAAGACCGCTGCCGAGCGCGCGCAGCAGGCCGCCGCCGTGCGCCAGCGCATCCAAGAACTGCACCAGCACCTGGGCATCCGCTTCCCGATCTACCTGCTGGTCACCAAGTGCGACCTGCTCTCGGGCTTCATGGAAACGCTGGGCGAGGTGGACAAGGACACCCGCGCCGCGCCCTGGGGCATGACCTTCAAGCTCGACAAGCAGCAGCACAGCGACCTGGCCGCCTTCGGGCCCGAGTTCGACGCGCTGGAGCAGCGCCTGACCGACGGCCTGATCGACCGCCTGCAGCTCGAACGCGACCCGCAGCGCCGCGCGCGCATCTACGCCTTCCCGCAGCAGTTCGAAGCGCTGCGCGGGCAGTTGAAAGACTTCCTCGACCAGGTGTTCTCGCCTTCGCAGTTCGAGGCCCACCCGCTGCTGCGCGGCGTGTACTTCATCAGCGGCACGCAAGAGGGCACGCCCATCGACCGCATGCTGGGCCGCATCGCCCGCAACTACCGGCTCGAACGCACGGTGCTGCCGCCGCTGCAATCGAGCGGCAAGAGCTTCTTCCTGTCGCGCCTGCTGAAAGACGTCGTCTTCGCCGAAGCCAACCTCGCCGGCACCGACCTCAAATGGGAAAAGCGCCGGGGCCTGCTCGCGCTGGCCGGCTACGCCGCGATTGCCGTGGTGAGCGTCGCCGCGCTCGCGGCCTGGGGCGTGAGCTACTTCAAGAACGAGACCTACGTGGCCCAGGTCGGCAAGACGGCCGAAGAAGTGCGCACGCTGCTGCAGGCCACGCCCAACCGCGCGTCGCCCGACGTGCTGGTGCTGCTGCCGGCGCTCGAAGCCACGCGCGACCTGGCCCGGGCCGGCATCGGCGAATCGGTGCCGCTGTCGCATGGCTTCGGCCTGTACCAGGGCCGCAAGCTCGACGCGGCCTCGCAGCAGGCCTACCGCCGCATGCTGATCGACGCCGTGCTGCCGCGCATCGCACTCGGCATCGAAGAGCGTCTGAAGACCGGCACCGACAACCCCGAGCTGCAATACGAAGCACTCAAGGCGTACATCATGTTGTACGACCCCGAGCGCTTCGACCCCGAGGCGCTGAAGCTCTACGTGCTGGCCGACTGGGAGCTGAACCTGCCGCGCTCGGTGACCACAGAGCAGCGCGCTGCGCTCGAATCGCACCTCGACGCGATGCTGGCCGAAGGCCAGGCCGTGTCACCCTTGCCCGAAGACCGAAACCTCGTCGCGCAGACGCGGGCGCGGCTGGTGGCCACGCCGCTCACCGAGCGCGTGTACCGCCGCCTGAAGCGCCAGGGCGTGGGAGCCGACTTTCCCGAGTTCACGGTGGCCAATGCCGCCGGGCCGGGGGCGGCGCTTGTGTTCACGCGCGGCAGCGGCAAGCCGCTCACGCAAGGTGTGCCGGGCCTGTTCACCTACGACGGTTACCACAAGGGCTTTCAAAAGCAGGTCGAGCGGGTGTCGCGCCAATTGGCCGAAGAAGAAAGCTGGGTGCTGGGCGTGACCGACAGCAACCGGCAGAACGCGCTGAAGGCGGTCGATGTGCAGCAGCAGCTCACCGACGAGGTGCGCCGCCTGTACCTGACCGACTACGCCAACACCTGGGAAGAGTTCATCGCCGACGTACGCATGCTCAACACGCCCAACCTCGCGCAGGCGGTGCAGATGGCGCGCGTGCTGTCCGCGCCCGACACGCCGCTCGTGCCGCTGCTCAAGGCCATGTCGCGCCAGACCACGCTGGGTGACGCGCCCGATGTGGCGAGCAAGGTCGAGTCCACCGCGCGCAGCGCCTTGCAGCGCTCGCGGCAAGAACTGCTCTCGCTGATCGGCAACAGCGCGCCGGCCGCGCCGCTGGCTGCCGGCCAGCGCATCGAGAGCATCGTGGACGACCGCTTCATCGGCCTGCGCCAGATGGTCACCTCGCCCGACGGCAAGGCCTTGCCGCCGGTGAACAACACGGTGGCGCTGATCAACGAGGTCTACACGCTGCTGACGGCGGCCGACACGGCGGTGAAGGGCGGCAACGTGCCGCCGCCGTCCGACGTGCCGAACAAGGTCAAGGCCGAGGCCGCGCGCCTGCCCGAGCCGGTGCGTTCGCTGCTCAACACGCTGTCGGTCAGCGGCACGCAGGCGGCGCTCGACATCACGCGCAGCAACATCGGCAATGCGGTCAACGCCGAGATCGGCGAGTTCTGCCGGCAAGCCATCGCCGGGCGCTACCCGTTCGCACGCGGCAGCAGCCGCGACGTGACGCAGGAAGACTTCGCCCGCGTGTTCGCGCCGGGTGGCCTGTTCGATGCCTTCTTCCAGAAGAACCTCGCCAACTTCGTGGACACGTCCACCCGGCCGTGGCGCTTCAAGCAGGTCGATGGCGCGTCGATGGGTGACAGCGCGGCGCTGGTGCAGTTCCAGAACGCCTCGGTGATCCGCGACACCTTCTTCAGAAGCGGCGGCAACGTGCCCAGCCTGCGGCTCGATTTCAAGCCGCTAGAGATGGACGCGAGCATCACGCAGTTCACGCTCGACGTGGACGGCCAGATCGTCAAGTACGCGCACGGCCCGCAGATCCCGGCGTCGATTCAATGGCCCGGCCCGCGCGGCAGCTCGCAGGTGCGCGTGGCCTTGTCGCCGGTGTCGGCCAGTGGCTCGTCGGGGCTGGTGAACGAAGGGCCGTGGGCGCTGTTCCGCCTGTTCGACCGGCAGGCCCTCGAAGGCGCGGGCGCACCCGAGAAGTTCAAGGTGACCTTCAGCGTGGACAACCGCCGGGCGATCTTCCACGTCACCGCGAGCAGCGTGCGCAACCCGTTCCGCCTGCCCGAGCTGGAGCAGTTCGGCTGCCCCGGCAAGCTCTGAAGAACCCGAGCTTTCGATGGACGCCGCTGATCCTTTCGCCGGCCTGCTCGAAGGCGAGGGCACCGTGGCGCCGGGCTGGTACGGCAAGCTGTCGATGCTGGGCGACTTTGCCCAGCGCCGCCTGCCGCAGCACTTCGTCGAAGCCTGCGACGCCTGGTTGTCGAACGGCATGGAGGCCAGCCGCCAGCAACTGGGCAGCACCTGGCTCGACACCTACCTCACCGGGCCCATCTGGCGTTTCGCCTTCGCGCCGGGCGTGGTCGATGCGAGCTGGTGGTTCGGCGTGCTGATGCCCAGCGTGGACAACGTCGGCCGCTACTTTCCACTGGTGGCCGCACGCGAGGCGGCAGCCGCGCCCGAAGGGCACGAGGGCATCGAGGCGCTGGGCGCGTGGTTCGCGCACCTCGGCTGGGCCGCGCTCAACACCTTGCGCGCGCAGGCCAGCGTCGATGACTTCGAATCGGCCCTGGCCAGTGCGCCGCGCTGGCCCGAGCCGGTGCCGGCGCGCCGGCCGCTGTCGCAACACCTGCCCGGGCGCGAGCGCCTGGCGATGGACGGAGCCGCGTCGCTCGCGCAGTGGATCGACGGCGTGCAGGGCCTGGCCGGCGCGCAGCGCTGCCATGGCCACAGCCTCTGGTGGCCCGACCATGCCACCACGCCCGACAACAGCTTCAGCATCGCCCCGGGCCTGCCGGCGGCCGAGCACTTCGCGCTGCTGCTCGAAGGCCGCTGGTAAGCTGCGCCCGCCATGAGTTCAGACACGCCGCCGTCTCCCCAACCCAGTCCGAACGCCGACGCCGGCGGCAACGAACCGACCCTGGTGCTGGGGCCGCGCGGGCAGGTGCCGCCGCCGTCCGTCGAGCCCAGCGGCAACACCTTGCCCATCGGCCACGTGCTGCAGGAATACGTGATCGAAGGCCTGATCGGCGAAGGGGGCTTCGGCGTCGTCTACCTGGCCCGCGACACGCAACTCGGCCGCGTGGTGGCGCTGAAGGAATACATGCCCGCGTCGCTCGCCGCGCGCGGCGCGGGGCACCAGGTCTCGGTGCGGTCAGCGCGCCACCGCGAGACCTTCGAACTCGGCCGCCGCAGCTTCGTGAACGAAGCGCAGTTGTTGGCCGCCTTCGACCAGCCCTCGCTGGTGAAGGTCTACCGCTTCTGGGAGGCCAACGGCACCGCCTACATGGTGATGCCCTTCTACGAAGGCCCCACGCTCAAGCAATGGCTGGTCGAGCAGGGCGATCCGCCCGACGAAGCCTGGCTGCTGTCGCTGCTGTACCCCTTGCTCGACGCGCTCGAGGTGATGCACCACAACCAGTGCTACCACCGCGACATCGCGCCCGACAACATCCTCTTGCTCAAGCCCTCGGCCACGCAGGTCGGCGGCGCGCAGGCCGTGCGACCGGTGTTGCTCGACTTCGGCGCGGCCCGCCGCGTGATCGGCGACGCCACGCAGGCGCTGACGGTGATCCTCAAGCCCGGCTACGCGCCCATCGAGCAGTACGCCGAGTCGAGCACCATGAAACAAGGTGCGTGGACCGATGTGTACGCGCTTAGCGCCGTGCTCTACGCCTGCGTGACCGGCCGCGCGCCGGTGCCCTCGGTCAGCCGCATGGTGACGGACGACCTCGTGCCCGCCGCGCAGGCCGGGGCAGGGCGCTACAGCGCGCAGTTCCTTGCGGCCATCGACAAGGGCCTCGCGGTGCGCCCCGAAGGCCGCCCGCAAAACATGGCCGAGCTGCGCGAGCTGTTCGCCGGGCTGGGCCACCTGCCGACGCAGGCGCACGCGGGCGGGCAACGCACAGTGAACCTGCCGCCGCCGCTGACACCCCGCGCACAGGCCGAGCCCGAGGTCACGGTGATGGTGCCGCGCGGCGCGACCGCGCCGGTGACGGCCGATCAGATCGTGTTTCCCAAGGCCGAGTCGGCCGGCGGCAGTGGCCGCCGCACCGGCTTGATGGTGGGGGGCGGGCTCGCGCTGGTCGCAGCCATCGGCATCGGCTGGGCGGTGATGGGCGGCTCGCGCACGGCGGCGCCCGATGTGGCTGCAGCGACCAACGCAGTGGCCGCCGCGCAGCCCGCGAGCGTGGCCACCGCGCCGCCGCCGGTCGAACCACCGCCCGTTGTTGCAGCGCCGGCCGTGCCCTTCACGGTGAACGCGGCCTTGCTCGACATCATTCGCGGCAGCGACCCGCTGCTCGGCGTGAACGTGCTGGCCGACAAGTCCACCGTCGTCATCGGCAAAGAGAAGCTGCAGTTCCGCGTGAAGTCGGCCGAGGCGGGCTACCTGTACGTGTTCTTGAGCGGCACCGACAAGTCGCACTTCTACCTGCTGTTTCCGAACGGGCTCGACAAGAACAACCGCATCGAAGCCAACCAGGAAATCCTGCTGCCCAAGAAAAGCTGGCAGATCACCGCCGGCGGCCCGCCCGGCACCAACCACATCGTGGCGATGGTGTCGCGCCACCCACGCGACCTGAGCGGCGTCGGCCTGAAAGCCGTGGGCGAAGAGATCCCCGAGTTCGACCTGACCCAGGCCGCCCAACTGTGGGCCACACGCCAGCCGGGCACGAGCCCCTTCATCGGCACGCCGGTGTGCGCGGCCGGCGCGGCGTGCGAAGACGGCTACGGCGCGAGCCTCATGACGATCGATGAAGTGACGGCGAAGTAAGGCACTGCGCGCCGGGCCTTCACGATGCAACCGCTGCCCAACCCCACCTGCCCGCTGTGCGGGTCACCAAACCGCTGCGCCCCCGTGGCGGCGGGCAGTTTCGATGTGGCGTGCTGGTGCACCACCGCGCGGGTGAGCCCTGAAGCCCTGGCGCGCGTGCCGGCCGAGCTGCGGGGCAAGGCCTGTTTGTGCCCGACGTGTGCGGCGGGTGATGTCGATGCAGCTTCGGCCAAGGGGCGCGCGCTGGGGGCAAAAGGCAAGACTTGACCCCAGCCCGAGGACCCCAGCCCGAGTGACCCCAGCCCGAGCGTGACCCCAGCCCGAGCGCATGCGCGAAATTCGAGACGCGCTCGACACCTACAAGCGCATGCGGGACGGCAGCAGGGATCGGGTCGTCCTTATTGACAGGGCGGTTAATAGGCGACCCCGCCCCCGGCATTGCCCTGTACACATTATTGTGGCCACTCAATCTCTCCCTGGTCAACCATCAGACTTTCTGCCTCCTGATACTGAGAAATTATCAAGCTTACCTTTGCGGCCTCACCCGTGTAAATATAAAAGAACTGACCGTCGACACATCTCACCACCGTACAGCCCGCATCGATGAACTCCTTAAGACGCTCAAGGGTTACTTTGGAGCCTCCGGGAAACGCTGGCGAGAAACAGAGCGTGGCCCAATCAATTTGTATGCATTCAAATATCTTTTGCAAAAAGACATGAAGCGGCAAGACCCCCGTCCCATCATTTACAAGAGATGTTCCCGGGCACGCCCCTTCAAACTCAGAAAAGGCTACCCAAGAATTGTCTTCATCTACCTCCAGAGTTCTGATTAATTCACAGACAGACTTCCCCGACAAACATCTTTTATCTTCAACGACAAGTTGCCAAAACATAATATTATTCTATTGGTAATGGGCCCGGCACACCCGGGCCAGTACTAGCTGGCCCAGTTGCGGGGTGGTGATGGGGGTTGACATGTCCTGGTCGCTGGGGACTACCGTGATCTGAGACGTCAGTTCGGCCACGAAAGTTTCCGTTCGAATCGAAGGTGGCGCCTTGCCTATATGGACGGCCATCGCTCCCCATTCGAGTTCCAATGGTCGAATGTGGTCCTTCCGCAAGCGGATCAGGAAGGTATCTGCCTCCGCCACCCCTAGGAAGGTCACTTCTTGGTTGGTTTCTTGGCCTAAACGCCTCCGCACACATTTGACCTATAGTCAAAACGAAGGTGGTGGCATTAACTGCTGGGAGAGAGGGCAGAGATATGTTGGGCAAAGCAGGCGAACTTGGCGGGACCGGCTGGAGGCCTCGGGCATCAGCGACGCTGGGTGGAATCGCGAGTGGAATCTGCGTTGGAGGTCGAATCAGGGGAACGGGAAGCCCCCAAGGACCAATTATTGTCATAAGGCCCAGTGAATCTGCAAGTCCTTGTGGGTAAGCCGCAGCGTATGCGTATGTATTAACTCCGCCCATCAATCCTATTGGGTCAGATTGCACATACCGCCCAATGGACGAGTCATAGTCCCGGAAGAAGTTGTAGTGGAGCCCGGACTCCGGATCGAAGTATTGCCCCGGGAACCTCAGGTTCTGCGTGACGACCCCGAGGCTGGCCG
>NZ_JBWVZL010000001.1:1365058-1614933 GCF_056676035.1 Piscinibacter sp. PDB5-1 | reverse complement strand
ACAGTGAAACGCCTCAGCGCCGATGATAGTGCGGATTCCCGTGTGAAAGTAGGACATTGTCAGGCTATTAATTGAATGCCCCCATCACAGCAGTGATGGGGGCATTTCTCATTGGGCAATGATTGCTTCAATTTGAACTTCGGCTTGGTCTTCCTTGTGAATACCTCTGGGCGGTGGTAATTCGAAGCGTCCGCCTATGCCTTGGCTCGGTGGAGTAATTCAGATCGTTGCCGATCCCTTGTGATGAGAAGGCTCAGTAATTTAGATTGCCGCTATGCTTGTCTTCCCGAGTTCATGTGGAAGTGGAAGAAGGGATTGAAGTCGAGGACTCCGTCCATATATCCCTGCCACCTCACTCTCAACCTGCACCATGGACACGCAAACGCTCCCCTTCCAGGCTGAAGTTCAGCAGATCCTCCATTTAGTTACTCATTCACTGTATTCCAACAAGGAAATATTCCTTCGTGAACTGATCTCGAATGCGTCAGATGCGTGCGACAAACTCCGGTTTGAGGCATTGAATGCTCCGAATCTGTACGAAAACATTCCGAACCTGGAGGTTCGGGTTAGTTTTGACAAAGAGCGGCGGACCCTGACGTTTCGGGATAACGGCATCGGTTTGTCTCTTGATGAGGCTGTTGCCAATCTCGGGACGATTGCCAAAAGTGGCACGAGAGACTTCATCGCTCAACTCAGCCAAGACCAGAAGCGCGACGCGCAGCTCATCGGCCAATTCGGCGTTGGCTTCTACAGCGGCTTCATCGTCGCGGATCGGATCACTGTCGAGTCTCGGCGGGCGGGCTTGCCTGACGAGGCGGGCGTGCGGTGGTCCTCCGACGGCTCGGGCCAGTTTGAGGTCACTCCCATCACCCGATCCGAGCGTGGTACCGATGTCATTCTTCATCTGCGAGAAGGCGAAGACGAGTTCCTGAGCACTTGGAAGCTGCGGTCCATCATCAGCAAGTACTCCGACCACATTTCGCTCCCCGTCTTGATGCGGAGGGAGGAATGGGACGCCGAAGCCCAGGCGCAACAACTTCGAGACGAGTGGGAGCCTGTGAACAAGGCTGCGGCGCTTTGGACTCGCAGCAAGGCGGAGATTACGCAAGAGCAATACGAAGATTTCTACAAGCAGATCAGCTACGACAGCGAGCCGCCGCTTGCCCTGACCCATAACCGCGTCGAAGGGCGAAGCGAGTACACGCAGCTTCTCTACGCTCCTAAGCACCCGCCGTTTGATCTGTGGAACCGCGACAAGCGTGCCGGTGTGAAGCTGTACGTGAAGCGCGTCTTCATCATGGATGACGCCCACGCGCTGATGCCGGCCTATCTGCGCTTTGTAAAGGGTGTGATCGACAGCGCCGACCTTCCGCTGAACGTTTCTCGAGAACTGCTGCAAGAAAGTCGCGACGTAAAAGCGATTCGCGAAGGATCGACCAAGCGTGTCTTGGGAATGCTTGAAGCGCTGGCGAACAGTGACGACGCGGCAGAGCGCGAAAAGTATGCGAAGTTCTGGGCTGACTTCGGAAGCGTGCTGAAGGAAGGGATCGGTGAAGACCCCGCGAATCAAGAGCGTCTGACAAAGCTGCTTCGCTTTGCCTCCACCCATGCCGACGAAGGCGTTGCGTTTGCCGACTACCTCGCGCGCATGAAGGACGGGCAGGAGGCGATCTACTACGTCACCGCTGACAGCTTGGTGGCGGCAAAGAACAGCCCTCAGCTCGAAGTCTTTCGAAAGAAGGGCATCGAAGTTTTGCTACTCGTCGATCGAGTCGACGAATGGATGCTCGCGCACCTCTTCGAGGTAGAGGGCCGCCCGCTGCAGAGCATCGCCAAGGGCGCGGTCGATCTCGGCAAGTTGCAGGACGAAGAAGAAAAAAGGCAGACCGAAGCCGCCGCTAACGAGTTCAAGGACGTATTGCAGCGACTTGGCGACGTGCTCAAGAACCGAGCCAAAGAGGTGCGTGTCAGCACACGGCTCGTCGACTCCGCGGCATGTCTGGTCGTCAGTGAGGGCGACATGAGTGGACACCTCGCCCGCTTGTTGAAGCAAGCCGGGCAAAAAGCGCCAGTGTCGCTGCCCACGCTAGAGGTGAATGTGGACCACCCGCTGGTGCGCCGCCTCGAACGCAGCGAGCACTTCGATGACCTGGCCCAGATCCTCTTTGACCAGGCGGTGTTGGCCGAGGGCGGCCAATTGGAAGACCCTGCTGCCTACGTGAAGCGAATCAATGCGTTGTTGGTGGGCGCTTGAGCTGCTCAGTGCTCGAAATCGTCGGGTGATGGGTTCGACTCGGGCTCGATCAGTTGGAGCTGTTCGCGCAGCCGCTCGGTCTGATCGGCCCAATATGCGGCGGTCCCGAACCATGGAAACGCGGCCGGGAACGCTGGATCGGCCCATCGGCGAGCCAGCCATGCGCTGTAGTGAATCATCCGCAGGCTTCGCAGGGACTCGATCAGCTGCAGTTCGCGGCGATCGAAGGCCATGAAGTCTTCGTAGCCCGCGAGGATGTCTGCCAGCTCGCGCTGAGCGGACTGCGGATCACCGGAGAGCAGCATCCAGAGGTCTTGCACTGCGGGGCCGTTCATGGCGTCATCGAGATCCACGAAGTGGGGCCCCGCGTCCGTCCACAGCACGTTTCCGAGGTGGCAGTCGCCATGAAGGCGAATGCGCGAGATCTCACCCACCGCCGCAAACTTTCGCTCGATGGCGTCGAGCAAGCGATCCACGACGTCGCGCCAAGAGGCCTGTTGGCTGGGGGGAATGAGGTCTGAGCCAGTGAGGAACTGGTGGGGTTCGCGCCCATGTGACTGGGGCGACAGGCTCACGCGATGCGTGAATCGATTGCGGGCTCCCACCGCGTGAAGCCGCCCGATGAAACGCCCCAGGCGCTCAAGGGTGTCTGGCTCTTCGAGTTCGGGCGCGCGGCCGGCGTGGCGATTCGACACTGCGAACCGGTAGGTTGACGCAGCCGTGTCGAAGGCCATGAGGGTGCTGGTCGTCAGTCCCCGGGTCAGGATCAGAGGCGGAACGACGGGAATCTCGGCGCCGTGCAATTCCAGAGCGAAGTCGTGCTCTTCGAGAATTTGCGCGTCCGACCAGCGGTGCGGCCGGTAGAACTTCGCCACCACGACGCGGCCGTCCTCCAGGAACACTTGGAACACCCGGTTCTCGTACGAATTGAGCTGCAGCAAGCGGCCATCGCCGCGCAGCCCGACGGTGTCGAGGGCGTCGAGGACGACGTTCGGCGTCAGGTCGGCGTAGGGGGCCTCGGTCGTTGCGAGGGGCGATCGTGGCGCTTCGGTCATTCCCGCATGGTACGCGGGGCACGTCAGCTCAGTGCTGGGGCAAAGGGCTCAGCCGAGGGGGTGCTTCGTCCACCACGACGGCAGCGATTTCATCGGTGCCGGGACGCGCCGCGCCGCTCATGTCGGGGTTGCTTCCAGGCAGTGTCGAGAAGTCGCTGCTGCCGAAGCCATCGAGGCGGCTGTCAGGCGCAAAGAACGAGTCCTGAAAGAGCGTCGAGTCTTGCCAAAGGGCGCTGCGCTCGGCGCGACGGTTGGCGACCGTGCTGGCCAGCGTGTCACGGGCTTGGTGCAGGCTGGGTGCCGGCGCCGGTTGAGGGGCTCGTGAAGCCGCCCCGCTGTGTGGGACCAGCAATTGCAGTTCGGCCGTGGACGGCAGATGGTCGGACGGGCAGCGCAGGTAGCGCACCCGGCATGCCTCGAGCACCGATTGCTTGATCTGCAACACGCGCCGCGAGTTGTTGCGGTCGCTCTCGAGATCGACGGCAGCCAGCACGCGACCATTGGCGCTGCACACGGCGAAGGTCACGTGATGGGCCCCCAGCAGGTCGTACCAGTACCGCACCGTGGTCGGGTCGAGGGGCTGGCAAAAGCGAACGAGTGGGAGCTTCGACAGGATGATGTGGTGGGGCAAAGCCTCACGCAGCAAGCGGTAGATGCGTCGCTCTTCGGTCGTGAACACGGGGCGCGCGGTCAGTGCCCAGTCGGTGGGCAATGGCTGCGCCGACGGCGGGCGGCGGCGACTGAACGCCCAGATCGCGAGCACGACCAACGCCAGCGCGGCTGCGGCGAGGACGAAACTCTGGGGTTCGATGTCGATGTTCACGAGCGTGGTGAGGGGGTTGAAGCAGAAGGGGCTGCGGGCCGATCCTATCGGTCACCCTTCCCCGGTGAATCCCCAGTTTGAGTGTTTGCCGCGGCGGGCGGCCCACCCAAAGCGGCGGGTTCGGTCACCGGGGGATCGCCAGCCTGCGTTGTCGCCGCGGACCAGGTGGACCAGGCCCGCTGGGCTTCAAGCGCATGCCGCTTCCAGCGGTAATTGAACTCGGCGGCCTGCTCTTCGACCATCTCGCTGACATGGGTCGCGACGTTCTCGGCTGGCAATTGCAGCCAAGCCTCGGAGTCGGGGCCATCGCGCTGCACCGTGGCACCGGCGTTGGCCGCGATCTTCAACATGGCTCCGTTCTCACTGAGCGCGTGAATCAGCATGCGCTCACATCCGCGATTGCGTGCGTGCAGGACCGCACGGTCGAACAGCCGTGCGCCATAGCCACGCCCCCGCGCCTCTGCCCTCACCGAGACGCCGAACTCCGCCATGTCGGGGTGGGACTCTGTTTTCGGCAGGAGGGCGAGGTGCGCCACGGCGAGCAACTGGAGCCGCCGGTTGAAGATTCCGAAGAGGTCGTCGCGCTCGAAATCCAGTGACATAACGTAACGCCCGATTTGCTCGTCGGTGATCGGGTGGCCGAAACGCAGGTAGCGATCGCGTTCATTCAGCGCAAGCAGGTGTCGGCCGATGCGCTCCCGATGACCAGGGCGCAACTGGCGAATCGGCACCCACTCAATGAATGAACGCACCGCCGTCCGCCACGCGGCCAGCGCAGACCAAGGCCAATCGGCCGCGTGATTGCCGGAGTTGCGCGGGGTGTTCATGGTGCTGCAGCGGCGAAAAAATCCAGTTTAGTGTTCTTGCGGTCGCCTCGAGGTGACGCAGCGCAGGCTTGGGTGTTGTCCATTCGGAGGGGCTTCGTGCATAATCGCGGGCTTTCCCCGAAACGGCTCTGGGGAATCGTGCGTCCAGACAAGTTCGGATGGTCGCGCGGCGTGTGCCTAAGAGGCCGCCTTTCACAAGCGGCACCGAACGCATCGCAACGAGCCTTGTTGCCCGCACCCGCGGGCTCATTGAAAGAAACCTCATGAAGACCTTCAGCGCCAAGCCGGCCGAAGTGACGCACGAGTGGTTTGTGATTGACGCCACCGACAAGGTGCTCGGACGTGTTGCCAGCGAAGTGGCACTCCGTTTGCGCGGCAAGCACAAGGCCATTTACACGCCTCACGTCGATACCGGTGATTTCATCGTCGTCGTCAACGCAGACAAGATCCGCGTCACCGGCAACAAGGCCAACGACAAGGTGTACTACCGTCACACGGGCTTCCCGGGCGGCATCTACGGCACCAAGTTCAAGGACATGCAAGCCAAGCATCCCGGCCGCGCGCTGGAGAAGGCCGTCAAGGGCATGCTGCCCAAGGGCCCGCTGGGCTACGCGATGGTGAAGAAGCTGAAGGTGTACGCCGGTGCCACGCATCCGCACACCGCCCAGCAGCCCAAGGCGCTGGAAATCTAAGGAGCGGTGATGATCGGAAACTGGAATTACGGAACCGGCCGCCGCAAGTCGTCGGTCGCTCGTGTCTTCATCAAGAAGGGCACGGGCCAGATCCTCGTCAACGGCCGCCCGGTCGAGCAGTACTTCGGCCGCCAAACGTCCATCATGGTCGTGCGTCAGCCGCTGGTGCTCACTGCCAACGACGCTGCCTTCGACATCAAGGTCAACGTGCACGGTGGTGGCGAATCGGGTCAAGCCGGTGCCGTCCGCCACGGCATCACCCGCGCCCTGATCGACTACGACGCGGCGCTCAAGCCCGAACTGAGCCGTGCCGGCTTCGTGACGCGCGATGCGCGTGAAGTCGAACGTAAGAAGGTCGGTCTTCACGGCGCTCGCCGCCGGAAGCAGTTCAGCAAGCGCTGATCCACCTTTGCGCGCGGCCCGGTTTCGTCGGGCAACGGGCAACAAAAAGCCGCTCATCGAGCGGCTTTTTGCTTTTCCTTTGAGCGTTGGCGAGATGCGCGCGGCGCATGCTTACGCCTGCAAGGTTTGCTCACTCGGTGGCTGAGGGCGGCTTCTAGAATCCGCCTCAACGCCCCGCCATGGGGCTTGTCGGCGGGCCACTTCTGCGCCTTGCCTCACCCAGGAGCCCAACCGCCCCATGCGCTGGAAGTTGCTACGCCGCCGCTTGTCGATCAGCGCCCCGCGCATGATCGTGCGCAGCCACTTGCCGTGGCCCTTGCGCTGGGCGGTCGCGGCGCTCGCGCTGGGTTTCTCGGCGGCGCTGGCGCTGTGGGCCTTCGAGATGGGCAAGACCCTGGCGGGCCTCGATCGCGGCGCCAAGGCCGAGTTGGCCCAACTTCGCGAAGAAGTCGCCAAGCTGCGTGACGAGCGCGAGGGCGCACAGTCGATCGCCAACACCGCCGAGAGCCTGTTGAAGGCGGAGCGCGCGGCGCAGGACAAACTGGTGCAGCAACTCAAGCAGCTCGAAGCCGAAAACGTGACGCTGAAAGCGGATCTCGGTTTTTTTGAGCGTTTGCTGCCGGCGGCGAGCAGCGATGGCCTCAACGTGCGTGGCCTGCGCGCCGATATTCCGTCGCCGGGGCAGTTGCGCTTTCAAGTGCTGGTGATGCAGATTGGCAAGACCTTGCCCGAATTCACCGGCCGGTATGAAATCGTGCTCAGTGGCAGCCAAGGCGGGCGACCCTGGACGCTGACTCAGCCGGGCGGCCCGCGGCCCCTTCAGGTCAAACAATCGCTGCGGCTCGAAGGAACGATCGAACTGCCAGAAAACGCCGTGGTCAAACAGGTGCACCTCAAGGTGACCGACAGCCAGGGCAACATCAAAGCCAGCCAGACGGCCAAGGTCTGAACGCCTGCAGGGCGGCGTGGTTGGCCCTCACCCACCGGAGACACACCATGTTCGGCAAAAAGAAAGCGCCCGCGATTCGCACCCTGATCGGCGAAGGCACCGTGATCGTCGGCGAATTGCGTTTTTCGGACGGTCTGCGCATCGATGGCGAAGTCCAGGGCGACGTCATCGCCACTGGCGAACGTTCGAGCATCCTCGTGATCAGCGAAAAAGCCCGCGTCGTGGGCCAGGTGCGGGCCGGCCACGTGATCATCAACGGCTCGGTGACAGGACCGGTGCTGTCGAGCGAACTGCTCGAGCTGCAGCCCAAGGCCAGCATCGTTGGTGACGTGAGTTACCAGTCGCTCGAAATGCACCAAGGCGCCACGATCAACGGCGAAATCCGCCCCCTGCAGCAGTCGGGCGACGATCGCCCGGCATTGAAATTGGCCTCGACCAGCGTGGCGGCCGCAGCCGGCGGATAATCGGGCCAGTTTTGTCTCAGGAGCCACTCTCATGACCGCAGTCGCCGCACAACTTTCCCCGCTGGATGCGCCCCCCGTGCCCCTGGTCTTCACCGATAGCGCGGCGAACAAGGTCAAGGAACTGGTGGACGAAGAGGGCAACCCTGAACTGAAGCTGCGCGTCTTCGTGCAAGGCGGCGGCTGCTCGGGCTTCCAGTACGGCTTCACCTTCGACGAAATCGTCAATGAAGACGACACGCAGATGAACAAGAACGGTGTGACGCTCTTGATCGACGCGATGAGCCTGCAGTACCTGGTCGGCGCCGAGATCGACTACAAGGACGATCTGCAAGGCGCCCAGTTCGTCATCAAGAACCCGAACGCCACGACCACCTGCGGCTGCGGTTCGAGCTTCTCGGTCTGATCCTCCGCCGCATGCCAAAGCAAAGGCCGCCCTCGGGCGGCCTTTGTCATGAGCGGTGGGCTTCTATCCGGCGGGGTAAAGCGCTCCCAGCACCCGGGGCCCCGCCGCGCCGGTGACGGTGCTCAGGTTTCCCGGCAGGCGGTGCGTGTGCCGGTACGCCAGCCAGGCGAAGGCGGCCGCCTCGACGTGCTGCGCGGGTAGCCCGCGGGCGTCGGTCGGCGCGACCTGCACACCGGGCAGCAGATCGGCCAGGCGCTGCATCAGGTGCGTGTTCAGCGCGCCGCCCCCGCACACCAGCAGTTCGCGGGCATCCGCCGCGTGCCGGTGGATGTCGTCGGCGCAGGTGCGTGCGGTCAGCTCGCACAGGGTGGCTTGCACGGCCGCCGGTGACACGGGCTGGGCGAAGCGCTTCAGCTTGTCGTCCAGCCAGCCGGGGTTGAAGAGGTCGCGGCCGGTGCTCTTGGGGGCGGGCAGCGAGAAGAAGGGCTCGTCGAGGAGACGGGCCAGCAGTTGGGCATCGACCTGGCCACTGGCCGCCCACGCGCCGCCAGCGTCGTAGGGGCGGCCGAGGTGCTGCTGGCACCAGTGGTCCATCAACACGTTGGCTGGGCCGCAGTCGAAGCCGCGCGTGGGTTGGTCCGGGCGCAGCACCGTGAGGTTGCTGATGCCGCCGAGGTTGAGCACGGCGCCGGTCTGGCCGGGTCGGGCGAACAGTGCGTGGTGAAAGGCGGGCACGAGTGGCGCGCCCTGGCCCCCGGCGGCGATGTCGCGCCGGCGGAAGTCGGCGATGACGTCAATGCCGCTCAGCTCGGCCAGCAGCGCCGGGTTGTCGACCTGGCAGGTGTAGCCGAGGCCGTCTTCGATGCCGGGGCGGTGGCGCACAGTCTGGCCATGGCTGCCGATGGCACGTACGGCGGTGGCGGGTGTCTCGCTCGCGCCCAGCAGGTCGGCCACGACCTGCGCATACAGCCGCGCCAAGTCGTTGGCGGCGAGGGCTGCGCGGTGGATTTCGTTGTCGCCGGGGGTGTTGAGGGCGAGCAGCGTGTCTCGCAAGGGGCCCGCAAAGGGCCGGTAGGCGTGGCTGCGGACCGACAGGTGCCCGGCGGCGTCGAAGGCGGCGAGCACGCCGTCCACGCCATCGAGCGAGGTGCCCGACATCAGCCCGATGAAGAGTTCAGACATCGGGCGATGGTGCCCGGCGTGCCTCGCGGCACACCTGGGGATTCACTCGGCGCGGGCGGTGAGGGCGCTTGCGTGCGCGGCAGCTGCTTGCAACTGGCCGCGCAGCCCCTGGGCGGCCACTTCGAATTGCGTGCGTGCCGCTGGCGACAGCACGATGGCTTCGGAGGCCTTGGCGATGACCATCGGGTCTTTGTGCTCGCCCTTGACCTTGACCTCGAAGTGCAGGTGCGGGCCGGTGGCCCAGCCGGTCGAGCCGACCGCGCCGATGCGCGCACCCTGTTCAACGGACTGGCCCTTGCGCACGTCGATGCGGCTCATGTGCGCGTACAGCGTCGTGTGGTCGTTGGCATGTCGGATCTGCACCACGTTGCCGTAGCCGTTCTGCCAGCCGGCGAACTCGACCACGCCATGTCCCACCGCGCGGATCGGCGTGCCGGTCGGTGCGCCGTAGTCCACGCCCAGGTGGGCGCGCCAGGTCTTGTGGATGGGGTGCAGGCGCATCGAGAAGCCCGAGGTCACGCGCGAGAACTCCATCGGGCTCGACAGGAACGCGCGGCGCTTGCTCTGGCCGTCGAAGCCGTAGTAGCCGCCCTTGCCGTTGGTCGGGTCCGTGAACCACACCGCCGCATGCGTTCGGCCGTTGTTGATGAACTCAGCGGCGAGCACGCGGCCCGAGGCCTGGTTCCAGGTGATGGGTTCACCGTCGGCGGTCAGCGCTTCGTAGACGACGCTGAAGGTGTCGCCCCGGCGCAGTTCGCGACGGAAGTCGATGTCGGTCGAGAACATCTCGGCGATCTGCGTGGCCACCGGGTCGGGCAGCCGGGCCTCGTCGGTCGCGGCGAACAGCGAGCTGTGGATCGTGCCGCCACCCAGGCGCACTTCGGCTGCAAGCGGCGCGGTTTCGACCTGCGCGATGAAGCTGTTCTCGAAGCGCGTGATGCGCAGGCGCGAGAAGTGGGTGTTGAACTGCTCGGCACGCTCGGCCGGGTAGCGGGCGACCAGTTCGTCGAGCTGGCCCGCCTCGCCGATGCGCACCTGCACCATCTTGCCGGCCCGGCCTTCGAGCAGGCGGCGGGCGGTCTTGTCGCTGCGCAGGAAAGCGGCGGCGCCCAGGTCGGACACGTTCAGCCGTTGCAGCAGGCTGTCGGCGGTGTCGGTGCCGCGCGTGAGGTCGTTGCGGTAGAGCTGCAGCGAGTGGTCGGCGAGCGCGTCGAGCTGTGTATCGAGCGGTTCGGTCGTGACGATTTCCGTCACCATGCGCCGTGGCAGGTCGGCCGCGTCGGGCGCCATGGGCGCAATGCCGAAGGCCGTGACACCGAAGCCGGCCAGTCCGACCACGACGGCCGAGACAACCGCCCGGTGGTGGCGGTGCAGGAACTGAAGGGTGCGTTCGCCGAAACGCGCCGCGGCGCGGTCAAGAGGATCCAAGGAGCTCAATTGTCAGAGGGGCCGAACGGCCCGAGTGTCAAGCGCGCCTGGGGGAGGCGAGCGCTTGGGGTCTGTCTTGATGCCGGCAGGCGTCCTCTAGAATCGAGCGACGCTGCGGGCCCCTGAGTGCTGGGTGGCGGCAGCCAGCCGGGGTAATGAGTCAGTATACCGACCGCCTGTTCCGTGCCCTGCGGAAAATCCCCCAGAAATTTCCGAATTCACGCCATGTCTCAGCCCTCTTCGGTGGCGCCTCGTCCGCCCGTTTCGTCGGCCCCTTCTCTTGCCCATCCGGTGACCGACAAGGTCCGCGAGGCGCTGGCCGTTTCGCGGCGCGGCGTTGACGAGCTGTTACCGGAAGCCGAGTGGGTGGCCAAGCTTGCCAAGTCTGAAGCAACGGGCGTGCCATTGCGCGTGAAGCTCGGGCTGGACCCGACCGCCCCCGACATCCACATCGGCCACACGGTCGTGCTGAACAAGCTGCGCCAGTTGCAGGACCTGGGGCACACGGTCATCTTTCTGATCGGCGACTTCACTTCGATGATCGGTGACCCGTCGGGGCGCAACACGACGCGCCCGCCGCTGACGCGCGAGCAGATCGAGGCCAACGCCGAGACCTACAAGACGCAGGCCTACAAGGTGCTCGACCCGCAGCGCACCGAGCTTCGCTACAACTCCGAATGGAGCGACCCGCTGGGCGCGCGCGGCATGATCCAGCTCGCCTCGCGCTACACGGTCGCGCGCATGATGGAGCGCGACGACTTCACCAAGCGCTACAAGGCCGGCACGCCGATCAGCGTGCACGAGTTCTTGTACCCGCTGATGCAGGGCTACGACTCGGTCGCGCTCAAGAGCGACCTCGAACTCGGCGGCACCGACCAGAAGTTCAACCTGCTGATGGGCCGCTCGCTGCAGAGCGAATACGGCCAGGAGCCGCAGTGCATCCTGACGATGCCGCTGCTCGAAGGGCTCGACGGCGTCGAGAAGATGTCCAAGAGCAAGGGCAACTACATCGGCATCACCGAAGCGCCGAACGACATGTTCGCGAAGCTGCTGAAGATCAGCGACGAGCTGATGTGGAAGTACTTCACCCTGCTGAGCTTCCGCAGCGAGGCCGAGATCGCGGCCCTGAAGGCCGAGGTCGAGGGCGGGCGCAACCCGAAGGACGCCAAAGTGATGCTCGCCAAAGAGATCACCGCGCGCTTCCATGGCGCGGCGGAGGCCGACTCGGCGGAGCAAGACTTCATCAACCGCTCGAAGGGCGGCGTGCCAGACGTGATCCCTGAGGTGTCGCTCGGCGGCGCGCCGCTGGGCATCGGTGCCTTGCTCAAGCAGGCGAACCTGGCGCCATCGACCAGTGAGGCCAACCGCCTGATCGACGGCGGCGGTGTGCGCGTGGACGGTGCCGTGGTCAGCGACAAGGGCCTGAAGCTTGGCGCCGGCACCTACGTCGTGCAGGTCGGCAAGCGCAAGTTCGCCCGCGTGACGCTCGCTTGAGCGTGCGGCCGTGATCGCGTTGATCCAGCGGGTGCGCGAGGCCCGCGTCGAGGTGGCGGGCGACACGGTCGGCGCCATCGCCCAAGGCCTGCTGGTGCTGGTGTGCGCCGAGCCTGGCGACACCGAGGCGGTGGCCGATCAGCTGGTGGCCAAGCTGCTGAAGCTGCGCATCTTCTCGGACGACGCCGGCAAGATGAACCGCAGCGTGGTCGATGTGCAGGGCGGCTTGCTGGTCGTCAGCCAGTTCACGCTGGCCGCGGACACGAGCGGCGGCAACCGGCCCAGCTTCACCGGCGCTGCGCCCGCCGAACAGGGGCGACGCCTCTACGAACGCGTGCTCGCCTCGGCACGCGCGCAGCACGGGCCGGTCGAGGCCGGGCGCTTTGGCGCGGACATGCAGGTGCACCTGGTCAACGACGGGCCGGTGACCATCCCGATGCGACTCGTGGCCTGACGCTCGCGCGCAGCCCCTATCAAAAAGGCCGCCCGAGGGCGGCCTTGGCATTGGCACGCGGTGCGCTCAATCGGCGTACTGACCGGCCGCCTTGATGATCGGCGTCCACTTGGCGATCTCGCCAGCGACGAACTTCTTGTGGTCGGCGCCGTTCACCCGCGCGTCGGCCGCCACCACGGCGCCGAGGCCTTCCTGGCGCTTGATGAAGCCTGGGTCCTTGAGGGCAACCTTCAGCGCGGCATTCACCTTGTCGAGCACGGCCTTCGGCGTGCCCTTGGGCGCGTACAGCGCATGCCAGATGGTGACGTTGAAGCCCTTGAGGCCCGACTCGTCGAGCGTGGGCAACTTGGCCAGCGCCGGCGTGGTCAGCCGCTTGGGCGTGGTCACGGCCAGGGCCTTGATCTTGCCGGCTTCGATTTGCGCGGTGGTGTTGGTGGTCTGGTCGCACATCAGATCGACCTGGCCGCCGAGCAGGTCGTTCATCGCCGGGTTGGTGCCCTTGTACGAGATCGTGGTGATGTCGAGCTTGAGCGCCGTCTGCAGCAGCAGCCCGCACAGGTGCGAGGCCGAGCCCAACCCGGCGTTGGCGAGGTTGGCCTTGCTGACGTTGGCGCGCAGCCAGGTGTTCAACTCGGTGAAGCTGTTGACGGGCAGGTTGGCGCGCGTCACCACGGTCATCGGCACTTCGTTGACGAGGCCGAGGTACTCGAAGTCGTCGAGCGGCTTGAACTGCAGGTTGCGGTACAGCGCTGGCGAGGTGGCCATGCCGATGTGCGTGAGCAGCAGCGTGTAGCCGTCGGGCGCGGCGCGTGCGGCCTTGGTGGCGCCCAGCGTGCCGCCAGCGCCGCCGACGTTGTCGATGATGATGCTCTGCGCACCGAGCGGCTTGCGCATGGCCTCGGCGAAGTCGCGCGCCACCGTGTCGGTCGGGCCGCCGGCCGCGAAGGGCACGATGATCGTGATGGGTTTGTCGGGGTACGCCGCCTGGGCGTGTGCAGGGGCTTGCACAGCCCAGGCGCCGAGGGCGGCGAGGCTGGCGATGAGGGCGCTTTTCATGGGTGTCCTTTCCAACGAAGCATGTGTTTCTTGTAGGTGTCGGGCCATGCTAGAGAAGCCCATCCCACAAGGCATGGAGGAAAGTACGTAGCCGCCCCAAGAGCACGTCAATCGTGTCGATAAGTGCCGGCCAATGTCATCAGATGCGCATGCGATTCGGGGCTCAGATGCGGCCCCAAAAGATGCAGCACATGGAAGGCGCCGCGCAGCAACGCACCCTCGGCGCGATCGGGTTCGAGCGCATGGCGCGGGTCGCGGACGTACTCGAAGCTGAGCCAGTAAGTGAGCACGACCACCATCGCGGTGGCGAGGGGTTCGGCCTCGTCGCGCGGCAGGCGGATCGCCCCCCCGGCGTTCAGTCCGCCGAGCAGGCGCTGCATGGCCTGCGACTTGTCGGCAAGCATCTGCTGGACGTGCGTCTCCAGATGTCGGTTCTTCGACAGCAGGTCGTTGAGGTCGCGGTACAGAAAGCGGTGCTGCCAGATGCGCTCGAAGAGCATGTGCAGAAAGAGCCACGCGTCTTCGACGTGTCGCACGTCTTCGGCCGCGTTGAGCAGGGTGGACAGCTCGATGCGGTAGCGGTCGAAGATCGCATTGATGAGCGCGTCTTTCGACGGGTAGTGGTAGTAGAGGTTGCCGGGGCTGATGCCCAGGTCGGCCGAGATCAGCGAGGTCGAGACATTCGGCTCGCCGAAGCGGTTGAAGAGCACGAGCGTCGCGTCGAGGATGCGCTCGGCGGTGCGGCGGGGCTTCTTGGTCGGGCGGGTCGTCATCGGGAGCGGGCGCGATTGAAGGGCGATTCACGCTAGCACCACGCGGTGACGCGTCCCAGCGAGAAAGCCCGCGCCTGCCTAGAATCGCGCGCTCCATGCCGGCCATCTCTTTCCAACACGTCAGCAAGACCTACACCGGCGCGGGCCGCACGGTGCAGGCCCTCAACGATGTCAGCTTCGACATCGAGGCCGGTGAGTTCTTCGGACTGCTCGGGCCCAATGGCGCCGGCAAGACGACGCTCATCAGCATCCTCGCCGGCCTGTCGCGCGCCAGCACCGGCCGGGTGGCGGTGCACGGCCACGACGTGGTGAGCGACTACGCGGCCGCGCGCCGGCAGCTGGGCATCGTGCCGCAAGAGCTGGTGTTCGACCCCTTCTTCAGCGTGCGCGAAACCCTGGTCATCCAGAGCGGCTATTTCGGCGTCAAGAACAACGGCGCGTGGATCGACGAGCTGCTGCACGGCCTGGGCCTGGCCGACAAGGCACACGCCAACATGCGGCAGCTGTCGGGCGGCATGAAGCGCCGCGTGCTGGTGGCGCAGGCGCTGGTGCACCGCCCGCCGGTGATCGTGCTCGACGAGCCGACGGCGGGGGTCGATGTGGAGCTGCGCCAGACGCTGTGGCAGTTCGTCGCCAAGCTCAACAAGGCCGGCCACACGGTGCTCTTGACCACCCACTACCTCGAAGAGGCCGAGGCCTTGTGCGGGCGCATCGCCATGCTCAAGCAGGGCCGCGTGGTCGCGCTCGACCGCACCTCGGCCCTGCTGGCCGGCACCGCGAGCACCATGCTGCGCTTCAAGCTGGACACCGCGCTGCCCGAGGCCCTGGCCGCGCAGTCGCGCGTCACCGGGCGCATCGTGCAGGTCAAGGCGCACGACGCGGCCGAGGTCGAGCAGATCCTCGCCACGCTGCGCGCCGCCGGCTGCCAACCCGAAGACCTGGAGATCGGCCGCGCCGACCTGGAAGACGTGTTCCTCGAAATCATGCACGGCGAGACCGTGCCGCGCGTGGAGGCCCCGGCATGACGAGCGAGGTGCGTTTCAACGTTTTCTCGGGCACGCGCACGCTGCTCTACAAAGAGATGCTGCGGTTCTGGAAGGTCAGCTTCCAGACCGTGGCCGCGCCGGTGCTCACGGCGGTGCTGTACCTGTTGATCTTCGGCCACGTGCTCGAAGACCACGTGAAGGTCTACGACAGCGTCGGCTACACGAGCTTCCTAATCCCGGGCCTGGTGATGATGAGCGTGCTGCAGAACGCCTTCGCCAACAGCAGCAGCTCGCTGATCCAGAGCAAGATCAGCGGCAACCTCGTCTTCCTGCTGGTGACGCCGCTGTCGCACTGGGCGTGGTTTCTCGCCTACGTGGGCGCGTCCGTGGTGCGCGGCCTCGTCGTCGGCGCGGGCGTGATGCTGGTCACCGTGTGGTTCGCGCCGCTCAGCTTCGCCGCGCCGGGCTGGACGCTCGTCTTCGCCATCGCCGGCGCCGCGATGATGGGCGCGCTGGGGCTGATCGCCGGGTTGTGGGCCGAGAAGTTCGACCAGATCGCGGCGTTCCAGAACTTCATCGTGATGCCCATGACCTTTCTGTCGGGCGTGTTTTATTCGGTGAAGTCGCTGCCAGCGTTCTGGCAGGGCGTGAGCCACCTGAACCCGTTCTTCTACATGATCGACGGCTTCCGGCGAGGCTTCTTCGGTGTGAGCGACGTGTCGCCGTGGACGAGCCTCGCCGTCGTCGGTGCCAGCCTCGCCGTCGTGTTCGCGCTGGCGCTGCACCTGCTGCGCACCGGCTTCAAGATTCGCCACTGAGCCCGCTGACGGATAATCCCGCCCACCATGGCCGACCCCACCCCCGACGAAGTCCGGCGCTACATCGCGCAAGGGCTGCCCTGCGAGCACCTCGAGGTCGAAGGCGACGGGCGGCACTTCTTCGCCACCATCGTGTCGGCCGAATTCGAAGGCGCGCCCCGCATCCGCCGCCACCAGCGGGTCTACCAGGCCCTGGGCGATAGAATGCGCGAGCAAATCCACGCGCTGTCCATGAAGACGCTCACCCCCGCTGAATGGGCTGCCCGCCCCGATTCGGCCCCCACCCACCACCATTGAACTTCGCCGCGGTGTTCACCGCGGCTGGCGAGCCTGCGCCAGCGGGTTCGATGGCCGTGTGAGCACTGGGCACGCCCACCCTCATGGACAAACTCCTCATCCGCGGCGGCCGCTCTCTGAAGGGCGAAGTCGTGATCTCGGGCGCCAAGAACGCGGCGCTGCCCGAGCTGTGCGCCGCGCTGCTCACCGCCGACACAGTCACGCTCTCGAACGTGCCGCGCCTGCAGGACGTGAACACCACGCTCAAGCTGCTGCGCAACATGGGTGTCGTGGCCGAGCGCAGCGAGACCCAATCCGACGTGGTGACGCTCAACGCCGCCAACCTCACGCTGCGCGAGGCCCCGTACGACCTGGTCAAGACCATGCGCGCGTCCATCCTGGTGCTGGGGCCGCTGGTGGCGCGCTTCGGCGAGGCCAAGGTGTCCTTGCCCGGCGGTTGCGCCATCGGCTCGCGTCCGGTGGACCAGCACATCAAGGGCCTGCAGGCGATGGGTGCCGAGATCGTCGTCGAGCACGGCTACATCGTCGCCAAGGCCAAGCGGCTGAGGGGCGCGCGCATCACGACTGACATGGTCACCGTGACCGGCACCGAAAACCTGCTGATGGCCGCCGCGCTGGCCGAGGGCGAGACGGTGCTCGAAAACGCCGCGCAAGAGCCCGAGATTCCCGACCTGGCCGAGATGCTGATCGCCATGGGCGCGAAGATCGAAGGCCATGGCACCAGCCGCATCCGCGTGCAGGGCGTCGAGCGCTTGCACGGCGCCGCGCACCGCATCGTGCCGGACCGCATCGAGACCGGCACCTTCCTGTGCGCCGTGGCCGCAGCGGGCGGTGAGGTGGTGCTGAAGGGCGCGCGCGCCGACCACCTCGACGCCGTGATCGACAAGCTGCGCGAAGCGGGCGCGACCATCGAGTCGGGCGACGACTGGATCCGCGTCCAGAGCGCCGGTCCCGGCGCGATGCGCAGCGTGGGCTTTCGCACCCGCGAGTACCCGGGCTTCCCGACCGACATGCAGGCGCAGTTCATGGCGCTCGATTGCATCGCGCAGGGCAGCGCCAAGGTCACCGAGACCATCTTCGAAAACCGCTTCATGCACGTGACCGAGCTGATCCGCCTGGGCGCGAAGATCGAGATCGACGGCCACACGGCGGTGATCCACGGCGTGCCCAAGCTGTCGGGCGCGACCGTGATGGCGACCGACCTGCGTGCCTCGGCCAGCCTCGTGATCGCCGGCCTGGTGGCCGAGGGCGAGACGACGGTGGACCGCATCTACCACCTCGACCGCGGCTACGACCAGATGGAAGCCAAGCTGCGTGGCATCGGCGCAGACATCGAGCGCATCAAATGATCACCTTAGCTCTGTCCAAGGGACGCATCTTCGACGACAGCCTGCCGCTGCTGAAGGCCGCCGGCATCGAGGTCGCCGAAGACCCCGAAAAGTCGCGCAAGCTCATCATCGGCACCAACCGGCCCGACGTGCGCGTGGTGCTGGTGCGGGCCACCGACGTGCCGACCTACGTGCAGCACGGCGGCGCCGACATCGGCGTGGCGGGCAAAGACATCCTGCTCGAACACGGCGGCCAGGGCCTGTACCAGCCGCTCGACCTGCAGATCGCCAATTGCCGCCTGAGCGTGGCCACGCGCGCCGACTTCGACTACGCGGCGGCCGTCAAGCAGGGCTCGCGCATCCGCGTGGCGACCAAGTACACGCAGTGCGCACGCAACCATTTCGCCGACAAGGGCGTGCACGTGGACCTGATCAAGCTCTACGGCTCGATGGAGCTCGCCCCGCTGACCGGCCTGGCCGATGCCATCGTCGATCTGGTGTCCACCGGCAGCACGCTGAAGGCCAACCACCTGGTCGAGGTCGAAGAGATCATGAAGATCTCGGCCCGGCTGGTCGTGAACCAGGCCTCGCTGAAGCTCAAGCGCGAACCGATCCGCCAGTTGATCGACGCGTTCGAGTCGGCCATTCCGAAGTCCTGACATTCCCCTGATTCCTCCACAGCTCAACCCCGACACCATGAGCGTCAACCTCCGCACCCTCGCCACCACGTCGCCGAACTTCGAGACCGAGTTCCGCCACGTGCTGCATTGGTCGGACGAGACGGACCATGCGATCGAAGAGCGCGTCGCGGCCATCCTCGGTGATGTGCAAAAGCGCGGCGACGCGGCGGTGCTCGAGTACACGCAGCGCTTCGATGGCCTGCAGGCCGGGTCGGTGGCGCAGCTCGAAATCACGCAGGCCGAACTGCAAGCCGCGTTGAACGGCCTGCCCACCGTGCAGCGCGCGGCGCTCGAAGCCGCCGCGGCCCGGGTGCGCGACTACCACCAGCGCCAGCTCGACGCCTGCGGCCGCTCGTGGTCGTACCGCGACGCCGACGGCACGCTGCTCGGCCAGAAGGTCACGCCGCTCGACCGCGTCGGCATCTACGTGCCGGGTGGCAAGGCCGCCTACCCGTCGAGCGTGCTGATGAACGCCATCCCTGCGCATGTGGCGGGCGTGCCTGAAATCATCATGGTCGTGCCCACGCCCAAGGGCGAGCGCAACGCGCTGGTGCTGGCCGCCGCGGCCGTCGCGGGCGTGAGCCGCGCCTTCACGCTGGGCGGCGCCCAGGCCATCGGCGCACTGGCCTACGGCACGACCACTGTGCCGGCGGTGGACAAGATCACCGGCCCGGGCAACGCCTACGTGGCCAGCGCCAAGCGCCGCGTGTTCGGCAAGGTCGGCATCGACATGATCGCGGGGCCGAGCGAAATCCTGGTGCTGGCCGACGGCACGACGCCGGCCGACTGGGTCGCGATGGACCTCTTCAGCCAGGCCGAGCACGACGAGCTGGCGCAGAGCATCCTGCTGTGCCCCGACGCGGCCTACATCGCCGAGGTGCGGGCCGCCATCGAGCGCCTGCTGCCCGAGATGCCGCGCCGCGAGGTCATCCGCGCCTCGCTCGAGGGCCGCGGCGCGCTGATCCACACGCGTTCGATGGAAGAAGCCTGCGAGATCAGCAACCGCATCGCGCCCGAGCATCTGGAGGTCAGTTCGCGCGACCCGCACCAGTGGGAGCCGCTGCTGCGGCATGCCGGCGCGATCTTCCTCGGCGCCTTCACCAGCGAAAGCCTGGGCGACTACTGCGCCGGCCCGAACCACGTGCTGCCGACCTCGGGCACCTCGCGCTTCTCGTCGCCGCTGGGCGTGTACGACTTCCAAAAGCGCAGCAGCCTGATCGAAGTGAGCGAAGCCGGCGCGCAGGTGCTGGGCCAGATCGCGTCGGTGCTGGCGCATGGCGAGGGCCTGCAAGCGCACGCCCGCGCCGCCGAGATGCGCCTGAAGAACGGAGGCGCACGATGAGCAAGTATTGGAGCGAGATCGTCCGCACGCTGACGCCCTACGTGCCGGGCGAACAACCCAAGATCGACGGGCTGGTGAAGCTCAACACCAACGAGTGCCCGTACCCGCCGAGTCCGAAGGTGGTGGCAGCCATCGCCGCGCAGAACGGCGACGGCCTGCGCCTCTACCCCGACCCGCAGGCCACCGCGCTGAAGGTGGCGATCGCCCGATACCACGGCCTGACGCCCGAGCAGGTGTTCGTCGGCAACGGCTCCGACGAGGTGCTGGCGCATGCCTTCATGGGCCTGCTCAAGCACGACGCGCCGCTGCTCTACCCCGACATCTCATACAGCTTTTACCCGGTCTACGCGAAGCTCTACGGCATCGAGACGCGCGAGCTGCCGCTCGATGACGCGTTCGCCATCCGCGTGGACGACTACCTCGCGGCTGGCCGCAACGGCGGCGTGATCTTCCCGAACCCGAACGCGCCCACGGCCATCGGCCTGCCGCTGGCCGAGGTGAAGCGCCTGCTGCAAGGCAACCGCGACTCGGTGGTGGTGATCGACGAGGCGTATGTCGATTTCGGCGGCGAGTCGGCCGATGGGCTGGTCAACGAATTTCCGCAACTGCTCGTCGTGCGCACGCTGTCGAAGTCGCGCGCGCTGGCCGGCCTGCGCGTCGGTTATGCGTTGGGCCACCCCGACCTGATCGAGGCGCTGGTGCGCGTCAAGGACAGCTTCAACTCCTACCCGCTCGACCGCCTGGCGATTGCCGGCGCAGTGGCGGCCATGGACGACGTGGCCTGGTTCGACGACACCACCCGCCGCACCCTGGCCACGCGCGATCGCATGGTCGCCGGCCTGGTGTCGCGTGGCTTCGAGGTGCTGCCCTCGGCCGCCAACTTCGTGTTCGCCCGCCGCCCTGGCAGCGACGCCGCCGAGCTGGCCGCTGGCCTGCGCACCCACAAGGTGCTGGTGCGGCATTTCAAGAAGCCCGAGCGCATTGCACAGTTCCTGCGCATCAGCGTGGGCACCGAATCGCAGACCGACGCCTTGCTGGCCGCGCTCGACGCGGTGCTGGGCCGCTGAACCCCTTTCGAGAATCGCCATGCGCACCGCCCAGGTCACCCGCAACACCTCCGAGACGCAGATCACCGCGTCGATCAACCTCGATGGCACCGGCACGGCCAAGCTCGCCACCGGCATCGGCTTCTTCGATCACATGCTTGACCAGATCGCCCGCCACGGGCTGATCGACCTCGACATCGACGCCAAGGGCGACCTGCACATCGACGGCCACCACACCGTCGAAGACGTGGGCATCACGCTCGGCCAGGCCTTCGCGCAAGCGGTCGGCGACAAGAAGGGCCTGCGCCGCTACGGCCACGCCTACGTGCCGCTCGACGAGGCGCTGTCGCGCGTGGTGATCGACTTCTCGGGCCGCCCGGGGCTGCACATGCGCGTCAATTTCAAGAGCGGCATGGTCGGTGGCTTCGACACGCAGCTGGCCTACGAGTTTTTCCAAGGCTTCGTGAACCACGCCGGCGTCACGCTGCACATCGACAACCTGCACGGCGACAACGCCCACCACCAGTGCGAGACGATCTTCAAGGCGTTTGCGCGCGCGTTGCGCATGGCGCTCGAGATCGACCCCCGCGCGGCCGGCGTGATCCCTTCCACCAAGGGGTCTCTGTGATGAAGCCCCCGCGCTCACGTCGTTCGCAGCCCCCCGAGGGGGCACGCAACGCCCTTGGGACGGCCCGGCGGGAGTTGCCATGACCAGCACCGTCGCGGTCGTCGATTACGGCATGGGCAACCTGCGCTCGGTGTCGCAGGCCGTCGCGCACGCGGCCAACGACGCAGGCGTGAAGGTCATCGTCACCGCCAACCCCGAAGAAGTCTTCGCGGCCGACCGCGTGGTGCTGCCCGGCCAGGGGGCGATGCCCGACTGCATGCGCGAGCTGCGCGAGTCGGGCCTGCTCGAAGCCGTGCTCGACGCCGCGGTGCGCAAGCCGCTGATGGGCGTGTGCGTGGGCATGCAGATGCTGCTGACCCGCAGCGAAGAAGGCCCGACCGAGGGGCTGAACCTCATCCCGGGCGAGGTCGTGAAGTTTCGCCTCGAAGGCCAGTTGCAGCCCGACGGCAGCCGCTACAAGGTGCCGCAGATGGGCTGGAACCGCGTCGTGCAGGCGCGCCCGCATGCGCTGTGGGCCGACATTCCCGATGGCGCGTACTTCTACTTCGTGCACAGTTTTCACGCCCATCCGGCCGACCCGCGCCACAGCGTGGGTGAAACCGACTACGGTGTGCGCTTTACCTGCGCCATCGCGCGGGATAACATTTTTGCCACTCAGTTCCACCCCGAGAAGAGCGCGGCGCACGGCTTGGCCCTGTACCGCAACTTCCTGCGTTGGAATCCCTGAACCCCCCGACCGTTCGTTCCGCGGTCTTCATTCATCACCACTGCCTCGGCCATGCTGCTGATCCCCGCGATTGACCTGAAAGACGGTCAATGTGTCCGCCTCAAACAGGGCGACATGAACGACTCCACCACCTTCGGCGAAGACCCCGCAGCGATGGCCCGACGATGGGTTGACGCCGGCGCGCGTCGGCTGCACTTGGTCGATCTGAACGGCGCTTTCGCCGGCAAGCCGGTCAACGAGGCGGCCATCAAGGCCATCCTCGCCGAGGTGGGCGACGAGATCCCCGTGCAGCTCGGCGGGGGCATCCGCGACCTCGACACCATCGAGCGCTACCTCGACGACGGCCTGAGCTTCATCATCGTCGGCACCGCCGCGGTCAAGAACCCGGGCTTCTTGAAAGACGCTTGCAGCGCCTTCGGGGGCCACATCATCGTGGGCCTCGACGCGAAAGACGGCAAGGTCGCCACCGACGGCTGGAGCAAGCTGACCGGGCATGAAGTCATCGACCTCGCCAAGAAGTTCGAGGACTACGGCGTCGAAGGCGTGATCTACACCGACATCGGTCGCGACGGCATGCTCACCGGCATCAACATCGACGCCACCGTGAAGCTCGCGCAGGCGCTGACCATCCCGGTGATCGCCTCGGGCGGCCTGTCCAATCTCGCCGACATCGAGCGGCTCTGTGCGGTCGAAAGCGAAGGCGTCGAAGGCGTCATCTGCGGTCGGGCGATCTACACGGGCGACCTCGATTTCGCGGCGGGGCAGAAGAAGGCGGACGAACTCAACGGCGGCGTCTGAGCGTCTCTGGCGCCCGCGTCTGTCGGGCCCGAGGTTCACCGCAAAGATGCCAAGAACGCAAAGTAGAAACTCCTTCTTGGCGACCTTTGCGTTCCTTGCGGTGAAAAGACCGTCGCCAACCACCGCTCTCACCAACCTCCCATGCTCGCCAAACGCATCATCCCCTGCCTCGACGTCACCGGCGGCCGCGTCGTCAAGGGCGTCAACTTCGTCGAGCTGCGTGATGCCGGCGACCCGGTCGAGATCGCGGCGCGCTACAACGAGCAGGGCGCCGACGAGCTGACCTTCCTCGACATCACTGCCACCAGCGACGGGCGCGACCTGATCCTGCACATGATCGAGGCGGTGGCCTCGCAGGTGTTCATCCCGCTCACGGTCGGCGGCGGTGTGCGCACCGTCGATGACGTGCGCCGCCTGCTCAACGCGGGCGCCGACAAGGTCAGCTTCAACTCGGCGGCGGTGGCCAACCCGCAGGTCATCAAAGACGCCTCGGCCAAGTACGGCGCGCAGTGCATCGTCGTCGCCATCGACGCCAAGGGGCGCGAAGATGGCTCGGGCTGGGACGTCTACACCCACGGCGGCCGCAAGAACACCGGCATCGACGCTGTGCAGTGGGCCCGTCAGATGGCCGAACACGGCGCGGGCGAGATCCTCCTGACCAGCATGGACCGCGACGGCACCAAGATCGGCTTCAACCTGCCGCTGACCCGGGCCGTGAGCGATGCGGTGAGCGTCCCCGTGATCGCCTCCGGCGGCGTGGGCACGCTCGAACACCTGGCCGAAGGCATCCAGATCGGCGGGGCCGATGCGGTGCTGGCCGCGAGCATCTTCCACTACGGGCAGCACACGGTGGGCGAGGCCAAGGCGCTGATGGCCAGCCGGGGGATTCCGGTCCGCCAATGAGCCGGTCGCGCCTGAAGCACCTGTCGCTCGACCGCCTGCCCGAGATTGCTGCGCAGCCACCGCGCGCGCCCGAGCCCAACAAGCCGGCCCGGGCCAGCGCTTCGGCCCCACGCGAGGTGCGCCTGATCGGCGGCCAGTGGAAGCGCAGCAAGCTGCCGGTGCTCGACGCCGAAGGCCTGCGCCCCACGCCCGACCGCGTGCGCGAAACGCTGTTCAACTGGCTCGGGCACGACCTGTCGGGCTGGCGCTGCCTCGACGCCTTTGCCGGCAGCGGTGCGCTCGGCTTCGAAGCCGCCTCGCGCGGCGCCGACGAGGTGGTGATGGTCGAGCGCGACGCGCGCCTGGTGAAATCGCTCCAGGCGGTGCAAGAGCGGCTCAAGGCCACGCAGGTGCGCATCGAGGCCTCCGACGCCCTCGGGTGGATGGCGCGCAGCGCGCCGGCCTCGTTCGAGCTGGTGTTCATCGACCCGCCCTTTGCCGCGCAGGCCTTCGAGGCGGCCGTGCGCGCGGCGCAGCGGGTGGTGGTGCCCGACGGCTTCATCTACCTTGAAGCCGACCGGGCCTTCGACGCGGCGGCCTTCGATGCCGGCCTGCGCCTGCACCGCCACGCGCGTGCCGGCGCGGTGCATTCGCACCTGTTTCAGCGTGCGAACGCGGCTGGGGCTGCGGGCTACACTCCGCCCGAAATTTCACCCGCCTGACGCATCGGGCACAGCCAAGGAAACCGCGTGACCTCTGCGACCCGCCTGACTGCCGTCTACCCTGGCACCTTCGACCCGATGACCTCGGGCCACGAAGACCTGATGCGCCGGGGCAGCACCTTGTTCGAGCGCCTGATCCTGGCCGTGGCCACCGGGCATCACAAGAAGACCATGTTCTCACTCGCCGAGCGACTCGAAATCGCGCAAGAGCTGGCCGCCAAGTACCCCAACGTCGAGGTGATCGCCTTCGACGGCCTGTTGAGCGAATTCGTCCGGCACCACGGCGGCAAGGTCGTGGTGCGTGGCCTGCGCGCCGTGAGCGACTTCGAATACGAATTCCAGATGGCCGGCATGAACCGCCACCTGATGCCCGAGGTCGAGACCGTCTTCCTGACGCCCAGCGACCAGTACCAGTTCGTCTCGGGCACCTTCGTGCGCGAGATTGCCACCCTGGGCGGTGATGTCTCGAAGTTCGTGGCACCCTCGGTGCTCGACCGGCTGAAGCGCCGCGTCAAAGCCGGCCCCTGATCCGCACTGTTTTCGAGAGATCCGTCATGGCAATCATGATCACCGACACGACCGGCGGGCTTTCGCAACGCATGCGTTGCGCCGCCGGGCGCGGCAAGCGCCCGCAAGCGCTTGCCGTATTCGTCGGAGCGTAGGAGGCCCCCATGGCGCTCATGATCACCGACGAATGCATCAACTGCGATGTGTGCGAGCCCGAGTGCCCGAACCAGGCCATCTCGCTCGGCGCGGTGATCTACGAGATCAACCCCGCCAAGTGCACCGAGTGCGTCGGCCACTTCGACGAACCGCAGTGCGTGCAGGTCTGCCCGGTCGCGTGCATCCCGGTGAACCCGCAGCACATCGAGTCCAAAGACAGCCTGTGGGCCAAGTACCGCCAGCTGCAGGGCGACCCGCCGGCGAACGGCTTCTGAGCCGCTCAGGCGTCCGACGGCGGCGCCTCGGGCTTGGGCGGCTTCGGTCGCGGTGGCTTGGCGTTGATCTTCATCGTTGCGCGTTCCATGCTGCCATCGAGGATCAGGTCCAGCGCCGTGATCGTCTTGCGGATGCTGTCTTCGATCGCCTCGCGCGCCTCGGGCTTGGGCTTGCGCAGCACGTAGTCCACCACTTCTGACTTCACGCCCGGGTGGCCGATGCCGATGCGCAGCCGCCAGTAATCGGGCGTGCCGAGTTGCGCGTGGATGTCGCGCAAGCCGTTGTGGCCGGCGTGGCCGCCGCCTTTCTTGAACTTCACCTGGCCCGGCAGCAAGTCGAGCTCGTCGTGCGCGACGAGGATCTCGTCCGGCGAGATCTTGAAGAAGCGTGCCAGCGCCGCCACCGACTTGCCCGAGAGGTTCATGTAGGTCTGCGGCTCCAGCAGCCACAGCGGCCCGGCCTCGCCGGGGCGATTCACCCGGGCGACCAAGCCGAAGTAGCTGCGGTCGGGCGAGAGCGAGGTCTTCAGCTCGCGCGCCACCGCGTCGATCCACCAGAACCCGGCGTTGTGGTTCGTGGCTTCGTATTCCGGCCCGGGGTTTCCGAGGCCCACCAGCAATCGAATCATGGGGCGGGATTATCCAAGTGCTTCGGGTCGGGCGGGTTGAGGTGATCGACAAGGCTTCACCGCCAAGACGCAAAGGCCGCCCAGAACGCAAAGCGCAATTCCCTCTTGTCGAACTCTGCGTTCTTGGCGGCTTGGCGGTGAAAAGACGGCGAGTGCACTCCGAACGCCCATGTACCGCACAAACGAAAAAGCCCCGCCGAAGCGGGGCTCCCGAGGGGCCTTGTCTCCAAGCCCGTGTCGGTTTATTTCTTGTTTTGCTTTTCGGTCTTCTTGCCCTTCGTGGGGGCGGCCTTCGGCGCGGCGGCAACCACCGGCGCTTCTTCTTCCTCGACAGGCATCGAGGTGGACACGATCACCGGGTTCGGCTTGCCTTGCGTGACGACCTTGATGCCGGCGTCCAGCTTCAGGTCGTTGACGTGCAGGGACTGGCCCTTGGCCAAGTTGCCCAGGTCCACCGTCAGGAACTCGGGCAGTTGCGAAGCCAGGCACTGGATGCGCAGTTCGGTGGCCACGTGGTTCACCAGGCACTTGTCGGTCTTGACGGCCGGCGAGTTTTCTTCGTTGATGAAGTGCAGCGGCACCTTCTTCGTGATCTTGGTGGTCGCATCGACACGTTGGAAGTCGATGTGCAGCACGATCTGGCGGAACGGGTGCATCTGGTAGTCACGCAGCAGCACCTGCTCGGTCTTGCCGTTCAGTTCCATCTCGAGGATGGACGAGTGGAACGCTTCCTTCTTCAGTGCGTGGAAGAGGGCGTTGTGATCCAGCTCGATGTTGGCCGGCGTGCCGGCGCCGTAGACGATGCCCGGCACCTTGTTGGCCAAGCGCAGGCGGCGGCTCGCTCCGGTCCCCTGCAGCTTGCGCTCAAAAGCGACAAATTTCATGGTTGGCTCCAAAAATGGAAGACGCCCGCGACCAGGCGTCTGAAACGGCCTTGCGGCCGGTGGATGCGGCGGTCGATGCTTCGACCGTCGCGTTGCGGATCAGAAGTTGTTGTTCTGCTCCGCGAACAGGGAGGTCACCGATTCACCGTCGGAAATGCGGCGGATGGTCTCGGCGAACAGGAAGGCCACCGACAGCTGGCGCACCTTCGAACATTGCTTGCCTTCGGGGCTGAGCGGAATCGTGTTGGTGATGACGACTTCGTCGAGTGCCGAACCCTTGATTCGCTCGATTGCCGGGCCCGAGAACACCGCGTGCGTGCAGTAGGCGTAGACGCTTTTCGCACCGCGCTCTTTCAGCACCTCGGCCGCCTTCACCAGCGTGCCGGCAGTGTCGATCATGTCGTCCATGATCACGCAGTTGCGGCCGTCGATCTCGCCGATGACGTGCATCACCTCGGACACATTGGCCTTCGGGCGGCGCTTGTCGATGATGGCCAGGTCGCAGCCGAGCTGCTTGGCCAGCGCGCGGGCGCGCACCACGCCGCCGACGTCGGGCGACACGACCACGAGGTCGCTGTAGCGCTTGCTCTGCAGGTCGGACAACAGCACCGGCGACGCGTAGATGTTGTCCACCGGGATGTTGAAGAAACCCTGGATCTGGTCGGCGTGCAGGTCCATCGTCAGCAGGCGTTCGACGCCCACCGCTTCGAGCATGTTGGCGACGACCTTGGCGCTGATGGGCACGCGCGTCGAGCGCGGCCGGCGGTCTTGCCGGGCGTAGCCGAAGTAGGGGATGACCGCGGTGACCCGCCGTGCGGAGGCGCGCTTGAGCGCGTCGACCATGATGCACAGCTCCATCAGGTTTTCATTCGTCGGCGCACAGGTGGGCTGGACGATGAAGATGTCGCGGGCGCGCACGTTCTGCTGGATCTCGATGGCGACTTCGCCGTCGGAGAAGCGACCCACCGAGGCCTTGCCCAACTCGATGCCGAGGTGGGTGGCGATCTCTTGCGCCAAGGCCGGGTTGGCGTTGCCGGTGAACAGAACGGTGTTGAAGAGCACATTCCCTCCGTCGAGGCTTTGTCGCGGTGCGTCAGAAGACACGCAGCACCTTATCGGTCAGCCCCGGTGTGCCCCTCGGCAGAGTTGCTCGGGCACCGGGAATCGAGCATCAAAGAAAGAAGAATTTGGCAGGGGAGGAAGGACTCGAACCCTCGAATGTCGGAATCAAAATCCGATGCCTTAACCAACTTGGCGACTCCCCTACACCGGTCGATTGCCGGCTTGCGCCTGCAACCCACCTTCAACTGGCTCAGTCGAACGTCCAACCCGCAAGCGGATGGGCACTCAGACTGCGGCACATCCGCCCCACCCAGCCCGGCGGAAGATCTGCCGGAAGCGTCGCCATGGGGTTGGCGTCTGTGCCTGCTCTTGCGAAGACCGCGCTGCCTGAGCCTGTCATGCGGCTGTTGCCGAATGAGGCCTGCAGCAGGTCGGCGGCTTGCGCCACCTGGGGGCATTGGCGTTCGGCGGGGGGCTGCAAGTCGTTGCGACCAAACCCTGCCAGAAGCTGCGAAATGCCTTCCTCCGCAAGAAAGCCCGCGAGTATAGCAGCCTTGGTGTCGCGTACCAAGTCCGGGCTTGAAAAGATGCCACGCGTTTCGATGGCCTCGGCGGGCTTGAGCACCGCCAGCCACATCGGCGGCAGCTCCAGTGGGGTGAGTTTTTCGCCGATGCCTTCGACCCACGAGTTGCGCCCACCGAGGAAGAAAGGCACGTCGGCGCCGAGGCGCAGGCCCAGCGCGAGCAGCCTCGCTCGCGGCCAGTTCAGGCCCCACAGGCGGTTGAGCGCCAAAAGCGTCGTGGCCGCGTCGGAGCTGCCGCCGCCCATGCCCGCGCCCCAGGGCACTTGCTTGTCGATGGAGAGGTCGGCGCCGAAGTTGGTGCCCGACTCGGTCTGCAGCAGGCGCGCGGCGCGCAGACACAGGTCGTCGTCGGGCAGCGTGGCACCCAGGTCGTGGCGATGCAGTTGGCCGTCGCTGCGGCGTTCGACGTGCAGGGTGTCGATCCAGTCGATCAGCACGAACACCGACTGCAGCAGGTGGTAGCCGTCGTCGCGCCGGCCGGTGATGTGCAGAAAGAGGTTCAGCTTCGCCGGTGCCGGCAGGTCGTACAGGGCGGTCAGGCTCATCGGGTCAGGGCGTGTCGATGCGGGCGCGCACGGTGACGGCCGGCGGCTGCGCGCGCTGGGCGACGACCCAGCCTTCGTCGAAGCGGGCCAGGTCCACGGCCCAGCCGAGTTGCTGAAAACCGCCGCTGGCGGGCTGGCTGGGTGCGCCGGCCCAGGGGCGGCCGCGCAGCCAGTCGAAGAGCGCGGCCACGGGCAGGCTTTCGCCGAGCATTTCGCGGGTCAGCGCGTCGAGGTCGTCGAAGGCGGTTTCGCCGGCAGGGGTGACGAGCCAGGCGCGTTGGTCGGCCCAGCGCGCCTGGGCCATCACCGTGCCCAGCGGCGAGGCGAGGTTGAGGCGGCCGGCGCGGGGCGTGCCCTGCAACTCGAAGCTGCCGCTGAGCGACTGGGCCGCAGCGCCGGGGCTGGCATCCACGCGCACGGCGAGGCGGCCCGAGATGCTGTCGCCGGCGGGGGGCGCGTCGGCACCCAGCGTGGCGCAGCCGCTGGCGATCACCACCAGCGGTGCCAGCAGCCAGCGACTGGCCGCACGGCGCAGGCCGGCGCCGGTCACAGGCTGGCCCGCAGGCGCGTCAGGGTTTCGCGCAGCACGTCATTGGCAGCGTCGCGCTGCTGGGCTTCGCGCCACACGCGCCGGGCCTCGTCGCGCTGGCCCATCACCCACAGCACCTCGCCCAGGTGCGCAGCGATCTCGACATCGGGTCGCGAGCGGTAGGCCTGTTGCAGCAGGCGCAGGGCTTCGTCGTGGTTGCCGAGGCGGAACTCGACCCACCCGAGGCTGTCGGTGATGAAGGGTTCGCCGGGCGCCAGTTCGAGCGCCTTGCGGACCAGCGCGCGCGCTTCCGGCAGGCGCTGGTTGCGATCGGCGAGCGAGTAGCCGAGCGCGTTGTACGCGTGGTGGTAGTCGGGCTTGAGCGCGATCACGCGGCGCAGCAGGCGCTCCATCTCGTCCATGCGGTTGAGCTTCTCGACGATCATCGATTGCTCGTACAGCAGATCGACATCGTCGGGGAACTGCTGGTTCGCCTTGGTCAGCACCGCCGAGGCCTCGGCCCAGCGCTTCACGTCGCGCAGCAGGTGGGCTTCGGCGACGAGCTTGGCGCGTGCGTCTTCGGGCGCCTTCTCGGGTACGCGGCGGATCAGCTCGCGCGCTTCTTTCAGCTTGCCCTGCTTGGCCATCAGCAAGGCGCGGCGCGATTGCACTTCGAGCGCGCGGTCGGGGTTCTTGACCTTGGCCAGCCAGGCTTCGGAGCCAGTGAAGTCGCGTTGCTGCTCGGCCAGGCGCGCCAGCAGCAGGTAAGCCTGGATCAGGCCCTGGTCGGGCGAGGTGGCCACGCCGTCTTCGTCGTCCCCGTCGTCGCTGCCTGGGGCGATCAACTGGGGCGCTTGCGGGCCCGCGGCAGCGCGCTCTTTCTCGGCGAGGTCCACATAGCGCAGCAGCGCGGCCTGCGCTTCCTTCGGGTGCTTCAGTTCGAGTTCGAGCGCGCCCAGCGTGAGCCACGGGGCGGTGCGCTCGGGCTCCAGTCGCGTGACCTCTTTCAGCGCCTCGACGGCCTCGGCATACCGTTGGGCCGTGCTCAGCACCCGCACGTGGACGAGCCGGATCGGGACGTTCTTCGGCGCGGCCTGCAGAAAGCCCTGCACCAGCGGCTCGGCCGCGGGCGTGGTGCCCAGCAGTTCGAGCGCCAGCAGCGCCGCGGCTTCGGACGCCGGCTCTTGCGAATGCGCCAGGCGCGCCAGCTCGAGCGCACGCGGGGCATCGCCCGCCGCCAGCGCCGCGCGGCCCAGCGCCGCGTTGGCGGCGGCGCGGGTGTCGGGCGATTGCAGCGGGGCCTGCAGCACGCGTTCGAGCACCTGCAGTGCTTGTTGCTTGTCGGTGTTGCGCGCAAACAGGGTTGGCAGCGAGCCGATGGTGGCGTTGCGCTCGGCCCGCGGGGTGATGCGCAGCAGCGCCTGCAGCGGCTCGATGGTCTCGACCCACAGGCGCTGGCTGAGCAGCACCTGCAACTGCACCTGCAAGGCGTCACGCGACTGCGGGTAGGCAATGCGCCAGGCCTTGACCGCTTCGATGGCGCGGTTGAGCGACTGCCCCATCAGCGCCACCTGCACCGCGCGCCGGAAGACCGGCTCTTCGCGCGTGCGCCGGGCGGCGTCGAGGATCAGCGGGTAGGCAGCGGCCGCGTTGCCGGCGCTCAATTCCATCTCGCCGATCAGCAGTTGATGGAACAACTCGGCGTCCATCGCCGATCGGGTGATCGGCTCGGCCGCCGCGGCACTCGCAGCAGTGGCTGGTGGTGTCGGCTGCTGTGCCAGGGGGCTGCCGTGGACCGCAGCCAGCAGGCTGGCCATCACAAGGGCAGTGCGCACCACGCCGAAACGGAAAGGAAGGGCCGACATCGATGCTGCTCCAGAAGGTCCGAACGATTCTAGGAGAGGCCCCCGCCGGGATAATTCCCCGATGCCCGAGTTACCCGAGGTCGAAGTCACACGCCGGAGCTTTGCGCAACGCATCGCCGGCGCCCGCGTCACCGCCGTGCGTGTCGGCAAGCCCTTGCGCTGGCCGCTCGGCTGCGATCCGCAGGCGCTTGTCGGCCAGACCGTGGGCGACGCCACCCGGCGTGGCAAGTACCTCTGGCTGCCCTTGTCGGACGGCGGCCTGCTGATGCACCTGGGCATGTCGGGCTCCCTGGCCTTCGGCGATCCCGCCGGCGCGCCCGGCCCGCACGACCACTTCGACCTCGTCACCACGCGCGGCAGCCTGCGGCTCACCGACCCGCGCCGCTTCGGGGCCGTCGTGTGGTCGCGCAGCCAGGTCGACGACCCGGCGGCGAAGCTGCTGCTAGGGCTGGGGCGCGAGCCCTTCGATGCGTCGTTCACCGGGGCCTACCTGCACGAGTCGCTGCAGCGGCGGCGCGTCGCGGTGAAGCAGGCGCTGCTGGCTGGTGACATCGTGGTCGGCGCCGGCAACATCTATGCGTGCGAGGCGCTGTTCGCCGCCGGCATCGACCCGCGCACGCGCAGCGACTGCATCAGCCGGCCGCGCGCCGAGCGCTTGGCCGCAGCCGTGCGCGACACGCTCGCCAACGCGCTGGCGCTGGGGGGATCGACGCTGCGCGACTTCCGCAATGCGCACGGCATGGCGGGTGAATTCCAGCTTCAGGCGCGTGTGTACGGGCGTGAACGTGAACCCTGTCACGTTTGTGGTGGGCCGATCCGGCGCATTGTTCAGGGGCAGCGTTCGACCTTCTTCTGCCCCACCTGCCAGCGTCGCTGATCGGTTCAAAGTGGGCGGATAGCCGAGCGCGTCACAAACATCAACGCGGGGTGACGATATGTTTCGGAGGCCCTTTGCAGAGGGGCCATCGGCTACCATCGTTTTCATTTTCCGGCGGGCCGGTGGATTCAGGCATGGCGTCCTCTTTTGCAAGCAGTCTCGACGAACTGAGCCAGTGGCGGGCCACGCTGGGCCGTCGCATCGACGACCTCGCCCGCTTCCTCTCCGAGCACGACCTCGCCGACCCCGCGGCCACCGAATCGCTCGACAGCCTGCGCCGCCGCCTCTCGGGTGAAAAGCTCGTGGTGGCCTTCGTCGCCGAGTTCTCGCGCGGCAAGTCCGAGTTGATCAACGCGATCTTCTTTTCAGACACCGGCCGGCGCATCCTGCCGGCCACGCCGGGTCGCACGACCATGTGCCCGGTCGAACTGGGCTACGACGCCGAAGAGCCCCCCGCGCTCGCGCTGCTGCCCATCGCCACCCGCCTCGAAGGCCTGTCGCTCACCGAGTTGCGCGACCAGCCGCGCGCCTGGAAAACCGTGCCGCTGAACGTCAACGCGGCCGACGAACTCTCGGCCTCGCTCGAAGAGGTCAAGCGCACGCAGTTCGTGTCGGTCGATGAAGCCCGTGCACTCGGCTTCTGGGACGACGAAAACGCCGCCGACAACCCGCCCATGGGCGACAACGGCCTCGTCGAGGTGCCGGCTTGGCGCCACGCGATGATCAACTACCCCCACCCGCTGCTCAAGCGCGGGCTGGTGGTGATGGACACCCCGGGCCTCAACGCCATCGGCGCCGAACCCGAGTTGACGCTGAGCCTGCTGCCCTCGGCTCACGCCACGGTGTTCATCCTCGCGGCCGACACCGGCGTCACCAAGAGCGACCTCGCCATCTGGCGCGACCACCTCGGCGCGCAGGCGCTGGCGAGCTTCGTGGTGCTCAACAAGATCGACACGCTGCTCGACCCGATGGCCACGCCCGAGCAGGTGCGCGAGCAGATCGAGCAGCAGCGCGTCAACACCGCCCGCACGTTGGAGATGCCGCTGGAGCGCGTCTTCCCGCTGTCGGCGCGTCAGGCCCTGAGTTCGCGTGTCGAAGGCGACCAGAAGGGGCTGGCCGACAGCCGCCTGCTCGACCTCGAAGCGGCGCTGGGCGAACAGCTGCTGCCGCAACGCCGCGAGGTGCTGCAAGACCTGGTGCTCGACGCCGTGCAGCGCATGGACGCGCAGGTGGCGCGCCACCTCGGCGACCGCCGCCGCCAGACCGCCGAGCAGATGCTCGAATTGCGCGGCCTGCGCGGCAAGAGCGGCGCGCGCGTGCGCATGATGCTCGAACGTGTCGATGCCGAAACCGCCGAATTCGAGCAGTGCACCCAGCGCCTGCAGGCCATGCGCACCGTGCACGCCCGCATGCTGAAGAACGCGCTGGTCGATCTGACCAGCGACAAGGTGCGCGAAGAGGTCGCCGAGATGCAAACCGCGATGAGCGCGAGCATCCTGAACCTGGGTGCGAAGAAGTCCTTCATCGGGCTGTGCAACCGGCTGCGCGACCTGCTCAAGCTGAGCCAGGTGCGCGCCGGCGAAATCCGCGACATGCTCGACGCCTCGTTCACGCTGCTCAACAGCGAGTTCGGCTTCAGCCTCGCGGTGGCCAAGGCGCCCGACCTCGAGCGCTTCATCCGCGACCTGACGCTGATCGAGCGCAACTACGTGCAGTACCTCGGGCTCACGCAGGCGCTGCGCCTGTCGCAGCCGAAGTTCCTCGACCAGTTCCGCCGCATGCTCATCAGCAAGCTGCGCGTCGTGTTCGAAAACGCCAGCAGCGAACTCGAACTCTGGAACAAGACCGCCTCGGCCCAGGTCGATTCGCAGCTGCGTGAGCGCCGCCGGGGCTTCCGCCGCCGCCGCGAAGCGCTCGAACGCATCCAGCAGGCCTCGGGCGACCTGGAGCAGCGCATCGCCGAGATCGAGGCGCAAGACGCGCAGTTCCAGCGCCTGCAGGCGCACAGCGCCGAGCTGCTGCAGCGCGTGCGCGAGCATGCCTCGTCGTCGCCCGATGCCGAGCGCCTGAGCGGCGAAGAAGCCATCAAGCGCATCGCCGCTCAAGCCTGATCCGCTTGGCGCCCCCAAGCGAAGCGCATTTCGCGCCGCGCCTCGTCGCGTGGCAGCGCACGCACGGCCGGCACACGCTTCCGTGGCAGCAGACCCGCGACCCGTACCGCGTGTGGCTGTCCGAGATCATGTTGCAGCAGACGCAGGTCTCGACCGTGCTCGGCTACTACGCGCGCTTTCTCGAACGCTGTCCCGACGTGCGGGCCCTCGCCGCGGCGACGCAAGACGAGGTGCTCGCGCTGTGGAGCGGCCTCGGCTACTACAGCCGTGCGCGCAACCTGCATGCCTGCGCGCGGGCGGTGGTCGAGTTGCATGGCGGTGAATTTCCGCGCAGCGCCGCGCAGTTGCAAACCCTGCCCGGCATCGGCCGTTCGACGGCGGCGGCGATCGCGGCCTTCTGCTTCGGTGAGCGGGTCGCCATCCTCGACGGCAACGTCAAGCGCGTGCTGGGCCGCTACCTGGCCTTCGAGGGCGACCTGGCCAGCAGCGCGCAAGAGCGTGTGCTGTGGGCCAGGGCCGAGGCCCTGCTGCCCGACGCCGGCATCGAAGCCTACACCCAGGGCTTGATGGACCTGGGCGCGACGATCTGCCTGCCGCGCGCCCCGCAGTGCCTGCTGTGCCCGGTGACGGCCGACTGCGCAGGCCGCGCGGGCGGCGCGCCCGAGCGCTACCCGATCAAGACCAAGAAGCTGAAGCGCAGCCAGCGCGACAACGCCTGGCTGTGGCTCGTGCAGGGCGAGCGGCTGTGGCTGTGCCAGCGGCCCGACTCCGGCGTGTGGGCGGGTCTGTGGAGCCTGCCCGAGTTCGATGCACCCGGCAGCCTCGAGGCCTCCTGCGCCGACTGGCCCGGTGCCGGCGAGGCGCTGCCCAGCTTCACGCACGTGCTGACGCACCTGGACTGGACGCTGCGCCCGGTGCGCTGGGTGTTGCCGGACGACACGCGAGCGGCGGTGCTCGAAGACATTGCGGCGCGCTGGCCCAGCGGGCGCTGGTTCACGCGCGACGAGGCCCTGGCCTCGGGTCTGCCTTCACCGCTGCGCAAGTTGCTGGCAGGCTGAAGGGCTGACCCGCGCGGGCGCGTCAGTCGTCTTCGCGGCGGCGCAGCGGCACCATCAGCAGCACGATGGCGCCCACCACCGCGAGCAGCGGCCACAGGCCGTACTGCGACACCCACCAGGCGTAAGGCGTGAGGCCCTCGCGGCCGGTCACCTCGGCGTCGAGCACGCCGCGCGTCAAGACGGGCAACTGGTGCGTCACCTTGCCGGTGTGGTCGATCACGGCCGTGGTGCCGGTGTTGGTGGCCCGCAGCATGGGGCGCTGGAATTCGAGCGCGCGCATGCGCGAGATGTGCAGGTGCTGCTTGAGCGCGATGGTGTCGCCGAACCAGCCGATGTTGCTGAGGTTGGCGAACATCGTCGGCGCGGTGGTCATGTCGGCGAAGCGTGCGGCCAACTCTTCGCCGAACAAGTCTTCGTAGCAGATGTTCGGTGCGATGCGCTCGCCGCGGAAGACGAACGACGAGGCCCTCAGCGGCCCGCGGTTGAAGTCGCCCAGCGGGATGTTCATCAGGTTGGTGAACCAGCGAAAGCCGCTCGGGATGAACTCGCCGAAGGGCACCAGGTGGTGCTTGTCGTAGCGGTAGAAGCCGCCGAGCTGCAGCCCGGTGTCTTTCGAGATGCCGACCACCGAGTTCGTGTAGCCGGTCTCGAAGCTGCCGAGCGGGCGGCCGATCAGCGCGGCCTGTTCGCCGCGCTGGAAGCGGCGCTGCACCGGGTCCCAATATTCCTTGGGCAACTGGTCGGGCAGCAGCGGCACCACGGTCTCGGGGCCGATGACGAGGTCGCCCTTCGCCGCGATGAGCTCACCGGCCGCCCAGGCCAGGCTCATGGGCAGGTGCTCTTCGGCGAACTTCTGGTCTTGCGGCACGTTGGTCTGCAAGAGCGTGACGCGCAGGGTGCCGGTGGGGCGTGTGTAGCTCGGCGGCTTGACCGCAGCGAGCGTGACGAAGGCGGCGATCACCACCAGCCCGCCGACCATGCCGCTGGCCACGCCGTACTGCGCGCTGCGCATGCCCAGCACCAGGGCGGCCGACAGCAGGGCCGCGACCGCGCCAATGCCGTACACGCCGATCCACGGAGCCAGCATCGCCAGCGGACCATCGACGTGCGCATAGCCGCTGGCCGCCCACGGGAAGCCCGTGAACAGCACGCCGCGGGCCAGTTCGGCCAGCAGCCAGCAGGCCGCGAACAGCGGCACGTCGAGCACCGTGCGGTGGCGGCGCATGCGGGCGAAGAGCGCCATGGCGATCGCCAGGTACAGCCCGAGGAAGGCGCTCAGCGCGAACACCGCCGAGCCGGCCAGCACCGGCGACAAGCCGCCATAGCGGTTCATGCTGATGTAGAGCCACCAGGCGCCGGCGGCGACCCAGGCCGTGCCGAAGGCCCAGCCCAGCGTCGCCGAGCGCAGCGTGCTGGCGCGGCTCACACGCCAGGCGAGGCCCGCGACGCACAGGATCTGCAGCCACCAGGCCTCGGTGTAGCTGGTGGCCACGCTGCTGGCGGCGCCGGCGGCCAGCACGAACAGCAGGTCCATCAGGAAGAGCACCGTGTCGATGCCGGCATTGCGCAGCTGGGCCACCCGAGACGACGTGGATCGGTTGGAAAAGCTGCGTTGTGCGTTCGTCATCGTCTTCAAGCTCCTTCGGCCCCGAGGGCGGCTTCTGGCGCACGGGTCACCTTGAACCAGCGCACGGCACCGCCGCGCGTGAGCATCACGGTGAACACCAGGTGGCCCACCGTCACCGACTCACCCCGGCGGGGCACGCGACCGTGTTCATGGGCGACCAGGCCGCCGATCGTGTCGAAATCGCTCATTGGCAGATCGACCGAGAACGACGTGTTCACCGCCTCGATCTCGGTGTCGCCGGCGACGCGGTGGCTGCCGTCGGCCAGCGTGTAGATGCCCGACTCGCCGTCTTTCTCGTCGAACTCGTCTTCGATCTCGCCGACGATTTCTTCGAGCACATCTTCGATGGTGATGAGCCCGGCCGTGTTACCAAATTCATCCACCACCAGCGCCAGGTGGCTGCGGTTGGAGCGGAAGTCGCGCAGCAGCTCGTTCAGACCCTTCGACTCGGGCACGAAGACCGCCGGGCGCAGCAGGGTGCGCAGGTTCAGCTCGGGCGCGCGCTGCAGCTTGAGCAGATCCTTCGCCATCAGGATGCCGATGATGTTGTCGCGGCTGCCCTCGTAGACCGGGAAGCGCGAGTGCCCGGTGTCGATCACGCCCCACAGCAACTCGTCGTAGGGCGCCTCGATGTCGAGCATGTCCATGCGCGGGGCGGCCACCATCACGTCGCCGGCCGTCAGATCGGCCATGCGGATCACGCCTTCGAGCATCATCCGCGACTCGGGGGCGATCAGCTCGCGCTGCTCGGCGTCGGCCAGGGTCTCGATCAACTCGTCGCGCGAGTCGGGGCCGGGTGAGACAAATTCGATCAGCCGTTCGAACAGGCTGCGCTTGTCGGCCTGAGGGGCATGCTTGTCGGAACCTTTGTAGGGGCGACTGGGGGTGGGGTCGGACATCGCGCCAGGGCGGAAGGCTCAGAAGGGGCCAAAGCTTAACAGGCAGCGCTGCGCCACCCAGCCGCCGTCCCCGGGGCCCGTCACCTGCTTGACAGGTGTGCTACGGTGCCTCTTGCACCGTGCCGTCGCGGCCCCATCTCATGCGACCGGCCGCATCGCCCCACTTTCACTACCCATCTCTATATAGACAGGCGTCCCATGAGTCTCATCCCCGCCACCATCCTGACCGGCTTCCTGGGCTCCGGAAAGACCACCCTGCTCAAGCGCGTGCTGACCGAGACGCACGGCCAGAAGATCGCCGTGATCGAGAACGAGTTCGGCGACGAGAACATCGACAACGAGATCCTCGTGCAGGACAGCGAAGAGCAAATCATCCAGCTCAACAACGGCTGCGTCTGTTGCACCATCCGCGAAGACCTGCGCTCGACGCTGGCCACGTTGGCCGAAAAACGCCGCAAGGGCGAGCTGAAGTTCGACCGCGTCGTGATCGAGACCACCGGCCTGGCCGACCCCGGGCCCGTCGCCCAGACCTTCTTCATGGACGACGAGATCGCCGAGACCTACCTGCTCGACTCCATCCTGACCCTGGTCGATGCCAAGCACGGCCAGAAACAGCTCGACGACCGGCAAGAAGCGCGCCGCCAGATCGGCTTCGCCGACCAGATCTTCATCAGCAAGACCGATCTGGTGGACGAGACCGAAGTCGATGACCTGGTGCACCGCATCAAGCACATGAACCCGCGCGCGCCGCAGCGTCGCGTGAATTTCGGCGACGTGCCCATCGCCCAGGTGTTCGACCTGCGCGGCTTCAACCTCAACGCCAAGCTCGAAATCGACCCCGACTTCCTGAACGACGGGCACGGCCACGGGCATGACCACCACCACGACCATGACCATGAACATGGCGAGCACTGCGACCACCCGCACCACCACGCGCACGACGACGACGTGAAGTCTTTCGTGTTCCGCTCCGACAAGGCCTTCAACCCGGCCAAGCTCGAAGACTTCCTCGGCGCCATCGTGCAGGTCTATGGCCCCAAGCTGCTGCGCTACAAGGGCGTGCTCAACATGAAGGGCAGCGACAAGAAGGTGATCTTCCAGGGCGTGCACCAGCTGATGGGCAGCGACCTCGGCCCCCTGTGGGCCAAGGGCGAAAAACGCCAGAGCAAGATGGTGTTCATCGGCATCGACCTGCCGCGTGAGATCCTGCTCCAAGGCCTGGAGCAGTGCCTGGTTTGAACCACCCCGTGATCCGAAGGATCGTGGCTACAATCCGCGCGCCCAATGTCGGCTGCGGGGCCTCCGAGCATCGTCTTCAGGCGCCCCGAAGCGGGTATAACCCTGGTACCCCTGCGAGGAGACCCCTGTGAGCAAGACGACGGCCAAGCCAGCAAGCGCAACCAAGGCACCTGCCAAGAAAGCGGCGCCCGCTGCGAAGCCCACGGCCAAATCGCCCGCCCCTCCCTCCTCGAAGACCGCCATCAAAACAACCCCCACCAAGACGCCCGCCAAGCCCGCTGCCAAGGCCGCGCCCCCTGCAAGCCCTGCGCCGAAGGTGGCAGCCAAGCCGGTGGCTGCGGCCCCTGCCCCGACCGTGGCGGCGCCGGCCCCGAAACCTGTCAAGGTGGCACAACCCAAGATGTCCGCGGCAGCTCGGGCCTCGGCCCTGGCATCCACCCCAGCGCCGGTGCCCCCGCCCACGTCGCGATTTGCAGACCGTTTCGCGCCGCCGCGTCCCCCGACCCGTCAGATGAACTCTCTCTTGATCGATACCCCGAAGCCCGAACACAAGGCCGACCCGAAACTGGCCAACGCCTGGAAGACCAAAGCCGGGCGCGACCTCACCGAAGCCGAAATACTCGCCATGCCCGAGAGCGAGTACATGAACGACAAGCAGCTCGAGTTCTTCCGCCTGAAGTTGCAGGCGCTGAAAGACGACCTGCTCAGCAACGCCGGCCAGACCACCGAGCACCTGCGCGAAGACACCTCCATCGTTCCCGACCCGGCCGACCGCGCCACCATCGAGGAAGAGCACGCGCTCGAGTTGCGCACGCGTGACCGCGAACGCAAGCTGCTGAAGAAGATCTCGCAGTCGCTCGGGCGCATCGAGGCCGGTGACTACGGCTTCTGCGACGAAACGGGCGAGCCCATCGGCCTGGGCCGCCTGATCGCCCGCCCGACCGCCACGCTGTCGCTCGAAGCGCAGCAGCGCCGCGAGCTCAAGCAGAAGATGTTCGGGGACTGACGCGCACGCCGCGTCGATCCCTCGCACCGCACCGCAACGCGCCCGCCCATGTCGGACCCGAAAGACGGCACCAGCTTCTTCCGCAAGGTGGTCAAGTTCGTGGCCAACCCGGCCACGGACTGGGCGCAGCTGTCCCAGCCCACCGACGAGTCCCGCGAGAGCGAGTACGCAAAGTCGGAACTGAAGGCGATGATCGAGCGCAAGCGGCGCAACGATTTCGTGCGCAAGCGCGAATTCGACATGCTGCGCAAGGTGCGCCGTGAGGGCCTGACGAGTGAGCAGCTGGCCGCGCTGGGTGGCTCGTCGCGGCTCGATGACTCCGAAGCGCGCATGCCCGAGAGCGGCGCCAAGCCCGACAGCGGTGTGAAGGCCAAGATCGACGAGATCGAGCAGCAAATGGTTGGCGACGGCCTGGCTGCGCCCTCGCGTCGCACCCCGGCGTTCTACGACGCCCCCACGCAGCCGGCCGCGATGGGCTACGCCAAGACCGAGCCCGACCGGGCCGGGGGCGGGGCGGCCACCGCGCCGGCGCCGCTCACGCCCGTGCCGCCCCCGCCGGGCAAGGAGCGTGACGCCACCAAGGTCACCGCCGTGATGGGCCCGGGCATGTCTCCGTTGTCACCGATGGGTACGCAGCCCACGGCCATCGACATCGCCCCGCAGTACCCGCAAGAGCAGAGCGAGATCGCGCACGACCCCGAGTTGGACGAGGCCGTGATCGCCTTCGCCAACGCCGATTTCGAAACCTGCGAGCAGTCGTTGTCGTCCTTGACGGCGGCCGGCGGTCAGCGGGCCGAGCATGCAGAGACGTGGCTCGCGCTGTTCGACCTGTACCGCGCCATCGGCCAACAGCAGAAGTTTGAAAGCCTCGCGCTCGACTATGCGCAGCAGTTCGGCTGGTCGGCACCGCAGTGGTTCTCGATGCCGCGGCTCGTGGCCGAGGCGGCCGCGGCCGAAGAGCGCGCCCCGCGCGCGCGCGCAGAAAGCCAGGTGGGTTGGTCGAGCCCGGCCATCATCGACGCCGATGCGGTGGCCCGCCTGCGCTCGCAGACCTTGCAGATGCCGCTGCCCTGGGTGTTCGACTGGAGCGCGCTCGAAAGCATTGACGCCGAAGGCTGCGCCAAGCTCTCCGAGCTGTTCCGCGGCTGGATGGGCGACAACGCGCTCGACATGCGCTGGAACGGCGGCGAGCACCTGTTGCAGGTTCTGCAAGACGCTGCGCCGACCGGCGTGCGCGACGCCGACCCCGTGTTCTGGCAACTGCGCCTCGACGTGATGCGCATGGCCAACCGGCCCGACCAGTTCGACGAAACCGCCATCGACTACTGCGTGACCTACGAGGTGTCGCCGCCGTCGTGGGAATCGGCCGCCTGCCAGGTTCGCATCAGCGGCGGCTCGAACACCAGCACGCAATCACCGCCGATGTCGGTGGTGAGCGACGTTTCGACAAGCTTCCTCGAATCGCAGATCGCCGAAGAGCCGGCCACCGTGCAGGTGGCGGGCGTCGAACTCTCGGGCCAGTTGGTCGGCGACATCAGCGGCACGCTGAACAAGATGACCGAAGAGCTGGGTGCGGCGACCATCGTCAACGTGTCCTGTGCCCGCTTGATCCGCGTGGACTTCATCGCCGCCGGTGACCTGCTCAACTGGGTGCTGGCACGCCGCGGCGAGAACCGCGCGGTGAGCTTCTCCGACTCGCACCGCCTGGTCGCGCTCTTCTTTGGTGCCATGGGCATCAACGAGCACGCCAAGGTCAAGGTGCGCTTGGTTTAGCCTTCCGCCCTGGCACTGAGACGCCTCGGCCCCACCGAGCCCGGGCTCGGTTCTTTCACCGCCAAGACGCCAAGCAAAACAGCCAAGGTCGCAAAGACTTCCTCAAAGAAATTTCTTTGCGTTCTTGGTATTCCCTTGGCGTCTTTGCGATGAAAAGACCGTGACACCTGCACCCTTGGTGTCCAAGCGCTCGTTTTCTTTTGACTCCCGGGCTTGAACCCGCCGGACTCACCCGAATCTGTTTCTGATGGACCAATATCACGGCACGACCATCCTGAGCGTGCGGCGCGGCAACGTCGTTGCCATCGGTGGCGATGGACAAGTCACGCTGGGCAACGTTGTCGTCAAGGCCACGGCCCGCAAGGTGCGCAAGCTGTACCGCGACCAGGTGCTCGCCGGTTTCGCGGGCGCGACCGCCGACGCTTTCACCCTCTTCGAACGTTTCGAGGCCAAGCTCGAAAAGCACCAGGGGCACCTGGTGCGCGCGGCCATCGAGCTGACCAAGGACTGGCGCACCGACCGCGTGCTGCGCCGGCTCGAAGCCATGCTGGCGGTGGCCGACAAAGACGCCTCGCTCATCATCACCGGCAACGGCGACGTGCTGGAGCCCGAAAAGGGCATCGTCGCCATCGGCTCGGGCGGCTCGTATGCGCAGGCCTCGGCCATCGCGCTGCTGGAACACACCGAACTCGCCCCGCGCGACATCGTCAAGCGCTCGCTCGAAATCGCGGGCGACCTGTGCATCTACACGAACCAGAACCACATCATCGAGACGCTCGACTGATGGCCGGAATGGCGCCCTCGACCGCCGCGCTCCCCAGCCGATCCCCGAGGGGATGCGGGCCGGCTTGGAGCGGCCTGGCGCTCGGCGCGCGCCGCTGAGGAATCTTCCCGTTTGAGAAAGGCTTCGCCATGAGCGCGATGACCCCGCAAGAAATCGTCTCCGAACTCGACCGCCACATCGTCGGCCAGGCCGCGGCCAAGCGCGCCGTGGCCATCGCTCTGCGCAACCGCTGGCGCCGCCAGCAGGTCGATGAAGCGCTGCGCGCCGAGATCACGCCCAAGAACATCCTGATGATCGGCCCGACCGGCGTCGGCAAGACCGAGATCGCGCGCCGCCTGGCCAAGCTGGCCGATGCGCCCTTCATCAAGGTCGAGGCGACCAAGTTCACCGAGGTCGGCTACGTCGGCAAAGACGTCGATTCGATCATCCGCGACCTGGTCGAGATGGCCGTCAAGCAAGAGCGCGAACACGCGATGCGCCGGCAGCGCACGCGCGCCGAAGACGCTGCCGAGGACCGGGTGCTCGACATCCTGGTGCCGATGCCGCGCAGCGAGTTCGGCCTCACCGCCAGCGCGCCACCCGCCGACAACACCGCCCGGCAGGTGATGCGCAAGCGCCTGCGCGAAGGCGCGCTCGACGACAAGGAAATCGAGATCGAGGTCGCCGACCCCAAGCCCACGCTCGAAATCATGAGTCCGCCCGGCATGGACGAGATGACCGAGCAGCTCAAGGGCATGTTCGCCAACCTCGGCGGGCAGCGGCGCAAGGCACGCAAGCTCAAGATCGCCGAGGCGATGAAGCTGCTGGTCGATGAAGAAGCGGCCAAGCTTGTCAACGAGGACGAGATCAAGCAGCGCGCCGTGACCAACACCGAGCAGAACGGCATCGTCTTTCTCGACGAGATCGACAAGGTGGCCTCACGCAACGAGGTCGGCGGCGCCGACGTGTCGCGCCAGGGCGTGCAGCGCGACCTGCTGCCGCTGGTCGAGGGCACGACGGTCAACACCAAGTACGGCATGGTCAAGACCGACCACATCCTCTTCATCGCCTCGGGCGCGTTTCACCTGAGCAAGCCCAGCGACCTGATTCCCGAGTTGCAAGGCCGCTTTCCGATCCGCGTCGAGTTGGGCTCGCTGAGCGTCGATGACTTCGAGGCCATCCTCACGCAGACGCATGCCAGCCTGGCCAAGCAGTACGAAGCCTTGCTGGCGACCGAGGGCGTGACGCTCGACATCACGCCCGGTGGCATTCGCCGGCTGGCGCAGATTGCCTGCGACGTGAACGAGCGCACCGAAAACATCGGCGCACGTCGCCTCTCGACAGTGATGGAGCGGCTGCTCGACGAGATCAGCTTCGACGCGCCCAACCGCAGCGGGCAGACGGTGACGCTGGGCTCTGAGGACGTCGATGCCAAGCTGGGTGAACTGGCGAAGAACGAAGACCTGTCGCGCTACATCCTCTGAAGGCGCATATCTTTCGACGGTGCGAGCACATCGTGCGTCGGCGATGCTCGCCGTACCTGCGTACGACTGATCTTCTCGACGCCAGCTGAGCCCGCTCGGGGCGACATCTTCACGCGTTCAGTGGCAATCAGAGCGCCAGCCGGTGCGACTGCAGTTCGAGCAGGCCTTCGAAGATCAGCGTGTCCACCGTTTCGAAAGGCAGGTCGGTGATGCCGGCCAGCTTGACGGCTGCACCGCCGGTCATCAGCAAGGCCGGTTCTTGGCCCGCGTGCGCACGCAGCTTGGCGTGCATCCGTTCGACCGCGCCGGCGATGGCGTTCGCGCCGCCGCTCATCAGGGCGTCGCTGGTGTTGGTGGGAAAGTCCACCACCTCGCCAGTCGGTGCCTTGAGGCCGGCAGTGCCCATCTCAAGCGCTCGAAGCATCAGCCCGAAGCCGGGCAGGATGAGCCCGCCCAGGAAGCGGCCGCTCGCGTCGATGGCATCGACCGTGACGGCCGTGCCCACCATCACCACCAGCACCGGGCGCGGCGTGGCGCCATGCGCACGCATGCGGTGCCAGGCGCCGATGGCGGCGACCCAGCGGTCGGTGCCGAGCCGATTGGGGTGGTCGTAACCGTTGATCACGCCGGCCGCGCAGGCCGAGGGCACGACCCAGCGCGGATCGATGTCCCAGATTTCCATCTGCTCTTCGACGCGACGGCGTACGCCTTCGCCGGCCACCGCGCAACCGAGCATGCTGCCGGGCGGCTTGAGGCGCTTCCAGTCGGTGTCGGCCAGGTCGTCGATGGTTTCGAGAAACACGGCGCCGTGCGCCAGCAGCGGCGCGCCCGGCAGGGGCGCCGCGTACTGCGCCCACTTGAGGCGCGTGTTGCCGATGTCGATGGCGAGAAAGCTCATTCAGCCGTGAGGTGAGGGCCCGGGTGCGTGTGCTGCGGGCCGGGGCGTGTCACGCGAAGGGCATGGGCATGGACTGCACCGCATGCGTGTGCAGCAACTCGCGGGCCCGCTCGATGGTCTGTGCGGCCCACAGCCCCTTGTTGGGTTTGGTGATGCGTTGCTCGACCTCGTCGAGCAGGGCTTCGAGGTTGTCGCGCGAGCGCGCCCGGCGCAGCCGCAGCATCGTCAAGGCGCCGGCCACCGGTGCTTCGGCGCGTACGGCGCGCAGCAGCACGTCGCGCGCTTCTTGCAGCAGGCCTTCGAGTTCGCTCAGGGGCGTGAGGTCGGAGTGCGGCATGCCGAGCGTCGAATCGGTCATCAGCGACGACTCGGGCTGCAGCGTGAGCGACGGGGGCAGCAGGCTCACGACGGAGTCGGGGGCGGGTGCGGGCTCGATCGGTGCCGCACCGGTGCTGGCGGCGGGTTCGGGTGGTGTGGACGGGACGGGGGAAGGCTCAGCCGTGGCGACCGCGGCTTCGGATGCGGCGGCGAGGGGCGCCTCGGGCGAGGGCGCCGCTTGGGGCAGGGCGATCAGGCCGAGCGCGACGAGTTCGTCGAAACAGGTCTCCGCGGCCCCCGCCTGGCTGGCCATCTGCCGCACCAGGGCCTCGTCGCGCCGGCCGTCCACCAACAGCAGCACCGTGCGGTGCCGCTGGCTGAGCTTGCGCTGGCGGCTGCTCAGTTCGGTGACGCCGTCGGGCGTCTTGAAGGGGATCTGGGGGCTCGGCACGGGGCGCTCCGTCGGGGTCGACGCAACCCAGGGGGGCTGCGGTGGGCGGGATTGTGCAGTGAAACGTTCCCTGCTAACCACCCGGGGCGGGTTGCCCTGACGCCCCCACCTGAGGGAGCGGGTTCGCCCCCGGGGCTGATCTCTGTCAAGCCCTGCGGCGCGCGCGAACCCCTCGTTTCGGTGTTCTTGCACGCGGCGTCACAAGTCGGCAACGCCATTCATGGTTTTTGTAATGAAACGTTGCCACACCCCCTGTTTTCCCCAATTCCTGAGGTTTCCCCGGGGCGTGCGGTCACATGGCTTGCATAGCATTTGTACAACCGTGCAATCGTGCGCGGCGTTTGCGGACCGTTCCACCGCCGCCTCGGAGGCCGGTTCGAACCTGGAGGAAGCAATGTTGAAACGAAGAGAGGTGCTGGTCACAGGTGTGGCCGGCGGGTCGCTGTGGGCGGCTGGTGGTCTGGGTCTTGCCCAGGCTCAGGTCATCCCCCCGGTCTCGGCGCTCGATGAAGCGTCGCTTGCCATCATCCGCGTGTGGGCGCCAGTTGTGCTCGGCAACGGGGCCTTCCCGACCGATGCAGCCGCCCGTACTGCCGCGATCGCCGTCACGGCTCAACGTGCCGGTGAGGTCGTGAGCAACTACCCCCCGCTGAACAAGGCCACGATCATCGGCCTGTTCAACACGCTCAAGCAGGGTCCGCAGATCTTCAACCCGGCCTTCCCCGCGACTTGGGAAGCCATGCCCGCCTCGGCGCTGGTCGCGCTGCTGGAAGGGCTTCGCGTGAGCACCGTCGCCAGCCAACGCGGCATCTTCAGTGCGCTGATGGGCATCATCCCGAACGGGCACTACTCGAACCCCGTTAACTGGCCCGCGATCAACTACCCCGGACCCCCGAGAATCGTATGAGCACGCCCCAAATCATCCCCATCCCGTCGCGCAAGCCCACCGACCCGTGGGTCACTGGCCCCCGTTACTACGGCTGGAAAGTCACCAACGCCTCCACCCTGACTGCCGACCAAGCCATCACGGCTGACGTCTGCATCATCGGCACGGGCGCGGGCGGTGGCATGACCGCCGAAATGCTCGCGCTGTCCGGCCTGAAGGTCGTGATCATCGAAGAAGGTGGCCTGCAGTCGTCCACCAACTTCAACATGAAGGAATCGGACGCCTACCCGGCGATGTACCAAGAAAACCTCGGCCGTCGCACGGTCGATGGTGGCGTGGGCATCCTGCAGGGCCGTACCGTCGGTGGCGGCACGGTCGTGAACTGGGCGACCAGCTTCCGCACGCCGGCTCCGGTGCTCAGCCACTGGGTCAACAACTACGGCATGGCCGGCTACAGCCGTGCAGAACTGGACCCCTGGTTCGCCGCCGTCGAAAAGCGCCTGAGCATCAAGCCCTGGGGCGGTGCGGCCAACGGCAACAACCAAGTGCTGTCGCGCGGTCTGACCCGCCTGGGCCTGAAGTGGGGCGTCATCTCCCCGAACGTCAAGGCCTGTGCCAACCTCGGCTATTGCGGCCTGGGCTGCCCGATCAACGCCAAGCAATCGACCCTGGTCGCTTCGCTGCCGGTCGCGATGGGCAAGGGCGCTCGCCTGTACCACCGCCTGCGCGCCCAGAACTTCGTGTTCAACAGCGCCAAGACGCAGATCACCTCGCTGGTGTGCGACGCGCTGGACCCGTCCGGTCTGTCGCCGAGCGGCCGCAAGGTCACGATCACGGCCAAGCACTACGTGCTGGCCGCGGGCGCGATCAACGGCCCGGCCCTGCTGCTGCGTTCGGCCGCGCCGGACCCGCACGCCACGCTGGGCAAGCGCACCTTCCTGCACCCGAGCCCCTCGGTCGGTGGCATCCACCCGGGCCAGATCAAGGCCTGGGAAGGTCTGCCGCAGTCGGTCTACTCCGACCACTACCTGGACAACAAGCCGCTGACCGGCGAGTTGGGCTGGAAGCTCGAAGTGGCCCCGCTGCACCCGGTGCTGGTCGGCGTGTCGCCCGCGTTCTTCGGTGACAACCACCTGAACGTGATGCGCAACTACGACAAGTACGCCTCGGTGATCTCGTTCATCCGTGACGGCTTCAACGCCGACAGCCCGGGCGGTCAAGTGGTTCTGCGTGCCGACGGCTCGCCGGCGGTGGACTACCCGCTGACGCCCGCCTACTTCGACACGGTGCGCAAGGCCATTCGCAGCCAGGGTGAAGTGCAGTTCGCTGCCGGCGCCACGCGCGTGTTCATCGGCCACCTGGACGCCAGCCCCCTGGGCTACGGCAGCCTGGCCGAGTTCAACGCCGCGCTGGATTCGCTCCAGATGGTCAACGGTCGCGTGCGCCTGAACTCGGCGCACCAGATGGGTGGCTGCGGCATGTCGTCGGACCCGACGAAGGGCGTGGTCAACACCAAGGGCCGTCACCACCAGATCACCAACCTGTCGGTGCACGACGGCTCGGTGTTCCCGTCGGGCATCGGCACGAACCCGCAAGAAACCATCTTCGCGATGACCGCTCGCAACACGCGCATCCTCGCGTGGGAAGTGTTCGGCAAGTACAACGCCAAGATGCAAGGCCAGTGATCGTTGGCAGGGCCGGCTTCGCGCCGGCCCGCGTCCCACGGTTCACCCCGACGCCCGGCCCTGCCGGGCGTTTTTCTTTTGGGCGCCAGCCTTCTGCTTTCGCGCGGCTCAGCGGTCTCGGGCTGCGGGCGGCACCGGGGAATCGGTGCGCCGCCGACCGCGCAGCCAGGGCCCCAGCTTGCCGGCCAGTTTTTCGACCGTGCAGGGCTTGGAGAGGTAGTCGTCCATGCCACTCACCGTGCACTGCTCGACGTTGCTGGCGAGCACGTTGGCGGTGAGGGCGACGATGGGCAGCCGTTTGCGGCCGAGGCTCGCTTCTTCGAGGCGCCAGGTGCGGGTGACGTCGTAGCCCGACATGCCCGGCAGCATGCAGTCCATCAGCACGGCGTCGAAGCGCCGCTCGCGCAGGCTGCGCAGGGCGTCTTCGCCATCGACGACGATTTCGCAGGTGCAGCCCAGGTTGGCAAGTTGCGCCTCGACGACCAGCGCGTTCACCGGGTTGTCTTCGACCACCAGCACGTGGCCGTTCAGGTGCGAAGGCCGCACGTCGGTTGGACTGGACACGGCCGAGACCAAGGGGGCTGAGCCGCTGTCGATGAAGGCGGTGGGCGCGGTGTCCTCGACCTCGGGTTCGGGCTCGGGCCGCGTGTTCGACACCGGCAGGTCCAGCTCGAACCAGAACGTGGTGCCCTGCCCGGGTGTGCTGTCGAAGTCGAGTTTGCCGCCCATCATGCGCACGAGGTGGTCCGAGATGGTGAGCCCAAGCCCGGTGCCGCCGAAGCGCTTGCCGATGCTGGCGTCCGCCTGCGCGAAGGGTCGGAAGACGCGGTCGCGTGCCTCGGGAGCGATGCCCACGCCGTGGTCCTGCACCTCGAAACGCAACCGGCAATGGGTGCCGGGCGCCCCTTCGCAGCGCATCGCCAGCAGCACGGTGCCGGTGTGCGAGAACTTGATTGCATTGCCCACCAGGTTGACCAGCACCTGGCGGATGCGGCCCAGGTCGCCCACCAGCGCGTCGGGCACGCGGTCGTCGATCTCGGGGCGCAGGCGCAAGCCCTTGGACTGCGCATAGCTGCCGAACAGGTCGGACAGGCCACCCATCATCGCGCGCGGCGAAAACGGGGCGGGTGCGAGCTGCAGTTCGCCCGCTTCGATCTTCGAGAGGTCGAGGATGTCGTTGATGATGCTCAGCAGCGTGCGGCTCGATCGCATCAGCACGTCGGCGAGGCGGCGCTGTTCGTCGCCCAGCGGCATGCGCGTCAGCAGGTCGGCGGTGCCGAGGATGCCGTTCATCGGCGTGCGGATCTCGTGGCTCATGGTGGCCAGGAAATCGGATTTCGCACGGTTGGCGGCATCGGCGGCTTCGCGCAGCCGCGCGCTCTCGGCCATCTCGTGTTCCCGGCGCATCAGTACCCGCACCAGCATGGCGACGCCGAGTGCGACAAACAGTGCCGAGGCGGCCGCGAAGCCTCCGATGGTGGCGGCCTGGCGCCGCCATCCCGCCAGGAAGACGCTGTCGCGAGCCGCCACGGCGATGCCGAGCGGAAAGGTGTCGAGCGTCTGGAACGAGAACAGCACGCCTTCGCCGCGTGCGGCGTCCCAGGCGTCGGCGGGCGTTCGTGGCGGGGCGAGGAACATGGGCGTCTCTTCGCCGAACACCAGCCGGGCGTACGAGCCGACGCGCGCCATGGGGCCGCCCAGCAGGTGGTCGTCCATCGGGCTGCGCGCCATCACCGTCAGGTCGCTGCGCAGCAGCGTGGTCGCGGTGGCGCCTGCGCGCTCGTCGCGGCGGTCCATGCGCACGGTGTTGTAGAAGCCCGAGAGGTACTCGGACGACAGGCCGACCTGGGCCACGCCGATGAAGCGCCCATCGGCCGACTTGAGCCGGCGTGACAGGTGGAAGGTCCAGCGGCCGTTGTGCCGGTTGCGCACCGGGGCCGAGATGTAGGGCTGCGTCAGGCGGTCGTCGAGCTGTGCGAGAAACGCCTCGCGTGAGCTGAAATTCTGCGGGGGGGCTGGGTGGTGGCGCGAGTAGGCGAGCAGCTCACCGTCGGCGGCGAGCAGCGACACGACCTCGATGGCCTGGAAGCTCTGCTGGCGGGCGCGCAGTTTTTCGTGGGCATCGCGGGTGGCGAAACGTTCGCGCAGGGCGTCGGCGTCGGCGAGGCCTTCCTGCGCCACCAGTTGCACGACGCTGTCGAGCACGAAGTCGGCGCCGGCCAGCACCTGGTTGGCATGCGCGGCCAGCGAGAAGGCGTGGTCTTCGACCGCGCCCTGGCCCACCTGCAGGGCCTGCTGGCGCAACTGCCAGATGGCATAGCCCGCCATCACGACGACCGCCGTGACCAGCACGCTGCCGATGGTGAGCGCGAGCCAGCTGGCCGGACGGCCGTGCAGCCAGTGCATCCGCGTGGTTGACATGCCACTGCGCTCCATCGCGCCGGTGGCCATGAACTGGCTCTGTGCGGCGCGTCAGTTGGTTGAGGAACCGGCCTGAGCCTCGGGCCGGTCCCTCCCTCCGAGGTGCGGCGATTGTGGTGCCGGGGGGGGCGAATCCACAAGGGCGCTCGCGAGCCAGGCGCGCGGTGCCGCGCCGAAGTGGGCCGTGAAGGCGCGCGACAGCGCCGAGGCGCTGCCGTAGCCCAGCTCGTCGGCAAGGGATTTGAGTGCGCGCCCGCGCAGCAGCCCCTGGCGGGCGAGCGACAGGCGCCACTGCGCCAGGTGCGCCATCGCCGTGCAGCCGAGCACCGCGCGGAAGGTCGGTGCGAACACGCTGCGCGAGAGTCCGGCCTCGCGCGCCAGGGCGGCGAGCGTCCAGGCTTCGCCGGGTCTGTCGTGCATGGCGGTCAGGGCCCGGGACAGCGCCGGGTGCGCCAAGCCCGCGAGCAGGCCGGTGGCGGGCGCGTCGGGCTGCGCCATCGACCAACGCAGCAATTGGATCAGCAGCACCTCGAACAGCCGGTCGGCCAGAAGCCGTTCACCAGCCTGCACCGCATCGGCCTCGTCGAACAGCAATTGCAGCGTCGGCGCCAGCGGCGGGGCCTCGTCCAGCGGCACCTGCATCAGCGGCGGCAGTGCCTGGTACAGCGGGTGTTGCGTGCCGCCTTGAAAGCGCACCGAGGCGCAGACCAGGTCGCAGGGGGCGTCCCGCGCGATGACGAAGTCGTGGTCGAGCGGGCGGGGGTAGAACACGAGCGTGGGCCGGTCGAGCGCGACGAGCGCGGGCACGCCGGGCAACGGCACGCGGTGGCGCAGCGTCAGCCGACCGGCCCGCAGCACGTGCAGAAAGCCCATGCCCCGCTCGGCCCCGTAATGCGACACCCCGCACAGCGGCCCGGCCTGGAACATCGAGGTGCTGACGCGAAAACGCTCGAAGAGGATCGACAGGCGGTTGAGCGTCATCGGCACGGGCAAGGCAAGGGCGGCGAAAGCCCGAGGCTAAAGCCAAGCGACGCGGCTCGCCGCCCGCGGGGGACTGCTCAATGCGGCTTGTGCGGCCGCTTGAACGACTTGGGCTTGTAAACGTTGCCTTCCCAGGTGCCGTCGGCGCGGCGCTCGCGCGCCCGGCGGATGGCTTCGTCGGCAATGCGCGCGGCGGTACGCCGCGAACGCGGCCAGCGCCAGGCGCTCATCACCCCGCTGCGCACCGCCCGCAGCGCACGCCGAGCGGCGGCATCGACGCGTGCCTGCTGCGACGCGCTCAGCCACAGGCGTGCGAGCAGCAGCACGCACACGAGGAGAACGGAACCGGCGAGCAGGGCTTGAAACACGGTGGCACCCGAGGGCGAAAGGGCGGTGCGCCCATGGTAGTCGCGCGTCCCCCGCATGGGCATGGGGCATTGCCCAATGGCCTTGTTGCCAGGCGGCACAAACGCACGCCGATGGGGCGGGCGAAGCCGTGAGGCGCGGGCGGGGCCGGACACACAATCGCTGGGTTGCCACCCCGCGCCCCCCGCACCATGACCCTCGTCCTCGTCCGCCACGGCGAAACGCTGTTGAACGTCGCCCGCACCCTGCAACCGGCCGACACCCCGCTCAGCCCGCGCGGCCTCGCGCAGGCGCGTGCGGTGGCGCAGCGCCTGGCGGGGGTGGGGCTCGGTGCTGTGCTCAGCAGCGACCTGCCGCGTGCGCTGCAAACCGCGCAGGCCATCGGCGCGGCCTGCGGCCTGCCGGTGCAGGCCTCGCCGCTGCTGCAAGAGCGCAACTACGGCGACCTGCGCGGGCGCAGCTACGACAGCCTCGGCTTCAACCCACTCACCCTGGCCGAGGCGCCGCCGGGGGGCGAATCGGCCGAGGCCTTTGCCGCGCGCGTGGCCGACGCCTTCGCCTGGATCGTCGAGATGCGCGCCGCCTGCGGGCGCCCGGTCGCGGTGGTTTCGCACGGCCTGGTGATCCACGCGATGCTCGCGCGACACGTGTGCTTCGCCGACGGGGTGAGCCTGCCGGCCCGCATGGGCAACACCTCGGTGACCGTTGTGCAGGCCGACGCGCCGCACACGGTCGAACTGGCCGACTGCACGCGCCACCTCGATGCGCTGACGCGTGACGACGCGGCCAGCCTCTCGGGCGGCTGACAGTTCCCGGCCCGACACCGAGGCACCCCCGCTTGGGGGCCCCCGTCGAAAACCGCATCCGACGCGCGGGGTGATCCGTCTGAAGGGACCGGCTGGTACGCAGCCGTTCCAACCACTTCAGAGGACTTTTCCATGACCCGCCAAGATGCCCAGGGCAACGCCCACACCCACGCCAGCGCCAGCACGCTCGACCGCTACGAGCAGGCGCTGCACCAACTGCGCTGCTACGTCGGCGACCCCGTCGCCACGCTCGACACGGCCCTGGCCGATGAGCCCGGCTTCGTGATGGGCCACGTGCTGCACGGCTACCTGCAACTCGTCGGCGCCGAGCCCGGGGGCGTGCCGGTGGCCTTGGCCGACCTGGCCCGCGCCCAGGCCCTGACTTGCAACGACCACGAGGCCGCGCACGTGCAGGCGCTCGGCCTCATGGCCCAGGGCCGCTGGCGGCAGGCCGCGCAGGTGCTCGAAGACATCGCCATCGCGCACCCGCACGACGGCGTCGCCTTGCAGGTCGGCCACCTGAGCGACTTTCTGCTCGGCGACTCGCGCATGCTGCGTGACCGCATCGCCCGCGCGCTGCCGGCCTGGTCGCCGCGCATGCCGGGCTACCACGCGCTGCTGGGCATGCACGCCTTCGGGCTGGAGGAATGCGGCCAGTACGAACGCGCCGAAGACACCGGCCGCCGCGCCATCGAGCTCGAACCACTCGACGCCTGGGCGCAGCACGCCGTGGCGCACGTGTTCGAGATGCAGGGCCGCCGCTCGCAAGGCATCGCGTGGATGCGTTCGCGCCAGCCGCAGTGGGCCGAGAACAACTTCTTCGCCGTGCACAACTGGTGGCACCTGGCGCTGTACCACCTGGGGCTGAACCAGATCGACGAGGTGCTGGCGCTCTACGACGGGCCCATCGCCGGGCCGCAGTCGCCGCTGGCCTTCGACCTCACCGATGCGTCGGCCCTGCTGTGGCGGCTGCACCTGCGCGGGGTCGACGTGGGCCCGCGCTGGCAGGCGGTGGCCGACCGCTGGGCGCCGATGGCCGATGCCGGCTGGTACGCGTTCAACGACGCGCACGCGCTGATGGCCTTCATCGGCGCCGACCGGCCGCGCCTCGTGCAGGCCGTGCTCGACGCGCAGCAGCGCGTGCTGCGCGAAGGCGGCGGCGACAACCTCGCGTTCACCCGCGACGTGGGCCTGCCGCTGTCGCAGGCGCTGGTGGCCTTCGGGGCTGGCGACCACGCGCGCTGCGTCGAGCTGTTGCGGCGCGTGCGGCCCATCGCGCACCGCTTCGGTGGCAGCCACGCGCAGCGCGACCTGATCGACCTGACGCTGATCGAAGCCGCCCGGCGCGGCGGGCACGACGCGCTGCTGCGGGCTTTGCTGTCCGAGCGGGCCCTGGCGCGCGACGAGGCCTGAACGGCGTTGCCGCCGGCGTGGCTCAGCCCGCGTCGGCCGGCGGCTGCCAGCCCAGCCGTTCGAGCAAGGCCATCGCAGCAGCCGGCGCGCGCTCTTTGGCGCCGTTGATGAAGAAGACGAACACCTCGCGCGGCGTGGCGGGGGCCGTGGTCGCGTCGTTGGCCTCGACCCGCGGCAGATCGGCCGGCTGCCCGCCGGCCGCCCAGGTGCGCGCGGCCTCGGCCCACTGGTCGAGCGCCTTCGGGCCGTAGCCCGCGCTGAACTTCGCGTCGGCACGCATCAGCCGCGCGTAGACGAAGTCGCCGGTCAGGTCGGCGAACGAGGGGTGCTCGTCCGAGTCGGTGAACACCGTGGTGACGCGGTGCCGTCGGGCAAGCGCCAGGTACTCGGCGGTCTTGAAGCTGTCGTGGCGCACGTCCAGCACGTGGCGCAATGGCAGGGCATCGGCGCTGGCCGGCAAGAGCTGCAAAAAGGCCTCGAAGTCGTCGGGCTCGAAGCGCTTGGTGGGCGCGAACTGCCAGACGATGGGGCCGAGCTTCGGGCCGAGTTCCGTCAAGCCGCTTTCGACAAAGCGCGAGATCGACTCGCCGGCTTCGGCCAGCACGCGCCGGTTGGTCGTGTAGCGCGAGGCCTTGAGCGAGAAAACAAAGTCATCCGGCGTTTCGTCGCGCCACTTGGCGAAGGTCGCGGGCTTCTGGGTGCTGTAGTAGGTGCCATTGATCTCGATGGCCGAGACATGCCGGCTGGCGTACTGCAGCTCGCGGCTGTGCGGCAGGCCCTTCGGGAAGAAGTTGTCGCGCCAGGGTTCGTAGGTCCACCCGCCGATGCCCACGCGGATGCGCTCCCCACGGGTGCTGCCGCCGCTGTTGCCGACGCTGCGTTTGCCTGCCATCGCTGCCCCTTGTCGCCCAGAGCGCGCGATCATGCCCGAGCGGGTCTTGGGTGGTTGCCGCGCCACACCGAGCCCCTGCGGCCGGCGCGCCTAGAGTTGCGCCCCTTGCTATGTTTTGTGGATGCGCCATGTCGTGGACCTTGCTTTTCATCGCCGGCTTGCTCGAGGTCGGCTGGGCCCTCGGGCTCAAGACCACCGAGGGCTTCACGCGGCCCTGGCCGACGGTGTGGACGGTGTCGGCGATGGTCGCCAGCGTGGGTCTGCTCGGGCTGGCGCTGCGCGAGCTGCCGGTGGGCACGGCCTACGCGGTGTGGACCGGCATCGGCACGCTCGGCACCGCCCTCTTCGGCATCGTGCTGATGGGCGAATCGGCCTCGCCGATGCGGCTGCTGTGCCTCGCGCTGGTGGTCGTCGGCATCGCAGGTTTGAAGCTCGCCGGCTGATGTAGGTCAACTCCTACGTGCGTGGGTTGTGCCGCCTGATGGCACACCACCGCGTGCTCGGCGCACCATCTCGTCACGCGTTCGCTGAAGGGGCGGACGCACGAGAGACGGAGGCCGCCATGGCAAGCGATACGAACTGGGTGGAAGACGTGCGGCGCTGGTACGAGGCCTCTCGGGCCGTGCGCCCCGGCGACCGCCCGGCCGCGGCGGACGAGCTTGAATCCGAACTCGGCTACGAAGCGGCCAACCCCATGCTGCAGGCCGCCCACTGGCCCGACACGCAGGCCATGGTCAAGGACTTGCCGCAATGAGCAACGCCTTCGCCCTGCGCGTGCCCGATACCCGCGTCGGCCGCGCGGACGTTCACGCGGCACGCTGGACGGCGTTTGGCGTGCTGGTCGCCCTGGCGCTGGTGTTTGCGTTCTTCTTTCGCATGGAAGAAAGCGTGGCGCAAAGCGAGGCGCAGTCGGTGGCCGATGCGGCCTGGACGCAGCGCCACTGGCAGTGCTCGGCCCTGCCGGTGATGAAGCAAGGCGCCTGCGAGGCGCAACTCGCGGGTCAGGCGACCGCGCATCCGCTGCTCAGCGAAGCAAGCCGGCTCGATACGGTGCAGTGATTCGCGGCGCGCTCAGCGCGCCAGCCAGACGATCACGCCGGCGAGCGTCACCACCACCCCTGCCCCCGCCACCAGCAAGAGCCGCGTGCGCACCCGCAGCACGTCGATGGCGCGCACCACCTGCGCGTTCTGCTCGGCCAGCGATTCGATCAGCGCCGCCGAGGCCTGCTGCTGCTCGGTGAGGGCGCTGAGTCGTTGTTCCAGTTGATGGATGCGCCGTTGCGCCAGCGCGAGCGGGTCGTCACCGGGCGTGTTGACCGGCGGCGTGGCGTCGGCCGGCGGTGGCGCGGTCTCTTGCGTTCGCGCGAAGAACTTGCGCGCACCCTTGGCCAGGGCCGGTGCGGCTTCGATCACGTCGCCCCAGGGGATGACTTTCAGTGCGGTGATCCAGCCGACCATGCGGGGCTCCTGATGTGCCCGGGGCGGGCCGTTGGCTACTTCTGGCTCAGCGCGTTGCTGACCATGCGCGCGGTGATGTCCACGATCTGGATCATCCGGTCGTAGGCCATGCGCGTGGGGCCGATGACCCCGAGCGTGCCGACCAGCTGGCCGTTGACTTCGTAGGGTGCCGAGACGACGGAAAGTTCCTCGAAGGGCACGACCTTGCTCTCGCCACCGATGTAGATGCGCACGCCCTCGGCGCGGCTCGACACGTCGAGCAGGCGCATCAGCTGCGTCTTCTGCTCGAACAGGTCGAACAGCTTGCGCAGCGAGCCCATGTCGTTCGACAGGTCTTGCACCGCGAGCAGGTTGCGTTCGCCCGAGATGACCACCTGCTCGGTGTCTTGCTCGGCCTCGCTGCCGGCCTGTACGGCGGCCTGCATCAGCGCCGCGATCTCGCCGCGCAGCGACTCGACCTCGGTCTTCAGGCGCTCGCGCACCTCTTCGATGGTGAGGCCCGCGTACTGCGCGCTCAGGTAGTTGCTGGCCTCGGTGAGCTGGCTGTGCGAATAGTCTTGGGCGGTCAGGATGACCCGGTTCTGCACGTCGCCGTCGGGCGCGACGAGGATCACCAGCACCCTCCGCTCGGACAACCGCAGGAACTCGATGTGGTGGAACACGCTCGCCTTGCGCGGTGCGGTCACCACGCCAACGAAGCTCGACAGGTTCGACAGCAGCTGCGCCGCGTTGGCGATCACGCGCTGGGGCTGGTCGGGGTGCAGCTGGGTCTCGATGGGCGACGCGGCCGACGCGAGGTTCAGTGGTTGTGCGGTCAGCATCGTGTCCACGAACAGGCGGTAGCCGCGTGCGGTGGGGATGCGACCCGCGCTGGTGTGTGGGCTTGCGATCAGTCCCAGCTCTTCGAGGTCGGCCATCACGTTGCGGATGGTCGCGGGCGACAGGTCGAGCCCTGAGGCCCGCGACAGCGTGCGCGAGCCGACGGGCTGGCCATCGGCGATGTAGCGCTCAACCAGCGCTTTCAGCAGGGTCTTGGATCGCTCGTCGAGCATGGGGCGGATTGTAGGTTTCAGCGGCCCGCCATGAGGCCCGTGATGACACAGACTGCGAGGGGTGCTGTGGTGTAATTCTGCGCATGCCAACCCGCTTCCGTCATGCCGCGCTTGTGGGCAAATACCAGGCTCGCGGCATCCGCGGCGTCCTGGAAGAGATCGCGCATTTCCTCGCCCGCCAAGGGCTCGAGGTGTCGTTCGAACGCGAGACGGCGCAAAACACCGGCATCGCCGACTACCCCGCGCTCAGCGCCATCGAGATGGGCCGCCAGTGCGACCTGGCCATCGTGGTCGGCGGCGACGGCACCATGCTCGGCATGGCCCGCCAACTGGCGCATTCGGGCATCCCGCTGGTGGGCATCAACCAGGGGCGGCTGGGCTTCATCACCGACGTGTCCATCGAGCGCTTCGCGCAGGCGCTCGCGCCCATCATCGCGGGCGACTACGAAGAAGAGCACCGCACCATGCTCGAAGGCGGCGTGTGGCGCGATGGTGAACTCATCTACGAAGGCTTCGCGGTCAACGATGTGGTGGTGAGCCGCAGCGCGACGTCGAGCATGGTCGAGCTGAAGGTGGACATCGGCACCGAGTTCGTCGCCAACCTGCGCGCCGATGGCGTGATCGTGGCCTCGCCGACCGGCTCGACGGCCTATGCGCTGTCGGCGGGCGGGCCCATCCTGCACCCGGGCATCGCGGGCTGGGTGCTGGTGCCGATCGCACCGCACGATTTGTCGAACCGGCCCATCGTGCTGCCCGACACCGGCGAGATCACCATCGAGGTCGTGGCCGGCCGCGACGCCAGCGCGAATTTCGACATGCAAGGCCTCGCCAGCCTGCTGCTCGGCGACCGCATCACCGTGCGCCGCTCGCCGCACCAGGTGCGCTTTCTGCACCCGCGCGGGTGGAGCTACTACGCGTCGCTGCGGGGCAAGTTGCATTGGAACGCTGGAACCATATGAAGCCCCCACGTCGCTTCGCTCCGCCTTGCAGGCCGCACCGGGCCAGGAGGCCCGGTCCCTCGACAGGCGTGGACAGCCCTCAGGGCTGTCCACGTCCGGTCTCGGCCCCCCGAGGGGGCGCCACGGGTCGGCCGGCAGAGCCGGTCCTCGCGTGTTGCTTGATGTGCGCTTCGCTTCGCTTGCGCGGTGCGTGGGGAGAACTCCTGTGCTGAGGCGCTTGTCTTTGCGTGACTTTGTGATCGTCACGCAGTTGGAGGTCGATCTTCAGGGCGGCTTCAGCGTGCTCACTGGCGAGACGGGCGCGGGCAAGTCCATCCTGATCGACGCCTTGCAGCTCGCGTTGGGAAGCCGGGGCGATTCCGGGGTGGTGCGCGAGGGCAGTGCGCGGGCCGACATCACGGCCGAATTCGATGTGCCGGCGAGTCTGGTGGGCTGGCTTGATGACGCCGGCTTCGAGCCGGGCGACACCTTGTTGCTGCGGCGGGTGATCGACGCGCAGGGCAAGAGCCGCGCGTGGGTCAATGGCAGCCCGGCGACGGTGGCGCAGTTGCGCGAAGCGGCCGACCACCTGGTGGACATTCATGGCCAGCACGCCTGGCAAAGCCTCACGCGGGCGGCCTCGGTGCGCGGGCTGCTCGATGCCTATGCGGGCACCGACACCTCGGCGCTCGGTGCCGCCTACAGCGCGTGGAAGGCCGCCGGCGATGCGCTCACGCAGGCGCAGGCCGCGCAATCGAGCCTCGAGCGTGAACGCGAACGCCTCGCGTGGCAGATCGGCGAGGTGGACAAGCTCGCCCCCGGCGCCGACGAGTGGGACGAGCTCAACGCCGACCACCAGCGCCTGTCGAACGCGCAGTCGCTGATGGACGCCGCGCGCACCGCGCTCGATGCGTTGAGCGAAGCCGACACCAATGCCGATGGCCTGACCTCGCGCGCGCTCGACGCGCTGCAAGACGTGTCGGCCTTCGATGCCCGCCTGGCCGCCGTGGCCGAGGTGCTGCACAGCGCGCAGGCACAGATCGAAGACGCGGCGCACACGCTCAACGGCTACCTGCACCACGCCGAGCTGGAGCCCGAGCGCCTGCGCGAACTCGACGAGCGCCTGTCGGCCTGGATGAGCCTCGCGCGCCGCTACCGCCGCACACCGGCCGAGCTGCCGGCGCTGTGGGCGCAGTGGAAAGACGAGCTGAAGGCGCTCGACGCCGCGACCGACCTCGACGCGCTGACCCAGGCCGTGCAGGCCGCCGAAGCCGCCTACCGCGCCGAAGCCAAGAAGGTGTCCAAGCAGCGCGCCAGCGCCGCGCCGCAACTTGCCGCTGCCGTCACGCAGGCCATGCAGCAACTGGGCATGGCGGGCGGGCGCTTCGAGGTCGCACTCACGGCCCAAGACGCACCACAGAGCTTCGGCCTCGAATCGGCCGAGTTCCTGGTCGCGGGCCATGCGGGCAGCACGCCCCGGCCGATGGGCAAGGTGGCCTCGGGCGGTGAGCTGTCGCGCATCGCGCTGGCCATCGCCGTCACCACCAGCCAGTTGTCGCATGCAAACGGCGAAGCGGCCGGCACGCTGATCTTCGACGAGGTCGATTCGGGCGTGGGCGGGGCCGTGGCCGAAACCGTGGGCCGACTGATGAAGCAACTGGGCCGCGACCGCCAGGTGCTGGCCGTGACGCACCTGCCGCAGGTGGCGGCCTGCGCCGACCACCACTTCGTGGTCGCCAAGCTGTCGTCGCCCGAGGGCACGCGCAGCGACGTGCAAGGCGTGCAGGGTGAGGCCCGCGTCGGCGAAATCGCGCGCATGCTGGGCGGCGAGCGCTTGTCGGGCACCAGCCTCGCGCATGCACAAGAGATGCTGTCCGTGGCCGCCGAAGCGGGGGCCGCCGCCGGCAACGGGCGCACCACCGGCAAACGCAAATGATCACCGCGCCGGCACCGCTCGACGCTGTGGCCGCACCGCACGAGGTGGTGCTGGTCACCGGCATCTCGGGCTCGGGCAAGTCGATCGCATTGCACGCGCTCGAAGACGCCGGCTTCTTCTGCGTGGACAACCTGCCGCCCGAGCTGCTTCGCGAATTCGTGCGGCTCGAACGCGCGCGCTCCGAGCGCCGCGTGGCCATCGCGGTGGACGTGCGCAGCGCCGGTTCGCTGCCGCACCTGCTGCCGCTGATCGAAGAGCTGCGCGGCGAAGGCGTGGTGATCCGCTCGGTGTTTCTCGACGCGAACACCGACGCGCTGGTGCGGCGCTTTTCCGAGTCGCGCCGCCCGCACCCGCTCACGCCACGCGAAACCTCGCCGGGCCATCCGGGCGAAGGCCACCATGCGCTGGTCGAAGCCATCGAGCTCGAACGCGAGCTGCTGTCCGAGCTGCGCGAAGTCTCGACCGTGCTCGACACCAGCCAGCTGCGCCCCGCGCAGTTGCGCCTGTGGGTGCGCGACCTGGTGCGGGCCAACGCGCATTCGCTCACGCTGGTGTTCGAGTCGTTCGCCTTCAAGCACGGCGTGCCGCGCGACGCCGACTTCGTGTTCGACGTGCGCGTGCTGCCCAACCCGTACTACATCCGCGAACTGCGCGCGCAGACGGGCCGCGACGCCGGCGTCATCGACTACCTCGAACAGCAGCCCGAGGTCGGCGAGATGCTGCAGCAGATCGAGGCCTTCATTGCACGCTGGCTGCCCGCGTTCGAGAACGACCAGCGCAGCTACCTCACCGTGGCGATCGGCTGCACCGGCGGCCAGCACCGCTCGGTGTACTTCACCGAAACCCTCGGCCGGCGTTTTGCCGACCGAAGCGTTACCCTCGTCCGGCACCGCGAACTCGACGCCCGCGATTGAACCCCCGCATGTCCTCTTCATCCGCCGACACGTCTGCGCTGTTCCAGCTGCCCCTCTTTCCGTTGCAGGCCGTGCTCTTCCCGGGCGGGCTGCTGAAGCTGAAGGTCTTCGAGGCGCGCTACCTCGACCTCATCGGCAGCTGCCTGCGCGAGGCCCAGCCCTTCGGCGTGGTCGGCCTGCGCCAGGGCGCCGAGGTGCGGCAGACGGGCGAATCGATCGCGCTCGAAAGCATCGGTGTCGTCGCCGAGCTGATCGACGTGGACAGCACGCAGCCCGGCATCCTCAACGTGCAGTGCCGGGGCACGCACCGCTTCGACGTGACATCGACCGCGCAGCAGGACGACGGGCTGTGGGTCGCCCGGGCCCGCGCCATCGCCGACGACCCGGCGGTGCTGCCGACCGACCCGATGGTCGAGACCGTGCGCGGCCTCGCCAACGCGATCGCCACGCTCAAGCGGCAGGGCACCGAGCCGTTCCTGAAGCCCTTCCAGTTCGACAACGCGGGCTGGGTCGCCAACCGCTGGTGCGAGATCCTGCCGATCTCGCGCGCCGCCAAACAGAAGCTGATGGAACTCGACGACCCCGCCGTGCGCCTGCAACTGGTGGACGAGTTCTTGCGCAGCAAGGGTGTGGTGCAGTGATCGCCTGATCGCCCGGGGCCGGCGGCGTCGCCGGTAACGCTCGGTCACGGGGCCGTGGGTGCGCGTGGCCACAATGGCGCCCATGCGCAAAGCCACCGTCACCTCTGCCCTCGCCATCGCCGGCCTCGTTGCCCTGGCCTTCGTCACCAACCCGTCGGCCGACAAGCACCGCGCCGAGATCCGCAAGGCCATGGCCGACCGCAGCCCGGTGGCCGGTTTGCTCGGCCTGGGTGCGCTGACCGCGTTCGTCTCGACCTACCACCCGCTGGGCGTGGCCTCGTACACCACGGTGGACGGCCGGGTGGTGTCGGTGGGGGCCTTTGGCCTGGTGTTCGTGCGCTCGCTGCAGCCCAAGTCCTGAGGCGCGCGGCCGGCGCCTTGCGTCGGCGCGAACACGGGCGGGCCCGGCCTCTTGCTCGCGCAGGTGGCAAGAACACCCGGGGCAGGCGCCACTGCCACCTAAAATCGCCCGTTTCCCACGCGACCCGAGCACCATGCTGACCTTCCAGCAAATCATCCTGCGCCTGCAAGACTATTGGGACCGCCAGGGCTGCGCGCTCTTGCAGCCCTACGACATGGAAGTCGGCGCGGGCACCAGCCACACCGCCACCTTCTTGCGCGCGCTGGGCCCCGAGCCCTGGAAGGCCGCCTACGTGCAGCCCAGCCGCCGCCCCAAAGACGGCCGCTACGGCAACAACCCGAACCGCCTGCAACACTACTACCAGTACCAGGTGGTGTTGAAGCCGGCACCGGCCAACATCCTCGACCTGTACCTCGGCTCGCTCGAAGCGCTGGGCTTCGACCTGCAGAGCAACGACGTGCGTTTCGTCGAAGACGACTGGGAGAACCCCACGCTCGGCGCCTGGGGCCTGGGCTGGGAGGTCTGGCTGAACGGCATGGAGGTCACGCAGTTCACCTACTTCCAGCAGGTCGGCGGCATCGAATGCCGGCCCATCACCGGTGAGATCACCTACGGCCTCGAACGCCTGGCCATGTACCTGCAAGGTGTGGACAGCGTCTACGACCTGAAGTGGACCGACACGCTCAGCTATGGCGACGTGTACCACCAGAACGAGGTCGAGCAGAGCACCTACAACTTCGAGCACAGCGATGTCGAGTTCTTGCTCGGCGCGTTCGCCAGCCACGAGAAGCAGGCCAAGCACCTGATGGAACAACAACTCGCGTTGCCGGCCTACGAGCAGGTGCTCAAGGCCGCGCACAGCTTCAACCTGCTCGATGCGCGCGGCGCGATCAGCGTGACCGAACGGGCCGCCTACATCGGCCGCATCCGCAACCTCGCCCGCAGCGTGGCGCAGAGCTACCTCGACAGCCGCGCGCGGCTGGGCTTCCCGATGGCCCCGAAGACGTGGGCCGACGAGGTCGTCGCGCAGATCAACAGCAAGAAGGCGGCTTGAGCATGTCCACCACCAAGAACCTGCTCGTCGAACTCTTCGTTGAAGAGCTGCCGCCGAAGTCGCTGAAGAAGCTGGGTGAAGAGTTCGCGCGGCTGCTGAGCGATGGGCTCAAGGCGCAAGGCCTGGCCACCGAGCACTCGGCGGTCACGCCGTTCGCATCGCCCCGGCGCCTCGCGGTGCAGATGAGTGCGGTGCGCGCGCAGGCCGACGACAAGGCCCAGTCGCAAAAGCTGATGCCGGTGAGCGTGGCGCTCAACGCCGAAGGCCAGCCGACCCCGGCCTTGCTGAAGAAGCTCGCCAGCCTGGGGCTCGATGCCGCGGTGCTGCCGCAACTCAAACGCCAGCCCGACGGCAAGGCCGAAGCCCTGTTCTTCGACAGCATCGCCAAAGGCGCAACCTTGGCCGAGGGCCTGCAAAAGGCGCTCGACGAGGCCATCGCCAAGCTGCCCATCCCGAAGGTCATGCAGTACCAGTTGGCCGACGGCTGGAGCAACGTGCACTTCGTGCGCCCCGCGCACGGCCTGGTCGCGCTGCACGGCGCCGACGTGGTGCCGGTCACCGCGCTGGGCCTGAGCGCCGGCCGTGAGACGAAGGGCCACCGCTTCGAAGCCAGCGTGGACCCGGTCGTGCTGCAAAACGCCGACCACTACGCGCAGCAGTTGCAAGAGCAAGGCGCGGTGATCGCGAGCTTCGAGCACCGCCACGCCGAGATCGTTCGCCAGCTGCAGCACGCGGCCGGCCAACAAGGCCTCACGCCCATCGACGACGCGGCCCTGCTCGACGAGGTGACGGCGCTGGTCGAGCGGCCCAACGTGCTGCTGTGCCAGTTCGAGAAAGAGTTTCTCGACGTGCCGCAGGAATGCCTGATCCTCACGATGAAGGCCAACCAGAAGTACTTTCCGCTGCTCGACGCGCAGGGCAAGCTGACGAACAAGTTCCTGATCGTCAGCAACATCCGCCCGGCCGATGCCTCGCGGGTGATCGGCGGCAACGAGCGCGTGGTGCGCCCGCGCCTGGCCGATGCGAAGTTCTTCTTCGACCAGGACCGCAAGAAGACGCTGGCCTCGCGCGTCGAAGGCCTGGGCCGCGTCGTGTACCACGGCAAGCTCGGCACGCAGGGCGACCGCGCCGAACGCGTGCGCCAGATCGCGCACGCCATCGTCAACCTGTGGCGCCTGGCCATCGTGCCCTTCACGGTCGATGACAAAGACCACTTCGACGTGCTCGACAGCAAGGTGCAAGAGGCCGCGCGACTGGCCAAGACCGACCTGCTGACCGACATGGTCGGTGAGTTCCCCGAGCTGCAAGGGATCATGGGCGGCTACTACGCACGCCACGAGGGCCTGCGCGACGGTGTGGCCATCGCCATCGAAGACCACTACAAGCCGCGCTTCGCCGGCGACGCGCTGCCGCGCAACCACACCGGCACCGTGCTCGCGCTGGCCGACAAGCTCGAAACCCTGGTCGGCCTGTTCGGCATCGGCCAGTTGCCGACCGGCGACAAAGACCCGTTCGCGCTGCGCCGCCACGCGCTGGGCGTCGTGCGCTTGGCTGTCGAAAAGCACCTGCCGCTGGACCTGGGCGCGCTGATCGACGCGGCCGTGCCGGCCTTCGGCGAGCTGATCCAGAACCCGCGCGACGCCTTGCTCGGCTTCTTCGACGACCGCCTCGCCGGCATGCTGCGCGAGCAGGGCTACAGCGCGCAAGAAGTCGATGCGGTGCTGGCGCTGCGCCCGCGCCTGGCCGAGGTGCCGCGCCACCTGGCGGCGGTGCGCGCCTTCGCGGCCCTGCCCGAAGCCGCGGCGCTGGCGGCGGCCAACAAGCGTGTCGGCAACATCCTCAAGAAAGCCGAGGGGGCGGTCGAAGCCACGGTGGACACCGCGCTGCTCGGCGAAGCCGCCGAAGCCGCGTTGTACGCCGCGCTGGTGCAGGTGAAGCCTGCGGCCGACGCCGCCTTCGAGCGCGGCGACCACACCGCGTCGCTGCAGGCGCTGGCGGCGCTTCGCACGCCGGTCGATGCCTTCTTCGACCAGGTCATGGTCAACGCCGAAGACCCGAAGCTGCGCGCCAACCGGCTGGGCCTGCTGGCCACGCTGCATGCCGCGATGAACCGCGTGGCCGACTTGTCGAAGTTGGCCACTTGAGCACGCGACCCGAGGCACGCACGATGAAACTCATCATCCTCGACCGCGACGGCACCATCAACGAAGACCGCGACGACTACGTGCGCTCGCCGGAAGAGTGGACGCCGCTGCCCGGCGCACTCGAAGCCATCGCGCGGCTCAACCACGCCGGCTGGCACACCGTGCTGGCCACCAACCAGTCGGGCCTGGGCCGGGGCCTGTTCGACATGGCGGCGCTGAACGCCATGCACGCCAAGATGCAGGCCATGCTGGCCAAGGTCGGCGGGCGCATCGACGCGGTGTTCTTCTGCCCGCACACGCCCGACGAGAACTGCACCTGCCGCAAGCCGCTGCCGGGGCTGATCGAGCAGATCGGCCAACGCTACGGCGTGGACCTGCGCACCGTGCCCATCGTGGGCGATTCGCTGCGCGACCTGCAGGCCGGCGCGGCCATGGGCTGCAAGCCGCACATGGTTCGCACCGGCAAGGGCGCGTCGCTCAACGAGGCCGAGGTGCTGCGCGACGTGCCCGGCACCGTCTTCCACGACGACCTGCCCGCGTTCGCCGAACACCTGATCCAGCAAGACCGCGCCGCCCGGGGCCTGACGACCTCGGAGGGGCTGGAGTGATGGCGCCCTTGTCTGCGTTGTTGTCCGCGGTGCGCTCGCTGTTGTTCGTGGTGTGGATGGCCGTCACGGTCATCCCCTGGGCGCTGGCCGTGCTGGTGCAGTCGATCTTCGTGCGCGGGGCGCCGGTCTACTGGTGGTGCGCCGGCTGGCTGCGCTGCGCCATCTGGGGTTGCCGCGTCATCACCGGCGTGAAGGCGCGGGTGCAGGGCATGGAGAACCTGCCCGATGGCCCGGCCATCCTGCTGCCCAAGCACCAGTCCACGTGGGAGACGTTTTTCTTCCCGACCCTGATGCCCAAGCCGCTGTGCTACGTGTTCAAGCGCGAGCTGCTGTACGTGCCCTTCTTCGGCTGGGCCATGTCGCGCATCGACATGATCCACATCGACCGCAGCAAGCGCGCCGAAGCCTGGAGCCGCGTCGCCGAACAAGGCCGCAAGCACATGGCCAACGGCAACTGGGTGATCATGTTTCCCGAGGGCACGCGCGCGCCGCGCGGCGGGCAGGGCACCTACAAGATTGGTGGCACACGGCTCGCGGTGACCACCGGGGTCCCGGTGATCCCGATCGCGGTGACCTCGGCGCGCTGCTGGCCGCGCAAGTCCTTCCTCGTGCGGCCGGGGGTGGTCGATGTGTCCATCGGCAAGCCGATCCCGTCTGCCGGGCGTGAGGCCGACGAGCTGATGCGCGAGGTCGAGGCCTGGATCGAAGCGGAAATGCGCCGCCTCGACCCCGAGGCCTATCAATAGAATTCGCGGCCATGTCACGCGCGCCCGGTCCCGACGCCCCGCAGCTTTCGCTGTTCGATGAACCGGTGTCGGCGCCCCCCGCCGCAGGGCCTGCCGAGCGGCCCAGCCCGGTGCCGCGGGTGGCCCGCCCGGCGCCCCCCACGCCTGAACTGTTGGCCACGCCGGCCGCGCCCTTGCTCGCGCCGGCCGTCTTTCGGCACCCGCAGGCGCAGCGCGAGATCCGCCTGCGTGAGCACCTCGTGGCCTACGCCTTTCGCCGCGCGCGCCGCCGCAGCATCGGCTTCGTGGTCGGCTCCGACGGCCTGAGCGTGGCTGCGCCGAAGTGGGTCAACGTCGGCGATGTCGAAGCGGCCCTGCGCGAGAAGGCCGACTGGATTCTTCGCAAGCTGCAAGAGCAGCAAGAGCGCTCGCAACGCCTGCAGGCCGCCAAGGTCGATTGGAAAGACGGCACTGGCATTCCCTTCCTCGGCGAGACGGTGATCGTGGTGCTCGACGCCCGTGCCGGCAAGGCCGGCGCGGTGCTCAACACCGACGCGACGGCGCTGCCCGGCGTGCCGCGCCTGACGCTGCACGTGGGCCTGCCGCACACGGCCACGCCCGAGCAGATCCGCGACGTGGTGCAGAGCTGGCTGCAGCGCCAGGCCAAGCGCATCTTCGAAGAGCGCTGCAGGCATTTCGCCGCGCAATTGGGCGTGCGCTACACGCGGCTGTCGCTGTCGTCGGCGCAGACGCGCTGGGGCAGCGCGAGCGCCAACGGGTCGATCCGGCTGAACTGGCGCCTGATCCACTTCGCGATGGCGACCATCGACTACGTGGTGGCGCACGAGCTGGCGCACCTGCGCGAGATGAACCACAGCCCGCGGTTCTGGGATGTGGTGCGCTCGGTGATGCCGGATTACGAGCGGGCGCGTGGGTCGTTGAAGGACGATGTGTTGCCGGTGTTTGACTGAGGGCTGAGCGCTGTCGAAGTGCCGCTCTGGCATTCATCGACCGTTCTTTCGCTGCATGAAGGCCCGCGCCGGGTTTCGCCTCGCAAGCCCTTGTGGCTCCAGCCCCGCCGCCACCCTCGGCACAATCGCCGCCGATGTTCAGCCTGCACCGCTATTCCTTTCGGCAACTGCTGCTGGTCGCTTTTCTGTTGATCGCGGCGTTGCTCGGGGCGGCGTCGTTGCGGGGGCTGGTCACGCTTGAAGGCCTGCTTCAGCGCAGCAGCGCGGGGGCGCGTGAGGCGGTGGCTTCGACGGCCACGGCGCAGCAGTTGGCTGAGCGCAGCGTGACGATGGAGCGGGCGGCGCGGCAGTACCTGGTGCTCGATGACCCGGGGCTGCGCCAACGCTTCGACGATGCGGCGCGCGAGGCGCTCGAAGCGCTGAACCGCTTGAACGACCCGCGCATTCCGCCGCAGCCGGCGCAGGCCTGGCGGCAGGCGCTGGACACGGTGCAGGCGCAGCTGCGCGGCCCCGCCAACACGCTGCGGGTGCGCGAAGCGACGCTGACGGCGGCGTTTCGTGACATCGAGGCGCTGAACGAAGCCCTGGCCGAGCAGGTGCGCATCGCGGCCGAGGTGCGCAACCAGGCGCTGCTGAACGAGCTGGAGGCGGGGCGCCTGCAACTCGGGCGGCAGGTGCTCGCGGCCATCGCCGTGGCCATCGTGCTGGCGCTGGGCTTTGGCGTCTGGCTGGCGCGGCCGCTGAAGCGGGTCGAGACGGCCATCGTCGGCCTGGGTGAGAACCGGCTCGACGAGCCGATCGAGATCCGCGGGCCCGACGACGTGCGCATGATCGGCCGCCGGCTCGAATGGCTGCGCCTGCGGCTGGCCGAACTCGACGCCGACAAGGCGCGCTTTCTGCGCCACGTGTCGCACGAGTTGAAGACGCCGCTGGCGGCACTGCGCGAAGGCGTGGCGCTGCTCGAAGACGGCGTGGCGGGCACGCTGAGCGACGACCAGCGCGAGGTCGCGCGGATCTTGCGCGACAACGCGGCGCTGCTGCAGGCGCAGATCGAAGACCTGCTGCGCTTCAATGCCGCGGCCTTCGAGGCGCGACGTCTGAGCCGCCGCAAGACCGAGCTGGTCGCGCTGGTCGGTGACCTCGTGAACCAGCAGAAGCTGCAGTGGCAGGCGCGCCAGTTGCGCGTGCAGGTCAACGGCCGGCCGCTGTGGGCCGAGGTCGATCCGGACAAGCTCGCCACGGCCTTGGGCAACCTGCTGTCGAACGCGATTCGCTTTTCACCGGTGGGGGCTACGATCCGCTTTTCGGTGAGCAGCCTGCCCGGGCGCGCGTGCATCGACATCGTGGACGCAGGCCCGGGAATTGCCTCTGCCGACCGGGCGCGCGTCTTCGAGCCGTTCTACCGCGGTGAACGCCAGCCGCGGGATGCCCCGCGCGGCAGCGGCATCGGCCTGTCCATCGTGCAGGAATACATCACCGCACACGGCGGGCACATCGAATTGATGCCCGAAAGCCCCAGCGGCTCCGGTGCCCACTTTCACATCGAGCTTCCGCATGCCTCCTGATTTGTCGTCGCGCTCCCTGTCTGCTTCGCCGCCGCGCTGGGCGGTGGCCTGGGTCGCTGCTTCGCTGCTCGCGCTGGCCTCGTGCAGCGCGCTGATGCCGCCTCCGCCGGCGCCTGCGCCGGCCCCGCCGCCGGTCGAGGCCCCCCCGCCGCCGCCGCCACCTCCGCCGCCGCAGGTCGACCCGGCCGATGTCGCCGCACGCCGCCTGCTGGCGTACCACGAGCTGATCCGACAGATGCCCGCCCCCGAGTTGGCGGCCGAGCTGACGCGCTTGAATGCGCACGTGGCCGCCACCGCCTCGGCCGCATCGCCCGCCGTGGTGCTCGAACTGGCCATGCTGCTGGCGCAGGCGCGCAGCCAGGGCGTCAACGGGGGCGACCTGGGCCGAGCGATCGCCTTGCTCGACCCGGTGACGCGTTCGAGTGCGCCTGAGCTGAAGCCCTGGCAGCCGCTCGCGCGGCTGCTGCAGGCGCGCTTGGTCGAACAGCGCAAGCTCGAAGAGCAGGTCGAGCGCCAGGCGACGCAGCTGCGTGAGGCGCAGCGCAACGTGCAGCAGCTGAACGAAAAGCTCGAAGCGCTCAAGGCCATCGAGCGCAGCCTGAATGCCCGGCCCGGGGCCGCGCCCGCGGTGCCGACCAAGCCATGAGCTGATCCCACGCATGGCCAACCTGCTTGTCGTAGACGACGACCCCGACCTGCTCAAGCTGCTGTCGATGCGCCTGGGCGCCGCCGGCCACCGCGTCACGGCGGTGGGCTCGGCCGAAGACGCGCTGGCGCAGCTGGCGGCCGCGCGCCCGCAGTTGGTGGTGAGCGACGTGCGCCTGCCCGGGCGCGACGGGCTCGCGCTGTTCGACGACATCCGTGCGCGGCACCCGTCGCTGCCGGTGATCTTGCTGACGGCGCACGGCACCATCCCCGACGCCGTCGAGGCCACGTCGCGCGGGGTGTTCACGTACCTCACAAAACCCTTCGACGGCAAGGCGCTGCTGGAGAAGATCGACGAGGCCTTGTCGCTCGCCGCGCCCGAGCCCACGCCGCACGGCCAGACCGACGAGGCCTGGCGCGCGCCCATCGTCAGCCGCTCGAACACCATGGCCGAGTTGCTGGCGCAGGCCAAGATGGTCGCGGCGTCGGATGCAAGCGTGCTGATCCACGGCGAAAGCGGCACCGGCAAAGAGCTGCTGGCCCAGGCCATCCACCAGGCCAGCCCGCGCGCCGGCAAGCCCTTCGTGGCCGTGAACTGCGGGGCCATCCCCGAAGCGCTGCTCGAATCCGAACTCTTCGGCCATGTGAAGGGCTCGTTCACCGGCGCGGTGGCCAACCACCGGGGCCTGTTTCAGGCGGCCGACGGGGGCACGCTCTTTCTCGACGAGATCGGCGACATGCCGCCCGCGCTGCAGGTCAAGCTGCTGCGCGTGCTGCAAGACCGCGCCGTGCGGCCGGTGGGCTCGCACCACACCAGCCCGATCGACGTGCGCATTCTTTCGGCCACGCACCGCGACCTCGATGCGGCGATGGCCGAGGGCCAGTTCAGAGAAGACCTGTTCTACCGGCTCAACGTGGTGGCGCTGTCGCTGCCGCCGCTTGCGCAGCGGCGTGAAGACATCCCGCTGCTGGCCAACCACTTTCTCGCCAAGCTGGCGCGCAAGTACGGCAAGCGCGTCAACGGCTTCGCACCCGAGGCGCTGAAGGCGCTGGCCACGGCGCACTGGCCGGGCAACGTGCGCCAGCTGCACAACGTGGTCGAACAGGTGAGCGCGCTGGCCACCACGCCGCTCATTCCGTTGGCCTTGGTGCAGCGCGCGCTGCGGGTGCCCAGCGTCGAGGTGCTGAGTTATGCCCAGGCCCGCGAGCGCTTCGAGCGCGACTACCTCGTGGGCCTGCTCAAGCTCACCGACGGCCATGTCGCCGACGCCGCCCGGCTGGCCGACCGCAACCGCACCGAGTTCTACCGCCTGCTGCAGAAGCACGGGCTGACGCCCGGGCTCTTTCGCGGCGACGGGCCTGTCGCCGACTAGCGACATGCACAAAATCCAGGTGCATCAACCACTTGGCGCAGATCGACCCGTGGCTTGTCGCTGATCGGCGACGCTTCGGGCCCGAAAACCGGGGTCGATCTGCCAAATAGCACCGGTGTTCGCCTGCTTGCCGTTGATTCATAACGGTTTTTTTGTGGTGGCACGGGCGTTGCGCAAGAGAGGTTCGACTTCACTGTGAAGGAGGGCCCGTTTTGCACCTGTCCGAGGTTTCATCCACCCACCGCCCCCCGGCCGCGCTGTCGCGGCATGGCGTGTTCTGGTGGCTGCTGCAAGTGGCGGTGCTGGGCGTGCTGGCCCTCGCGGCGCGCTGGGCCGACGCAGCCCCGACGAACCGCTTCGATTTCGACGACGTGGCGCGGCGTGCCCAGCAGGTCGCCGCCAAGGCCTATGTGCCCACGAAGGACACGCTGCCCGCCGAGCTGAAGAAGCTCAGCTACGACCAGCACCGCGACATCCGCTTCAACCCCGAGCGCGCGCTCTGGCGCGACCAGAAGCTGCCTTTCGAACTGCAGTTCTTCCACCTCGGCTTCTTGCAGACGCAGCCGGTGCAGATCCACGAGGTCACGCCGCAGGGCGTGAAGCACGTCGCCTTCGATGCGCGCGACTTCCACTACGGCAAGAACACGCTGAACCCTGCGAAGTGGGGCGACGTGGGCTTCGCAGGCTTTCGCATCCACCACGCGCTCAACACCCCGGCCTACAAGGACGAACTGGGTGTCTTTCTCGGTGCGAGCTATTTCCGTGTCTTGGGCAAGGGCCAGCTCTACGGCCTGTCGGCGCGCGGCCTGGCCATCGACACCGTGGGCGGGCAGGGCGAAGAGTTTCCGCGCTTCACCGAGTTCTGGATCGAGCGGCCCACGGCCAAGAGCAGCACGCTCGTCGTGTACGCGCTGATGGACTCGCCGCGTGCCGCTGGCGCCTACCGCTTCGAGCTGAAGCCCGGCGACGAGACCGTGGTCGAGGTGCGCTCGCGCCTGTACCTGCGCGCGGGGGCCAAGCCAGCCATCGCCACGCTGGGCGTCGCGCCGCTCACGAGCATGTTTCACCACGGCGAGAACCACCCGCGCGCCGACGAGTTTCGCCCCGAGGTGCACGACAGCGACGGGCTGATGATGGTGTCCGACGACGGCGAGTGGCTGTGGCGACCGCTGCTCAACCCCCGCCAGCCCCTGGCCACCTCGTTCGCCATGCAGGGCGTGAAGGGCTTCGGCCTGATGCAGCGCGACCGCCACTTCGCCAGCTACGAAGACGTCGAGGCGCGCTACGAGCGCCGCCCCAGCGCCTGGGTCGAACCCATCGGCGCGTGGGGCCCGGGGCGCGTCGAGCTGCTGCTCTTGCCGGCGCCCGACGAGACGCACGACAACGTGGTCGCCTACTGGGTGCCCGACAAGTTGCCGGCCGCCGGTCAGCCGCTCGACATCGCCTACCGCATGCGCTGGCAGGGCAATGCCCAGCAGCGCCCGCCCAACGGCTGGACGGTGCAGTCGCGCGTCGGTGCCGGCTACGGCGGGCTCAAGCCGGGCGAGCAGCAGTACGTCATCGACTTCGCCGGCCCCGCGCTCGATGCCTTGCCGGCCGGCGCCACGGTGAAGCCCGTCGTCAGCACCGGCAGCAACGCCCGGCTCGTCGAGACCAACGCCTACCGCAACGACGCCACCGGCCAATGGCGCATGACGCTGCGCGTGCAGCGCCTCAACCGCCAGCAGCCCGTCGAGTTGCGCGCCTTTCTTCAACACGAACGCCACGCCCTGACCGAGACATGGACCAGCATCATTCAGCCGGAACCCGCGCCATGAGCGGCCGCAGCATGCCGCCGATCTGCCGCAGCTCGATGGTCGCCACGCCTTGGCGCGGCTTCTTCGCCAGCCTCGGCGACGCCGTGCGCCTGGTGCTCGCGCGTGCGCTCGGGCTCGTGCCGACACCAGCTCCGCAGGCCCTCGAACCCTGGCAGCGCGCCGCCACGCGACGCCGCCGCGCGCTGCTGGTGGGCGTGGCGCTGTCGGCCATCGGCTCGACCACGCTGCTCACGCACGTGTTGCCGGTGTACGAGAACCACGCCCTGCGCACGGCGCAGATCGTGCTCTTCGGCCTGTTGTTCGCCTGGGTCTCGGCCGGCTTCGTGACCGCGATGATGGGCTTCTGGGTGCAGTGGCGCGGTGACAAGCACGCGCTGTCGGTCAAGTCGGTGCTGCACCAGCCGATCCATTCGGATGCGCGCACCGCGCTCGTCATGCCCATCTGCAACGAGCACGTCGCCACCGTTTTCGGCGGGCTGCGGGCCACGCTCGAATCGCTGGCCGCCACGGGCGGCTCGCGCCTGTTCGACGTGTACGTGCTGTCGGACACCAACGATCCCACGCTGCGCGCGGCCGAGTTGGCCGCCTGGGCGGAACTGCGCGCCGCGTTCGGCGAGCACGGCACGCGCATCCACTACCGCTGGCGGCAGATCCGCACCAAGCGCAAGGCCGGCAACGTGGCCGACTTCTGCCGGCGCTGGGGCAAGAACTACCGCTACATGGTCGTGCTCGACGCCGACAGCGTGATGAGCGGGGACTGCCTGCTCAACCTCGTGCGCCTGATGGAAGCGAACCCGAAGGCCGGGATCATCCAGACCGCACCGCAGGCCAGCGGCCAAGACACCGTGCATGCGCGCGCGCAGCAGTTCGCCGGCCGGGTCGCCGGGCGGCTGTTCACGGCGGGCATGCAGTTCTGGCAACTCGGCGAGTCGCACTACTGGGGGCACAACGCGATCATCCGCGTCGCGCCCTTCATCGCGCACTGCGCCTTGGCACCGCTGAAAGGGCGCGGCGGGCTGAGCGGCGACATCCTCTCGCACGACTTCGTCGAGGCCGCGCTGATGCGTCGGGCGGGCTACCACGTGTGGCTGGTCACCGACATCGCCGGCAGCTACGAGCAACAGCCACCCAACCTGCTCGAAGAGCTGCAACGCGATCGCCGCTGGTGCCAGGGCAACCTGCAGAACGCGCGCCTGATGGCCGAGCCCGGCCTGCATGCCGTGCACCGCGCGATGCTGTTCACCGGCGCGATGGCCTACCTCTCGGCCCCGCTGTGGATGGGCTTCGTGCTGCTCGGCGGTGCGCTGTGGCTCTTCGGCGGCTACACGATTTTCAACCCGGCGCGCGCGCTGCCGGCCGAGATGATCGGCCTGTGGATCCTGACCCTCATGATGCTGGTGCTGCCCCGCGTGCTCGGGGTGGTGACCCTCGTCCTGCGGCGCGAGCAGGCGCAGTACGGCGGCACGGCGGCGCTGGTGAAGAGCGCGGTGCTCGAAGGCGCGCTGTCGGTGCTGCAGGCGCCGGTGCGCATGGTGGCGCACACGCTCTTCGTCGTGGTTGCATTGACCGGCCTGAAACTGCACTGGAAGTCGCCGCCGCGTGAAGCCAGCGACATCGGCTGGGCCGACGCGGCACGGCGCTTTGCCCCCATCGTGGCCGCGGTCGGCGCGCTGGTGGTGGCGGCCTTGGCCATCGAGCCGGCGGCCGCGCTGTGGCTCGCACCCGTCGGCCTGCCCTTGCTGCTGGCGGTGCCCCTGACGGTGTGGACGAGCCGCGGCGATGTCGGCTCGCGGGTGCGTGCCTTCGGGCTGCTGCTCACACCCGAAGAGACGTGGACGCCCTCGGTGCTGCGCCAGGCTGCGTTGCACGCCCGGCGCGCGTCGCCGGTGCCCGACTGGCGCGAGGCAGTCACCGACCCTTGGCTCTTCGACGTGGTGCGCTCTGCGATGGGGCCGCGCAACACCTCGTGGGGCAGCCGGGGGCTGGCGCGGCGCCGCATGATCCGTGGGTTGATCCAGAGCCAGGACACGGACCGGCTGAGTGCCTCGGAGCGCATGCGCTTGCTGAGCGAGCCGCAAGCGATCGTGCGCTTGCGGGATCAATTGGCGGCGAATGTGGGGTTGGTGCCGGGGCGGCGGCGGGCTTGAGTGCGCGAATCGTTGGGGGCAAGGGGCAAAGCCCCAACCGCATTTCACCCCGCGCGAAGCGCCAGACCTAGGCCCCGTAGAGGCGTCGAGAAGCGCAGGGCTTGAGGGCGGCGCGCGTGAGCGCGCTTCCACCTCTGACTTCGCCGACTGTTCGACTCGCAGTGACCGAAGGGAACGGAGGGAGTTGTCGGCGACCCGCCCTCAAGACCGAGCATCGCAGAGCAGTCCCGCGCAGCGGGACCGCCGGCCCCGGGGCCGTTTCTTGGCCCACCTTCTTTCTGAAAGAAGGTGGGTCGGCTGCCGGGCCGAAACCCCGGCGCCGACTTCCGTGTGGGGAAGAACGAACCCACACACCGCCAACGGTGCAGGGCCCCGCACACCCGTCGTCATGGCTCCGGGCACATCGCTTGCCCTCTCGTGCTCAAGGCCGCAACCCGTGGCCGATGCCTGGCCTCTGCCCACCCGCAGGGGCCGGACTGCCGCGCGCATCGCGCCGACACGACCCGAGCCGAACGACCATGCCTTCTCGCAAATCCACGCCGCCCCTTCTTCATGCCGAGCCGTTGGGCTCGGTGCTCAGCACCGTCAGCGGGCCTTCGACCGCGATGCCACCCGACATCGCCAATGCGGCACCCGGTGTCTTGCCCGACCTGGTGGCGAAGTTCAGTGCGTCGGCAGAACTTGCCGCAGCCGTCGCCTGGAATGACAACAAGGCCCACGAATACGGTGACGACGCCGCGCGCCAGCCGCGTGAGGGCCTGACGGCCGAGCCATCCGACCCGCTGGCGGGGGCGAGCACGGTCACCGAGGCCCAACCGTCGGACAAGGTGGGCGCTGGTGTCGCGCCGATCGGCCTCAACCACAGCATCGAGTCGCTGGACCGCGTGCGTGCCGACGGCACGGGGCAGGCGCTCACCACCAACCAAGGCGTGGTGATCGCCGACAACCAGAACTCGTTGAAGATCGGCCTGCGCGGGCCGACGGCGCTCGAAGACTTCATCCTGCGCGAGAAGATCACGCACTTCGACCACGAGCGCATCCCCGAGCGGGTGGTGCATGCGCGCGGCTCGGCGGCGCATGGCTACTTCGAGAGCTACAAGTCGCTGACCGAACTGACGCGGGCCGCACCGTTTCAAGAGGCGGGCAAGAAGACGCCGGTGTTCGTGCGCTTCTCGACCGTGGCCGGTGAACGCGGCTCGGCCGACACCGTGCGCGACGTGCGCGGTTTTGCCGTCAAGTTCTACACCGAGCACGGCAACTGGGACCTGGTCGGCAACAACATCCCGGTGTTCTTCATCCAAGACGCGATGAAGTTCCCGGACCTCGTGCACGCGGTCAAGCCCGAGCCGCACCACGGCATGCCGCAGGCGTCGAGCGCGCACGACACCTTCTGGGACTTCGTCTCGCTGATGCCCGAATCGACCCACATGCTGCTGTGGCAGATGAGCGACCGCGCCATCCCGCGCAGCTACCGCACCATGCAGGGCTTCGGCGTGCACACCTTCCGCCTCGTCAATGAACGCGGCGAGTCGGTGTTCTGCAAGTTCCACTGGACGCCGCTGGCCGGCACGCATTCGCTCGACTGGGACGAGGCCGTGCGCATCAGCGGGGCCGACCCCGACTTCCACCGCCGCGACCTGTGGGAGTCGATCGAGTCGGGCGCCTTCCCCGAGTACGAGTTGGGCCTGCAGGTCTTCAGCGAGCAGCAGGCAGAAGCCTTTCCGTTCGACGTGCTCGACGCGACCAAGATCGTCCCCGAAGAGCTGGTGCCCGTGGTGCCGGTGGGCAAGCTGGTGCTCAACCGCAACCCCGACAACTTCTTCGCCGAAACCGAGCAGGTGGCCTTCTGCACGGCGCACATCATCCCCGGCATCGACTTCAGCAACGACCCGCTGCTGCAAGGGCGCATCCACTCCTACCTCGACACGCAGATCTCGCGCCTGGGCGGGCCGAACTTTCATGAGATCCCGATCAACGCGCCCATCACGCAGGTTCACAACAACCAGCGCGACGGCATGCACCGGCAGGCCATTCACCGGGGCCGTGTCAGCTACGAACCCAACTCGCTCGGCGGCGGCTGCCCCTTCCAGGCCGGCGCCACGAAGGGCTTCATGAGCGTGCCCGAACGCTTCAGCAGTGTGGACAAGGTGCGCGGCAAGCCCGAGCGCTTTGCCGACCACTACTCGCAGGCCACGCTGTTCTGGACCAGCCAGAGCAGCATCGAGCAAGAGCACATCGTCAACGCCTTCCGCTTCGAGCTGACCCGCGTGCAGGTGCAAGCCATCCGCGAGCGCGTGGTGGCCATGCTGGCCAACGTGCACCCCGACCTTGCGGGCGGTGTGGCGCGTGGGCTCGGCATCGAGGTGCCGCCGCCCATGCCGCTGGCGCTGAGCCTGCCGCCGGCGCAGTACGCGCCGTCACCGGCCCTGTCGTTGTTCTACCGGCCGGGCGATGGCTCGATCAAGGCGCGGCGCATCGCCATCCTGGTGGCACCCGGTGTCGAGGCCGCATCCTTGCGCACGCTCTATGCCGCGCTGATCGCACGGGGGGCGGTGCCGCGCTACGTGGGCGCGCAGCTCGGCGCCATCGCCACCGCGGGCGAACCGCTGCACGTCGAGGCGACGATGGAGACCATGCCCTCGGTGCTGTACGACGCGCTGATCCTTCCCGACGGGCAAGCGGCCATCGACGCACTCGCCACCACGGCGCACGCGGTGGCGTATGTGAAAGAGAGCTTCAAGCACGGCAAGCCGCTGCTGGTGCTGGGCGCGGGCGAACACCTGCTGGCCGCGGCGGGCGGCTCGGCGCGTTTGTCGAGCGGTCACGCCGACCCGGGTGTGGTGCTCGGCACCGCGCCGACGGTCGAATCGGTGATCGACGCGTTTGTCGAAGCGGTCGCCTTGCACCGACACTTCGTGCGATTGAGCGACACCCCGCCCGCATGACCGTTCCGGGATGGCCGACGACAAGCTCCAGCGCTATCGCCAGAAACGCGACTTCGCCATCACGAGCGAGCCGCAGGGCGGGCGCGCGTCGCCTCAGGCGCTGAGCTTCGTCGTCCAGAAGCACGCCGCGCGCCGGCTGCACTACGACTTCCGGCTCGAACTCGACGGCACGCTGCTCAGCTGGGCCGTGCCCAAGGGCCCGAGCCTGGACCCCGCCGACAAGCGCATGGCGGTGCACGTCGAAGACCACCCGCTCGACTACGCCGGCTTCGAAGGCGTGATCCCGCCCGGCCAATACGGCGCAGGCACCGTCATCGTGTGGGACCGCGGCACCTGGCTGCCCCAGGGCGACCCGCGCGCGGGCTACCGGGCCGGCAAGCTGAAGTTCGAGTTGAAGGGCGAAAAGCTCTCGGGCCACTGGACGTTGGTGCGCATGCGGGGCCGGGGCGCCGAGAAGCAGGAACCTTGGCTGCTGATCAAAGAGCGCGACGAGGCGGCCCGGCCCGCGGCCGAGTTCAACTTGGTCGAGGCCTCGCCCGACAGCGTGCTGACGGGGCGCTCGCGCACGCGGGCGCCCGCCGCGAAGCGCACCGCCACCCGCGGCAACAGCACCGACAAAGCGGCCCGGGCCAGCCCGGGTCGGACCGCCGCCAAGGGCCGGCACGGAGCCTCGGCGTGGCCGGCCGGAGCCAAGCGCGCGGACCTGCCCTTGAGCCTGGCGCCGCAGCTGGCCACGTTGGTCGATGCGCCGCCGGCCGGCGAGGGCTGGCTCTACGAGATCAAGTTCGACGGCTACCGGCTGCTCGCGCGCATCGACGGCGACGACGTGCGGCTGTTCACCCGCAATGGCCACGACTGGACCGCCAAGCTCAAGGGCTTGGCTCGAGAGGTGAAGGCGCTGGGCTTCGCCTCGGCGTGGCTTGATGGCGAGATCGTCGTGCATGGCCCGAGCGGCGCGCCCGACTTCCAGTTGCTGCAGAACGCGTTCGATGCGGCTCGCACCGAGGCCATCCAGTTCTTCGTGTTCGACCTGCCCTTCTGCGATGGCCACGACCTGCGCGAGCTGCCACTGAGCGAGCGGCGCCGCCTGTTGCGCGAACGGCTTGCGCTGGCGCCGCAACCCCGCGTGCACTTCAGCGAAGACTTCGAAGCCACGCCGCAAGACCTGCTGCACAGTGCCTGCCAGATGCAGATGGAAGGCGTGATCGGCAAGCGCGCCGACGCGCCCTACCGCAGCGGGCGAGGCCGCAGCTGGGTCAAGCTCAAGTGCACGCAACGCCAAGAGTTCGTCATCGGCGGATTCACCGCACCCAAGGGCTCACGCAATGGCTTCGGTGCCCTGATGCTGGGCGTGCACGACGAAGCCGGCCGCCTGCGCTATGCCGGCAACTGCGGCACCGGCTTCAGCGAGCAGAGCCTCGCGCGCCTGAGTGACAAGCTCGATGCGTTGAAGACCGCCGCCTGCCCCTTTGAGCCTCGGCCGCCGTCCACGGTGCGTGGGCACTGGGTCAAGCCCAAGCTGATGGCCGAGGTCTCGTTCGCCGAGTGGACGCAGGGCGGCCATGTGCGCCAGGCCGTGTTTCACGGCTTGCGCGGCGACAAGCCGCCGCGTGCCATCACGGTCGAGCAGGCCCAGCCCACGCCCGAGGCGGCGGCCGCAGCGAAACAGAAGACGAAAGCAGGCGCCGCCACGGCGGCCTCGACGCGTGCGCCCTCGCTCGGCGGCATCAAGCTCACCCACCCCGAGCGGGTGGTCGATGCCTCGACCGGCATCACCAAGCGCGAACTCGCCGAGTACTACGCGCGCGTGGCGCCGCGCATGCTGCCGCACCTGAAGGACCGGCCGGTCTCGTTGGTGCGCGCACCCGATGGCATCGGTGGCGAGCTGTTCTTCCAGAAGCACGCGCAGCGCATGCGCTTTCCGGGCATCACCCTGTTGCCCGCCGAACTCGACCGCGACCACGACCCCTTGCTCGCCGTGCCCACGCGCGAGGCGCTGCTCGGTTGCGTGCAGATGAACGTGATCGAGTTGCACACCTGGAACGCGACCGCCCGGCGCATCGAACAACCCGATCGCATGACCTTCGACCTCGACCCCGGCGAGGGCGTGCCGTGGCCGCGCATGCAAGAGGCCGCGACCCTGGTGCACGCGCTGCTCGACGAGTTGCAGCTCGACGCCTTGCTCAAGACCAGTGGTGGCAAGGGCTTGCACATCGTCGTGCCCTTTGCGCCGCGCTGGGGCTGGGCCACGGTGAAGGCTTTTTCGCAGGCGGTGGTGGTGCATCTTGCGCAGACGCTGCCGCAGCTCTTCGTCAGCAAGAGCGGGCCGAAGAACCGGGTCGGCAAGGTCTTCGTGGATTACCTGCGCAACGGGCGGGGCGCGACCACCGCGTGCGCGTGGTCGGCGCGGGCGCGGCCGGGCATGGGGGTGTCGGTGCCGGTCGATTGGTCGGAGCTGCCCTCGCTCACGGGTGGCGCGCACTGGACGGTGCGCACGGCGCCCGAGCGGCTGCAGCTGGACGACCCGTGGGGCTCGAGGGTGAAGAGCCGCAAGGGCTTGGCGGCGGCGATGCGGGCGCTGGATTTCTTGCCACCGGCGGGGGAGGCGTGAGGGCCCCGCATCCTCATCTGCCTGCCGTTTGTCCCGTCTCGATCCCGTTCGCCTACCTCCCCATCCGTTCGGATTGAGCTTGTCGAATTCCTTGCGCGGGTCGTGGCATGTGGGTTCTTTCTTCCCTGCACGGAAGTCGGCGCCGGGATGTGCGCCCGGCAGCGCACCTACTTTCTTTCGAAGAAAGTAGGCAAAGAAGGGGCCCCGGGGCCGGCGGTCCCGCTGCGCGGGACTGCTCTGCGATGCTCGGTCTTGAGGGCGGGTCGCCGACAACTCCCTCCGTTCCCTTCGGTCACTGCGAGTCGAACAGTCGGCGAAGTCAGAGGTGGAAGCGCGCTGCGCGCGCCGCCCTCAAGCCCTGCGCTTCTCGACGCCTCTGCGGGGCCGGGGTCAGGCGCTTCGCGCGGGGTTGAATGCAGAGGGGGCTCTGCCCCTTGCCCCCAAGCTGGGCTCACGCTCTGAACTTCGCTGCGCTCCGTTCTGCCCGACCTGATGTGTCGAAGGCTCGCGGAGATCTTGCCGCGGCTCACACCACCTTGCTGATCGCCAGGGCCAGCAGGCTCAGCAGCACGCTGCTGGCGAAGGGCAAGAAGAAGTCGCGCCCGAACAGCCGAAAGCGGAAGTCACCCGGCAACCGGCCCAGGCCGCGTTTTTCGAGCCAGCGGTAGAAGCCCTGGAAGACCAGCAGCACCAGGAAGATCAGCAGCAGCCAGCGGATCACAGCCGATGCGTCCGGTCGCCGTTCACGAAGCCCAGTGGGGCGTGCATGAAGGTCGGGTCGGCGCCGCGTGCGAAGCCGATCACCTTGAAGAGTTCGCCCATCTCGTGCTCCATCAGCAGTTTCTGCGCGGGGGCGATCACGCGCGGGTCGGCCCCCTGCAGCGCATCGAGCAGGCCGCAGTTGATGAGGAAGTGTGCCTGGCTGGTGTAGCCCAGTACGTCGAGCCCCGCGTTCTGGCCGGCCAGTGCGATGCCGGTGAAGTTGACGTGGGCGGTGATGTCTTTCAGCCCCACGTCCACCAGCGGGTCGGGGTCGGCGCGGTGGCCCTGGTGGCACATCAGCGTGCCGCCGTGGCGCTGCGGCAGGTAGTACTCGGCCTCGGGAAAGCCGTAGTCGATGAAGAAGGCCGCGCCGCGCACCAGCCGTTCGGCCAGCGTGGCGATGAAGGCCTCGGCCTGGGGGTGGACCTCGGTGACGGTGCCCGGCACGAACGGCGCCTCGACCGGCGGGCGCAGGGTGGTCGCGCGGTCGGCCCAGGCGAACCGATTGCCCGCGCTCGACACACCGCGTTCGAACCACTGCGCGCCGTCGAAGTGCAGCAGTTGCACCGGCATCGCGTCGAGCACCTCGTTGCCGACCACCACGCCGTGCATCGTGTCGGGCAGGGTGTCGATCCACTGCACACGCGCGCCGAAGCGGGCCAGGCGTTCTTGTTGCCGCGCCCGCAGGCTGGCCGACAGATCGACGATCACGTAGCGCGCGTCGTCATGGCCTTGCGCGGCCAGGCCGTCGAGCACCTGCTCGGCCAGTGCGCCCGAGCCGGCGCCGAACTCGTACACCGTGTCGGCCTCGCACGCGGTCAAGGCCTGGGCGAGCTGCTTCGAGACGGCGCGCCCGAACAGCGGCGACATCTCGGGCGCGGTGACGAAGTCGCTGCCCGACTGCGGCATCGCGCCGAACTTGCGGCTGTCGTTGGCGTAGTAGCCCAGGCCCGGCTCGTACAAGGCCATCGCCATGAAGCGGTCGAAGGGCAGCCAGCCCCCGGCCTGGGCCAGGGCCTGTTCGATGCGCGCGGCGAGGCTCGCCGAAAGGCCCGGGGCGGGGGGTGAAGACATCGGCGGATTGTAGGAAGCGCCGTGCGGGGCGCGCCGCGTTCAGCGCCTGGCGAATTCGGCGCGGTAGCCGGCGGGGGTGAGGCCGCTGCGCTGGCGAAATTCGCGCGTGAAGTGCGACTGGTCGGCGTAGCCGCACAGAAAGCCCACCTCGGACAGCGCGGCCTCGCTGTGGATCAGCCAGCCGCCGGCCGCGCGGTAGCGGGCCTCGGCCAGCAGCGGGCGAAAGCCCAGGCCGGCCTGCTGCAGGTGGCGCTGCAGGTGGCGCGTCGAATGGCCGAGCGAACGGGCCAGCGTGGCCAGCGGCGGCGGCGCGGTGAGGTGCTGGCTCAGCTGCAGGTAGGCGGCGCGTGCGGTGTCGGGCCAGGTCGGGTCGGGCTGGGCCGGCGGTGCGTCGGCCGGTGGGGTCGCAGTGGCGTGGTGGCCCTGCCAGCGGATGCACCACGTGTGCGTGGCCTGCGCCGCGCAGGCGGCGTCGAGCGCGGCGGCATCGGCGCTCGGGTAGACCGGCGCGCCGCCCGCATGGCCTTGCACGCCCTGCAGGCCGATGGCCTGCAGAAAGCCGATCAGCACGCCCAGCACCACCAGATCTTCGGCGGGCAGCGGGGCGGTGCCGGCTTTCAGCGACACGTGGCGCAGGTGGAGCGACTGTGCCTCGGCCGCCAGCAGTTGCACTCGGTGGCGCGAGTGGATGTAGCGCTCCAGCCGCTGCCAGCGCTGCACCAGGTCGGCGGCGTCGCGCGCGCTGGCCAGTGCGCGGTGCGTGGGCTCGTGCGTGAAGCGGTGCACGCCGCGCCCGAGCAGCGCCAGGCAGCCGAGGCCGCCGTGCTGCACGGCGTGGGACAGCAAGGCGCGTTTGGTGTCGAGGCCGATGGCGGCCTGGGCGCCGGTGTCGTCGCCCGGCGGCGCGGGCAGGCCCAGTTCGAGCAGGCCTTGGCGCAGCACGCGGCCCATCGCGGCGCTGGCGAAGTCGCTGCTGTCGATGCGTTCACGGGGTGGGCGGGCCATGGGGCGATTCTGTTCTGCGCCGGGTCAGCCGCTCAGCGGGTGGTGCCGCGCTTGCACCAGCCCGGCCACGATGCTGACCGCGATCTCGCCCGGCGTCTTGCCGCCCAGCCGCAGCCCCACCGGCCCGTGCAGCCGCGCCAGGGCTTCGGGCGAGAGGCCGAAGTGGTCCGCCAAGCGCTGCTTGCGGGCCGCCTGGTGGCGCACGGAGCCGAGCGCGCCCACGTAGAAGGCGGGCGAGTCCAGTGCGTCGATCAAGGCCAGATCGTCGAGCTTGGGGTCGTGGGTCAGCGCGACGATGGCGGTGCGCGCATCGGGGGCGAGGGCCTGCACGGCGTCGTCGGGCATGCCGGGCAGGCGGTCCACGCCGGGCGGCCAGCCGTCGGTGGCGTGGGCCTCGCGCGGGTCGCACACGAGCACGTGAAAGTCGATCAACTGCGCCATCTGCGCGACGGCACGGGCCACGTCGCCGGCGCCGATCAGCAGCAGCCGCCAGCGTGGGCCGTGGGGCACGGTGAACTGGGTGTCGCTGAGCACCAGCGCTTGGTCGCGCGGGGCGGGGCGCACTTCGACGCGGCCGCTGCGCAGGTCGATCGTGCGGGCGACGAGGCGGCGCGCCTGCACGTGGCCCAGCACCTCGGCCACCCAGCGGGCATCGGCCACCGGCTCTTCGACCAGGCGCAGCGTACCACCACAGGGCAGGCCGAAGCGGGCGGCTTCGTCACGCGTGACGCCGTAGGTGACGAGGCCGGGGTGCGTGGGCGTGTGCATGCGCCGGGTGCGGTCGATGAGCTCGTCTTCGACGCAGCCACCCGAGACCGAGCCGCTCACCCGGCCGTCGCCGCGCACGGCCAGCATGGCGCCGGGCGTGCGGGGCGCGCTGCCCCAGGTCTGCACCAGGGTGTAGAGCGTCACGCGCTGCGCGTCGGCGCACCAGCGTTGCACGTCGCGCAGCACCTGCAGGTCGAGGCTGTCCATGGGTCAGCGCAGGGCCAGCGTGTCGGGCGCCACCGGCAGGCGCTTCACGCGCACGCCGGTCGCGTCGCAGATGGCGTTGGCGATTGCGGCACTGGCGGCGACGATGGCGGTTTCGCCCGCGCCGCCGGGGGCGTCGCCGGTATCGACCAGATCGACCACCAATCGCGGCACCTGGTCGAAGCGCGGAATGGGCGACTCCGCAAAGCTCGCCGCGGCCACCTGCCGGTCGGCCACGGTCAGCTGCTCGACCAGCACCATGCCCAGGCCCCACACGAGGTTGCCTTCGCACTGCGCGCGCACCTGTCCGGGGTGGATGACACGGCCGCAATCGTGGGCGCACCACATCGTGCGCACGCGCACCTCGCCGTCGGCCGACACCTCGACCTCGGCCACCACGGCGGCGTAGCTCGTGCCCTTGTAGATGCCGCAGGCGACGCCCCGGCCTCGGCGCAGGGCGGGCGACGTTGATGGAGAGCGCGGCGCACCCCACCCCGCCACCTGCGCCACGCGCGTCAGCACGCGCGCGAGGCGTGGCTCGTCGATGTGCGCCAGCCGAAAGGCCACCGGGTCGGCGCGGGCGTGGCGTGCGCACGCGTCGATCACCGACTCGATCACGAAGCAGTTCGGCCCCGCGCCCAGGCCGCGCCACGGGCCGGTGAACACCGGCAGGCGCACGAGCGCGAAGCGCGTGTCACGCGTGGCGGCGCGGTAGGGCAGGGTGGCACCGCGCGCCACGCCGTTGTCGCCGATGACGTCGGCCACGCGTTGCATCCACGGCGGCATGGCCGCGTTGGTGAAGAGGATGTGGCTGCTGACGAAGCGGTGCCACCAGTGCTGCACGCGCCCGTCGTGCAGCCGCACGCGCACGCGGTGGCTCGACGGCGTGCGGTGAAAGCCCTGTTGAAACTCCTGCGCGCGCGTCCATTGCACCTTCACCGGCTGCCCGCTCGCACGCGCCAGCACGGCCGCTTCGAGCTCGACGGTGCAGATCGTCTTGCCCCCGAAGGCCCCACCCACCCGCTGCGCGTGCACGGTGACCTGCGTGTCGCGCAGGCCGAAGTGTTTCGCCATCACGTCGCGTTGGTAGAACGCGTCCTGGTTGCCGACCCACAGCTGCAGGTGGCCGTCGGCGCCGAACTCGGCCACCGCCGCGCGGGGCTCGATGGCAGCGTGCGCGGCGAGCGGGATGTCGAAGCGCAGGTCGATGTCCCAGCGCGCGCCCTCGGGCGCCGCCTCATCGTGCACCGCGTGCGGCAGCCGTGCGCTGCGTGCGAGGTGCCCGTCGATGTCGATCAAGGCGGGCACGGTGTCGGCGTCGAGCGTGCCCTCGACCTGCCACTGCGCGTTGAGCGCTTGCTCGATGCGATCGAGCGCACCCGGCGTGCGGGCCACGATTCCCAGGCCTTCGCTGCGGCCTTGCAGCAGCAGCGGGTCGCGCACCAGGGCCACGAAGCCCGGGGTGGCGCGCGCGGCGGCCTGGTCCATCGCATGCAGCGTGGCGTGCAACTCGGGCGAGGCCGGCGCGCGCAGCACGCGGCCGAAGCACTGGCCCGGCCGGCGCACATCGGCCACGTACAGCGGGCGGCCCTGCACGATGTCGAGGCCCTGTTCGATGGGCACGGCGCGGCCGACGTGCGCGCCCGGCCGGCCGCTGAAGGCTCGCAGCGCCGAAGCGGGCCGCTCGTGCGCCTTCAACTCGGCTTGCGAGACGCCGGCTTCGAGCGCGTCGCGCAGCAGCGCGCAGGCCTGGGCCAGCGGCAGGGCGAAATCTTTCACCGAGTCGCTGCCCACGGTGGCGCGCACGCGGGCGATGTCGCGCGTGCTGGGCAACCGGGCGTCCACGCGGTCCCAGGGCACGCCGAGCTCGTCACAGGCGATCTGCTTCAGCGCGGTCACGATGTTCTGGCCCATCTCGACACGCGGAATGAACAGCGTGAAGCGCCCGTGTTCGAAGCGCACCCAGCCCATCGCGTCGCCCAGCGTCGGCGCGGGGCGCTTGGGGATGACGGGCAGCGCGCAGCCGGCGAGAAAGGCCACCGTCAGCGCGCCCCCGCTGGCCTGCAGAAAACCCCGGCGTGACAAGGCCGGCGCGCTCATGCCGCGCCTTTCTGGGCCTGGACCACCGACACGATGGCTGCCTTGACCCGCGCCTGCGTGCCGCAGCGGCACAGGTGGCCGCTCATCGCCTGGTCGATGGCCTCGGGCGTGGGGGCGGGGTCGGCGCGCAACAAGGCCGCCGCGCCCATGACCTGCCCGGCCTGGCAGTAGCCGCACTGCGGCACCTGGTGGTCCACCCAGGCCTGCTGCACCGGGTGCAGGCGCCCGTCGGCGCCGGCCAGCCCCTCGATGGTGGTGACGGCGCGGCCGCCGAGCGCCGCCACCGGCAGCAGGCAGCTGCGCGTGGCCTGGCCGTCCACCCACACCGTGCAGGCACCGCACTGGCCCAGCCCGCAGCCGAACTTGCTGCCCACCAGGCCCAGGTGCTCGCGCAGCACGTGCAAGAGGCGGTCGTCGTGCCACTCGGGCGGCAGCGCGTGGGTGTGTCCGTTGACGTCGATGTTCATGGCGGCTCCTTGTCGTGGCGGCAGCTTGCCGGGCCGCGCACGGGGCGTATAGAACGAACGCGCCAAAACCGGCACGGCGCTGGCATGCCCCCGGGCGATGGCGCGGGCGGGGTGGCCGATACACTGCCGGGCCTGTCGCCGCGCCGCCCTGCGGCCTGCCGGCTTCACGGTTCTGCGTCACCCCTTTCTGCGTCAACCCCTCCTCCATGACCTCGATGCCCCCGCGCCCCGTCGTGCTCGTCACCGGTGCGGCCCGCCGCCTGGGCCGCGCGATGGCGCTCGACCTCGCGGCGCAGGGCTTCGACGTGGCGCTGCACTGCCGCCATTCGCGCGACGAGGCCGAGGCCACCGCCGGCGAGGCGCGTGCCGCCGGTGCGCGCGCGCTGGTGTTCGCGGCCGACTTGGCCGACGAGCCCGCCTGCCGCGCGCTCGTGCCCCAGGTGCTGGCCGCCTTCGGCCGGCTCGACGCCGTGGTCAACAACGCGTCCACCTTCGAATACGACAACCCCGAGCGCTTCAGCTACGCCGCGATGGACGCCCACTGGCGTGCCAACACCGCGCCGGCCGTGCTGCTGGCGCAGGCGCTGCACGCGCATGTGCGGGCGCGGCAGGCGCAGGGCTGCGTCGTCAACCTGATCGACCAGAAGCTCTGGAACCCCAACCCCGATTACTTCTCGTACACGCTGTCGAAGGCCGCCCTGCAGGCCGCCACCGTGATGCTGGCGCAGGCGCTGGCCCCCGAAGTGCGGGTCTGCGGCGTCGCGCCGGGGGTCACGCTGGTGTCGGGGGCGATGAGCGAGGGAGAATTCGCGGCTTCGCACACGTTGACGCCGCTGAAGCGCTCGTCCACCCCCGATGACGTGGCCCGCGCGGTGCGCTTTCTCATCGAGTCACCGGCGATCACCGGCACCACGCTGCTGGTCGATGGCGGCCAGCACCTGCAGGCGCAGCCGCGCGACGTGATGTTTCTTGCCAACCCGTCGAAAGACGTTTGAAGTTTCCGCATGCACACCCTGCTGACCCAACCGAGCCTGATGGATTGCCGCCGGCTCTTTTTGCGCGACTACGAGGTGTGGATCAACATCGGCGTGCACGACTTCGAAAAGCGCGGCGAGCAGCGCGTGCTGATCAACGTCGATCTGTTCATCCCGCTGGCGGTCTCGACGCCCAAGGCCGACGAACTGCACGAGGTGGTCGATTACGACTTCATGCGCCGCACCATCGCCGAGCGCGTGAAACAAGGCCACATCCATTTGCAAGAGACGCTGTGCGACGACGTGCTCGCGCTGATGCTCACGCACCCGCACGTGCGGGCGGCGCGCGTCTCGACCGAGAAGCCCGATGTCTACCCCGACTGCGAAGCGGTGGGCTGTGAAGTGTTTGGAATGAAAGAGGTGCCCTGATGGATGCGGTGATCAACACGCCGGCAGCGACTGCGACGAACGCCGACGAGAAGGCGCACGCCTTCCAGATGAACAAGCTCAGCAAGCGCCTGCACCGCCAGGTCGGCCAGGCGATCGCCGACTTCAACATGATCGAAGACGGCGACAAGGTCATGGTCTGCGTGTCGGGCGGCAAGGACAGCTACACGCTGCTTGAAATCCTGATGAACCTGCGCGAGCGCGCACCGATCAAGTTCGACCTCGTCGCGGTCAACCTCGACCAGAAGCAGCCCGACTTTCCCGAGCACGTGCTGCCCGAGTACCTGGCCCGGGTGGGCGTGCCCTTCCACATCGAAAACCAGGACACCTACTCCATCGTCAAGCGCCTCATCCCCGAGGGCAAGACCATGTGCAGCCTGTGCTCGCGGCTGCGCCGGGGCATCCTGTACCGCGTGGCGGGCGAACTGGGCGCGACCAAGATCGCGCTCGGCCACCACCGCGACGACATGCTGCAGACGCTGTTCATGAACATGTTCTTCGGCAGCAAGATGAAGGGCATGCCGCCCAAGCTGGTCAGCGACGACGGCAGGAACGTGGTCATCCGCCCGATGGCCTACGTGGCCGAGACCGACGTCGAGCAGTGGGCGCGGCACCGGCAGTACCCGATCATTCCGTGCACGCTGTGCGGCAGCCAAGAGGGCGCCCAGCGCCAGCAGATCAAGGCCATGCTGCGCGATTGGGACAAGCGCTTCCCCGGCCGCATCGACAACATGTTCACGGCGCTGGGCAACATCGTGCCCTCGCACCTGATGGACCGGAACCTCTTCCCCTTCACGACGATCCAGGCCACAGGCGTGCCCGATGCCGCTGGCGACGTGGCCTTCGACGAAGACGAGGTCTGCGCGCCGCCCAAGGGGGCGGCCGGCCCTGCCGACGTCTCGGTCATTCAATTGAAGCTCTGATGGCGGGGTCGTCCACACGCTGAACCCTTCAGCCGACGGTCGTTCATCCGAGATCCCGAATGCGCACCCAGCCTGCCCGTTTGATCGCCGTCCTGCTGGCCGCCGCCGCGCTGAGTGGCTGCGCGGCGCTCAACACGGTCGAGAGCGATGTGTCCACCTTCGCCACCTGGCCCGCGCAGCGGCAGGCCGGCACCTACGCCTTCGAGCGCCTGCCCTCCCAGCAGGCGCGGCCGCAAGAGCAAGACCAGGTCGAGGCCGCGGCCCGGCCGGCCCTTGAGAAAGCCGGCTTTCGCCCCGCGCCCGAGGGCACGGCGGCCGACGCCAGCGTGCAGGTCGGCGTGCGCGTCACGCGCATCGACCAGCGCCTCTACGACGACCCGTTCTGGTGGCGCGGCGGCCTGTACTACTCGCGCTGGAACCGCGGGCCGTTCTGGGGCCCGCACATGAGTTTCCAGTTCGACACGCCGCGCTACGCGCGCGAGGTGGTGGTGCTGATCCGCGACCGGCAGAGCGGCCAGCCGCTGTACGAAGCGCGCGCCGCGAACGACGGCAACAGCGCCGGCTCGATGCCGCTGCTGGGCGCGATGTTCGAAGCGGCGATGAAAGACTTCCCGAACACCGGCGTCAACCCACGCCGCGTGAACGTGGTGCTGCCCTCGGGCGCACCGCCGGCGGCTGCGGCCTCGGCGCCGGCACCGGCGAAGTAGCCGCGAGCGGGTTCAGCCGGCCGCCGCCTCGCGCTCGCCACGCGCGATGTCGATCGGCCGCAGCAACAGCAGGCCCGCGATGAAGAACACCGCCGTACTCAGGATCGCCACGCGGTGGTTGCCCGCGGTGACGAGCGTGATCACGCCATAGGTCAGCGGCCCCACGATGGCTGCCAGCCGCACCGCGAAGGTCCACAAGCCATAGAACTCGGCGCGGCGGCTCTCGGGGGCGAACAGGCCCACCATCGCGCGCCCGGCCGACTGGCTGGAGCCCATGCACAGGCCCGCCACCACGGCCGCGGCCCAGAACAGCGGCGGCGAGGTCGCGGCAAAGGCCAGCAGCGTCATCACGACCCAGCCGATCAGCGTGAAGGCCAGCGCGCGTTTGTGGCCGAGCCGGTCTTGGCCGTAGCCGAAGAAGAACGCGCCCACGGTGGCCGCGATGTTCACGAGGAACACCAGCATCATCGTGTCGGCCTGCTTGAAGCCCATGGCCTGCTCGGCGTAGATGGCGGCCAGCGCGATCACCACCGAGATGCCCGCCTGGTAGCAGGCGTTGCAGGCCAGAAACCAGCTCAGGTCGCGGTAGCGCCGCGCCTCGCGGGCCGTGGTCGCCAGGCGGCGCAGCGCGGCCACGAGGCCGGCGTCTTGCGCGTTCGCGGCGATGGGCACGGCACGCTCTTTCAGCAGCGCGAAGGTGGCCAGCGAGGCCGCACCGTACAGCGCCGCGGTGATGAGCATCGTGACCGGCACGAACGAGGTCGCCGGCTCACCGCGCGCCTGCGCCGCCAGCACATAGGCCAGGCACAGGCCCAGCGCCAGCATGCCGCCCAGGTAGCCGAGGCTCCAGCCCCAGCCCGACACGCGGCCGTAGGACTCGACCTTGGCGATCTCGGGCAAGAAGGCGGCGATCAAGGACTCGCCGTAGGCATAGGCCACGTTGGACACCAGCATCGCCGCCACCGCCAGCCACAACTGCCCGGGCCCGGCGAAGGCCAGCGCGCAGGTGCCGACGACACAGGCCGTGGTGGTCAGCGCCAGCAAGCGCTTCTTGGCCGCACGCAGGTCGGCGAAGGCGCCGAGCGCGGGCGAGGTCAGCATCACGATCAGGCTGCTGACGGCGAGCGTGAGCGTCCACGCCATCGTGGCCCAGCTCGCGCCTTGCGCCACCACGCCCACGAAGTAGGCGTTGAACACGGCCGTGAGCACCACCGTCGTGTAGCCCGAGTTGGCAAAGTCGTACATCGCCCAGCCGAACACCTCGCGTTTCTTCACGCCTTCGTTCAGGGCTTGCTGCGGAAACCAGGCCATCGTGTCCCCTCGTTGTGGTCGTGTGCGACGAAGCGCGGGGCAGTGTAGGCGTGGGGCGTGACGGGCCGCCCCATGAAAAACGCCAACCCGCAGGTTGGCGTTGAGCTGGGGCGTCGGTGCGACGAAATCTTCGCCCTCGTCAGATCGTGGCGCCGCCGTCCACCACGATGGTCTGGCCGGTCATGAACGAACCAGCGGCCGACGCGAGGAAGACCGCCGCGCCGGCGATCTCGTCGGGCTCGCCGATGCGGCGCAGCGGCGTGGTCGAGGTCGAGCGCTTCAGCGTCTCGGGGTTGTCCCACAGCGCCTTGGCGAAGTCGGTCTTGACCAGCCCCGGCGCGATGCAGTTGACGCGGATGTTGTTCGGGCCCAGTTCGACCGCGAGGTTGCGCGCGAGCTGGAAGTCGGCCGCCTTCGAGATGTTGTACGCGCCGATCACCGGCGAGCCGCGCAGGCCGCCGATCGACGAGACGATGACGATGGCGCCGTCTTTGCGCTCGACCATCTGCGGCGTCACGAAGCTGATGAGCCAGTGGTTGGCGATGACGTTGTTCTCGAGGATCTTGCGGAACTGGTCGTCTTCGATGCCGGCCATCGGCCCGTAGTACGGGTTGCTCGCGGCGTTGCACACGACGATGTCGATCTTGCCGAGCTGGCGGGTGGTTTCATCGACCAGGTGCTTCAGGTCGTCCTTCGACGAGATGTTGGCCGGGATCGAGATCGCCGTGCCCGCGCCGTGCTGCGCGTTGATGGCGGCGGCCACTTCGGCGCAGGGTTCGGGCTTGCGCGACGAGATCACGACCTTGGCGCCTTGTTCGGCCATGCGCTCGGCGATCGCCTTGCCGATGCCGCGCGACGAACCCGTGATGACGGCCACTTTGCCGGCCAGCGAGAACAAAGACATGGTGTTCCTCTTCGATGAGTTGTAGGGGGCGGGCGGCCCGGGGCCGCAGCGGGCCGTGATTTTCGACCAGCGCCGGCGCGCGGCCCAGCACGTTGGCGACATCGGCTTCTGGCACAGTGGCGGCCGCGCTCGCGGGCAGGTCGCCGGCGGGCATCACAACACGGCAACAGCAGGTGAGATTTCCATGAGCAGCATTCGTTTTGACGGCAAGGTCGCCCTCGTCACCGGCGCAGGCGGCGGCCTGGGTCGCCAGCACGCACTGGCACTCGGCGCGCGCGGCGCGAAGGTGGTGGTCAACGACCTGGGCGAAGGCGCCGACAAGGTCGCCGACGAGATCAAGGCCGCCGGCGGCGAGGCGCTCGCCATCCGCAGCTCGGTGAGCGACTTCGAGGCGGTGCAGGCCATGGTCAAGCAGGTGGTGGACACCTGGGGCCGCGTGGACATCCTCGTCAACAACGCGGGCATCCTGCGCGACAAGAGCTTCTCGAAGATGGACATGGCGGACTTCCGCCTCATCGTCGATGTGCACCTGATGGGCTCGGTGTACTGCACCAAGGCCGTGTGGGACCTGATGCGCGCACAGGGCTACGGCCGCATCGTGATGACGACCTCGTCCTCGGGTCTATTCGGCAACTTCGGCCAGTCGAACTACGGCGCGGCCAAGATGGCGGTGGTCGGCCTGATGCAGACGCTGTCGCTCGAAGGCGCGAAAGACAACGTGCGCGTCAACTGCCTCGCGCCCACCGCCGCCACCGCGATGACCGAAGGCCTGATGCCGCCGGCGATGCTCGAAAAACTCAAGCCCGAGGCGGTGACGCCGGGGCTGCTGTACCTCGTGAGCGAAGACGCGCCGACGCGCACCATCCTGTGCGCCGGCGCCGGCACCTTCGAGCGCGCCTACGTCACGATGACCGGTGGGGTGCACATCGGCATCGCACCCGATGCGCCTGAGCAGGTGGCTGCGCAGTTCGAAGCCATCTCGGACCGCGACAACAACGAGATCGTGCCCGAGGCCGGCATGGCCCAGGGCCGCAACGAGATCGGCTTGGCGATGCGGTCGGTCTGATTTTTTGTGGGTTGGAGGGACGGGGTGGTGGGGCTCGGTCTTTTCACCGCCAAGACGCCAAGAACGCCAAGGACGCGAAGAAAAGCAAGGGAAGGGATCCCCAGCGAAGAAAGCCAAGAGCGGAGCCACGCAAGAGAAGGGCGCCGGGCAAGAAAAGAGCCCAGGCCCTTCCGTCTTTGAATTCTTTCTTGGCGACCTTGGCGTTCTTGGCGTCTTGGCGGTAAAGAAACCGCCCCCCACCACCGACAACCCCGCCGAGACGCGCCGGATCCCCTCAGCGCACGAAGCGCTGGGCCAGCCACGCGAGCAGGTCGCCGATGACCTGCTCGCGGTTCGTTTCGTTCAGCACCTCGTGCCGTGCACCCGGGTAGACGGTCTCGGTCACGTCCACCAGGCTGGCCGCGCGGTAGCGTTCGGCCAGGGCGCCAAACCACTTCAAGTGGCCGTTGATCGGGTCCTGGTCGCCGGTGACCAGCCACACCGGCAGGCCGCTCGGCACCTGCTTCAGCGCGTCCGCATCGGCGAGCAGCCGCGCGCTGGCACCGAGTGAGCGCATCGAAGCGGTGTTGAGTTCGAAGCCGCACAGCGGGTCGGCGATGTAGGCATCCACCTGGGCCGTGTCGCGGCTCAGCCAGTCGAAGGGCGTGCGGGCCGGCTCGAAGGCCGCGTTCGCCTGGCGCACCGCGGGGTCGTGCATCGCGGCCTGGATGCGCAGGTCGAGCGCCGCGCTGCCGCTGAGCACCAAGCCGTCGATGAGTGCGCCGTGCGTGAGGGCGAACTGCTGGGCGGCGAACGAACCCATGCTGTGCCCCAGCAGCACGAGCGGCACACGGGGGTGCTGCTCGCGCAGATGGCGCGCGAGCGCGGCCATGTCCTCGCTCAGCGCGGCGAAACCTGCGCTGCCGAAGTCGCCCAGCTGGCCGGCCTGGGCGGCGGCGGCGCCGTGGCCGCGGTGGTCGTTCGCGTAGACGGTGTGACCGGCGGCGGCGAGGGCCCTGGCCACCGGGTCGTACCGAGCGGCGTGCTCGCCCATGCCGTGAGCAATCTGCACCACCGTGCGCGGTGGCGTGGTGCTCGGCCAAGCCTGCACGTTGATGCGGTGGCCGTCGTGCGCGGCGAGGGAAAACGCGGGGGTCGGGAAGGGAACTTTCATCCGCCGAAGTATCCCTGCGACACCCGCGCGCGGCCTGCCGCTACGGGTTCGCCCGGACACGCCTGGCGGGCATAATTCCTGGCTTTCCCCCTGCGGGCCGGGCCTTTGCGCGCGGCCCCGCTTCACCGCTCCACGCAAGGATTTTCCGTGTTCATCTCAGAAGCATTCGCCCAGGCCGCGCCGGCCGCCACCGGTGGGTCCGGCCTCGGCATCGAGCAGTTGTTCATCTTCGGCGGCCTGTTCGTCGTCATGTACTTCGTGATGATTCGTCCGCAGATGAAGCGTCAGAAAGAACACAAGGCCATGATCGACGCGTTGGCCAAGGGCGACGAAGTCGTCACCTCAGGCGGCGTGCTGGGCAAGGTCGCCAAGCTGGGCGAAACCTTTGTCCACCTCGAGGTCGCCAACGGCGTCGAGATGCAGGTGCAGCGCACGGCCATCGTGCAGGTGCTGCCCAAGGGCACGCTGAAGTAAGCCGTCCCGCCTTCCAACCCTTCGAGATGCGTCGGGCCGGGCCCGCGAAAGAGGTCTCATGAATCGCTACCCCTGGTGGAAGTACACGATCCTCGCGATCGCGCTGCTGTTCGGCCTGCTCTACACCTTGCCGAACTTCTTCGGCGAAGCCCCCGCCGTGCAAATCAGCAGCGGCAAGGCCACGATGAAGGTCGATGGCGCCCTGGTGCCTCGCGTCGAAAGCGCGCTCAAGCAGAACAGCATCCCGTTCGACTTCGTCGAGTTCGACGGCAACTCGGTGCGCGCGCGTTTCGGCGACCCCGAGACGCAGTTGAAGGCCAAGGACGCGATCAGCAAGGCGCTCAACCCGAACGCCAACGAGCCGCAATACATCGTGGCGCTGAACCTGCTGTCGCGCTCGCCTCGCTGGCTCACCGCCATCAACGCCCTGCCCATGTACCTGGGTCTCGACCTGCGCGGCGGTGTGCACTTCCTGATGCAGGTGGACATGAAGGCTGCGATCACGCGGCGCATCGACTCCACGGCCGGCGACATCCGCACGCTGCTGCGTGACAAAAACCTGCGCCATGCCGGCGTGTCGCGCGATGGCAATGCGGTCGACGTGCGCTTCCGCGACGCGCAGACGCTGCGCGCAGCGGTCAACCTGCTGTCGAGCGAATTGCCCGACATGCTGTGGACCGAAACGCCCGAGGGCACTGACTTCAAGCTGCGCGGCGTGCTCAAACCCGACGCCGCGCTGAAGGTGCAGGACACGGCGATCACGCAGAACATGACCACGCTGCACAACCGCGTCAACGAACTCGGCGTGGCCGAGCCGGTGATCCAGCGCCAGGGCATCGACCGCGTGGTCGTGCAACTGCCGGGGGTGCAAGACACCGCGAAGGCGAAAGACATCCTCGGCCGCACCGCCACGCTCGAAGTGCGCCTGGTGGATGACAGCGCCGAAGCGAACGCCGCGGTGTCGGGCTCGGGCCCCGTGCCCTTCGGCACCGAGCGCTACGCCGAACGCGATGGCCGCCCCATCATCGTCAAGCGCCAGGTCATCCTGACCGGCGAGAACCTGGTCAACGCGCAATCGGGCTTCGACCAGCAGACGCAAGAGCCCGAGGTGCAGCTCACGCTCGACGCCAAGGGCGCGCGCATCTTCAAGGACGTCACGCGCGAAAACATTGGCAAGCGCATAGCCATCATCCTGTTCGAAAAGGGCAAGGGCGAGGTCGTGACTGCGCCGGTGGTACGCAGCGAAATCGGCGGCGGGCGCGTGCAGATCTCGGGCGCGATGACCACGTCCGAGGCCAACGACACCGCGCTGCTGCTGCGCGCCGGTTCGCTGGCCGCACCGATGGAGATCATCGAAGAGCGCACCGTCGGCCCGAGCCTCGGCGCCGACAACATCTCCAAGGGCCTGAACAGCGTGCTGTACGGCTTCCTGGCGGTGGCCGCGTTCATGTGCATCTACTACCTGTTGTTTGGCCTGTTCTCGTCGCTGGCGCTGGCGTTCAACCTGCTGCTGCTGGTGGCGGTGCTGTCGCTGCTTCAGGCCACGCTGACGCTGCCCGGCATGGCCGCCATTGCGCTGACGCTGGGCATGGCCATCGACGCCAACGTGCTGATCAACGAGCGGGTGCGTGAAGAGCTGCGCAACGGTGCGGCGCCGCACACGGCGATCAACGCCGGCTACGAGCGCGCGTTTGCCACCATCCTCGACTCGAACATCACCACCTTGATCGCCGGCATCGCCCTGCTGGCCTTCGGCTCCGGCCCGGTGCGCGGCTTCGCGGTCGTGCACTGCATCGGCATCCTGACCTCGATGTTCTCGGCCGTGATGTTCTCGCGCGCGCTCGTGAACCTCTGGTACGGCCGCCAGAAGAAGCTCAAGAGCGTCTCGATCGGGCAGATCTGGAAGCCCGCGGCCGAGCCCGCTGGTGAAGCCCGCGCCTGATTCGCGCACAAGAACGACAAGGAATCGAGATGGAGCTTTTCAGAATCAAACGGGACATCCCGTTCATGCGTCACGCGATGGTGTTCAACATCATCTCGTTCGTGACCTTCCTGCTGGCGGTGTTCTTCCTGATCACCCGCGGCCTGCACCTGTCGATCGAATTCACCGGCGGCACGGTGATCGAGGTGCAGTACGCCCAGTCGGCCGAAATCGACAAGGTGCGCCACACGGTCGAAGGCCTGGGCTTCGGCGAAGTGCAGGTGCAGAACTTTGGCACCTCGCGCGACGTGCTGATCCGACTGCCGGTGCGCGGCGACGTGAAGCAGGACGAGGTGCTCAAGCGCGTGTTCGGCGCGCTGTGCACGGCCGAGGGCGGCCAGGTCTCGGTGGTCGCCCCTGCGGCGGGGGCGGCGGCCGACGCGGCCAGCCACGAGGTGTGCTCGGTCAACGGCGCGATGCGCATCGAGAAGAAGCGCAACGAGTTCGTCGGCCCGCAGGTCGGCAAGGAGCTCGCCGAAGACGGTGCCAAGGCGCTGGCCTTCGTCGTGATCGGCATCATGATCTACTTGGCCTTCCGCTTCGAGTGGAAGTTCTCGGTCGCGGCCATCGTCGCCAACCTGCACGACGTGATCATCATCCTGGGCTTCTTTGCCTTCTTCCAGTGGGAGTTCTCGCTCTCGGTGCTGGCGGCGGTGCTGGCGGTGCTGGGCTACTCGGTCAACGAATCGGTCGTGATCTTCGACCGGATCCGTGAAGCTTTCCGCAAGTACCGCAAGATGGACACGGCGCAGACCATCGACCACGCGATCACCAGCACGATGAGCCGCACCATCATCACGCACGGCTCGACGCAGCTGATGGTGCTGTCGATGCTGATGTTTGGCGGGCCAACGCTGAAGTATTTCGCGATCGCGCTGACCATTGGCATCCTGTTCGGCATCTATTCGTCGGTGTTCGTGGCGGCCGCCATCGCGATGTGGCTGGGCGTGAAGCGCGAAGACCTGGTGAAGTCGAATCCGACCAAGGACAACGTCGATCCGGACGACCCCAACGCTGGGGCCGTGGTGTAGAGTCAAGCCATCCCCTCACCGCGCGAACACGAGCACCTTTCCCTCATGGCGACCGCTGCCGATTCGTTGGCCCTGGCCGCCCAAGCGCGCCGGTCTTACGTGGAGCGCCTGCTCCACGGCATGCCGGGTGTGGTGCAGGCTGTGGAAGACGGCGCCAAGCAGTTGCTCACGCAACCTGCCGAACACACCCTGCAGTACAAGCGCCGCGAGTTGGCGATGGACCTGCGCAAGTGCGCACCGGCCTGGACGCAAGGGGTCGTCAACGCATTGCGCACGGCGCTGGTGAGTGGCTCGGTCTCGGCCACCCGGCCCGAAGACCTGCCCGCGCCGGGGCGCATGCCGGCGATGTCGCTGGTCGATGACGACACCATCGAAGTCGAGATCCTCAGTTCGCGCCTGGCGCTGTCCATGATGGACCGCGCCTCGTGGGAGTTCACCGACCTGCGTTCGCGCATGTCCGCGCTCGAAAAACGCGGCGAACTCGACGCCAACGACGTGCTGCGCCCGCATGTGTTGGCGCGCCTCGTCACGAGCGCCTGGCGCACGGCCGGCCTGAGCCAGGAATGGTGGCGGCTGCTGCAGCCGGTGCTGCACGAAGAGTTCTCGCACTTCGCCGAAGAGGCGTACCACGAGACGAACCGCTGGTTGATCCAGCAGAACGTGTTGCCCGAGATTGACCTGCGGCCTTTCATTCGGCGCACCCGCTCGGCGCCGGGCGGCATCGGCCCGGGCGGATTGGGCACGTCGGGTGGGGCGCTTCCCGGCGCGGGCGGTACGGGTTCCGGTGCGGCCACCGGCACCAGCGGCTTCGGCAACAGCCGCAACGTCGGCGAAGAAACCCGGCTGATGACACGCGCCGGGGGCTTCACCCGCGGGGCCGATCATGCCGAAGCGGTGCTGGGCCGGCTCAACCGTTTGATCGGCCGGCAACTGCCGGGCTTCGCGGGCACCGCCCCGATGCCGGCATCGGCCGAACTGAAGGCGGCCATCACCGAGGCGCAGCAGGGCATTCAGCGGCGCCTGGTCGTGACCGGCACTGGCAAGCCGGGCGGTGACTCGGTCAGCACGCCGGCCCTGCTCGAAGAACTGCACCAGCGCAAGCAGGCGCTCAAGAAGGCCGCGACCTCGCCGGTCGAGCGCGCCACGATCGAGATCGTCGCGTTGCTGTTCCAGAGCATCCTGACCGAAGAGCGCATCCCGGCCGCGGTGCGCGTGTGGTTCGCGCGCCTGCAGATGCCGGTGCTGCGCGTGGCCGTCAGCGAGCCCGATTTCTTCGCCACCGTCGATCACCCGGCGCGTCGCCTGATCGACCGCATGGGCGCGTGCGTGATGGGGTTCGATTCGACCAGCCGCGCGGTGGGCGACACGCTCGAAAAAGAGATCAAGCGGGTGGTACAGGTGGTCGAGGCCTACCCCGACACCGGCCGGCGCGTCTTTCAGACCGTGTTGACCGAGTTCGAGAAGTTCCTGGAGCACTATTTCAAGAACGAGAACGAGGCGACGCGCAAAGGCGTGTCGCTCGCCCAGCAGGTCGAACAACGCGAAACGCTCGCGATCCAGTACACGATCGAGTTGCGCAAGATGCTCAACGAGGTGCCGGTGCAAGAAGGCGTGCGCGACTTCCTGTTCCAGGTATGGGCGGACGTGATGGCCATGGCGGCCGTCAAAGGCGGCGGGCCGCAGAGCGACGAAACCAAGGCCATGAAGCGCGCGGCAGCTGACCTGATCTGGTCGGCGAGCGCCAAGGTGTCGCGCGAAGAGCGCGCCGAGGTCATCCGCCGGCTGCCGCCGCTGCTGAAGACGCTGCGCGAAGGCATGGACGTCGCGGGCCTCAGCACCGAGAAGCAGGACGAGCACATCCAGAAGCTCAACAACTCGCTCGCCGCGGCCTTCACCGCTAAGGCTGCGGCGATCCCGCACGAGCGGCTCGAAGAGCTGATGCAGCGGCTCGAGACCTTGGAAGAGCTGCTCCCCGACACCGCCGACATGGAAATTGACGAGTCGCTGGTGATGGACTTGTCCGGCCACGAGAGTGCCGAACTCGAAGTGGTGGGCGAAGGTGGATCGATGCCCACGCCGGCCATGCTGGCCTGGGCACGCGAACTGAATGTCGGCGGTTGGTACATGCTCGACTACCGCAACCGCAATGAGGCCGTGCAACTGGCGTGGCAGGGCATGCGCAAGCAGCTGATGCTGTTCGTGTCGCCGAATGGCCGGGGCATCCTGTTTCAGCAGCACCGCCTGGCGGCCTTCCTTCAGGCCGGCCTGCTGGTGCCGGCGCAAGACGAATCGCTCACGGTGCGTGCCACGCGCAGTGCCCTGGCCAAGCTCGATGTCGACCCAACGCGCCTGCTGAACTGACGGGTGTCCGCGGCCGAAAGCAAAAAGCCGCCCTGAGGCGGCTTTTTTGTGGGTGCGAGGTGGGGGACTCCGCTTACTGGATCACGCGGTCTTCTTCGGCGACGAACAACTCGTCGAGGATCAACGCGTCGGGCTCTTCGCCGAGGCTCCAGAACACCATCAGCACGATGATCTTCAGGTCTTCGAGGTCCACCGGGCCACCGGGGATGGCAGTGGCGCGGTCCACGACCATCTCGCGCATCGGCGGGGGGAGCACGCCAGCCGATTCGAGAAAGCTGACGAAGCTGATCGAGTCGATGCCCAGGTGCTCTTGCTCAGCCGGCGAATAGACCCGCATGCTGCCCGGGCGTTGTTCACCGGCGTAGGACTCGGCGGAACTCGCCAAGCCGTCCAGCCAAGTGAGTGCTTCCTCGATCTCATCGGACTCGAATCCCACCGCCGAGAGCTTGCGCGTCAGTTGCGCGTGGTCGGGGCAGGCGTCGGGTCGCCAGTAGTTCTCGTACAGGTAGACAAGTACATCAAACATGCGAACCACTATACCCCACGGGTTCGCGGGCAGGGTGTGGAAAAGCCCCGATCCGGTGTGCGCCGCCGGCCGGATTTTCAAACGGCCGTGCGGCGCTGAAACAGCTGCCCGGGCAGGCGTGCCACGCGCCCGTCCAACTCCAGTTCGAGCAGGCGGATGTTGAGCGTGGCGGCCGATTCGCCGGTGCGAGCGACCAGCGCCTCCAAGCTCACCGGGTCATGCCCCAGGGCGTCGAGCAGGAGGGCGTGGTCGCTGGTCGAACCGGCGTCCATGTCCAGCGGCAGGGCGGTCTGGGCCGGGGGCGTGCTGCCCCAGCGCAACTCTTCGAGGATGTCCGACGCCGTTTCGACGAGCTTGGCACCTTGCTTGATCAGCGCGTGGCAGCCCTTCGATTGCGGCGCGTGGATCGAGCCCGGGATCGCGAACACCTCGCGCCCCATCTCAGCCGCGAGGCGCGCCGTGATCAGCGAGCCGGATTGCAGCGCCGCTTCGACCACCAGCGTGCCGCGCGCCAGACCGGCGATGAGGCGGTTGCGCTGTGGGAAGTTCTGCTGCAGCGGCGGCATACCAAGCGCGTACTCGCTCAGCAGCAGGCCCTCTTCGGCGATGCGGTGGGCCAGGGCCAGGTGCCGTTTGGGGTAGACGCGATCGAGCCCGGTGCCGACGATGGCGATGGTGCTGCCGGCGCCGTCGAGTGCGCCGTCGAGTGCGCCTTCGTGGGCCGCGCCGTCGATGCCCAGTGCGAGGCCTGACACGATGGTGAGGCCGGCGCGGCTCAGGTGGGCGCTGAAGGCACGCGCGTTGTCGAGGCCCTGCGGTGTCGGGTTGCGGCTGCCGACAACGGCCAGCGATGGGGCCGCCAGCAACTCGAGACGACCTTGGGCCAGAACGCTGAGCGGCGGGTCGGCCGTCTGCAACAGCGCGGCGGGGTAGTGCGGGTCACCGAGGGCGACGAAGGCGCGCTGACCGGGTGCGGTCGCGAGCCACGCGAGCGTGGTCTCGGTCAGTGCGGGCAGGCGCTCGGGCGCGTCGGCAAGCTTCTTGGCGAGGGCGCTGCTGACCACCTGCTCACGCGCGGTGGATGACGCATCGAAGACGGCCTGCGGCGAGCCGAAGGACGCCAGCAGCCGGCGCGCCGCATCGCGGTGGCCGCCGGGCAAGGATTCGCTCAGCCGCAGCCAAGCGGCGAGTTCCTCGCGGTCGATCACAGAAAGGGCGGCAGAGTGCGGGTCGCCGGGCGTTCAGCGAACGCCGGTCACGGCTGCGTGTAGCGGTCGCCGACGCGCACGGGCTCTTGCACGTTGAGGATCAGCGCATAAGACATGCGGTTGAACACGCGGAAGACGAACAGCAGGCCATGGCGCTCGTCGGGCAGCTTGAGCGTCGGCCGGTTGGCGTCGGTGCGGTCGATCACACGTTGGCCGTCGCGCCACAGCGCCAGCACGTGGCCGGTTTCGAGGCCGTCCTGGGCGCCCTTGTTCAGCGCGACGATCTGGTTCTGCCCGGCGGTGATGGCTTCGCCGTAGATCGAGACGATCTGGCCCGCGATGGGCGACTTGGGCGCGCGCGGCACATAGTTGATGAACTCGCGCGAGGGCACCGGCGCGAGGCGGTCGCCGACCATCGCCTCTTGTCGGATGCTCGTGATCGCGAAGGTGTCGGGCACCGTGTCGTTGGTGTTTGCAGCGCCGGTGCCATCGCCCCGGCGCACGAACTGCGTCGTGCCCAGGTAGGCGGCTTCGAAGCCCAGCACCTGCTTGGTGGTCGGGTCGACCAGCGGGCGCGGGTTGCGGAAGAGGCGGAAGCTGCGGTTGTTGCCCAGGTTGCCGCGCACGTAGGCGGTGTCGCCTCGCGACAGGAGCACACGACCTTCCTGGGCGGCGACGATGCGCGGGGCCGATTCGAGCTCGTTTTGCTCGTAGATCACCGCTTCGTTCAGGAAGGGCTCGATCAGGTTCAGGTCGATGGACGGGATGCCATCGGCGCTCATGTTGCTGCGGATGCGCGGCGACAGGCGCACGGTGCCGCCTGGTGTGCCTTCGAACCCTTGTGCGACCTTCAGGCGGGCGCGCCCGTCGCTCTTCTCGAGCACCAGGATCTGTCCCGGGAAGATCAAGTGCGGGTTGCGGATGTCGTCGAGGTTCATGCCCCACAGCTCGGGCCAGCGCCACGGACTCTTGAGGAACATGCCCGAGATGCGCCACAGCGTGTCGCCGCGCTTGACGGTGTAGCTGTCGGGGGCGTTGTCGGCGATTTCAGACAGTGGCACGCCCGCGGCCGACACCTGCTGCGCGGTGTCGCGCTGCTTTTCGGTGATCGGGAAGTTGACCGCGGAAGCCAATCCGGCCACACCACTCAGACCGAGTGCCAGCGCTCCAACAAGGGCCCGGCGGGGAAAGGGGGCGGTGCGGCTGCTTCGAATCATGGGACGGGGTCTCCGGGCGCGGACGCAGCACAATTGCTGCTTTGCGGTTGCGGGGCCGAAGCGCCAGACGCGGCAGAGAATCGCGGCTGCGAATCGGCGAAAATCTTCAATCGATTTCGCAGATTCTGCCCCTAAACCCTTGATATCGCAACGAAAGTGACCTGCTGATACCTTTGTGATGAAAGCCATCACAGGCGCGGGCGTTGCGTCGTGTCCACAGCCTCGGGCAATCCCGAACGGCCTTGCCGCCATGCCCGCTGTGCCCCCGAGAAATAAGTCATGTCCAAGCTGAACATTCTTTGTTATCCCGACCCTCGGCTTCATACCGTGGCCAAACCTGTGGCCGAAGTCGATGCGCGCATCCGCCAGCTCGTGGACGACATGCTCGAAACCATGTATGCCGCCGATGGCGTGGGCCTGGCCGCCACGCAGGTGGACGTGCACGAGCGGGTGATCGTCATCGACACCTCTGAAGAGCGCAACGAGCCGCGGGTACTGATCAACCCCGAGCTGGTGTTCAAGAGCGACGAGATGGCCCTGGGCGACGAAGGCTGCCTTTCGGTGCCGCAGGTGTACGACAAGGTTCAGCGGCATGCCAAAGTACGCGTTCGCTCACTCAATCGTGACGGCGAATCCTACGAGTTCGACGCCGAAGGCCTGCTCTCGAAGTGCGTCCAGCACGAGATGGACCACCTGCTGGGCAAGGTCTTCGTCGAGTACCTCAGCCCGCTCAAGCGCGACCGCATCAAGACCAAGATGGTCAAGCGCGCCCGCGAGATGCAGCGTTGAGCGCGGCAGGGCCTGCGGGCGACACCGCCATGCGCGTCGTTTTTGCAGGCACGCCCGAGTTCGCCCAGGTCGCGCTGGCCCGACTGCACGGGGCCGGATTCACCGTGCCGCTGGTGCTGACCCAGCCCGACCGCCCGGCCGGGCGCGGCATGAAGCTGCTGCCTTCGCCGGTGAAGGCGTTCGCGCTCGAAAACGGCCTGCCGGTGGCCCAGCCGCGCAGCCTGCGGCTCGACGGCAAGTACCCCGACGACGCCCAGGCCGCCCGCGAGGCGCTGCTGGCCGCGCGGCCCGACGTGATGGTGGTGGCGGCCTATGGGCTGATCCTGCCGCAATGGGTGCTGGACCTGCCGCCACGCGGCTGCCTGAACATCCACGCCTCGCTGCTGCCGCGTTGGCGCGGGGCGGCGCCGATCCACCGGGCGATCGAGGCGGGCGATGCGCGCACTGGCATCACCATCATGCAGATGGACGCCGGGTTGGACACCGGCGACATGCTGCTCGTCGAAGCGCTCGACATCGCGCCCACCGAGAGCACCGCGCAGTTGCACGACCGGCTGGCCGACCTGGGCGGGCGCCTGATCGTCGAGGCGCTGAGGTCCATCGCCCACGGCGGCCTCACCCGCACGCCACAGCCGGCCGAAGGCGTGACCTATGCGCACAAGATCGAGAAACGCGAAGCGGCCATCGACTGGGCCTTGTCTGCGGACGTGATCGAGCGCCGCATCCGCGCCTTCGACCCCTTCCCGGGCGCGACGGGCGTCATCGGCGGCGAGACGGTCAAGCTCTGGCGCGCCGAGCGGGCCGCGGCGAGCGGCGCACCGGGCCAGGTGTTGCAGGTGTCGCCCGACGGCATCGTCGTGGCTTGCGGGCAGGGCGCCTTGCGCCTCACCGAATGCCAGCGCCCGGGTGGCAAGCGCTTGCCGGTGCGGCAGTTCGCGGCTTCGGCGGCCGAGTGGCCCGGCCAGTGTTTCGAGGCGGCGCTGCGCGATTGAACTCCGCCCGCCCGGCCGCATCTGAGGCTTCGTCCAATTACCGGGGGATCGACCACATGTTCAATCTGATGAAGACGACCATCTTGATGGCGGCCATCACCGCGCTGTTCATGGCGATCGGCGCCATGCTCGGTGGCCGATCGGGGATGATGCTGGCGCTGGCCGTGGCCGTCGGCATGAATTTCTTCAGCTACTGGTTCTCGGACAAGATGGTGCTGAAGATGTACAACGCGCAAGAGGTCGATGAGTCCTCGGCGCCGCAGTTCTATCGCATGGTGCGTGAGTTGGCCGAACGCGCGCAGCTGCCGATGCCGCGCGTGTACCTGATCAACGAGAACGCGCCCAACGCGTTCGCCACCGGCCGCAACCCCGAGCATGCGGCGGTCGCGGCGACCACCGGCATCTTGCGCGTGCTCAATGAGCGCGAACTGCGCGGCGTGATGGCGCACGAGCTCGCGCACGTGAAGCACCGCGACATCTTGATCAGCACCATCAGCGCGACCATGGCCGGCGCGATCTCGATGCTGGCGAACTTCGCCATGTTCTTTGGCGGGCGCGACAGCGAAGGCCGGCCGCACAACCCCATCGTGAGCATCCTGGTGATGATCCTGGCGCCGCTGGCGGCCAGCCTGATCCAGATGGCAATCAGCCGTGCCCGCGAATTCGAGGCCGACCGCGGCGGCGCCGAAATCTCGGGCGACCCGCAGGCCCTGGCCAGCGCGCTGCAGAAGATCCAGCGCTACGCGCAAGGCGGCGTGCCGATGGAGGCCGCCGAGCGCCACCCCGAGACAGCGCAGATGATGATCATGAATCCGCTGTCGGCCGGTGGCCTGCGCGGTCTGTTCTCCACCCACCCCTCGACCGAAGAACGGGTGCAACGGCTGCTGGCGATGCGCTAACCTCTGCGGCTGTGCTGCTCACGCGGCACAGCCAACAGGCCACCTGCCTCAAGGGCAGGCGCTCACTGCCGATAACCATGCAGACACCACGCGCCCTCGCCATGCCTCGCTTTGCCCTCGTCGCCGCTGCCTTTGTCGCCTGTACCGGACTTGCCGGGTGCGACATGCTGGGCATGGAATCGGCCGACAAGGTGGCCGCCCAGCGCGACGCCGAAGGCCGCGCCATCGGTGGCGCCTGCCGCCACGCCAACCGCGCCATCGAAGACTGCTACTCGCTCAACAAGAAGGCCGACAAAGCGGCGGTCTTTGCGGGTTGGCGCGACATGAACGACTACATGCGCGAGAACAAGCTCGACCCCGTGCCCCCACAACTGGGTCCGGGCGCGGCCAAGGGCGAGAGCAAATCGGCCGAGGCCAAGTCCGACAGCAAAGCCGAGGACGACAAGGGCCTGGACAAGAGCGAGGCCGTCGTGGTGGACAAGGCCGACACCAAACCGGCGAGAAAGTCCGCCGACCAATGAGGCCCGGGCCCGCCGGGCCCTTCGCGCTGCCGCCCGCTCGCGGCGCTCCATCCACCCCCCCGCCATGCCGTCGCCGCTTCGCGCCCTGCTTCGCCACCCCGAATTTCGTCGGGGCGCGAAAGAGATGGTGTGGGTGATGCCAGGCATTTCGGCCTGGGGGCTCGTGACGGGCGTGGCGATGGTCAAGGGCGGGCTCTCGCTGCCGCTGGCGCTGTTGATGAGCTTCACCGTCTTTGCCGGCAGCGCGCAGCTGGCGGCCGTGCCGCTGATGGCCGTGGGCGCGCCGATGTGGGTGATCTGGGCCACGGCGTTTTGCGTGAACCTGCGCTTCGTGATCTTCAGCGCCCAGTGGCGGCCTTACCTCATGCACCTGCCGCGCCGCTGGCGACTGCTGTGCGGCTATTTCGCAGCCGACCTGACCTACGTGATGTTCATGAAGCGCTTTCCGCTGCCTGAACCCGAAGGGCCGCAGGCCGAGTACTTCGCGGGCGCGACCACGGCCAACTGGCTGTGCTGGCAGGTGCCGGCGCTGGCGGGCATCGTGCTCGCGGACGTGATCCCCACGCACTGGGGCCTGGGCTTTGCCGGCGTGCTGGCGTTGCTGGGCCTGACGTATTCGATGGTGCGCGACCGGGCGACCGCCTTGTCCGCGGTGGTGGCGGGCGGGGCGGCCGTGGCGGCGTTCGCACTGCCGCTGAAGCTGCACATCGTGGTGGCGATCGCCGCGGCGGTTTCGGCCGGGCTGCTGTTCGAGCGCGCCGGGCGCGGGGGCGCGCGATGAGCACCCTCGACGCCTTTCTCACCATTTGCGGCCTGGCCGTGATTTCGGTCGTGACGCGCGGCTTCTTTTTGTTCTCGGACCGCGAATGGGTGCTGCCCGGATGGGTGCAGCGGGGCCTGCGTTTTGCGCCGCTTGCAGCCCTGGCCGCCGTGGTGGCGCCCGAGGTGCTGATGAGCGAGGGCGTGCTGATCACCACTTGGCGCGACGCGCGGCTCTTCGCCGTGGCCGCCGCGACGGCCTACTACGTCTGGCGGCGCGGGCTGCTCGGCACCATCGTCACTGGCATGGCGGTGCTGGTGCCCATGAAGTTGCTGCTCGGCTGGTGAGCGGGCTCCTAGAATCGGTGGGATTTTTCCGGCTTTCCTCGACCCTCTTGCAGACCCTCCCATGAACGTCCTCCGCTTCGAAGACCTGGTGGCCCAAGGCCGCGCCAACGGCAAACGCGTGTTCATCCGCGCCGACCTCAACGTGCCGCTCGACGACGCCGGCCGCATCACCGAAGACACGCGCGTGCGCGCCTCGGTGCCCTGCATCGAGCTCGCCTTGAAGGCCGGTGCGGCGGTGATGGTCACCTCGCACCTGGGCCGCCCGACCGAAGGCGAGTTCAAGCCCGAGGACTCGCTGGCGCCGGTCGCCAAGCGCCTGGGCGAGTTGCTGGGACGCGAGGTGCCGGTGGTCGCCCACTGGACCGACGGTGTCAAGGTCGCGCCCGGCCAAGTCGTGTTGCTCGAAAACGTGCGCGTCAACAACGGCGAGAAGAAGAACAGCGAAGAACTCAGCAAGAAGATGGCCGCGCTGTGCGACATCTTCGTGCACGACGCCTTCGGCACCGCGCACCGCGCCGAGGCATCGACCTACGGCATCGCGCAGTTCGCGCCCATCGCCTGCGCCGGCCCGCTGTTGGCGGCCGAGATCGACGCCGTCACGAAGGCGCTGGCCAGCCCGAAGCGCCCGCTGGTGGCCATCGTGGCCGGCAGCAAGGTGAGCACCAAGCTGACCATCCTGAAGGCGCTGTCCGAGAAGGTCGATGGCCTGATCGTCGGCGGCGGCATCGCCAACACCTTCTTGCTGGCTGCGGGCCTGCCCATCGGCAAGTCGCTGGCCGAGCCCGACTTGGTGAACGAAGCCAAGGCCGTGATCGAGGGCATGAAGGCGCGTGGTGCGGCGGTGCCCATTCCCGAGGACGTGGTTTGCGCCGATGTCCCCGAATGGTTCGCACCCGATCGGTTCGGGGAGTTCCTGTCGAAGGCGGCGCCGGTCATCAAAGCCGTTGCGGACGTCGGTGCGAATGACATGATCCTCGACATCGGCCCCAAGACGGCTGCTCGATTGGCAACGCAACTCAAGTCGGCTGGCACCATCGTCTGGAACGGTCCCGTCGGCGTGTTCGAGCAAGACGCCTTCGCCCACGGCACCGAGACGCTGGCCCGCGCCATCGCCGAATCGAGCGCCTTCAGCATCGCCGGCGGTGGCGACACGCTCGCGGCCATCGCCAAGTACGGCATCGAGAAAGATGTCGGCTACATCTCGACCGGCGGCGGCGCCTTCCTCGAAGTGCTGGAAGGCAAGACGCTGCCGGCGTTCGAAATCCTGCAAAAGCGCGCGCAGGCTTGATCTTTTTCTGAGTTGCCTCAGGCTGTTCGGGTTTACCGTTCGGCCTGAGGTATCGAAGGCCCGTGAGGGGTTTCGATACCTCAGCCTGAACGGAACCGGTGGTGTGCGAGCGAGGGGCTCGACGCCATGAGCCGGTTCTCTCTCATCCCCTTGCTCTCGACTTCTTCCGGAGTTCGCCCCGATGCCCCGTGCCACCAAGATCGTCGCCACCCTCGGCCCCGCGTCCAGCTCTCCCGAAGTGCTGGAGCGCATGCTGCGGGCCGGCGTCGATGTCGTCCGCCTGAACTTCTCGCACGGCACCGCGCAAGACCACATCGAGCGTGCGCGGCTGGTGCGCGAGGCGGCCAAGGCGGCGGGCAAAGAGGTGGCCATCATGGCCGACCTGCAAGGCCCGAAGATCCGCGTCGGCAAGTTCGAGGGCGGCAAGATCATGCTGGAGGCCGGCAAGACCTTCGTGCTCGACGCCGCGCTGAAAGAGCTGGGCACCCCCGAGCGGGTCGGCCTTGACTACAAAGAGCTGCCGCGCGACGTGCGCCCGGGCGACACCCTGCTGCTCAACGACGGGCTGCTGAAGCTGACGGTCGAACTGGTGAAGGGCGACGAGGTGCACACCCGCGTCGTGATCGGCGGTGAGCTGTCCAACAACAAGGGCATCAACAAGGCCGGCGGCGGCCTGACCGCGCCCGCGTTGACCGCGAAGGACATGGAAGACATCAAGACCGCGATGAGCATCCAGTGCCAGTACCTCGCGGTGAGTTTTCCGAAGAGCGCAACTGACATGGAAATGGCGCGCCAGCTCGCCAACGTCGCCGGCGAACCCTGGAAGCACAAGCCCGCGCTGATTGCCAAAATCGAACGCACCGAGGCCATTCCGGTGCTCGACCAGATCTTGAAGGCCAGCGACGGCATCATGGTCGCGCGCGGCGACCTGGCCGTCGAGGTGGGCAATGCGGCGGTGCCGGCACTGCAGAAACGCATGATCAAGATGGCGCGCGAGATGGACCGCACGGTCATCACCGCGACGCAGATGATGGAGTCGATGATCGTGAACCCGGTGCCCACGCGTGCCGAGGTGAGCGACGTGGCCAACGCGGTGCTCGATGGCACCGACGCCGTGATGCTGAGCGCCGAGACGGCCGCCGGCCGCTACCCGGTCGAGACGGTCGAGATGATGGCTTCGGTGTGCGTCGAGGCCGAGAACGCCGAAGAGATCTCGCTCGATTCGAGCTTCACCAACAAGACCTTCGGCCGCATCGACCAGTCGATCGCGATGGGCGCGCTGTTCACGGCCTACCACCTGGGCTGCAAGGCCATCCTCGCGCTGACCGAGTCGGGCTCGACGGCGCTCTTCATGAGCCGCCACAAGATCCACGTGCCCATCTTCGGCCTGACCTCGCAGGTGGGCAGCCAGCGCCGCATGATGCTGTACCGCAACGTGATGCCGGTGCTGATGCCCAACTACACCGACCGCGACGAGGCCTTGAAACACGCCGAAGCGCTGCTGGTCGAGCAGGGCGTGCTCAAGCCCGGCGACACCTACGCCATCACCTGCGGCGAGCCCATGGGCTACCCGGGTGGCACCAACATGCTGAAGGTCTGCCGGGTCAACTGAGCGGTTCGCGCGCGCCGCCGCGCCTCAGTTCACTTCAGTTCAGCTTGATGACGATGCCGGTGAGGAAGGTCGCGTCGCCGCGCTTCACGCCCGAGCCCGGGTCGCTGTTGTGGCGGTAGATCAGCCCGGTCGACAGGCTCATCGACGCGGTCATCGCCACCGACAGCCCTGCGTCCAGCACCCAGCGGTACTCGCCTTTGTTTCGCAGGTCGGGATAGACCTCGACCTTCTGCCGCAGCACCGTGCTCGGTGTGAGCCGGTGGTTCGAGTTCTGGCTGATCAGCATTTCGGTGCGGCCGTACTTGGTGCGCAGTTCGTCTGACACCGTGGTCGGCGTGGCGTAGCGGTCGTTGGTGTATCCGAAGCCGAGGATGGCGTCCCAGGTGTGCTTCTCGTTGCGCACCAGGTGGCGACCGAGCCCGCCGTAGGCCGACAGCCGCGACATCAGGTTGGCGGGCTTGTCGCGCAGGGCGTCGAGCTTGCCGAAGCCGAACACGTCGCGATTCAGGTCGCGGTCGTACTGCGTGCTGCCGGCCAGGCTGGCGGCGCTGATGCCGGTGGTGTTTTCGGCATAGAAGGCGCGGCCAAGCAGCGTCCACTTGCTGTGGTCGGTGAGCTGGATGGCTTCGCCGTTCAGGCTGACGCTGCTCGACTTGGTGTTGCCGGTGACGATGGTGGTCGAGATGCCCGCGATGGCACGCATCACGCCGTCGGGCTGCACCTGGATCTGGCCCCACCCGGCCACGGGCAGCATCGACAACAACAGCAAGGCAACTACAGACCGCATCGGCAGGGGCTCCAGGGGAATTCAGGGCGGGAAGGGGGTGTGTGCGGGGCGCAAAAGGCCGCAGGCATCGCGCCCGGCAGCGGGCACTATAGAAAGTGCACCGACAACCCCGGGCCGCGTCGGACTATTGCCGAGGTGCGCGCGCAAGCGGGCGCGTGATTTTTCCGCCCCGAAACCGGCCCGCGCGTTCCAGAATGGCCGCCATGAGTGCACCTTGCCCCGTGACCTTCGCCGACATCGAAGCCGCTGCAGAACGTGTGCGCGGCGAGGTGGTCGAAACGCCGTGCTGGCCCTCGCGCACGCTGGGCGAAATCGCCGGCTGCGAGGTCTTTCTCAAGTTCGAGAACCTGCAGTTCACCGCCTCGTTCAAAGAGCGCGGCGCCTACAACAAGATCGCGCAGCTGAGCGCCGACGAGCGCGCGTGCGGCGTGCTGGCGGTGTCGGCCGGCAACCATGCGCAGGGCGTGGCGTACCACGCGCAGCGGCACGGTATTCCGGCCACCATCGTGATGCCGCGGTTCGCCTCGCCAGTGAAGGTCGAGCGCACGCGCGGCTTCGGTGCCGAAGTGCTGCTGCAGGGCGACACCTTCGACGACGCGCGGCGCATCGGCCTGCAACTGGCGCAAGAGCGCGGGCTGGTGCTGATCCACCCTTTCGACGACCCGGCGGTCATTGCCGGCCAGGGCACGGTGGGGCTGGAGATGCTGCGCCAGCGGCCCGAACTCGACACGCTGGTGGTGGCCATCGGCGGTGGCGGGCTGATCGGCGGGATCGCGCTGGCCGCGCGTGCGCTCAAGCCCGGCCTGCAGATCATCGGCGTGCAGACCGAGCGCTTCCCGGCGGCCTGGAACCTCAAGCACCACGGCGACCGCGAGACCGGCCAGGCGACGATCGCCGACGGCATCGGCGTCAAAGCGCCCGGCGTGCTGACCGCACCGCTGATCGACACGCTGGTGGACGACGTGCTGCTCGTCGCCGAAGACGAGATCGAGCAGGCCATCGTGATGCTGCTCGAGATCGAGAAAACCGTGGTCGAAGGCGCCGGCGCGGTCGGCCTCGCCGCGCTCTTGCGTCACCGCGCGCGCTTCGCGGGCCGCAAGGTCGGGCTGGTGCTGTGCGGCGGCAACATCGAGCCGCTGGTGCTGGCCGAGATCATCCAGCGCGGCATGGTCAAGTCGGGCCGGCTCGCGCGTTTGCGCTTCGACGTGCGCGATGTGCCCGGCGCGCTGGCGCAGGTCGCCACCTTGCTGGGCGAGCTGGGCGCGAACATCGAAGAGGTGCAGCACCAGCGCGCGTTCAACTCGCTGTCGGTTGAACGCGTGCAGATCGACGTGGTGGTGCACACACGCGGCGAAGAACACATCGCGCAGATCCTCGGACGCATGCGCGCCGAGGGCTACCGGGTGGACATCGCGGACTGAGTCCGGGGCCCTGGTCGCGGCTCAGCGCCCTTGCCGAACGCTCTCGACCAGTGCCGCGATCGACGCGTTCATGTTGACCGGCACGAGCTGCACCGCCGAACCTTCATGCGCCACCTGCGCCTGCACGCGGAAAAGTTCGTCTACGAAGCTGTGGCCGACATGCGTGAGGCCGTGAAAGTCCACCTCGGCGCGATCGAATTGGTGCAGGCGCGCGGCGACGCGGCGGGCCTGGGCGCGCGACTCGAGGCTGTCTTGCGCCGAGGTCATCAGGCGCAGCGGCACCACGGTGCGGTCGAATCCGGCGCTGTGTTCGCCCACGCTGTGCGAGCGCATCACCGCGTCGAGCGTGCGCGTCGTGTCGAGGGCGATGGCGGCATAGACCGAGGTGCCGGTGTGCTGCAGCGCGCGCCCCGGGCGCCAGGCGCCGGCGTCCCAGTCGCGGCGCTGGAAGGCCACGCGGTTGGCGTGCAGGTCGAACACGTCCGCCAGCCGCGAGGTGAAGAACAGGCCGCGCCCGGTGTGGCGCTCGGGCTGGCTGGTGAGCTTGCCCTTGCTGAGTTCGAGCATGGCGAGCGTCGGGTCGTCGAGCGCGAAGGCCTGGTGGATGCGCTCGAAGAGGCCGCAGCCATCGTCCGACACCAGCAACTGCACGTGCGCGGGCGTCTGCCGCACCGACACGGTGACGGCCGTGCCGCCGCTGTGGTCCACGGCGTTGTTGAGCAGCTCGCAGAAGATGTGCTGCGTGATGCGGCGCACCTCGGGCGGCAGCGCCAGGTGCGGGGCGAAGTCGCGCCGCCAGGGGATGTCTTCTTCCAGCCCGTCGAGCGCGTAGCGGCGCACCACCTGGCGCAGCATGCCGGGCTGGTAGAGCGGCTTGCGCACCGTGCCCTGGCGCGTGAGCCAGTGGGTGTCGATCAGGCGCTTCAAGGCTTTTTGCGCGGTCGCGCGCGTCACGCCCAGGTGTGCGGCCAGCGCCTCGGCCAGGTCGTGCGGGTGCTGCGCGACGGCGGGGGTGATCCATTGCGTGAGGGCGTTGAGGTCGATGCGGGCCATGCGGGGCTCCTTCCAGGTGCGCCGATCAGAGAGTCGCCAGTGTCGGCCGACGCCCCTCGCGCTTGAGCGAGAAAAGAGGGGCTTTTGCGGCCCATTCCCCAGCCGGCCCGGGCATTGCCCCCGCAGTCCGGGAGGGGCCATCGCCGGGGCGCCGAGGGGCCGCTGGCTACAATCGCTGGAGTTTTGCGCGCCTTTTGCCGGCCACCGGTGCTCATCTGCACTGCGCTCGCGCCGCCCACGCGCCCCACCGGTTTTTCACTTCCTCGGGGATAGCTCCATGCCACTCGTGTCAATGCGCCAACTGCTGGACCACGCCGCCGAGTGCGGTTACGGCATTCCGGCTTTCAACGTCAACAACCTCGAACAAGTGCAGGCCGTCATGCAGGCCGCCGATGAAGTCGGCGCCCCGGTCATCCTGCAAGCCAGCGCCGGTGCCCGCAAGTACGCCGGCGAGGCCTTCATCAAGCACCTGATCCAGGCCGCCGTCGAGGCCTACCCGCACATCCCCCTGGTCATGCACCAGGACCACGGCCAGTCGCCCGCCATCTGCCAGGGCGCCATCGACCTGGGCTTCGGCTCGGTGATGATGGACGGCTCGCTGCGTGAAGACGGCAAGACCCCGGCCGACTTCGCCTACAACGTCGATGTGACCCGCAAGGTCGTGCAGATGGCCCACAAGGTCGGTGTCACGGTCGAAGGCGAACTCGGTTGCCTGGGCAACCTCGAAACCGGCGACGCCGGTGAAGAAGACGGCATCGGCGCCGAAGGCAAGCTCGACCACAGCCAGATGCTGACCGACCCCGAAGAAGCCGCCGTCTTCGTGCGTGAAACCCAGCTCGACGCGCTGGCCATCGCCATCGGCACCAGCCACGGCGCGTACAAGTTCTCGCGCAAGCCCACGGGCGACATCCTCGCGATCTCGCGCGTCAAAGAGATCCACAAGCGCATCCCCAACACGCACCTCGTGATGCACGGCTCGTCGTCGGTGCCTCACGACCTGCTGGCGATCATCAACCAGTACGGCGGCAAGATCAAAGAGACCTACGGCGTGCCGGTCGAAGAGATCCAGGAAGCCATCAAGCACGGCGTGCGCAAGATCAACATCGACACCGACATCCGCCTTGCGATGACCGGCGCGGTGCGCAAGTTCATGGCCGAGAACCCCGAGAAGTTCGACGCCCGCGAGTGGCTCAAGCCCGCCCGCGAAGCCGCCAAGGCCATCTGCAAGCAGCGCTACGTCGAGTTCGGCTGCGAAGGCCAGGCCGGCAAGATCAAGCCGCTGACGCTGGTGCAGATCGCGCAGAAGTACCAGCAGGGCGAACTGGCCCAGCTCGTCGCCTGATCGGGCATCGCTTCTTTCCTTCGCATCCCAACCCGGCTTCGGCCGGGTTTGTCTTGAACGAGCCGGCCGCATGACGATTGCCCTTCTCGAATCCACGCTGGCCTCGCTGCCGCTTCTGGCGCGCGGCAAGGTGCGCGACAACTACGCGGTGGGCAACGACCGCATCCTCATGGTGGCGAGCGACCGGCTCAGCGCCTTCGACGTGATCATGGGCGAGCCCATCCCGGGCAAGGGCGCACTGCTCACGCAGATGGCGCTGTTCTGGTTCGCCAAGCTGCACGGCATCGTGCCCAACCACCTGACCGGCGACGAGCCGACCAGCGTGGTCACGCCGGCCGAGCGCGCGCAGGTCGAGGGCCGCTCGATGCTGGTCAAGCGGCTCAAGCCGCTGCCGGTCGAAGCCGTGGTGCGTGGTTACCTCGCGGGCAGCGGCTGGTCCGAGTACCAGGCCAGCCAGTCGGTGTGCGGCGTGAAGCTGCCCGCCGGGCTGTCGAACGCGAGCCAGCTGCCCGAACCCATCTTCACCCCGGCCACCAAGGCCGAGATGGGCGACCACGACGAGAACATCTCGTTCGATCGCATGGAAGGCATCGTCGGCCCCGACCTCGCCCGCAAGGTGCGCGAGGTGTCGATCGCGCTCTACAAGACGGCGGCCGACTTCGCGCTGACCAAGGGCATCATCATTGCCGACACCAAGTTCGAGTTCGGGCTCGACGCCGACGGCACGCTGACGCTGATGGACGAGGTGCTCACGCCCGACTCGTCGCGCTTCTGGCCGGTCGAGGGCTACGAGGCCGCGTTCAAGGCCGGCAAGAACCCGCCCAGCTACGACAAGCAGTTCGTGCGCGACTGGCTCGAACAGGCCCGCGTGAACGGCGAACCCTGGAACAAGCAGGCCCCGGCCCCGGCGCTGCCGGCCGACGTGGTGGCGAACACCGCCGCGAAGTACCGCGAAGCACTGCAACGACTGACCGGTTGATCCCATGAGCAGCTCGCGCCTCCTGACCCGCCTCGACGCTGCCATCGCCGCGGCGCAATCCCCGGTCAAGGCCGACTGCCTGCGGGCTGAGCGCGCCGGCTACCTGGCCCGCCTGGGCCGGCTCGACGAAGCCCGGCAGGTGCTCTCGTCGCTGCACATGCAGTACGCGAGCCACCCGCATGCGGTGATGAGCGCCTGGCTCGCGCTGGCCGACGGCCTGCTGAGCTACTACAGCGACATGAGCCAGATGGCGCGCGACAAGATGCGCCGCGCCTACGCGCTGAGCGGTGCCGCCCGCGAGCTGCAACTGCACGCGCTGGCGGCGGCCTGGCTGTCGCTGATGGACTTCGTGCACCACGACTTCGACGCGCTCGGCAAGCACGTCGCCGAGACGCTGCAATTCGCCGCACCCGACAACCACGCGGCACTCGGCCGCGTGACCATGCTGATCGGGCAGGTCTACCACTTCGCGGGCCGCTTCGACCTGGCCCAACCCTGGTACGTCAAGGCGCGCCAGCACGCCACCGCCGAAGGCGACGACACCACGCAGGGCGCGGTGATCCACAACATGGCCTGGCTGCATGCCAACCAGTCGCGCCACACGCTGCTGCGCGGCGCGCCCGAGTCGGGCCAGGCGATGCGGCAGGCCGCGCTGGGCGCGCAGTCGAGCCTGAACTTCGACGCCATGCTGGGCGTGACCTCGCTCGATTCGCTGGTGCCGATGCTGCGCGCGCAGGTGCTGTCACTGCAGGGCGAATGGGCGCCGGCGCTGGCGCTCTTTCAGGCGCACCTCGACGAAGCCGTCGCCCAGGGCCTGGGCCGCATGCAGGCCAACCTGCGCGCCGAGATGGCCTGGTGCCGCCTGCAGCTGGGCGAGCTTGACGCGGCCCGCAGCGACGCGCGCGCGGCCATCCAGGCGCTCGACGACGACTGCGACATCGACGACCGGGCCGCCACGCACACGCGGCTGGCCAAGCTCTACGAAGCGCTGGGCGACGACGAATCGGCGGCGCGCCACGCCAAGCAGGCCCCGCTCGACTGGGAAAAGCACGAGGCCGACCAGGCCTGGGCCATCGCGACGCTCGAAAAAGCGCTCAACGTCAAACACGACGCCAAGCCCGCCTGAGCGGCCGCCGCCCTCCCGGGCGGCAGGGTGGCGGGCCCGTCCCGCCGCCCGTGCCTCAGAACAAGGCCATGCTCAGCTTGCGCCGGTACTGATCGACCACCGGGTCGGCCGGCGCGGTGTTGATCTTGCCGGCCACTTCGAGCGCGCCCTTGGCCGGCGCCGCTTCGGCTTTCGGCGCCGGGGCGGGCTTGGTCATCAATTCGAGGATCGCCACGTAGGTCTTGCGCGCGAGTTGGTCGCCCCAGGCCTTGTCGCGCATGACGATTTCGAGCAGCTCGTCCATCGCCTGCGTGAAGCGCTGGGCGGCGAAGTGCGTCTGCGCCAGTTCGTAGCGCGCGTCGAAGTCGCGCTTGTTGGCGGCGATGGCGGCCTGAAGTTCAGCCTCGGGCCGGGCGGACGCGGCCTTCTCTGCGGCGGCCAGCCACAGGCCGGCGGCGGCCAGCCGCGCGTCGAGCAGCACCTTGCCGGCCACCGGCTCGAAGGCGCGGCGGGCGTCGTCCACGCGGTGGGCCATGAGCAGCGCGCGCAGGTAGTCGTAGCGCGCGGTGTCGTTGGCGGGGTCGATGGCGACGGCTTCTTGCAGCTTTTCGAGCGCGCTGTCGGCGTCGCCTTCGGCCAGCAGGGCCTCGGCTTCGGCCAAGTCTTCGTCGGCGGCCATCTCGTCCGCTGAGGGCACGTGCTTGTCGAGGAACTCACGCAGCTTGGCTTCGGGCAGCGCGCCGACGAAGCCGTCCACCGGCTGGCCGCCCTTGAACAGCACGCAGAACGGAATGCTGCGCACGCCGAACATCTGCGACAGCTGGCCCGAGATCTCGGGCTGCTCGTCGGCGTTGAGCTTGGCCAGCTTGAAGCGCCCGGCGTAGGCGACTTCGAGCTTTTCGAGCACCGGCGTCAGCGCCTTGCAGGGGCCGCACCACGGGGCCCAGATGTCGAGCAGCACGGGTTGCTGCATGGAGGCGCCGATCAGCTCGGTCTCGAAGTTTTGAATCGAAATGTCCATCGTCACAAGCTGCGGTTGGGCCGGGGTGTCGGGCGGGTTTCGGGGCCGGTTGCGTGGGGCGGGGCCCGGGGCCTCGCCGCCTACAATCCGCGGTCTTTCATGCACCTGGAGCGAGCCTTGAGCAGCGCCCCCGTGGTCGGCGTGGTGATGGGGTCCAGCAGTGACTGGGACACCCTGCGCCTCGCGACCGAAATTCTCGCCGAGTTCGGCGTTCCCTTCGAAGCGCGCGTGGTCTCTGCCCACCGCATGCCCGACGACATGTTCGCCTACGCCGAAAGCGCGGCCGCACGCGGCCTGAAGGCGATCATCGCCGGCGCGGGCGGCGCGGCCCACCTGCCGGGCATGCTGGCCGCCAAGACGACGGTGCCCGTGCTGGGCGTGCCGGTGGCCAGCCGCCACCTGCAAGGCGTCGATTCGCTGCACTCCATCGTGCAGATGCCCAAGGGCATCCCGGTCGCCACCTTCGCCATTGGCACGGCCGGCGCGGCCAATGCGGCGCTGTTTGCCGTGGCCATGCTGGCCAACGAGCAGCCGGCCCTGCGCGCGCAGCTCGACGCCTACCGCGCCAAGCAGACCGAGGCCGCGCGCGGCATGTCGGCAGATCTGAAATGACGCGTGGCTTCATCGCCCCCGGCGCGACCCTCGGCGTGATGGGGGGCGGCCAGCTCGGCCGCATGTTCGTGCACGCCGCGCAGCAGATGGGCTATTTCACCGCCGTGCTCGACCCCGACGCGGCCAGCCCCGCCGGCCTGGTGTCGCACCAGCACGTGAAGGCCGACTACCTGGCGGCCGACGGCCTCGCGCAACTCGCGCAGCACGCGCAGGCCATCACCACCGAGTTCGAGAACGTGCCGGCCGCCGCGCTGCGCACCCTGGCGGCAACCCGCCCGGTGGCGCCTTCGGGCGAGGCCGTGGCCGTGTGCCAGGACCGCGCCGCCGAGAAGGCGCATTTCGTGGCCTGCGGCGTGCCCTGCGCCCCGCACGCGCGCATCGAGACGCCCGCGCAACTGGCGGCGGTCGCGGCCGACCTGCTGCCCGGCATCCTGAAGACGACCCGCATGGGCTACGACGGCAAGGGCCAGGTGCGCGTGCGCACGGCGGCTGAACTGGCCGCCGCCTGGGACGACCTCCAGCGCGTGCCCTGCGTGCTCGAGAAGATGCTGCCGCTCGCCTTCGAGGTGAGCGTGATCGTCGCGCGCTCGGCCGCGGGCGAGGTGGTGCACTTTCCGCTGCAGCAGAACCTGCACCGCGACGGCATCCTGGCCGTCACGCAGGTGCCGGCGCCCGACCTCACGCCGGCCGTGCAGCAAGAGGCCATCGCCGCCGCCGAGAAGATCGCCGCGACGCTGGGGTACGTGGGCGTGCTGTGCGTCGAGTTCTTCGTGCTGGCCGATGGCCGCGTGGTCGCCAATGAGATGGCACCCCGCCCGCACAACTCGGGCCACTACACGCTCGACGCCTGCGACGTGTCGCAGTTCGACCTGCAGGTGCGTGCGCTGGTCGGCGCGCCCCTGGTCGCGCCGCGCCTGCACTCGCCGGCCGTGATGCTCAACCTGTTGGGCGACTTGTGGTTCGCATCGGGCGATGTCGCACAAGAGCCGCCCTGGGCGGCCGTGCTCGCGCTGCCCGGCGTGCACCTGCACCTGTACGGCAAGACCGAAGCGCGTCGTGGCCGCAAGATGGGCCACCTGACCGTGACCGCCGACACGCCGGCGCAAGCTCGCGAGGTGGCCTTGCGGGCAGCCGCCGTGCTGGGCCTGCCGGCGTTCTGAGTTCGTTCGCGCGAACGTATTGCCTGTGATCCTCGACAGCCACGACCCCAGCGCCCTGGCGCGAGCCGCCGACGCCCTGGCGGCCGGTGAGCTGGTGGCGATGCCCACCGAGACGGTCTACGGCCTGGGCGCTCGCGCCGACGACGACGCGGCGGTGGCGAAGATCTTCGCCGCCAAGGGCCGTCCGGCCGACCACCCGCTGATCGTGCACGTGGCCGATGCGGCCGACGCGCAGCGTTTCGCCGCGCACTGGCCCGAGGTCGCGCAGCGTCTCGTCGCGAGCTTCTGGCCCGGGCCGCTGACGGTGATCGTGCCGCGCGTCTCCGACCAGGCCGCCGCCGCCGCCGGCGGGCAGTCGAGCATCGGCCTGCGCTGCCCGGCGCACCCCGTCGCGCAGGCGCTGCTGCGTGCGGCGCGCGAGCGTGGCGTGCCGGGCGTGGCCGCGCCGAGCGCCAACCGCTTCGGCCGCATCAGCCCGACCAGCGCGGCGCACGTCGCGCAAGAGTTCGGTGACGACCTGCTGGTGCTCGATGGCGGCGCCTGCCAGGTCGGCATCGAATCGACCATCGTCGATTGCACGCGTGCGCACCCGGTGCTGCTGCGCCCTGGCGTGCTGACGCCGGCCGAGATCGAGGCCGCGGCCGGCGAGCCGCTGCGGGCACGCGACGAGGCCGCGCCGCGCGCCTCGGGCACGTTGGAGGCGCACTACGCGCCGCGCGCCAAGCTGCGGCTCTTGAGCACCCCGGCGCTGCAGGCGGCCTTCGATGTCATGGGCAACTCGGCGCCGAAGCTGGGCGTATATTCCCGCAGCGCCTTGCCGGCCCTGCCGGCGGGTGTCGTGCAACGGCGCATGCCGGCCCTCGCGGCCGATGCGGCGCACGAGTTGTTCGCGGTGCTGCGTGAACTCGACGACCAGCACCTGCCTCTGATCTGGGTCGAAGAACCGCCGCCCGGTCCCGAATGGGACGGCGTGCGCGACCGCTTGCAGCGTGCCGCCGCGTCGTGAGCGCCGCCCCCCGCCTTTCTGTGGAGTGTTGATGAATTTCCCCCGTGCTTTTCTCGGTCTCGCCCGTGCCGGCGTGATCTCCTCGGCCGCTGCGTTGCTCGCTTCGTGCGGCGGCGGCGACCAGGTCGAGCGTTTCGCCCCCGAGCGCCTCATCGTCTTCGGCGACGAGCAAGTGGCGGTCGAACCGAGCGGTGACAAGTACACCGTGAACGCGCTGGCCTCGGGCTCGGCGACCGCGCGCGATTGCGTGGCCTACCCGCTGTGGCCGCAGGTGCTGGCAAGCGCCTACGGTTTCGTGCTCGACCGTTGCAACCCCGGCAACGTGGGCACGCGCAGCCGCCTGTACGTGAACACGGGCGAGAACAACGCCGTCGACGTGCAGGCGCAGGTGGACCGCTTCCTCGCGTCGGCCGACGCCCCCTTCGGGACCAAAGACCTGGTGGTCGTGTCCGCCGGCACCAACGACATCGTCGAAGCGCTGTCGGCCCCGAACCCGGCCGCGGCGGTCGAGCAGGCCGCCACGGCGCTGGCCTTGCAGATCAACCGCATCGTCAATGCCGGGGCCAAGGTGGCCTTCAGCTCGGTGCCCAACGTCGGCTCGTCGCCCTGGGGCCGCGACGCGAGCCGCAGCGCGGCGCTGACCGAACTGACCGTGCGCTTCAACACCACGCTGCGCTCGACCGTCATCAACGATGGTCGCCGCCTCGCGCTGATCGACGCTTACGAATCGGTGCGCCAGGTGACGATCAACCCGGCGCTGCAGAGCTTCACCAACGCCACCGACGCACTGTGCGCCAGCGTGACGCTGACCGCTCCGAGTGCTCCCAGCACGACCTGCACCAACGCGGCGGCAGACCTGGTGCCGGGCGGCTCGCCGTCCACCTGGCTGTGGTCCGACAACCTGCGCCTGAGTCCCGCTGCGCACGGCCGCGTCGGCGTGCTGGCGGCCGACCGCGTGCGCAACCACCCGTTCTGAGCGGGCGCCCGCGCGGCCTCAGCGGCGCGGCGGCAGCACCAGCTTCATCACGACAATGGTCAGTGCCAGCAGCAACGTGATGCTGTTGGCGATCATCAGCGGCCACGCCCGCAGCAGCACGCCATAGGCCAGCCACAGCGCGATGCCCAGCGTGAACAGCGAGTACATGCCGAGCGAGATGCCGCTCACGTCACGCGTGCGCAGCGTCAGCCACACCTGCGGCACGAAAGCGGTCGTGGTCAGCGTCGCGGCGGCATAACCCAGCCAATCGATCCACGCCGGGGCCATGGCGCTCATTCGCCGGGCCCGGGCAGTTCGCCTTCGAGCCCGGCCCACTGCACCACCGCTTCGAGCACCGGGCGCGAGAAGCGCGCCCGCGGGTGGTTCACGATCGCGACGACCACGTAGCGCTTGCCGCTTGGGCCGAGCACGTAGCCGGCCAGCGCCATGACACCGCTGTCGGGCATCGAGCCGGTCTTGATGTGCGCGCGGCCGAGCGGCGTGTTGCGCGAGCGGCGCATGGTGCCGTCCACCCCCGTCACCGGCAGCGAACTCACCAGCTCGGGCATCGTGGGTTCGGCCCACGCCTTCAGCAGCACGCGCGCCAGCAGATCGGCGCTCATGCGCGTGGCCAGCGACAGGCCCGAGCCGTTGTCGATGACGGCGCTCTCGACCGCGCTTTCGCCGTGGTGCTGGACCAGCCACTGCCGCACCACCTCGCGCGCGCTGTCGGGCGAACCGCTGCCGCGCTGTGCCAGGCCGAGCGTGAGGAACAGGTGCTGCGCCATCACGTTGTTGCTGAACTTGTTGATGTCGCGCACCACCTCGGCCAACGCCGGTGAGGTCGCGGCAAAGAGCGGTGGCGTGCCGGGGGCCGTGCCTTCGCGCACCCGGCCGTGCAGCTTGCCGCCCATCTCGGCCCACAGGCCGGCGAGCGCGCGCTCGGTGTAGCTCTTGGGGTCGGCGTAGGCCACCGACCACGTGCGCTCACCGCAACTCGTCGAATACGCGCCGCCGACGCGCACCACGGCCGGGTCGGCGAACTCGGCCTTCAGCGCGCCGCGCCAGTCTTCGCATGTGCCATTGGTGAGCGCAACCTGCGCGTCGAGGCGCACGCCGGCGAGCGGTGGGTCCATCGTCACCAGCGCCTGCCTGCGCCCGGCATCGGGCGTGAAGGTGAGCAGGTAGGACTTGTAGTTGATCAGCAGCGCATCGGCCTGCACGTTGTAGGGCCGCAGCGCTTCGCCGTCGAACTGCCCCGGCGGCACGTCGGGCACCGTGAAGGCGCTGCGGTCGAAGACGATGTCGCCGCGGATCTCGCGCACACCGAGCTGCTGCACGCGGCGCAGCAGCGTCCACAGGCGTTCCATCACCAGCTTGGGGTCGCCGTGGCCCTTGATGATGAGGTCGCCGTCGAGCACGCCGTTGGCGAGCGTGCCCTGCAGCCACACCGGGGTGGACCAGTTGTAGGCCGGGCCCAGCAGTTCGAGCCCGGCGGCCGTGGTCACGAGCTTGGTCAGCGAGGCCGGGTTCATCGGCACCTGCGCCTGCCAGCGCAGCCGGGGGCGCGGGGCGTTCACCTCTTGCACCACGACCGCCAGCGCCTGCCGGGGCAGCTTGGCGCGGTCGAGCGCGATGTCCACCTCCAGCGGCAGCGGCGAGGCGGCCATCGCCGGCCCCTGCCATGCGGCGCTTGTCAGGGCGACCACCAGGGCGCCCATCGGCGCCCACGCGGCGCGCCAGCTTGCTTGTCGAGTCATCGCGGGATGATCGCATGCAGCCCCTCGCGCGGCCGCTGGCGAGGGCCCCGCCGGTAGACTCCCGGGATGCCCACGCTCTTGTGCTTCGACACCTCGACCGAATCGGCCAGCCTCGCGCTGACCGGCCCGGCCGGCGAGTGGACGCGCGAGATCGCCGGCGGCGCCCAAGCCTCGGCCAGCCTGGTGCCCGAGGTGCTGGCCTTGCTGGCCGACGCGGGCCTCACGCTGGCGCAAGTCGATGCCATCGGCTTCGGCCGCGGCCCGGGCGCCTTCACCGGCCTGCGCACCGCGTGCTCGGTGGCGCAGGGCCTGGCCTTCGGCGCCGGCAAGCCCGTGCTGCCGCTCGACAGCCTGATGCTGGTCGCCGAGGACGCGCGCCGGCAACTGCCGCCGGCCGAATCACTCGAACTCTGGGTGGCGATGGACGCGCGCATGGGCGAGGTCTACGCCGCGCCCTACCGCTGGCAGTCGGGCCGCTGGGCTGCGCTCGATGCGCCCCGGCTCTACGCGCCCGCCGCGCTGAACACGCGCTGGGGCGAACCCGGCTGCGTGGCTGGCTCGGCGCTCAATGCATTGACCGATGCGCTGGTCGTGCCATCGGACGCGCAGCGCGTGCCCCTGGTGCTGACCCGCGCCTCCGCGCTCGCCGCCGTCGCGCGCCAGGCCTGGGCCGACGGCGCGGCGGTCGATGCCGCCTTGGCCTTGCCGCTCTACGTGCGCGACAAGGTCGCCCAGACCACGGCCGAGCGTGCCGCGGCCCGTGCCGGGGCTGCTGCATGAGCGCGCGGGTGCAGCGGGCCGAGCGCCGGGCCGCCCCCAAGCCGGCCCGCATCCCCTTGGGGGATCGGCCGACGTCCTCGTCGGGCGAGGGGCGGTCATGAGCGCGGTGCTGCGCGACGAGCGGTTGCTGTTGCCGATGACCTCGCGGCAGCTCGATGCGGTGCTGGCCATCGAGAACGTGGCCTACGACTTTCCGTGGACGCGCGGCAACTTCATCGACTCGCTCGCGGCCAGCTACCCGGCCCGCGTGCTGTACGGCGCGCAGGGTGAACTGCTGGGTTACCTGGTCGCGATGGAAGGCGTCGAAGAACTGCACCTGCTCAACATCACCGTCGCACCTGAGGCGCAACGCCGCGGTCACGCAGTGTTCATGCTGGACGAACTGGTCGAGTTCGCGCGCGAACGCGGCGCGCGCCAGATCTGGCTCGAAGTGCGCCAGAGCAACCAGCGCGCTCGCCGCATCTACGAACGCTACGGCTTTCGCCCCGTGGGCGTACGGCGCGGTTACTACCCGGCCGACCGCGCCACGCACCCCACGGGCCGCGAAGACGCGGCGGTGATGAGCTTCGACGTGGCCCCGGCCGCAACCGCAACCCCCGACACGCGCGACCATGGCCTGGACTGAACGGCAGATCGCCATGCTCGATGCGATGGGCATCCACCTGCCCCTCGCCCGGTCGGCCGAGCCCGCCGAGGGGGTGGCGGCGAGCGCCGAACCGCCCGCGTCACCGCCCGTGTCCGTACCGGCCGCCGTGCCATCGCCGGCGAGCCGCACGCCCGCAACGGCCCCCACCGCTGCGCCCGCCGTGCCGGTGCCAATCGTCGCCCGCGACCGCATCACCGGCACCGAGCACATGGACTGGCCGGCCCTGCGCCAGGCCGTCGCCGGCTGCACCGCCTGCAAGCTGTGCGAAGGCCGCACGCAGACCGTCTTCGGCGTCGGCCACGAGCGTGCGCACTGGCTGGTCGTCGGCGAAGCGCCGGGCGAACAAGAAGACCGCCAGGGCGAGCCCTTCGTCGGCAAGTCGGGCCAGTTGCTCGACAACATGCTGCGTGCGCTCGACCTCACGCGCAGCGTGCCGGACGATGGTTCGGCCGAGGCGCACCGGCAGGTCTACATCGCCAACACCGTGAAGTGCCGGCCGCCGTTCAACCGCAACCCCGAACCGGCCGAGCTGGCGCAGTGCGAGCCCTTCCTGATCCGGCAGATCCAATTGCTGCAGCCGCGCATCATTCTGGCGATGGGGCGCTTCGCGGTGCAGAGCCTGCTGCGCAGCAACGAACCCATCGGCCGCCTGCGCGGGCGCGTGCACCGCTACGAGGGCGTGCCGCTGGTCGTGACCTACCACCCGGCCTACCTGCTGCGCAACCCGGAAGACAAGGCCCGCGCCTGGGACGACCTCTGCCTCGCGCGCGAGACGCTGGCCGCGGCCGGCGGCTGATGCCGCGCATTCCCGGGGGCCGCGCCCCAGGGGTCACCGCTATGATCCCGCGCAGCGTCGTCTGCGTCGTTTGACGGGCTCTTCCACCACCGACATGCACGACAGCCGCCCCCCCATGCTTGCCCACGATCTGCCCGACGCAGACCGGCTGCCGTGCATGCTGCTGTTCGTGACGCCCGACGGCGCCGTGCTGCAGGCCAACCGCAGCTTCGCCGAATTCGCGGCCCAGCCCGCAGGCGCCCCTGGCGGTGGCGCGTGGCTGGCCTCGCTGGCCGACGACTCGCGCGCCGAACTGGCCCTGCTGCTGCCGCAGCGCCGCGACTTCACGCTCTGCCTGCGTTCGCCGATCGCGTCGATGGCCCCTGGCCTCGACGGCTGGATCGACTGCACCGCGCGCTGGCTGGTCGAGCGCGGCCACTACCTGCTGGTGCTCAACGACGTCACCGCCAACAAGCTCGCCGAGCTGTCGGCGCAGACGCGGGCCGAGCAGTTCCAGCTGCTGGCCGACAACGTGCCGGTGCTCATCTCTTACTTCGACGCCCGGCACCTGCGCTGCCTGTTCGCCAACAAGCAGTACGCGCAGACCTTCGGGCGCGACGAGCAATCCATCCTCGGGCTGACCGTCGCTGAAATCATCGGCGAAGCCGCCGCGCAGGTCATCCAGCCCCACGTCGATCAGGTGCTGCGCGAGAAGCGCGCCGTGTCGTACGAACGCGAACGGCCGCTCGACGCGGGCGGCTCGCAGTGGCTCGAAGTCAACCTCATCCCGCACCTCGACGCCGACGGCGAGGCGCAGGGCGCCTTCGTGCTCATCAATGACATCAGCCGCCACCGCGAGGCCGAGCGCGCGTTGCGCGAGTCCGAAGAGCGGCTCGACAAGTTCATGCGCGCCAGCGCCGAGGGCATCGTCTTCCACCGCGATGGCCAGGTGCTCGACGCCAACCCGCCGCTGTGCGCGCTGATCGGCTACACGCTCGACGACCTGCTGGGTCGGCGCACGCTCGATTTCATCCCGGCCGACGAGCAGCCCAAGGCGCTGGCCGTGATGACCAGCGGCAAAGAGGTCGCCTACGAAACCGCGCTGCTGCACAAGGACGGCCGCCGCCTGCCGGTCGAGCTGATCGTGCGCACGATGAACTACCAGGGCGAGCGCCTGCGCATGACCATCGTGCGCGACATCCGCGACCGCCACGCCGCGCAAGAGCGCATCCACTACCTGGCCCACCACGACGCGCTCACCGGCCTGCCCAACCGCACCAGCCTGATGGAGCGCCTGGGCCACCTGATCGTGGCCTCGCGCCGCGAAGACGCGCAGCTCGCGCTGCTGTTCATCGACGTCGATCACTTCAAGCGCGTCAACGACTCGCTCGGCCATCTGGCCGGCGACGCGCTCTTGCAGACGCTGTCGATGCGCATCACCGAGGCCTTGCGCACCACCGACGTGGTGGCGCGCTTCGGTGGCGACGAGTTCGTCGTGCTGCTGCCGCGCACGCTGCAACGCGCCGACGTGGCCGAGGTTGCGCAAAAGCTGCTGGCGGCGGTCGAGATGCCGTTCGGCATCGACGGCCGGTTGATGTCAGTCACGCCGTCGATCGGCATCGCGGTCTTCCCGCACGACGGGCACACCGCCGACGAGTTGATCAAGAACGCCGACACCGCGATGTACGCCGCCAAGGCGAAGGGCCGCGCCAACTACCAGTTCTTCAGCGCGCACATGGCCCAGTCGGCCTACGCCGCGCTGGTGCTCGAAAGCCAGCTCACGCAGGCGCTTGAACGCGGCGAGTTCGTGCTGCACTACCAGCCCCAGGTGCGCGCGCGCGATGGCGTGCTGGTCGGCGTCGAGGCCCTGATCCGCTGGAACCACCCCGAGCGCGGCCTGCTGATGCCCGACGCCTTCATTCCGCTGGCCGAACAGCAGCGCCTCATGCTGCCCATCGGCCAGTGGGTGCTGCGCGAAGCCGCGCGCTGCGCCAAGCGCTGGCAGCAGCAGCTCGGCGGGGCGGTCGTGCCGGTGGCGGTCAACCTGTCGTCGATGCAGTTCCAGGCCAGCGGCTTCACGACGCTGATCGAACAACTGCTGCACGAAGAGGGCGTCGATGGGTCGCTGATCGAACTCGAACTCACCGAGCGCATGCTGATGGACGACCTGCCCGAGGTGAAGCGCAAGCTGCACGAGCTGAAGGCCCTGGGGCTGCGCATCTCGGTCGATGACTTCGGCACCGGTTACTCGTCGCTCGCGCACCTCAAAGAGCTGCCCATCGACAAGATGAAGATCGACCGCAGCTTCGTGCACGACCTGCCCGAGCGCCAGGACTCGGCCGCCATCGCCCAGGCCATCGTTCAGATGGCCCGCGCGCTCGGCCTGGTGGTGATCGCCGAGGGTGTTGAAACGCAGGCGCAATGCGCGTTTCTTGCCACGCTGGGCTGCGACGAGCTGCAGGGGCTGTGGGTCGGCCGGCCGGTGGACGGAGAAGAGCTTCTGCGATTTGCGAAACAGAAAGTCGGCGCGATCGAAGAGGTTAAGGCGCTCTCACAAACGACAGCTTGAGAGGCGCCCGGTAGAGCTGCCCAGTGGCAAGCAAGAAAAGAACTTGAACGAAGAGGGAATGATGAGGAAGTGTTCGGCCTTCTGGGGTCTGGCCGTTGCGGCGTGTTTGGCTGGGTGTGCGCAGATTCCGACGCAAGCCCTGGATTCGAAATTGACTGCGGGCATGGCGGGCAGTTCAGTTGTTCATACGCAGCGTGCAAGGGCGCAATTCACCGCCATCACCCCCGGCAAAGCCGCTCTGGGCCTGGTCGTCGGCGGCTTGATCGGAGGCCTCATTGTCGAGGGCATGGCCGCCAAGCAAGGGAGCGAACTCGCCGACACCTACAAATTGCAAGACCCGGCGCAGCCCATCGGGGCTTCTTTGGCCGGTGCGTTGGCCCAGGCGCGTGCGATGCAGGCAAAGCTGCCGTCCACTGAGACAACTGGCGACGAAATCATGGACGTCGTCACCTCGGCGCCTGGGACGCCGTACGTGATCGATGTGCAGACGACGGGCTGGGGCATTCTGTTCCTGCCCTCGCAGCCGGGAAAGAGCTACGTTTGGTACAGGGCCAACGCCCGGCTGATCGACACCAAGACAAGAGCGGTGCTCGCCCAGAGCAGTTGTCGTCGCGACAAGGACGACATGCCGCCGGATGCCTACCCCAGCTATGACGACTTGCTCGGGGCACAAGCGGCTTTGCTGAAGCAAGAGCTTGCGGTGGCTGCTAAGCTGTGCGTGGACCATTTCCGCACTGCGCTCTTCCACATGCCGAGCCTTCCTGCCGATGCGGTGGTCATGCCAACCGGCGCAATGACGGCCAGCGTGGTCGCACCCGCTGCTGTGACGCCTCCTGTGACCCCGGTCGCAACGGCACCGGCACCACCCGCTGCGCTCGCGACCCGCCCGATCGAGGCGTCCGTGGCAGCGAGCGGGCTGAAGGTCGGTGACGCTGTGGAGTACCGAATCACCGACGGGCTCACCAAGAACGTGCGGACGGCGGTGTACCGTGTGGATGAAGTTCAGGGAGACCGCCTGATTTTCAACCAAGGTGCCCGGGTAGAGTCACTGGAAGGCGAGTTGCTGTCCATGGCGCAGATCGTTGGCGGAGACATGGACCGCGTCACGCCGCCGGGTGGCTGGGCCAAACGCGGCTTGACCACGGGAATGCGTTGGTCATTGAAATTCAAGAGTCCGGAAGGTGCCGACGTCGCGCCGACTTCCTATGAACTGACGGGATTCGTCTCCGGAAAGTCTACGTTGGAGACGCCGATGGGCCCACTGGAAGTGGTGAACCTTCGCTACACGGGGTGGGCGACACAGTTCCGTGCAGGAAGAAGCACCCAGGCCGAAGTGGCCTTGCAGGTGGCCTACTCACCGCTGCTCAAGCGCCCGGTTCGCTTTCAGTCGGAAGTGAACATGATCCCTCTCGCGGGAAGCCTCGCCGACACCTCTTCAAGAGAACTCACCGAGCTCGTGGCAATCCGCCGGCTTTGACGCCGGCAGCGCAAGAGGCTCAGCCGCCCGTCTTCTTCGCCGGCCGCACCCAGTTCGCCAGCGTCTCTTGCTTGGCACGAGAGACGGCCAAGGTGCCGGCCGCGACGTTCTTGGTGATGGTCGAGCCGCCGCCGATGGTGGCGCCGTCGCCCAGCGTCACCGGGGCCACCAGCACGCAGTTGCTGCCCACGTGCACGTCGTTGCCGATCACGGTGCGGTGCTTGTTCGCGCCGTCGTAGTTGGCGGTGATGCTGCCGGCGCCGTAGTTGACGCGTTCGCCCACCGTCGCGTCACCCAGGTAGGCGAGGTGGTTGGCCTTGGCGCCGTTCGCCAGCGTCGAGTTCTTCACCTCGACGAAGTTGCCGATGTGCACCTCGTCGCCGAGCTTGGCGCCGGGGCGCAGGCGCGCGAAGGGACCGATCAGCGAGCCGGCGCCGACGCTGGCGCCGTCTTTCGTGCCGTCGATGTGGGTGAAGGGGTGGATCACCACGCCCGCGCCGATCTGCGCGTGGCGGATGAAGCAGTTCGGGCCGATCTTCGCGCCGTCGCCCACGGTCACGTCGCCTTCGAAGACGCAGTTCACGTCGATCTCGACATCGCTGCCGCAGGCGAGCGTGCCGCGCAGGTCGAAGCGGGCCGGGTCGGCCAGGCGCACGCCGGCTTCCATCAGCGCGTCGGCCTGCATGCGCTGGAAGCGCCGTTCCAGGTCGGCCAGCTGTGCCGGGCTGTTGACGCCCAGCACCTCGGTGTCGGTCGCGGCCTGGGCGGCGACCACCGGCACGCCGTCGGCCACGGCCATCGCCACCACGTCGGTCAGGTAGTACTCGGCCTGCGCGTTGTCGTTCTTCAATTGCGACAGCCAGCGCTTGAGTTGCGCCGTGGGCGCGGCCATCACACCGGTGTAGACCTCGCGGATCGCGCGCTGCGCGGCCGAGGCGTCCTTGTGCTCGACGATGGCCTGCACCGCGTCGCCCTGGCGCACGATGCGGCCATAGCCGGTCGGGTCGCCGAGTTCGATGGTCAGCAGCGCGAGCTTCTGGCCGGCGCAGGCGTCGATCAGCCGTTGCGCCGTCTCGGCGCGGATCAGCGGCGTGTCGCCGTTGAGGATCAGCGTCACACCCTCGTCATGCAGCGCGGGCACGGCCTGCTGCACCGCGTGGCCGGTGCCCAGCTGCGGCATCTGCCGCACGAAGCGCAGGTGCGGCGCCTGCACGGCGGCCTCGACGGCGTCGGCGCCATGGCCGGTGATGACGATGGCGGCATCTGCCCCCAGGCCCGCCGTGGTTTGCAGGACATGCTGCAATAGGCTGCGACCGGCCAGTTGGTGCAGCACCTTGGGCCGGTTGGATTTCATGCGGGTGCCTTTACCCGCGGCCATGATCACGATGTCGAGCGCCATGCAACGTCCTTCGAAGAAGTCGCTGATTATCCTGTCGCTCGCGTGTTGCATGGCTGTGATCGCCTCGTGCACCGCGCTGCGTTTTGGCTACAACCAGGCGCCCGACCTGGCGTACTGGTGGCTCGACGACTACGTCGATTTCAACGACGCCCAAAGCCTGCGCACCAAGAGCGAGCTCGCCGCCTGGTTCCGCTGGCACCGTGCCGAACAACTGCCCGGCTATGCGCGCCAGCTCGACCAGGCCGCGCAGCAGGTGGTCGAACCCACCACGCCGGCCCAGGTGTGCCGCTGGTACGACGACATCGGCGTGCGCAGCGTGCCCGCCTTCGAGCAGGGCCTGCCTGCGCTGGCCGACCTGGCCCTCTCGCTCACGCCACAGCAGCTGAAGAACATCGCCCGGCGCTTCGAGAAGAACAACGACAAGTTCCGGTCCGACTACCTGCAGGCCGACCGCGACGACCGGCTCGACGCCGCCGTCGAGCGCTACGAAGACCGCGCCGAGATGCTGTACGGCGGCCTCGATTCGGCCCAGCGCGATCGCCTGCGCCAGCAGCTCGCGGCCGCACCCTACGACCCCGAGCTGTGGTTCACCGAACGCCGCGCGCGCCAGCAAGACCTGCTGCAAACGCTGCGCCGCCTGGGCGCCGAGCGCGCCACGCGCGAGCAGGCCCAGGCCGCGCTGCGGGTGCTGTTCGCCAACTTCCGCCAATCGCCCCGCGCCGCCTACCGCGCCTACCAGGACAAGCTCACGCCCTACAACTGCCAGCTGGCCGCCGAGCTGCACAACAGCACCACGCCGGCCCAGCGGCAGACCGCCGCGAAGAAGCTCCGCGGCTGGCAAGAGGACTTGCGCGTGCTGGCCGCGGCCCTCGCGCCGCAATGAAAAAGGGCGCGAACCTCGCGGTCCGCGCCCTCCGGGGCCCACGTCACGCGTGGGCGGTGCGCGCCATCGGCGCCAGCTCGTGCCGCTCGTAGCGCATCGAATACTGCGCGCGGCCTGACGACAGCGCGCGCAGCGAGCCGATGTAGCCGAACATCTCGGCCAACGGCACCAGCGCATCGACGACACCGAGCGCGCCGCGCTGGTCTTGTCCACGCACCAGGCCGCGTCGGCGGTGCAGGTCGCCGATCACGTCGCCGACGTGGTCGGGCGGTGTCACCACCTCTACGGCCATCAGCGGCTCCAGCACGCGCGCCTCGGCTTTGCCGGCCGCTTCGCGGAAGGCCGCCGCAGCCGCCAGCTCGAAGGCCAGCGTCGAAGAGTCACGCTCGTGGTGGCTGCCGTCCAGCAAGGTGGCGGCGAAGTCCACGCACGGGTGGCCCGACACGACGCCGGTCTGCGCCGCCCGGCGAATGCCCGCCTCGACGGCCGGGATGAACTCGCGCGGGATCGCGCCGCCCACCACCCGGCTTTCGAAGCGGATGCCTTCACCGCGCGGCAGCGGCTCGAAGCGCACGCGCAGCTCGGCAAACTGGCCGGGGCCACCGCTTTGCTTCTTGTGAACATGGTGCACCTCCACCGCCGTCGTGATCGTCTCTCGCAGGGCCACTTGCGGGCGGCCCACCGAGACTTCGACGCCATGTCGAGCCCGCAGGCGTTCGATGGCGACTTCGAGTTGCAGCTCGCCCATGCCCGACAACAAGGTCTGGCCGGACTCTGCGTCGTGCCGCACGCGCAGGCTCGGGTCTTCGCGCACGAGTGCCTGAAGTCCCTTGGACAAGCCCGCCTGGTCGCCCTGCGTCTTGGGTTCGACCGCCACGTGGATCACCGCCTCGGGCACCGCGATGGACTCCAGCGTCACCGGGTGCGCGGGGTCGCACAGGGTGTTGCCCGTGAGCGCGTCCCGCAGCCCCGCGATGGCGGCGATGTCGCCCGCGACGAGTTCGTCGCGTTCGATGTGGTCCTTCGCGTGCACCTCGAACAGGCGCGCCACGCGTTCGCTGCGACCGGTGTGCGTGTTGAGCACCAGGTCGCCGCGACGCACGCGGCCCCGGTACACACGCACGAAGACGCGCGAGCCGTGCTCGTCGCCCACGACCTTGAAGGCCAGCGCGGCAAACGGCCCGTCGGGGTCGCGTGCCGGCTCGCCTTCGCCGTGGGCGATGTCGCCCGGCGCCGGCAGGTACTGCACCACGGCGTCGAGCAGCGGCTCGATGCCCCGGTTGCGGAAGGCCGAGCCCGCCAGCACCGGCACGAGCGCGCCCGAGAGCGTGCCCTTGCGCAGGCAGCGTTGCAGCAGCTCCACCGGCAGCGCCTGGCCTTGCAGCCAGGCTTGCAGGGCCTCGTCGTCTTGCTCGACGGCGGCTTCGACCAGGCGCGCACGGTGGCGCAGCGCCTCGTCGCGCAGCGCCTCGGGCACGTCGGTCTCGGCGGGCGGTGCACTTGCGTCGTCACGCGCCCACACGAGGGCGCGCATCGTCAGCAGGTCCACCACGCCGACGAAGCCGGCCTCTTGCCCGATGGGCCATTGCAGCGGCACCGCGCGGGCGCCGAGCCGGTCTTCGATCATGCCGAGCACGCGCGCGAAGTCGGCGCCCGTGCGGTCGAGCTTGTTGATGAAGGCCAGCCGCGGCACGCCGTGCTGGTCGGCCAGGCGCCAGTTGGTCTCGGTCTGCGGCTCCACGCCGGCCACGCCGTCGAACACGACGACCGCGCCATCGAGCACCCGCAGCGAGCGGTTCACTTCGATGTTGAAGTCGATGTGGCCGGGCGTGTCGATCAGGTTGATCTGCGCGCCGTGCCAGTGCACCGTGATGGCGGCGCTGTCGATGGTGATGCCGCGCTTCTTCTCTTGCGGGTCGAAGTCCATCAGCGTCGTGCCGGCATCGACATTGCCGATGCGGTGGCTCTCGCCCGTGTAGAAAAGGATGCGTTCGGTGGTGGTCGTCTTGCCCGCGTCAACGTGGGCGATGACGCCGATGTTGCGCAGCAGGTGGCGGGGGACCGTTCTGGGGACGGGGGTGTTCATGGCGAATCTTTCGTGGTGCCTGAGGGGCCAGCCTCCGGCGGATTCGCCTGAAGGCTAGCGTGTGTGGGGCGCGAGGAATCGAAGGCCGAGGCCGAAGCACGAGCGCGCGCAGTCCGCGCTTCGGCGGACGTGAATCGTGGCAATCAGCTTGTCGTAGGTGCGCATGGCAAAGCCCGGAAAAACAAAAACCCCGGAGGGCGAAAGCCTGGCCGGGGTCTGAGTTTCAGAAACCGGAAGGCGCAACGCCTTCCGAATGCGATCGGAGGCGCTGTCAGGTGGCGGTGGTCGCCTGGGTCACACGGTGTTTGAACATGGGGGCGCGATTCTGAGCGCGCCTCGCGGGCTTGGCAAGTCCCTGCGCCTTTCGCCCATGTCATGGCAAAGCGGCGCGGCTCGTGCCACAGTGGCTGGCCGCTGCCGCACTGGGCCCTTGCCGCATGCCCCTCGACATCCAGACCATCCTCGTCGCCCTGCTCACGCACCTGGTGGCCACGGCGCTGGCGCTGCCGGTGATCATGGCCGGGCGCATCAGCCGGGCGGCCCGCTGCTTCCAGGCGGCGGTCGGGGTGCAGGCGCTGGGCTGGGCGGCCTTCCTGATGGCCACCCGCATCAACGACCGGCTCCTGTCCACGCTGTCGATCGCCTGCCTGAGCGCGAGCTTCGTGCTGCTGGGTGCGGCGCTGCAGGGTTGGATGGGCCCGCGCCCCGCCCGCCGTGTGCTGTGGGCGCTGGCGGTGCTGACGCCGCTCGGCTACGGCGCGCTGTTCGGCAGCTACCCGTGGCGTGTCGGCTGGTCGAACTTCGGCCTCGCCATGCAGATGGTGGTGCTGTGCGCGATGCTGGCCGCGCCCGCCCAAGACGCCAGCCGGCGCTGGCGCGGCCTGGTGGGCCTGTGCCTCGCGGTGCTGGCCCTCGTGACGGCCTGGCGCGGCGTGCTCGGCGCCTTCTTCACCGAGGCCTATCCCTTCTACCGGGCCACGCACCCGGTCAACGTGGCCGCGGCGCTGATGTACCACGTGGCGCTGGCGCTCACGACCCTGGGCCTGCTCGTGGCCTGGCGCGAAGAGGCCGAACGCGAGCTGCGCCGCCAGGCGCAGACCGACGGCCTCACTGGTCTGCTCAACCGCCCGGCCTTTGCCGAACGCGCGTCCGGACTGCTGGCGCACGCGCGGCGGTATGCCGAGCCGGTGTCGCTGGTGATGATCGACATCGACCACTTCAAGGCCATCAACGACACCCGTGGCCACGCCGCCGGCGACCGCGCGCTGGAGTCGATGGCCGAGGTGCTGCGCACCTGTGCGCGCAAGGGCGACCTGGTCGGCCGCCACGGCGGCGAAGAGTTCTGCGTGCTGATGGCCCATGCCGACGCGGACGACGCCGCGCGCTTCGACGAACGCCTGCGGGCGCGGCTGAAGGCCGGGGGCGACGGCACGGCCCTCGACTTCAGTGCTGGCAGCGCTTCGATGGCCGGCCGCGACGCGACGCTCGATGTGCTGCTGCGCGAGGCCGACGCGGCGCTGTACCGCGCCAAGGCACAGGGCCGCGCGCGCCTGGTGCAAGAGGCGCTCGAGCCCGCACCGCCGGTGTCGCTGCAACGCGCCTGATCGGCGGCTCCGGGTGGCTCAGGGCGGCGAAAAATTGGACGCCACCGGCCCCATCGCCGGCATCTGCCACATCGGGTCGTCGAGCACGCGCTTGGAGTGCTCGCGCAGCCACGCATGGGCCGGGTCGGCGGTGTGACGCGGGTGCCAGGCCAGCGCGACCGGCGCGGCCTGCAGCTTCAGCGGCAGCTCGAACAGCGTGAGGCCGAGCGGCGGGGCCATGCCCTGGGCGATGCGCGCCGGCACCGTGGCCACCAGCGACGAGCGCGAGGTGCTCACCAGCGCCGCGTACGAGTTGGTCACCGTCAGCGCCACGAAGCGCGACAAGCCGAGCTGCGTCAGCGCGTCGTCCACCGGCGAGTATTCGTGCAGCCGCGACATGATGGCCACGTGCCGCTCGGCGGCGAAGCGCTTGGCGGTGATGCGCCCCTGCAGCAGCGGGTGGTCGCGGCGCACGGCGCCGAGCAGGCGCTGCTCGTACATCACCAGCGACTCGATCTCGGGGTCTTTCTCGTGCAGCGAGCCGATGTCGAGGTCGATGCGCCCTTCGCGCAGCCCGCTCGCATCGACATGGCTCTCGGGCAAGAACTTCAGGCTGGCCAGCGGCATGACCTCGTGCAGCGCGACCGACAGCGCCGCACCGAACACCACCGCCATGCCGTCGGGCGCACGCAGCACGAACTGCCGCTTCACGCGCGCCAGGTCGCCGGCGGTGGGCGGCTCGACCAGGGCCTGCGCCTCGCGCAACAGCCGCCGCACGGGCTCGGCCAGTTCGAGCGCGCGCGGCGTGGGCACCAGCTTGCGCCCGGCGCGCACCAGCACCGGGTCGCCCAGCAGCTCGCGGATGCGCGCCAGCGTGTGGCTCATCGCCGGCGTGCTCAGGTGCATGCGCTGCGCGGCGGCGGTGACGCTGCCGGTGTCGAGCAGCGCGTCGAGCGCGCTCAGCAGGTTCAGGTCGAATGATTTCATCAGGTGAACATATCAGTTCAATACATTGCACTGTACAAACAAATGGTGCGCGACCACACTGCGCAGCCGTCCGACCCAGGAAGCGACCCCCCGTGCATTCGATGTCCCCCCGCCACACCGCCGTCACCTTCGCGAGCTTCGCCGTGATGCTGGTGCTGGCCGCGCTCGACCAGACCATCCTCGCCACCGCGCTGCCCAGCATCACGCAAGAGCTGCACGGTGCGTCGCAGCTCTCTTGGGTGTTCTCGACCTACCTGATCGCCTCGACGGTGGTCATTCCCCTCTACGGCAAGCTGGCCGACGTGTACGGCAGCAAGCCCATGCTGCTGTGGGCGGTGGGCCTCTTTTTGCTGGGCTCGCTGGCCTGCGGCCTGAGCACCAGCATGACCCAGCTCATCGCGGCGCGCGGCCTGCAAGGCGCGGGCGGCGGCGGCTTGATGACGCTGGCGATGCTGGGTGTGGTCGATCTCTACCCGGTCGAGCAGCGCGGCAAGTACCAGGGCCTGCTGGGCGCGTCGTACGGCCTGTCCACGATGTTCGGCCCGCTGGTGGGCGGCTACATCGTCGAACACGCCTCGTGGCACTGGGCCTTCTTCCTGAACGTGCCGTTCGCGCTGCTGGCCTTGGTGGTGCTGGCGCTGGTGTTTCGCCCGCCGCCCGCGCGCCACCCGCACCCGGTCGATTACCTCGGCGCGCTGCTGCTGGGCGGCGTGCTGGTGAGCCTGCTGCTGGCCACGCACCGCGAGTCGCCCGAAGGCGGCGGCATGGGTGCCCTGGCCGGGCAGATCGACCCGGCGACGATGTGGAGCTTGCTGGGCCTGGCGGCCGTGCTCGGTGCGGCCTTCATCGCGGTGCAGCGCCGCGTGGCCGAGCCGCTGCTGCCGCTGTCGATGTTTGCCAACCGCGCGTTCACGGCAGCCACGCTGGTCAGCGCGGCCAGCGGCGTGGTGCTGTTCGCGGCGGTGGTCTTTTTGCCGATCTACCTGCAAAGTGGCCTGGGCTATTCGCCTTCGGGCTCGGCCTGGCAACTGATGCCGGTGTCGGTGGGCATCACGCTCGGGGCCATCAGCAGCGGCCGCCGCCTGCGGGCCAAGGGCCGCGTGCGCGGTGCGGCGATGGCGGCGAGCGGGCTGTCGGCGCTGTCGTTCGTGGCGCTGGCGGCGCTGTTTCACTTCGCGCCCGATCGCGTCAACTGGATGTCGGTGTGCCTGTTCCCGATGGGCCTGGGCATCGGCACGCTGTTCCCGCTGGTGACGGTGGTGTCGCAGTTCAACGTGGCCCCGCGCATGATCGGCGTGGGCACCTCGACGCCGATCATGGTGCGCTCGCTCGGCGGCGCGCTCGGTGTCGCCGCGCTCGGCTCGCTGCTCGCGCAGGGCATGAGCGACTACTTTGCACGCGGTGTGTTCAGCAAGGCCAACCCGCTGGTCGATGCGTTCGCCAGCGGCATCGAGCCGGTCTATGCCGTGTGCGCGGGTGTGTGCGTGCTGTCGGGGCTGTTCGCGCTGCAATTGCCGAGGCAACTGGTGCGACCCGGCGCCGCCGAGGGGCAGGCCGTGCCCCCGCTCAAGCCCGCCGCCTCGGCCGGCTGAGGGCTCAGTGGCCGGCCGGCAAGGCGTCCGCAGGGGCGCGGCCGGTGGCCGGCTCCTTCATCAACCAGGTGCCCAACAGGGCGGCGGTCGCCGCGAATGCGGCGCCGATCATGAAGGCCACCGCATAGCCGCCGTTCAACGCAGCCGCTTGCGTGGCGCCGCCCGCCGCGAGCGATTGGGTTTGCGCCGCCGCCACGCTGGCGAGCACGGCCAGGCCGAGGGCGCCGCCCATCATGAACGAGGTGTTCACCACGCCCGAGGCCAGGCCCGATTCGCTGGGCGATACATCGCTCATCGCCGCCAGCAGCATCGGGTTGAACGCGATGCCGGCACCCAGGCCGAGCAGCAGCATGCCGGGCAGCACGTCGATGGCGAAGCTGCCTTGCACCGGCGCCCGCGCAAACAGCATCAGCCCGACCGAGGCCAGCAGCAGCCCGGCCGCGAGCGGCAGGCGCAGGCCGAAACGCATCACGAGCTTGGCCGACAGGCCCACCGAGAACGCGGCCATGATCAGGTTGGCCGGCAAGAAGGCCAGGCCCACCTGCATCGGCGTGTAGTTCAGCACCAGCTGCAAGTACAGCGCCGAGATGAAGAACCACGCGAACATCGCCGCGGCCCACAGCACGCCGGCGACGTTCGACGTCCACACGTTGCGCAGCTTGAACAGGCCGAGCGGCATCAGCGGGTGCTGCACGCGCGACTCGATGGCGATGAACACCGCCAGCAGCAGCGCCGCGCCGATCAGCAAGCCCAGCGTCTGCGCCGAGCCCCAGCCGGCCTCGTTGCCGTTCACCACGCCATACACCGCCAGCATCAACGAGCTGGTGACGGTGATGGCGCCGGCCACGTCGAGCTTCTCGCCGTGCGCGTGGCCGCGTGCGGCGGGCATCAGCATGAGGCAAAGCGCACACACGATCACGCCGATGGGCAGGTTGACGAGGAAGATCCAGTGCCAGCTGAGCGCGCCGGTCAGCAGCCCGCCCAGCAGCACGCCGATGCTGCCGCCGCCTGCGCACACGAAGCCGTAGATGCCCATCGCCTTGGCGCGATCGGCCGGCTCGGTGAAGAGGTTCATGATCAGCGAGAGCGACACCGCCGAGACCACCGCGCCGCCCAGGCCTTGCACCGCGCGCGCGGCGATCAGCAGGCCTTGCGTGTGTGCCACGCCACAAGCCAGCGAGGCCAGCGTGAAGAGCCCGATGCCCATCAGGAAGAGCCTGCGGTGCCCGTACAGGTCACCCAGCCGGCCACCGAGCAGCAAGAAGCCGCCGAAGGTCAACATGTAGGCATTGACCACCCACACCAGCGAGGTCTCGCTGAAGCCGAGGTCGGTGCGGATCGAGGGCAGGGCGACGTTCACGATGGTCGTGTCGAGCACGATCATCAGCACGCCCAGGCACAGCACCAGCAGCGCCCACCAGCGCGTGCGAGGGTCGTGAGACGAGGTCATCGGAAGCTTCCGTGTGTGAGGTTGAGGTCGGGCGACGCCGTCGGCGAGGAACGCCCAGTGGTCAGAACTGCAGCGGGATGTCTTTGCCGTTGATCAGCCACGAGGTGCCGAAACGGTCGACCACGGCGCCGAAGCGTTCTGCCCAGAACGTGGGCTCGAAGGGCATGCTGACCTGACCGCCTTCGGCGAGTGCGTTGAACACCCGCTCGGCTTCGGCGTTGTCGTCGTACGAGATCGCCAGCGAGACGTTGCCCTTGGTGCCGTCGAAGGGCATGCCGGGCGGTGTGTCGGACGCCATCAGGCGCATCTGGTCGTTCGACAGGCACGAGTGCATGACGAGCTGGTGCGTGTCGGCGGGAAAGTCTTTGCGCATCGGCGAATCGCCGAAGCTCATCAGGTCGAGCTTGCCGCCGATGACGCGCTCGTAGAAGCGCATGGCGTCGGCGCAATTGCCGTTGAAGGCGAGATACGGATCGAGACGAACAGACATGGCGAACCTCCGGCGGGTGGGTTGATCGAAATCAATTGAGTTGCAGCATAGCACTGCATAGTCCTAAATAACAACTAGAAGAAATCTCTGCAGGACTGAATGGATACACTCCCTGTCATGGTCACTTCACGAAACCCGCGACGCAGCTACGAAGACGGATGCGCCGGCGCGCACGCGCTCGACCTCGTCGGCGAACGCTGGGCCCTGCTTGTGGTGCGTGAACTGGTGTACGGCCCGAAACGCTTCACCGATCTGCGCACCGGCCTGCCGGGCATCAGCCCCAACGTGCTCACGCAGCGCTTGGACGAACTGGAGCAGGCCTCGGTCTTGCGCCGCCGCAAGCTGCCGCCGCCAGCCAGCACCTGGGTCTACGAGTTGACCGAGTGGGGGCAGGGCCTCGGGCCGGTCATCGTGGCGCTCGGCCGCTGGGGTGCGCGCTCGCCCACCCTGCCGCGCGACCACCCCTTGAGCGTCGATTCGCTGGTGATGTCGTTCACGGCCATGTTCGACCCGGCCGCGGCCGCGGGCTTCGCGGCCACCGTCGAGCTGCAGTTTGGCGACGACCGCTTCCAGCTTCGCGTGGCCGACCAACGCATCCACGCCGAACGGGGGGCGACGGGGCCGGCTCATGCCACGCTCACCGCCGAGCCCGGCGTGCTGGCGCAACTCGCATACGACGGACTCAAGTTCAACGACGCGGTGCGTGCCGGGCAGTTGGTCGTCGAAGGTGACAAGGCCATCGCCAAGCGCTTCTTCGGCTTGTTCTCGTTGCCCACGCCAGCCCCTGCGAATCCACCGCGCGAATGACGCCAGCGCCGCGCGCGCCGCTCAGTCGGCCGCCAAGGCCTCGACTTGGATGCGCAGATCCACGTTCATCTTGAAGCCGTAGAGCTTGCCGGCGTCGAGCCCGAAGTCGTCGCGATTGAAGGTGCCCGACGCGTCGGCGCCGCACAACTCACGTTTGTTGAGCGGGTGCGGAATGCAGCGGAAGCTGTGGATCTGCAGCGGCACCGGGCGCGACACGCCGCGCATCGTCAGCGTGCCGTCCACGCGGGTGGGCAGGCCCTTCGTGAAGGCGGTGATGCGGCCCTTGTAAATCGCGGTCGGGTGCTGGGCCGTGTCGAAGAAGTCTTTGCCGATGGCCCAGCGGTTGAGCTGGTCGTGGCCGAAGTCGATGCTCGACAGGTCGATCAGCAGATCGACCGAGCCTTCGCCGGTGGCCATGTCGAGCGTGACCTTGCCGGTCGTCTTGTTCATCTTGCCGCGCCATACCGAGATGCCGAGGTGGTCGGCTTCGAAGCTCGGGAAGGTGTGGGTCGGGTCGATCTCGTAATTCACCGGCGCCGCGAATGCGGCGTGGCACAGGGCGGCGGTGGCGAGCGTCAGCAGGGTGTTGCGCATGGGGCGTCTCCTTGGAGCGCCGCATTGTGGTGGCCAGGGTGGCCGAGGCACAAGCCTTCACCGGCGGCTTGCTGACGCCGCGTTGTCATGAGGCGCGCACCTCGCGGTGCGGCCTCACAGGCGGTGCGTCAGACCGCGAAGTCGTTCAGCGACTTGCCAGCGGCAATGGCATCACGCAGCCACTTCGGGCGCGGGCCACGGCCGCCCCAGACGTTGCCGTTCTCGTCGCGAAACTTGGCGGCCTGGCTGCCTGCCTTGGCTGTGCCGGCTTTGCGGCCCGGCTTGCGACCGGGCTTGCCGCGGGGCTTGGCTGCAGCACCGAGGCCCAGGTCGGCGGCGGTCAGGCTGTAGGCGGCAATCGCTTCTTTGATGCGGCTGATCACGCCGGCGATTTCTTTGCGCTTGAGCGATTCGGCTTCGCGTGACAGGGTCTCGATTTGCTTTTGCAGTTGAGCGTAGGTTTTGGTCATTGGGGTTGTGCTTTTTGAATGGTCACGGTTGGCGTGCCCCCCTTTGTTTATTGGCTCTTGCGGCCAATTCCCAACTCACACCGAAATGCCGAAACGGCCTATGCGGCGAATCGGCAGGCGCGCAAGTTATCACGAGAATGTGATCCTGGCGCGACCGGGGGCCATTTAATCCCAATGAATCGTTTGCAAATGCAAACGGGCGTTCATTCACAAAAACGCATTTGAAGGAATGAATTTGCCTTGCAATCCAACGAGGGCGCCCAAAGGGCCGATTCAATGGCGCGATTTGCATCCCCGTTCAATGCTGGGCGGTGCGCGCGATTCACCAAATGTGCTCGTCCACATCGCAAAGCGGGTCGGGTCCATACCCCGCATCGACGACCTGCCCCTGCGAGTCGATACCCACCTGAAACCACTGGCAGAACACCGCGTCGTAGCGGTACGACCAGATGTGCCGTTTCTGCCAGTGAATCCACATCACATGCGAAGGGCGGCCAATGCGTTGCAGTACCGAGGCGCGCGACTGTCCGGGTTGGATCTGTGCGAAGTGCTGTTCGGTCAGCACCTGTTCTGACGCGACGAGGCGCCCGCCTGCGTCGAAATCGAGCATGTAGGTGTGGCGGCCCATGGGCCCACGTGCGAATTCGAGACGGCGTCCGCCACCGGGCAATGGGTGCTCGCCCGTGCGCTGACCCATCTGCCGCTCGGCTTCGGCCAAGCCGGTGCCGGGTGCCAGGGTGGCGGGGCCATAGCCCGCGCAACCGGCCAGCGCCACGGCGGCCAGCAGCGCGGCGAGCGAATGGCCGATCGAGTGAGCGAGCGGGATGCGGGGGCGAGTCGGGGTCATTGTCTTCGTGCGAGGGCCAGTCCCTTGTTGGTGAGCGTCAGTCGGCCCTCGGCGTTGGTGGTGACGAGCCCCGCTTCGCACAGCCGCGCGGGCACGTGGTCGAGGATGGCGGTCTCGACCGACAGATTCTCGATTTCGAGGCGCTTGAGGGTCAGCATTTCATCGACCGTGGGGGCGAAGTCGCAAGACTCGGTGGGCATGGTGCACTCCTTGAACAACAGCGTCCAGACCGCAGCATCGCGCGCGCGGTCTGGCGTCACCATCGGCCATTGCCCAGTGCCCTTGTGCGTGGCGGCCTACACGCCGCCCCTCGGGCGTGGGCCGACGCTGCAGGGCGAATCCGCCATCGTCCTACAGCATCGGGCGCGGGGCTTTGTCAGCATCGTCCTTCTTGCAATGCAATGGAGTTGAGCCATGGCCCATGGACTTGTTCGCCCCGACCCGCGACCCCGGCCGCGCCACTTCTCGATGCTGCGCGACCTGCACATCGCCGACCTGCTGACGCTGGGCAACGCGGCTTGCGGCGTGGCCGCGGTGTTTCTTGCGATGGCCTTCATGGACACCGGCTCGACGCGGCAACTGCTGGCCGCCGCCGCGCTGGCGCCGGCGGCATTTCTGTTCGATGCGCTGGACGGTCATGTGGCGCGCTGGCGCCAGACGCAGTCGGCGATGGGCCGCGAGCTGGACTCGCTGGCCGACATCGTGTCGTTCGGCGTGGCACCGGCCGCGCTCGGCTACGCGGCCGGCCTGCGCGGCGGCTGGGACGTGGCTGTGCTGATCTTCTTCGTCTGCTGCGGTGTCGCGCGGCTCGCACGCTTCAACGTCACGGCCGAAAGCCTCTCGGCCGGGGCGGCCAAGGTGCCGTACTTCGAAGGCACGCCCATCCCCACCAGCATCGTGCTCACCGGCGTGCTGGCACTGGCGGTCTGGCAAGGCGCGCTGGGTGAGGACTTGTGGGGCGGCGCGTTCGAACTCGGCGCGTGGACCTGGCACCCGCTGTCGCTGCTGTTCGCGCTGTCGGGCTCGTTGATGATCAGCAAGACGCTGCACATCCCCAAGCCCTGACGCTCACGTCGTGGCGGGCTCGGCCGCGCGCTGCTTGAGCCATGCGGCCAGTTCGTCGGCGCCCCCGATGCACTGGCCGTTGATGAACACCTGGGGCACGGTGGTCGCCCCGGTCATCGCGCCGAGCGCGCGGCTGCGGATCGACGCCGGCAGGGGCAAGTCCACATACGGCAGCCCCGCGCCTTTCAGCAGGGCCTTGGCCTTGGCGCAGAACGCGCAGCCTTCGCGCGAGAGCAGGGCCACGCGGTCGGGCAGGGTGGCGCCGGGCGCCAGGTAGTGCAGCATGGTGTCGGCGTCAGACACCTTGAACGGGTCGCCGGGCTCTTGCGGCTCGATGAACATCTTTTCGATCACGCCATCGCGCACCAGCATCGAATAGCGCCACGAGCGGCGGCCGAAGTTCAGCTCGCTCTTGTCCACCAACAGGCCCATTTGCTCGGTGAACGCGCCATTGCCATCGGGCAGCAGGGTGATGTTGTCGGCCTCCTGGTTCTTGCCCCATTCCTCCATCACGAAGGGGTCGTTCACCGCCAGGCACACGATGCGGTCGATGCCGTGCGACTTGAACACCGGCGCCAGCTCGTTGAAGCGGGGCAGGTGGGTGGACGAGCAGGTGGGCGTGAAAGCGCCGGGCAGCGAAAACACGATGACGTTCTGGCCGGCGAAAAGCTCGTCGGTGCTGACGGTGGCCCAGTCGTCGCCCTGGCGCACGCGAAACTGCACGTCGGGAACGCGCTGGCCTTCGCGCTGAGGCAAGGGGGTGGCGGTGGTGCTCATGGGCGCTCCAATCAAAAGGGATGCAAACCGTGCCGGGCGGCAATCCATGTGCCCGCCCCGCGTATGCTCGCCGCCTCACCCGAGCTCTCGATGAACGCGCCCCTCTTCCACGACGCCTTCTACCGCTTCGTACGGCTGCCCGATGCACCCGCCGTCGCGCAGCGCCTGCGCGTGCTGACGCAGCGGCTCACCGGCAGCATCCTCGTCGCCGACGAAGGGGTGAACGCCACCGTGGCGGGCACGGCCGACGCGCTGGACGAGTTTCGTGAGGCCCTGGCCCTCGACCCCTGCTTCGATGGCCGTTTGACCGGCCTCATGTTCAAGCGCAGCGCCTGCCGCACGCCGCCCTTCGGCCGCATGCGCGTGCACCACAAGCCCGAGATCGTTGCGCTCGGGTTCGAGCACCCGCCGGTCGAGCTGGCCGCCGGCACCGCCGTCAGCCCCGCCGCGTGGCGCACGCTGATCGCGCAAGACGATGTGGTCGTCATCGACAACCGCAATGCGTTCGAGTACCGGCTGGGGCGTTTCAACGGCGCCATCGACCCCGGCGTCACGCACTTCAAGGACTTCCCGCGTTTCGTCGAGACGCATGCGCCGCGCTGGAAGGCCGAGGGCCAGCGCGTGGCCATGTACTGCACCGGCGGCATCCGCTGCGAGAAGACGGCCTCGTGGATGCAGCAGGCCCACGGGCTCGACGTGCTACAGCTCGACGGCGGCATCCTCCATCACTTTCAATCGCTGCCCGACGCCGAACGCGACTGGCAGGGCGAGTGCTTCGTGTTCGACAACCGCATCGCGCTCGACACGCGCCTGCAAGAGACCGGCACCACCGCCGAGCAGGTGTACGCTGGCGAGCCCGACGCCGCCTGGCGCATCGCGCGTGCGCAGCGCCTGGCCGATGCCGTGTGATGGGTGTGCTTGATCGCTATGCGTGAGGGCGTCGGCCCCAGCCGCGTCGCGCTGCCGCCCGGGCCGTGGCCGACGGTGTTCGACTTTCTCGTCGCGCGCTTCCCGGCCATCCCCGCAGCCGAATGGCGGCGCCGCATGCAAGCCGGTGAGGTGCATGACCCCAGCGGCGAGCCACTGGCGGTCGATGCGCCGTACCGCCCGCACCACCACGTCTGCTACTACCGCCAGGTGCCCGACGAAGCGCCCTTGCCGGTCGAAGAGCGAGTGCTGTTTCTGGACGAGCACCTGCTCGTCGCCGACAAGCCGCACTTCCTGCCCGTCACACCCTCGGGCCGCCACCTGCAAGAGACCCTGCTCGTGCGGCTGAAGCGCAAGCTTGGCCTTGACACGCTCGCGCCCGTGCACCGCATCGACCGCGAGACCGCCGGCCTCGTGCTCTTCACGCTGCGGCCCGACACGCGCGGCGCGTACCAGTCGGTGTTTCGCGAGCGGCGCGCCGAGAAAGGCTACGAGGCCATCGCCCCCTGGCGCGACGAGCTCGTGCTGCCGATGACCCGCCGCACACGACTCGAACCCGCGCCGCATTTCATGCAGATGCACGAGGTGCCGGGCGAGCCCAACGCCGAGACGCACATCGCGTTGACCGAACGGCGCGGCGCGCTCGCGCGCTATGCGCTGCGCCCGCGCACCGGTTTGCGGCACCAACTGCGGGTGCAGATGGCGGGCCTCGGCTTGCCGCTGGTGGGTGATCGCCTCTACCCGACGCTGCTGCCCGACGAACGCACCCCCGACCTCACGCGGCCGCTGGGCCTGCTGGCGCGCACGCTGGCCTTCACCGACCCCGTCACCGGTGAGGCCCGGCGCTTCGAGAGCGCGCTGCGGCTGGCCTGGCCGATATAGTGGTTCGGACCTTTCGCGCCGATCGCCCCACGCCATCGCCGACCCACCCAGGAGCCTTCCGCATGCCCCAGCCGTCGATGCCCCGCCGCCATCTCTTGCTGTCGCTCGTGGCGGGGGGCCTGGCCACCCAGTTGTCCGGTTGCGCCAAGGGCCGTGCGCTGCTGCCCACGTCGCGCAGCAACACCGTCACCGGCCCGGCAGGGGCGCTGCATGTGGACGACGGCGGCGCGGGCCCGGCGCTGCCGGTGCTCTTCGCCCATTCGTACGCCGGCTCCAGCGAGCACTGGGCGGCGCAGCTTGCCCACCTGCGGCCCTCGCGCCGCGCCGTGGCCTTCGACTTTCGTGCACACGGGCGCTCGCGCGCACCGGTGCCGCCGGCCTACGACGTGGCCGACTTCGCGCGCGACATCGCGGCCGTGGCCGATGGCCTCAAGCTGCAACGCTTCGTGCTCGTCGGCCACAGCCTGGGCGGCGCGGCGGCCAGCGCCTACGCCGGCCTGTACCCCTCACGCTTGGCAGGGCTGATGCTGGTCGGCACCCCCGGACGCACCCCACCCGACGTGGCCACGCAGACCCTCGCCGACCTGCGCAGCGACTACGCGAAGACCATGGACGGCTACTGGCAATCGCTGCTGCAAGGCGCCACCGCCGACAACGCCCGCCGTTTGCTCACGCAAGGCCAGCGCGTGCCGCGCGAGGTGGCGCTGCCGGTCATCGCGGGCGTGTTCTCGTTCGACCCCGTCGGCCCCTTGCGCGCCTATGGCGGGCCCACGCTGATCGTGGACACGTCCTCCGGCGGTTCACCCGACGCGCTGTTTCGCCAGGTGCCCGAACTGCCGCGCCGCGTGATGAGCGGCACCAGCCACTGGCCGCAGCTCGACAAGCCGCGCGAGTTCAATGCGCTGCTCGACGAGTTCTTGGCGCGTGTGCGCTGACGCTGGCTTTTCTGCGGCAACGTGCCCTTGCGCCGGCGCCACGAACACTCTGCGGAAGACCCCGTGCTGAGCCTCGCCTCCACCACCTTGACGCTGCGCACGCGCGGACGGGGCCTGGTCGAATTCACGTCCCGCGTCAGCGACTGGGTGGCCGGCACTGGCCTGAACGACGGCTTGCTGACCGTCTTCGTGCGCCACACGTCCGCCAGCCTGTTGATCCAGGAAAACGCCGACCCCGAGGTGCTGCGTGACCTCGAACGTTTCTTCGCACGGCTCGTGCGCGATGGCGACGCTCTCTTCGAGCACACGCAGGAAGGCCCGGACGACATGCCCGCGCATGTGCGCGCGGCGTTGACGCAGACGCACCTGGCCGTTCCGCTGATGCAGGGCCGGCTCGCACTCGGCACCTGGCAGGGCATCTACCTCTACGAGCACCGGCTGCGCGCCCACGAGCGGCAGGTGGTGCTGCAACTCATGGGTGCCTGAAGGGCGCCGCAGCGTTGCGGCTTACAACACGCGCCGCACGCCCGGCACGCGCAGCAACCAGCCGGCGAGCCAGAAGCTGATCGCGCAGCCGAGCGCGCCCGTCACGGCGAACTTCAGCAGCGGCGCCGCCGCCACCTCGCGCCACGCGAGCGCCACCCCCACCAGCACCGGCGTGTGAATCACGTAGACCGCATAGGCGCGCCGCCCCAGTCCATGCCACAGCGCTCGGGTGACGTCGATGCGTGTCTGGAACCACCGCAGCAGCGCGAGGATCACGCCCCAGGCGACAAAGGGCTCCCACAGCGCGTAGGTCAGCGCAAGGAAGGATGCGCCGCCCTGCGGCCGCCCATCGAGCCCGGGCACGTGCGGCGCCAGCAGCACGACCAGGCCGAACACCGGCAACGCGATCCACGCCACACGCCGCCAACGGCGGGCGAGCGCAGGCGGCGGCAGCAGCGACCACCCCCGCCGAGCTGCCATGCACCCCACGGCGAACAGCAGCACATAACCTGCAAAGTAGCCGAGCAGCAGTCCGCCCACCGGCTGGTCGATGGGCCACCACAGCCGCAACACGAAAGCCACCGCCCCGCAGGCAAGGGCTGCACCGAGCAGGGCCACGTCAGACGGAAAGCCGACTGTGTGGGCTGGCGCCAAGCCGTTCCACGGGTGCACGCGTTGCCACAGCCAAGCGCCGAGCGAGAACACCAGCAAGGCCTGCGCAAACCACAGCGGCCCGCTGATGAATGCCCCACGCTGCCAAGCGCCGAGCAGCGCCTCGATGAACCCGTCCCCCGCGCGCGCCTGCACCATCGCGGCGCTGACCGGACCGAGCACGAGTCCGAACACCAGCAACGGCAGGCCGAGCCGCAGCAGACAGTCGCGCATGAAGGCGGCTGTGCCTTTGCGCGCCAGCGCTGGCGGTGTGAAGTAACCCGCGATCAAGAAGAACAGGCCCATGAACCATGCCTGGTTCACCGTGCAGAAGTAGCTCAGCAGCAGCGACGACACGCGCTCGCTCGTCGCCACCTCGCGGTAGAACCAGCCGCCCGCGCCGCCATAGGTGATGGCCGCGTGGTGCAGCACGACCAGCACGACGGTGGCGCCCTTCAGCGCGTCGAGCCCAGCCACGCGCGGCGCGGCCTCGACCGGCGCGACTGGCGTGACCTTCACGCGAAGCCGCGCGCCAGTTCGCGGGTCAGTTCGGCGGCAGGAAGGGCTTTGCAGCCGCAGGCGTTCTGCCCCGACCACAGCGGCGAGAAGTCGCCCGAGCCCAGCGCCTCGGCCTTCGCGCGCAGCGGGGCGATGGCCGCAGTGGCCAGCGGAAAGGCCGGTGCTGCGTCGTTCAGCGGGCCCAGTTCGCGCATCAGGCGGTTCACGATGCCGCGCGCCGGCCGGCCGGTGAACAGCCGGGTCAGCGCGGTGTGCCGGGCGGCATCGCTTTGCAAGGCGGCGCGGTGCAGGGCGCTGGTCGTGGCCTCGGGGCACAGCAGGTAGGCGGTGCCGACCTGCACGCCGGCGGCGCCCAGGGCCATCGCGGCGGCCACACCGGCCGCGTCGGCAATGCCGCCAGCGGCGATCACCGGCACCCGCAGCGCGCGCACGAGCTGCGGCAAGAGCGCGAAGGTGCCCATCTGCTGCGACAGGTCGTCGCTCAGGAAGTGGCCGCGGTGCCCGCCCGCTTCCAGCCCCTGCGCGATGACCGCATCGACCCCCTGCGCTTCGAGCCAGCGTGCTTCATCGACCGTGGTGGCCGACGCCAGCACCTTCGCGCCCCAGGCACGCACGCGCCCCAGCAGCGCAGGGTCGGGCAGGCCGAAATGGAAGCTCACGACCCGCGGGCGAAAGGCCTCCAGCAACTCGGCCGATTGTTGAGTGAAGGGTGCGCGCCCCGGTCCGGCGGGAATTTGCGCCGCATCGATGCCGAACTCGGCGAAGTAAGGCGACAAGGCCTCGCGCCAGCGGGCCTCGTGGGCGGCATCGGGCTCGGGTGGCACATGGCAGAAGAAGTTGACGTTGACCGGCCGCCGTGTCTGCGCAGCGATTGCATTCAACTCTTGGCGCAAGCCGTCGGGCGTGAGCATTGCGCAGGGCAGCGAGCCCAGCGCGCCGGCTTCGCTGACGGCGATGGCCATCGCGCTGCCTTGCACGCCGGCCATCGGTGCCTGGATCAGCGGCATGTCAATGCCCAACAGTTCGGTGAGGGTCATGGTCGGGGCTTCCACGGGGGCATGGCAGGATCGTGCGAGCTTACCCTTCGCGTCCTTTTCTTCACGACCGAGACCCGCCCGGCATGCTCACCGTTCACCATCGCCGCAGCCTTCACCTGAGCGAAAACCAACACCCGCGCGGGCAGCGCCACCTGAGCGCCGCGAGCGGGCTGGTGCAGCACCGGGGCCGTTATTACGTGGTGTCCGACGACGAACACCACCTCGGGTGCTTCGACGGCGACGACGATGAAGCGCCCGTGCAGCTGTTGCGGCTGTGGCAGGGCGACCTGCCCGAGTCGAAATCGGCCCGCAAGGCGCTCAAGCCCGACCTCGAAGCGCTGCTGGTACTGCCGCCCACACCCGATGCACCCGACGGTGCGCTGCTCGCGTTGGGATCGGGCTCGAAGGCCAACCGACGGCGTGCGGCGCTGCTGCCGCTGGGCACCCAGGGCCGGCCCGATGAGACCGTGCGCGACCTCGACCTCTCGCCGCTGTATGCGCCGCTGGAGTCGAGCTTCAAGACGCTCAACATCGAAGGCGGCTTCGTGCTGGGCGACGAACTGCGCCTGCTTCAACGCGGCAACAAGGGCGACGCCCGCAACGCCTGCCTCGCCTACGGCCTGGCCGAGTGGCAGCGCTGGCTGGCCGACCCGCAGGCGGCCGCGCCGCAGCTGCGCAGCATCGAATTCATGGCCTTGGGCGACGTGGGCGGCGTGCCGCTCGGCTTCACCGACGGCACGGCGCTGGCCGATGGCGGCTGGGCCTTCAGCGCGGTCGCCGAGAACACGGCCGATGCCTACCTCGATGGCGCCTGCGCGGGCTCGGTGGTGGGGGTGGTCGGGGCCGATGGCGGCTTGCGCACCATGGCCGCGCTCGAAGGCCAGTGGAAGGTCGAAGGCCTGTGCGCCGCGCTCGACGGCCCGCGTGTGCGGCTGGAAATGGTCACCGACGCCGACGACCCGCGCGTGGCCTCGCAGTTCGTGACGGCGGTGCTGCCGCTGCCGAACGCGTCTTGATGGACCGGCGCTTCGTCCCTCAGGCCGCGAAGCGGAAGCGGCTCACCACCTCGGACAGGCGCTCGGCCTGCTGACGCAGGCTCGCGGCAGCGGCGGCCGACTGTTCGACCAGCGCGGCGTTCTGCTGCGTGGCCTGTTCGAGCTGGCCCATGGCGCTGCTCACCTGGCCGATGCCCTGCGTCTGCTCGCCGGTGCTGGTGCTGATGCGCGAGAGCATCTCGCTCACCTCGTGCACGCGGCCGACGATCTGGCCCATGGTCGCGCCTGCGTCGTTGGCCAGGCGGGTGCCGTGCTCGACCTTCTCGACGCTGGTGCTGATCAGGGTCTTGATCTCTTTGGCGGCCTGCGCGCAGCGCTGGGCCAGCGAGCGCACCTCGCTCGCCACCACGGCGAAGCCGCGCCCCTGTTCGCCGGCCCGCGCGGCTTCGACGGCGGCGTTGAGCGCGAGGATGTTGGTCTGGAAGGCGATGCTGTCGATCAGCCCGGTGATGTCGGCGATCTGCCGCGAGCTTTCGCTGATGTCGCCCATGGTCGCCACCACCTGGCCGACCACCTCGCCGCCCTGCGCCGCCACGGCACTGGCGTCGCGCGCCAGTTGTGCCGCCTGCCGGGCAGTGTCGGCGTTGTGGGCCACGTTCTCGGTGATCTGCGTCATCGACGAGGCGGTCTGTTGCAGGTGCGCGGCCTGCTCTTCGGTGCGCTGCGACAGGTCGGTGTTGCCCATCGCGATCTCGGCCGAGCCGGTGGCGATGTGGTCTGAACTGGCGCGCACGGTGCCCACGATCTGCGAGAGGCTGTCGCACATGCGGGCCATCGCGGCCATCACGCTGGCCTGGTCGCCGGGGCGCACCGGCACGCGCACGCCCAGGTCGCCACGCGCCACCGCGTTGGCCACCTCGGCTGCCTGCGCGGGCTCGCCGCCGGTGGCGGCCCACACGCTGCGCCGCGCCCACGCGCCCAGCAGCACCAGCAGGCCGGTCGTGCCGACGAAGAGGCCGCCGGCCGCCCACCACACGGTGCGGCCGGTGGCTTCGAACGATGCGATCGAGCGCTCGGCGAAGGTGGTCGAGGCCTGCACGGTCTGGTCCACGCCCGCGCGGTGCGCGAGGTAGGCCGTGTGGGCGCGTTGCAGGCGTTCGCCGGCCAAGGTGCGGTCGCCGGCCGCGGCGGCGTCGAGCACGCCGCGCGCTTCGCCAATGAAACGCAGTGCGGCTTCGTGCTGCGGGCCCAGCAGGTGGGTTTCGAGCCCGAGCGGCGGGTTGGCCTGCCAGTAGACGACGCGGGCCTCGTATTCCTTGCGGAGGCGCTCGGCCTCGGCGCGCGCGCGCTCGGCCGGCAGCGTGCCTTCGACCACCTGCGAGAGCACCAGCCGCAGCTCGATCAGGTACATGGGCGGCGGCAGGATGTCGGCCGTCACGTCCTTGGCGATGAAGGTGTGGCGTGCGGCGGTGCCGCTTTCGTGTTCGCCCCACAGCGTGGCGGCAGCCAGCAGGCCGGCGGCGGCGATGCCCGCGGCGATCAACAGCGTGAGCGTGTGTTTGAGCGATTTCATCGGGGACAGTTGAATCGGGCGGCGACCTTGTCATTGCACCAAGCGGCTCGCCGGCCGTGGGGGCTTGGGCGCTCACGTGCACCGCGATCCCGCGGCATATGCACGCTCCTCGAGGCCGCCGCGGGTCCCTAGCTTGCGCGGTGCGGGCCCCTAAGTCGTCCTGGCGCCTCCCTAGCCGGCGTCTTGTGCGGCGGGTGGCCGAGGTGAACAGTGACTTCGCGCCTTCGCCGTGAGCCATCACGGGGCGCACACACCATCACACCTCAGGAGGTACACATGAACACACTGCTCAAGACCCTCACGCAAGGCATCGTCACCACGGTGCTGGCCCTCGGGGCCACGCTCTCGGCCCAGGCGCAATCGACCACGACTTGTGGCGACGCGGTGAAGGCCGAGGTCGCCAAGGCGCTCGAAGGCGCCGCCCAGCTCAGCGAGGCCGAACAGCTGCGGCTGCAGGCCAGCCTGTACGACCAGTACAAATCGTGCGCGACGCAAGACGCGGCCTTGATCCTGCCGACCGACCCGTTCTTCGTCGCGGCCCGGCAGTGCGGCGCCCGCGTGGCCTACGTGGGCAGCCTCTTCTACGAAGAGATGCCCTGCTGTGGCTACGACCCGCAACGCCGCAGCTTCGCCTGCCCGGTGAAGGTCAAGCAGCGTTTCGGCTTCGGTCCCTCGCCGCTGCCCGGCAGCCGCGAATACGTGCTGCATTGCGTGGCCGACCCGGCCGGCAACTTCCGCCCGGTCGGGGTGGACAGCGTGCACCTGTCCAACAGCGCGTTCAACCCGCCGTGGCAGTTCGCGGTGGTGGCCAACGCGACGCAGAACCTGCCGCTGGTGCAGCCGATGAGCGGCCAACCGCGCCGCGCGCGCTCCATCCTCTCGTGGAACCTGCAACCCACCGGCTGCAACTACCAGCCCATCTGGGGCAACGTGCTCGAGTACACGGTGCGGCTCGACCAGTGAGCCTTGGCCGCGCTGCGCGTTGACCCGGATGACCGGCAGCGCATCGCGGGGCAGCATCAAGAAGGGGGCTTCGGCCCCCTTCGGCGCGTCTGCGGCCCGCAGGGGTCCGGTGGGCGCGGAACGACACCAACAACGACAGGAGACAAATCATGAAACGCACCTTCCTGCGCCGCGCCGGCGCCATGCTCGCGCTCGCCGCGATGCCGCTGTGGGCGAACGCTGCCACCTGGCAGTCCAGCGACCGCTGGGGCACTTGGACCCAAGGCGGCTACACGCTCTACAACAACATCTGGGGCAGCGGCTTCGGCCCGCAGACCATCTGGGCCAACTCGTACAGCAACTGGGGCGTGTGGGCCAACCACCCGGCCACCGGCGGCATCAAGTCGTACCCCAACGTCACCCGCGCCATCGGCAAGCGCATCAGCGCCCTCGGCACCTTGACCGCCACCGTGCGCGCGACTACGCCGGTCGGCGGAGCCTGGGCCTCGACCTTCGACATCTGGGACGTGGACCACCAGTACGAAATCATGCTGTGGCTCAACTACACCGGCACCCCCACCGGCGGTGGCAACGTCAAGCCGATCTCGTCGAGCTACGACGTCAATGGCAACGCGGTGCCGGTCTTCCGCAACGTCACCGTGGGCGGCTCGACCTGGAACATCTACCGCGGCTACAACGGCGCCAACCAGGTGTATTCGTTCCAGCGCACCACCAAGACCAACAACGTGACCATCGACGTGAAGGCGGTCCTCAACTGGCTGCGCGCCAGAAACTGGATGGGCGACGTGATGGTCGGCGACGTGCAGTACGGCTTCGAGATCACCTCCACCGCCTCGGGCGGCTCGAACTTCAGCGTCAGCAGCTACAGCGTCACCTCGCGCTGAGCGCTCTCTCAGATGGGGCGCGACGCGCACGAAGTCGGTGCGGCCCGCAACTTGCACCGCTGGCTGCTGCCAGCGGCGAGCCAGCCAGACGGTGTGGTGAATCGCCGCCGCGCCCCGTCACCTGAGAGAGAGAAGAACCCATGAAAACCTTCATCCGGGCCATCGAAGCCTGGACCCCGAGTGCCGACGGCACCCTGCTTGAATTCAGCACCGGGCTCTACGGCTCGGCAACCCAGTTTGGTGCGTTGAGCCGCACCCTGTGCTTCGGGCGCGGCGAAGGCCTGCCGGGGCGGGCCTGGGACGAAGGTCACCCGCTGCTGCTCAAGCAGTTCGAGGGCTCGTACTTCCGTCGCACGGCCGCCGCGCAAGACGCTGGCTTCACCTGCGCGATCGCGCTGCCGATCTTCAAAGACGAGGTGCTGACGGCCGTGCTGGTGATGTTCTGCGGCGATGCCGAGGCGCACACCGGCGCCATCGAGCTGTGGCGCAACGACCCGCGGGTGTCCACCGACATGACGCTGGCCGAAGGCTATTACGGCAGCACCTCGCAAGACTTCGAATCGCTGTCGCGCGACACCTTCCTGCCGCGCGGCGCCGGCTTGCCGGGCATGGCCTGGCAGCGCGGCGAGGCCGTCTTCATGAAAGAACTCGGCCAGGCGCGCGGTTTTCTGCGGGCAAGCGACGCCACCGGCGCCGGCCTGCAGCGCGGGCTGGCCCTGCCGTGTGCGACCCGCACCCGCGAAACCTACGTGATGGCCTTCCTGTCGGCCACCGCCACGCCGATCGCCCGGCGCGTCGAGTGCTGGGCGCCCGACGCCGCGCGCAGCCGGCTCGACCGCGTCTTCGGCTACTGCGAAAGCGCCGGCGCCCTGGCCGACAAGCCGGCTTCGGTGGCGCTGGCCGAAGGCGGCAGCGGCGAATCCGCCGGCGTGCTGGGCCGCGTCTTCGCCAGCGGCGTGCCAGCGCTGGTGCCCAACACGGCCGGCGAGGCCTCGCCGCTGGGCGCGGCGGCCGTGGCCGCCGACCTGGGTTCGCTGGCGGCGATTCCGGTCATCAGCGACGGCGTGGTCAGCGAAGTCGTCGTGCTGTACTTCTGAGCGCCTGATCGATCCCTCGATCGGCGGCAAGGCCCGGCGCCGTGCCGCGCGCCAGGCCTTGCCGCAAGCTCACTGCGCCGGTGCGCTGGCCGCACCCTCAGGCTTGGCCGGCTCGACGATCGAGTTGCGCTTGTTCTCGGGCAACTGCGCGCGCAGTTCGTCGAGGCGCTGCTTCTTCTGGTCGTAGCTGAGGTTGGGGTCTTGCTCGACGAGCGCGGCCTCCATCACCAGGCGGCCCACCCGCATCTCTTCGCCGAACAGCGCCTGCGAGGTCGCGGGGTCGAAGTTGCGCGCCTGGTTGGCCTGCATGCGCTGGAACATCGCGTCCACCGCGTCGCGCCCGGCCGGGATGCCGTGCGTCGTCAGGTCCTCGCGCGTGGCGCCCACGTAGTTCTTGTAGCCCTTGACCAGCTTGATGGCCTTCTCGGCGTCTTCACGCGGCAGGCCTTCGCGCAGCGCGCGTTCGAGCTTGGCCATGTCGGCATCGGTCGGTTGTTCGCCGATCTCCGAGAGGATCTGGTCCAGCTTGCCCTGCGTCTCGCTGTCGATGCGCAGCCCGCCGGCGTAGCCGATCTCGAACAGCCGGGCCGGGTCGAACTTCGTGCTCATCGGGTCGATGCCGCCCGAGACGCCTGAGGCCGCTCGCGATGCCGGCAAGGACGTGCCGCTGCTGCCCGGGGGAGCCGCGGCGATCACTTCGCTGGCGGGGGCCTCGGGGGCCGGCTCAGGCGCCAGCCAGAAGGCCAGGCCGACCAGCACGGCCGCGCCGGCGCCGATGGCCGCGTAGTGGGGGGTGGAAAGTTTGTCGAACATGGCTTGTCTCTTCCGGGTCTGTCTTTGTTTGATCGTCGGTGAGCCGGTGTGGGGCGTCCGGCGCGGCACAGCTTAACCGCCGCTCGCGTGGCCTGACACGCCCCTCGGGTTAGCCCGGGGTGCGTGCCGCCTTATCACGAAATCCGGCCTCGCCGCTTGTACATGCGCGTTAGGAATCCGCCGGTACCCAAAAATGGCCGCCTCGAAACAATGGCGGCACTGGTTCAGCGAACACAGCGGCACTCGGGCACGGCACCGGTCGCACCGCCACCAGCACCGAGGCGAGATGCGGCGGCAGGCGGCCGGCGCAGATGGCACCGGTTCCCCTCCCGGACTCACCCCTCTCTGGAGACACGATGAAGAAATTTGCCCTCAAGGCCACCGGGCTCGCAGCGACGCGGGCCTGCGTCGGCACGGCGCCCGCGCGATAGGCCGAAGGGCCGAAGGGCCGGACACGCGTTCGGTCCTTCGTTTCGCTCGATCCGTGCCGCCCGGGTCGACGGCCGGCAGTCGAACGCCGCCGCGCCGGTGCTCGCACGCGGACCCGTTTGCAGCGCCACCGCTCGACCCCGGCCGGCCCAGGTCGAGCCAAGCGCGGGCCCTGTACGCGCGGTTCTTGGCGCGCGCCGCTTTTTTTTTGTACTCGCCTCGCTGCGGGTGCACGTTGGTTTCATGGGTTGCGGGCCGGGGCGTCAGCTCCGTGCCCGCTCTTTTTTGTCACCCATCGGCGTAGGGCGCGGCGGCGCCAGCAATGATTCCTGACAATTGCGCAACATGCGCTTCAAAGGCCGTCGCCATGCTGCGTCGGCCTGTCTCACCCGGGAATCTCCATGCCTGCCTCGCCCCGCCTCGCCGCCCTCACCGTGGCCACATGCGCCGTCTTTGGCCTCGCCGCGTGCGGGGGCGGAGGTGACAACGCCGGCAGCGGCAGCGGGGGCTTCGACCCGGGTGACTCGCAACGGGTGAGCGCGGCCACCGCCACCGCGCAGAGCACAACGAATGCCTGCGCCAGCATCCGCCCGTTCTATTGGGAGCTGGGCGACCGCGACGCGGCGCGCGCCTCGGGGTCGGTCGGGGCCGGGTACGACGCCAACTCGTCGATGAACATCGCCTCGGCGTCGAAGTGGCTGTACGGCGCCTACGTCGCCCAGCGGCGCGGCGCGGCGGGCCTGAGCGCCAGCGACGTCTCCGCGCTCAGCTTTCGCAGCGGCTACACCGATTTCTCGTTCTGCCTGCCCGGGCACACGGTGGCGCAGTGCGCGGCCTACCAGAACAACGACGTCTACCACCCCGAGCATGCGGGCCTGTTCTTCTACTCAGGCGGGCACATGCAGAAGCACGCGGCCGACAACGGGCTCGGCACCTTCGACAACACCGCGCTGGCGAGCGAAATGCGCCGCCTGCTTGGCAACGACATCTCTCTCGGCTTCTCGCAACCGCAACTGGCCGGCGGCATGGTGACCACGCCGGCCGACTACGCGCGCTTTCTGCGCAAGCTGCTGCGCGGCGACCTGGCACTCGGGGCACAACTCGGTACCCAGTCGGTCTGCACGAACCCGGTCGCCTGCCCGACCCAGGCGGTGCGCACGCCGGCGCCCGTCAACGAGGTGTGGCGCTACTCGATCGGCCACTGGGTCGAGACCGACCCGAGCGTCGGCGACGGCGCTTTCAGCAGCGCCGGTGCGTTCGGTTTCTACCCCTGGGTGGATGCCTCGCGCACGACCTACGGCCTCGTGGCGCGTGAGGCGATGGCCGGCAGCGGCTTCGAGTCGGCAAGCTGCGGGCGCCTGATCCGCAAAGCCTGGGCGACCGCCAGCGTGCAGTGACGCCGGCCGGCGCCCGCCGGCTCAGGCCGAGGTGATCTCGAACAGCTCGTTGAGGTGCTGCATCCAGCTCACCATGTCGAGCAAGGTGAGCGGCTGACCGCGTGGTGTGCGGCTCTCGCCGATCAGGAAGCGTGGCTCGATAGGCCCGCTGGTCGCGTCGGCCGGGGCCACGCGCTCGGAGGGCAGGGCGAGCACATCGCCGACGGCATCGACCATCGCGCCGATGACCCGTTCGCCCACGTCGATGGCGACGATGGCGCCAGGGCTGCCGCGTTCGGGCTTCAGGCCCAGCGCGAGCCGCAGGTCGATCACCTGGGCGTGTTCGCCGGCGACCCACAGCGAACCGATGATGCACGCGGGGCGGTTGAACAACTGAACCGGCGGTTGCGGGTCGCGCACGTCAACGACACACCCCAGCGGCACGCCATAGGCGTGACCGGCCAGCGAAAGGGTCATCAGCTCGTGGTGCGCCGCAACGGCGCTGACATTCAGGGAGCGATCGGCCGCGAACAAGGCGTGGCCGAAAGGCAGGGGCAAGATCTCTTCCATGCAGGAAGCCTTTCCAGTGTCCGGTGATCCAGGATCTGCTCTCGGGTCGAGACACGGGCCCTCCACGCCGTCGGACTGCGTGGCCCGTCGGTCTCTCCTATGGTCCCCTCCGGTGTGTCCCGAAGGTGTCCCTCTTCCCGGCGCGAAGGGTAACGCAGGCATGCGCTTTGCCAAAAGCCCGTTTGCGTCCCCCACTTGCGGGTAGGGCGAAGGAATACCGCTATGCCGTTGCCCATGTCGCCCTGCCGAGCCCCTGTCCATGCTTGAGCCTGTGCCGCCGCTGCCCCCTGGCCCGCCCCATCCGGATGTGGACCTGAACCGTCCCGACGACCTCGCCTACTGGGTGGACCGCCTCGGTTTCAGCCGAGAAGCGATCACGCGCGTCGTCGAGATCGTCGGCCCCAGCGCCGGCGATGTGGCGGCCTACCTGCAGGAAGAGGGCCTCCCCGGCGACACCGCGAGCTGAGCCGGGCGCGTGATTTGCCGGCGCCGGTCAAGACCGTTTCTGGGAGCCGACCTTGCCTGTACGACGCCGACTGCTGACCGCCGGGTGTGCCGCCTTGCTGTTGGCCTGTGTGACCGGCCCGTTGATCGGGACGCCCTCGCCGGCGTTCGCGCAACTTCCGCCGGGCGACGGCCCCGCCAGCGCGACCGGCACCGTGCTCGATCCGACGCCGGTGCCCTTCAACGACGACCTGCTGGGCAAGCTCAGCGCGCCACCGGGTTTTCGCATCGCCGTGTTCGCCCGGGGCCTGCAGAACGTGCGCTGGATGCAGGTGGCCCCCAATGGCGACCTGTACGTCTCGCGGCGCCAGCAAGGCGACGTCTTGCTGCTGCGCGACACCAACCGCGATGGCGTGGCCGACGAGCAAAAGGTCGTCGCCCAGAACCTCAAGTTCGCGCACGGCCTGGCGCTGAAGGACCAGCGCCTCTACATCGTCACCGACAAGAAGCTGCTGGCGGCCGAAGTGCGCCCCGACGGCACGCTCGGGCCGCCGAGCACGCTGCTCGACGACCTGCCCGACGCCGGGCAGCATCCCAACCGCACGGTGGCGGTCGGTCCTGACGGCAGGATCTACCTGACGGTCGGTTCGACTTGCAATGCCTGCAGCGAAACCAACCCCGAGGCGGCCACGCTGCTGGTGGTGTCACCCGATGGCGCGGCCCGCACCGTGTTTGCGCGGGGCCTGCGCAACACCATCGGCTTCGGCTGGCACCCCAAGAGCGGCGCCTTGTGGGGCTTCGACCACGGCAGCGACTGGCGCGGCGACGACCAGCCGCCCGAAGAGCTCAACCACCTGCAGGCCGCGCGCGACTACGGCTGGCCCTTCTGCTACGGCAACCGCCAGGTCGATGTGCACAACCAGGGCGACCCGCCAAACACCAGCAAGGCCGAGTTCTGCTCCGCTACGGAAGCGCCGGCCTTGACGCTCACCGCCCATTCGGCGCCGATCGGCTTCGTCTTCTACACGGGGCGCATGTTTCCGGCCAACCACCGCCACGACGCCTTCGTCGCGCTGCGCGGTTCGTGGAACCGCTCGCAGCCCAGCGGCTACAAGATCGCCCGCGTGCGCTTCGACGCCAGCGGCCGACCCACGGCGGTCGAAGACTTCATCACCGGGTGGCTGCAGCCGCCCGCGGCCGGTTCCGGCAAGCGCCCCACGCGCTTCGGGCGCGTCGCCGGCCTGGCGATCGACAACGACGGTGCCTTGCTGATTGCCGAAGACGAGAACGGCGTGATCTACCGCGTCACCTTCGCCGGACCGTGAAACAGAGGCTTCGCATGAACGCATCCCCCTTCTTCCACCGCCTGGCCATGCATGCGATGCGGCAGGGCGCCTCGCTGGCCCTCGCGCTCGGCAGCGCCGCCGCCGTGGCGACCGAGCCTGCGCAGAACGCCTTCGCCGAATTGCGCGACGCCGCGGGTCGCAGCGCCGGGCGGGTGATGCTCGTGCGGGCCGGCGACGGCGTCGAGTTGCGCGTCAACGCCACCGGCCTCACACCCGGGCCGCATGGCTTCCATGTGCACAAGCACGGCGAATGCGCGCCGGCCCCCGACGCGGCCACCGGCAACCCGGTGCCCTTCGGGGCGGCTGGGCCGCACTTCGATCCGATGCAGACCGAGCGCCATGGCGGCCCCGAACTGCCGCCCGCGCAGGCGCACGGGGGCGACTTGCCCAACCTCGTGGCCGACGCCGAAGGCAAGGTACAGGCCGCGTTCAACACCGCCCGGCTCAGTCTCGCCCAGGGGCCACGTTCGGTGCTGGGGCGCAGCTTCATCGTTCACGACAAGGCCGACGACCACCACAGCAACCCGGCGGGCAACTCGGGTGCGCGCGTGCTGTGCGGGCTGATCGAGCCAGGCGTGCCCGGCGGCCTGACACCGGTGACCACGCGCCACACGCTGCCGGGGGCGAACGCCTACCCCGAGGGCGTGGCCTTCCATGTGGCAAGCGGCACCGCCTACGTCGGTTCGTCGACCGAGGGCCACCTGTACCGCCTCGACGCGGGGCGTGCACGGGCCGAAATCCTGTCGCTGGGTGGGTCGCCTGGGCGGCAGGTCGCGCTCGGCCTGCAGCTCGACGCCCACGAGCGCCTGTGGGTGGCCGGGGGGGCGACCGGCACCGTGGCCCTGGTCGATCGCCGCGACGGGCGCACGCTGCGCGTGCTGAAGACGCCCGCCTCGCCAGCGGGATTCATCAACGACCTGGCGATCACCGCCGAGCACGTCTACATCACCGACTCGGCGAGGCCGGTGATCTTTCGCGCGCGGCACGTGGCCAACGAGGCCCTGATCACGCTCGAACCCTGGCTCGACCTCGCGCGCACGCCGGTGCGCTACGACAACGGCACCAACTTCAACGGCATCGTCGCCAGCCCCGATGGCCGCTTGCTGCTCGCGGTGCAGACCAACACCGGCCAGCTCTGGCGCATCGACACCCGCAGCAAAGCCGTCAGCGAAGTGACGCTCGACGCGCCGCTGACACACGGCGATGGCCTGGTGCTGCGAGGCGACCAACTGCACGTGCTGCGCAACGCCGAGGGCGAGGTCGCCACCGTCGAGCTGGCGCGCAACTGGCGCCGCGCCAAGACGGTGCTGCGCGTGCGCGACCCGCGCCTGCGCTACCCGACCACCGCCGCTTGGGCGGGCGACGGGCTGTGGGTCGTCAACGGCCAGCTCGACAAGCGCCGGGCCCCGCCACCGCTCTTGCCCTTCGACGTGGTGAAGCTCGCCGCGCCCGCGCCCTGAACCGCAAGGCATGGTGACGGACCGGTTGCGGATGTGGCCCGACCTCAGCCCCTGGCTGCCCATGCTGGGTACCGCGCTGGCCGCGGTGCTCGTGGCGCTCGTCGTGCACCGCGTCGCGCGCTCGGTGCTGCGGCGGGTGCTGCGCTCACCCCTGCTGGCGGCGATGCTGCAACGCATCGACCGGCCCGCGCGGCTGCTGCTGCCGCTGATCGCGCTGCAGCTGGTGTGGCAAGGCGCGCCCAACAACCTGCCGTCGATCAACGCGCTGCGCCACATCAACGGCGTGTTGCTGATCGCCGCACTGACCTGGGGACTGATGGCAGCCGTGCGGGGCCTCGCCGATGGCGTGGTGGCGCTGCACCCGGCGGACGTGGCCGACAACCTGCACGCCCGCCGCGTGCAGACGCAGACGCGCGTGCTCTCGCGCATCGCGATGGGGGCTGTGCTGGTGGCCGGGCTGGCCTTCATGCTGATGACCATCCCTGGCGCCCGGCAGGTCGGCGCGAGCCTGCTGGCCTCGGCCGGCATCGCGGGCGTGGTGGCCGGCATCGCAGCCCGGCCAGTGTTTGGCAACCTCATCGCGGGGCTGCAGATCGCCTTGTCGCAACCGATCCGCATCGACGACGTGCTCGTGGTCGAAGGCGAATGGGGTCGCGTCGAAGAGATCACCGGCGCCTACGTGGTGCTGAAGATCTGGGACGAGCGCCGGCTCATCATCCCCTTGCAGTACTTCGTCGAGAAGCCGTTTCAAAACTGGACGCGCAGCAGCGCGCAGATCATCGGCACTGTCTTCTTGCGGGTGGACTACACGATGCCTTTGCAGCCGCTGCGCGATGCCGCCCAGCGTGCCTGTGCGGCATCGCCCGACTGGGACCGGCGCCTGTGCCTCTTGCAGGTGACCGACACCGACAGCGAACGCGGCATGCAGCTGCGCCTGCTGGTCAGCTCGGCTTCGTCGGGCCAGAACTGGGACCTGCGCTGCGCCGTGCGCGAAGCGCTGATCGACCTGATGCAGCGCGAGTACCCGCAGGCCCTGCCGCGCCTGCGCGCCGAACTCGGCGGCGAGCTGCGATCGAGCGACTCGGGCGAGCCTCCACCCGAACTGCCGCCCACCCCGCCCACAGCCCCCGAGCGCAGCGCCGCGCAGGCCTCGCCCGACGTGCGCTGAGGGCCGGGCACGTGCGTTGCCGCAACGCGGGCATGGCATGCACCGGACGCGCGGCAGCGGTGGCACACACCGCGAACACGCCGCCGTGCGTGCCCCAACCGCGAAGGAGATTCCATGACGACCAAGCAATGGGTGGTGGTGGCCGACGAGGCCATCGCCCGCATCATGTCCCTGCCCGAGCCCGCAGGTGACCTCGAAGAGGTCGAGACCATGACCGACCCCGGCGCCCACGCGCGCGAGGGCGAACGGCACCGAGACGCGCTCGGCCGGCGCAGCGGTGACGACCCGCGCATGGGCGGCAACGCCACCGAGTCGGCCGCCATCGAATCCGAGGCGCACCAAGCGGCACGCTTTGCCCGCCAGGTGGCCGATTACCTGACCCTGTGCGAACGCGAGGGCCGCTTCAGTGAGCTGACCGTCGTGGCCGCGCCGCGATTTCTAGGTTTGCTGCGCAAAGCGTTCAGCCCGCAGGTGGCCAAGCGCATCGTGACCGAAGTGCCGAAGGACGTGATCCACGAAAGCATGGGCGACCTGACGCGCCGGCTGTTCAAGTCGAACCTGCTGGGCGCCTGATCACGGCCGCCGCGTTCAGCGCACGCGGTCGCCGTAGCGGATGGACTTCAGCGCGCCCGACTCGAAGCGCAGGATGGTCATGAACTGGCCGCTGCCCGGGTTGTAGGTCCACTCGTCCACCGTTTCGCACACGCCCGAGGGGCGCGGCGCGTTCGGGCCTTTGAGTGCCTCGACCGGTTTGCAGAACGAGTCCATCAGCACCGGTTCGCCGCACTTGTGCAGCACCGCGGCCTTGGCGTCGCCGACCTGGGCCAGGTCGTTCTTGCAGCGCATGGTTTGCGCGTGGGAGGCAGGGGTGGCGGCAAGTGCCGCCAGGGCGACGGCCGCGAGCGCGGCGCGAGGCGTGTGGGTCATGCGGGGCTCTCCGGGCTTGAAGCAGCGCGCATCGTAGCCGCGGTGTCGCGCTTTCGCTCAGGCGGCACGGGGGCGTTCGCGCGGCCACGCGAGCATTGCCACCGCGGCGGCAAAGCACAGGGCCGACGCGACTGCGCGCAGCGTGTTGGCGCGGTTCCAGCGGTCGCGGGCCAGCGCCCAGTCGGCCGGTGGCGCGGCGGCGTTCCAGGTTGCCAGTGCGTCGTTGATCGGCACGTTCACCTGCCGCGTGACCCAGAACGCGGCCAGGAAATAGCCCGCACCGATCAACGCCCAGGCCCCGGCTCGCAGCCGCCGGCCACACGCGGCCGCGGCGGCGGCCGCGACAGCGGGCATCAGCACCGAGCCGACATAGACGCCGCCGAAGAGCGGGTTGCGCACCACGCGGTTGATGGCCTGCTGCGCGGTGATGTAGCCGCTGGCGTCGAGCTGGGCCAGGGCCGGCGCCACGTCGGCGGCGAAGGCGAAGAAGAAGCCCGCCATCAGGCCCAGCAGCACGACGGCCAACACCTCGACGGCGCTGCGGGCGATTTCTGGCGTCGTGGCGCTCATTGCGTGGCGGCCACCGAACGCAGCGGCGGCGTGTCGGTGCTGGTGCGCCGTTCTTCGAGCCACACGCGGGCGAGTGCCGCGAGCGTCGCCAGCACGCACAGGCTGCCGACGACGATCAGCGGCGCGAGGGCAGGGGCGGCCGGTTCAGTCCAGAACTTGTGCGGCCCGACCGAGGGCACGAAGGCCAACGCCGTCATCAGACCGACCCACAGCCCGGCGCGCTCGCGCACGACGAGCAGCCACATGCCGACTACGGCCGAGGCCATCACCGCGCCGAGGTAGGGACCGCGCCTGCCCGGTGGGTGCGGCTCGACGCCCGCGAGCATGGCGATGAACATCACGAGCGCCAGCACGAAGAGGCCCGCCAGCGCGGCGACGGCTCGGTGGGGGATGCGAGAAAGCGTCATGGCAGGCAACCGAAGTGGAAGAGGTGCCCGCATGCTAGGAAGGCCACCCCCGGCGCGCCTTAACAAATGTTCAGCCTTCGGCGTGCTTGAGCTTGCGGCGGATGCGTGAGAGCGAGACGTCGGTGAGGCCGAGGTAGCTCGCCAGTTGCGAAAGCGGCAGGCGCTCGGCAAGCTGCGGCTCGCGTTTGCACAGCTGCCGGTAGCGCGTGGCGCCGTCGAGTGCCAACAGGTCGTGTTCGCGCTGCAGCTTGTGCGTGATGAGCTGTTCGAGCATGCGCGTGCGCAGCGCATCCCAGCGCCCAGCGGCCTGCAGCGCGCCCTGGAAGGCGGCAGCCGGGGCCTTCCAGATGCGGGCCGGTTCGACCGCTGCGATGGCAAACAACGACGGCTGGCCAGCCATCGCCTCGGTGAGCGGAAACACCAGCGCGCCTTCGGCATGAAAGTTCTTGTTGAACTCCTTGCCGTCGCGGTCGATGAAGTACATGCGCAGGATGCCCCGCTCGACGAACAGCGCGTGCTGCCACAGCTCCCCTTGCCGCAAGGCCGGGGCGCCCTTGGCCACCGTGTGCAGGCCGAACAGCCCGAGCGTGCGCACGAGTGGCTCGCCGGTCAGCCCGAGGGCTTGCGCCAGCGCGGCCTGCCCCGCGGCCTCGTCAGCCACCGAGGGCATGGACGCCTGCCTGCGAATCGATGACGAAGCCGACCCGTTGCGCGGCGCACCACGCTTCAAGTTCGTCGCGCAAGACCGGCCACAGCGGCCGGGCCCAGTCGGGCGCCTGTTCGGCCCAGGCCTGCGCACTCGGCAGGCAGGCGGCGGGCACGCCCATCGGAAATTCGAGCACGAAGACCCCGCCCGGGCCGGTGCAAACCAGCTCTTCTTTCCACTGCGTGCGAAATTGAAAAAGGGGCTTCATGCGGGGGCGTGGCGGGCCGGGGCGGCGACAGCCGCAGGCTAACCCAGCGCGGCCAAACAACAGCCACCCCGGGTGGGGTGGGCATGCCGATTGCCGAGCAGGCGGGTGGGTGGACCGTCGTCGTCGTGGTCACCCCGATGTGCAACCTTTCAACCCCCTCAGCAAGGAGCTTTCATCATGGTCAACTTCATCGTTTGGCTGGTCGTCGGCGGCGTTCTGGGCTGGATCGCCAGCATGATTATGCGCACCGACGCGCAACAAGGGGTGTTCCTCAACATCATCGTCGGCATCATTGGCGCGGCACTCGCCGGGTTCGTGATCTCGCCGTTGTTGGGCATTCCCACGATCAACCAGGACACCTTCAGCCTGGCCGCGATGATGGTGTCGCTGCTCGGGGCGGTCATCCTCCTCGCCATCGTGAACCTCGTTCGCCGCGGTCGCGTGCGCTGAGGGCGCTTCACCAGGGGCCGGCGGCACGCCGCTTGCCCCTCCCGAATGCCCTGGCAATCTCGCCGGGGCGCATCTGAAGGAGTCGCAAATGGCAAACCAACAGCAATCCGGTCAGAACCAAAACCAGAACAAGCAACCGCAGCAAGACCAGCAGAACCAGCGCAGCGGTCAGCAGGACCAGCAAGGCGGCACCGGCCGTCAACAGGGCCAGGGCCAACAAGACCGGCAGCAGCAAGACCAGCAGAACCAGAACCGCGGCCAGCAAGGCGGCAGTGGTTCGCAACAGGGGCAGACGCCCCGCAACAACCCGGACCGCGACGAAGACATCTGATCGCGCCCGAGGCACGCTTCAAGGCAACGATCACCCGCCTCGGCGGGTGATTTTTTTGCCTGGCGGGTGCCGGTTCAGCGCTGGACTTGCGGCATGAACGACAAGTCCATGTGGTAGCGCGTCGGGCGTGCCGGGTCGATGTAGACCGGGATGCGGCCCCGGCCGATGAACTCGGTCGGGTCGAACCACAGGTTGACGCTCTTGTAGACGAACACGCGGTTGTTCGGCAGGTCGTGCCACTGGGCCACGATGCGCAGCGGGCTCTCGCCGTTCACTTCGAGCGCTTCGTTGACTTCCACGCGCTGGAAGCTCGCTTCGATCAAGCGGCCGTGCTGCCGCAGGTAGGCCTCTTCGCGCCGGGCCCAGGCGCCATAGGCGATCAGGCCGCCGCCGACCAGCGAGAACGCGCCCCCGAGCAAGGCGAGGATCCACACCCCTTCGCTGTCGAGCGCGAGCGCGCCGGCCAGCAGCACCAAGCCGATGGCGAGGAAGACGTGCTTGATGAGGGTGACGACGACGTGGTTCATGCGACGAAATGAGCCCGGTGACAACAACGAGGGCGCGAGGCTAACCGCGCAGCCCGCGCCGCCCAATCGCTCGTCAGAGGGAGCGGCGCGGCACTCGCAGCGCACGGCGCTGAGCCGCCAGCGAACGCGCCTGCACCTCGAAGGGGTTGTCGCGGTAGGCCTCGCGGCCGCGCAGCCACTGCCACAGGCCGCACAAGGCATAGGCCGGCAAGAAGGCGGGGCCCCAGCGTTCGTACTGCCGCACATGCACATGCTCGTGCGCACGGTGACGGCTCAATTCGACCTCGGTGATTGCGACGATCACGTGGCCCAGCGTGAGGGCGCGGTAGGGCAGGCGTTGTGCCAGGCGGCCGCAGGCGCCCGGGTGCTGGCGGTAGGTGAATTCGAGCGTGCCCTGCACCAGTTGGCAGCGCCCCCCGCTTGCCAGCACCACGCTGCCCAGCAGCACGCCGAGCAGCGAGTTGGGTGATGCCCACAGCAGCAGGCCGATGTTCATGAGCGTCATGCAGGGTGAGGCGTGTCGGGCCGATTGTCGAACCTTGCAGACCCGGGAACGCCGATTGCGCCAGACCGTGCATGGCCCGCTCCGCAGCTCCCCCATCACTTGCCACCGAGCGTGCGGCGGGTGGCACCGCGCTGCTGATCGTCGACATGATCAGCGACTGGGACTTCCCGGACGCGCAGCGCATGCTGCCGCGTGCGCGAGCCATCGCACCGAACATTGCCGGTCTCAAGCGGCGCTGTCATCAACGGGGTGTGCCGGTCATTTATGCAAACGACAACCATGGCCGCTGGCGCTCGGACTTTCGCCGGGTCACCGCGTCGTCGCGCGAGGGGCCTGGCGCCGACATCACCGACCTGCTGTTGCCCGACGAGGACGACTACTTCGTGCTCAAGCCGCGGCACTCGGCCTTCTTCGCCACGCCGCTCGACCTGCTGCTGCGGCACCTTTGCGTGCAGCGGGTGCTGGTGACCGGCGTGGCGGGCGACCAGTGCGTGCTCGGTACGGCCGTCGATGCGCACATGCACGGCCACGAGGTCGTGGTACCGCGCGACTGCATCGCGTCGATGACTGCTGCGCGCGACAAGCGCCTGCTTCAGCACCTCGATGAAGTGCTGAAGCTGAAGACCACCCCTTCGAAAAGCCTGCGTTTGCCCGCACCTCGGGGTGGCGGTCGGTCGCCATGAGCGCGCGTTGTAGGACATGTGCGCGTTCGATGTCGAAGGCCTTTCACCCGAGAGATGCACGGCCTACGCTGCGTGCTGAGATGACCCCATCCACCCACCGACAGGAGATTCCCCATGCCGAACACCGCGAAGAAAACCGCTGCCCCGAAGAAGACGCCGGCCGCCAAGAAGAGCGCATCGCCCGACGCGTACAAGCTGTTGAGCACGGACCACGCCGAGGTCAAGCAGCTGTTCAAGGATTACGAGAAGCTTGCCAAGGACGAAGCCGATGCTGACGAGCGCCAGGCGCTGGCGGAGCAGATCTGCACGATGCTGACCGTGCACGCGCAGATCGAGGAAGAGCTGTTCTATCCCGCCGCGCGCGAGGTGCTGAGCGAAGAGCAGCTCGACCTCATCGACGAGGCCGATGTCGAGCACGCCAGCGCGAAAGACCTGATCGGGCAGATCCAGTCGATGTCGCCCGATGACGAGCTGTACGACGCCAAGGTCAAGGTGTTGGGCGAGTACATCGACCACCACGTGAAGGAAGAAGAAAAGGAAATGTTCCCCGCGCTGAAGAAGGCCGGCCTCGACGCGAAGGCGCTCGCCCCCGAACTGATGACGCGCAAGGAAGAACTGATGGCCGAGTCGGGTCAGGCCGAAGAGGCGCTCTGACTTCCCCGGGGAGCCCCGCCGGCACCTGCCCGAGGGGCCGGGGCGTCAACGCCTCGGCCCCTCGCTGTTTCAGGGGTCACCCTGCGCTGCGCAATGCGGTCAGTCGGGCATCGGGTCGAACGACAGGCCCTCGGCGTCCATCCACTCGGCCGCCGCGCGAAACGCCGCCACGGCCGCCGGTGCCCCGGCGTAGGGGGCGACGTGCAGCAGCACCTCGCGCAGCTCCAGCAGCGTCGCGCCGTTGTTCAGCGCGCCGCGCAGGTGGCCTTTCAGCTCGTTCGTGTGGCCCAGCGCGGCCAGCATGGCCACGGTGCACAGGCTGCGCTGCTTGAGGTCGATGCCCTCGCGCAGCCAGGTCGAGCCCCAGGCGTGGTTGCTCACGTGGTCTTGCAAGGGCTGCGTGAAGGGCGTGGCATTGGCGAGCGCGCGGTCCACGAAGGCGTCGCCCATGACGTGGCGGCGTCGCTGTTCGCCGGGGGTGCGGTTGTCGGTGCTCATGCGGCCTCGGTCAAAAGCGAAGGGGGTTGAATTTTCTGCCGGTGCCAGTCGCGCCTCAAGCGGCCCGTTGCCGTGCCAGCACCGGTTGCAAGGCGGTGCCGGTGTGGCTGCGCGGCTCGCGGGTCAGTTGCCCCGGGTCCATCGCCGCGACCACCTGGCCGCCGTGGGCGCCGCCATCGGGGCCCATGTCGATCACCCAGTCGGCTTCGGCGATCACGTCGAGGTCGTGTTCGATCACGACCACGCTGTGGCCGCCATCGACCAGCCGGTGCAGCACGCGGATCAGCTTCTCGACATCGGCCATGTGCAGGCCGACCGTCGGCTCGTCGAGCACGTACAGCGTGTGCGGCGCCTTGTTGCCGCGCCGGGTCACGTCGTCGCGCACCTTGGTGAGCTCGGTGACGAGCTTGATGCGTTGCGCCTCGCCGCCGCTGAGCGTCGGCGAGGGTTGGCCAAGCGTCAGGTAACCCAGGCCCACGTCTTTCAGCAGTTGCAGCGGGTGCGCGATGTTGGGCATCGAGGCGAAGAAGTCCACCGCTTCATCGACTTCCATGCGCAGCACGTCACCGATGCTCTTGCCGCGCCAGCTGACTGCCAGCGTCTCGGGGTTGAAGCGCTGGCCGTGGCACAGGTCGCAGGGCACCTTCACGTCGGGCAAGAAGCTCATCTCGATGGTGCGCAGGCCCTGGCCTTCGCAGCCCGGGCAGCGGCCCTCGCCGGTGTTGAAGCTGAAGCGGTTGGGTGCATAGCCGCGTGCGCGTGCTTCGAGCGTGTCGGCGAAGAGCTTGCGGATCGTGTCCCAGAAGCCGATGTAGGTGGCCGGGCACGAACGCGGCGTCTTGCCGATGGGCGTCTGATCGACTTCGAGCACACGGTCGATCTGCTGCCAACCCTCGATGCCCTCGCAGTGCTGCCAATTGGGCTTCGCACCCCGCGTGTTGATGAACGCCAGGTTGGCCAGCAGCACGTCGCGTGCGAGCGTGCTCTTGCCCGAGCCGCTGACGCCGGTGACGGCGACCAGGCGCTTGAGCGGCACGTCGATGTCCACGTTGTTCAGGTTGTGCAGCGTCGCGTTGCGCAGTTGCAGCCTCGGCGCGTCGGCCACGATCTCGCGGCGCGGCTGGATCGGGTGCAGCAGCGGCTGCGCCAGCAGCCGCCCCGTCACCGAAGCGGCGTTCGCCGACACCTCGCTCACGCTGCCTTGCGCCACCAGCGTGCCGCCGCGTTTGCCGGCGCCGGGGCCGATGTCGATGATGTGTTCGGCGCGGCGGATGGTGTCTTCGTCGTGTTCGACCACCACCAGCGTGTTGCCCTTGTCGCTCAGTGTCTGCAGCGCGTTGAGCAGGATCTGGTTGTCGCGCGGGTGCAGGCCGATGGTCGGCTCGTCGAGCACGTAGCACACGCCCTGCAGGTTGCTGCCCAGTTGTGCGGCGAGGCGAATGCGCTGTGCCTCGCCGCCGCTGAGCGTGGGCGCGGCGCGGTCGAGCGTCAGGTAACCCAGGCCCACTTCTTCAAGAAATTCGAGCCGGCTCTTGATCTCGCTGACCACGTCGCGCGCGATCTCGGCGTCACGGCCCGTGAGGCGCAGCGACTCGACCCAGCGCCGCGCGTCGGCCACCGACCACTGCGCGATCCACGCGATCGAGTGCTCGTCGAAGGTCACCGCGCGCGAGGCCGGGTTCAGCCGCGTGCCCGCGCACTCGGGGCAGGGCTCGCCGGTCACGCCTTCGACCTCGGCCTCTTCGGACGGGAAGCTCTGCTCGCGGCCCTGGTTGTCGTCGGGCTTGACCGAGTCGTCGTAGGCTTTGCGCTGCTCGCGCGTCAGCGCGAGGCCGGTGCCCACGCACAGCTTGCACCAGCCGTGCTTGCTGTTGTACGAGAACATGCGCGGGTCGAGTTCGGGGTAGCTCGTGCCGCAGGTCGGGCAGGCGCGCTGCGTCGAAAACACCTTCACCTGGCCGACCTTGCGCGTGGGCGTGCCGGCCAGCATGGCGCCGCGCAGTCCGTCGAGCGGGTTCAAGAGGTGCATCACGCCCTTGCCGAGTTCGAGCGCCTTGGCCAGCAGGGCGCGCAGTTCGGCCTCGTTGTCGGTGCCGACGACGAGGTCGCCGACCGGCAGTTCGAGCGTGTGCTCTTTGAAACGGTCGAGGCGCGGCCACGGGTCCACCTTCATGAACTCGCCATCGACGCGCAGGTGTGTGTAGCCGCGGGCCTTGGCCCACTTGGCGAGGTCGTTGTAGACGCCCTTGCGCGCGACCACCAGCGGCGCGAGCAGGCCCACGTGCTGGCCCTTGTGGTCGCGAAGAATCTGCGCGGCGATGCTCTCGGCGCTTTGCGGCTTCACCGGTGTGCCGTCTTTCACGCAATGCTGGATGCCCAGCTTCACGTACAGCAGCCGCAAGAAGTGCCACACCTCGGTGGTCGTCGCGACCGTGCTCTTGCGCCCGCCGCGCGACAGGCGCTGCTCGATGGCGACCGTGGGCGGAATGCCGTACACCGCATCGACCTCGGGCCGGCCTGCCGGCTGCACGATGCTGCGCGCGTATGCGTTCAGCGATTCGAGGTAGCGCCGCTGGCCTTCGTTGAAGAGGATGTCAAACGCCAGCGTGCTCTTGCCCGAACCGGACACGCCGGTCACCACGCTGAACTTGCCGCGCGGGATGTCCACGTCGAGCGACTTCAGGTTGTGCTCGCGCGCGTTGACGATGCGAATCACTTCGTCGGCCGCGCGGCGCTCGTCGCGTTGCTGCTTGAAAACGTGTTGCAGCGGCCGGCCGTCTTCGGCCACCGGCGCGGCGAAGCCCATCGAACGCTCGTAGTCGCGCAGCGCCGCGCCGGTGTGCGAGCGCGGGTGCAGCTTCACGTCGTCGGGCGTGCCGACGCACAGCAGTTCGCCGCCGGCCTCGCCACCCTCGGGGCCCAGGTCGATCAGCCAGTCGGCCGCGCGGATGACGTCGAGGTTGTGCTCGATGACGACCAGCGAGTGCCCGGCTTCGAGCAGCTTGCGGAAGGCGCGCATCAGCTTGGCAATGTCGTCGAAGTGCAGGCCGGTGGTCGGCTCGTCGAACATGAAGAGCGTGCCCTTCTTCGCGAGCGACTGCCGGCTGGCGCTGGCGCTTTGCGCCGCTTCGGCCAGAAAGCCGGCGAGCTTCAGGCGCTGCGCTTCGCCGCCGCTCAAGGTCGGCACGGGCTGGCCGAGCTTCACGTATTCGAGGCCGACATCGACGATGGGCTGCAGCAGGCGGACCACCTCGCGGTCGTCGCGGAAGAGTTGCACGGCTTCGCTGACGGTCAGCTCCAGCACGTCGGCAATGCTCAGCAAGCCGCGCTCCGCCGGTCGCCGGGCCGCCCCAAGGCCGGCGGCGCCCCCTTGGGGGGCCGTGAGCGAAGCGAGCGTGGGGGCTCCGATCTCACCGGCGAGCCGGCGCTCGATCTTCACGTCGAGGATCTCGCTGCGGAAGCGCCGGCCATCGCAGTCGGGGCAGCGAAGGTACACGTCGCTCAGGAACTGCATCTCGACGTGCTCGAAGCCTGAGCCGCCGCAGGTCGGGCAACGGCCGTCGCCGGCGTTGAAGCTGAACACGCTGGCGGTGTAGCCGCGCTGCGCCGAGAGCGCGTCTTTCGCGAACAGCTTGCGGATCTCGTCGAAGGCGCCCACGTAGCTGGCGGGGTTCGAGCGTGCCGTCTTGCCGATGGGCGATTGGTCCACGAAGACCGTGTCGCTCAGCCAGTCGGCGCCCAGCAGGCGGTTGTGCGCGCCCGGGGTCTCGGTGGGCTGGCCGAAGTGGCGCGCCAGCGCCGGGTGCAGCACGTCTTGCATCAGCGTGCTCTTGCCCGAACCGCTGACGCCGGTGACGCACACCAGGCGCTGCAGCGGAAACTCGACCGTCAGGTCGCGCAGGTTGTGTTCGCGCGCACCTTCGAGAATCAAACGCGGCGTCGAGTCGGTGACGGGCCGCTTCATGCCCAGCCCGACCTGCTTGCGCGCACCGAGGTAGGCGCCGGTCAGCGTGTCCTGGCTGCGGATGGCCTCGGGCGTGCCGTCGAACACGATCTCGCCGCCGCGCTCGCCGGGGCCCGGGCCCATGTCGATCAGCCGGTCGGCGGCCAGCATCACCGCCGGGTCGTGTTCGACCACCACCAGCGTGTTGCCCGCGTCGCGCAGCCGGTGCATGGCCTCGACGATGCGGTTCATGTCGCGCGGGTGCAGGCCGATGCTGGGCTCGTCGAGCACGAAGAGCGTGTTGACCAGCGAGGTGCCCAGCGCGGTGGTGAGGTTGATGCGCTGCACCTCGCCGCCGCTGAGCGTGCGGCTCTGGCGGTCGAGCGTGAGGTAACCCAGACCCACGTCGCACAGGTACTTCAGCCGCGTGCGAATTTCATCGAGCAGCAGCTTCAGCGCCTCGTCGAGCATCGTGCTGGGCAAGGTCAGCCCGTCGAAGAAGCGACGGATGCGCTCGATGGACAGCAGCATCAGGTCGTGCACCGTGAGGCCGGGCAGGGCTTCGAGCTGCTGCCGCGTCCAGGTGGCGCCGGCCGGCAGCGAGCGCTTCGCGGGCGGCAGCACCGCGTCGGCGTCGGCCTTCGAGCCCAGGCGCCACAGCAGCGATTCGAGCTTCAGGCGCGCGCCCTGGCAGCTGGGGCATTCGGTGTAGCTGCGGTACTTCGACAAGAGCACGCGGATGTGCATCTTGTAGGCCTTCGATTCGAGGTACTCGAAGAAGCGCTTGATGCCGTACCACTGCTTGTTCCAGTTGCCCTTGAAACTGGGCGAGCCGCTGACGACCCACTCGCGCTGCGCCTCGCTGAGCTGCGACCATGCGGTGTCGCGCGGGATACCGGCCTCGCCGGCGTACTTCATCAGGTCGTCCTGGATCTCTTTCCACGCCGGGGTCTGGATCGTCTTGACCGCGCCGTTGCGCAAGGTCTTGCGCTCGTCGGGGATGACCAGGCCCCAATCGACGCCGATAACGCGGCCGAAACCCCGGCAGGTCTCGCAGGCCCCGAAGGCCGAGTTGAACGAGAACAGCGCCGGTTGTGGGTCGGCGTAGCGGATGTCGCTGTCGGGGCAGTGCAGGCCGGTCGAGAATCGCCAGAGGGTGGGTTCTTGCGCGACTTCCTCGGCGGGGGGCGAGGCATACACATTGACGCGCCCCATGCCCCGCCGCAGCGCCGTCTCGATGGCCTCGACCACGCGCACCTTCTCGGCGCCCTGCACGCGAAAGCGGTCGGCCACCACGTCGAGCACCTTGCGCGGGCCGGTCGGCGAAGCGACCTCGCGTTCGGCCTGCACCTTGGTGAAGCCGCTGGCGGCGAGCCATTGCTCGATTTCGTCGGCCGTCACCGAAGCCGGCAGTTCCACCGGGAAGGTCACCACCACGCGCGGGTCGTCGGCGGCCGTGCGGGCCACCAGTTCAGCGTAGATCGTCTCGGGCGTGTCGTGCCGCACCGGTTGGGCGGTCTGCTTGTCGAACAGCTCGGCCGCGCGCGCGAACAAGAGCTTGAGGTGGTCGTTCAGCTCGGTCATCGTGCCGACCGTCGAGCGCGAGGTGCGCACCGGGTTGGTCTGGTCGATGGCGATGGCCGGGGGCACGCCATCGACGCGGTCCACGGCCGGGCGGTCCATGCGGTCGAGAAACTGCCGCGCATAGGCGCTGAAGGTTTCGACGTAGCGCCGTTGGCCTTCGGCGTACAGCGTGTCGAACACCAGGCTCGACTTGCCCGAGCCGCTGGGCCCGGTGACCACCGTCATCTCGCCGGTGCGGATGTCGAGGTCGAGGTTCTTGAGGTTGTGTTGTCGCGCGCCGCGGATGCGGATGACTCCAGACGACATGGGGCGGGCTTTCGCAGGGCAAGGCGAAAGATTCTAGGAGCCGCCTCCTGCCACCCCGCTGTCAGGGGTCATGCGTCCAGCCTGCTGGACGCCGGGGTTCAGCGCGATTGCTTGGCGAAGGCTTCGACCTGCTGCGATACCACCTCGACGAGGTTGCCCATGGTCAGCTCCATCTCGGCCGTGTGCAGGCCCCATTCGGGCAGCACGCGGTGGCCGACGCGCACGTCGCCGGGGATGTCGATGCGCAAGGCCTTGGCCTCGGGCACGTGGTGCACGGCGAGGTAGCTGACCTCGGGCCGCGAGATGCACTCGGCCTGGGCCAGGCCCTTCAGGCCGACGTAGGGCGCGTCGTTGGAGGCGAGACCGGCGCGCTCGACCAGGTCGGCCGTGCGGCCGGTGCGGGTGATGAAGTACGAGCTGAGGTCGGCGCGGCCGCCGGCCAGCGCGGCCGGGTTGGTGCACGCCACCTCGGTGCTGTCGTTGCTGAGGCCGAAGCGCGAGTTGTCGGGCAGGGCCGCCGTCGCGCGGAACGACACGAACGCGATTGCGCAACCGGTCTGTGCGGGGGCGCGGCACAGCGGGGTCTGCTGCAGCGTGCCGCCGACGTCCTTGCCCCGGGGCACTTCGACATTGGCGCCGATCAGCAGGGCCGACACGAGTTGCTTGTGAACGGGCTTGCCTTCGATCTCTTCGCGCAGCAGGGCGCCCAGCAGGCGACCGCCCTGGGCATGGCCGATCAGCACGACCGGGCGGCCGCGGTTCTCGTGGCGCAGGTAGTGAGACCAGGCGTCGCGCACGTCCTTGTAAGGCAGCAGTTCGTCGATGGGCAGCGCGTCGCCCATCGTGCGCGCGCGCTGGCCGCGCAGCGTGACCTGGCGGTACAGCGGGGCGTAGGTGCGGCACACGGTGCTGAAGCGCGCGAGCTGGATCTCGGCAATGCGCTGTTCTTCGTCGCCCGGCGTCATGTCGGCATTGCCCTCGGCATCGCCCGACACGGTCGGGTAGACGTAGAAGCAGTCGGCCGCGGGCTGCGCCGGCCGCGTGGCGGTCTGGCGCACGCCCTTGGCGGGCAGCGCGACGAAGTTGGCCGTCAGGTCCACCGCGCACGCGTCGGCGCGGCCGGGGCGGCACAGCCAGTTCTCGCCGCGCGCGTAGTCGTTGGGCGGCACCTTGAGAGTGAAGGTCGAGACTTCGGGCGCCGCGGCGGGCGAGCCGTGGGCCTGCACCGCGAGGCTGCCGGCCAGGGCGCAGGCGCCGACGGCGGCGCGCAGGGCGGCACGGGCTGCGCGCGAAGGACGAAAAGCGATCAGGGGCGAGGTCATCGTGGAGGCCATCTCAGGACAGGTGGGTCAAAACAATCGGGAGCGTCGCCCAGGGGCGGCGCGGGAGAAAACGGCAGAGGCGCCAGTGCGTCCGCGGGCGGACGCCGGCCCCGGCGCTGCGGGCTCAGCGGAACACTTGCACCGCGCTGCTGCGCATGTAGGACGGGCTGACGCCGTAAAAGAGCCGCCAGGTGCGCGACAGGTGCGAAGAATCGCTGTAACCCGCCTGGTAGGCGATGTCGGTCAGCGTGAGCTTCTTCTCGGGCGCGAACAGCGGCCAGGCGCGCGCGTTGCGCAGCCAGCCCTGGTAGGCGCGCAGTGGCAGGCCGAGCGAGCGCTCGACCCGGTGCGCGAAGACGGAGGGCGACAGCCGGGCCGAACGCGCCAGCGCGTCGAGCGACAGGTCGAGGTTGGCGTCCATCAGGCGCAGCAGGTGGATGCCCTCGGCATCGTGCGTCTTGGCGTCGCAATGGTCGATGCGGACCGCCGAGACGATCTGGTTGAACAGGTCGAACGCCGCTTCGAGCGAGCCCTCGGTCGAGGCGACCTGCTGCAGCGCGTCGTCCCACGCGCTGAAGCGCTCGCGCCGCAGCACGCGCACGTCGTCGGCGAAGGCCTGGGCGAAGGCCGGGAAGGCCTTGTGCGAAGGCGCGATGTGCAGGCTGACCAGGGCCACCCCGCGGGCGTCGAGCGAGCGCAGCACCTGCGGCCCGACCACGGCCGCGCTGACCAGCAGCTCGTGCCCGGCTGCGCTCAGGCGGAAGGGGCGGCCGCAGGCGCTCAGCAGCACCACCGCGTACGGGCGGGCGGTGCGCGACGCGACCACGCCGTGGGATGTGTGCACGAAGCCCCGCGGGCCCAGCGTGTAGTGACGATCCGGTGGATGAACGGCCGCCGGATCGTTGTCTCTTCGATGCGGTTGCACGGTTAGCCTTCTGTGTGGCTTGAACGGGCGTGCACGTTAACCCCAGCAGGGCGAAGCACAACCTAGGGATGGCACGGAGCCGGGTGTCGCGCAGGCGTCAAGCTGGCCATTCCGCATGCTCGGCAGGGTTTTTGATAAGCCGCTCAACGAAACGACCGCACCTGCGTGCGCATGTAAGAAGGGCTGACGCCGTACAGGCGGTGCCAGGTGCGCGACATGTGGGCCGAGTCGCTGTAGCCGGCCTCGTGGGCCGCGTCGGTCAGCGAGAGGTCGTCGCGAAAGGCGAACAGCTCCCAGGCCACGGCGGTGCGCCGCCACGCCTGGTAGCTGCGAAACGGCAGCCCGAGCTGCGTGTTGAAGAGATGGGACACGCGCGCGGTCGGCAGCCCCACGTCGCGCGCGAGCGCCGCCAGCGGCCGCTCGAAGCCGGCGTCGAGTGCGTACAGCACCGCCGTCATCGCGGCATCGACCGACACACTCACCCCGTGGTCGAGCGGCACCGCCTGCACCACCTGCTCAAACAGGTGCCGCACCGCGGGCAGGTCCGGCGAAGCCCACACGATGTCACGCAGCGCGAGGTTCCAGTGCTCCAGATGGTCGCGCCGCAGCAGCTTCACCTGCCCGCCGCTCAAGAGGCTGAGCGCCGCGAAGCTCGGGTGGTTGGGCGCAATGTGGAAGGCCAGCAGCTCGATGCCGGTTGCGTCGAGTGAGCGCATCACCTGCGGGCCGACCAACGCGGCATCGGTCATCACGTCCAGCCCCTGCGCGCGCAGGCGGAACGGCCGGCCGCAGGCGCTGAGCAGGATCACTGCCTGCTGGCGCGCCGTGTCCATCGATCGCATGCGGTACGAGGCGTGCAGAAACCCCGCCGAACCGAACCAGTAGTGGCGGTCGGGCGGAAATTCGCCGGGCGTGGCGATTTCGGTGGTGGGCAACAGGCGGGCAGCCACGGGCGGGGTGTGCGCAGAAGCGTTCGGGCCTCGAACTTACCCCCGCGCACGGCCTTCCACAGCTAGGGATGACACGGCACCCGATCGCAGGGGTGCCACAAACCGCACGCCCGCCGCCGCCGGCGGCGGGCGGGCTCAGCGGCAACTGTCGGCCGCGACTTTTTCGTAGACGCCCGGGGCGGTCTGCCGCAGCGAGGCGCTGCCGAAGAAGTACCAGCCGAGTGGTTGGTTGCTGCCCAGCGCCCGCACCGTGCCCCACCAGAAATAGGCGCGCCCGGCGCTCACATGCGCCGCATTCGAGGCGGTGATGCAGGGTGAGGTCGGTGCGGGCGGCGTGGCCTCGCCCGACAGCCGGCCCACCATGGCGCGCACGGCGGCCATCTGCGGACCGGTCTTGCGCGCGTAGTCGGCGCGGTCGTAGCCCCACCAGTCCCAGCAGCCGTTGATGGCCGCGCTGCCCGTCTGCGGGTAGAGCAGCACGATGCGGTTGGTGTCGGCCCAGCGGTTGTAGCCGGTGCTGCGCACGTACTGCTCGCCCAGGTTGGCGGTGTTCTGCCGGCAGCCGTGGAACACGACGTGCAGGCGGCACGGGCTGGCTCCGCCCGCGCAGGCCTGCGGCACGTAGGCCCAGCCGGTGTCGGCCATGGCATGGCCCTGCACGAACTCGGTCTGGTCGAACTCGATGAACTGCCCGCCCAGCGCGCCGTTGTTGCGTGGCGCGAGCGGGCCGTGCAGGTGCTGGAGGATGTCGCCCGCCAGGTCCACGTCGCAGTCGTTGATGAAGGGCGTGCCCGTGGTCGCGCAGCTGCTGCCGGTGTCGTCGGTGACCATCGCGTGGCCAGCCGCCACGTCGTTGCGAAAAACGATGTGGGCCGCAGGCACGAAGTCGGCGTAGTACGAGCGCAGGTCGGTCATCACGCCGGGCTTGACCGTCGGGTCTTGCGTGCCACTGAAGAGGTAGACCTTCGAGGTCTGCAGCTTCTCGACCGGGTCGATCAATCCCTGCTGCGCCCAGGTGCGTGTGGTGCTGACGAGCGACGCGACCGGGATCGACGTGTTGTGCGCCATGCACCGCCCGGTGGCGTTGGCGAGCACGCCCTCGGCGCAGAAGTACGGCCCGCCCGCCACGACCCCGGCGCCCTTGCTGAAGGTGGCCGAATAGGCGACGTGCATCTGCACCGTCATGAACCCGCCCGAGGACAAGCCCGAGACGCTGACCTCGGCCGGGTCGATGGTCAGGGCGGGCAGCTTGGCGGGTTGCGCAAACGTGCTGCCGGCGAGCAGCAGCAGGGTGGCTGCGCAGGCGAGGGTGGGGCGTGACATGGCGGACCTCCTTCGCGGCGCTCGGTCGGCGACGCATCGGCGCAGTCTGTGCCGTGCCCCCGGGGCTGACAAGCTATCACTTAGGGATGGCCGGGCCTTGCGCCGGGCGAACGCTGGGTGCGTGTCAGGCCGAGGGCGCCGCGCCCACGGGGCGCTGAAAGAACGCCACCGCCGCGCCCACGGCGAGCACGCCGGCCGACACCGCCAGCCCGGCGCGCAGGCCACCGCTGCCGTCCGACAGCCAGCCCACCAGGCTGGGGCCGACGATCTGCCCGGCCGCGAAGACGATGGTGAACGCAGCGATGCCCCCCGGCCACGCGGCGGGCGGCGCGTTGTGCCGCACCAGCGCCGTGGTCGAGGCGACGACCGAGAGGAAGACCGCGCCGAACAGCGCCCCGGAGGCGAACACGGCGGCGGGATGCGCGCTCCATACCGGCAGCAGCGTGGCCAGCGCAAGCAGGCCGTTCAGCAGCCCCATCGACTCGCCGCCACGAAAGCGCTGCAGCAGCCGGGCCCACAGGAAGGACGAGGCCATCACCCCCGCGCCCAGCAAGGCATAGAAGGCGGTGACGAAGCCGCCGCCCAGACCCTGTTCGCGCAGCAGCGTGACGATGAAGGTCATGTAGCCGATGTAGCCCAGCCCGAACAGGAAGTACGAGCCCAGGCCGCCGAGGTACTGGCGCCATGCGAAGCCCACGCTGGCCGCGCGTTCGGCCGGGTGGCTGTCGAGCCGGCGCGTGGCGCGCGCGGTCACGGCCGTGGCGACCAGCGCCAGCACCCCGAGCGCCACCCAGGCCCCTTGCCACGCATGCGGGCGCGGCCACGCGACGACCGGCGGCACCAGCAGGGCCGAGGCGACGATGCCGGCTCCCGTGCCGCCGTAGTAGATGCCCAGCACCAGTCCGGGTGACAAGGTGGTGCCCACCGCCGGCAAGGTGCCCACCAGCCGCGCCGCGAGCAGCCCGCCTGAGACGAAGGTGGCGGCGCTGGCCACGCCGGTGACGAGGCGCAGTGCGTACAGGCCCGCGTCGTTCAACACAGCGCCGTGCGCGGCGAGCAGCAGTGCCGAGCCTGCGCTGCCGGCCAGCAGCACGTGCCGCGCATCGAAGCGGCGCAGCCACAGCGGCGCGAGCAGCGCGCCCAGCAGGTAGCCCGCGGCATTGGCGGTGTTCATCGCGCCGGCGGTGAGGTAGGTCCAGCCGAGGTCGGCGCGCATCGGCGGCAGCAGCAGCGCGTACGAAAAGCGCGCCAGTCCGAGCGACACGGCGGCGCCGAGCGCCAGGGCGCAGGCCACGCGCAGGGCGGCGGTGCGGGTCGCGGCAGGCGTCATCGGCGGCCGGTGGGTGAGCCGGAAGAACGGTTCATGCGGCGAGTCTTGCACAGGCACCGCCGTGGTGCCTCCTGCGGTCCTACCGCGGCATGCGACGCGGGCCGATGGCGACGCCCACGCGGCCGCAGTGCAATCACCGCCTTGTGTTTTCGACGAGGAGATTTCCCATGTCCGACGCCCTGTGCGAGCCGTCGCCCGCCGCCACGAGCGCCGAAGCCGCCGGCCACGCAGCCCCCTTCGAAGCGCCCGCGGGCGAGACCTTCGACATCGACTGCACCCTCGGCTACGAGGTGAGCGGCACGAGCGACTTCATTTTTCTCGTGCATGCCTTGCAGGGCATGGACCAGACCGTGCTGAACGAGTCGCTGGTGCTCACGCCCGAGCTGCCGCATCACGTCTACCAGGACCCGACCGTGCACCACCGCTTCCTGCGTGTGCACGCCGAGTCGGGCGCTTTCACGCTGCGCTACCGCGCCCAGGTGCGACGCGTGCCCGAACCGTTGGACCTGAGTGCGCCCGAGTGGCCGGTCGCCGACCTGCCCGAGCAGGTGTTGCACAACCTGATGCCCACGCGCTATTGCGAGTCCGACCTGCTGGGCCCGGCCGCCTGCAAGCTGTTCGGTGGCCTGCCGCAGGGTTTCGCCCGGGTGCAGGCAATTTCGGACTGGGTGCACGAGCACATCGAGTACCGCGTCGGTTCGACCACGCCCACCACGACCGCGCGCGATGTGTTCGTGCAGCGTGCGGGCGTGTGCCGCGACTTCGCCCATCTGGCCGTCACCTTCTGCCGGGCGCTCAACATCCCGGCGCGGCTGGTGGTGGGCTACAGCCGCTTCGACGAGCCGCCGCCCGATTTCCATGCCGTCTTCGAGGCCTTCGTCGGCGGGCGATGGGTGATGTTCGACCCCACGCGCCTGTCGCCGGTCGATGAAATGGTGCGCATCGCGGTTGGCCGTGACGCCAAGGACGTGGCCTTCGCGACGATCTTCGGCCCGGCGCGCATGGTGCAGATGGCGCCGTTGATCGAGCCCGTGGCCTGAGTACTTTTTCACGCCGGCGCCTGGAAATGCGCCGGCGCGCTGACTACAATCGCGGCTCTTTCCGAGGAGCGTTGCAAGGTGCCCCCACCCGTCAGTCGGGTTCGGCGTGGTCCCCCAGGCTCGGAAATCAGATTGCAACCGCGCTCACCCGCACGATGTGTCCTCGTGGGTGAGTGGTGATGTCCCCCTCCCTTTCGTTTCGGCGCGTCGCGCGGGTTCCTCTCACTCCTGGAGCCTGTATGAACGCTGTGCTGAAACCCACGAACGACCACGCCGTCGCCGACCTGTCCCTCGCCGACTGGGGCCGCAAAGAAATCAAGATTGCCGAGAGCGAAATGCCGGCGCTGATGGCCATCCGCGCCGAATTCGCCAAGACGCAGCCGCTGAAAGGCGCGCGCGTCACCGGCTCGCTGCACATGACCATCCAGACCGCCGTGCTGGTCGAAACGCTGCAAGCCCTGGGCGCCGACGTGCGCTGGGCCTCGTGCAACATCTTCTCGACGCAAGACCACGCCGCCGCGGCGCTGGCGGCCGTCGGCACGCCCGTCTTCGCGCACAAGGGCGAAACGCTGGCCGAGTACTGGGACTTCACCCATCGCATCTTCGAGTTCGGCGCCAAGGGCACCGAAGGCGAAGGCCCGAACATGATCCTCGACGACGGCGGCGACGCCACGCTGCTGATGATCCTGGGCAAGAAGGCCGAGAAGGACGCTTCGGTCATCGCCAACCCGACCAGCGAAGAAGAGACCTGCCTGTTCGCGTCGATCAAGGCCAAGCTCGCTGAAGACCCGACCTGGTACACGCGCAAGTCGGCCCAGATCATCGGCGTGACCGAAGAAACCACCACGGGCGTGCACCGCCTGAAGGAGATGAGCGCCAAGGGCACGCTGCCCTTCCGCGCCATCAACGTGAACGACTCGGTCACCAAGAGCAAGTTCGACAACCTGTACGGCTGCCGTGAGTCGCTGGTGGACGGCATCAAGCGCGCCACCGACGTGATGATCGCCGGCAAGATCGCCGTGGTGGCCGGCTATGGCGACGTGGGCAAGGGCTCGGCCCAGGCCCTGCGTGCGCTGAGCGCGCAGGTGTGGGTCACCGAGATCGACCCCATCAACGCGCTGCAGGCCGCGATGGAAGGCTACCGCGTGGTCACGATGGACTGGGCCGCCGACAAGGCCGACATCTTCGTCACCACGACTGGCAACAAAGACGTCATCACGCACGACCACATGAAGGCGATGAAGAACAACGCCATCGTGTGCAACATCGGCCACTTCGACAACGAGATCCAGGTCGCGTCGCTCGAAAAGTACGAGTGGGAAGAGATCAAGCCCCAGGTCGACCACGTGATCTTCCCCGACGGCAAGCGCATCATCCTGTTGGCCAAGGGTCGCCTGGTGAACCTGGGCTGCGGCACGGGCCACCCGAGCTACGTGATGTCGTCGAGCTTCGCCAACCAGACCATCGCGCAGATCGAACTGTTCACGCACCCCGACTCGTACGACATCGGCAAGGTCTACGTGCTGCCCAAGCACCTCGACGAGAAGGTCGCCCGCCTGCAGCTGACCACGCTGAACGCGCAGCTGACCGAGCTGACGGAAGAGCAGGCGGCCTACATCGGCGTGCCCAAGCAAGGCCCGTACAAGCCCGACACGTACCGGTACTGATCGACACGGCCCGCAAGGGCCGTTTCGATCTCGTCCCCGAGCCCCGTTCGGGCCGAGTCGATCGAAGCCTGCGTGCGCCACGGCCATCGCAAGCACTTCGGCAAGCTCGGTGCGAACGGGATCGGGGCCACCCGACGACAAACCCAACGGCACACGCCGAACCCATGCGCGCTGACCAACTGATCGTCCAACAAGGCCTCGCGCCCACCCGGTCCGCCGCACAGCGGTTGATCGAACGCGGCGCCGTGCGCTGGCTCGGCCCCAAGGGCTGGGCCGTGGTCAACAAGGCCGGACTCGACGTGCCCGACGACTGCGAACTGCAGGTCACCGACGACGCCGAGCTGCGCTTCGTGTCGCGCGGCGGCCTGAAGCTCGAAGGCGCGCTCAAGCACTGCAAGATCGACGTGACCGGCATGAGCTGCCTCGACCTCGGCCAGAGCACCGGTGGCTTCACCGATGCGTTGCTGCAGGCCGGTGCGGCGCAGGTCGTCGGCATCGACGTGGGCCACGGCCAGCTGCACCCGAAGATCGCGGCCGATGCACGCGTCGTCTGCTACGAGGGCTTGAACGCCCGCGACGTGGCCGGCACGCCCTTCGAGGCCGCGCATGCGAAACACAGCTTCGGTTTCGTCACCGCCGACCTGTCCTTCATCACCTCGACGCACGTGCTGCCGACGATGGTGGACTACCTCGCGCCGGGCGGTCACCTGCTGGTGCTGGTCAAGCCGCAGTTCGAGTTGCAGCCCGCGCAGATTGGCAAGGGTGGCATCGTGCGCGACCCGGCGCACTTCGCCGAAGTCGAGACGCGGCTGTGGCAGGCCTGCAAGGCGCAGGGGTTGAAGGTGCAGACCTATTTCCAGAGCCCCATCAAGGGCGGCAACGGCAACACCGAGTTTTTCGTCTGGGCGCGCTTGCCCGCTTGAAGATCCACGCACGGGCCGAGGGATTGAGCCCCTGGCGCCTGCCCGTCGATGCCCCCACGGGCCACGGGTGCGCTGCACGACCAAGAGGAATGCCATGAGTCAAACGAAGCTCCCCATCAGCCTCGAATTCTTTCCGCCCAAGACGCCTGAGGGCGTCACCAAGCTCGCCGCCGTGCGCCAGCAGCTGTATGCGCTGAAGCCGGAGTTCTGCTCGGTGACCTACGGCGCGGGCGGCTCCACGCAAGACGGCACCTTCACCGCGGTGCAGGCCATCCTGGCCGAAGGGGTGGACGCGGCCTCGCACTTCACCTGCATCGGTGCGAGCCGCGAGTCGGTGACCGAAAAGCTCGCGCAGCTGAAGGCCATGGGCGTGAAGCGCCTGGTCGCGCTGCGCGGCGATTTGCCCAGCGGCTACGGTGCCAGCGAACTCGGCGAGTTGCGCTATGCCAGCGACCTGATCGCGTTCATCCGCGAACAGTCGGGCGACGACTTCCACATCGAGGCTGCGGCTTACCCCGAGATGCACCCGCAGGCCAAGAGCCCGCAGGCCGACCTGGAGGCCTACGCCGCCAAGGTCAAGGCCGGCGCCAACTCGGCCATCACGCAGATGTTCTTCAACGCCGATGCGTACTTCCGCTTCGTCGATGAGGCGCGCAAGCTGGGCGCCGACATCCCGGTGGTGCCCGGCATCATGCCGATCACCAACTCGGCCGGCATCATCCGCTTCGCCGATGGTTGCGGCGCCGAGATTCCGCGCTGGGTGCGCCTGCGCCTGCAGGCCTACGGCGACGACATCGAGTCGATCAAAGCCTTCGGGCTCGACGTGATCAGCGCGCTGTGCGAACGCCTGCGCGCGGGCGGTGTTCCGGGGCTGCACTTCTACACGATGAACCAGAGCGCGGCCACGCTGGCCATCTGCGAGCGTCTGGGCCTCTGAGCGGCTGACTGAGCCGACGCTGACCCCGCCCGGACCCGTGCGCGTCACAAGCGCACGGTCTGCACGTGTCACCCCCGGCGGAGTGATGGACACCCCGCCGTGCGCTGCCTACGCTTGCGCCCTCGCGTCGCCTGCTGCGAACGCGGGTACAACCGATTACGAAGTTGAGGGTCCGCGCTAGTCCGTGGCCCCGCAACATCGGCAGACAATCGGCCGAGACGCACCGCATCGAGTGCATCGGGCGGATTCGACGAGGGAGTTCGGGTGACGGGTTTCATCGATGCCGCGGTGGCTTATCCCACCGCGATCTACACCGCACTGCTCGGTGTGGTCGTTTTCTATTGGCTGCTGGCGCTGGTCGGCCTGGTGGATTTCGAAGCGGGCGGGCTCGATGCCGACGTGCAGGCCGATGCCGCCGTCGATGACCTGGGCGCACTCGGCAGCTTCATCGTGGCGCTGGGCCTGGCCGGCGTGCCCTTCTCGTTCATCGTCAGCCTCACCGTCATCGTCGGCTGGACGCTCAGTTGCCTCGCCGGCATGTGGCTGCTGCCGCTGGTGCCCACCGCGCTGCTGCAAGCGGCCGCCGGCACGGCGGTGCTGATCGGTAGCCTGGGTGTCGCGCTGCTCATCACCGCGCAGGCGCTGCGCCCCTTCAAGCGATTGTTCGTGACCCACAAGGCCGTGTCCAACGCCGCGCTGGTGGGCCACGCCTGCCGCGTCACCACCACCCGTGTCGATGAGTCCTTCGGTTATGCCGAGGTGCAGCGCCGCGGCGCCGGGCTCAACGTGCGTGTCTGGGCGCGCACGCCGAATTCGCTCGTCCAGGGCTCGATGGCCCGCATCGCCGAATACGACGAGGCCCAGGGCCGCTACCGCATCGAGCCTGACCGCTGATCGACACCTTTTTTGCGGTGCGCCCCATGAGCGCGCCGCTGCCTGTGTTCACGTTTCCAAGCCGTTTCTGAGGGAGAGTCCATGACGCCGATCTTCGTTTCCGCCGGGTTGCTGGTGCTGTTCTTGTTGATGGGACTCGTGATGTTCGCGAAGTTCTATCGCAAGGTCGAGCAAGGCATGGCCTTGATCGTCAACAAGCTGAACGACCAGCCCGAGGTGACCTTCACCGGCGGCATGGTGCTGCCGATCATCCACAAGGCCGAGTTGATGGACATCTCGGTCAAGACGATCGAGATCGACCGCTCGGGCTCGCAGGGCCTGATCTGCAAAGACAACATCCGCGCCGACATCAAGGTGAAGTTCTTCGTGCGCGTGAACAACATGGCCGAAGACGTGCTCAAGGTGGCGCAGAGCATCGGTTGCGAGCGCGCCTCGAACCACGAGACGCTCGAAGAGCTGTTCTCCGCCAAGTTCTCGGAAGCGCTCAAGTCGGTCGGCAAGAAAATGGAGTTCGTCGATCTCTACCAAGACCGCGCGAAGTTCCGCGACGAGATCCTGGGGGCGATCGGCGCCGACCTCTCGGGCTACAAGCTCGACGACGCCGCCATCGACTACCTCGAACAGACGCCGGTGCACAAGCTCGATAGCAACAACATCCTCGATGCGCAAGGCATCAAGAAGATCACCGAGCTGACGGCCATCGAGCACGTGCGCACCAACGAGCTGCGCCGCAACGAAGAGCTGCAAACGAAGAAGAAGGACGTCGAGACGCAAGAGGCCTTGCTCGAACTCGAACGCCAGCAGGCCGACGCCACCGCGCGCCAGCAGCGTGAAGTCGCGTCGGTGAAGGCGCGCGAAGAGGGCGAGACCGCCAAGGTGCAGTCCGAAGAAAAGGCCAAGGCCGAGATGGCCCGCCTGCAAGCGGTGCAGCTGGTGTCGGTGCAGCAAGAGAACGTGCAGCGCGAAAAAGAAGTCGCCGAAAACAACCGCAAGCGTGCGGTGGCCATCGAAGAAGAGAAGGTCATCCGTGCCCGCGAGCTGGAGGTGGTGGACCGCGAGAAGGAAGTGACGCTGCAGCGCATCGAGAAAGACAAGGCCGTCGAGGTGCAGAAGAAGGCCATCGCCGATGTGATCCGCGAGCGCATCGTGGTCGAGCGCACGGTGGCCGAACAAGAAGAGGCCATCAAGGACGTGCGCGTGGTGGCCGAGGCCGACCGCACCAAGAAGTCCACGATCATCATGGCCGAGGGCCAGGCCGAAGAGAAGATGGTGATGGAGGTCAAGGCCGCCGAGGCGCAAGAACGCCGCGCCCGCCACAAGGCCGCCGAAGAACAGACGCTGGCCGATGCGCGCCTGAAGGTCGCCGAGCGCGAGGCCGAGGCCAAGAAGCGCGAAGCCGAAGGCGTCGAGGCCATCACCGCCGCGCCGGGCCTGGCCAACGCCAAGGTGCTGATCGCCGGGGCCGATGCGAAAGAGAAGCAGGGCCTCGTCGATGCGAAGGTCGAGCTGGCGCGTGCCGAGGCCGTGCTCAAGACGGGCCAGGCCACCGCCGGTGCCGTCGAAGCCAAGGCGCTGGCCGAGGCCTCGGGCCTGCGTGCCAAGTTCGAAGCCGAGGCCCAGGGCAAGCAGCAACTGGGCGTGGCCGAAGCGACCGGCCTGCGCGCCAAGCTGGAGGCCGAGGCCGAAGGCAAGCAGAAGCTCGGCATGGCCGATGTGACCGTGCGTGCGGCCGATGCCGACGCGGCGCTCAAGGCCGGCCAGGCCGATGCGCAGGTGGTCGAGGCGAAGTTCAAGGCCGAGGCCGAGGGCCTGCGCGAGAAGTTCGAGGCCATGAAGGCGATGGGCCCCGAAACGCGCGCCCACGAGGAATACCGCATGCGCCTGGAGATGGCGCACACCGAGACGCTCAAGGGCATCGAGGCGCAGACGCACATCGCCAAAGAGCAGGCCGAGGTGCTGGCCGCGGCGCTCACCAAGGCCAACATCGACATCGTCGGCGGCCAGGGCGACTACTTCGAGCGCTTCGTCAACGCCATCTCGGTGGGCAAGAACATCGATGGCACCGTCAACAAGAGCAACACGCTGCAGGTCGCGTTCAAAGACCAGCTCAGCGGCAAGCGCAACGCGGTCGATGACCTGCAAGGCCTGATCGGCGCGCTGGGCAGCTCGGCCACCGAGCTGCAAGAGCTGAGCGTCGCCGCGCTGTTGAAGAAGGTGATGACCGAAGGCAGCGAGACGCAGAAGGCGGCGCTGAACAACCTGTTGAGTGGCCTGGGCATCAAGCTGCCGGGAGTCGGCGCATGAGCGCGCAGGTCGAGCACCGGACCGCTCCCAAGCCGGCCTGCATCCCCTCGGGGGATCGGTCGATGTATTCATCGGACGAGGGGTTGTCATGACCATGAAAGAGTCCCGCGACTACCTGGAGCTGACCTACCGCTCGATCCAGTGCTTCGCCGACGACGGCAAGTTGCTGCCCGACGAGCTGGGCAAGCTGCTCGACATCGCCAAGCGCGATGGCGCCATCGACGCCAACGAGCGCCGCGTGCTGCTGTCCATCATCGGCCGGCTCACGCCCGAAGAGCTGACGCCCGAGATGCGCGAGACGCTGGCCGTCGTGCGCCAGCAGGTCGCGTTGTGGCGGCCGCCGGCTTGAGCAGCACCTGGCCCCGCTGCATCGCCCCCTGACCATCGAGCACAGGCGCTGCGGCGCCGACACGGAGACCTCTTCCATGTACGCAAGCCTTCGTTGCCGCTGCTTGCCCGAAGGCGCCGAGACCTTCGTCGCCGTCGAGCTGGCCCCCGAGCTGCAGGCCGTGCAGTGCCACAGCTGCTCGGGTGCGCTGCTGCACCTGAAAGACTGGCAGCACTGGCGCATCCATTCGCCGCAGCCGCTGCCGGTCGAGCCGCCCAGCACCCCGCAGGACAACGAGGCCGACGGCCGCGTGCGGCCGTGCCCGGTCTGCACCCGCCTGATGCAGCGCTACCGCGTCACCGTCGATGCCGACTTCTGCATCGACCGCTGCGCCGCGTGCCAGCTCGTCTGGTTCGACCGCGACGAATGGGCGGCGCTCGCCGACCGGGGCCTCAGCGGCCAACTGCGCAGCGTGCTGAGCGACGCCTGGCAGCGCCAGTTGCGCGACGACGAGGTGAGCGACCGGCGCGAAGAGGCGCTTCGGGCCCGCTACGGTGAGGCCTGCATCGACGAACTGGCGCGCATCCGCAACTGGCTCGACGCCCAGCCGCAGCGCGATGAGCTGGTCGCGCTGCTGCGCGCCGGCTGGTGAGTGGCCCGGGAGCCCCGACGACGATGGAATCCCCCGACCAGGCCGCTGCGGCGGTGCCCGAAGCCGCCGACGCCACCGAGCGCATGGTGGCCGAAAGTGGCAGCTACGACCTGCTGAAGCAGCGCCTCGCCGCGCAAGGCGACACGCTGCTCGCGCAGGCGCAGAAGCTCAACACCGCGCGGCTGAGCGAGTTCGGCCAGACCGAGCAGGCGCTCATCTTGCGCACCCGCGCGCGCACCGAGAACAACTGCGTCGCCCGCGACATCGTGCGCATCGGCGACCTGCTGATGTTCGGCTACAACGTGTTCATCGGGCTGCGCAAAGAGACGTCCGTCAGCGACGTGTTCGCGCTCTACCGCCTGCCGCCCGAGGGCGCCGACGAGCTCGAAGCCGTGCCGCTGGCCGGCAGCTTTCTCGACGACCCGCGCTTTCAGAACGACTTCCGCGAGCTGTACGCCTACTACAAGCAGGCCACGCTCACGCAGTTGCGTGTCACGGCCGACAAGCTGCTGGCGGCCTTCCAGATCGGCCAGCAGATCCACGACGTGCGTGTGTTCCGCTGGCACATCGAGCGCGATGGCTCGGTGCGCTACACCGACAACCGCGGCGAGCGCGACATCGCCTTGCCGCCCAGCCACGACTTCGAGTGGACCGTCACCACGCGCGAAGACCACATCGGCGGCAAGCACCCGCACATCAACATCCTCGACACCGTGTTCGTCGAGACGGTGGGCGGCGACCTCACGGTCAAGGTCGAGAACAACACCGAGACCGGCCTGGGCATCTACAGCGAGCCGGTCGACGACCGCACGCAGTCGCTGACCGACGCCGAGGTGGCCTACGCGAAGCTGGGCCTGTTGATCCTGCTGCGCGTGAAGCCGTACCGCGAGCAGACGCTGCGCTACCTCGTCTACAACACGCGCACGCAGAAGGTCGAGCGCATCGACGCCATCGGCGGCTCGTGCATCCAACTGCCCGAGGACCACGGCATCCTCTTCCCCGGCGGCTACTACCTGCAGTCGGGCGAGAACAAGCGCTTCGACCTGCCGGGCGAGGTGGTCGAGAACCTGCGCTTCAAGCGCATGCTCAAGTCGCCCAACGGCGAAGACGTGCTCTATGTCTTCTACCAACCGGGTTCGGGGCACTACGCGCTCTTCACCTACAACCTGATCGAGAAGACGCTCACCACGCCCATCGTGGCGAACGGCTACGCGCGCTTCCCCGACGGGCGCATCCTCGTGTTCCAGGCTGACCGCGGCGAACCGACGCGCGTGCACCCCATGCAGCTTTGGCAGACGCCCTTCGCGAGCGACGAGCACGCGGCCGCGCAACCGGCTGGCACGGGCTTCTTTGGCCGCATCGGCAATGCCGAGCTGGTGCGCGGGGTTTCTGACCTGATGGGCATCGCCCGCGCCGTGCGCGAGCAGGCCCCGACCAAGGCGGCCTACGAAGACCTGATCCGCCAATGCACGCGCGTGGCCGATGCCTACTTCTGGCTCGATGCGCCCGAGACCGGCGGCCTGCAAGCCATGCTGCGCGGCATCGCCGACTCGGCGCGTCACACGCTGGCCGAGTTCGAGAAGGTCGATGCCATTCGCCGCGAGACGGCACGCGCGCTCGCCAATGCCGAGAGCGAACAGCGCGCGCTGGCCACCGACATCGCCAGCATGATGTGGCGCGAGCCCGGTGACTTCGTCGCCGCGCTCAACCGCCTGCGCGAGCAGCGCGGCAAGCTGCAGATGCTGAAGGAGCTGCGCTACGCCGACCTGCCGCGCATCGCCGGCATGGACGCCGACATGCAGGCCGAGCAGCAGCGCGTGGGCGAACGCGCGATGCGCTTCCTCGCCGATGAGAAGGCCTTCGACGGCCAGCGCAAGGCGCTCGACAAGCTCGTCGCCGAGCTGCCGGCCGCGACCACCACCACGGCCGTCGGCCAGTTGCTCGAATCGCTCGACACGCAGGCCGCCGGCCTCGACCTGCTGACCGAACAGCTCGGCAACCTGCCCGGTGGCGACGCGGTCACGCGCACGGCCATCCTCGACCGCATCTCGGGGCTCTACACCGACATCAACCGCCTGCGGGCCGATGCGCGCAACCGCCGCAAGGCCATGGGCGCGACCGAAGCCGCGGCCGAGTTCGGGGCACAGTTCAAGCTCTTCGGCCAGGCCGTCGAGAACGCGCTCGAATTCGCCGACACGCCCGAGAAGTGCGACGACGCGCTGACGCGCCTGCTCGCGCAGCTCGAAGAACTCGAAGGCCGCTTCGCCGAGCAAGAGGGCTTTCTCGGCGACATCGCCGCCAAGCGCGAGTCGGTCTACGAGGCGCTGAGCGCACGCCGCCAGAGCCTGATGGACGCGCGCCAGGGCCGCGCGCAGGCGCTGGGCCAGGCGGCCGAACGCATCCTCGATGGCATCCCGCGTCGCCTGGGGCAGTTGAACGACCTCGCGGCGGTGCACAGCTACTTCGCCGCCGATGCGTTGATCGCCAAGCTGCGCAAGCTCATCGACGACCTGCGCACGCTGGGTTCGGCGGTCGCTGCCGACGACCTCGCCACGCGCCTCAAGACCGCGCAAGACCAGGCCGTGCGCTCGGTGCGCGACAAGCGCGAGCTGGCCGCCGACGACGGCCACACGCTCAAGCTCGGCCGGCACGCGTTCACCATCAACAAGCAGCCGCTCGACCTGACGCTGATCGTCAAGAACGAGCGGCCGACCTTCCACCTCGCCGGCACCGACTACGACGCGCCGGTGAACGACGCGCGCCTCGCGCCGCTGGCCGGCTACTGGGCACAGACGCTGGTGTCCGAAGGGCCGCAGCTGTCGCGTGCCGAGTACCTGGCCGGCGCGATGCTGCAAGCCTGCCAGCACGGGCAGGACGAGCTGACCGGGGCCGAGCTGCAGCGCCTCGTCGCCGAAGGGCCGGAAGGCTTCGCCGCGCTGCTGGCCCACGTGCGCCGCTTCGCCGCGCCGCGCTACCAAGAGGGCTACCAGAAGGGCATCCACGACGAAGACGCGGCGCACCTCCTGGCCGCGCTCGCGGCGATGCAAGACGCGGCCGGCCTGCTGGTCTACGGCCCGACCGAGCGGGCGCTGGCGCTGCTGTACTTCCAGCACAGCCGCTTCGTCGCCGAGCGCGAGGCGCTGCAGCGCAAGTCGCGTGCGGCCTTGCAGATGCAGCAGCTGTTCAACAGCCGCGAGGCGCTGGCGCGGCTCGAAGCCGAGACGGCTGCGGCGCTGACGCAGTTCGCCCGCGAGTTCACGCCCGACCTGCTCGACGCCGGCGACGACCACACCGAGCGCCTGCACACGCTCACCACGCAAGCTGCTGCCTACCTGGTGCGTCAGCTCGCCGCCGATCGCGGCACCGAGGCCTGGGTCGTGTCGGGCGCGGGTGAAGACCTCGTCGCCGCGCTGCACCGCGAGCTCGACCGCGGCGGCCGCTGGCAGGCCTGGCAGCACGACCTCGACGCCGCCACGCCGCCCGAGCGCTGGCGGCTCGCGCGCCAATGGGTGCGCGCCTTCGCGCAGGCGCAGGCGCCGCAGTCGCTGGTGTGGGCGGACGACGCGGCCAGCATCCTCGCCGCACCCGCCGCACGCCAGCGCGTGAACGCGACGCTCGACATGCAGCTCACCGGCCTGCGCAGCGAGCACGCGCGCATCACCGACGGCACGCTCGCGCTCAACCTCAACGACTTCTGGCGGCGCTGGCTGCACCACACCGCGCACGACGTGCCGGGCTTCAACGCGCTGCAGACACTGCGGCACGAACTCATCACGCAAGAGAAGGCGCGGCTGCGGCTGGGGCAGTTCCAGGCCAAGCCGCTGTCGAGCTTCGTGCGCAACCGGCTGATCGACGAGGTGTACCTGCCGCTGGTCGGCGACAACCTCGCCAAGCAGCTGGGCGCAGCCGGCGACAAGGCCCGCACCGACCGCATGGGCCTGCTGCTGCTGATCTCGCCGCCGGGTTATGGCAAGACGACGCTGATGGAGTACGTGGCCGACCGCCTGGGCCTCATCTTCGTGCGCATCAACTGCCCGGCGCTGGGCCACGGCGTCACCGCCATCGACCCGGCCACCGCGCCCAACAGCGCGGCCAAGCAAGAGCTCGAAAAGCTCAACCTCGGCCTGGCGATGGGCAACAACGTGATGCTGTACCTCGACGACATCCAGCACACGAACCCCGAGTTCTTGCAGAAGTTCATCGCGCTCGCCGACGGCACGCGGCGCATCGAAGGCGTGATGAACGGCGAGACGCGCAGCTACGACCTGCGCGGCAAGCGCTTCGCCCTCGTGATGGCCGGCAACCCGTACACAGAGTCGGGCGACGTGTTCAAGATCCCCGACATGCTGGCCAACCGGGCCGACATCTACAACCTGGGCGACGTGCTCTCGGGCAATGAGTCGCTGTTCGCGCTGTCGTACATCGAGAACTGCCTGACCGCGAGCCCGACGCTCTTGCCGCTGGCTTCGCGCGACCCTAAAGACGTGCACCTGCTCGTGCAGATGGCCGAAGGCGCGCAGGTGCCGGCCAGCAGCTTCTCGCACGGCTACAGCGGGGTCGAACTCGAAGAGCTGGCCGCGCTGATGAAGCGCCTGTTCCGTGCGCGCGATTTGCTGCTGAAGGTCAACCTCGCGTACATCGAGTCGGCCGCGCAGCACGACGCCTACCGCACCGCGCCGCCGTTCAAGTTGCAGGGCAGCTACCGCAACATGACCAAGCTCGCCGGCAAGATCACGCCGCTGATGCGTGACGAAGAATTGGATGCACTGCTGCGCGATCACTACCGCGGCGAGGCGCAGACGCTGACCACCGGCGCCGAAGAAAACCTGCTCAAGCTCGCGCAATTGCTCGGCACACCGACCGACGACGAGCGCGAGCGCTTCCAGAACATCTGCGACGAGTTCGTGCGCCGCAAGAAGCTCGGCGGCGACGACACCGACGGCAGCACGCGCATCGCCAGCACCTTGCTCGATGTGGCCCGTGCGGTCGATGGGCTCAAGCCCGCCGAGACCAGCGAAGGCCTGCGCATGGCCGAAGCGCTGCTGGAGCTGTCGGTCACCTACCGCAAGATCATGCTGCCGCTCATCACCGCGACCGAGCAGCGCTTGAAGCTCGACAGCAACATCCGCGACGAGGTCGAGCGCGTGGGGCGTGCACTCGAAGACGTGAAGAAGGGCAAGAAGCCGGGCACGCCAGACAAGGGCTGAGCGTGGGCTTCGGCCGGCTCCACCCACGCAAGCCGCGGATGGCCAACAGGACACCAGACATGGACGAACTGCTGAACGAGATCGAGCAAACCCTCCTCGACGAGCGCCTGAGCGACGAGGAAAAGCGCTCTCTCACGCAGGCGCTGCGTGAGGCCTGCCCACCCGAAGACGGCCTGCGCCAGTTGCGCAACCGGGCCTTCGACCTCGTGCGCGAGCGCACCACCGACGCCGAACACCTCGGCCTGTTGAAGTGGCTCGAAGGCGTGATGCGCGCACTCGACGTGGGCCGCGCACCCATCGGCGCCTTGCGCTCGCACGCGCACTTCAGCCCCGGCAACGACTGCCTCCTGGCCATCCAGCAGCAACTGCGCAGCGCCAAGCGTCAGGCCGACCTGTGCGTGTTCACGATCTCCGATGACCGCATCACCGAAGACGTGCTCGCCGCGCACCGCCGCGGCGTCGCGGTGCGCCTCGTCACCGACAACGAAAAAGAGTTCGACGCCGGCAGCGACGTGGCCCGCTTGCGCGACGCGGGCGTGGCGGTGGCGGTCGATCGCACCGAGGCCCACATGCACCACAAGTTCGCCCTCTTCGACGGCACCTGGCTGCTCAACGGCAGCTACAACTGGACGCGCAGCGCCTGCCAGTACAACGAAGAGAACCTCGTCATCTGCAACGACCCCGGCCTCGTGCGGCAATTCCAGGCGCAGTTCGACGCGCTGTGGAAGTCGCTGCGCTGAGCCCCTTCACCGACCATCGCCATGTCACGCCCCGAATACAACTGGAAGCTGCCCCGCGAGATTGCCGAACGGCTGGGGGCTGAAAGCTACGGCGCGCAGCGCGCGATCTTCGAGAAGGGCTACCTGATGGTGGTGCTGCACGAGCCGCCCAGCGGCGAGGGCAACGAGCGCGTGCACCGGGTCTTCTTGCGCAAACCCGAGGGCGACTGGCTCTTCCACGGCAATCCGCAGGGCCAGCACGCGCTGGCCGACCTGCTCGACCAGTACGACAAGCTGCTCGACCAGCTCGACAAGCGCTACCGCCAGGCGCACAGCGCCGAACTGCTGTTTCAGTTGATCGACCGGCTGATGCCGCTGGCGCGTGCCGGCACCAACCTGAAAGACGCCTTGCAGGCCGCCCGCCAGCACATCGACGGCGACGCGGCGCTGATCACCGCCCGCGACCGCGCGGTCGAGGTGGCGCGCGGGCTCGAACTGCTGCTGGCCAACGCCCGCCTGGCGCTCGACTACCGCCTCGCCCGCCACGCCGAAGAGCAGACGCAGGCCGCGATGGCCGGCACGCAGGCGCAGCTGAAGCTCAACACCATCGCGGCGCTGACCTTTCCGCTGATGACGCTGGCGGCCGTGTTCGGCATGAACCTGCCGAGCGGCCTCGACGGTGCGCCGGCCTGGGTCTTCTGGGCCGTGTTCGCGGCCGGGCTGGGGGTGGGTTTTCTGGTGAAGGGCTGGGTGCGGGCGCTGCCGAAGCCGGCGCTGCCCGCCAAGCCGGTGGCCAAAGGCAAGAAGTAGCGCTTGCCCGCTCAGCCGCTCAGGCGGGCCGCTGCCACATCACGCCCTCTTCGGTGAGCATCGCGTCGAGCGTCAGCTCGTCGGGCTCGGCGCGCAGCATCGGCAAGAAGCCGTGTGAGTAACCCACGCCGACCATCAGGGGGCGCGGGTTCATGTCGATCAGCGAGCGGTGGAAGAAGCCGCCGCCGTAGCCCAGGCGCACGCCGCCGGGGCCGTAGCCGATGCAGGGCAGCAGCAGGATGGCGGGCTTGAACGGGTCCGTGCCCTTGGGCTTGGGGATGTCGTGCGCGTCCAGCTCCATCGGGCAGCCCGGGTACCAGACGTGGAAGCGCAGCTCGCCGGTGGTGCGGTCGCTCACCGGCAGGCCGATGCGGCGTGGCGATCCCTCGGGGCCGCCTTCGCTCCAGCGGTACAGCGCGGCCATCGGGTCGAACTCGCCCTTGATCGGCGAGTAGGCGCCGATCGACGACTCCTTGCGGCTCACCAGCCAGGCGCGCAGCACGCTTTGCAGTTGCACCGCGCGCTCCAGCCGGTCGGGCATGGCTTGGCGGGCGGCGATCAGTTTCTCGCGCAGGGCGCTGCGTTCTTCGGGCGTCATTCAGGCACTTTCGAAGCGTGATGAAGGCGGCTGGATTGTGCAGGAGCCCGTGTGACTCAAATCGGGCTCGGCGCCTTGGCCACCGGGTGCGAGAGCACGAGCGCGGTGGTCACGCTGCCATGCGCGGCGAGCCGGTCCACCACGCGCTCCAGGTCTTCGGGCCGGGCGAAGGCGCAGCGCACGACGAAGCAGTCTTCGCCCGGTCACGCGCACGGCGTCGAGCACCTCGGGCAAGTCCTGAAACAGCGCCACATAGCGCTGGAGGTGCTCGTGCGTCGTGCGCACCCGCACCACCGCCAGCAGGCGCAGGCCGATCGCTTCGACCTTCTTCACGCGCTCGCTCACGGCCGGCTGCGACAGCCCGATGCGCTTGCCCAGCGCCGAGAGCGGGCTGGGCGCGTGGCCGCAGGCCTGGGGCGGGGTGCAGGGCTGGCGAGGCGAGCCACCGGGCCTTCGGCCGAGCCCCCCGGGGGCCGAGGTGGCCGGTCTTCGCGGCACACTGCGGCGCATGGCTGCTTCCAATGAATTCGCTTCGCACTGTGTCGAACTGCTGTCGGCGCTCGGCCCCACGCGTTCGCGCCGCATGTTCGGCGGCTACGGTTTCTATGTGGACGATCTCTTCATCGCCCTGGTGGCCTTCGAGCGGCTGTACCTCAAGGTCGATGGCACGACCCAGCCGCGTTTCGAGGCCGCGGGCTGCGAGCCCTTCGTCTACGAAGGCGGCGGCAAGCGGGTCACGATGGGCTATTTCACCGCGCCCGAGGACGCGATGGAGTCCCCGGCCCTGATGCACCCCTGGGCACGGCTGGCGATGGAAGCGGCGCTGCGGGCGCGTAACGCCAAGCCGGCGCCGAAGCCACGGGCCGCGGAGACGGCCCCGGTCAAGAAGGCGACGCGCCAGCCGGCCCTCAAAGCGCCGGCGACAACCCCGGCGCGAAAGCCCGCCGCGAAGAAAACCGCCGCCGCAGCCAAGCGCCGGGCGTGACCGGCACGCAGGCCGCCGGCGGCACCAGCAGCTGAAAGCGCGCCGCGCCCCAGCCTTCGAGCACCCAGGTGCTGCCGGCCTCGAGCGCCCAGCTGTCGCCGGCACTCAGCCACACGTCGTGCGACGGGGCCTGCACCGTGCCATCGCGCGTCAGCCACACGCGGCCTTCGAGCACGTGGATCTCGCGCCGCCCCGGCCCGACGGTCAGGCGCAGGGCCTGGCCCTCGGCGAGCGGCCAGTGGGCGGTGGACTGTTGCGAATCGGTCATCGAAGCGTGGGGCATGGCGAACCTCGGCGGGCAGGTGATCCAGCAGGTATTTCGGATCGGATGTGCTGGAGAATAGGCAGCCGTCGCCACCCCGTCCAATGACTTGCCAGCCGGGCATTGATTCCACCAGCGCATGAATACGATCCGCCGCCGCCCGCTGTCCGTCGGGCCGATCCGCGCCTTCGAGGCCGTGGCCCGGCACCTGAGCTTTCGCGCCGCCGCCGACGACCTGCACCTCACGCAGTCGGCCGTCAGCCGGCAGATCCAGGCACTCGAAGAAGAACTCGGCGCGGTGCTGTTTCTGCGCGGCACGCGCAAGGTCGAGCTGACCAGCGCCGGCGTCTCGCTGCTGCGCGCCGTGGCGCCCTCGCTCGACCGCATCGACGCGGCGGTGCGGCAACTGCGCCAGGCACGCGGGCGGCGGGTGGTGAGCGTCAGCACCTTCGCGTCGTTCTCGACGCTGTGGCTGATCCCGCGGCTCGAAGCCTTCCAGCGCGAGCACCCGCAGATCGACATCCGCGTCAGCGCGAACGACAACTTCGTGGACCCGGACGGCGGCGAGACCGCCGAGGTGGACATCGCGCTGCGCTACTGCCGCCCGCGCGACTGCCCGCCGCACGCCGTGCGCCTGTTCGACGAACAGCTCACGCCCGTGGCCAGCCCCTGGTTGATCGAGCGCGCGCGCCGCGAGGGCCCGCCGCTGGCCCGGCCCACCGACCTGGCCGCCCACACCCTGATGGAAGAGGACAACCCGCGCGCCAGCGCCGAACACCACAGCTGGGCCAACTGGCTCGGCTCGCAGGGGCTGGCCGAGCTGCAGCCGGCGCGCTGGGTCTACTTCAACTACACGCACCAGCAGGTGCAGGCGGCGGTGGCGGGGCAGGGTGTCGCACTGGCGCGGCTGCCGATGACGGCCGACATGCTGGAGCGCCGCGAGCTGGTCGAGCTGTTTCCCGGCCGGCGCCTCGAATCGCCCTATGCCTACTGGCTGGTCAAGCCGGCACAGGCCAACCTGCCAGCCGAGGTGCAGCAGTTCTGCGACTGGATCGAAGCGCAGGCCGCGCTGACACGCACCGCGATGCAGGCGGTGTGAGCTCGCCGGGCTCAGCCCACCACGCCGCGCTCGGTGATGACGAACATCAAGGCCTGGTCGTGCGCTTCGGGCGCAAACTCGTCGGCAGCGAGGCGGCCGACCTCCCAGGCCACGCCGATCGCCGTGACGTGCGGGTGCGCGGCCAGGTAGCGGTCGTAGTAGCCGCCGCCGTAGCCGAGGCGGAAGCCGCGGTCGTTGAAGCCCACGCAGGGAACCAGCAGCACGTCGGGCACCACCAACTCGCCCTGCGCGGTCGGGATGTCGCACTCGTCGCGCAGCGTGGGCGGCGTGCCGTCCCAGCGGCGAAAGTGCATCTCGTGCGGCTGTTTGCGGGCAAAGGGCAGAGCCAGGGGGATTGCCGCGGTCTTTTCGTCGGCCTGCGCCAGGGTGGCTGCGTTAAATTCAGCACGCAAGGGCCAGTAGATGCCGAGGCAGTCCGGCCCCAGATGGGCCAGGACTTGCAAGAGATGCGCATGCAGCGCCCGCGACGCGGCATCGAACTCGGGCGACGCGGCGAACTGTCGCCGCAGGCTCAGCAGACGTTGCCGCAGCGCGGGGCGATCAGAAATGGCTTCTTGGGGCACAACCCGAGGCGGCGACATCGACAGACAGGGACCGAATTGAACAAGCTCGAATCAGTATATGGGTGGGGTTTTGCGGCGCGCCGCGTGGCAAGCCGTGTGCTCGTCGCAGGCCTTGCGGCAGCGGCCGTGTTGCCGGTGGCGGCGCAATCCAGCGGACCGTACGGCGGCAACAACGCCCTGGTGACCGATGCGCGCAACGCCTACGCCCGCCGCGACCTGCCGCGCCTGGCCTCGCTGCGCGCCAACGCCATTGCCGACAAGCACTCGCTCGCGCCCTGGGTCGATTACTGGGACTTGAGCAGCCGCCTGGCCGGTGCCAGCGTGCCCGAGGTCGAGGCCTTCTACCAGCGCTGGCCCGGCAGCTACGTCGAAGACCGCCTGCGCAACGACTGGCTGCTCGAACTGGGCCGCCGCCGGGACTGGCCGGCGATCGCCGCCGACTACCCGCGCTTTCGCATGAACGACGACCGCCAGGTCGCCTGCTACGCGCTGATGGCCGACCACCTGGCCGGCAAAGACGTGGCCGCCGCGGGCCGTGCCGCCTGGTTTGCGCAGAAAGAGGCCGACGACGGCTGCGCGCTGCTGGCGGCCACCCTCTACGCCAGCAAGCAACTGCCGGCCAGCGTGGTGTGGCGCCGCGCCCGTGTGGCCATCGACGGCAACAAGCCGCGCACCGCGCAGCAGGCCGTCGCGCTGGTCAGCCCCGGCAGCTCGGCCGAGATGGCCGAGGTCACCGACAACGCCGAGCGTTACCTCAAGCAGAAGGCCTCGCCCAACGGTCGGGTCGCGCAAGAGCTGGCCACGCTGGCGCTGATGCGCCTGGCCGCGAGCGACGCGGACACGGCCGCCTCGCTGCTGCGTGCGCGCTGGGAAGAAGCCCTGCCGCCTGAGCTGGCCGCCTGGGCCTGGGCCGCGGTGGGCAAGCAAGCCGCGATGAAGCTGTCGCCCGACGCCCCCAGCCACTACCAGCGCGCCGCGCTCTTCACCACCAAGACCTCGGCCGACATCGACTGGGCCGACGACACGCTCGCCTGGAAGGCCCGCGCCGCGCTGCGCGCCAACAACGGCCAGCCGCGTTGGCAGCAGGTGGTGCAGGCCATCAACGCCATGCAGCCGGCCGAGCAGAAAGACCCGACCTGGGTCTACTGGAAGGCCCGCGCCCTCGCTGCCCTCGCCAAGGATTCGAGCGATCCGGCCGCGCTGAAGACGCAGTCGCAAGAGATGCTGGCGTCGATTGCCGGCCAACTGCACTTCTACGGCTCGCTGGCCGCCGAAGACCTGGGCCAGCCCATCGTCGTGCCGCCCAAGCCCGAGGCGCTGAGTGCTGCCGAGCGCGACGCCGCCGCCCGCGAACCCGGCCTCGTGCGGGCGCTGATGCTCATCGGCATGGGCCTGCGCAACGAAGGCAACCGCGAATGGAACTTCACCCTGCGCGGCATGAGCGACCGCCAGCTGATCGCCGCCGCGCAAGTCGCCTGTGACCGCGAGCTGTGGGACCGCTGCATCAACACCAGCGACCGCACCAAGGCCCTGGTGGACATGGACCAGCGCTTCCCGACGCCGTTCAAGAAAGAGCTGCGCGGCACGCTGCGCGAGGTGGGGCTCGACATGGCCTACGTGTACGGCCTGATCCGCCAAGAGTCGCGCTTCATCGCCGATGCGCGTTCGGGGGTCGGCGCCTCGGGCCTGATGCAGGTGATGCCCGCCACCGCCCGCTGGACGGCCAAGAAGATCGGCCTGCCCTTCACGCAAGACATGATCACCGACCGGCAGACCAACCTGACCATCGGCGCGCACTACCTCAAGCTCGTGCTCGACGACCTGGGTGGCTCGCAGGCCATGGCCGCCGCCGCCTACAACGCCGGCCCCGGCCGCCCGCGCCGCTGGCGCGAAGGCCCGGTGCTCGAACCCGCGATCTGGGCCGAGAACATCCCCTTCAGCGAAACGCGCGACTATGTGAAGAAGGTGATGTCGAACGCCATCTTCTACACGGCGGTGCTGACCGACGCGCCGCAGGCGCCGTCGTTGAAGGCGCGGCTGGGCCGCAGCATCGGCCCGCGCGAAGGCGGCCTGCCGGCGCCCGACCGCGAACTGCCCTGACCGGCGACCCCCACTTCAAGGAACGCGCGATGGGCCACATCCTCGTGTTGGGCGGCACCGGCTTCGTCGGTCGCGCGCTGTGCGAACACCTCGTGCGTCGCCATGGCGGCGGCGGCCCGCGCCTCGTCGTGCCCACGCGGCAGCTGCACCGTGGCGCGCACCGGCTGAGCATGCTGCCGACGGTGGACGTGACCGCCGCCGACGTGCACGACGAAGCCACGCTGGCGCGGCTGGTCGATGGCGCCGAGGCGGTGGTGAACCTCGTGGCCATCTTGCATGGCAACGAGGCCGCGTTTCAGCGCACCCACGTCGAGCTGGCCCGCAAACTGGGGCGCGCCTGTGCCGCAGCGGGTGTGCCGCGGCTGGTGCACGTCAGCGCGCTGGGGGCCAGCGAGGCCGCACCGTCGATGTACCAGCGCAGCAAGGCCGCGGGCGAAGCCGCGCTGCGCGAGGCGGTGCCGCAGGCGGTGGTGCTGCGGCCGTCGGTGATGTTCGGTGCCGAAGACCGCTTCATCAACTTCTTCGCGCAGCTGCAACGTTTCGTGCCCTTCGTGCCGCTGGCGGCGGCCGAGGCGAAGTTCCAGCCCGTGTGGGTGAACGACGTCGCGCTGGGCATCGTGCATGCGCTCGACCGGCGCCCGGCCGCCGGCGGCCTTGTCGTCGAAGCGGTCGGGCCGCAGGTCTTCACGCTGCGTGAACTGGTGCAGTGCGCCGGCCGCTGGTCGGGCCACCCGCGCCCGGTGTTCGGCCTGCCCGACGCCTTGGGCCGCCTGCAGGCGCTGGCGATGGAATGCCTGCCCGGTGAGCCGATGATGTCGCGCGACAACCTCGACTCGGCCTCGGTGCCCAACGTGGCCACCGGCGAACTGCCGGGCCTCGACGCGCTGGGCGTCACGCCGACCGCCATCGACGCGGTGATGCCGGTGCTGCTGGGCGGCCGCGAAGGGCCGGCCCGGCTCGACCCGTGGCGGGCCCGCGCGCGGCGGTCCTGACTCTTTTCGCCCGGGCGCCTTGCCCTGGCGGCATCGTTGCGATGCCGCAAACGCATCGCCAGCGGGCGTGGCTTCTTCTAGCATCGCGGCCCACCCCACGACGAAGGACACCCCGGCCATGCAGCTCTACATCGGCAACAAGAACTACTCGTCCTGGTCGATGCGCCCCTGGGTGCTGATGACGCAGGTCGGCATTCCCTTCGACGAGGTCCGGCTGCGCTTCGACTCGTTCGACGCGGGCTCGCAGTTCAAGACCGCCATCGCGCAGCACAACCCGGTGGGCAAGGTGCCGGTGCTGGTCGATGACGGCTTCGCGGTGTGGGACACGCTGGCCATTGCCGAGTACCTGGCCGAGAAGTTTCCCGACAAGCGCCTGTGGCCGACGGATGTGAAGCAGCGCGCCCGCGCGCGCAGTGTGGTCGCCGAGATGCACTCGGGCTTCTCGGCCCTGCGCAACCACTTCGGCATGAACATCGAAGCCACCTTGCACGAGGTGGGCGCGCGGGTGCTGAAAGAAGAGCCGCAGGTGCGCGCCGACGTCGAACGCCTGGTGCAGATGTGGACCGAGTTGCTCGCGCAATCGGGCGGGCCCATGCTCTTTGGCGAGTTCACGATCGCCGACGCCTTCTATGCGCCGGTGGTCACGCGCTTCGTCACCTATGGCGTGCCGGTGCCGCCGGCCATCGCCGCCTACATCGAGCGCGTGCAGGCCCTGCCCAGCGTGTCCGCGTGGCGCCGCGACGCGCTGGCCGAACAAGACTTTCTGCAGTTCGAAGAGCCGCACCGCACGTCGCGCTGAACGGCGCGCTGGGGCGTGAAGCGCAGGGGCCGCACCTACACTGCGCCGCATGAAACTGTGGACGGTGGGCGGTGCGATCCGCGACGAGATGCTGGGGCGGCCGGTCAACGACCGCGACTGGGTGGCCGTGGGCGCCACGCCCGATGAACTGATCGCCGCCGGCTACCTGCCGGTGGGCAAAGACTTTCCAGTCTTCCTGCACCCGGTCACGAAAGAAGAGGTCGCGCTGGCGCGCACCGAGCGCAAGACCGCACCGGGGTACCACGGCTTCGTCTTTCACGCCGACCCGGCGGTCACGCTCGAAGAGGATCTCGCGCGCCGCGACCTCACCATCAACGCGATGGCACGCGACGAGGTCGGCACCCTGGTCGACCCCTTCCATGGCCAGCGCGACCTGCAAGACCGCGTGCTGCGCCACGTGTCACCGGCCTTTGCCGAAGACCCGGTTCGCATCCTGAGGCTGGCGCGCTTCGCCGCGCGCTTCACCGACTTCAGCGTCGCCCCCGAAACCCAGGCGCTGATGCGCCAGATGGTCGAGGCCGGTGAGGTCGATGCGCTGGTCGCCGAACGGGTGTGGCAAGAGATCTCGCGCGGTCTGATGGAAGCGCGGCCCTCGCGCATGTTCGAGGTCTTGCGTGGCTGCGGGGCGCTCGCGCGCCTGCTGCCCGAGGTGGACCGCCTGTGGGGCGTGCCGCAGCCCGAGGCGCACCACCCCGAGGTGGACACCGGCGTGCACCTGATGCTCGTGATCGACATGGCGGCCTCGCTGAACGCGCCGCTGCCCGTGCGCTTCGCGTGCCTGGGCCACGACCTGGGCAAGGGCACCACGCCGCCCGACGAGTGGCCGCGCCACATCGCACACGAGGCGCGCAGCGTGTCGCTCGTCACCGCCATGAGCGAACGCCTGCGCGTGCCGGTCGAATGCCGCGAGTTGGCCGAAGTGGTGGCGCGCGAGCACGGCAACGTGCACCGCAGCCTGTCGCTCGACGGCGCGGCCGTGATGCGTCTGCTCGAACGCTGCGACGTGTGGCGCCGCCCGCAACGCTTCTCGCAACTGCTGCTGGCCTGCGAGTGCGACGCACGCGGGCGCACCGGGCTCGAAGACCGACCCTACCCGCAACGCGCGCGCCTGCAGGCCGCGCTGGATGCGGCCCTGGCGGTGGACACGGCCCAGGTCTCGGCCGATGCGCTCGCCCAGGGTTGGAAGGGCCACGCCATCGGCGATGCGATCCGCAACGCGCGGGCGGCGGCCGTGAAGGCCTGCTGGGGCGCGTTCGACGGCGTGGTTTGATCTGCATCGCGCCGCGCAGCGGGGCACCGCCGCACGAAGCGCCGACAATCCCGCCCATGTCTGCACGCCCCAAGCCTTCGACCGTCAGCATCCGCGACGTGGCCCAGCTCGCCGGCGTGTCCCTGGGCACCGCTTCGCGGGTGATCAACAAGGTGCCGAACGTGCGCGAGGCCACGCGGCTGAAGGTCGAGGCGGCCATTGCGTCGCTGGACTACCGGCCCAACCACGCGGCGCAGTCGCTGCGCTCGCGCAGCAGCCGCACCATTGGTTGCCTCTTCGCCGATGTGGGCAACCCGCTGTACGCGCAGCTCTTTCGCGCGGCCGAAGAGCGCCTGCTGGCCGAGGGATACATGCTCTTGCTGGCCAACGGCCTGAACGACCCGCAGCGCGAGGTGGCCCTGCTCGGCATGTTCGAAAGCCGCGGCATGGACGGCCTTTTGATCGCCCCCGGCAACGAGCGCGACCCGCGCGTGCAGGCGGCGGTCGAGTCGTTGGCGATGCCGGTGGTCGTGCTCGATCGCGACCTCGCGACGCACAAGGACCAGGTGCTGTTCGACCACGAGCCCGCGATGGCGCAGGCCGTTCGCCACCTCACCGACCTGGGCCACCGCCGAATCGCCCTGGTGCTGGCGCAAACGCCCAACCGGCCGATGCGGCGCCGTGTCGAGGGCTATGAGGCGGCGCTGCGCGCGCGGGGGATCCACCGGGCGCCGCAGTGGCTGGTGCACATCGCCTCGTCCACCAGCTCGGCATTCGAGCCGGTGGCTGCGCTGCTGGCGGCCGACCCGGCCGAGCGCCCCACGGCGCTGATCGTGCAGGGCACGACCATCCTCAACGATGCGCTGAACGCCATCCAGGCGGCGGGCTTGCGCATCCCCGACGACGTGTCGGTGCTGAGCCTGGGTGACCCCACGTTCGCCCGCCACCACCTGCCCGCGATCACCACCTTGCGCATGGACCTCGAACGTGCCGCCGCCGAAAGCACGCGCCTGCTGATGGTGCGCATTCGCGGTGAGCAGGCCGAGACCCCGGTGCGCGTGCTGGTGCCGGCCGAGTTGATCGTGCGTGCGTCGTGTGCCCCACCGCGTGAGCGGTGATGAACCTGATGCCGCGTGAGCGGCGATGACCCTGCACCCGCGTGAGCGGTGACGGGAGTGATCGACCCGATCAGGCCGCGCCCAGCCCCACCGCCGCGTTCAGCACGAAGAACAAAATCATCGCGCCGCCGAACCAGGGCTTGAGCGCACGCGGCGTGGCGGCCTGCCGGTCGCGCGCGAAGCGCCACAGGCCCACCGCCGACAGCAGCAGCGACAGCCACGGCAACCAAGCCCACTCCCCCGCCGTGTGCAGCACCAGCGTGGCCTGCGCGCAGGCCGCCACCCCCAGCGCCATGCACACGAGCACCGCGCCCGTCACGCCCAGCGCCCGCGTGTAGCTCGCTTCGCCGGGCTGCAGGTGCGCGGGCCACGCGAGCTTTCGGCCGAATTCCATGTGCAGGAAGACGGCCACGTGCATCAGCACGGCGGGCCACACCGCGCCCACCGGCATGCCGCGCGCGACCAGCCACTGCAGCACCCACAGGTTCAACACCGCGCTCACCGGGAAGGTCACCACGAGGTTGAGCAGGATCGTGTCTTTGAAGCGTTGCGAGCGGCGTTCGAGCACCAGCAGCACGAGGCCGTAGCCCAGTTGCGCGGCGACCCCCAGCGCGAGCGGCGGCGACAGCCACGCGGCCAGCGCGACCACGAGCCCCGCGACGACGGTGGCGAAGCACGCGACCTCGGTCACGCCGACCGCCCCGCGCACCAGTGGCCGCTCGGGGTGGTGCTGGCGGTCGTAGGGCAGGTCCTTGATCTCGTCGATGGCGCGCAGGTAGAGCAGCACGAGAAAGAAGACCAGCGCCATCAGCGGCGCATCGCGTGGCGGCGCGACGCCGGTGCCGGCCAGCAAGGCCGCGCACAGCGAATACACCCAGCCCACCGACACCAGCGTGTAGACGAGCGGCGGGTGCGTTTCGACCGCGAAGGCGAGCAGGCGACTGAGTGGCGGGCGAGGCGAAGACACGGCGACGCGTTGTTCGGCCTCGCCCGGTGCGTGAGCACCGGGCGGAGGTGTGGGCATGGACGGCAGCCTCACGACAGCACGCACACGCTGCCCCGCCCGCCGTCGATTTCGAGCGTCGCGCCATCGGCAATGCGCGTGCACGCATCGTCCACCCCCACCACGGTCGGGATGCCGAACTTGCGCCCGGTGATCGCGGTGTGCGACAGCATGCTGCCGCGCTCGACCACGATGCCGGCCGAGGCCAGCATCAGGAAGAGCCAGCCGGGGTCGGTCTCGCGGGCGACGAGGATGCTTTGCGGCGGCAGCTCGTCCACGCTGTGCGGGTCGAGCACCACGCGTGCCGTGCCGCGCGCCACGCCCATGCTCGACCCCAGGCCGCTCAGCTCGCGCTCGTCCGAGGTGGCCGCGCGGCGCTGGCGTGTCAGCGGGTTATTGCGCAGCGCCCCATCGGTCACCAGCGTCTCGTGCACCTCGCTTTCGGCGTAGGTCGCCAGTTGCGCGCGGCGGCGCGCGACGGTGGCCTGGAAGCTCTCGTCCACGCCGGTGCCGTCGGTGAAGCCGAGCAGTTCGTCCACCGTCAGGCAGTAGACGTCGGCCCGCTGGTCGATGGCACCGCGTGCGATCAGGTGCTGCGCCTGCGCATGGAAGATGTCGCGGCAGATGCCGAACAGCTCGCTGCGGCAGTAGCGCGAGTTCTCGCGGTGCGCGATCACCTCGCGCAAGAGTTTCAGCATGCCGCGCAAGAGCGCGCGCCGCAGCGAGATGCGGCCCAGGCGCTGCGCCAGCTGCGCTTCGGCCTCGGCGCGTTTGCCCAGCTCGGCGCGGCGGCAGGCCTCGGCGTCGAGCTCGCTCTTGACGAAGCGGCGGATGCCCTTGAACAGCACGCCCGGGTCTTCGCGCAGGCTCGGGTTCTCCATCTTCAGCTCTTCCATCGAGCGGTCGCCGAAGCGCGCGATGTGCGTGTCGATGAGCGCCAGCAAGTCGGCATCGAGGGTGCGCGCGCGGTAGCGCGCCACCACCGCCGCTTCGTCGCCTTCGGCGAAGGCGGCGGCCAGCTCTGGCCGCTCGCGGATGTGCCCGGCGATGCGCAGCACCGACAGGAACACCTCGACGCTCTCGACCGTGTCGTCACCGCACAGCAGGTTGGCGAGCAAGGCCGGGTCGTCGCTGAGCTTCCAGCGCTTGAACAGCCACTCGACCAGCGCGTGCAGCGTGAAGATGTACGCGTCGTTGACCAGCGTCACGCCCCACTCGCGGCCCACGTCGCGCCACAGGCGGTGGAACTCTTCGGTCAGCGCCAGCGCGTCGGGCTTCGCGGCCAGCACCTGGCGCGACTGCGCGGCGCGCTGCGTCCACCACTGCTTGTAGTGGCGCATGCGCCGCGGCAGGCACACGAACTCGACCGCGAAGGTGCCCATCGCGCGCGCGACCTGCCAGCCCCGCGCCCAGCGGCCTTGCGGCGCCGGGGCTTCGCCGCTGTGCATGACGTACGAGGTCTTCAAGCCGACCATGTTTTCCCAGGCCTTCGCCAGCCACGGGAAGATCGGCACCATGCCGTGCAGCAGGTAGAAGGCGTTGAGCGAGTAGTGGATGCGGCCGTTGACGTAGCCGATCATGCGGTCGAGCCGGTGGTGGTTGTCGTGGAGCTGCGTGTCCGACGCGCCGGCGCGCCGGTAGATGTCGCGGAAGATCACGCGGTAGAACAACCGCGCGAGGCTGTAGGTCAGCGGGCTCGACACGCCGGGGTAGCTCTCGGTGACGTTGAGGCCGGTCCACACGCGCTTGGTGGTGTAGTCGATGGCGACCGGCCGCGCCTGCAGCAGGTGGATGCGCCCCTCGGCATCGATCGTGCCTTCGATGTCCTGCGGCCAGCCGAAGAGCTTTTCGATGCGCTCACCCATCGCGCGCAGCGTGTGGATCTCGTCGTCGCCGAGGCAGGGTGGTTCGATGCGTTCGGGCTCGACCGGCATCTCGTGCAGGCCGTGGCCTCGGGTCTCGTCGAAGCCCAGGCGGTGCGTCTTGCGCGCGAGAACGCGCTCGATGGCGCCGCTCTTGGCGTTCACGAAGTAGTGGTCCACCGGCACGGCCTCTTGCACCACGCCTTCGCCGATGCCGTGGCCGGCGACGATCAGCGTGTCGCGCGCGGCCGTGTTGGGGTTGCAGGTGAAGAGCACGAACGAGCGCTCGCCGAAGACCATGCGCTGCACGCCCACGGCCACGCTCACGTCGAGCGGGTCCATGCCCTGCGAGAGGCGGTAGGTCAGCGCCTTCTCAGAGAAGGCCGAGGCCCAGCAGTCGCGCACGCGTTCGATCACGTCGGCGCGGCGCACGTAGAGGTGCGTTTCGCTGATGCCGGCGAAGGGGTTGTCCACCGAGTCTTCGCTGTGCTCGGCCTTCGAGGCGACCATGCAGGCGCGCACCGAGACCCAGCGCGCGTCGGGCAGCTCGCGCGCCATGTGCTGGTCGATGGCCTCGCGCGTGGCGGCCGGCAAGGGCAGGGCGCGCACCAGGGCCTGCAAGGTCTTGGCGGCTTGCGCGAGGCTGGCGCGGTCGCTCACCTTCACCGGTGCGAGCGTGGCCTGCATGCGTTCGCGCTGCGGGGCCACGAGGCGGGCGAACAGGGGCGCGCCGAGGCAGAAGAAATCGGGCACGGGCAGGCCGTGCGTGCGCATCACGGCCTGGTGGGCGAACTTGCCGCCCACGGCCTCGCGCGGCATGCGTTTCGGGTCGGTATAGAAGTCGCTCATCGCGGGGCCTCCAGAGGCAGGGATTGCGCGGCGCGCCGCAGCGCGTCGAGCGGGTTCAGTCGCAGCCAGGGGGCGGGGCCGAGCCGGGCCTGCAGGCGGCTCACGTCGCCGTAGTGGTCGAGGCCGAGCAGGCTCAGGCGCTGAGCCAGTGCGCGCGTGGCGGGCACGCGTTGCAGCAGGCGCAGCAGCGCAGGAGGTGTCGGGATGCGCTTGCGCGGTGGGGCGCTGTGCAGCGCCTGCTCGATCTCGCGCAGCGACAGCGGCCGTTCGTAGCCCACGTTGAAGGCTTCGAATGCCGGCGGGGCACGTTCGGCGTCGAGCAGTTGCCGCGCACGCGCGACGAGGATGCGCGCGAAGTCGTCCACGTCGATCACCGAAAAGCGCTGCTCGCCGCTGCCGAGCGACCAGCCGCGGCGAAACAGCCGCACCAGCCCCGGCAGCACGTGGCGGTCACCGCGCCCCAGCACGAAGCGCGGGCGAAACACCTCGACGCGGCAGGCGCCGGTCTGCGCGAGCCGCTGCAGGCGCGCTTCACAGTCGGCGCGTGAGCGGGCCAGCGCGGTCGTGGGGCGCAGCGGGGCGTCTTCACGCACGCCGCGCTGAGGCCCGTCGCCATACACCGAGCACGAGCTGACGAAGAGCACCGCGCGGGTCTGCGGCCGGGCCGTGACCTGGGTGCAGAGGTGATCGATGCCTTGCGCGTTGACCGCGAAGCCGCTGCCGTCATGGTCGATTTGCTTGCTCGCGCAGTGGATGACCACGTGCGGGCCGTGCGGCCACAAGGCATCGGGCAAGGCCGTCACGTCGCCCAGGTGCGCATGCACGCCGGGCGGCAGCGCGGCGGGCGGGCTGCGGTGCAGCAGCACGTCGGCGCGCAGGCCCTGTTCGGCGATTTGCCGCAGCACCGCACTGCCAACGAAGCCGCTGGCGCCCAGCACCACCAGGTGCGGGCCCATCACCACACCCCGGGCGCGAGGCGGGCGCGGTGCGCCGCGAAGGCCTGGTACTCGGGCATGCGCAGCAGGTGGGATTCTTCGACGCGGATGCGGCGCACCAGCGCAGGCACCAGCGCCAGGCACAGCGCCGCCACCACGAACACGTTGAAGAACAGCACCGCGATGCCCACGTGCGCCAGCAGCATGCCGGTGTAGGCCGGGTGGCGCAGGTGGCGATACGGGCCGTGCGCGACGATGCCGGGGCCGCCCGGCGCCATGCCGTCGGGCGTGCGCACGCGGTGCGAGTAGCTGCGGCCCAGCGTCACGATGGCCCAGGCGCGCAGTGCGATGCCGCCGGCGAAGATGGCCAGCCCGATGGGCAGCCACGGGCCGGCTTCAGTCCACAGCGGGCTGGGTGCGAAGGCCGCGACCATCGTCAGGAAGCGCGCCGTCGCGTAGGCCTCGCAGGTGTAGTGGTCGGTGCGTGCGTCCTGGCTGGCGTCGGCCGTGGTGATGCGCCATTCGGACAGCACCCACAGCACGTAGGCCACGCCGATGGCCGGCGCCAGCCATTGGAAGACGCCGCTTCGCGCGAACGCCGTGTAGGCGGCGGTGGCGCACATCAGCGCGATGCCCGTCGAGGCGATCAGGGGGGCGAAGTGAGAGCGGTTCGGGGTGTTCATGTCAGGTGTCCTTCAGTCCGAGAGGAAGTCGCCGGTGGCGAAGCAACGGTCGAGCTGCTTGGCCTCGATGTGGATCGACAAGGGGCCCGGGTGGGTCGGGTCGATGGGGCCGAGCGTGGCCACCAGCTGCACCGGGGCGTCGAGCTCGGCGAAGTTCTTGAACGCCACTTCGATGCGGCGCAGCAGGGCCGGTGTGTCGGGCGTGCGGCGGAACTTGCCGACGATGTCGAGCGCCATCGCGCGCATGCCTTCGAGCACCAGCATCCCGGGCACGTGGTCGTTGTCGTGGTCGAAGAAGAAGAGGTTCTGCCGGTCCACGTGCAGGGTCGAGACGAAGCGGTTGCCGCTGCTGGCCACCCACAGACCGGGTTCGAGCACGGGCTGTTTCGCGGGTGTGTCCAGGCTGACCAAAAAGCCCGGGCCCAGCGGCGCAACGTCGGTCTTGGCGCCGGGGTGGCGCGCGAAGCGGCTGCGGGCGATCTCGCGCAGGCGCTGGTAGCGGTCGCGCGGCAGGATGCTCCATTGGCTCGACTGGGTGCAGATGCAGCGGTCTTGCGCATGGAAGGCGCCATCGGCCTGCGCGCTGGTCAGCTCGCCCTCGGCGTTGTGCTTTTGCTGGCTGATGGTCGCGTGGCCCCACACGGTCTCTTGCGAGCGCCAGTCCTGTGCGTCGAGCGCGGGCAGGGCCTCGAAGACCATGCGGTCGAGCACGAAGGCGTTGTCGGGCTGCACGTCGAGGTACTCGTGCGACAGCGCGATGCCGATCTGCCGGCCGATCTCGACGATCGACAGCGCCACGTCGTTGGCGTGCGAGCGCATGCCGTTGATGTAGACGTTCGACTGCGGCACGAAGGCGCCGAAGAGAAACTCGTTCGGCAGCGCGGCCGGGCTGAGCGACGTCACGTAGACGTTTTCAAGCCGGCGCTTGTGGGCCAACTCACGCGAAATGGTGTGGCGGTGGGCCACGCGGGAAATCATTTCCCGGGGCGTCGGTGTGGCCGTGGGGTTCAGGCCCATCGATCGGATGTCGGTGACAGCGTTCATGCACTCCCTCGCTTTCAAGCGTGCGATTCGAAACAACGTGCGCGGCGGCCTGCCACGTGGCCGCCGACATGCACTCGATTTGCTCCTCTCACCGCCTGACCCACGTCGGGGCCTCAGGGTATGCACTGATTGCGTTTTTGTTCTTGAATGTGTCTCAACGCAATGTGTGTGCCACGATTCTGACATCCTTTGATGTCAGAAATGCGCTGTTATTGTTCGCGGCCGCCCCGATGTCGCGCATTCGCTTCGACAAATGCTGCATTGCGGGGATTACGTATTCCCTCTGCCGCACGCTTTTGACATGCCCCGTTTTGCCGCGAACCTGAGCCTCATGTACGGCGAGCACGCCTTCCTCGACCGCTTCGCCGCGGCCCGGCGCGACGGCTTCGAGGCGGTCGAGTACCTGTTTCCTTATGAGCACCCGGTGTCGGATTTGTCGGTGCGTCTGCGTGAGCAGGCGCTGACTCAGGCCTTGTTCAACGCGCCGCCCGGCGACTGGGCAGCGGGCGACCGCGGCCTGGCCTGCCTGCCCGACCGGCGCGACGAGTTCCGCGTTGGCATCGCCCGGGCGCTGGTCTACGCGGCGGGCCTGCAGTGCCGGCGGGTGCACGTGATGGCGGGCCTCGCGCCGGCGGCAGCCGACCCTGCGCGCCTGCGCGCCTGCTATGTCGAGAACCTGGCCTGGGCGGCCGCGCAGGCCGCGCCGCAGGGGGTCGAGTTGCTGATCGAGCCGATCAACCGGCGCGACATGCCGGGGTACTTCTTGAATCGCCAGCAGGACGCGCACGAGACCGTCCAGCAGGTCGGCGCCGTCAACCTCAAGGTGCAGATGGACCTGTACCACTGCCAGATCGTCGAGGGCGATGTGGCGATGAAGCTGCGCCAGTACCTGCCCACGGGCCGCGTCGCGCACCTGCAGGTCGCCGGTGTGCCTGAGCGGCACGAGCCGCACACCGGCGAGTTGAACTACCGCTACCTGTTCGAGTTGGTCGACGCGCTGGGCTACGACGGGTTCATCGGCTGCGAGTACCGCCCGGCGGGCGACACCTCGGCCGGCGTGGCGGCCTGGCGCGCGGCCTTGCTGGACTGACGGCGAGCGGGCTCAGCCCGCCGCGTTGACGATGCCGGCCGCGACGTGTCCCGAAGGCACGTGCGCCGAGGCGTTCTCGATGTGCCCGGTCTGGTCGTCGAAGAAGAAGTCGGGCTCGAACTCGCGCAAGAAGGCGCCCTTGGGCAGGCCGCCGAGAAACATCGCTTCGTCGATCTCGATGTCCCACTCCATCAGCGTGCGAATGGCGCGTTCGTGTGCCGGGGCGCTGCGTGCGGTGACGAGCGCGGTGCGGATGCGCATGGCGGGCGTGGCCTGGTCCTGCAGCAGCTTCAAGGCGTCGAGCAGCGGCTTGAACGGCCCGGCCGCCAGCGGCAGGTCGGCACGCTCGCGTTCGTGGGCCTGGAAGGCATCGAGCCCGGCGCGCTGAAACACCTGCTCGGCCTCGTCTGAGAACAGCACCGCGTCGCCGTCGAAGGCAATGCGCACCTCGTTCGGGTGCGCGCCCGAAGCGCGCGCCGAATGCGGAAACACCCGTGCGGCCGGAACCCCGGCGTCGAGCGCCGAGCGCACATCGGGCTCGTTGGTCGAAAGAAAGAGGTGTGCGTTCAGCGGCTTCAGGTAACGCCAGGGTGACTCGCCGCGCGTGAACACGCCGCGCTGGATCGGCAGTCCGTAGTGCTGCGCCGAGCGGAAGACCCGCATGCCCGAGACCGGGTCGTTGCGCGAGAGGATCACTACCTCGACCAGCGGCACTGCCTTGCCCTGGTTGAAGGCCAGCAGCTTGTTCACCAGTGAGAAGGCCACGCCCGGTTTGGCCGGTTGCCCCACGCGCTCGAGCTGCAGTTGCATGTAGGCGCGGTCGTCTTCGGCCTCGAAGAGCCGGTTCTCTTCTTCAAAGTCGAACAGCGCGCGCGAAGAGATGGCCACCACGAGTTGGCCGGCAAGGGTGACGGGCATCGGCCGATGATAGCCAGCGACCCGCGGCTGGAGTGGGGCGGTCAATCCCATACCACAAAGCGTTGAATATGTCTTTTGTTGACTGGCTGGTATCGGCCCGGATGAGACATTTGGCGCAGGTCTGAAGAATGGCGTCACCGGTTTGAACCGGACCCATGGCCTTCAAGGCCGACTCATCCAATCAGGAGACAGCATGTTCAAGATCTGCAAGCTCGCGTTGATCGCCTCGGCGCTCGTCGCCACGTCCTCGGCTTCCTTTGCTCAGTACGAGAAGGGCCCGAACCCCACCGCCAGCGCGCTGGAGCGCACGGGCTCGTTCGCGACCCGCTCGTCGTCGGTCTCGTCGCTGAGTGCCTCGGGCTTCGGTGGTGGCAACCTGTACTACCCGACCGCGTCGGGCTCTTACGGCGGCATCGTGCTGTGCCCGGGCTTCACCGCGGGTGCCAGCTCGATCGCCTGGCTGGGCACCCGCCTGGCTTCGCACGGCTTCGTCGTGCTGATCATCGACACCAACACCCGCCTGGACCAGCCGGGCAGCCGCGCTCGCCAGCTCGAAGCCGGTGTGGCGTACCTGCGCAGCCAAAACTCCAGCGCCAGCAGCGCCATCCGCGGCAAGGTGGACACGAACCGCATGGCCATCGGTGGCCACTCGATGGGTGGTGGCGGCACGCTCGAAGCCGCGCAAGACAACCCGTCGTACAAGGCAGCCCTGCCGCTGACGCCGTGGCACACCACGAAGAGCTTCCGCAGCAACCGCGTGCCGACGCTGATCATCGGTGGCTCGTCCGACACCGTGGCGCCGGATGGCTCGCACTCGATCCCGTTCTACACGAGCCTGCCCTCGACCACGCCGCGCATCTTCCTGGAACTGCGTGGTGCCAGCCACTTCTTCCCGCAGACGTCTAACGCGACTGTGAGCCGCTTCGCCATCTCTTGGTACAAGCGCTACGTCGACGAAGACACCCGCTACTCGCAGTTCTTCGTGCGCCCCAGCGCCACGGTGGCCAGCGACTACCGCTCGGGCGGCTTCTGATTGGTTGTGCCGGCGCTCGCCCTACCGGGTGAGCGCCCTGCTTCATGTGTTTCCAAGGTTCAGGCGCTGCGGCGCCTGTTTTTTTGGAGGTGCGGTGACCGGTTTGGCAATTAACACAAAAAAAGACTCTTGTCTTGAATGGTTGCGGTGGTGAAGCCCCCAAGTTTGCTCCCAGCACGTGCGGACAAAAATCTCTTCGCGCCAAATTGATTCTCACAGGCGCTGGCAACAAGCCAAGACAACCCTCTAGGAGACAACATGTTCAACATCCGCAAAGTCGCAGCGATCACCTCGGTTCTGCTGCTGTCCGCCACGGCATCGGCCCAATACCAAAAGGGCCCGAACCCCACCGCCAGCGCCCTGGAGCGCACCGGCTCGTTCTCGACCTCGGCCACGACCATCTCGTCGCTGAGCGTCTCGGGCTTCGGCGGTGGTCGCCTGACCTACCCGACGGCCTCTGGCAGCTACGGCGCCATCGCCATTTGCCCGGGCTTCACCGCCACCGCTTCGTCGCTGTCGTGGCTCGGCACCCGCCTGGCGTCGCACGGCTTCGTCGTGCTGATCATCGAAACCAACTCGACGCTCGACCAGCCCGGCAGCCGCGCCAACCAGCTCGAAGCCGCCGTCAACTACCTGAAGGCCCAAAACACCCGCACCGGCAGCCCCCTGCGCGGCAAGGTGGACGTGAACCGCGTGGCCATCGGTGGTCACTCGATGGGTGGTGGCGGCACGCTCGAAGCTGCTCAATCCAACCCGTCGTACAAGGCAGCCATGCCGCTGACGCCGTGGCACACCACGAAGAGCTTCCGCAGCAACACCGTGCCGACGCTGATCATCGGTGGCTCGGCCGACACCGTGGCGCCGGACGGCTCGCACTCGATTCCGTTCTACACCAGCCTGCCCTCGTCCACGCCGCGCGTGTTCCTGGAACTGCGTGGTGCCAGCCACTTCTTCCCGCAGTCGTCTGACCCGACCGTCAGCCGCTTCGCCATCTCTTGGTACAAGCGCTATGTGGACGAAGACACCCGCTACTCGCAATTCATCGTGCGTCCCAGCACCACGGTGGCCAGCGACTACCGCGCCGGTGGTTTCTGATCTGACGGTCTGAATTGAACTGACCTCGCCGGCCTTCGGTCGGCGCAACGGCGGCCCCGTGGTGTTCCACGCGGCCGCCGTTTTTCATGGTGCTGCGTTTTCGGTGCTGCGTGCTGGCGGCAATAGTGGCGCCATCTCAAGCGCGTGCGATTACCACATGCGGACAGAATTGTCTTGTACGAGACATGGTTGAAAGCCCTGTGTCGCACACTGGTGCGAAAAAACACAATGGCCTGGCTCGGTGGCAGTTCCATGCATCACCGGGTCCTCGGCAAGGGCCAAAGCCAGCCTGCCGGGGCACATCAACAAGACCCTTGGAGACACCCATGTTCAAGACGCTTCACAAACTGTCGCTGATCGCCGCCGGTGCTTTGGTCGTTTCGACCGCCGCCTTCGCACAGACCAACCCCTACCAGAAGGGCCCGGCCCCCACCGCGAGTGCGCTGGAGCGCACCGGTTCGTTCTCGACCTCGGCCACGACCATCTCGGCACTGAGCGTGTCGGGCTTCGGCGGCGGCCGCCTGACCTACCCGACCGCTTCGGGCACCTACGGCGCCATCGCCATCTGCCCGGGCTACACCGCCTCGGCTTCGTCGCTGTCGTGGCTCGGCACCCGCCTGGCTTCGCACGGCTTCATCGTGCTGATCATCGAAACCAACTCGACGCTCGACCAGCCCGGCAGCCGTGCTCGCCAGCTCGAAGCCGCCGTCAACTACCTGAAGGCGCAAAACACCCGCACCGGCAGCCCGCTGCGTGGCAAGGTGGACGTGAACCGCGTGGCCATCGGTGGTCACTCGATGGGTGGTGGCGGCACGCTCGAAGCCGCGCAAGCCAACCCGTCGTACAAGGCAGCCCTGCCGCTGACGCCGTGGCACACCACGAAGAGCTTCCGCAGCAACACCGTGCCGACGCTGATCATCGGCGGCTCGTCCGACACCGTGGCACCGGATTCCGACCACTCGATCCCGTTCTACACGAGCCTGCCGAGCACCACGCCGCGCATCTTCCTGGAACTGCGTGGCGCCAGCCACTTCTTCCCGCAGTCGGCCGACCCGACCGTGAGCCGCTTCGCCATCTCTTGGTACAAGCGCTGGGTTGACCTCGACACCCGCTACTCGCAATTCTTCGTGCGCCCCAGCACCACGGTCGCCAGCGACTACCGTGCCGGTGGCTTCTGATCTGACGGTCTGAATTGAACTGACTCGCCGGCTCCGGTCGGCGCGACGGCGGCCCCGTGGTGTTCCACGCGGCCGCCGCTTTTCATGGCACGTGGTTTCTGGTCGATAGGAGCCGTTCAGCCGCGCAGGCGCGCGGCCCGGCCGTGACGAACGCCGCTGTCGCCGTCGATGAGCCGCCCACCGTGGCGGCGGCGTGCCTTGCCTACTGCACGAAGCCCATCGCCCCGCGTTTGTTCGATGCCGCCGGCAGGTCGGCCGGCACGATGCGGTCGCGCAGCGCCAGCTTGGCGTTGCCGAAGGCCGTCATCCAGGCGCGGCGCATGTCGCGCGGGGCCATTTCGCTCATGCAGTCGAGCACGTCGGCCTCGGGGTCGGGCGCGAAGCGGCTGCCCCAGTCGTGGTCGGCGCGGATGCTGCGGTACAGCTTGGCCGCGATCAGCCGGGCGGCCTCGCGGTCGGGCGCCTGCACCTCGTAGACGTTCATGCGGTTCAAGATGGGCTCGGGGATCGACCGCTCGTCGTTCGCCGTCGCCACCCAGATGACCTGGCTGGCGTCGATAGGCACCTCGGCGAATTCGTCGGTGAAGCTGCCGGCCGTGTCGTGTTCGAGCAGGCTGTACAGCGCGCCCAGTGGGTCGTAGGCGTGTTCGCCGCCGGCCTTGTCGATCTCGTCCACCACCATCACCGGGTTGGCGTACTGGCCATCGACCAGCGTCTCGAAGACCTTGCCGGGCCGCGCGCCCTTCCATTGGCTCGACGCACCCGAGAGGACCCAGCCCGCGGTCATCGAGCTCATCGAGATGAAGCCCATGCCGGTGCCCAGCAGCTGCGACAGCGCGCGGGCGAAGTGCGTCTTGCCGACGCCCGGCGGGCCGAGCAGCAGCAGCGGCGTGATCTCGAGTGCGTCGCGGCTGTCGTGGCACAGCGCGAGCTGGCGCTTCACGTCGTCGAGCACCTCGGCGAAATTGGGCAGGTCGTCGTACAGCTGCTCCATCGCGGGCAGCCCGGAGGGCTTGACCTGAAAGCGCTCCGGCCCCTTTTCGAGCATGCGCTCGTAGGTCGAACGCAGGTTCTCGTGCTCTTTGTGCGGCAGCTTGTCGAGCTTGCGGCCGACTTCGTCCACGCGGTAGACGCTGCGCATGCGGGCAATGGGTATGCCGCTGCGCGAAGCCGAGGCGGGGACCAGTTCTTTCGATGCGCTCATGCAACCTCCACAAGACAACACACGAGAAAGACGCTCGGGCAAGCCGGGTGTCGGTTTCATTGAAACGCAGCCGGGGCCGCGCCATCCATCAATGAATACCCGAAACGTCTTTTAGTTCGTTGCCACCAGCCTATGCAGAACGCATGCCAATGGGCGCGAAGAATGTGCGGCTTTGTGCACGCGCCCGTCGCCCCCTCGGCACCCGTGCGGGTGCCGGTCGCTTCAGCGGGACTCAGGCGGCGCGATGGACACCACCACCGCCTGCTGCCCCAGGCGCAGCACCCGTCCGCCATGCGCGCCGGCATGGGCCTGCGCTTCCGCCTCGGTCGAAAACCAGTGGTTGGGTGACGAGGCCCAGCCCGGCCCGAAGCGGCCGAGGTGGTAATGGTCGAAGTCGGCCGGTTGCATTTGCGGCAAGTGCGCACGAAAGGCTTCCCAGGTCGGGAAACCGGCCTCGAACGCCAGCGTGCGCAGGAAGTGCTTGCGCTGCAGTTGCCCGCGCTCGCGGTGCAGATGCGTCAAGGCGCATGGCGGCAGCACGCCCGCCGCGTGCAGCCGGCGCAGTGCGGGCAGTGCGTCAAGCAGCGGGCCGGTTGTCGCCGCGCGGTGCAGCCGGCGCGCTTCGCGCCGCACGAGCTCGAGTGCGGTGGGCGCCGTCGGAGCGACGGCCCTGTCAGCGCTTGCGCGCTCGGGTCGCTGGGACGACGAAGGGGACAGTGAAGAATCGTTCGGTTGCATACCTGCTCCGTGAAACATGCAGCCGGTCTCGCACAAGGCCGCGTCGGATGGGTATGCAAGCGAAGGCTTGCGAAGGTCGGGGGCTGGATGCAGGCATCGAGTCCTCGGCAGGTGCATCGGCTTTCGCGAGAGGGGCGTCCTGCCAGCCCGGCGCGCAATGTAGCAGAGGCGGTCAGGGCCCCGGCCGGGCGTCGCCGACCGGGGCGGGGCTCAGAGCCGCATCTCCAGCCGCAACTGCCAGTTCACCGACGTGGTCGAGACGGTCTCGGCGCGTGTGCGGGTGCGCACCACCGGGTCGGGGTTGTCGAAGACCGAGCCGCTGATGCTGTCGTGCGGGGCCACGTTGCTGGCGGTCGCGCGCAACTGGATGCCCGAGGCGAAGCGCCAGGCTGCGTACACGTCGCCGACGCGCTTCTTGCCCGCGAACACCCACGACTGCTCGGTGCTGCGCGTGGTGTAGGCCGGCGTGTAGCCGAGGTTACCGCCCAGCGTGAGCGGCGTGCCGGGCACGCGGTAGTCGGCGCCGATGTTGGCGGTGCGGCCGGGCTGCTGGTCGAGCCGGTTGTCAGGCCCGGGCACGCCATCGACCCGCGAGCGGAAGACGCTCGCGTTCAGGCGCAGGTCCACGCGGGGCGCGTCGGCCCACAGGTCTTGCGTGCGGAACTTCGCCTCGGCCTCGATGCCCTGGGTGGTGGCCTTGCCGACGTTTTCCATCCGCGAGACCCAGCGCGGCGTGGGCGACCAGGGCACGCTCATCTCCACCGGGTCGGTGCGGCGCATGTAGTCGGTGATGCGGCGGTGAAAGAGGTTCACGCTCATCAGCCCATCGCCCGGCAGGTAGCGTTCGATGGCGAGGTCGAGCCCGGTCGACAACTCGGGCCGCAGGTCGGGGTTGCCCGCGCGGTCGGGGTTGGTCTCGCTGTTGGGGCGGCCGGTGTTGTTGACGCGCGGCTGCGTGATCAGGCTTTGCAACTCGGGCTGGCGGTAGCTGCGCGTGAGGCTCAGGCGCACCTGGTCGCGGCTCTTCGGGTCGGGCTTCCACAGCGCGTGCAAGAGCGGCGACCACACGCTGCTTTCGTTGCGCAGCGGGCCGGCCACGTCGGCGTCGGCCCGGGTGACGATGCCTTCCCAGCGCAGGCCGGCGTGCAGCCCCCACTGCGGCGTGAGGTTCCATTCGTCCTGTCCATAGGCGGCGATGCGCGAGCCGCGTGCGCGCGAGTCCACGCGCAGGTCGCCGCTGCGGTCTTGCAGCTCATGGCGGCGGTTGGCTTCGAGCTCGGTGCCCAGCACCACCAGGTGCTCGTCGCCGATCGGGCGTGTGTACTTCGCGCTTACGTTGGCGCGGTCGTCGCGGGTCTCTTCGGCTTCGTCGACGGGGGCGAGCACCGGGCTGCCGCCTTCGTAGCGGCGGTGCACGCGTTGCTCCCACTGGCCGCGGCCGAGGCCGCCGCGCCATTCGATGCGCCCGGCGTCCACCGGCTGGTTGGCCTGCAGGTTGAGGCGCAGCATGCGGTAGCCGCCGTCGCCGTCGGCCTCGCTGCGCACATAGGGCGCGGTGGCCGTGCCGCTGGCTTCGGCCGTGCTCACGCCGCGGCCCTGGCCTTCGCTGAACACCAGCACCGGCGAGATCACCGCGCTGGCGCCGCGTTCACCGCGCCACTGCAGGCGGCCGCTGGCGCTGACGCCGTGGCGCTGGTCGCGGTAGTCCACGGTCTCGCGCTCGGTGCCCGAGACGACGCCCGTGTCGAGCGACTGCGTCGTGGTCGTCGTCACCGACTTGAACACGCGCTCGCTGCGGTAGGCCGTGGCCGAGAGGTTGTAGGTCCAGCTCTCGTTGAGCTTGTCGTTGCGCGTCCACGCGATGTTGGGCTGCGCGTGGCCTTCTTCGACGCCGAGCGTCAGGCGCACCTGGTTGAGCCGCTGGCGCACCGCCTCGCGCATCACGATGTTGATGGTGCCGGCGATGGCGCGTGCGCCGGTCTCGGCGGTCGGCGCCCGCAGGATCTCGATGCGCTCGATCAGCTCCGGCGACAGCGACTCGATGGAAAAACCCGGCGGCACGCGTTCGCCGTCGATCAGGATCTGCGTGTAGCCGCTGCCCAGCCCGCGCATGCGGATCGCGCCGCCGCGCCCCGGGGCGCCACCGATCGTCACGCCGGGCAGGCGCTTGAGCAGGTCGCCCACGGTCGAGTCGCCGAAGCGCTCGATCTCTTCGCGGCCGACCACGATCTTGGCGGCGGTCGATTGGCGGCGCTCTTCGACCTCGGCATTGCGCGTCGCGCGCACCTCGACCGGGGCCAGCATCACCGGCGCCGGGCCGGCGGGCGCGGCTGCCGAGGCCGCGGCGGCGGGCGCGGGAATGGGCTCAGCGGTCGTGCCCTGCGCATGCGCGTGGGCCCACCACTGGCAGGCGATCAGGGCGCCCCAGGCGATCGGCGCGGGGCGCAGCGGGAGATGGCGGACGGGATGGCTCAGCGGGCGCTGGGCCCCGGGTGAAGTCAGGCGATGCGGCATGGTGGTCGGCTTGAGAGTGCGGGCACTTTAACCAGCGGGCGTGGCGTGCCGGCGACGCCGCCGCGTCAGTCGGCCGGCGGGCCGAACGCCGCCACGAGGTCGGCCGCGAACGACGGCGACCCGCTCAGTGTGAGCGTCACCGCGTGCCAGCCGCCGTCTTCGACGTGCACCTGCAGGTCGTGGTCCCAGTCCATGCCTTCGTCGAGCGGGCCGTGCGTGTGCGCGAAGTGCCGCCACGCCCAGTCGAGCACCTGCTGCACCTCGGCCATCACCGCCGCGTGCTGCTCGGCCCGCGTCGAGGCCATGAATTCGAGCGTGGCCGTGCCGTCGCTCGCGTCGCTGAAGTCGAGGGTGAGGTAGTGCACAGGCGTGTCGCGTGAGGGAAGGGCGGCCAGTATCTCTGCCGCCTCGGCAGGGCGGTGCACGGCAGGCCCGAGAATCGGGCGATGAAAGTCCCTGCCCGTTTGCAGACCCTGATGGCCGAAGGCCTGATCGACAGCGTCGTGCGCCAACTCAAGAGCGGCAAGGAAGCCGATGTCTACGTCGTGCGCTGCGGCGACGACACCTGCGCCGCCAAGGTCTACAAAGAGGCGCACAAGCGCAGCTTCCGCCAGGCCGTCGATTACACCGAGAACCGCAAGGTGCGCAACAGCCGCCAGGCCCGCGCGATGGCCAAGGGCACGGCCTTCGGTCGCGAGCAGCAAGAAGCCGCGTGGCAAAGCGCCGAGGTCGATGCGCTGTACCGCCTGGCCGCCGCCGGCGTGCGCGTGCCGCGGCCGATCAACTTCTGCGACGGCGTGCTGCTGATGGAGCTGGTGGCCGACGCCCGCGGCGACGCCGCACCACGACTGAACGACCTGCCCTTCAGCGAAGCCGAGGCGCTGCAGCACCACGCCACGCTCGTCGGCGAGGTGGTGCGCATGCTGTGCGCCGGCGTGGTCCACGGCGACTTGTCGGAGTTCAACATCCTGCTGGCTGACGATGGCCCGGTGATCATCGACTTGCCGCAGGCGGTCGATGCGGCCGGCAACAACCACGCCCCGCGCATGCTGATGCGCGACGTGGACAACCTGCGCCGCTTCTTCGGCCAGCACGCCCCGGCGCTGCTGGCCACGCAGTACGGCCCCGAGATCTGGTCGCTGTACGCCGGCGGCTTGCTGACGCCCGAGGCGCCGCTCAGTGGTCGCTACGAACACCGCCAGGGCGCGGTGGACCTGTCGGGCGTGCTGCGCGAGATCGAAGACGCGCGGCTCGAAGAGGCGGCCCGCCTCGAACGCATGGGCTGAGCCGGCTGGCCATGACCGACGACCTTCGCCTGCACAGCCCCGCCGCCGAGCGCAACGGCGCGCCCATCCTCATCGAACTGCAGCGCGTGCTGCCGGCGCAGGGCGTGTTGCTCGAAGTGGCCAGCGGCACCGGCCAGCACGCGGCGCAGTGCAGCGCGGGGCTGCCCGGCTGGCAATGGTGGCCGAGCGATTTCGACGCCGACGCGCGGGCGTCGATCCGCGCCTGGTGCCAGGGGCTGGCCCGCGTGCAGGCACCGCTGGCGCTCGACGCCGCGCAGCCGCTGTGGCCCGGCGTGCCGGCGCAGGTCGATGCGATCTTCTGCGCCAACCTGGTCCACATCGCGCCCTGGGCTTGTTGCGTGGGCTTGATGCAGGGCGCCGCGCGCCACCTCGCGCCGACCGGGCTGTTGATCACCTACGGGCCCTACCTCGAAGACGGTGTGCCCACCTCGCCCGGCAACGCGGCCTTCGACGCCGACCTGCGCTCGCGTCACCCCGGCTGGGGCCTGCGCCGGCGTGAAGACGTGGCCCTGGCCGCCGCGCAAGCCGGCCTCGTGCTGCGCGAACGCGTGCCCATGCCGGCCAACAACCTGCTGCTCGTGTGGGCCCGGGCCACACCGCCATGAACCTGCCCTACCTGCGGGGCTACCCGCCCGAGCTGCTGGCCCAGGTGCAGGGCTTGATCGACGCCGGCCGCCTGGCCGAGGCCGTGGCCCAGCGCCACCGCGAAACGCACGACGTGCGCAACGAGCGCTCGCTGTACGACTACGTGAGCGAGCTGAAGGCACGCCACATGAAGAGCGCGCCGCCCATCGCGAAGGTCGCCTACGACCCCAAGCTGCATGTGGTGCACAACGCGCTGGGCACGCACAGCGCCGTGTCGCGCGTGCAGGGCGGGCGGCTCAAGGCCAAGCGCGAGATCCGCATCGCGGCGCTCTTCAAAGAGGCGCCGGCCGACTTCTTGCGCATGATCGTCGTGCACGAGCTGGCGCACCTGAAAGAGCGCGAGCATGACAAGGCGTTCTACGCGCTGTGCCTGCACATGGCGCCCGACTACCACCAGCTCGAATTCGACCTGCGGCTGTGGCTGACCGCGCAAGAGCTGCGCGGCCCGGGCCCCGTCTGAGAGTCGTGAGCCGTCACACAGCCGGCGCCTGCTGCAGGCTGCTTTCGGGCGGCAGCGGGGCCGCCAGCAGCGCGTCGATGTCGAGCACGCCGGCGCCGAAGCCGCTGTTCACCTGCCAGCCGGGCGGCACCTGCGCGGTGGACCGGGCCAGCCGCGTGAAGGCCTCGACCACGCACCAGGGCTGGCTGTAGGCGGCCAGGGCCGCGCGGTGGTGGGTGAGCCACAGCGCGGCGGCTCCGCTGGTGATGGCCGTGGCGTACGAGGTGCCGTCGCCGCCCCCGCCGTACCTGAACTGGCTCGTGCTCTTCGGGTCGGCGCGCCGCAGGTCGGCGGCCGGGGCGCTGAAGTCCACCTCGGGGCCGAACGAGCTGCCGCTCCAAGGCCGCAGTTCGCGGGTGACGCCGGCCACGGCCACCGTGCGCGACAGGCGGGCCGGGGCCACCACCGGGTCCACGATGTTGCCGGCCGCACAGACCACGATCACGCCGGCCTCGTAGGCGCGGTTGAGCGCCTGCTTCAGCTCGCGCTCCAGCGGGCTCAGGAAGATGCCGAGGCTGACGTTCACCACCCGCGCCTGGCCGACGGTCACCGCATGGTCGAGCGCCTGGGCGAACTGCTGCTGGGCGTGGTTGATCAACACCGCATCGGTGATGCGCATCGGCAGGTAGGGCACGCGCGGGGCCACCCCGTAGTAGGCCCCGCCCGCAGCCTGCGGGTGCCAGCCGCAGATCGTGGCCCCGATGCGGGTGCCATGGCCCCGGTTGAAGCCCAGCATCGAGTCGAGGCCGCCCCCAGGCTCGGGCGGCAGAAACTGGTCGTGGCTGCCGGTGGTCGGCGGCATGTCGGTCTGGCCGCCGGCCACGTCCACCCAGCTCGCGCCGGGAAAGCCGAAGGCCGGGTGCCGCGTGTAGCCGGTGTCGAGGTGGGCGACCTTGGTGCTGCCCCAGTTGATCTGGTCGGGCCCGCCCAGCAGTTGCCACGCGGCCCGCACCCTGACGGTGTCGAGGTGCCAGTCGAGGCCTTGCCGCTGGGGCAGGGCGGGTGCGGCGCGTGCGGGCACATGCGCCGGGTCGCGCCCCTGCAGCGCGCCGAGCACCTGCTCGTCGGCGAAGGGCTGCAGGCTCTGGATGCCCAGCGTCGTGAGCCACACCTCGCGCGGGGCGGTGTACTCGGTGGCCAGGGCGTCGAGCAGGTGGCCGCGCAGCACGGCCCGCGTCTCGGACAGCGGGAACAGGCGCACGTCGAGCCCGGGCAGGTATTTCTGCAGCTTCGACTGCACCGCCTTCAGCGTGCGGCCATCGGTCTCGATCAGGTATGCGCTCATGGGGCTCCTCCGGGGCACGTCGAGTGGTGGTGGCCGGCGAGCTTATGGGCGCGGCGCGGGGCTGTCGCCCTCATGTCTAGGGATTGCCCCGCCGGGCTTGCACAACAATACGGCCCGCCATGACGAACCACCTCTACGCTGCCCTGCGCGCCGGCTTTCCGGCCGACCTGAACACCCTGGCCGTCGAATGCATCGACGGCGACGGCGCCCGCTACACCTGGGCCGACCTCGACTGCGGCAGCGCGATGCTGGCCAACCTGCTGGCCTCGCTCGACCTGCCCGAGGCCAGCCGCATCGCCGTGCACACCGAGAAGTCGGTCGAGGCGCTGATGCTGTACCTCGCCGTGCTGCGCGCCGGCCACGTGTACCTGCCGCTCAACACCGCCTACCAGGCGGCCGAGATGGGCTACTTCATCGATAACGCCGAGCCCGCCGTCGTCGTGTGCGCCGGCAAGAACCACGGCTGGCTCAGCAAGCTCGCGTTCACGCGCGGTGTGAAACACGTCTTCACCCTCAACGACGACCGCAGCGGCAGCCTGCTCGACCGCGCCGCGCACAACAGCGACCGGCAGGTGCCCGTGCCCCGCGCGGCCGACGACCTGGCCGCCATCCTCTACACCAGCGGCACCACCGGGCGCAGCAAGGGCGCGATGCTCACGCACGGCAACCTGCTGAGCAACGCGCTCACGCTCAAGTCGTACTGGCATTGGCAGCCCGGCGACGTGCTCGTGCACGCGCTGCCCATCTTTCACGTGCACGGCCTCTTCGTCGCGTCGCATGGCGCACTGCTGAACGGCAGCCCGATGCTGTGGTTCGGCAAGTTCGACCCCGTGCGCGTGGTGCAGGTGCTGCCGCGCGCCACGGTCTTCATGGGCGTGCCGACGCTGTACACGCGCCTGCTCGCCGAGCCCAGCTTCACGCGCCAGGCCTGCGCGAACATGCGGCTCTTCATTTCGGGCTCGGCGCCTTTGTTGATCGACACCTTCCAGTCGTTCACTGCCCGCACCGGCCACACGATTCTTGAGCGCTACGGCATGAGCGAGACCGGCATGCTGGTCTCGAACCCGTATGCGGGCGAGCGCAAGGGCGGCACCGTCGGCTTCGCGCTGCCGGGTGTCGGCGTGCGCGTGGTGGCCGAGGGCGGCGTGCTGCCGGCCGGCGAGATCGGCGGCATCGAGGTGCAAGGCCCCAACGTCTTCGCCGGCTACTGGCGCATGCCCGAGAAGACCCGCGAAGAGTTCACCGCCGACGGCTGGTTCAAGACCGGCGACGTCGGCGCCTTCGATGCCGACGGCTACCTCAGCATCGTCGGGCGCAGCAAAGACCTGATCATCAGCGGCGGCTTCAACGTCTACCCGGCCGAGGTCGAAGGCTTCATCAACGAGCTGCCCGGCGTGGCCGAAAGCGCGGTGGTCGGCGTGCCGCATGCCGACTTCGGCGAAGCGGTGGTGGCCGTGGTGGTGCCGCGCCCCGGCGCGACGCTCGACGCCGCCGCGATCACCGCGGCGCTCAAGACCCGCATCGCCAACTTCAAGGTGCCCAAGCAGGTTGTCGTGCAGGCCGAACTGCCGCGCAACGCGATGGGCAAGGTGCAGAAGAACGTGCTGCGCGAGCAGCTCGGCCAAGGCCGATAGCGCGGCGCGGGCCCGAAAACACGCCACGCGGACAAGATCGCGGCTTTTACAAGGCTGGTCGCCTCCCACGCTTGCAGGATGCCGAGCCCCCGGACCCGGGCGCACATTGATGCCCCCCGTGCCGCCGGGCGCGTCAACTCCGTGGAGGGCTCCCATGTCTTGCTTCTCTCGTCTCTGCCTCGCCCCGCTCGTGCTGCTGGGCAGTGCTGCGTCGAACGCGCAGCCGCTGGACCTGTCTTCGTGGCAGGAGCTCACGCTCAACTACCCCGGCGGCCAGAGCGCCGGCAACTGGGTCTTCGAGGCGGGCAACACGGCGGTCCGACAGACCGTCAACGCCGACCCCTCGTTCTTCCTGAACGACGTCAACCAGGGCTCGTACACCATGCGCGGCACCTGGCAGGTGCTCGAATCGGGTGGCGACGACGACTACATGGGCTTCGTGTTCGGCTACCAGAACTCCAGCAACTTCTACCTGTTCGACTGGAAGCAGGGCAGCCAGGGCTATGTGGGGCGCACGGCCGCCGAAGGCATGACCATCAAGCGGTTCACCGGCTCCACCGGCGACGGCCTCGCCGACCTGTCGCTCGAAGAGTTCTGGGAGAACCGGTCCGATTTCGGCGACATGTCGGTGCTCGCGACGAACCACGCCAGCACCGCCGGCTGGGTGGACAACCGGCTCTACACCTTCCAACTCGACTTCAACCACACCACCCCCGGCGCGTTTCGCGTGACAGTGCTCGACGGGGCCACCACGCTGTGGGACCAGACCATCGCCGACTCGACCTTCACCAGTGGCCAGTTCGGCTTCTTCAACAACTCGCAGCAGAGCGTGCGCTACGCCGGCTTCGAGCAGGCCAACGTCAGCCCGCCGGTCGGGGCCATTCCCGAGCCGCACACCTATGCCCTGATGCTGGCCGGCCTGGGCCTGATCGGCGCGATCGCCCGCCGACGCACAGGCTGAGGTGACGCGCGGGCCGGCATCGACCGGCTTGCGCCGGGTCAGCCGGTGGTGGGGGCGGGCCCGTATGCTTCGGCGGTCTGTGACCACCGACCGACCCGATGCTGACTGCCCCGCTCGACACCGCCCGCGACTTCGGTCGGCTCCAGCAAATCGTTGGCGTGTTCGTTCGCCACGGCCTGGGCGACATGGTGCGCCGCCTGGGCTGGGCCGATGCGCTCGACAAGGTGGGCCGGGCCGTGCACTGGGAAAGCGCCGCCGAGCTGGCCCGGCTCGAACCGCCGCAGCAGGTGCGCCGCGCGCTCGAAGAGCTGGGCCCGGCCTTCGTGAAGCTCGGCCAGTTGCTCGCCGGCCGCGCCGACCTCTTCGGCCCCGAGTGGATCTCCGAGTTCGAGAAGCTGCACAGCCGTGTGCCCGCCGTGCCCTTCGACGACTTGCGCGAGCCGCTGACGCTCGACCTCGGCGGCGCGCCCGAAGAGGTGTTCGCGTGGTTCGACACCGAGCCGCTGGCCGCCGCGTCCATCGCCCAGGTGCACCGCGCGCGCCTGAAAGACGGCACCGAGGTCGTCGTCAAGGTGCGCCGCCCCGACATCCGCCGCGTGATCGATGCCGACCTGCGCCTGCTCGAACGCCTGGCCGCGATGGCCGAGCGCGAATGGCCCGAGCTGCAGCCCTACCGCCCGGTCGAGCTGGTGCGCGAGTTCGGCCATTCGCTGCGGCGCGAACTCGACCTGGCCCACGAGTGCCGGCAGGCCGAACGCATCGCCACCAACTTCGCGTCGCAGCCCGACATCGTCGTGCCCCGGGTGCACTGGGAATGGACGCACGAACGCGTCAACGTGCAGGACTTCGTCGCCGGCATTCCCGGCCACGAGCTGGAGCGTGCGCGCGCCGAAGGGCTCGACTGCAAGCTGCTCGCGCAACGCGGCGCACAGGCGGTGCTGAAGATGATCGTGGAAGACGGCCTCTTCCACGCCGACCCTCACCCGGGCAACGTGTTCTACCTGCCGGGCAACCGCATCGCCTTCATCGACTTCGGCATGGTGGGCCGCCTGTCGCCGCAGCGCCGGGGCGAGCTGCTCAAGCTGATGCTGGGCCTGGTGCAGCGTGATGCCACGGCCGTGGCCGACGTGCTCTTCGAGTGGGCCGACGGCAACAGCCCGGCCGACGAGTCGGCGCTCGGCGCCGAGATCGACGCCTTCGTGGACACCTACCACGGCGTGCCGCTCGCGCAGCTGAGCCTGGCCGCGATGCTGTCCGACGTCACCGGCATCTTGCGTCGCCACCGGCTCGTGCTGCCGTCGGACCTGGCCCTGCTGATCAAGGCTTTCATCTCGGTCGAAGGCATGGGGCGCAACCTCGACCCCGACTTCCACATGGCCGGCGAGGCCCTGCCGATCTTGCGCAAGGCGCTGCACGCGCGCTACCACCCGCGCGCGCTGGCGCAACGCAGCTGGCGGTCGCTCAACCGGCTGGTGGACCTGCTCACCGCCGTGCCCGACGACCTGGCGCGCCTGCTGCGCAGCGTGCGGCATGGTGGCGTGCAGCTGCACATCGACGTCCGCAACCTGCAGCGCGTGGCCGACCAGCTCGACCGGGCCGTGAGCCGCCTGACCGTGGGGCTGGTGGTGTCGGCGCTGATCATCGGCTCGTCCATCGTCATGACGGTGGGCGGCGGCCCCCAGCTGCTGGGCCTGCCGGCCTTCGGCTTGATCGGCTTCGTGGGTGCCTGCGTTGGCGCGGTGTGGCTGGTGCATTCGACGCGCGGGGGCAAGCGGCGCGACTGAGAGACCCAGGCGGCCGCCCGGCGGTTTCGGGGTTTCCCCGCCCCGAATCCGGCAATTTGGCGCAGCTGCCAATTTCCACCCGATCAGCGGCTCGCCGATCATCCTCGCCACTGCCGGAGCGTGCGCCGATCCTGTCGATTGCGTTTGTCCACAAAGCCCTGTCCAGGCGCTGGTTCCGGCTTCGATGCCCATGCGCCTGAGTTCCATATCCCGAGGTTTCGTGCTTGCGCTGTTGCTGGCCCTGGCCGTCAACATCGCCTTGCTGCTTGCCATTCGCCAGGCCGATGGCGCGGTGCGCGACGCGCTGGCGCGGCACGACAGCACGCACAAGCTGGTGGGGCAGGTGGTCGAAGAGTCCGACCTGCTGGCCCATCTGGTGCAAAGCTTCACCACCACCGGCGACACGCGCTACCTGGGGCACTACTACGACATCCTCGCGGTGCGCGAGGGCGAGAAGCCGGCCCCGGTGGCCGAAGACGCGGCGCTGTACTGGCGCGAGCTGATCGCCGGGCGACGCAAGAGTGCCGACCGGCCCGCCGACGGCCCGCGCCGCTCGCTGATCCAGCGCATGCAAGACCGCGCCTTCAGCGACGACGAGCTGCAGGTCGCGGCCCGCATGACCGAAGCGGGCGCCCGCATGAAGGCCATCGAACAGGTGGCCTTCGCGGCGACGCAGGGCCTCTACGACCGCCAGCGCGGCGAGTTCGTCTCTGAAGGTGCGGCCGACATTCCCTTCGCCATCGAACAGGTGCATTCGCCGGCGTACGAGGCGCACCGCGCCGACCTGGTGGCCGCGGTGTCGAAGCTGCGCCAGCTGACCGACGCGCGCACGCAGGGCGCCATCGGCCAGGCGCGGCAACGCCTGCGCAACGCCATCCACATGGCGATTGGCGTGGACCTGGTGCTCGTGCCGATGCTGTTCGCCACGCTGGTGCTGCTGCACCGGCGCGTCATCAAGCCCATCGCCATGCTGGGCGACGTGGCGATGCGCCACGCCGGCGGCGACTGGCAGGCGAGCGTCAGCCTGCCACCGGGCAGCGTGCAAGAACTCGAAGTGCTGGCGCACACGCTCGACGGCATGGCCGGCGCCATCGAGAACGACCTGCGCGAGCGCGACGCCGCGCAGGCCGAGCTGATGGCCGCGCGCGCGCAAGCCGAGGCGGCGACGCAGGCGAAGTCGCGCTTCCTGGCGAACATGAGCCACGAGATCCGCACGCCGATGAACGCGATCATCGGCATGACGCACCTGGCCTTGCAGACCGAGTTGACCTCGCAGCAGCGCGACTACCTCAACAAGGCGCACGGGGCCTCGCACCTGCTGCTGGGGCTCATCAACGACGTGCTCGACTTCTCGAAAATCGAAGCCGGCGGCATGACGCTGGAGAGCGCGCCCTTCCGCATCGAAGACGTGGCCAGCCAGGCCATCACGCTGGTGCGGCAGATGGCACAGCACAAAGAGATCGAGCTGCTGTGCGAGTTCGCCGACCCGACGCTCTTGGCCTCGCGCGGGCGCCTGCGCGGCGACGCGCTGCGGCTCACGCAGGTGCTGACCAACCTGCTGTCGAACGCGGTCAAGTTCACGCCCGCCGGGCAGGTGCGCCTGACGCTCAACGCTGAGGCGCCGCCACCGCGCACGCCCCAGGCGCCGGGCAGCGAGACGCTGACGCTGGTGCTGTCGGTGCGCGACACCGGCATCGGCATGACGACCGAGCAGCGCACCGGGCTCTTCCGCGAATTCGCGCAGGCCGATGTGTCCATCACGCGTCGCTATGGCGGCACCGGCTTGGGCCTGACCATCACCGGCCGCCTGGTCGAGCTGATGGGCGGGCGCATCGAAGTCACCAGCGCGCCCGGCCTGGGCAGCACCTTCACCGTGCGCGTGCCGCTGCCGGTCGAGCCGCCCACCCAGCGCAGCACCGACCTGCTGCACGCCGCACCGCTGCGCGTGATGGTGGTCGATGACCAGATCGACACCCGTGCCGCGCTGCTGAGCCACCTGCGCACGCTGGGCGTGGGCGCCACCGGCCGTCTGGCCGCGGCCACCACCGCCGGCGACGCCCTGCAGCGCCTGCACGACGCGGCCCAGGCCGGCGAGCCCTTCCAGCGCGTGCTGCTCGACTGGGTGCTGCCCGACGAAGAAGGCGCCGTGGTGCTGGCGCGCATGCACCAAGTGAACCCGCCGCCGCAGGTGGTGGTCATCACCGGCTACGGCACCGACGCCGTGCGCGCGTCGGCACTCGCGGCCGGGGCCATCGAGGTGATCGACAAGCCCGTGCTGCCCGACGACCTGCGCCGCCTGTTCGGCCAGACCGAGCTGGCCGGCGTGGACCTCAACCCCGACCCGCTGGGCGAGCAGCGCCTCGACGGCCTGCGCGTGCTGCTGGCCGAAGACAACCCGCTCAACCGCGAACTCGCCCTCGAGCTGCTGGCTCGGCGCGGCGTGCGGGTGGACGTGGCGGTGAACGGCCTCGAAGCGCTCGAACGCCTGCACGCCCGCGGCCCCGAGGCCTACGACGTGGTGCTGATGGACCTGCAGATGCCCGTGCTCGATGGCTTCGAGGCCACGCGCCGCCTGCGCGAGCAAAGCCGCTTCGATCGCCTGCCGGTGCTCGCGATGACCGCGCACGCCTTCGAAGAAGAGCGCCGCCGCTGCACCGAACTCGGCATGCAGGGCCACATCGCCAAGCCGCTCGACACCGCCGCGCTCTACGCTGCGCTGCGCCGCTACCTCGCACCGGCCAAGCCCGCCCCTGCGCCAGCCGCGGCACCGGTGGCGGCGCCGGCAACCGGCGGCATTCCGCCGATCCCCGGGCTCGACGTGGCCGGGGCACTGGTGCACTTCGACGGCAACGAGGCGCTGTACCGCCGCACGCTGCGTGCCTTCGTGCAGCACCAGGGCGAGGGCGTCGGGCCCTGGGCCGGGTGGATCGAAGCCGGCCGCTGGCTCGAGGTGCGCCGCGCCGCGCACACCCTGCAAGGGCTGGCCGGCACCATCGGCGCGAGCGACTTGCGCGAAGCCGCGCTGACCGCCGAGCGGCTGGCCATCGAGCAGTCGGCCGGGCCGTTGCTTGCCGCACTGCCGGCCTTGGCCAATGCGCTGGCCACCGTGGTCATGAACATCGAAGCCGCCACCGAAGGCAAGCGTCCCTGGCTGCAAAGCACCACCCGCGTCGGCGACCTCGAACTCGCGCCGGCCGAGGCCGTGGGCCGCCTGCGCGAGCTGCTGGTCGCGAGCGACAGCCATGTGCTCGACTGGTGGCGACAACACGAAACGCTGCTGCGGCAGACGCTGCCCGCCGCGGCGCAGCGCCGCCTCACGCAGGCGCTGGCGGCCTTCGACTTCGACGCGGCGCTCGCCGCGCTGGACTTCCGGGAGACAGTATGAAATCGAGCGCCCTGATGAAGCGCCCCACCGCGGCCAGCCTGGCGATGCAGGCCGACCGCGCGGGGGGCGCGCGGCCCACCGTGCTGGTGGTGGACGACACGCCGACCAACCTGCACCTGCTGGCCGGCCTCTTGAACCCGCACTACCGCGTGCTCGTGGCCCCCAGCGGCGCGAAAGCCCTCGACATCGCCGCCAGCGGCGCCGCCGACCTGGTGCTGCTCGACGTGATGATGCCGGCCATGGACGGCTACGAGGTTTGCCGCCGCCTGAAGGCCGACCCCCGCACCGAGCACCTGCCGGTGCTCTTCATCACCGCGCTGTCGCAGCCCGAGGACGAATCCGCCGGCTTCGAGGCCGGGGCCGCCGATTTCATCCACAAGCCCTTCAACTCGGCCACCGTGCTTGCCCGCGTGCGCACGCACCTGCAGGTCAAGGCCTGGCAAGACTCGCTGCGCGACCACAACCAGCACCTGAGCCGCGCGCTCGAAGTGCGCGAGCGCGAAGTCGAGCGCCTGCGCGACACCTCGCTCTTCGTGATGGTGGGGCTGGCCGAGTTTCGTGACGCCGACACCGGCAACCACATCCAGCGCACGCAAGAGTACGTGCGCGTGCTGGCGACCTGGTACGCCGGGCGGTCCGCGTCGCCGCGCCTGTCGCCCGCGCTGATCGAAGAGCTGGCCAAGGCCGCGCCGCTGCACGACATTGGCAAGGTGGCCATTCCCGACAGCATCCTGCTCAAGCCCGGGCCCCTGGCGGCCGATGAGTGGACCATCATGAAGACGCACACCACGCACGGGGCCGACCTGCTGCAACGCGCGGTCGACCGCCTGGGCGAAGACGCCGGGCCGCTGCTGCGCTTCGGCATCGAGATCGCGCGCCACCACCACGAGAAATGGGACGGCAAGGGCTACCCCGACGGCCTGGCCGGGGAGTCCATCCCGCTGTCGGCGCGCCTGATGGCGGTGGCCGACGTGTACGACGCGCTGATCAGCCGCCGGCCCTACAAAGAGCCGATGAGCCACGAGGTCGCGCTGACCTACATTCGCGAAGGTTCGGGCGCGCACTTCGACCCCGAACTGGTTGAAGGCATCATGGCCTGCAAGCACGAGTTCACCGACATCGCCCGCAGATGGCACGACTGAGCCCCGGCCCCATGCGAACTGCCTGCTTGTCCTCGCGCCCGGGCTGGCGCCTCGCACTCGCGGCGCTGCTGGCGCTGCCGGCGCTGGCCAGCGCCCAAGACCTGTGGTGGTCGGGATTCGGTACCGTGGGCTACGCCCGCTCGAACCACAGCGCCCCGTACGAACGCTTCATCGACAAGAGCGGCACCTTCGACCGCGACACCGTCTTCGGCCTGCAGGCCGATGCGCGCTTCGGTGCCCAGTGGTCGGCCACGCTGCAACTTCGCGCCGCACCCGCGCTCGACCACGAGAGCCGCTGGTCGGTCGAGCCCGCCTGGGCCTTCGTCGGCTGGCGCCCGAGCGACGACTGGCTGCTGCGGGCCGGCCGCCTGCGCGTGCCGCTGTACCTGCACTCCGAATCGCTCGACGTGGGCGTCACGCACGACATGGCAAGGCTGCCGACCGAGATGTACTCGATCGCACCGAGTTCTGACGTCGATGGCCTGTACCTGACGAAGTCCTGGGCCCATGGGCCCGGCGAACTGGTGGCCGATGTCTACACCGGCCGCATCGACACCAATGGCCGCCTGTGGACCCGCGATGGCGTGCCGGGCGCCGTCGCGCCGGGGCCGGTGTACCTCGACATCGACGTGCGCCTGAGCGGCGCGGTGCTCACCTGGCGCCAGCCCGGCCGCGTGTGGCGCGCGGGCCTGCACCGGGGCCGCACGCGCTTGAACAGCGGCGAAGCGTTCCCGGTGGTCTACCCCTTCGTCTCGGTCGGCCCTGGGATGGGGTACTACCAGGTGAGCGCCGGCCTGCCCGGGCCCGGCATCCCCACCGTCCCGAGCCTGCGCAACGATGTGTTCACGCTGAGCTTCGACGAGCAGTTCGGCCACGGCTGGCGCCTCGCGGCCGAGTTCGCGCGCAACGTGCAGCACGACACCGAACTCGGGTCCGACACCCGGGGCGGCTATGTGGCGGTCTTCAAGCAGATGCAGCGGTTCACGCCTTACGTGGCGGTGGGCACGCTGGAGTCGAGCCAGAAGCAGCGCGAGTGGTACACCCGCCTGACCGCGAACCCCTTGCCCGGCGCCATGCCCGGTGCGGCGCAGATCAATGCCTCGCAGCGGCTCGCGGCCGAGTCGATCTACGCGGCCGACCAGCGCTCGTTCGCTGTCGGCGCCTCATGGGCGCTGGCGACGCAGCAGAAGCTCAAGGTCGAATGGAAGCGCACACGCCTCGGTCCGGTCTCTCGCCTGGTGGACACCCAACCCGGCCAGCCCGACACCCACAAGTTGCACATCGACGTCTTGTCGATGAACTACAGCTTCGCCTTCTGAGCCCCTCGCCATGAGCTTGCGTCGTCGCCCGCTGCTGCTCGCCCTGCCGCTGTGCATGGCGGGCGTGCCGGCGCTCGCGCAAGAGGCGGCGGCGCCCTGGGTGGTGGTGGGCCACCCCGGCGTGGCGCGTGTCGATGCCGCCCTGCTGCAGCGCCTGTACACCGGGCGGGCCATCGAGGTCGCCGGCACGGTGGTGACGGTCGTGAACCTGCCCGCCGGGCACCCGCTGCGCGAGCGCTTCCTGGCGCAGGCGCTGGCGCAGGACAACGACAAGTACGTCGCCTACTGGACCGTTCGCCGCCACATCGGCAAGGGCGTGCCGCCACGCGAGGTGAAGTCGGTGGCCGAGGTGGTCGAGTTCGTGCAGGCCACGCCCGGCGGGCTGGGCTACATCCCCGCGAGCGAGGTGCGCGCCGGCATGAACGTCGTCTTCAAGCCCTGAGCGGCCAGTACGACGGCCGGGCTCAGGCGACGGCCGGGCTCAGGGCGCAGGCCCTTTGCCGAATCCTTGGCCGGCCGCGCAGCCGGTGCTGCAGTGGCTGCCCACGGCCGGGGTGCAGGCTGGGGTGGCGGCCTGCCGGCGGCGTGCCCACCACACGAGGGCGACCATGCCCGCCACGCCGATCCCAGCCGCTGCGGGCCAACCGAACGTGAGCCCCACGCCCGAGGCCACCAGGGCCCCGAGCCACGGCAGCAGCATCGGAAACGCACAACACACGCTGCATGCCGCGGCGACCCCGACCAGACCCAGAATCTTCTTCACGTGTACTCCGGCAGTGAGGGCCAGGCCCCCGATAGACTGCACTCTAGAACCTCAAGTGACTTGAGATACAAGGGCCCCGATGACCATGCACCCCACCGCCGACACCTTGACCATCGGCCTCCTGGCCGAGCGCACGGGCTGCACGGTGCCGACGATCCGCTACTACGAAGAGATCGGCCTCATCCCCCCGGCAAAGCGCCGCCCGAGCGGGCACCGTTTCTATTCCGCCGAGGCCGAGGCGCTGTTGACGTTCATCCGCCAGTGCCGCGAGTTCGGCTTTCCGATCGAGCAGGTGCGCGAACTGGTGGCCTTGTCGCAAAGCCAGGACCGCGACTGCGTCGAGACGCTGGCCATCGCGAAGGCCCGCCTCGGGGCCGTGCGGGCCAAGATGGCCGAGCTGCGCGCGCTGGATCGCAGCCTGTCGCGCTTCGTTCGTTCGTGCACCGAGCGGTGCGCGGGGGGGCCGGCGGCCGAGTGCTCGATCGTGAAAGACCTGGCCGCCCCACCCGAGCCCGCCGCATCGGCCGGGCGTGGCTGCTGCGGCTGATCGGGCGGCTGCCCCGCGCCGCTCAACGCCCCTGCCCGTGCGCGGCTTCGGCCGTGAGCCGCTCGGGCAGATTCGCCGACGCACACAGCACCACGCGCACCAGCGGCTCGGTCGCGTGGCTCAGCACGGTCGGCGCGTGCGGCGCCACCTCGACCGCCCGCGGCTCGGCGGCGAGCACCTCGTCGCGCACGCGCGGGTTGGCGCACACGATGAAGCGGTGCCAGTGCCGCTCGTGGCGGATGCGCACCTCCGCGCGGTCCCAGTGCGGGGGCAGGCAGGCGTTCACGCGCACGGTGTCGCGCTCGACCACCACGCCGCAGATCGACTCGACCGAGGCCCGCAGCAGCCAGCCCGCCGAGCCGCTGTACCAGCTCCAGCCGCCCCGGCCCACCCAGGGTGGCGCCGAGTAGATGTCGCCGGCCATCACGTAGGGCTCGATGGCGTAGACCGGGCCCAGCTGCGGGTCGGCCCAACGGTGCGCCGGGCTCACGCCGGTGTAGACCTGCCACATCGCCTGCGGCTGCTGCAGCTTGGCCAGCGCCATCAGGGCCCAGACGGCCGCGTGGTTGTACTGGCCGCCGTTCTCGCGCACCCCGGGCGCGTAGGCCTGGATGTAGCCGGCGCTCGGCTCGGCGTGCGCGAGCGGCGGGTGCAGCAGGCGTGCGAGCTTCGCCTCGGGATCGAGCAGGTGGGTGCAGGCGCTGGCCATCGCGCGGCGCGCGCGCGCCGGGTCGGCGGCCTCGGTGAGCACGGCCCAGCTCTGTGCGATCAGGTCGATGCGGCACTCGGGGTTCGCGGCCGAACCCAGGGCCGAGCCGTCGTCGAAGAAGCCGCGCAGGTACCACTGGCCGTCCCAGGCTCGGGCGTCGAGGGCCTGCACCCAGCCCTGGCGCGCTTCGGACCACGCGCGCACGCGGGCCAGGTCGCCGCGCGAGCCAGCGATGGGCAGGAAGTCGGCCACCACCTGGCACAGGAACCACGCCAGCCACACCGACTCGCCCCGGCCTTCGTGGCCGACGCGGTTCATGCCATCGTTCCAGTCGCCGGTGCCGAACAGTGGCAGGCCGTGCGCACCCGAGGCCAGGCTGCGGTCGATGGCGCGGGCGGCGTGTTCGTAGATCGTTGCGCGCGGCCCGTGCGTCGAGGGGGTCTCGTAGATGTCTTCGGCGCCCGCCGGCACCGGCCGGCCTTCGAGGAAGGGCTCGGTGTCGTCGAGCAGCGTCAGGTCGCCGGTGCGGTTGAGGTAGTGCGCGAGCGCATAGGGGAGCCACAGGCGGTCGTCCGAGAAATGGGTGCGCACGCCGGCGCCGCCGGGTTCGTGCCACCAGTGCTGCACGTCGCCCTCGGCGAACTGGCGTGCCGCGTTGCGGCGGATCTGCGTGGCCAGCAGGTGCGGCGAGAGGCCGACCAGGGCCATCGCGTCTTGCAGCTGGTCGCGGTAGCCGAAGGCGCCGCCGGCCTGGTAGAAGCCCGCGCGGCCCCACATGCGGCACACCAGGGTCTGGTACCCCAGCCAGTGGTTGGTGAGTGCGTCGAAGCGCGCATCGGGCGTGCGCACCTGAACCCCGCCCAGAAGCTCCGGCCACAACGCGCGCTGGTCGTCCAGGCGCTGCGAGGGGTCCACCGCCCAGGCGGCTTCGAGCACCTCGCGCGCGGCCTCGGGCGAGTGCGCGTGCCCCAGCAGCACCGTGAGGCAGGCCGACCGGCCGGGCTCGGGCGTCAACTCGGCCGCGAGCGCCGCACAGGCATCGAGCCCCGGGCCGCTGCGTTGGCCCAGCGCGGTGGGCACGACGAAACGGCCCGCCGCGTCGAAGAACTCGCGGCGGTCGCAGGTCCAGTCTTGCGGCAACACGCGCGCGGCCGAGGTGGCATGGGGCTCGCCCTCGGCATCGTCGCCGGCCTGTGCGGGCCGCAGCACCCAGAAGGCCGTGGCACCGCCGAAGCCGCCCAGGTGGTCGAGCTGCGTGGCCTGCAGCGCCAGCACCTGCCGGGGCTGCGGCAGGCCCGCCCCTTGGGGGCCGATGGCGAGCGGGGCCACGTCGGTGCTCAGTGACAGGCGCTCGCTGCGCGCACTGCCCATCTGCCATTCGGCCAGGGCCACCAGGCGCAGGCGACGGCCGGGGCCGCGCTCGGCGGCCACGCGCACCTGCACCTGCTTGACGGCGCTGCGCGGGTCCACACACCAGCACAGCTCGACCGACAGGCCGTCGATCTGCTGACGCATGCGCGTGTAGCCGATGCCGTGCTCGACCGCGAGCGGCGCGCTGTCGCGCAGCCGCCGCCCGAGCGGCCACACGGTCTGGCGGTCCAGGTCGTGCAGCAGCAGCCATTCGCCGGCCGGGTCGGTCAGCGGGTCGTTCGACCAGGGCGTCACCTGGTGCATGCGGCTGTTGCCGGCCCAGGTGTAGCCGCCGGCCACTTCGGTGACCTGGCAGCCGAAATGCGGGTTGGCCAGCACGTTGACCCAGGGCCGCGACGGGTGGCCCTGCGGCGACAGCTCGAACGAGAAGGCCCCGTGCGCCGGGTCGAAGCTGCCGCTGGGCGCGTGTGCGGCCTCGGCCCGGGCCAGCACCACCGGCGGCACGGGCAGGCGCAGGGCCTGCGGGTCGGGCGCCGAGGCCAGGTATTCGGCATGCCAACGTTCAACATGCTGCGCGAGGCTGCGCCCGTCGGCCAGCAGGCGGATGCGCGCGAGCGTGTGCAAGGTGGCGCGCTCATCGGGCGTCAACTCGTGGTCGCGCAGCACGTGCAGGGCCGAGCACAGGTGCGCCGGGCGGCCCTGGTGCTGGCCTTGCAGGCGTGCCTGCAACTGCTGCAGCGCGTGCTGCACGGGCGAGAGGTACGACGCGGGCTCGTCGTTGCTGACGACCAGGTCGACGCACACGCCGCTGGCGCTCCACATGCGCACGGCCTTCTTGAGCGAGCGCACGAGGTCGAGCCCTTCTTCGCCGCTGATGGCCACCCACACGATGGGTCGGTCGCCCGAAATGCCGAAGCGCCACAGCGTGCGCCGGTCACAGCGGCCAGGCCCGCGCGTCGGCCCGGTGTCGCGCGGGGCCTGGCCGGTGAGCAGCGTGTTGAGCTGCAGCAGCGCGCCCCAGGTGGCCGGGTCGAACTGCAGCTCGCGCAGGCGGATGCCGCCCATGGTGTGCGACATGCTGGCCGCGCGCTCGACATGCGCGGCTTGCTGGTATTTGTCGATCAGCGCGACCAGTGTCTCGGTGTCGCGCGCGGCTGCGGTGCAAAAGGTCAGCTTCACGGTGGCGCCGGGGGCGAGCTGTAGGCCGACCTGCAGGCCGGCCACGGGGTCGAGGCCGGTGTCCATCGGGCGGCCGGGGCCGTCGTCGCCGAGCGACTCGGCCGGCTCTTCGACGAACACGGCGCGCCCTTCGCCCAGCGGGCAGGCCGCCGTGCCGTAGCGGCCCAGCCACTGGGCACGGTCGGCCAGTGGCTGCACGCTGTCGATGCTGCCCTCGACCGAGGCCAGAAAGTGCACCGCCTGGAGCGCGGCTTCGTCTTGCAGCCGGGGCCGGCGGCGCAGGTAGAGCACGCGGTCCACCTCGTCCCAGCGCACCTGCATGAAGAAGTTCGAGAACGCCGGGTGCGCGTCGTCGCCGCGGTGCGGGGCCAGCGTGGCTTCGAAGCTCGCGCACAGCTGCAGCGCCAAGGGCAGCTTGCCGGTGTTGGTCCACTCGACCTGGCGCAGCTCGCAGTCGTCTTCGGGGCTGACCCACACGGTGCAGGTGCTGCGCAGGTCGGGCCAGCGCGCTTCGAGCAGCACGCGTTCGGCCTGCACGCGGCAGTGGTAGCGCGCCGCGGGGTCGGGCGCGGGGTGGGCGGTCAACGAATGCCAGGTGGCCTGGCCCTGGCGGCGCAGGTAGAAAAAGCTGCCGTGCTGGTCGCGCAGCAGGTCGTCGCGCCAGCGCGTGAGGCCGATGCCGTCCCAGCTGCTGTAGCCCCCGCCGTGGCTGCGCAGCACGACCGCATAGCGTCCGTTGGTCAGCAACTGCGTCAGCGGCAGCTGGCCCGCGAGCGGCGCGCTCTCGCGCACCATGCGGGCCTTGGGCACACCGGCGCGCGGCACCGGCGCCGGCAACACCGGCGCGAGCGGCGCCACCTCGCGCGGCGCGCGCTCGTGCAGCAGCGGGGCGACCGCGCGCAGGTGCGGGTCGCTCATCAGCCAGCGTCGCGGCGCGTCGTTCGCCAGCACGTTGGTGAGGGCCACCAGCCCCATCGCCTGGTGGTGCGCCATGTAGGTCTGCACCAGCGTGTGGGTGTGGCCGGCGGTCTGCCGCTGCGGGGTGTAGTCGATCGCCTCGAAGAAGCCCATCGTGCCGCGCGCACCCAGCGCCTCCAGCGCCTGCAGGTTGCGCACTGCCGCGCCGGGTGACACCACGGTGGCCATCAGCGTGGCATAGGGCGCGAGCACGCGCTCGTCCACCGGCAGACGCGCCAGCGCGAGGCGGGGGGCGCCTTGCGGGCCGTACTGGTAGGCCAGGGTGTGGTCCTGGCCGGCGATGGCCGATTCAGAGATGCCCCAGGGTGTGCCGCGCGGCTGGGCCTCGGCGCGCTGCTCGGCCACCGCCGTGCGCGTGGCCTGCGCGAGCACGCTGCCGCTGGGCTCGTGCAGTACGAGCGAGGGCATCAGGTACTCGAACATCGAGCCCGACCACGACTTCAACCCCACTTCGGTGCCTTCGGCAAAGAAGGGGCGGCCCAGGGTGTTCCAGTGCACGACGGGCAGGTCGCCCTTGGCGATGGCCACGAGGCTCGTCAGGCGCGACTCGCTGGCCAGCAGGTCGTAGTGGTTCTCGTCGAGTTGCTGCGCTTCGCCCCGGTAGCCGATGTGCAAGAGGCGGCGCTCCCGGTCGTAGAAGGCTGCGTAGTCGGCGGCGAGGGCCATCGCGCGCGCGCGCCCGGCCAGGGCGCGCAGGCGCGCCGGGGTGTGCTGGCTGCGCTGCTCGTGCCGGGCCGATTCGAGCAAGGTCACGAGGTCGTGTGCGAGCCAGCGGGCGAGGGTGGCTTCGCGTGCCTCGGGCGAGGCGTCGCCTTGGCCCGTGTGTTCGTCGAGTGCCAGGGCATCGAGTTCGGCCCTCGCGGTGTCGATCACCTGCGAGAGCTCGGCGTCGATCCACTCGCCGCGTGTGGGCAGCACGAGCACGGCCAGGGCGGCGAGCGTGGCCGTGCGCGGCTCGGCGGCGAGCACGCGGTGCCGCGCGACCAATTGCTGGCGCAGCGAGGCGTGGCTGCGCTGCAGCGCGGCGAGCACCGCCTCGTCGCTCAACTCGGCCGCCATTTCGCAAGCGCGCGCGACGGCCAGCAGGTGCGCCGAGCAGTTGCCGCTGTCCACCGACGACACGTACGCGGGCGGCAGCACCGCGAGCGTTTGCGTGTCGTACCAGTTGTAGAAGTGGCCGTGCCAGCGCGGCAGGCGGTCGAGCGTGTCGAGCGTGGCCTGCAGGCGGTCGGCCATCGACGCGCGGCCGATGAAGCCGAGTTCGCGCGCGCAGGCCACGACCAGCAGGTAAAGGCCGATGTTGGTGGGCGAGGTGCGGTGCGCGACCATGCGGTGCGGCGTGAGCTGCACGTTGTCCGGCGGCAGGTGGTGGTCGGCCGCGCCGACATGGCACTGGTAGAAGCGCCAGGTGTCGCGCGCGAGCTGGTGCAGGTACGCCGGGTCGTCGGCGGCCAGCGGATCGTCGTGGGGCTGCGCGCGCGGGCGGCTGGCCCACCAGATCCACAGCGGCGCGCTGCCCCACACCGCCAGCAGCACGAGGGCGGGGGCCCATTGCACGTCGGTGCCGGCGCGGTCGGCCGCCACCAGCGCGGCCAGCAGCGCCAGTGCGGCGACGGGCACGCGCCGGTGCTGTCGCCACAGCGCGCCGAGCCCGTGCTGCGCGGCGGCCTGCGCAGCGGCGGCGGTGGTCCATTCGAGCAGCTTGCGACGCGACACCGTCTGGCGCCACAGCGCCCGCACGATGGCGTCGGCATACAGCAGCCCGAGCTGCAGCAGCTGTGCGAGGTGCCACAGCGGCAATGCCAGCGCGCGGGCCAGTTCGCCGCCCGCGTGCCAGTAGAAGAGGCGCGGCGCGATGTCGTCGCGGCTGGGCGCCAGCCCTGCGACCGCACCCAGCAGCGGGCCGGCGCCGAACGCCGATGCCACCACCACCAAAGCCAGCGACACCGGCAGCACGCCGGTCGCCAGCACGAGCAGCAGCAGCGCGAGCGACAGCGGCGCGACCAGCGAGCGGCGCAGGTTGTCGAACAGCTTCCAGCGGTTGATGGCCTCGATGCCGTAGCGGCCTGCATTGAGCAGGAAGGGCAGCAGTTGCCAATCGCCGCGAGTCCAGCGGTGCAGCCGCGCGTGCGCGACGTCGGCGTGCATCGGCGAGTCTTCCATCAAGGTCACGTCTGACACGCCGGCGCAGCGCGCGATCGAGCCCTCGAGCAGGTCGTGGCTGAGCACCTGTTCGGCCGGCAGGCGCCGGTCGAGCACCGCGTGCAGCGCGGCGACGTTGAGCAGGCCTTTGCCGGTGAAGCTGCCTTCGCCGAACAGGTCTTGAAAGATTTCGGAGCTGGCGGCGCTGTACGGGTCGATGCCGAACTGCCCGCTGAACAGCCGGTGGTAGGGCGTGGTGGTGCCCGCTTCGGGCATGGGCGCCAGCATGCGCGGCTGCAGGATGGCGTAGCCATCGACCACGCGGCGCCGGGCGGCATCGACGCGCGGCTGGTTGAGCGGGTGGGCCGCCGTGCCGACCAGCGCCCGCAGGCGACCGGGCGGCATGTCGGTGTCGGCATCGAGCACCAGCACGTGGCGCGTGCCGGGCACCAGGGCCGACAGCGGGCCGAGGTCCAGGAAGGGGCCGGGCGACTCAGGCTCGGCCAGCAGCCGCACCAGCTGTTCGAGCTTGCCGCGCTTGCGTTCCCAGCCGATCCAGCGCTGCTGGGTGTCGGACCACTGGCGCTCACGGTGCAACAACAGGAAGCGTGCCTGGCCGCCGTGCTGCTGGTTCAGCACCGACAGCCGGGCGCGCGCCGCGTCGAGCACGGCCGCGTCGCCCGCGGCGTGCGGGCCTGGTGCGTCGGTGTAGTCGCTCAGCAGCGCGTACTGCGCGTGCGGCTCGGGGTTCGACAGGAAGTGCTGTTCGAGCTGGGCGCACAGCGGCGCCACCGCGTCCACGTCGCCCAGCACCACAGGCATGACGACCAGCGTGCGTTGTTCGGGCGGCAGGCCATGGGCGAAGTCGAGCCGCGGCAGCTTGACCGGCGCGGCCGATTCGCTGATCCAGCGGTTGGTGAGCGCGACGATGGCCTCGCTCAAGGGGCCGAGCAGCAGCAGGCCGGCGAGCCACTTCAGACCCTCAGAGGCCTGCGGGTCGGCGCTGCGCATCAGCCACCATGCGAGGCCGGCGGTCAGCAGCAGCAAGCTCGCGAGGTAGGCCGCCACCACGAAAGGGCGGCGCTCGTTCGGGCCCTTGCGCGTCCACCAGCCGGGCGACAGCCCCAGCGCGCGGTGCAGGCGTTCGCGCTGCGGGCCTCGCCACCAGTAGATCGGTGCGGCCCCGGCCTCGCTGGCCGGCACGTCTTGCGTCAATTCGACGAGCAGGCGGGCCACCTCCAGCTCGCTGCGGCCCGACTTGCGCGCCAGCCGTTCGACCTCGTGCAGCGTCAGGTCCTGCGTCTCTTGCGATTCCGCGGCGTGCACCGGCGCGCCGTCGAGCGTCTGCATGACCGGGCTCACGCTGGCGATCAGCCGGCGCCAGTCGGCTTGTTCGATGCGCCGCAGCGTGGTGATGCAGTTGTGGATGCTTTGCAGGTCTTTGATCGACTCGTCTTGCTGCTGCTGCAAGGTGGCCGTCGGCGAGGGCAGCCGCGTGCTGAGCCAAGCCGTGAGTTGCGCGCCGAGCGCTTCGGGCAGTTCTTCGAGCCGGTGGTCGAGCTGCAACCAGAAGGCCTCGATCACCCCGCGCGCGCGCATGCGAGGCTCCAACGCTTCGAGCGCGGCCAGCCCCTGTTGCGCGGGCTCGTGGTCGAACCAGTGGTGGGCCACGTCGCGCGCCGCCTGCAGGGTCGAGAAGCGTTCGGCCAGCCGGCGCAGGTTTTCGAGCAGCACCACGCGCAAGGTGGTCGGCAAGGCCCACAGCTCGGCCAGCGACAGGGCCCGCTCGGCCTGGTAGGCGCGCAGGTAGGCGCTCAGCAGGCCGGTGTCGAAGCCGCCGTCGGTGTGGGCCACCCAGGCCCAGGCGATGCCATAGATGCGGGGCAAGCCGGCCAGCGGTTCGTCACGCAGGCGCGGCAGCAATCGGAAGAAATTGCGCGGCAGGCCGTGCCGCACCAGGTAGATCTGCTCATCAAGCAGTGCCGCGTTGTCGAGCAGCCACTTGCCGGCGGCGCCCAGGTGGCGGCCGTCGCGCACGCGCTTTTCGAGCAGCGCGCGCGCCTGTCGCAGCATGGCGACGTTGTCTTCGACGCGCGGGAAGAACTTCCCTCGGCCGGCGGTGCCCTGTACTTCTTGCGCGCGGGCGAGGCTTCGCCCATGCTGCTCGAAGCGCGCCAGGCCGAAAAGCACGGCGCGGACCGGCGGCTCCAGCGGGCCCAGGGTGGGTTCGAGCAGCGCGAGTTCTTCCCCGACCTCCGATCGTGCGTGTGTGGCGGCGCGACTCACAGCCAGCGCAGCGCGAGGCCCAGGGCGAGCCCTGCCACTGCGACCGTTGTCGCCAGGCGCGGCGCCATCAGCCCATGCAGCCGTTCAGCCGCCACGGCCACGCTGAACCATCGGCTGCGGGCTTTCTCGCACTGTTTCAAATGCCGGCACAGCACGAGCGACGGGTCTTGGGCGACCGGGCGAGCGGCGGAGGGAAAGGGCACGGCGGGCGGCGTCATGTGTGGTGGTTCCTGCGAGTCGGTCGTTGAAGGCGCACAGGTTTCATGCCCCGCTCCGGCGACTGACGCCAGGGCGGGCCGAAGCCCGTGTTCACCAGCAAGGGCAATCGGGGTGCCTGCCCCTCAAGACAGCACACTTGGACCCTCTGTGTGGAGTCCCGATGGACAACAAGACCCTTCTCGTGACCGGTGCGGCCGGCTACCTGGCGTCATGGGTGGTGCGGCTGCTGCTCGAAGCCGGCTGCACCGTGCATGGCACCGTGCGCAGCCTGGGCGATGGCGACAAGCTGCAGCACCTGCAGGCGCTGGCCGCGCAGCACCCCGGGCGCCTGAAATTGTTCGAAGCCGACCTGCTCAAGCCCGGCAGCTTCGATGCCGCCATGCGTGGCTGCGCGGTGGTCGTCCACACCGCGTCGCCGTATTTCGTCGACAAGCCGAAAGACATCCAGCGCCAGTTGGTGCAGCCGGCGCTGGCCGGCACGCTGAACGTGCTGGGCTCGGTCGAACGCACGCCCGAGGTCGGCCGTGTCGTGCTCACCAGCAGCATCGCCGCGCTCTACAACGACGCGTGTGACCTGACCAAGGCCGACCCGACCGTGCGCGAAGCCGACGTCAACCCCAACACCGACCCGCACCACAACAGCTACGCCTACTCGAAGACAGTGGCCGAGCGGGCCGCTTGGGCGCAGCAGCGCAAGCAGGCACGGTGGGACCTCGTGACCATCCACCCCGGGGCGATCTTCGGCCCCTCGCTGTCACGCCGCGCCGACGCCACCAGCGTCGGCTTGATGACAAGCTTCCTGAAGGGATCGTTCCGCACCGGCGTGCCGCGCCTGACGCTGGGCGTCGTGGACGTGCGCGATGCGGCGCTGGCCCACGTGCGTGCGGCGCTGCAGCCCGAGGCGCACGGGCGCTACATCGTGGTCGGGCATTCGATGCGGCTGCTCGAACTGGCGCGCACGATGCGCGTCGAAGCGCACGGCCTGAGGAACAGGCTGCCGCGGGGCGAGGCACCCAAGGCGCTGCTGTGGCTCATTGCCCCGTGGGTCGGCCTGCAGCGCGACTACGTCGCACGCAACGTGGGCCATGACATCCGCTTCGATGCGACCCGCAGCCGCACCGAGCTCGGCATCGACTACCGCAGCGCCGAACAAACCCTCAACGACCACATCGCGCAGGTCGTGGCCGATGGTCTGGTGACTCGCTGATCACCGCGTTGTGGGTGCTGTGCAGCGACTGCGATCAAAAGAGGCCCCATGAGCAGGGGCTCAGCGGTCTGTGTCGGGGGAATATCCGGATGGTGAGAAAAGTGCATGGGCATCTACATTGGCTTCGCCCGCTGCTCTCAGGCCCCTTTCAACTCTGGGTCCTGGTCGCTCGGCAAGACAAACAAAAGACATGTCCGACCTTGGAGACACCCATGACCCATCCCATGAGCTTCCGCCTTCGCACCGCCCTGCGCGCCCTGCTGCCAGCCCTTGCCCTGCTGGGCTTCGGCGCTGAAGCGACCGCCAGCACGATCACCCAAAACGCCTCGTGGACGGTGAACCGTTCGCTGACGAGCACGAAGTACCGCGTGGTGGCGTACGGCGACTCGATCTTCGCCGGCTTCAACACGGGCATCACCAGCGTGGCCAAGTACCCTGGCCCCACGGTGCACGCCGAGTACCTGTCGGCACTGTGGAAGGCTGACATCGAGAGCATCCGCCGCACGAAGTCGGGTGCTCTGGCCAAGGACATCTACGACAACAAGATCGTCGCCGAACGCACCTACATGCAGAACAGCTCGACCCGCGTGGTCGCGTTCG